>CAVRZV010000019.1:0-62261 GCA_963725785.1 uncultured Bacteroidales bacterium | reverse complement strand
GTTGCCTGATGCTGCCAGACCGGTGACACCAACTGTGTTATCTCTTGTCCACGCATAGGTCGTACCTGCCATGCTGTTGCTCGTGCTCAGCACTATAGTGGTGATGGCTGCATCCGAACAGACGGTCTGAGTGGCCGGCGTGGAGACTCCTAAGGGTAATGCATTTACAATAATTGATATTATATTACTTGGTAGTGGTGCCGCACAGCCTCCTGTAACAATAACCCTGTACTGGTAGCCATTCATTACCAGCGTCGGACTGGTCAGAGTAAGTGAAATTGTCGTTGCCCCCGAGTAAACTCCTCCGTTGGATATATTGTTCCATCCTGAACCCTGGTTCTCCTGCCACTGGTATGTGAGATTATATCCTGTTGCAGTGACACTCATAACCTGTGTTCCTGTACCTTCACATACTGCTGCCGGTGCTGACGGTTGTACTGTTATTACCGGATTGGCTCTGACTACTATTGATACTGCACTACTGGTAACCGGTGCTCCACAGCCTCCTGTAACAATAACCCTGTACTGGTAGCCATTCATCACCAGCGTCGGACTGGTCAGAGTAAGTGAAATTGTCGTTGCTCCCGAGTAAACTCCCCCGTTGGATATATTGTTCCATCCTGAACCCTGGTTCTCCTGCCACTGGTATGTGAGATTATATCCTGTTGCAGTGACACTCATAACCTGTGTTCCTGTACCTTCACATACTGCTGCCGGTGCTGACGGTTGTACTGTTATTACCGGATTGGCTCTGACTACTATTGATACTGCACTACTGGTAACTGGTGATCCACAGCCGCCTGTAACAATAACCCTGTACTGGTAGCCATTCATAACCAGCGTCGGGCTGGTAAGAGTAAGTGAACTTGTCGTTGCCCCTGAGTAAACTCCTCCGTTGGATATATTGTTCCATCCTGATCCTGTGTTCTCCTGCCACTGGTACGTGAGATTATATCCTGTCGCCGTGACACTCATAACCTGTGTTCCTGTACCTTCACATACTGCTGCCGGTGCTGACGGTTGTACTGTTATTACCGGATTGGCTCTGACTACTATTGATACTGCACTACTGGTAACTGGCGCCCCACAGCCTCCTGTAACAATAACCCTGTACTGGTAGCCATTCATTACCAGCGTCGGACTGGTCAGAGTAAGTGAAATTGTCGTTGCTCCCGAGTAAACTCCTCCGTTGGATATATTGTTCCATCCTGAGCCCTGGTTCTCCTGCCACTGGTATGTGAGATTATATCCTGTTGCAGTGACACTCATAACCTGTGTTCCTGTACCTTCACATACTGCTGCCGGTGCTGACGGTTGTACTGTTATTACCGGATTGGCTCTGACTACTATTGATACTGCACTACTGGTAACTGGCGCCCCACAGCCTCCTGTAACAATAACCCTGTACTGGTAGCCATTCATCACCAGTGTCGGACTGGTAAGAGTAAGTGAAATTGTCGTTGCTCCCGAGTAAACTCCTCCGTTGGATATATTGTTCCATCCTGAACCCTGGTTCTCCTGCCACTGGTATGTGAGATTATATCCTGTTGCAGTGACACTCATAACCTGTGTTCCTGTACCTTCACATACTGCTGCAGGTGCTGACGGTTGTACCGTTATTACCGGATTGGCTCTGACTACTATTGATACTGCACTACTGGTAACTGGCGCCCCACAGCCTCCTGTAACAATAACCCTGTACTGGTAGCCATTCATCACCAGTGTCGGACTGGTCAGAGTAAGTGAACTTGTCGTTGCTCCTGAGTAAACTCCTCCGTTGGATATATTGTTCCATCCTGATCCTGTGTTCTCCTGCCACTGGTACGTGAGATTATAGCCTGTTGCAGTGACACTCATAACCTGTGTTCCTGTACCTTCACATACTGCTGCCGGTGCAACAGGTTGTACTGTGATAACCGGATTGGCCCTTACAACTATTGATACTGCACTGCTTGTAACCGGTGCCCCACAGCCTCCTGTAACAATAACCCGGTACTGGTAGCCATTCATAACCAGCGTCGGACTGGTCAGAGTAAGTGAAATTGTCGTTGCTCCCGAGTAAACTCCCCCGTTGGATATATTGTTCCATCCTGAACCCTGGTTCTCCTGCCACTGGTACGTGAGATTATATCCTGTTGCAGTGACACTCATAACCTGTGTTCCTGTACCTTCACATACTGCTGCCGGTGCTGACGGTTGTACTGTTATTACCGGATTGGCTCTGACAACTATTGATACTGCACTACTGGTAACCGGTGCTCCACAGCCTCCTGTAACAATAACCCTGTACTGGTAGCCATTCATTACCAGGGTCGGACTGGTCAGAGTAAGTGAAATTGTCGTTGCTCCCGAGTAAACTCCCCCGTTGGATATATTGTTCCATCCTGAACCCTGGTTCTCCTGCCACTGGTATGTGAGATTATATCCTGTTGCAGTGACACTCATAACCTGTGTTCCTGTACCTTCACATATATCAGCAGGCGCTGCTGGTTGTACTGTTATTGCCGGATTGTCATTTACTGTTGCAACTACAAGAGTCCTTGGATAACTTTCACAGAGTGTTGTGGTATTATATTTGGTTACGTAGTAGTTTGTTGTCACAATGATAGATGGAGTTGTAAATGAACCACCATTTGTCTGAAGCGGAACACCTCCCGTTAATGCATTATACCATTTATAGTCCTCTCCTGCGCCTGCTCCGCTTGCCGAAAGAGTAACAAACCCCGTTCCGCATCTCTCGGCATTGGTGACTGAAGGAGCGCTTGGTGATGGATTGACAGATACTGTATAATTAATTGATGAAGCGCTGCAACTCCCTGATGTTTCAGTAAGCTGAATTGAATAGGGTCCTGATGCATTCCAGGTAACAGTGATGCTATTTCCTGTAGTAGATGACGGCGCCCCACCGACAACTGACCACGTATATGTATGGCCTGCGGTATTAGGTACGCTATATGGTATCGGACTACCGGAACATACATTATTGAAACTGTAAACTGAATACGGACTTTCAGATCCAATACCGTAAAAAGTACCTGGAGAACTTTGATTATTGTACTCCGTACGGATCCAATCTGCGTTCTTAGCTATATTTAAAACCCTGGCTTCATCAATTATTCCTCTGAAGTAATCAGCAGGAGAACCATTAAAATCAGATGCTCCTATTGATAAAGCTATATTATTCTGATCAATATTCCCGGTTATTGCATTACTTGTCCCGTCACCTAATATTCCATTAACATACAGGTGTCTTACTAATCCATCATATGTTGCAACAACATAGTACCATTGGCCTGTTTGAATAGTGGCATTCCCGTTTATAAATGTCTGAGCAGCGCTTTTCGATAATTCCAGTCGCATATGCTGTGAATCATCAAATAATAAACCATATATGGTATATGGAGGATTATTTGTAACATTTGATTTAGCCACTATCCTGTTCCAGGCCCCATAAGTATTGGTATAAATCCAGGCAGACAGTACTAATCCTGAGGAGAAGTGTACAGACGCATTATCAGGTATCCTTATATAATCAGGTGATCCATGAAAAAGATATCCATTACCTATCTGACCGGCATTTGACGTTGGGCCACCGATAGCGGAACCAGCATTGTTATAAACTGTTGCATCATTGGTGTTTTGCAGGTGCCAGACACCAGCATAGTCGCTGTTCCAGACACCTTGTGTAGATGGATTTGTGGTTGCCTGCGGATTACCATAAAGCATTCTGATCACTGTGTTTCCGGTAGGAGTCAGTATGGGAATTCTTACCCATGCAACAAGTCGTCCGGATGTACCAGTATATAATTCAATTTCATGATCCAGTTTATTTCCGTTATTGTCTACAAAGATGATGTCATATCCGGATGCTGATTGTACCCTGCCACCATTGGCAAATGTTCTCAAATCATTATCTGTGACACTTAAAAGCATCGGGAAATCAATTAAGCTGGCGCTTCCCGAGACCTGGGAACCATATATTGTTATAGCTTTTTGAAAAGCATAGCCCAAAGCAGCCGGTGGTAAAGGATTTACTGTTACAGTGACCTTATCTGTATTTGTACACCCTCCGTTTGTTACAGTAAGGGTATAAGTAGTGGTCACTCCCGGGCTTGCGATCGGATTGGCGATATTTGTTGCACTCAAGCCATATGCAGGGCTCCACGAATATGCCGTTCCTCCGGAACCGTTAAGGGTTGTATTACCTCCCTTGCAGATTGAAGCATCACTTCCGGCATTTGCAACTGTATTGCAGGATGTAGCAAAAGCGTAATCGAATGAAGTGGCATTGAGGTTGGAAACGTTTGTTCTGGTGATTGTCTGATTTGTAACGCTACCATGAGTGCCAAAGGCCTGCCAGTTTGGAATGGCAGCATTTCTTCCCGTAATCCTTGAATTAGCATCAATGACATAGCTTGTAAACCCGTTACCTGTTAATGTAAGAGTATAGGTATTAGCCGGGGCAGCGGAACTGATGAAATGCCAATAACCCTCCTGAAAAGTATTACTCAAAGTACTACCACCGTCATTATATGGAAGGCCGGCTAAACCAGGGGGGGATTCGATAAATTCTGCCGTAATATCAACAGCAGCTCCTAAAGTCCCAAAATTAAAAGTGGCAGAAGTGCTGTATGATGATGTACCGATTGGAAAAAGGTAATCGGCTGAAGGGGTAACCACTCCTCTTTTAAATCTTCCAATTATTGTCCCTGATGTATAAGTCAATGCAGTGGATGCGGAGTTTGTAAGTGTCAGGGTATGCGTTCCGGTTACAATATTCCCGGATGTCATAGTAAGCACATTACTGACGGTAATATCGGCTGACAAAGTTTTGGCACCACCACCTGAGGTTACAAGATTGTAATAATTTGAGGAAGGGGTCTTAATATTTTGTGACCCGGTTCCTTTGTATATAACTGTATTTCCGGAAGCTGAGGCATTTAATGTTCCGGTAGCCAGTAATTCACCGGAAACTGATAAGCTCGAGTTAGTTGAATTTGTCCATGTAGAACTCGAAGCAGAACCTATAAGATTATTATTTAAAACTAAACTCCCGTTATTAGTTACTGTAAACCCGCTATTTATCTGAAGAATAGAACCAAATGTTAAGGTGGCACCGCTACCTAAAGTTGAATTCCCATTTATAATTACTGTATTTGTAGCACCGGTGGTGCTTCCGTCACCGTCAAAGTTTTCGTTAATTGTTAAAGTACCTGTTCCGGTCCAGGAAATATTCCCATATATGGTCAGGTTCTCACAAGTTCTGTTGGTATTATCAATTGTTATATTAGAATTCGTTCTTATCCAAACTCTGTTGACCGTATTATCCGGAGGAGATGGGGCAACTGTAGCTCCGGCCCATGTTCCGGCTGTCTGACATACTACCCAGTTTGATGCCATACCCCAGGCTCTAAATGTAACCGTCAGTATAATCTGTACCATAATCTCCAACAGATTGTCCAACGAGAGTATTACCAACGAGCAACCAGCAACCGGCAACCAGCAACAACTTTCCAATAAACCAGTTCTTCAGCTTCCCGGAAACTGAGTTAACTAAAAGAAACAATATTTACAATTGCAGAAATCAAACTTTCAGGTTCAGTAAAATACAAATAAATTATTGTCCGGTTCTAAACTCTTTTTTTTTTAAAACCGATCAATATTTAGTATCATATTTTGTATCCGTTCTACCTAATATAAACGGAATCAACTATTCACTTATTTTAAGACTTCAAAATATCAACCATGGTTGCACTGGCCTAACCATTTTATATTAAGTTAAAGATAAAAAATATTTCAGATGTTCAGGGTTTTTTTTGACTAACCGAAATAATTCTTTGACAACAGGTTTTGCCAAACAAAAAAACCTGCTAAGGAGCAGGTTGATTTCAGAAGGCAGAGTGTGAGGATTAAATTATCAGCATAGCATCTCCATAGGTGCCAAAGCGATACTTCTCCTTAACTGCTGTTTTATATGCCTCAAAGAGCAGATCATAGCCGGCAAACGCTGATACCATCATCAGAAGAGTGGAATATGGAAGATGAAAATTACTTATCATCATATCAGGAACTTTAAATTCATAAGGAGGAAAGATAAATTTATTTGTCCAGCCGTCAAATGGTTTCAGATAGCCATCGGTAGAGACTGAGCTCTCGAGGGTTCTGACAACAGTCGTACCCACAGCACATATCTTGTATTTATTATCTTTTGCTTTGTTAACAATTTCAACAGATTCGTCGGTGATCACTATCCGCTCAGAATCTACTTTGTGTTTAGTGAGGTCCTCCACATCTACACTTCTGAAATTGCCCAGACCAACATGAAGAGTTATTTCAGCAAATTCGACACCTATTATTTCAAGCTTTTTCAGCAACTCTCTGCTGAAATGCAATCCGGCGGTGGGTGCAGCAACCGCGCCTTCGTGCTTTGCAAAAATGGTCTGGTATCTCTCACTGTCTTCAGGTTCTACTTTTCTGTTGATAAACTTTGGAAGGGGTGTCTCTCCCAAACTGTACAATGTTTTTTTAAACTCTTCATATGTACCATCAAAAAGGAACCTCAGTGTTCTGCCCCTGGATGTTGTATTATCAATAACTTCTGCAACTAAAAGGTCGTCTTCACCAAAATATAATTTATTCCCAATTCTGATTTTCCGGGCCGGATCGACCAGTACATCCCACAATCGTTGTTCCCTGTTTAATTCTCTTAACAGGAATACTTCTATTTCAGCACCTGTCTTTTCTTTATTCCCGTATAACCTTGCCGGAAAAACCTTTGTATTATTGAAGACCAAAACATCATTTTCATTAAAATACTCAGTAATATCCTTAAATATCTTGTGTTGCAGCTCACCGCTTTTTCTATTAACAACCAATAATCTCGATTCATCCCTGTTCTCAGACGGATAGAGGGCGATAAGTTCCTGCGGCAAATTGTACCTGAATTGCGATAGTTTCATAATATTGATATAATCATTGTAAATTAGAAAAGTCCATTATACGTAAAATTTTCTATATTGTTTCAATTGAGTGTATCTATTTTTGTAATGTTCATTTGCCCGACATATTCCTTGAATTTTTCAATAGTCCAGGCATTTTTTACATGATGCATGCCAATTGCTGTTCTTTCAAGAGCTGATAAATAGCTCCCGCTTTTTAATGCTTTACCGAAATCCCTGGCAAAAGATCGTATATATGTTCCTTTACTGCATACCAGCCTGATTCTGACCTCGGGAACATCGAACGAAATTAATTCAATCTCCCTGAAAAAAACGGTAACTGGTGCAAGTTCCCTGTGTATCCCTTTCCTGGCATATTCGTATGCTCTTTTCCCTTCTATGAGTTTGGCAGAATACATAGGGGGAAGCTGTTGCTGTTCACCTACGAAGCCGGACAGTACTTCTTTAACCAGATCTTCTGTTATATGCCCGGTCGGATATTGATTATCGGTTTGCGTTTCAAGATCGAATGAAGGGGTGGTTTCTCCAAGATGAAATGTTGCTATGTATTCTTTGTCAAGATCGCGGTAAGTATCGATTTTTTTAGTCGCTTTCCCTGTACAAATTATCATTAAGCCGGTGGCAAGCGGATCGAGTGTCCCGGCATGACCGACCTTGATTTTTTTTATCCCGAGAGCGGATCTGATTAATATGCTGATTTTATTTGAAAGGTCAAAGGAAGTCCAATATAACGGCTTGTCAAATAATAATACTTCTCCTTCTAGAAAATTCATTTTGCTAAATTTAAATCGGTGCCTGTGGCCAGAAGTATCAATATAATTGCGCCAACAATTATCCTGTAATAACCAAAAACCTTAAATCCATGTTTAGTGAGAAACGTTATAAACCCTTTTATTGCCAGCATAGCTACCAGAAAGGCAACTATATTTCCAATTATTAAAATATTGATATGCTGGGGTTGGATCGATTTATACGATTTTATCATCTCATAAGCTGACGCCGCAAACATTGTCGGTACAGCGAGAAAAAACGAAAACTCTGTTGCATTTTTGCGACTCAATTTTTGAGTTAATCCTCCAACGATTGTTGCAGCAGACCGCGAAACACCCGGAATCATAGCAATGGTCTGAAACAAGCCGATAATAATGGCTTTAGTGAAGGATATTTTCTGATCTTCAGAAGGCTTATTAAACAATGAATCGACAAAGAGGAGAAAAATACCTCCGAGAACAAGAGAAACAGCTACTACCAGAACACTCTCCAGCATCTTGTCAATATATCCGCTAAACAGAAAACCCAGGATTGCAGCGGGTAAGAAAGCAATAAACAATTTTATATAAAAATCTAACGTCTGAAAAAACCTTTTCCAATATAAAACAATAACCGATAATATAGCACCAAACTGGATATTTACGGTGAACAGCTTAACGAAACTGTCGGGTTCAATGCCAAGTAGTTTTTGGGCTATAATCATATGGCCGGTTGAAGAAATAGGCAGAAACTCAGTTATTCCTTCCACGATGCCTATAATAATTGCTTGAAGTATGTGCATAATTCAGATGTACTTTAACCAGAAAATATTATTCCTGAAGCTGATTTAATACCAGATCGAGAGTTCTGTTTGAAAATTGTCTTACTATTCTTTAGGCTTTTTCATGATAGCCCAGATTTCGAATATAAATCCTGCCAGAACTACTATCGGAGCAAGTGTAATCCTCCGGAAGCTGAAAATATTGTCACTGAACTTATCGGGACTTGGAGATTTGCCACCAAGCATCAGCAGGAATCCTATTACTATTATTGCGAATCCAATAGCCAGCAATTTGTAGTTTTCGCGGCCAAGGGCAAAATTTAATTTTTCCTTATTCTCATTTTTTGTGCTCATAATAAATCAATAATAAAGTTTGTCTTCAGAAATACTCAGATACCTGTTAACGGAAAAAAATGTAGAGATAATATTAATCAAAACACCTGTTACTATAATTGAAGTTCCGAGCAGAATTAAAAGGTAAGTGCTTTCAAAGCTAAACATGAGGAAGAATTCTTTCTCAATCAAGTACAGCATTCCCATTAATAAGCTCAATGCAACAAGTGCTGCCAGTAATCCATGGATAGCGCTCTGAATAAGAAATGGTCTTCGTATGAATGCCCTTGTCGCCCCTACCAGCTGCATAGTACGAATTATGAAACGTCTGGAATAGATCGAAAGTCTGATTGTATTGTTGATGATTGTCAGTGCAATAAGAAAAAGGAATGTACTTATTACAAGAAGAAACAAACTGATCTTTTTAACGTTTTCGTTAATCAGAAAAAGCAACGATTCCTGATAAGAGACTTCTTTCACAAAAGGATACTCCAAAACATACTTTTCGATTTTTGCGACACTATCGGGACTGGTAAAACCTGCGAAAAGGTATACATCAATTGACGGGGGCAGCGGATTATCACCAAGAAAACTGATAAAATCTTCCCCCAGATCTTTTTTCAATTTTATGGCAGCGGCGTCTTTAGAAACATATTCTGTCGATTTCACGTAAGCTTTAGCATCAAGGTCTTTCTGTAACATCCTGATATCCGGCTCTTTTGCTCCGTCATCAAGCCATATGGTGAACGATAGGCTTTCGCGCAAATAATCCGATAGTTCCCTGGCATTTATCAGAACAAGGCCCAGAATTCCAAGAAGAAAAAGAACCAGAGAGACACTTATTATCAGTGTCAGATAGGAACTTCTCAGCCTTGTCTTGGAATATCCCGATTCTTTATGCTTCACTCTTTTTACTTATATCTTTTATCTTATTCCACAAAAGTAACCCACCCGAATGGATCCGGTTCATCCCCGATCTACCTCTCCCTAAATCCCTCTCCCAGGGGAGAGGGACTTAAAAACCACTTATAAAACTGTTTTTACTTTTATCTTTTTACTTTTATCTTTTATCTTATTCCACAAAAGTAACCCACCCGAATGGATCCGGTTCATCCCCGTTCTGAATTGAGGTAAGTTTATTGTAAAGTTTCATGGTTTCTGAACCAGGCTTCCCATCTTTACAATATTCATAAATCTTATTTTTCTCAGGATCAAAAATCTTAGCAATAGGGCTTATAACAGCTGCTGTACCACAGGCTCCAGTTTCAACAAAGGAAGAAAGCTCATCAACAGGAACCTGTCTTCTTTCAGTTTTCATACCCAGGCTCCCGGCAATCTCTATCAGGCTCATATTAGTAATTGAATTCAATATTGATTCCGATTTAGGGGTAACATAGGTATTATCTCTGATTCCGAAAAAATTTGCAGGTCCGCATTCGTCAACATATTTCTTTTCTTTTGCATCCAGGAAGATTGTATTGGAATATCCGCCGTCGCGGGCAGCTATTATGGCTCGCATACTTGCCGCATAGTTACCACCCACTTTGTAAATACCGGTACCTAATGGGGCAGCTCTATCTACATCCCTGCATATCAGCATGTTTACCGGCTTTATTCCATCCTTGAAATAGGGACCTACAGGTGTAACAAATACCAGAAATGTATATTCCGAAGCCGGTTTCACTCCGACTTCAGCACCACTGCCAAACAAAAGCGGTCTTATATATAAGGTTGCACCAGATCCATAAGGGGGAACAAATTTTTTATTCAGCTGAATTACTTTAAATAATGCTTCCCTGAACAGATCAACAGGAAAAGCCTCCATTTTAATGCCATCTGCAGAAGCTATCAGTCTTTTTGCATTTTCCTCCCAACGGAATAACCTGATCTTCCCATCTTTCCCCATATATGCTTTAAGGCCTTCGAATGCCTCCTGACCATAATGCAATCCAGTTGCAGCTATGTGAACATCAATATATTCCGAATCAGAAACTTCCAGTTTGCCCCATTTCCCATTTCTACAGATACAACGGATATTATAATCTGTTTTCATATAACCGAATGGCAGGCATCCCCAATCGAACTTCTCCATAAATACCGGGTATTAAAATATGCCGGTAAAAGTACATTTTAAAAACTTATTTTAAACACTTTTCTATATGAATTTAGATTATTCATTATACTCCTGAAGTAATGAGATCTGGTCCTCCGGAAGTACACTCCTGAGAAGTCGTGCAGTCACCGTAAGAAATTCATGATTTGATAATTGCTTCCGTTGAATCTCAATCCATGTCTTACTGTCAGAATGTTCGCCGTACTCCGTTCTTTCCCGCAATAACTTATCGGTAAGTTTTATATAATCAACACGACCGAGATAATCATATCTGGCATCGTGAAGGATATTATCTGCAAGAGATTCCTGAATATCACCAAAAGAGTTTTGAATGATTTTTTTTGAGGATTCAATATTTTTCTGATTAAAACCATATCCCGGCAGGATCTCTTCAACCAGGCGAAATGAAGCTTCCATCGGTTTATAATAATCCGAGATGAATCCTGTATAAAGAAATACTGAAGCAAGTTTAAGATTAATAAACTCTTCATCAGGCAGGTTCTCAGCCCTGGAAAGTATTTCCACCTGGTTGGTGATATTTTTTACCATTGCCGAATTGTGAAAATACAGGTTTGGCGGAGCTTCATCATCAAACAGTTTGATTATCATTTCCTCTATATCCTGAAGTTTGATCATTTGCATCTTAACCACAAATTTTCTGTTAGGGCCACCATTTTCATCAACCAGATCCTGCACTATCCCATCAACAAAATACATTTCAAGCTCTCCTTTGTATTTGACAGGCATTTTCCCGCGGTATTCACATGAGAAAAATTCCTTAACAAATTCAAATGTGGTACCTGAGATATTTATTTTGCCAGCTTCGCCCGAAGATTCCATCCTGCTCGCAATATTCACTGTATCTCCCCAAATATCATACGACAGTTTCTTCTGTCCGACAACACCGGCAACCACAGTTCCGGTATGAATTCCAATTCGTATATCCCAGAACTTCATCCCTTCCAGCACGGATGTCTCCCTCAATTTATTCATATAAGCTTTCATTTCAAGTGCTGCAAGAATAACCTCAACAGGATTAGTACGGTTCTTCTCCGGAATTCCACCTGCACACATATATGCATCACCGATCGTTTTTATTTTTTCAATTCCAAACTTTTCCACCACCGAGTCAAAATGGAAAAAGAATTTATCAAGCTCATCTATTAAAATTTCAGGGTTTGTCTCTTCAGCAATTTTTGTGAAACCCTGAATATCAGAAAAAAGAACTGTAACAAAATTATATTTGATCTTTGTAGCTTTCCCCTTTTCCATTATTTCATTTGCCGTATTCTTGGGAAGGACATTTGCTAGTAATGTTTCAGATTTTTCTTTTTCAATTATCAGGTCTTCAGTTCTCTTGTTGATGATCTGCTCGAGCATATGTAGCTTATGAGCAAAACTGAGATTAAGGTGATCGTATAGAAACCAGATTATCAGGGAAAACAATATAATATAGAGTATTATTGCAAGTCGCGAAAAGTACCACAGAGGTAACACTCTCATTGAGAGCAAAGAGAGCTGTCCGCCACTCTCTCCCGAGTTTATGTACCTTATTTTAAACAGGTATTTTCCGGCAGGAAGATTTGTGTAGCTGGTAAAGCCAACGCGCTTCCATCTGCTCCATGATTTGTCAAATCCCTCAAGAAAAAACTGGTAATTGATACTGTCTGGCTGCAACTCGAATAAGATGTTATTATGCCGGTAGTTCAAAACAAAAGTATGTATAAGGTCGTGTTTCAATATTTGAGTACTGTCTGAAGTAAAAATTACAGAATCTCCGTTCACCAGAATTCGTTTTATTGAGGGTGTTGCTTCTGAATCATAGGAAGTTTGTGCTGCAGAAGGGTTCACAAGGATTGAAATCAAAATGATCCCAAAAAGAAAATTCAATCTTACGAAATAAGACATAAACTATTATCTTGCTTTTATTAACCAAATGTAGCACTTATAAAAATCAGGTCAAAAGGAAAGCTCAATTTTGAGTACTTTCGCTTATTAATAGAATATGATACCATGACATTAGTCTTTGCTTCGAATAATGAACACAAAATAATAGAGATAAAGAGTCTTCTGGGCAATAGTTTTAAGCTCTTAAGTCTTGGTGATATCAATATCAGAGAGGATATTCCCGAGACGGAAGCACTTATTGAAGGTAATGCGCTCGCCAAAGCCAGATATGTTTATAACAGTACCGGTATGGATGTTTTTGCCGATGACACCGGACTTGAAATAGAAGCATTAAATGGATTGCCGGGGGTACATTCAGCCAGGTTTGCCGGCGAGAACAAGGATTCATCTGCAAATATCGAAAAAGTGTTATCCATGCTTGAACGGACAGACAACAGGAAAGCCAGGTTCAGAACAGTAATTGCTTTGATCCTGGAAAGGAAAGAGTATCTTTTTGAAGGAATTGTAAATGGGACTATCATCAGTGAAAAAAAAGGGAAAGAAGGGTTTGGCTATGATCCGATATTTGTGCCTGAGGGAAAAACACTCACATTTGCGGAAATGGAGCTATCAGAAAAAAACAGAATTTCTCACAGGGCAAGAGCATTTGAAAAACTAAGAGAGTTTCTGCTTCAGTATCAGGTTCCGGACAATAAAGAAGTGATTTAATTGTTTAAATTTCTGATGAGAAGAATATTGACCATACAACTTTTTTTCCTGGTTTTAGCTAATTTACAAGGACAAACACCTGTTGGATCATGGTCAGATCACCTTATCTATAACACGGCAGATTGTGTTACTGCGGGTATTGATGAGGTTTTTGCATCAACCGGCTCATCAATAATTGTTTATAATAAATCATTTGCCGAACTTAAGAAAATGTCACGCATCAACGGACTTTCAGAAACTGGGATAAGAACCATAGACTGGTCAGAAGAGAATAAGACACTTATAATTGCCTATTCTAGCACAAATGTTGATTTACTTAAAAACAATACCATTTATAATATTCCTGATATCAGCAGAAAATATATTCCCGGAAAAAAAGAAATTAATAAAATAAGGACTAATGGCAAGTATGCCTATATGGCATCAAGCTTCGGAATTGTTGTCGTGGATCTTAACAAAAATGAGATTTGGGATACATGGAAACCGGGAACCGGATCAGATAACGCAGAAGTATGGGATATTGCTTTCGGAAAAGGTAAAATCTTTGCAGCCACAGAGATGGGAGTATATTCGGCCGATCTTACAAATACGGGGCTGTCATATTTCGGTAACTGGAACCTTTTAAATATTCTGCCAAATCCAGCAGGAAATTATACATCTTTGATCTTTTCGGGAAATAAATTGTATGCAAACCTGTCTGATCCTGTTTCCGGAGGTGACCATGTTTATGTTGTGGATGAGATCAGTTCTTTGTTCTCATTCACTTCAGGAATCTATAATAAATCTTTTGATATTGCCAATGAGGGTTTTACAATCTCTTCCCCGACTTCAATAAGATATTATAATCAAAATGGATCGCTCCAAAACACTATTTCATCATATGGATGGGGAGTGCCAAATATCTCTCAGGCGGTAATAAACAACGGAGATATATGGATAGCAGATCTTAATTCAGGGCTGGTCAGAGGTGAAAATTTATCGTTTTTCTCAGCTCTGACACTTCCCGGACCTGTTTCCAATAATGCTTTTAGTATAATCTCGCAAAATGGGAAAACCAGTAATCTGCGGAGGGGGCACCGATGTGTCGTGGAATAATCAGGGGAGACCATTACAGGTTTCAATATATGAAAATAACAGCTGGATCTCCCTCCCGTCAGGTACAATTATTGACCCGATGAGATCGGTTACTGACCCGGATAATAACAGTCATATGTTTGTATCAACCTGGGGTGGAGGATTACTTGAATACCAGAATAACAACCTTGTAAAACAGTACATTGAGTCAAATTCTCCTTTACAGACAATAATCCCGGGCCGACCCTATGTACGAGTGTGTGGTCTGGCAATGGACAAATCAAAAAATCTCTGGCTGACTCAGACAGAGGTTCCAGGCAGCATTAAAGTCTTGAAACCAGATGGAAGCTGGATTGTAAATCCTGTAACAATTGATGCCCCAACAATAGGAGATATAATTATTACCAGAACAGGTCAAAAATGGATAATCCTGCCAAGAGGATATGGGCTGTTCATATTGGACGACAACAATACTCCAGATGTTTTCAATGATGACAGATCTAAGAAGATCCTGGTACATGATATTGAAAATCAGCCAATTTCATTTGTATATTCGATTGCGGAAGATCTCGACGGCAATATTTGGGTTGGTACGGATCAGGGGCCGCTGATCTATTACAATCCGGAAAAAGTTTTTGATATTGATCTGAAAGCCAGCCGGATTAAGACCTCCAGGAATGACGGAACTAACCAGGCTGATTATGTACTTAAGACAGAAACTATTACTTCCATTGCAGTTGACGGAGCCAACAGGAAATGGTTGGGCACAGCCAGTTCCGGGGTGTACCTTCTTTCTTCCGATGGTACCACCCGTATAAAAAATTTCAACGAACAAAACAGCCCGATCCTTTCAAATTCTATTGTGACTATTGCAGTAGATAATAAAACAGGAGAGGTATGGTTCGGAACTTTAAAAGGAATTCAGTCTTTCCGGGGAGACGCCACGACGGGAGAAGAAAAATTTAAAAATGTATATACTTTCCCAAATCCGGTAAGAGAAGATTATAAGGGGAATGTTACCATTACAGGACTTATGAAGGATTCTCAGATCAGGATAACCGATATAAGCGGGAACCTTGTATTTAAAACAGTATCTGACGGGGGGCAGGCTACATGGGATCTGAATACTTATACCGGACGGCGCGTAGCCACGGGAGTTTATCTGGTTTTTTGTGCGAGCAATGATGGTTCACAATCATATGTTACCAAAATGCTGGTAATAAAATAATTAATGTAGGGAACGGTCGCGACCGTTCCTTTTGCTGGGAATGTTCGCGACCATTCCTTTTGCTGGGAACGGTCGCGACCGTTCCCTACATTAATTTCTATTCTGTTATCAGGTTCTGTATTCTTTCAATCTGCAGTTGCTTATTTACCTCCCTGAGACTTCTTGCCGTTTTGGTAAAATACTGATGTCCGGAAATGAATTTAACCTGTATCTTGTTCCAGTCGTTTAACGAGCCCATTTTATTCTGTGCCTTAAGCTCCTCATAAAGGGTGTTTGAAACCGGGATGAAATCGCTCCTTCCAAGGTAATCAAGATCAGAATCACAAATTATATTTTCAAGAAGATTGGAAGGTCGTGGTGGTAATTTGGTGGACATTATTAATTCGCAAATCCTATCGATCTGTTCAGGAGTATAGTTGAACTGGGGAAGCATCTCCCTGGCCATTTGTGCTCCGTAATATTCATGATTATCGTAAGCAATTGTATGTCCGGCATCATGAAACAGACCGGCTGTTTTCAGTAACAGTATCTCCTCATCGGAACAACCCTCACCCCAACCTATCAGTTCAACTTCCGTAACTACATCAACAGTGTGTTTTACATTGTGATAAAAAAGGTAACCGGGCAGATCCATTTCGAGTTTATCTAATATAATCTCCTGGATATCCGTAAACTGTATAAGACCGAATTTTATTCTGAATGACTTATTAGGTAATACACCATTGCCGTCGACCGAAAACTCGGGTTTCAGCCCTCTCACTTTATACATCTGGAGATCATCTTTGTATTTAACCGGGAGCTTACCAAAGTAATCACAATCAAAGAACTCCTTTATGAGTTCATAGGTCATAACTGAAATAAGAATTGTTCCGTTATCAGAAACTCGCCTCAACACGGCTGGCTGTATTTACTGTATCTCCTTTAATGTCGTAGTTAAGTTTCTTTCTGCCTGAGATTGCAGCAGTTACAGGGCCCGAATGAATGCCGATCTTTAAATCCCAGGTCCTGTTTATCGCTTCCTCTCTTCTTTATCTCAAATTTTTCAATAAAATCCCTCATCTCCACAGCAGCCATTACAACATCAACAGGATTTGTTATGTTTTTGACAGGTATTCCTCCGGCACACATATATGTATCGCCAATTGTTTTGATCCTTTCAATTTTATACTTCGTGACAATATTTTCAAATTCAAAAAAAATCTCATCAAGCTCATCCATAATAATTGAAGAATTGATCCCCTCGTCGAGCTTTGAGAAACCGTGGATATCTGCGAACAGGACTGTCGCCATATTAAATTTCAGCGACTTCTCTCTTCTTTCTCCTTCATGGTCCGCCTTCAATCCTTCCGGAGAGATCTTTTCATAAAGAGCCTTGATCTTATCATTATCCTTTGTCAGCTTTTCATTTGTCTTTTCCAGATTCTTGATATGTTCCTCAAGTTCCTGGTTCTGCTTAACAAGCCGGGCAATCCGTTTTAATAACTCTTCATTATTAGTTACTGGCATAACAGAATTGATTGATCAGTAAATATAATAAATTTCAGTTGAGAATTACATTTATTAATGACTTGAGTGCCTACAAATCGCTTGAAAATCACTTTATTTACCTCATTCCCAAGGGGAGTAAATTGATTTTCTTCGCTCCCCTTGGGCTCGGGGTGACGAAGATCAATAATGAATAGGTTACAAATTTCTTTAATTCTAAATTTGGGAAAACCTCGAACAAATATGCTGGAAAAAACCAAAGGAATAGTACTCCATCAGATAAAATACACTGATTCAGGTATTGTAGTCCAGGTATATACAAGAAAATTCGGGAGACAATCATTCCTGATAAGAGGTATGAGAAACAGGAAAACAGGAAAACATAATATCCTTTTTCAACCGATGTTCATCCTCGATCTGGAGTTAAACTATAAGGCTTCTCATGAAATGCAGATCCTGAAAGAGTTTTCGGTCTCTTTCACCCCATATGATATCTATTCCAATATTAAGAAAAGCTGTGTTGCAATTTTTCTTGGCGAAGTATTAACCTCAGTTCTTAAAGAGGAAAGCCCTCATGATGAGATGTTTGACTTTATAGAAGAATCAATAAAATATTTCGACGGAAGTGATGAAGGTTATGCAAATTTCCATATAGCTTTTCTGGCTGGCCTCAGCAGTTTTCTTGGATTCGAACCGGGTCGGCGGATAAACAAGGCTGATGTGTTTTTTGACATGACAAATGGTGTCTTTGTTCCGGTACCTCCTGTTCATGGTAATTATGCTAACGAGGAAATTTCAACTATCCTTGCAGATTTTTTTGTAGCGTCGTATGACAATATATCCCGGATATCTCTTAACGGGAACCTCCGGAATGAAGTACTTGAAACGCTTGTCAGATTCTATTCACTTCATCTTCCGGGTCTTAAAAAGATCAGATCACTTGAGGTTCTGAAGGATGTTTTCAAATGATTCATTTGTGTGTCTGATGATGTTTTTTATCTATCTTTAAATGACAAACTGAGAAGATAATGGCAATTATTCCCTCTATAATTAACCGGCTGAATATAAAGCGTATAAATCAGATAGATCAATTTAAAAAGTACCCTTTTGAGACACAGCAGCGGACTTTATACCAGCTTCTTGCAAAAGCTGCATCGACTGAATGGGGAATAAGATACGATTACTCATCCATTGCTTCAATACGGGAATATCAAACAAGATTCCCGGTGCAAACATATGAGGACATAATTCCATATGTTGAGAGACTTCGTAAGGGAGAATCTGATCTCTTATGGCCAGGTGAGATAAAATGGTTCGCAAAATCTTCCGGTACCACTTCTTCAAAAAGCAAGTTTATTCCAATGAGCCGGGAAGCTCTTGAAGAATGTCATTACAGAGCCGGAAAAGATATTCTTGCTATTTATACCTCGCAGAGACCCGAGACACAGATATTTTCAGGCAAGAGTCTCACGTTGGGTGGCAGTCACAGAATGAATCAGTTCAGTAACGATTCCTTATATGGCGATCTTTCTGCGATCCTTATTGAAAATGCACCATTCTGGGTTGATATAATCAGAACTCCAAAACAAAAAATTGCCCTTCTTGAAGATTTTGAAGAAAAGCTAAACCTGATAACAAAATCTACAGTTAATGAAAATGTCACCAGCCTTTCAGGAGTCCCATCGTGGTATCTTGTTTTAATTAAACAGATACTCTCCTTCACCGGGAAAAAGAACCTGCTTGATGTATGGCCGAATCTTGAAGTATTTTTTCACGGGGGTATAAGTTTCACTCCCTATCGTGAACAATATAAGAAACTGATTGCTGGCGACCAGATGAATTACATGGAGACATACAACGCTTCGGAAGGATTCTTTGGAATTCAGGATGATCCCTTGCGCAATGATATGCTGCTTATGCTCGATTACGGAATTTTTTATGAGTTCATCCCTGCAGAAAAGGTCACTTCAGATAATCCTCCTGTGTACACTATTGCGGAAGTTGAAACAGGTGTGAATTATGCTATTATCATTTCAACTAATGGCGGGCTTTGGAGATACATGATGGGAGATACCATTGTATTTACCTGTCTGAATCCTTACAGATTCATGATTTCGGGACGAACAAAACACTTTATTAATGTCTTTGGTGAAGAGGTGATTATTGACAATGCTGATAAAGCTCTTGAATCGGCCTGTAAAGCTACAGGAGCAGTGATCACGGAATATACAGCAGGCCCTGTTTTTATGAGTGATGTTTCAAAAGGATCTCATGAGTGGATTATTGAATTCGACAAAATTCCATCAGATTTATCTTTGTTTATTGATTCACTTGATAGCTCCCTTAAGTCGGTTAACTCTGATTACGAAGCCAAACGATTCAGGGACCTTAATCTTGTTTTACCTGTCGTCAGGCAGGTGCCCGCAGGTACCTTTAATAAATGGCTAAAAACAAAAAATAAATTCGGGGGGCAGAATAAAGTACCCAGGCTTTCCAATTCACGTGAGTTTATTGAGGATCTTTATAAGATCGCAGGAATTAAAATTGATTAAAGTTTAGTAATTTTATAGAATGTTAAAATAATATATCTGGACTTATGCACATAGCTATTGCAGGAAATATCGGATCGGGCAAGACAACACTGGCAGGGCTGCTTGCAAAACAATACGGTTGGGTTGCTCATTATGAGGATGTTGATGATAACCCATATCTTAATGATTTCTATGAAGATATGCAACGATGGTCATTTAACCTGCAAATCTATTTTCTTAATTCACGTTTCAGTCAGATACTGGAAATCAGAAAATCTGATAAAACAATTATACAGGACAGAACAATTTATGAGGATGCTTATATTTTCGCACCTAACCTTCATTCGATGGGATTGATGTCGACACGTGACTTTGATAACTACTCCACCCTTTTTAAGATGATGAGCTCCCTGGTGAAACCTCCCGATCTGTTACTATACCTGAGAGCCTCTGTTCCCACACTTGTAAATCAGATCCAGAAGCGGGGCAGGGAGTATGAAAGCTCAATCCGTATCGATTACCTTAAAAGACTAAACGAAAGGTATGAGGCCTGGATGGAGACATACAACCTGGGTAAGGTTCTTATTATCGAAGCCGACCACTATAATTTTCCCAATAACAGAGATCATCTCAGTGAGGTAATTGACAAAATAAACGCCGAATTGCACGGGCTATTTTAATGTTCCTCTCTTCCTGATTTTGCCCTCCTGCACTGCAAAGTGCTTCCGTCTTCCTGTATTTTGCCCCCCTGCCCCCCTTCTATGTTGTAAACCAAGATTCAGGGAGTAATTTTTTCATTTAAAGAACATTATCTATAAAAACATCCTTCTATTAGCAGATTCAATTTTGAACTGCATTGCCTTGATTTAATTTTTATAGAAAGTGAGCTGTCGCCTAAAGGTAGCAGATTCTGGTGAAGAACTGCAGGGGGCAGGTAACAGTCTCACTTAATTATCATGATTTTTATATAGATATATTAATTATATTATTGAACATATATATGGTTTGTTATTGTGTTAAAACAAAGCGTATTCTGCTTAAAAGTTTCTTCGCTATTTTTACTATTGCTTTATTTTGGTCCATTCTTTTACAATAATGAGAAGTAACTTCTTCATTAATGATGGATCGTTCCTTATTGCTGTCCATGAACTTTCGATAATTGCAGTTCGTAAGAACATTATGTCCTCGTGGAGTTATATCTCCTGTTCTTTCCTTTTCTCCTGATGATTTTGTTGATGGAACCAGTCCTATATAACCACACATTTTATCAAGGTTCCTAAAGCGATTTATCGTTTCAAGTTCCGTTAATATGATCATTGCTGTTAATAATCCTATTCCTGGGATACTTCTTAACAACAATTACTTGTTCCTGATAAGTTTCTGTCTGTGATAATTGTCGCACCTGTTTGGTGATATTCAAAATTGATAGTTCGCAGGTTTTTACATTCTGAGATTAACACATTTAATGCTTCTTTTCCACTTTCTTCTCCCAGTGTCTATACTCTCAAGCCATTTCATAAATCTGTTTGACCAATGACTTTGAGGATTCATGAAGAGTCATCTATACTTATTCCATAAAAATATAAAAATGATTTAATCCGATTTTTATACCGGGTTAGGTCTTTTACCAACATAGCTCTTGTTCGTAACAAACTTCTGTCTCGCTGCGTTTTTAATGAAGGTATGTAAATAGGAGTAAGATTGCCACTACTTAAAGAACGGGCTATCTTTCGACTATCTCTTTTATCTTCTTTTTGCACTCTTTCTTTATCTGTTGTTGGAATATCTGCCGGATTAACCACAATTGATTTTATCCCAAAAGATACTAATTTGTCGTGGATCCAATATCCGCAAAATCCTGCTTCATAAGCTGTATGATAAGTACCTCCCGGAAAATGATTCTTGTAGATAATTATACAAAATCTCAGGTTTTGGTGGTTGTGTAAAGGTCTTATATACTAATATCCTCTGCCATAATTGTAACTTTCCAGCTTTTTAAATGTGCGTCAAAACCAACATAAATGTTTTGATCAGTAAAATCAATTTTCTTAACTTGTGCTTTCATAAGTTTCAGATTTTATTGGGTTAATACTTCGTAACTATTCAAACCTAATAACTATTCTGAAACTTATGTTTTACAAACATAGGGCCTAAAGGGGGGTTAATTCAGCTATTTTCCCGGAAATCACAAAAGATTATCTCCCTCTATTTAAATTATGGATCAAACCAAATTATTTTGTTTCAGTTTTTGGTGCCGGAGTCAAAGCTACCTGCACATAACTACTGGTATTTAAATATTTGTTAGCCAATACTTTTATTTTATCCTGCGTAAAGGAATTAACAAATGTCTTATAATCGTCAAGAGACAGAAGGGCATCGCCATTAAAGAAATGATTCTGAAGTGCGGTCAGCCAGAATCCATTCTCTTTCACCTTTGTTTCTCTTTCGCGGATTAAAGTCTCCTTAACCTTATTTAAATCTGTTTCAGTCGGACCATCTTTTTTAATTTTTTCCATTTCATCCAGTACTGTCTGCGAGAGCTTTTTAATATTTTCAGGATTACAACCCCATGAAGCAGAAACAGTGAACTGTGGTTTTGGCAGTTTTGATGCAGAACCGTTAATGCTTACTCCATATACTCCGCCCTGGTCTTCCCGCATCGATTCCCTGCATTTTATTGCCAGAATGTTCATTAACATATTGAAACCCTGACGATCCTGATCATTCCATTTGAAGTCGCCTTTCCAAACCATTGCTACTGTGCTCTGTGGTTCTGAATTTTTAGGAACATCTACAACAACCAGTCCTTTAGGGAATCCAGGCGTTTCGTCTCGCCATGTTTCCTTTCTTTTTATTGCAGGGAGTCCGCCTATATACTTTTCAAGAAGGGGAATAACCTCTTCGACTTTAAAATTACCTACCATGAGATATGTGAAATCGCTGGCATCGGCAAATCGGTCCTTGAAAATTGCTATAGCCCTGTCGAGATTTATCTGATCTAACTGAGCATCTGAAGGCAATGTAATCACTCTGGGTGAATTCAGTGAGATTATCTTTGACAACGTGTCGGAAAAAATCATTTGCGGCGTCGATCTTACAGGTTTGATCATGTTTTTAATACGTGATATATAGGCATTATAGGCGCTTTCATCACGGCGGATCTTTGTAAAATAGAGATAATTCAGCTGAAGCATAGTTTCAAGATCCTTTGGAGAACAGTTACCATTAACTCCCTCACGAAGCTCATTGATATATGGTGTTAGTTTTGCTGTATTCCCCGATAGTTTCTTTTGTAATCCAATAAGGTCATAATCTCCCAGGCCGCTTTGCGTTATTATTGTTGGAGCAAGCGTTGCCGACATAACATCGGCTACAGGATATAGAGATATTCCTCCGGGACTAAATGCTGATAAGACTATCTCATCATTTTTAAAATCTGTAGATTTTAAAATCATCTGAACACCGTTTGCAAATTTTAATTGAGTAAACCCAAAAGCTTTGTCATCGGTTCTCTTTACAACTTTAGAGGCTTTCGGCACCGCCGATAACAGAGGTACATCAGATACTTTATCAACGTAAGCTTCGATTTTCTTTAATTTAACGGATTTAATTATCTCAGCAATCTTCTGTTCCGAAGGGACATTTATTCCATCTTTTTGCTGTGCTGTAACCAGAGCAACTATGTTGTTATCTGTGGTCCACGATTTACCAAGTTTATTAACTTCATCGAGGGTTATTCCCGGCATGAATTCTTTTGTTATTTCAAACTCTTTCTGAATTCCCGGAATGCATTCCTGAGTCAGGTAGTTTCTGATAAATTCATCGGCATATGATCTTGATTCGGTTTTATCAGATTCCTTTGCCATCTTTTCATACATTGAAAGAATGTCCTTCTTCTCTCTTTCCAGTTCAGTGGCAGTAAAGCCAAACTGACGGACCCTTTCATTTTCAGTAAGAACTACATCAAGGCTCTTTTCAATCTGGTTTTCTTTTGCACCGACTGATAATGAATAAACATCGATGGAACGGCTTACGACAAATGGACTATACCCTGCTCCGGCGTATAAGTACGGAGATTCAGGTTTCTGGGCAATCTCCTGAAGACGATTATTCAGCATACCGGTATATAGCGTTCGCATCAGCTGATTGCGATAATCTGTATACGTGATATTGTCGGATTTTGGGTGCTTAAAGAAAATAGTTGCATCGAAGCCCGAAGCTTCCTTATCAGTGACAACACTTATTAATGGTTCAACATTATCAGGAACCGGGAATTCGATCCTTGCTTTCGGGTTGATTGCTTTTGGGATCTTTCCGAAATATTCTTTCACTTTGTCTTCAGCAAGCTTCAGGTCAATATCACCGACAACAACAACAGCCATCAGATCGGGACGGTACCATGTCTTGTAGAAACTTCGCAGGGTATCATAGGGAAAGCTTTTTATGATATCTATTTTCCCTATAGGAATACGTTCTGCATATTTTGAACCTTTTAAAATTACAGGAACGTATTTAGCCAGCATCCGATCTTCTGCTCCCAAACCTAACCGCCACTCTTCAGTTATCACGCCTCTCTCCTTATCTATCTCAACGTCATCCATACTGACCTGATGAGCCCAGTCTTCCAATACCTGGAAACCTCTGTTAATCCATTCTATACTGTCAGTAGGTACTTTAAGCATGTAGATAGTCTGGTCGAAGCTTGTTGAAGCATTCAACTCGGCTCCAAACTTTACTCCCATCTCTTCCATCATACTGATTATTTTGTTGCTTGGAAAATTTTTGGTGCCGTTGAAACACATATGTTCGCAAAAGTGAGCTAAGCCCTGCTGACCATCGGTCTCACAGATAGAGCCGGCATTTATTGCAAGTCTTAATTCAATCCTTTTTTCAGGTTTTTTGTTAAGCTTGATGTAATAAGTGATGCCGTTATCGAGCTTACCGGTAACTATACCAGGATCGGCAGGAATCGGTTTACCAGGGTCCTGTATCTGTGCAGAACTCAATGAAAACACAAATCCGCAGAATACTAAAATAAAAAGAAACCTAAAATTTTTCATAGTATCGATTTTAAAACTATTTGAGATAGTAAATATTTATAATACTTATTCCGAATGATATAATCAGCAGCGATGTAAAGGATATAGCATACATTGAACAAAAAGTAAATTTAAAAATTTATTCTCAAAACCACAATGGTTATTTATATTTTCAGAAGAATATGGTTATCCGAAGTTCCTTTGCTAACCTTCATGATTGCCTTAGAGTCCCTTTGTGTCAAAAGCTAAAATATTGACCACAAAGGATCTCAAAGGATTACACAAAGTAACACAAAGGGAAAATGGGATATTGAATTGCTTTGCCGGTTGAAGATTTTGAATTAATATATTACCTTGTCGGTCAAATCAAAGAAAACCGTCATGAGTTCGACACGTAGAGATTTTCTCAAAACTGCATCTGTTCTGGCTGCCGGAAGCGTGATCCCTTTTAGTACACTGTCAAAGGCAGGAAAAGTTGTTTCGCCAAATGAGAAAATACAGGTAGGCCTTATCGGCGCCAATGGTATGGGTTTTAATGATCTGACTTCATTTTTGAAAAATCCGGAGATTGAGTGCGTGGCCTTATGCGATATAGATCGTAATGTATTGAACAGCCGTACTGATGCATTGGTTAAACTAGGATTCACACGACCAAAGCTATACGTTGATTATCGCAAGATGCTCGAGAACAAAGATATTGATGTAGTCATAATCGGTACGCCGGACCACTGGCATTGTCTGATACTTGTTGATGCTCTCGAAGCTGGCAAACATGCTTATGTTGAAAAACCTATCGGTAATTCCATTGCCGAAATAAACATAATGCAGAATGCAGTTAAAAAACATGGCAAGATAGTACAGGTAGGTCAGTGGCAAAGAAGCCAGCCGCATTTTGTTGATGCTGTAAAATACCTGAAATCAGGAAAACTTGGCCGGATCCGTACATGTAAAGCATGGTCGTATGTTGACTGGAAGGGTGCCGTACCTAAAGTCCCCGATTCACCGGTTCCGGAAGGAGTTGATTATGAAATGTGGCTCGGTCCGGCTCCCAGGCGCCCGTTTAATAAAAACCGGTTCCATTTTACATTCAGATGGTATTGGGATTATGCCGGAGGGCTGATGACCGATTGGGGCGTTCATCTCATAGACTATATATTATATGGAATGGGAAAATCAGTTCCCGCATCCGTAATGGCTATCGGTGGCAAGTATGCCTTCCCTGATGATGCGATGGAGACGCCAGATACTATGACCGCGGTTTATGATTTCAAAGATTTTACAATGATATGGGAACACACCATAGGCATTGGTCTCGGAAATTGGAAAAGGCCTCACGGAATGTCATATACAGGTGAAAATGGCACTCTGGTTCTCGACCGGAACGGATGGGAAGTTATACCTGAAAAACAGAGAATTGAAGCCCTTCCTGTTCAGAAAAATATTGGGGTAGGCCTTGATCTGCATGTAAAGAATTTCCTCGATTGTCTTAAAAACAACGAACCCCGGAAACTCAATGCGGATATAAATACAGGAAGAGATGTTGCTCTTGTTGCTCAAATGGGGAATATTGCATTCCGTACAGGAGAAAGGGTAAACTGGGATAATGAAAAACAATCTTTCCAGACCAGCACGGCCAACAAGTTGATTGTCCCTGAATACCACAATGGATGGACCTTACCGAAGTATTAGGTTTGGCCGGATTTTACTACCTGATTCTTGCTGATTTGAAGTTACTGCTATAGGTATCATATAAAATTCCTGTTTCCGAACAAATGGCAATCTTATATAAGCCTGGTGGTAAATCTTCAATTGTGAACTGACAATCTGCTGAAATTGTATCTCCCACATTCATTTTAGTTATGTTATCAGGAAGTTTAAGGTCTTTTTTGGCTTCACGGTATCCATTTTTAATGAAAGCGATCTGAAAAACAACCGGTAGTTCATTATGTCTGAAATTGATCATAAACGGATATGGATTGAAGATCCTCAGATGAATTGAATTGGTACCGGTTCTGTCGAAGGTGTACAGGTCATCGCTTAAAATAACGCACTCCCTTTGCAGCGACTGAAAATCCTTATATACTCTTACAAAAACGGAATCGCCGTTAGGAAGAATGTACTTTGTCAGGTTCTCCTTATAGTAGTCGGTGAGAAAATGCGGAACATATAAAACCTCTTTACCGTGGAGCTGTTCCTCAAAATTCCACAGGTCGTATTGTGTTTTGCGATAATTCAGATTATCAAGCGAGTGCGCGAATTTACCGGTATAAAAGGTGTAGACTGACGCATGCTGATAAGAGTTTGTGAAGACAACAGGACGGGGACCTGCTAAAAGGCTTATATCCTTAACCCATTTTTTGTTATTATGATATTCATTTTTTATAAAAGAAACAGGCAGGAAATCGAACATAAAAACCAGGCGTGCGAATAACAAAACAGGAAAGACGAGAAATGTGACCCACTTAATAAAGCCCCTGATCCATGATTTGTATTCAATGTTATTAAACAATATTAATACCATAGGAACACTTACAAGAGCTGTCCATTGGGGTTCTATGTGATAGCGAAAACTTGCAATAAAAAAGAAACCGAAAAACCCGGTAACAATATAATAAAGAGCCCTGTCAAAAAGATTTACCGGCCTGACTTTTATTATAATCCATATTAATACCGGAAGAATTAAAGGATTATGCAAAACAAGCTGACTTGCCAGGTAATTCGGGACATTACTAAGATTGAAGCCTGAGACTCTGTCAACAAGATGGTATTTCAATGAAGGGAATCCATTGATATATTGCCAGTGGAGATGCGGAATAAATAACAACACTGCCAGAATTGCAGCCATATAAAACCTGCCACTTTTTAACAACTTCAGGTTTGACAGGATCACAATGATTATCAGAAGTCCTCCATGATATTTGCTGTAAATCACTGCAGCCATTGAAAAGCCGAGGAAGAGAGTGTTTTGCCACGATTCATCGTTTAGAAACTTCTTATATGCAAAGAGGAATACAGCAGTGAATAATATCAATGGAGCGTCAGGGATGGCAAAAAATCCATAGATATTCAGAACAGGAAGGACTATTATAAGTAAGAAGAAATAATATATGTTACGTTTATTCTGCTGTTGTTCTTTTTCAGTAGTAATCCAGATTATTGATAATGCAGCCAGCTGGCTTAAAACGATTAAAAGTCTGACTCCAAGCTCATTTTGAAATAGCAGGTACCCGATCTTTATCATCAGGGCGATCATAGGAGGATGATCGAAGAACCCCCAGGCCAGGTATTTTGAATACATCCAGTAATAGGCTTCATCGTTGTTTATCGGGGTCAGCCGGGCCTGTACGAGATTTAAAATGCCCCATAAGACAAGGAACAGTGTGAAGGGATTTAAAAAGTACTTACTGAATTTAGTGTTCATTTTTCTGCTAGGAAGGACTCAAATTTCATCTTCTTTTCCAAAGTTAAACATAATTCTTCTTGAATAAGATTTGTTTATCCTATTTGAATATGTTCCCTATTCATGCAAATATTATCAGGAATTATTAAACCAAAATCAGGTCATCTTTGTTATTACTTTTTTTAAAATGATTGCAAATCAACATAGTTAATAACTAATAAATTACTATTATGAAAAAGATTACTTTATCGTCAGCTTCAATGCTATTCGTTTTTCTTTTTGCGACTGGCATAGTCTTTTCTCAATCAGCTTCGGAATACAAAACAAAGATCGAAGCTCTTAACAAAGACATGTGCAAAAACATGATTGCCGGCAATAACGAAAAAAACCTGGCCCTGTACACCGATGACGCCATTTCGCTGCCAAGTTATGAGACACTTCATGAAGGGATAGCTGCTATCAGGAAAGCCAGTGAAGATATGGCTAAGTCGGGATGGAAAGCCACGGCTTTTGAAACAACCACTTTAAAAGTTATTCCAAGTGGAAACCTGATAACTGAAATAGGAACATATAAGATGACCGGCTCTATGCCAAAAATGGAAAAGCCGATGGATGACCATGGCAAGTATCTTACTATCTGGGAAAAACAAAAAGATGGCTCCCTGAAAATAAAAATTGAAACATGGAATTCAGATGTTGATCCGACGAGTATGATGAAGACGGCAGATCAGCCGAAAACAGATAAGAAAAACTAAACAATATAAAATCTGTTGATACAAAAAAGCCTTGAAATCGTTAAATATCAAGGCTTTTTGCATTTCTTAAACCCGCTAACAGAGTTATAAACTTAATCCGATTCTATAATCTTCATGGCAGCCTCTTTTATTTTATTAAACCTGGACTCATCCATTCTGGCTCCAATTATTTCGATCACTTTGCCTGCTAACAGGGAACCTAAAAGCCCGCATTTTCCAAGATCCAGACCGTTTGCATATCCATAAAGAAATCCTGAAGCATAAAGATCACCAGCTCCGGTAGTATCTTTCAGGTCAACCTGGTGAGTACCAATCTTAATGATTTCCTCTCCCCGCTTTATCCAGGACCCCTCGCTACCTACTTTTATAACAGCAACTTCACAGAATTTCGATAAAAAATCCAATGCCTTTCCCGGATCCATTCCGGTGAAGGATCTGGCTTCCTCTTCGTTGGCAAAAACAATATCGACATATTTTTCAATTATTTCTTTGAAATCAGAGAGTTTTGCTTCCACCACATTATAGCTTGCAAGATCAAGAGCAATTTTCATTTTCTTTTCCCCGGCTATCCGGCAGGCTGTTTCGACAAGTGTTTTATTAATTATTAAATATCCCTCAAGGTAAAGTACATCGTACCCGTTAAAATATTCCGGATTAAGATCCATGGCCTCCAATTCTATTGCTGCTCCCAAGTGAGTGGCGAAAGTTCTTTCTGAATCCCTGGAAATAAGAGCTACAGCAGTACCTGTGATCGAATTTCGCCGTGATAACATGGTTCTGATACCTGCAAACGTCATATCTTTTTCAAAGAAATCACCTAATTCATCATTGCCGATTGATCCTATAAATCCTGTTTTTACTCCAAGCATAGCAAGCCCGTGTATTGTGTTTGCAGCTGATCCTCCTGAGGTAAGGTTTCGGTTAAAGTGTATTGTTTCAGACTTTACCATTTCAGATTTTATGTTATCAACCAGCTGCATGCTACCTTTTGGCAAAGCAAATTTCTCAAGGATTTTATCATCATCTATCATTGTCATTATATCGACTAATGCATTGCCAATACCAAGGATTTGCTTCATTTTAAAAAATTTTTTCAAAGATATTGCTTAATTCACTAAAAGCCCTTACTTTTGGCCTGCTAAAATATAGCACGTTCATTAAAATGACCTTCCTCAGTAGCTCAGTTGGTTAGAGCAACGGACTGTTAATCCGTGGGTCGTAAGTTCGAGTCTTACCTGGGGAGCGGACACAAAGAGAAAAAGCCTTGATACACAATGGTATCGAGGCTTTTTTGTTTTAAAGATCGGGACTTATAACTCGTGCTCACCAGATCACCGGACGTTGCTCAGGTGCTCTGAAAAGCTTATCACCAGTTTTAACATCGGGAAAAGCAGCATAAAATTCCGGCATATTATAAACCACTCCGTTTATCCTGACTTTTGCGGGAGAATGCACATCGGTTTTTACTCTTTTCCTTAATTCCGCATCGCGCATATTGGTTCGCCAGATCTGCGCATATGAAAGGAAGAAGCGCTGAGTATCAGTGAAACCATCAATCAGTTTTGGTGTTTCCTTACCTGCCAGAGACAATTTGTAGGCATTAAATGATATTGTGGCTCCTCCCAGATCAGCTATGTTTTCACCAAGAGTGAGCTTCCCGTTCACATAAGCGGAATCAAGAACCTCGAATTTATTATACTCATCGATAAGAATTGCAGCACGGTCATCGAAAGCTTTAGAATCATCCTTTGTCCACCAGTCGCGAAGGTTTCCGTCTTTATCGAATTGTCTTCCCTGGTTATCAAACCCGTGAGTCATTTCGTGACCAATTACCATGCCTATTGCACCATAGTTCACAGCATCATCGGCATCGAGATTGAAGAAAGGAGGCTGCAATATGCCGGCAGGGAAAACAATCTCGTTCTTGTTAGGATAATATCCTGCATTGACAGTCTGCGGTGTCATTCCCCATTCCTCGCGATCAACAGGTTTCCCAACTTTATTCATTGTATATCTGAATTCGAAAGCCTGCGAATTCAGAACATTCATAACATATGAATCGGTAGTAATCTCAAGACCTGAATAATCTCTCCATTTATTCGGATATCCAACTTTTACCTTCATATTATCAAGTTTTGCCAGAGCTTCCTGCTTTGTCTGAGGACCCATCCAGGCAAGATTTTCAATTCTCTGTTTCAATGAGGTTTTCAGATTCATTACCAGAGCAGTCATTCTCTCCTTTGCAACAGGTGGAAAATACTTTTCCACATAAAGCTGGCCAATAGCCTCACCCAGTGAACTGCTGGTTGCATCAAGCACCAGCTTCCACCTGGGTTCTTTCTTTTCCTGTCCTGATAATGTGGTATAGTAAAAGTCAAAATTCTGATTCTCGAAATCTTTCGAAAGCAAGCTTGCCGTATTGTTAATAAGCTGCCATCTCAGGAATGTTTTCCAGTCGTTGACAGAAACGGATTTCATCATGTTCCCCAGTTCCTTAAAAAAGCCAGGCTGATAAATATTTATTTCCTTGAGATCAGGATAGCCTGTTTGTGCAAAATATGCAGCCCATTCTAAATTTGGTGAAAGCTTATTCAGACCGGCTATATCAAATTTGTTATATGTTTTCTGTGGATCCTGGTTCTCAATATTTGTGAAAGATGCTTTAGCCAGCTGAGTTTCTATGCTCATTACAGTTCTGGCATTTTTCTCAGCAACTGCTGGTGCATCTTTAAGAAGTTCAAACATCTTCGTCAGATGAATGAGGTATTTATCCCTTATCTTTTTTGTAGATTCGTCATTATTGAAATAGTAATCGCGTTCCGGAAGTCCGAGCCCGGCCTGATAACACTGGGCTATTACATTGTTGCTGTTCTTTGAATCCTGATTTGAGAAAAGGTAAAAAAAAGTAGTTATCGAATAACTCTGAAAGAAAGCACCTGTCAGCTGAACGTCATTGATAGTCTTGATGGATTCAATTTTATCAAAGAATGCTTTTAAGGGTTTAATGCCCTGTTCTCCGATCTTAACTGTATCCATCCCGGATTTATAAAATGTACCGATCTTCTGCTTATTGCTACCGGCTTCAACTTCCTTTGAAGAAGCTGCCTCAGTTATTATTTCCCTGATATTTGCCCTGTTTCTTTCGAAGAGTTCATCGAACGCATCTTTTGAATTTTTATCTGCAGGAATTGGATTATTTTTCAGCCAGGTACCATTGGTATAAGAATAAAAATCATCACCCGGTTTTATTTTTGTATCCATGTTCTGAATATCAAATGCAGGATATTTTTCAGCCTCTTTTGAAGCTTTCTTAGCAGTATTCGTGCAACCCGGCAACATAACCAACAAAAGCATTCCAATAATTATTGTTTTCATAACTTAAGTTTAAAAATAAGGAACAAATAACTGCAAAATTAATGATTTGTAATGTGAAAACTTTATAATCTGCAGATTCCGGTCGACCAATGACAAGAATCACATTACGTTCCCTCCCATCGCCAGACAAACGTATCAGAACCGGTTTTTGAGGTTTATCATCAGTTTTTTGTTTGTGGAAAACATTAAAGAGCGGGATGCTGATGAACCTACTGATTTTCTATTCCCGGAAACCGTCAATAAGATATCAGACTATTTTACCAAAAGATTCACTTTCAGTTTGAATTCGTCGTAGATGGTCTTATCTCCGAGGTTATCAAAAGCTGTTCCTGATCCATAGCGGATATTATACTTCGTACGGTCCACTACTATATTTGCGAAGAACCACACACCATCATCCTTTTTCTGCGTTGCTGCTTTGAAATCAATCGGTTTTGTAATTCCCTTAATAGTAAGCGTTCCTTTTACTTTAGCGTTTCCTTTTTCAAAAGAAGTACTCCCGGTGATAACGAGCTTTGCTACAGGGAATTTAGAAACTCCGAAAAAATCATCGGATTTCAAATGACCCAGAAGCTGTTTATTATTTTCAGTTTCAGTAATTGATGACATATCAATTATGAATTCACCTGACACTATTTTATTATCTGCCCATGTGAGCCACCCGGATTGCAGTTTGATAGTTCCGGTATGCTGACCTGTGACTTTTTCACCCAGCCAGAATAATTTTGTTTTTGTTGTGTCGGCTGTTAATTTTGTCTGGGCCCCGACGTTTGCCAATATAGAACATAAAAGCGTTAAAAGAACTATTGTCTTTTTCATTTTTTTGAGATTTTCGATTTACCATTAAACAACAGGATATGTGCTTTTGTTCGATTCTCATAAGAAGTTTCTAGATGAAAATATTTTCTGTAACTAACATATTCAGCTCGTTCAGAGCTGCAACAGGGAGAGGAGCCAGATACCCCTGGCTGCGCCCTGATCATTATACACATCTTTTCGATCCGAAGTTTGGCTTCGCCGAGCTCACTTCGTCAGGTTCTTTTGTCTAATGCATACTCACCCCCATCCCCTCTCTACTTCGTAAAGAGGGGCGTGGGCGCGCCAAAGTACTAATACGATGATTAAGAATCTACTATTTAGAGGTAAGGAATCCTCAGAAATCCTTTCTGCGTCACTAAAATTACTACTTCTACCTGATTATTTCAGAGCTTGTGGATATTGAGGCCTCCGCTGATTTCAAAAACCATACCTGTGGAGAAATTCCAGTCACCTCTTGAGATTGATGCAACAGCTTTACCGATATCGTCGGGTAATCCCCATCGCTTTTGAGGAACGAGTCCTTCGTTAATAAGCTTGTCATATTTATCTTTGATTTTTGCCGTCATATCAGTCCGGATGATCCCCGGACGAACTTCGAAGACAAGTATTCCCTCATGCGAAAGCCTGTCGGCAAAAACAGTTGAGGCCATGCTCAGACCTGATTTTGATATACAATATTCTGCCCTGTTTGTTGAGGACCGGACAGACGAAACTGAAGTCATAAAAATTATAACAGGCTTATAGTCAGCTAATTGCTGTTTTAGCCAGATCATTTCTCTGGCAATCTTCTGAGCAAAAAAAACCGGTCCTTTCAGGTTAATATTCATAACCCGCTCGTAGCTTTCCTCGCTCATATCAAGGATATCTTCCCTCTGCAACGGTGCTACACCTGCATTATTCACAAGAATATCTATCCTTCCATATCTCTCCAGGATATTTGAAACAACCTCTTTCTGGCAACTTGTACAGGATATGTCGAGGCCAACCGGAAAAAACTGAGCTCCCCTTTTTTCCACCTCGGGAGCAAGGTTGCCCATGCCTTCACTATCAACCGAACGGGCAATTGCTGCAATATCATATCCTTCGGCTGCTAAAGCAATTGCAACCGACCTGCCAATTCCTCTGCTGGCACCTGTAATAACGGCTACAGGTCTGTCATTCATACGTAAGGAGTATTATCAGGTTTGTCAGTAAATTAGGGTTTAAAGGTAATGATTTGTGTGACTTTGTCAACTTTAGCAGTAAATATCTTAATTATATCCCTTAATCAACCGGTTAGCTATTTAATACTTCAACATTTTGGAAACAAATCTAACTACGCTTTTTTATTTTGAACCCCCTTTCATTTTCCCACGGGGTAAAGACTGCCCCGCAAAGCTAATCTTTATACACATTTTTTCGATTCGAAGTTTGGCTTCGCCGAGCTCTCCCGCTTCTCGGGATCGGTCCTTTTGTCTCGTACATACTCACCCCCATCCCCTCTCTACTTCGTAAAGAGGGGCGTGGATACGATTAAGTTCCAATATAACGATTAAGAATCTACTGTTTAGAGGTTAGGCGTTTCCGTGCTAAACAATATTATTAATAGAAAAAGTATTTTTGAACTTCCTTGTAATGACTCATAATATTCAGCATATCTGTGAATTGCCCCCTCTTTACAGGGTCAAGCGTTAAGAAATAGCCCAGCGGGCTATTTTAGCGAAGGAGCCAGGTTGCAGAGGTGGCAGAGGGGGTTAGGGGGTGAGTACAAAAAAGCTAAGATGAAAAGATGTGTACAAAGATTAGCCCCGCAGAGCGGGGGCTGGGAAGGGGGTGAAAGATAATGAGAAGAAGACTTGAAATTGTGATAAACATTCTAAAAACATGTTACACGAATTCTAACGAATTACATAGCTATTTACTTTTAAATCTAAAGTTGTCGTAGGAAAATTTTCCTTTGGTTTTACCGATGCCTCCCAATAACCAGAATATTCTTTTAAGGTTGCTTTTCAATAAGGCTTTTCTTAAGGCCACAGAGCGGAAGTTGATATCAACTTCACCCTGAAAACGCTGACCTCTCCTTAAAAAGAACCTTGTAAATGAAGCCGATGTAATTCCCCATTTATTTAGGAATTGCTTGCTGCCATTGTTCAAGGCAATCCGCAGGGTTGTTTTAGAGCCAAAATGGTAAGCACGGCTTGCATCAACTCCTTTGAAATAACGCACACCTGCTTCATAAAGCTTCATCGAAAAATCGGGGTCGGAATAAAGTCCGGGAAAATATTCAACGCTATATCCTCCTATCAGATCCCAAACGTCTTTGTGAATAATGCTTGGTGGCCAGGTTGCGCCACTCCAATCCTCGCCGGCTATTGATTTAAAGTCTTTCAGAAGGTCATCTTCCCTGAAAGTGTCGGGAGTGTTACCATAGTAAAAGGGAGCAAGAATTCCGGGATGAGGAGATATCCGGGGTTCAATAGTACTGAGGAGAGAAAGAAAAATTTATTGGGAAGACGTTCGATCTCGTTCCACAGCTCAGTATCCCAGCCTGGCAGCATGTACATATCGTCATTAAGAAAGACAATGTAATTGGTTTTAACAAGTGCCCTGCAGGCATTCACTGCCCAGCAAACACCAACATTTTCGACACTAAATGTATAGTCGAAGCCATTCTTGCGAACCCACTCAAGGGTGCCATCGCTTCCTTCATTCACATGAATAATGATCTGATGCTTATATGCAGAGTTTTTTTGGATGCTGCCAATACAAATTTCCAGGAATGACAGATTATTCCAGGTTGGTATGATGATGGAGAACCGGTCGTTTGTGTTGTTACTGTTATTAGGATGCCAGCTAAGTATTTCTCTATTTACAGAGATAATTTTATTATTATTTTTCATGGTCAATTCCGTTTACACAAAATGATTTTCCAATTATCTTTTTTTCAGCCATTAATTTTTCCACATAATCAGTATCAGAGGGATTGTAGTTGGCATCATGATACAAATGGTAAACAATAGCTTTCCCTTTAAGTGACCGTACTTTCAGTCCATATTTTTTCAGTCTCCAGTCAATATCAAAGTCTTCACCAACACCGGCCCGAACGTAGTCCTGATCAAATCCGTTGACTGCTAAAATATTTTTTTTCATTATGCCCCAGTTGCATCCTAATATTCTTCTGTGTTGTTTGTCTATGTTTTTTTTAAATGGCAGATACAAACCGGCACCTATGCTTTTCCCTCCATATAAAAATGCCATAATGGTATTTAGTTTCTTTATGGATCGTGATTTTAAAAATATATCGGTATGTTTTTTACTGCAAAAGACCCTTCTCCCATAGCAAAAATGCGTATCTGTAATGGCTTTGGCATATTCTTTCATGAAATGTTTGTGAGGTAAGCAATCACCGTCAATAAAAACGATTTGTTCACTCCGGGCTGTTTTCACGGCGGCATTTAAAATTCGTGTTTTTCTAAAACCAATATTATCGTGCGAAACATGTTGTATTCCGTAGGTCTTATCCGGGCGGGCTTTATTAAGAAATTCAACAGTTTTGGGGTCATTGTCGTCTTCTGCGATTATTACTTCAAAATTCTTATATGATTGTTTATCGAGAGATTGAAATATCAGCTCCAGAAAATCAAGACGTTTGTAAAACGATATTATTAATGAAATCATGTCACAAAAGTTATAATTCAAGGAATGATCCTGTAATTTTTATACTCGAATAATCTGTAACCAAATTTTTTCTCAAACCAATAAAGAAGGTAGTCCTTAAGACTAAACTTAATTTTTCGTTCATCGAGTTGTACGTGCCAGTTTAGCCTGTTCACCAGATCCTCCATTACTTTTGGATGTGTGCCGTTGAATTTGCTCACTGCATCAATTGCCGAGTAGTCGAAATCAGTTACTTTATCTAATTTCTCTTCAAGTTTTTCACCGGTAAAATAAAGTGCATGTAAAATTTCTCATTTTAGATTTAATAGTTTCCGGAGGACGAACCCAGCCATAATGATAAATATATGCATCAATATGCTTAACATTAAGCTTTCGATTATCAATCCTGAAGCCCTGTGCATCTCTGTATGATCTGATACGTTTGTCATTTCTAATCACCCTGATCTCACGACGATACCATTCTCTGCTGACTCCCACATAGTCGTATGTACCCCAAAAATGCAGATAGTTGAAAAGCAACCCTTCCACATCAGGATTGATCAATCCATTCTTTCCATTTCGCTCAGAATAACCGAATGGAACTTTTCATGAACCACTTCATCAGCCTGAATGTAGAAACACCAGTCGAAATCATCAGGAATTGCATCCATAGCCTTGTTCGTTTCAATAGCAAGAACACGCCCTCCGTCGCTAAGGGTATCGTCCCATACAGTTTCGATAATGACTATCTTTTCATTGCCGATACTTTTGAATCAAGGCAAGAGTGCCATCATCAGAGTTTACCAACTGCAACTACCATCTGGTCGCAAAGTGGCAGGATCGATTTAATTGATTCCACAACAGGATAACCATATTTAATTGCATTTCTGACTATGGTAAAACCGCAAACTTTCATTTTTGGTACTTTATAATCTACAGAATTACTTTAGCAATGAATGATAGAGTTTCATATAGGCACGGGCAATAACATCATCCCTGAAATTATTGGCATAATCTGTACCAATGGATATCATCTTATCCCTAAGATCCTTATTATTAACTACCTTAAGAATAGCTTCACCAATCTTTTCAGGGCTGTCAGGATCAACGTATACAACTTCCGGGACCGGCTGCTTCAGCAAAACACCCTCTTTTGCTGGTAATAACGGGAGTTCCTGAAACCAAAGCTTCGAGTAGTGGTATCCCAAACCCCTCAAAAAACGAAGGATATATGAAGCATTCTGCATTCTGGTATATAACTGGTAATTCAAGATTTAAAATATTTTCAAGCGAATACTATATTTTTAAGTTTATGAGCAGTAATATAGTTTAAAATATTTTTGAAATAAGGATCGACTTTCCGGCCAACTACAACAAGCGGGATATTGATATTTGCAACCTGTATTGCCTTAACTATACCAAGTAAATTTTTCCGTTCCTCAATGGTTCCGACATATAAAAGATATCTTTCCGGTAAACCATATTTTTTTCTGACTTCCTGAAATGACTCTTTGCTGTAAGTATTCCAGAAAAAAGGGTTACAACCCTGATAAATCACAGATATTTTATCGGGTGATACATGTCAGGTATCTTGACCAGGTCGTTTTTGGTTTGATTACTTATAGCAACGATTCTGTCGGAAACCCGGCACGCATGAATTAATTTACGGTAATAAATTTTTGAATCGATCCAGTTGTAGAACTTAGGGAATCTCATGAAAATCAGATCATGAACAGTAACTATTGACTTTACCCCGGTTTTTTCAATTCCGAAAGGCAATTCCTGGCTCAATCCATGAAATAATTCCAGTTTCTGCCGCTTTATGTCGTCTATCATATACTTTGTACGCCACAGAGGATTGATCAGTTTGAAAACTACCAGGTTTGGTTCAATCAGATTGATACTGTCCTTCATTCTCCATAATAAACCGGTCTTTTGTTTTAGGAGTAAAAAGGTAATAGGAGTTGTCGGGCCTGATTTTTGTCAGGGCAGACAAAAAATTACGGCTGTAATTGCCTAATCCGCTATAATTGTAAAAGGCTCTTTTAGCATCAAATCCTATTGAGATTGAGCCATGTTTTGCCCCGGTATCGTCGATTGTGTCTGTATCAATAATGTCGGCACTATGATATTTTACCGATCTTGCCTGCTTTGCCTGAATTTCAAGATTTCTAAGTTTTACATATTTCAGGAAACAGGTTTCAGCAAGAAGTTTACTCACTACGAATCCGTCGTATCCATAAGTAAACTCACCCCTGATAAAAAATGAATGAAAGAACCTCCATATTGGATTAAACAGGACTTTTTTTGCACTGGCTTTTATACCTTGTTTAAAATATTCATTTGCCAACAGAGTTGAATACCTGTTCATCTTCTCAACTCTCTCCTCATAGCTGGAAAACTGACTATGGAGTAAATTTCCTTTCAGGCGTATTACGTTGTGAGGATTGTCAAGGATAACTATTTCGTGAATGTTATATCCACCCCAGTGAGCTTTTGCTTTGTTGAAAAGACGAAGCTTGCGTTCCGGGAACAAGGTACTGCGATAATTCAGCCTGCCGGAATATCTGTTTAACCTTACAAATTTATACCCGTCAAATTTAAAATCCTTTTTTAATGCCAGAATCGATCTCTCCAATTTTGGAGAAAGGACTTCATCAGCATCAAGAGACAGTACATAATCGTAAGAGGCCTGGGTTAACGCAAAATTTTTCTGATCTCTGTATCCTTTAAAATGATGTTCGATGTATCGGACACCAAGATTCCTGCAAATTTCCGGAGTTCTGTCGGTAGAAAATGAATCGACTACAACTATTTCATCTGCAACTTACTTCAACCGACCTGATACATTCCTCAATATATTTTTCTTCATTAAAGGTTATTATTACTGCTGATACTTTAGACATAAGGACGATTTTGCTGGGTTCAAAGATATTTAATTTGTTTATATCATTTAAGTCATATCATCTAAATTACACATTTCCTAAAATAGGTGCAGGATGCTAGGTGCAGGATGCTAGGTGCAGGACGCAGGATACAAGGTGCTGGATACAGATTTTTCATTTTCAGTATTTTGTCTTAATCCTGAACTGGCTTCCTGTTGTTGTCCTCAATCTTCTCCTCTTCTCCCCTTCCCCCACTCTCCCCTTCATCTTCCTCATCGAGCCATTCGTAGACAGGCAGCTGGGGACCCTGATTCCTGAACCAGACTGAAAGGACAATGCCTGAAAAGAATCCCAGCATATGAGACTCCCATGAAACATTTTTATACACCCCGGGAAAAAGTCCCCATACCATTGATCCATAAAGAAAAACTATCAGCAGCGATAGAGCAATCAGCCTGAAATACCTTCGAATTATCCCGCTGAAAAAGAGAAATGATGCCAAGTCCATAAACAAGTCCGCTTGCTCCTATATGCCAGGCATCTCTTCCGGCAATCCATACAAGCAACCCGGTAAAAAAATATGTTGAGATAAAAACTTTTAATGCCACCTCAGAATAGAAATAAAAAAGGGCAATTGAAAGAAAAAAAAGTGGTAATGAATTATTGAACAAATGAGTAAAATCGGCGTGGATAAAAGGAGAAAAAACAATTCCCGGCAATCCCCTGACTGTCAAGTGGATAAATTCCAAATCTGAGACAGATCCAGTTCAAAGAGAACTTCAATAATTTTCACCAGCCACATTAAAAAAATAAATATCCCCGGAATGATCATGCTCAGAAAAAGTTTCTTCCTGTGGAAGGCACCTTCATTCTTTATATCTGATATGGGATCTGACATTGTAAATCCGGTACTGGGTGCTGGTTTGCTGGGTGCTGGGTGCTGGGTTCTGGGTGCTGGGTGCTCGGTGCTGGGTGCTGGTTAACTCCTTCTCCCCTTCTCCCTTTCTCCCCTTCTCCTATTCATTCTTATTCAGTCTCTTCCCGGATATACGATCCCTGCTGCCTTCCTGATTCTGTCGAGTGTATTGATAAGGTTCCGGCTGAAAGAAAGAGGAACTACACTGCTCTCGGTCTTACCTGAGTCGAGGCAATTCATAACTTCAGTTGCTTCGAACTGGTAACCCATAGCATCCGGCAAAAGTGAATACTCTGCCTTTTCTTTTCCGTTCATTTCAACAATAAGACGTTGCGACATATCGCGTTGCCGGGAGAAGAAAAGATTTCCGTTTTCACAAAGCAAATCACATCCTATTCTTACAAGTTGTGCGGAATGAGCTGTAAAGTGTTGCCATGCGTCCGTCATCATAGCGGAAGATAATACTTATTGATTCCTCGGATCCTGACTCTGCAAATGATGCTTTTGCAACGATCTCCGATGGGACTCCCATAAAATACAAGGCATCGATTACCGGGTAGATACCGATATCGAGAAGTGATCCTCCTCCGAGTGATAGATTGAATTTTCTCTCGAGCGGATCAAATGGAGGCTGAAATGCAAAGCTGGCATTAAGATGTACAATCCTTCCCGGGTTCTCCCGATTGAAGAATTTCCATTGTTTTTCGGTAAATTGGCTGGAAGGGGGGCCATAAAGCTTCCATAAGAAATACCTTTTGCCTTGCAGCTTCATTTATCATTTCTTCCACCTCGCGACTGTTCAGGGCAAATGCTTTTTCACAAATAACTGCTTTCTTATGCTTCAGACAGAGTAATGTATGCTCGTGATGATGTGAATGAGGTGAGGCAATATAGACTATTTCGAGGTCGCTATCCGATACCAGTTCCTCATAACTGCCGTAGTACTTTTGAAATCCGAATTCCTCTGCGAATTGTTTTGCCCTTGTCAGATCACGCGATCCTACCGCATATAATTCTGCGTTTTCAAGTAATTTAAGTCCGGCTGTAAATTTAGCCGACATTTTCCCCGGGGCCAGAATTCCCCATTTGTATTTCTTAATCATTGATGCGAATATTTTGATAAATATAGGAATAACTTGGGGAATTGGTCACCGATCTGCACATTTGTGGTGCCACGACATGGTTAGAAGGACCCCATTTTTTGCCACCTTTTTGTGATGCCACGCCATGGCGTGGCACTACTGGTATTAAACTGTAGCTGTAGGGTCATGCCATGGCATGACCCTACAATTCCGCAAAACGCCGGAGGGGTTTGCCCCGGCGATTAGGACCCCCTTTGATTCCCCCTGAAAGGGGGATAAAAACTTACTTTGAACATGCTTTTTCTCCCCTCCCAGGGGAGATGACGCGAAGCGGCTGAGGGGTTTTATATCCCAAAAACGTAACAAAAAAATGAATATTGCAATAAATTCAAAAAAAAATCTCTTTTTTATCTCTTTGATTATCTGTCACTTAAAAAATATTTTACAAATAAATTGAATTATTTTAGTACTATGTATTGCATAGTATAATTATTTTATATATATCTTTGCATTGTCATGTTACATGTATTAAACAGTAGTAAATAATTAAAAGAACCATGAAAATCACAGTAAGCATCAATCTTGGCGGATATTCATTCAACATCGATGAAGATGCATATGCCGAATTAAAAAGGTACCTCAAGAATCTTGAACTTCATTTTGCAGGAGAAGAGAGTTCATCTGAAATTCTTTCTGACATTGAGACAAGGATGGCAGAATTGTTCCGGACCAAGCTTAACCAACTATAAACAGGTAATAGATATTAAGGATGTGCAACAGGTTATTTCTGTTCTAGGAACTCCTGAAGATATTTCCGATAACGACGGGCCGACTACACGTGACAAGTTTTCATCGCCGGGTTATCACAGGATGTACCGCGATACCGACCACAGGGTTATTGGTGGCGTTTGTGCCGGAATGGCAGCTTACTGGGATATTGAACTATGGGTTGTCAGATTGATTTTCTTTGCTCTTGCTATGATGGGGGTTGGTATTCTGATCTATCTGATACTGTATATTGTTCTTCCCGAAGCAAAGACAACTGCCGAGAAAATTGAAATGAAAGGTAATCCTGTAAATATCCACAACATAAAAGATTCAGTAAAGACAAGAATTTGATACAGTCAAGAAAGAATATGAAAATATAGCAGACAGCATATTTAATGAATAGTTCGAAGTGTAAACTTTAAAAATCTTATATCATGGATTTAGAAAATAATAAAGCTCAGATGCGTAAAGGCATACTGGAGTATTGCATCCTCTCGGTGCTGTCCAGGAATTCCTGCTACGCAAGTGACATCATAAAGGAACTTAAAGAGGCAGAAGTAATAGTTGTTGAAGGTACTCTTTACCCACTTCTGACCAGACAGAAAAATGCCGGATTGCTGAGCTATCGCTGGGAAGAATCGCAACAGGGTCCTCCGCGTAAATATTATGAACTGACCGATGAAGGCCGGAAATACCTTGCCGATCTTGATAAATCGTGGAAGGAACTTGTCGAATCAGTTAATCTTATCAGAACCAGATAACCTATTATTAACCAATAAAACCTGAAACTAATGGACAAGACAATTAATATAAATCTCGGTGGTACTCTTTTTCAGATTGATGAGGAGGCATTCCGGATACTACGCGATTATCTTCAGGCAATCAATTCAGCGTTTTGGAAATGTACAGGGAGGACATGAGACAATTGAGGATATCGAATCACGTATTGCAGAAATATTTCAGTCACAGAAAGGTGTGGCAGGAGTAATTACAAAGGAAAATGTTGAGTGCAATGATCTCAATTATAGGCAAACCGGAGGATTTTGATCACGAGCGGAACCGGAGATTGGAGCAACGGTTCATGCCTTCCCAGAAAAGAAAGAATGTACCGTAATACTGATGATACAATTATTGGAGGTGTTTGCAGCGGTATTGCTGCTTATCTTGATACCGATCCTGTTCTTTTCAGAATTCTGTTTGTTTTTGCTTTGTTCTTTGGGGTCGGATTTTTTGTCTACCTGATTTTGTGGATCGCCATTCCAACTGCCAGAACTGACTCTCAGAAAAGAGCCATGTATGGCGAGCTCATATCAACACATCAGGATCCGTCTCAAAAATTGATACTGAGCTACAAACGGACGGATCTGCCACGGTATTACAATGGTTATACAGCCCATCAAGTTAGGAAATGCAATAAATGAGATTTTCAGGGCAATTGGTAAAGTATGTTATATAATTCTGCGGATATTCCTGATAATAATTGGAATTGTATTTGTTCTGACAGGATTTCTTTCTTACTTTAAGTTTTATTATGGTCTTTCTGTTCAAATATCCCGGGGCTTTTTCGTCTTGATTCTTCAGGAGTCTAATCTTATCTACTTCCCCGATTTTCTGCATTATCTTGTTAATCCTTCGACCGTTCCATGGATACTTTTATTGACATCAGTGGCCTTTATATTACCAATGCTTGCCCTTATTTACTGGGGTGTAAAAATGATATTCTGGTTCAGGGCCAGAGATGGTGTCGTAAGTCTCGTCGCACTTGTTGTGTGGGTTCTGGCAATTGGTGCTGCTTGCAATAATAGGTTTTAATGAGGGAATAAGTTTTGCAGAGACCGGTAAAACAACTGTTGAAACTATTCTTCCGAAATCACCAGATACACTTTATGTAACCACAGATCATAAAATTGCCGATCTGAAATTTGAAAAACAGATCTCACTGGCTCATGAAGAGTATACTCGGTATTGCTGAATGAGGAAAAGAAAGAATTATATATCCGTCCTTATCTTTCAATTGACTGTCTCGTATGATAAGAACACCAGGGTTGAAATGAGAAAACGATCCACAGGACGAACTGAATATGGAAGCCATTAAAAAAACTGAAGGACTTCGTATAATTATAGCCTCAGAAATGATTCTCTCAATATTGATGAATATTTTACAATTCCTTCAGGACGTAAATGGTCAGCCGATGAAATTGGAATTCATCTCTATATTCCCGAGGGCACAGTCCTTAAATTTGATGAATCCTCCAGAGTTCTGGTTCACTCGCATTTCATGACGGATAGATGATTACCGGAATCAAGATGGGAATCCTGGGAATCAGGTCCGGAATTGGGTAATGACTGAAAATGGTCTTGAACCCCTGAGGGATAAATCTGTAAATCAAAGATAGTTTCTTGTTTTTTCATTCCTGAATTTTCAATGATGAGGCTGTCTCAAGAGTGAAGACAGCCTCTTTTACATACCCCCTAAATCCTATAAAGGGGGGGCCTCATCTATATATTTGGAGATTAAAATTTTACATAGGATGTTGAAAAAGTTGAAATCCATTAACCGCAAAGGTCACAAAGGTTTGCGCAAAGATCGCAAAGAACTGATCCATATGTTTTTGACTTTGCGTACTTTGCGTTCTTATCCACCGAAGCTTTAGCGAAGGTGGACTTTGTGTACTTTGCGGTTAAAAAGGACTTTTTCAACACCCCCATGGGACAAACTTAAGAAATGAAGAAATTAAAGTGCTCTTTTAAGACACCCCCTTCTTGTTATGTTAATGATTCGTTAAACCTATTTTTTTAGTTGGGGTGAAATAATCCTTTGTGTAACTTCGTTATCGTTTCATTAAACTAACCTCCTTAAAATGAAAAAAATAATATTGTCTGCAATTCTGGTTTTGTCATTTTTTGATGTATTTTCCCAGGAAGCAGCCTCTAAACCTGACACCCTTCGTAAAGATGCTCTGAATATATATATGGAAGCCAGTGATTTCTTTAAAAAAGAGATCCCTTTTATTAACTATGTACGGGATATTAAAGTTGCTGATGCTTACATAATTACAACTGAGGAAAATACTGGGTCGGGGGGGTCTGTTTCCACTTTTTTTATTATCGGACAGGGAAAATACAAAGGTATGGCGGATACTCTGAAATGCAGTTTCAGTCCCGATGAAACTTTAGACAACAGGAGGGCAAAACAGGTAAAAACGCTGAAACTCGGACTGATGCGTTATGTGGCAAAGACTCCTCTTGCCCTGTACATGAACATTAACTTCAGTGAACCTCTTTCAGAAACCATATCATCGGATAAATGGAACAGCTGGGTGTACAGTGCCAGCTTTCAGGCTTATTCTTCGGGACAAAAAAGCTACAATTATGGTTACATGTACGGAAACCTGTCGGCCAACAGGATAACGGAAAAATCAAAATTTGAATCAAGCATCAGCCTTGATCTTCAAACTAATAAAAATGTATATGATGATACAGTTTACATAAGCACTATCCGGGAGCAGTATCTGTATCTCCGGTACGTAAAAAGCATTAATGATCATTGGTCAGCAGGAGGTTCCACCAACATTCTGACATCGAGCTACAGCAACTATGATCTGTCGGTAAGGATTATGCCGGGAATTGAGTATGATTTCTTTCCTTATTCTCAATCTACGCGCAGGCAGTTAAGGCTATTATACAATATCGGTGTGGAAATCAATAATTATACTGTAGAAACCACTCTGAATAAGTTTAAAGAAACGCTGGCAAAACAATCTATCTCTGCAAATCTCTCATTAATTCAGAAATGGGGTTCCGTGAGTACATCACTTACCTGGAGTAATTATTTTTTCGACCTGGCATACAACAACCTCCGTCTATCTACAAATGCCAGCCTGAGATTGATAAAGGGTCTTTCTTTTACGATATATGGAAGTTTTGCTTTCGTACACGATCAGATATCTCTTCCGCTTGGCGGGGCTACCCTTGAGGATGTATTATTACAAAGAAAAATGCAGGCAACAAATTATACCTATAACACCTCTTTTGGCTTCACTTATACTTTCGGTTCTATCTACAATAACGTGGTAAATCCCAGGTTTGGTAACTGACAATGCGGGACGAAGACGGTGAACTTCCCGAAGGGCAATTATATTTTTGCCTTGCTACCGAACGTTTTGCCCCACTGCCCCATAGCCGTCAATCTAAGCTTTGGGGAAGAATGATAAACTGCATAAAAAATTTCCCCCCGCCGAAGCGGGGGGTGGTCGGGACGATTGATTATCTTATATATACAGTATTTTATTTCCCGACCGGGGTGGTTGATTCATTGATTTCTTCTTACATTTACTGGTATAGAAAACCAAACCCTCTTTAACAGGAAAAACCTTAAATTCTTCAGAACATCACTTAGGACAAGTCCACTTCTGCTGAGGCTGTGTTATGGAAGATGAAATGGAGCCTGATGGAAATCCGTAAAAATCAACCACCCCGGCCGGTAGCAGCATTTGTATCATAATTTAAAAGTGGTCCGGCCACCCCCCGCTTAGGCGGGAGGAAAAGTATCAGGCATATATTCAATACTTTACATTCTGTTTTGTACTGGATTCTCTTCATATTTTACTATTTTCGTTTCCTTAAGTTGACGGCTATGGGGAGCAGCATAGCAAAAACCCACCGAAGACCGAGACCCTTGAGTAGAAAAGGTGCGGGTGAAACAACAAGTTATGAGACGCGTTCAATAGATGTTTGTTTTTTGGTTTCAGCTGAAAAAAGTAAAGACGTGATAGTCAGTAATAAATAATTTTTGTTTAATTTTAATAAGAAAAGTGAAAGCAGCAGTCGGGCCAAGCGTACAATATCAGTTTGTTTTTCAGTGTTTTGACTGAATTATACCTATGTGACTGACGTGGCGGAAGTATAACCTTTTCCCCTGGATTCCGGGCTTTAAAATGTGAAATATGGCAGTTCAAATTGCAATATTATTCATTATTCTTGTTTTGCTTGGATATATTATTTTCCTGCATCTTCAGCTTTCGAAAAAAAATATATTTATTGAAACAACTGTAAGAAGACTATCGCGAATTGAAAAAAACCGTAGTATGGAAGAGATGATGGCATTTCTTCAGGAGATTGAGCAACTTAGCCAGTACAGTTCATTTTTTACCGATAAACTTCTCGAAGACAGCACTTTAAAATTCATCCTCGAGAGCGGGAAGAATATAAGGAGTTATATTCATTACACAAAAGATGAGATCGCAGCGAGAAGCATTCTTGTGGACGGGTTCATATTTGCCGAATCATTCTATAAAACTGCCCTCCCGGTAACAAAAGACAAGCTTGACCTGAAAATGAAACACAACAGCCGGAAACTTTTCGGAGACTTCATTATTGTTATATGCATATCGGTCGATGTTGCCAATTATTATACCTATGAATTGGAAAAAGCCGGTATAAAAAACGTTTCATTTGAAAATGTACTTACAGAAACTCTTCCTTCCAGAAATGATAATTCAGATCTCATATATCAGCTTTCAGTTCAGTTTATAAAAGGGTATGTTAACCACCGTACCGGTGAAATTGTAAGAAATCCCGATTTTGATCCCTCCTATAATTCGCCTAATTTCCTGAGAAATATTGATCTGTTGAAAAGATGAATTCAAAAATATCGGAATCAGAATAATATTACGGTGCGCTGCACCTGGGTAAGCGATTTATATCTCCGTTCTACAAATATTTCGGTGCTCTGCACCTTTTTCTTTTAATCAGCAGCAGAGCTGCGAAATATTTGTGGGTGCAGAGCACCGCAATATTTGAAGCAAAGATTGTAAATGCTTTTATCAGATCAGAAAACTAATAATTATATTTGAGAATAAATTAAAGTCCAGGGTATGAAAAAGTCGATCTTTTTATTTATGGCTGCTTGCTTATTTTTTGGAAATCCACTTAATGCACAGGTTGGCCGTTTATTGAATAAAGTTTCAAAGTCGGTGACAAATGAGGTAAGCGGCAAACCTGCAACAAGTTCGAATAATACAAAACAGGAACCGGAGCCCAAATGTGCATGTGAGCAACCTGATCTCATTTTTGATCTCGGGGGGAAACTGAAACTCATGTATTCAGAGATATCTATCAGTACTAAAAACGACGGCTCCATACTTGTAAAAGATAAAGTAAGCAGTGACTTCTATATTATTAAAGATGGTGCCACAGAGGGTCCGATCAAGGCGGGAGATCCAAGACTGGCAGGATTTGATAATGTTGACGACCGAGATAAACCCAAAGGGACTACTTTATGGGCCAATAATGAATACATCAGCAAATCGGGTGAAAAATACCTGATAAAATTCAAAGGAAAAACTTATGGTCCATATGGTGAGATTAGAGAATTCGCGGTTTCAAAATCAAAAGAAAAATTTGCCGCCTTTGTAGTTGAGAACGTACTTACGACTGAAGCCGATGCGAAGAAGATGGAAGAAGCAATTAAAAATGCAAAGACTGATCAGGAGAAGATGGAGATTTCAATGAAGTACTCACAACAGATGATGCAAAGAATGCAGCAGGGAGGCGGCGCGGCCGGGATTTTGCCGAAATTAATTACAAATATTGAGGGTGCAGACTTTGAGGCACTTCAATCCGGAGGCGGCGGAAACCTGAACGGGAACATCAAATATGACGATATCCTTCTGACTTCATATGATAAAATTACCGACCTTAAGGGAAAGACGGTGCTGACTCTTAAACCGGAAGCAGTTGGTGCCAGGGAATTGTTTGTAAATACAAATAACACAAAATACGCTGTTTACAATTATGGCACACTCACTTTCAGTGATGGGACAGTTATGTCGGAAATGTTTAATCTCCGCTGGGTAAAAGTGAACGGGCAGGTTTCCCTTGCATATATGTATTATTCTCCGAAGAGGAATGCTATTATGCAGTGCAAGATGGCATTCTAAACCGAAGAGTCATACTCACCCCCATCCCCTCTCTACTTCGTAAAGAGGGGCGCGAACACGATAAAGTTCCTATATGATGATAAAGATTCTACCATTTTGCGATAAGGTATTTCAATGCTGAAATAATATTATTAATATAAAAAGTATATTCGAACTTCTTTCTAATGACTCATAATATTCATTATCTGTGAATTGCCCCCTCTTTACAGGGTCAAGCGTTAAGAAATAGCCCGCTGGGCTATTTTAGTGAAGGAGCCAGATTGCTGAGGTGGCAGAGGGGGTCAGGGGGGTAAGTACAAAAAAGCTAAGATTCAACTCTGTGTTTCTCAGTGACAGTTCTTAAAAATCTTTTCTCTTTGCTTTCTTTGAAATTTATTAAGGTTTATAAAGTGGGAATAATTTCTGCATTTCTACTATTCTTTTGTTTCCTTCAATCCGCATTTTCACAAGCTGTTAACTACCGGGAGCTATTTGGTGATGACTGGAGGAAGGCTCAGATTTTTGAAAAGGAAAACAGAAGCTGGATGGCGCCTCTTCTTGCAAAAAATCATATCTCCTATCCGCTTGCTATAGCAATCGTATTTCCTGAGCTTGTCCGTTATTCGGCTTTGCGCGACAAGATGGAGATCACTTTGCTGAAAACGCTTTATGTTAATCTGGGTGAGGATTATGCCAACTTTTCGATCGGGCAGTTCCAGATGAAGCCCTCTTTTGCCGAGATGATCCGTGAAGAATCACAAGCTCTTTCAGGCAGGAGATCAGGGATAATTTTCAGACTGAAACCGGATTTTGATGATATTAAAGATTTCAGAAAATCAATTGTAGCTGATCTTGAAGATATGAAATGTGAGTTTAATTATCTTGTGGCATTTATTAAAATCTGTGAAAAGAAATACAAAACGAACCGGAAGAACGAGATGCTAAGGTTGAAATTTCTTGCCACAGCATATAACTATGGGATTGATAAAAGTGCTTCGCAGATAGAGAGTATGACAGGTAAGAAATTCTTTAATACCAGGTTATTCAAAACTGAGAATTATTCCTATGCAGATGTATCGTTGTTCTGGTACGGGGAATTTACTGAAGGAAGATAGGCAGGAGATCAGGAATCAGAGATCAGGAATCAGAAGCTGGAAGCTGGAAGCCGGAAGGCAGCAGGCAGCAGGCAGTAGGCAGTAGGCAGTAGGCAGAAGGCAGTAGGTAGAAGGTAGCAGTTCAGTTAATTAGATATATTGGTTTTACCCCGGAAATTTAGTATCTTTCTGTGTTTAATTGAAGTGCTAATTTTTTTCTCGCTGCTAAATGAAAAAGAAGATTGTTCTGAAACGGATATTCCATCGGGATGTATGGAGATATGCGATCATATTTGATTATGATGAAAATCTGACCCGTCTGGTAAGATCGATAGGCAATGCAACCTGGAGTCAGACGAACAGATGCTGGCATGCCGGGGATGATGAAAAGACTCTTAAGCAGATACTGACAATATTCCGCGATGAGGCGGATATTGATATTTCGGCAATTGTATCAGCTGAACGGAAGAAGCCGAGTACAGAGCCTGAATCTGCAAAAAAGGACTTAACTGAAAGCATTGTGATCCCTGCTCCTGCTCCGATAATAAAGTCAGCAACTGCAAAAAAGATCATTTCACTCTCCAATGAACAGGGATATTCCCCTGTTCTTTTCACGATCAGTGAGTCTGACGGGCGGCTTGTGATAAAGTTCACCGGGAAGTATGACAAGGAATGGATACGGGAATTAAATGAATTTGGCAGGCCATATTATGATGCCAGCCGGAACGAGTGGCTGCTTAAGTGGACGCAGTTAACCGTTGATTCATTATCGGATTATTTTTCATCGAGGAATGTTGAAGTGATTGTGAAGAAGAGGGAGGTGACGGGAGAGTTAAAAGAGCTGAGAGATGAGAAGAGTGCCGAAGTACGGAATCGAATATTGGGTGAAGAAGCAATTAAAAGCATTGAGCTGGTTCGCAGGTATCTTGAAGACAGGCGATACAGTAAACGAACCAGTGAATCTTATGTGGCGCATCTCGAATTATTCTTCAGGTATTTTCATGAAAAGGAACCAAAGGATATTAATGAAGAGGATATATCGGGATTTATTGATGATCATATTATAAGACTAGGTTATTCTGCTTCGTATCAGAATATTGTTATTTCTGCAATTAAGATATATTTAAGTACAGGAGGCCTGCGAAGGTTTGATCCAGGTTCAGTTGAGCGGCCCCGTCGTAGCCGTGCCTTGCCGAAGGTTTTCTCGAAAGAAGAGGTGATGAAAATCTTCAGTGCTGCCAGGAATAATAAGCATAAACTGATATTATGGATAGTATATTCGTGTGGTTTACGGCGAAGTGAGGTGATTAATATTAAGTTGTCGGATCTGGACAAGGACAGGGGAATACTGCATATACGTGAAGGCAAGGGAAATATTGACCGTATGGTACCGGTTCCGCAGAAGGTATGGGAGAAAATAAACACGTATATTAAAGGGTATAATCCGGTGACGTATCTATTTGAAGGTCAGGCGGGGGGAAAGTATTCAGCGGAGAGTGTATATTCTGTTTTCAAGCAGTCGTTAAGGCGGGCAGGGATAAAGAAGGATGTAGGGGTGCATTGTTTGAGGCACAGTTATGCGACGCATCTTCATGAGAGTGGTCTTGATATCAGATACATTCAGGAATTGCTTGGTCATAAGAGTACACGAACGACGGAGATTTACACGCATATTAGCCGGCGGAATCTGTTTGCGATAAGGAGTCCGATTGAGGACATGGACCTGGATTAGAAAAGTCAGAAACATACTTCTATCCGACCATAAAATGCGCAAACATGCAATTTTTATACTTTTATAAGCGAGTTAGCCTTAATAGATGGCGTGATTTAGGCAACTCGTATTCTCAAAATAGATATTCTGTAAACCTGAACTAAAAAATCAGAACGCAACAACTTGACAACAAAAGCTTTTTAAAAAACTAATTATGAGTCTTATTTATAATGTAAAAATGAAATTTAGTACCCTTATTCCATTATTTCTCTGTCTCTTTTTTATTCATAATACTTGCAAAAAAGAGACAATTTCAGTTTGCGGAGTTACTGATCCTCAGGAAAATATATTATGGTTAAAATATAACTTATTAAATATTCTAAAGGCAGATATTTATAAATTAAATTTTATTGGAACCGATTTTGTAATAATTACCGATAAGGATTTAGTCTATGATGGGATTGCTGTAGTGTATGATTGTCAAGGACAAAAATTGTGTGAGGATGGTGGTTACAATCCTGGAAGTAATGTATGTAATTTGACTGATGCTAAAGCATTTTGGGATGCCTACAGTATTAAAAAAGTTTTACTATTTAAAGTCAGAAACTAAAAGTTAATCTTAGACAATTAAACAGTTTTCTATTTAAAAATAATTCTGAGAATATAGAAATAAAAAACTAAGGCTAACTCGGTCGGTTTAATTAATTGCCTTCCGCAGCCCGGGACAGCTTCTCAGTCAATCCTAAAATCTATGCCCTTAAACTCTGTTCCCTTTATAAAATCCTGTGGCACCCGGACAGTTTTTCCTGCCTGGACAGCATCATAGGGCTGCGGGCCGACGCGCTGGCGCCTTGTTTTTTGCCTGCCACCTAGACTATTCATCGTGACACGAAACTCACACCCATCACCCGGACTTGGTACCTTCTGGACAGATTACCGTGACAAGAAACTCACTGCCATCTACCGGGACTGGCAAAAAACAAGTCACCGCGCCGTAGACGGCACCTAATTAAACCGCCGGGCCGTTAGCACATATATTTGGTAATGTGTGACTTAGCCTTGCGCGTCGCATTAATAAAGATCTATCTTGACAATTAAATTCAGCACTTTCACCAGGACTTGCCCTCGCGCGACAGACATTTTGCCCTCCCACCGTCATCATAAATATCTGTTATAATATTAACATTTCAGCTATCAACCGGGACTTTGCCCTCGCGCGACTAAAAACATGTGCTAACTTTTAAGAAAAAACTTTGTACTATAAACTATACTTTATGAGAACGAACCTACTTCTAATCGGACTAATTTGCACAGTTTTTACATGCAATCAATGCAAGCCAAGAGAGGGACTCCTGATAGCTACATTGAAAAACATTCCTGATAGTACAGTTCTTAATATCATTGACATTGATAGCGGAAAAACAATAAGCAGAATTCCAGTCTTTGGTAATAAGTTTAATTTCAAATATAATTTCCCCACCCCACGAAAAATTTTGATACGGGAAGATAATCCAAAATATCCCAAATATACGTTGGTAATATGGCTGGAGAACTCTAAGATTAAGGTTAGTGGCGATTATGACTACTTTGTGAATGCAAAAGTTGAAGGTTCAGCCTCAAATGAATTATACCAACAATATGAACTTCAAATTAGAAAGTTTGGCAATAAATTGTCTGACTTAAACATGGCAAAGAGAACTACTAATAATCAAAATGCGAAGGATAGTATTTCAAAAGAGATTGATTTGGTCACAACTCAATATAGGAATGAGAAAACGAAACTCTATTCGGAAAACATTGATAGTGACGTTACTCTATATAATTTAGCATGGGAGGTTACAGATTATAGTTCAGTTTTAAATAAAAAAGATATCAATCAAGTATATAATGAACTTCCAGGAAAATTCAAATTGAGTTCAAAAGGATTAATGCTTAAAAAATATATTTCATTACCTGAAATACCAAAAGTTGGAGAAAAATTCATAGACATTGTACAGTTTACGCCTGAGGGAAAATCTGAATCCATCTCAAAAAATTTAGACAAATACACAATCATTGAATTTTGGTCATCTGGATGTGCACCATGCCGAGCAGAACATCCATTAATGCGAGAATTATATAATTTGTATCATGATAAAGGCCTAAATATCATAGGCATATCGGGTGATAGTAGCAAAGAAGATTGGATTGATGCAATAAAAAAGGACAGTATACCATGGTTAAATATCTCTGATTTAAAAGGATGGAATAATGAGGCATTTATGATTTATGGGATTAAATCTATACCCCATATGTTTATTCTAGATGAAAATGGTATCATCGTTGACGACAAATTTCAAATAGAATTTTTGGTTCATACTCCAGATCGAGTATTTAATAATCAGAAAAATTCAAGAGATTAATGTGCAAAAGAGACAGCTTAAAAATTAATACATGTGCTAACTCGGACGGTTTAATTAAGTGCCTTCCGCAGCCCGGACAACTTCAGAGTCAGATCTTAATGTCTTTGAGAGAAAAATTTATGTCGTTTATCAACTTAACTGCACCACGACTGTTTCGTCTCCCGGGACAAAGTCTACGTCGGGCTGCCGGCCACCGCGCTGGCGCCGCGTTTTTTGCTCGTCATCTAGACAGTTTCATAGTGACATGAAACTTTTCAGCCATTTACCGAGACTGGTACCGTCTCGACAATTTCATCTTGACACGAAACTCACAGCCGTCTACCAGGACTGGCAAAAAACACGTCACCGCGACGCAAACGGCACCTAATCAAACCGCCGGGCCGTTATGCTTAAGCCCCAGCGTATTACGAGACAAATTCGACTTGACAAAAAAGGCTTAAGCATAACTCCGAAAAGCAAGTTATCTATACCAACTTAGACAAATTCGTAATGGATTTGGGACCTAATACCTTGACAAATTTTCTTTGAAGAGACAATCCCAACCCATCTATCAGGACTTGAAAAAAAATGGCATCAAACTAATAAACCGGACAATATGATCTGTGACTCAAAATTAAAATTTGCTATTTCAAACCTTGGATGGATTGATAAAGGAAACCTATGGATTTATGATAATTCTGAAAATAATATTAGGACAGTTTTCTTATCGGATTCAAAATACTTAAGCATTTTCGAAGGATCAGCCGATTATTTTGCAATATGTCATAATTATGAAGATTCCTTGTTTGAAATATCTATTCATCATTTTTCCCAACCTGAGAAAATCCTTTGTAAATTAACATTTAACAACTATAAAACAGATATCACTGGGGACGGAGACTTAATCAAGTATATCCCCAAATATTATATAGCAGGTTTTAAACTTAATAGTGAATATAAATCCCATCTAATTGCCATTCATGATAATTCAATCAAAATTGATGATTCAAAAATAGAATGGTTTCAAAAAGGCAATTTTGATTTTGGTTATCAAGGATTAACTGGTGTTACGGAATATAATGATGAACTATTGTTTTGTGTTCAACGGGATGGTAGCATATACAGAGTAAATAAAGAAAGCAATCAATTGGTGGCAAAGATTGAATTGGCAAAGCAATTTGGTAATCCTAAAGTCACCTTTAATAAGGATAAAACTATCCTATTCACCGATGACTATGATATATTAATCAGGATTAATCCTTCAACCTGGAGGATTGAAAAACAGACCAGATTTCAGGAGTCGGATCAAGGAACCAATCAATTCATCGGATCATATTCATTTAATAAAAACAAGGATTTAATTACGCTGGCAAGACCTTTTAGTTCTGATGTTGTAATGATTGACAAAAACTTAAATATAAAATATTACTGTAAGATTGGTAGACAGCCATTGGAGTCTGTTGTTCTTGACGATAAAAAAGTAATTGCCAGAGACTGGAAATCTGGAGATTTTTTGACAGGGACAATGAAGCTTAAATTTTTTTGGAATAAGTAGTTATATAAACAGGTCGAACTACTCATCAATCAAAAAGACAGTTACATCATGACAAAAATAAAAGCCTAAGCATAACACGGACGGTTTAATTAATTGCCTTTTGCAACCCGGACAATTTTATCATCGCATTCAAAAGTCTATGAGAGAAGAATTTAACCCACTTATTAAATCTTGTGCCACCCGGACTGTTCCTGCTGCCGAGACAAAGTCAATAGGGTTGCAAGCCGACGCGCTGGTGCCTTGTTTTTTGCTCGCCACCGAGACTATTTCATCGTGACACGAAACTTCGCTGCCATCTATCGGGACTTGGTACCGTCTCGACAATTTACCGTGACCCGAAACTCACCGCCATCTACCGGGACTGGCAAAAAACACGTCACCGCGACACAGACGGCAACTAATTAAACCGCCGGGCCGTTATGGGCAATAGCGCTGACCCACTGACTGTTAACCTAGACAATTTTGTAACGATTGACATTTCTTCTACCAAGACAAATTCGTTATCAGCGCAACATGCCTATAACGGTCTTGACTAAATTTTCTTACATTTTTCGAATGATTCTTGCCTTGACAATTTCTTCTTCAAGTTTTTGTTTAACTTTAACTTTCAAACCTATTTCAAAATGAAAAAATCAATCAGTATCATTCTTCTAATAGTGCCAATAATCACGTTTGGACAATCAAGTTATTATAAACTTTTTAATGATAATCGAATTTATAACCAATCAGACTTTAATTTGCATCTTAAGTCTTTGATTAAAGATTTACCTAAGGATTATTCTTTAACTCCAATTATTTATAACAAGCGATTCATAAAAGACTCTGTAATAAATTATGTAAAATTTCAAAAGATATGGTGGGGAGACAAAAAAATTGATCCAAGTAAATTTGATATTGTCTATAAACAAGATACTCTCTTATTGTTTCTAGATAGGAAACTTCCTGATTTTAAACTTAAGGATCTGAATGGCAAAACATTCACCGCTTCCCAATTAATAGGAAAACCAACCTTAATAGACTTCTGGGCAATAAATTGTCGCGGATGCATTGTAGAGATGCCTCAATTAAATAAGCTAAAGGAAAAAGTATAAGGAACGAGTAAACTTCGTTGCAATATCTATGGATTCCGGTAATTCAGTTCAGGAATTTCTTAAAAAGAATCCTTTTAACTTCAATATTTTAGTTGATGGATATGTCTATACTGTTAATTCTTTAAAGATAACAGGGTTTCCAACAAACATGTTTCTTGACAAGAATGGATACGTCGAGAGATTAGAAATACGATGCCATTGAGATCAAATAAACTCCCAGAAAATCCGGGAGATTTGCCAGATTTAAGCAATGAAGAATTTGCCAAGATTTTAGAGAACCTTCTAAAACTGTAAATATATAAGATTCACTTATCTTGACTCCTTCTTTAAGGGTGACAACTAGATTTTCCATCTGGACTTTAATATGCTACTGCCCATAACACGGATGGTATAGTTAATTGCCTTCTGCAGCCCGGACAACTTCGTAATCAGCTATTTACAGTCTATGCTCGAAACTTCATTTCACTTATTAAATTTTGTGTACCCTGACTCATCCTGCTGCCGAGACAAAGTCAATAGGGCTGCAGGCCGACGCTCAGTTGGCAGCGTTTTTTGCTCTCCGTTTATAAAATGCACCGTGACAAGTAAACTACGTTTTCATTACCGGGACTCATACGTAATCGGCTTTTACCGTGACCAGACAACTTGCGTCCACTTACCGGGACTGGCAAAAAACTCGCCAACCCTGACACAGACGGCAACTTCCCATACCATCGGGCCGTCATGCGCAAGCATTCAGCTCCTCTGAGACAGTAATTTATGGATAAATTTATTATCTTTGCAACATGAGAACTGTAACCAAAAATATTTTGACAGTTGACAAAGACGATCTAAGAGAAAGTATCCTTAGATCTATGATAGCTTCTTTTAGAATCGAAAAAATTAATATCCCTGAAAAAACCGCTCAGGAGATTTATCGTAGAGTAAGGAAGAGACTTAAAATAGTAGTTTAACTATCTTTTCCATAGGCAAATAATTCTTATCTGAAACTGCCTGGACTGCGTACACATATTTCGGAAAGACTTTATCATCAATCTTATCAAAATTCAATCCTCGAAATCCTTGTTTCCTAGCCATAAGATTAGCCAGAATCCTTGCAGTCCGACCATTCCCTTCTCGAAAAGGATGAATAAATAATAATTCACCGTGAACTAAAGCAATATCTCGGATTAATGAATCTACATTGTCATACTTATTGGGTATCTTTGAAAGTATTTCATTCTCAAAAACATCCATGTTTTTCGAGATAAACTGAGCAGAAGGGAATAAAAAACCACCTTTTGACGTATTGACTGTACGATATTTACCTGCAAATGAGTATAAATGTCCTAAAGCTAATTTATGAATACGTTTAATATACTTGACAGTGAATTTCGTCCTGACTGACAATTCTTCTGTCAATGTCAATTCCGCTAGTAAGAATCCCTCAAATTCTGAATGTTCAATAGCCTCTTTATCAGTTAATCTTAAAAGATTCGGCAATAATTCACTTTCACCGTGACTTGAAGAATATTTGTCCATGTGATGACAATTTTAAGATGCCATGACAAATATAAAGTACAATAAAATTATGCCAGCCCATAACGCGGACGGTATAATTAATTGGCTCGGCAGCCCGGACAACTTCATAATCGGCCCCGAAAGTCCATGCGAGAAACATCAACCCAATTTATTAAACCTTCTATACCCTGACTAATCCTGCTGCCGAGACAAAGTCAATAGGGCTGCCGGCCGACGCGCAGGTGCCTTGGTTTTTGCTCGCCACCTAGACAACTTTATCGTGACACGTCAACTCCCATCCATCTACCGGGACTACGTCATTTAGACAATTTCATCATGACGACAAAACTCTTGTCCGTCTACCAGGACTGGCAAAAACGCGGCACCCCGACACAGACGGCAACTCCTCATACCGCCGGGCCGTTAGGCTGCATTTTCAACATACCCCGATAACCTCAAAATAACTAAAATGGAAAATTCAGAATGCACTTGTAAGGATGACTCCATCGAAAAATGTGACATATTTGACTTTATGGCCAAATATGTCGGATTGTCTGTCCTGCATCCTGGTGGATTCGCTTCCACCAACAGACTTCTAAGATTGTTACAATCTCTGAAAAGATAAAAAAGTCCTTGATATTGCTTGTGGTAAGGGGACAACATCAATACTAATAGCAAAGAAATTTGGCTGCAAAGTTGTAGGAATCGACATTAGTCCTGATTTGATTGAAGAAGCAAAAAAACTAGCCAAAAGAAATAAAGTCGACAACCTAATTGACTTTCAAGTAGCAGATGCTACCCAGTTACCATTTAATGATAACGAATTTGATGCTTCAATTGCGCAAGCAATGCTTGTACTAATTGATGATAAAGAATCAGTCATAAGAGAAGCACTTAGAGTAATTAAACCATCAGGATTGGCCGGATGGATTGAGTTAACCTGGCAACAAACTCCTACAGAATTGTTTATGAAGCAAGTCTCAGAAGTAATTTGCGCATATTGCATGCTAAATGTTAAAATTTTGGATGGCTGGAAGAATCTTGTTCATACAATCAGGAGCCTCAAATCTTCGAAGACAGATAGTTTATCCAATGAACTTTAGTGGATTTCCTGGCATGATTAAAGACGAAGGATTTATCTAATTCTTTCCATGTAATGAGAAAATATCTTGACTGAATCGAAAGTACGGACACGAATGAATACAATGAATAGATTCTTTAAGAACAACGAAGACATATTTGGATATGGAATATATACAATGACTAAACAAAACGCATCCTAACACGGACAATATGGGTAAGTTGTTTGTCACAGTTTTTGCTTTTGCTCCTGCACCCGAGACAAATTTATAATGGTCGTTGCACCCGGACACGCACATCTGCTCGCAATTAAACTCCTGCACCGTGACAATTTTCTGGCTCCGAGATAATTTGTACCGCGACCGCGACAGCAGGCAATAAAATTTGTACCATGACGGCAAAAAACGTGCCATACCCTCCTTGCACCGTGACAATTTCGCGGCTAAAGAACCAGGACTCTGCCCGGATGCTGCGTCGGGTATCACAACCTCCCCATATTGCCGGGCCGTTATAGTGCATTCGAAATCAGCTATATACCCTAAATCTACCTAGACGAACGCACTATAACTCTGCAATATTTTGGTAAACGACATCAGGACTATTACATAAAAAATATCTAAGAGCATTCCCTTCACTAATTGACTTTTTCAAAGATGATCCTTGTGAAAGTGATAAACTATTTAAATTTTGAATCATGAAAAAAATTTTAATGTTTTACTTACATATCATAATTTGTTTTAGCTCTTTTTCACAAGAGACAACAAATTCTTTGGTTTCTTCAAGTAACCTCTGGAGCATGGTGAGTTATTACATTATAGGCGATGATATTTTTTATGGAATCTCAGAATATATTAAGTTTTCAGGAGATACCATTATTGAAACCACACCTTATAAAATAGTACTTGAATCAACCGATTCCATGAAAGAAAATTGGATTCAAATCGGATACATAAGAAAAGAAGGGAATAAAGTATTTGCTAGGAAAAAAGATGATCCGGCAGAAGGATTAATGTATGACTTCAATGTTAAAATAAATGATACTTTAGCCATAAAAAATCCTTTCTTTAGAATTGATCCTATTGATTCTCTTGATTATAATGATATGATTGTTACAGCTATTGATTCAATAAATATTTTGAATGGAAAAAGAAAGCGGATTACACTTTTAAATGATGATTATTATGATTATGATTACTGGGTTGAAGGAATTGGAAGTTTAATGGGAGTAATAAATAGTTGCGGTTTTTCAATTGGCGGGTATAGTACTCTATTATGTTTTTGGGATGACAATCAATTGAAGTATTCCAATCCGGAATATGATAATTGTTTTATAACAGATATTCCTTCAATAAAATCAACGCAAAATTGGCAAAGTGAAATCATAGTATATCCTAATCCTGCTTCTGATATTGTAACTTTTATAATTAACGAAAACATTAAAGATCAATTACTAAGCCTAAAAATATTTAAAACTAACGGACAACTTTTTCATTCAGTTTACTTAATGGATAACTATTCTTTAGATATTTCTCAGATGAAAAATGGCTTATACTTCTTCTCTTTGACATCTTTAGATAATAAAATATCAACATATGGTAAATTTATTAAACAATAAAATTAAATCAATTATTAAAATGATAACGAAAAAACAGATCATTCAAGTCATGTTACTCAATTTGAACCTTTGACAGATTCTTGAATACTTTTACCTAATCAATTCCATATCCAAAGAAAGACTATACTAGACTCAAAAAAAGTTGAGTCTGCTATTCGTGATATCGCAACCTTAAAAAATTAAATAACGCACTATAACACGGATGGTAGGCTTAATTGCCTTCGTCAGCCCGGACAACTTCGTAATCAGCCCTTAAAGTCTATATTTGTAACATTACACATCTTATTAAATTTTATATACCGTGACTAATCCTGCTATCGAGACAAAGTCAATAGGGCTGCCGGCCGACGCGCATTCGTCATGGTTTTTGCAACGCTACTAAGACAATTTTATCGTGACATGACAACTTCTTGCCGTTTATCGGGACTCAGCCATCTGGACAACTTTCATTTTGACACGTAAATCCTGCCCACTTACCGGGACTTTGCAAAAACCACGCCATCGGCTGACGCAGACGGCAACTAATCCTACCACCAGGCCGTTATGCTTAAGCGTTAGCGCGTTACGAGGCATGGACTACCTCGACAACAAACGCCAAAGCATAACTCACAAGAGCATATTTCTGACTGACTAAACAACGCCAATGGTTTTTGCTATGTCACTTATAAAGTTCACCATGACAAGAAACTTCCTGCCCATCTACCGGGATTATTCCGTCAAGACAGTTCCATCTGGACGGGAAAACTGCGCATCCGTCAACCGGGACTGG
>CAVRZV010000018.1:0-158210 GCA_963725785.1 uncultured Bacteroidales bacterium | reverse complement strand
CGGGCGTGGCAATCCCAAACTCCCATCACATAACTACTGATTACAAATCCGTGCCAGCACCCAGCACCCAGCACCCTGTACCATGCACCCTGCAACTTCCTATAGTCAGATATTTTTTCTAACTTTGGTCTGCGTATATTTAAGATAAAATGATAGAAAAAGTCAGGGAAATATTTAACAGAGAGGCTGTTGCCATTCAAAACATTCCCATAACCAGTAGTTTTGAAACCGCGATTGGAATAATTCACAGGCATGTTCATGGTAAAAACGGGAAACTGGTTACCAGCGGAATGGGGAAAGCCGGTCAGATAGCTCATAATATTGCCACCACTTTCAGCTCGACCGGGACTCCTTCAATATTTCTTCATCCCAGTGAAGCTCAGCATGGAGATCTTGGAATTCTTCAGAAAAACGATGTCCTGCTGGCAATTTCAAATTCCGGTAAAACACGCGAGATCATCGAACTGATAGATCTTAAAAATAATCTCTATCCTGAGATCCCTGTAATAGTAATAACCGGAAATGAGAATAGTCCGCTTGCAATGAAAGCTGACTGTTTTATTTTAACCGGAGCACCGGCCGAAGTTTGCACACTAGGCCTTACTCCTACTACTTCCACTACAATAATGACTGTGATCGGTGATGCACTCGTTGTACTTATGATGGGAAAAATTAACTTTGGCGCTAAAGATTACGCCAAAAGACATCATGGTGGATATCTTGGATTTAAATCGAGAGAAATTTCAGGGAAGGAATAAGCAGCCTAACTTATTTGTCACACAGCTTGTCACGCGAAGCTTGAGAGAAGCACAGAGTACACAACAAACAGTCGTCAACTAAACAAATAAAGTAAAATAGTGAGAGAATTTAGTACAAAACAGAATGTAAAGTGTTGAATATATGCCTGATACATTTCCCCCCGCCTAAGCGGGACAGGCTCTCCTTTTGAAGGCTAATCTTACATCACATCTTTTTTAACAAAATTATTTTCGAAGATTTGTTTAGATCCTGGAGATCCCTCGACTCATCCACCCAGCACCTTCAAATATCTGTAAATGAGAGGGGTGGATTCGCTCGGGATGACAATCGTTTAAGGGAGAACAATGGGAAGGAAGAAGCGTCGATTCGAAACAAAAATTTCACATTTTTGAGAGACTTCGGTCGAATCGACGCTTCTTCCTTCCCTCATGCACTCAAAAAACTTGTCATCCCGAAACTCATCCACCGTTTGACTCATTTCTAAAGCACTGGATATGTGGTGGATGAGTTGAGGGATCTCCCAATCATTATAACGAATACTCTTTTGATTCATTTTTGTCCTTGACAGATACTTCTGCCATGTACGAGAGGAAAAAGATGTAACGAGAGATTAGTTTTGAAGGAGAGCCTGCCCCGCTTCGGCGGGGGGAACTTTTTTATGCAGTTTCTCATTCATCCCATGATCTTAAGTTATGGTTATACCCCTTGGGGTTGGCGTGTACCGTATATTAATTTCTCTTCTGACTTCGGTCTTCCGACTTCCGACTAATTTATTTTTTCTTGTTTCCATCACATAAATAGATTAGTTTTGAATGGTCCGATCTCTAAAACTATACAATTATTTAAACCGAAAGCTATGATTACCGGCAACTCCTCAAATGGCAGCAGAAGGAACTATATCATATCCATTTCAATAATCGGAGCCTTATATTTCATTTTTGGATTTGTAACATGGCTTAACGGTTCACTCATGCCATTTTTGCAAACTGCATGTGAATTGACGCCTTTCGAAGCAAGTCTGGTTGTAATGGCATTTTATATCGCATATTTTGTAATGGCCCTTCCTTCCTCATTTGTACTTAAAAAAACCGGATATAAAAACGGGGTCTTTATCGGTTTATTGATAATGGCACTTGGAGCCCTTGTTTTTATCCCTGCTGCATATTCCAGGTTATTCGGGGTTTTTCTGGCTGGTTTGTTTATACTTGGAACAGGATTAGCCCTTCTGCAAACAGCAACAAATCCGTTTATTACAATAATCGGCCCACGGGAAAGCGCTGCAAAACGTATGGCTATTATGGGAATCTGTAACAAAATGGCCGGAGTATTCAGTCCACTTGTTCTCACTGCCCTCATTATGCACGGGATGGAGAAATTCAGCGAGAGCAACCTGGCACAATTGACAATTGATCAGAAAGAGTTGTTACTCAACAATCTGGCTTCAAGAATAGTCCTCCCCTACGCAGCAATGGCATTGCTGCTGGCACTATTTGCTGTCATGGTAAAATTTTCAGCGTTACCCGATGAAATAGAAATTGAGAAAGATGATAATGAAACACTTAAAGGATTCATCAGACAAATTCCCGATGCCCTCAAAATCCGTCACCTGCTTCTCGGTATTATTACTCTGTTTTTTTATGTCGGTGTCGAAGTTATGGCGGGTGACAGCCTCACACAATTTGGCAGGTCATTGCACTTATCATATGCTCCAAAACTCACCTCTTTTACAATGGCGTTTATGGTTTTCGGGTATATACTCGGAATTTTGCTCATTCCAAAAATAATCAGTCAGTCAAGGGCGCTCGTGGTTTCAGCTGTTTTAGGTGTATTATTTGCATTTGGCGCAGCTTACTCTTCTACCACCGATAACAATCTGTTTAGTTCAATATTCGGATGGATGAACGGCATTCCGGGTTTTAATATTCCTTTAATCCCAAATGCAGTTTTCTTTGTAACACTTCTTGGCTGGGCAAATGCTCTCATGTGGCCTGCAATATGGCCCCTTGCTCTTGATAACGTAGGAAAATACACAAAAATAGGATCAGCGCTGCTTATAATGGGTATCGCCGGAGGTGCTCTCATTCCTCCTGCGTACGCAAAGATTGGCCAGGCTATTGGTTTCCAGCAGGCATTATGGATAATGGTACCTATATACTTATTTATTATGTACTACGCGGTTGCGGGGCATAAAGCGGCGTCAGGCGTCAGGCGTGAGGCGTGAGGCGTGAGGCGTGAGGTGATGTGAGATGTGAGATGTGAGTGTGCGTCTTCACCAGCAACCAGCAACCAGCACCATTTTGAATAACAGATATACTTTAAAAATTATGGAATGGACTAAAGATGAGATAAAGTTTCTTAAATCATTGAGCGATCCCGATAAGATACAGGGATTCCTCGATTCAATAGACTATAATCCGAATTATGAATGCAGGTCTCCAAGATATGTCATCAGGAAAAGGTCGGCCCATTGTTTTGAAGGTGCGCTTTTCGCGGCAGCAGTAATGCAGTTTAATGGATACAAACCATTAATCGTGGACCTGAAAGCATATAATGATGATGATCATGTGATCAGTGTGTTCAAAGAAGATGGTCACTGGGGAGCCGTGGCAAAGTCCAATTTCACATCATTGAGGTTCAGAGAACCTGTTTACCGCTCTTTACGTGAGCTTGTAATGTCGTATTTCGATTTTTATTTCAACATTGTTGGTGATAAATCGTTACGGTCGTATTCCCTGCCTCTTGATCTTACTATTTACGATTCCTGTCAATGGACCACAACTGATAATGACCTCGAATTTATTGGCGATAAGCTGGAAAAGATCCGTCATTATGCGGTTGTAAATAATAAAATGATTAAAAACCTTAAGAAAGCAAGCGATATAATGCTACAGGCAGGTATGCTCGGATCGAATGCGGAGGGACTGTTTAAGCCGAGTCAGGAATGATCGGGAGAATGGGAGAATGGGAGAATGGGAGAATGGGAGAATGGGAGAATGGGAGAAGGGGAGAATGGGAGACTGGGAGAATGGGAGAATGGGAGAATGGGAGAATGGGAGAATGGGAGAATGGGAGACTAAGGGACTAAGAGACGAAATTAGGAAGAACCTGAAATTCCTTTGCGAACTTGGGTTTTGAACCTTTGCGAACTTTGTGGTTAAAGGATTTCCAATCCAGTCGAAAAATATTATCATCCATATATTTGTATATCATTATATTATAAAAACACCTGTCAGTACGGTCGATGGTTCTTTTTGTAATTATCATGATATTGTCTATTTTTGACACCGTAAAATAAAAAGGGTATGGATTTATCGGGTAAGTATTATAAAGCCTTCACTGACCGTCAGGCGGCAATTGAAAATCAATATAGTCCCAAACAGGCTGAGAAGCAACATTCTAAAGGCAAACTTACTGCTCATGAACGGATAAACCTGCTTTTCGATAAAAGCACATTTGAAGAGATTGATGCTTTCGTAACGCCTGCAGATCAGCCCGTCGAATTCGGAAAGGTTGAAAGATCATATGGCGACGGTGTAATTGTCGGGCATGGAAAAGTAAACGGAAGGCTGGTATTTGCTTATGCCCAGGATTTCACCATAATGGGTGGATCGCTGGGTATTGTTCATGCAAAAAAAATAGCAAAGATACAGGAGATGGCCCTCAAAATGGGTTCACCGATAATTGCCCTGATAGACTCCGGTGGCGCAAGGATACAGGAAGGAGTTGCGAGTCTGAGTGGTTATGCCGGTATCTTTCATAATATCATTCATTCATCCGGAATTATACCCCAGATCTCTGTAATAATGGGTCCGGCTGCCGGAGGAGCTGTCTACTCCCCTGCCCTTACCGATTTTGTGTTTATGGTGAACCATACAAGCTATATGTTTGTAACCGGACCAAATGTTGTAAAAGAGGTTCTGAATGAGGATGTTTCATTCGAGGGACTTGGCGGAGCTGAGGTGCATGCACGTAAAAGCGGTGTTGCTCATATGATCTATGATGATGAGGAGAATACTATTCTGGCCCTGAAAAAATTTTTATCCTATCTTCCATCCAATAATGTAGAAAACCCTCCGGTAGTTGGCGATGACGGATCAGTTAACGAGATAAACGAAAAACTGAGGGGTATAATTCCCGAAGATCCTAATAAAGCATACGATGTAAGGGATGTAATATACCAGATAATTGACAGAAACAGTTTTTTTGAAACATCGGAGCTTTTTGGCGCAAGCCTGGTAACCGGCTTTGCAAGGTTAAAAGGCAAAACTATCGGAGTTGTTGCCAATCAGCCGAAAGTTCTTGCCGGTGTCCTTGATATTGATTCATCGACAAAGGGTGCCAGGTTTATCAGGTTTTGTGACGCTTTTAACATACCCATAATCACATTTGAAGATGTACCGGGATTTCTGCCGGGTGTCGACCAGGAACATGCAGGCATAATCAGGCATGGTGCCAAGTTACTCTTCGCCTACAGTGAAGCTACTGTGCCAAAAATTACAATAATACTCCGCAAAGCATATGGAGGAGCCTTTATTGTAATGAACAGTAAAAACCTTGGCGGCGATTTCAGTTTTGCCTGGCCCTCCGCTGAGATTGCCGTGATGGGACCTGATGGAGCAGTAGCAATACTGTACAAAAGAGAACTGGCTGAATCTAAAAATCCGGTTGAACTTAAAAAGGAACTTGTAAAAAAATACCGCGATAAGATAGCAAATCCCTTTATTGCAGACGAAAGTGGCTATATTGATGAAGTAATCGATCCGGCAGTAACACGGAAAAAGATCCTTTCCGCTCTGAATGCACTAAATAATAAATGGGTAAAAGTGCCGGCAAGGAAACATGGGAATATGCCGTTATAAGGCGCAAAGGCGCACATAGGCGCAAAGGTCAAGGCGCAAAGGCGCAAAGGCGCAAAGGCGCAACGGCGCAAAGGCACAAGGGCGCAACGGCGCAACGGCATTCGTTAAACAAGGGTTTTTACTGTTGAGCCGTTGAGCCGTTGAGCCATTGAGCCGTTTTAGCAACAATAAAACAGATGAGTTTATGTGTAACAAGCAGGATTGAAATCATATATGTATAAAGGGAAAAAAATAAGTCTTGTACTTCCTACTTTTAATGAGAAGGATTCAATAAAAAAAGTAATTAATGAATTTGAAGAATTAAATATTGTTGACGAGATACTTGTAATAAACAATAATGCCGCTATAGGGACTTCTGATGAAATACAGGGAACTTCCGCCATTGAAATAATGGAAAGAGAACAAGGCTATGGAAGTGCAATTATGAGAGGTTTTAAAGAATCCAGCGGTGATTTAATAGTGGTTTGTGAACCTGACGACACATTTCTTGCCACAGATATACATAAATTTCTTTCTTACTGCGAAGATGTAGATATAGTTTATGGTTCAAGAACTTATAAGGAATTAATATGGTCCGGAGCAAATATGGGCTGGTTTCTCAGATTCGGAAACTGGGTTGTAGCCAAATTGCTCGAGGTTCTTTTCAACACAAATACTTTGACTGATGTCGGATGCACATACAGGTTGGTGCATAGAAATGTGATACTGGAATTGTTGCCCTCATTTAAGATTAAATCAAACTTTTTTGGTCCTGAAATGATGGCCAGGGGTTATATCAGAAAATACAAATGTATTCAAATCCCGGTCGTTTATAAGGAAAGAATCGGAACAAGTTCTGTTACCGGCAACCTGATGAAAGCTTTTGGCCTTGGAATAAAAATGATCCTGTTAATATTCATCATTAAAATTCAGGATTGACAAAACGGTTTTGAAATTTCTAAAATGAAGAAAACTGCAATAATTCTTTTTTGGACAGCAATTCTGGCAGGTCTCGTTATAAAATGTATGTCATTATCATATATGGGGATCTTTGATATGACAACATATCATGAATGGGGTTTGCAAACTTTAAAAGAAGGATTGACCGCTTCATATCAGGGAAGCTATTTTCCGTTTCAGTATCAGCTTTTTGAACTTGGGGCGGCTTTAGCAATAAAATTGAATACAAATTATATTATAATATATAAACTAATTAATCTTCTGTTCGATTGTGGTAATCTGATAGTCTTATATCTGATCTTCAGGAAAATTAATGTTTCAAAATATTACCTGCTGCTCTACTGGCTTCATCCATGGTTCCTGATAATTTTTACGCAGGGGTACTGTGATTTCCAGTTTACTTTTTTTATTCTGTGCTTCATATTTTTTTCATTTAAGGCAACATCCCGGAATTATCTGATAGCTGGTGTATTTCTTGGCTTCGCTTTTCTGATGAAACCGCAGGTTCAGGTAATAGTTCTCTCCCTTTTTATTTATAGTCTGTATCAATATTTTAAAAACCGCGATATTAAATCATTTTATTTCTTTGTCTTCCCTGCTATACTCTTTGCGGATTACTCACTTTATTTTTTTATTGTATCGGGGCACCCGTTTCAGGTTGCCAGAGCATATATCGATACAGGTGGCGCCATGCCCCTGACCGCAAATTTCCTGAATGGCTGGTTCCCTGTTGCATATTTTCTAAATGCTCCGGGCAACCCGATTTACAGTATCACAGATGACATTATGATTTCATTCGTCCCATTAAGGTTTCTGGCTATTATCACGCTGCTTTTGCTTATTTTATTCTTCATTAATAAATTAATTAAGAATAATTCTGTTACTGAAACCGACCATAATATATTCCTTATTACCGGTTTTTCCACTTTCATTTTTCCGTTTGTTATGACTTCAGCCCACGAGAATCACCTTTTTCTCGCCACAGTGCTTCTTATTCCGGTACTTGGAAAAGTTAAGAACCTGCTTGTTAAGCTAAGCATTCACATACTCCTGATACTGCAGTGCATCAATTTATATGGTTTTTATGGATATGGGGAAAATAAGCTTATCCCAATAAATATCAATTACACTTATGAGATAGCATTTATTCTATCTTTAATTGCTTTTTTTGCTTTCATTATCTTGCTGGTTTATTTTTTGAATCCAAAATCCGGCTTTCTGACACAGATTAAGCAGACCAACATGCAAAATGCAACATTAATTTGATTTTATTCTGAACTTATAGATTAATAAGATATATGACAAAAATTAAGAGAATACTCATAGCTAACAGAGGGGAGATTGCGGTGAGGATAATGAAGACTGCCCGCATGATGAAAATTGAAACTGTCGCTGTCAAAACTGCTGTTGAGCCAAACGCTATGTACCTGTCGTCGGCCGATAAGATTTTCGATAACAGCGAAGATACTTCTGAGATCCCTGTTTTTCTCAATATTGAAAAGCTCATTGCCATCGCTCTCAAAACAAACTCAAATGCCGTTCACCCTGGTTATGGTTTCCTGGCAGAGAACGCTTATTTTGCCCAGAAATGTATTGATAACAACTTAATATTTATCGGTCCTTCACCTGATGCAATTTATAAAATGGGGAATAAGACCATTGCAAGGAAGATCGCTCTGGCTGGCGGAATCCCGATGGCTATGGGAAGTGAAGGTAATATTGCAGATGAAGAAGAAGCTGCTGTGATTGCTGAAAAGATTGGCTACCCGGTAATAATAAAAGCTGCTTCAGGTGGCGGAGGAAGAGGCATGAGGATTGTCAGGAAAGCTGAAGAGATGGAGAAAATGTTCATTATTGCAAGCAAAGAAGCGGAGAAAGCTTTTAATGATCCTTCAGTATTTGTTGAAAAATATATAGAAAATCCAAAACATATTGAATTTCAGATACTGGGCGACACAAAAGGAAATGTAATACATCTTGGAGAAAGAGAATGTTCTATACAAAGAAAGCATCAGAAACTCCTTGAAGAGGCTCCTTCCGGCGCTCTTAATGAGAAACTGCGAAAGAAAATGGGCGATATGGCTGTGCAGATTGCCAAAGCAGTTGATTACCATTCAGCGGGAACAGTAGAATTCCTTCTCGACTCGGAAAAAAATTTCTACTTCATGGAAATGAATACCAGGATCCAGGTGGAACATCCTGTAACTGAAATTATAACAGGGTTGGATCTGATTGAACAACAGATCAGGATAGCCAATGGAGAAGAACTAAAGTTTAAACAAAGTGATATCAAATTAAAAGGATGGGCTATTGAATGCCGGATTAATGCTGAAGATGTCCAGGCAGGTTTTGCCCCTGACCCGGGTAAAATCGAAAGTTTAAATATGCCATCCGGTCCATGTATCAGAGTCGATACAGGTGTTCAGTCCGGATCATCCATTGTTGCAAGCTACGATTCTATGATTGCCAAACTTATTGTAGGCGGGAAAGACAGGAAAGAGGCAATTAAAAACTGCAAAATGGCACTCGATAAAGTATGGATCAAAGGTACAAAAACAACACTCCCCTTCTTTCGTATGCTGGTTCGGAATCAGAAGTTCCAGGATGGTAGTTTTACGACTTCATTTATTGAAAAAGATCTTGAAAAGTACTACTTTAACAGTGAGTATGAAGAGATGCTGGCAGCATGGCTTGCCACAAAACTCTTCATTGAAGAAAACCTTAACGATACAATAGACATCAATTTCGAACATGGAAAAGAGATGAGTCCATGGTTACTAAATAAGAGAATAAATCAATTCTAAACCTGAATTCATGGCAAACGATAAGCTTCAGATAAATAAACTATACGCACTTTCTTCCGAAAACAGGAAGTTCAGCTTTTCTCTCCCGCTCAAACATACAATAAGGATAGGGAAGAGAGACTATGAGGTTAAACTTAAAGCTGATGAAAAATATGGTACATATATTTTATGGAAGAACCGGAAGTACCCTGTTGAGATTGTACGGTCGAGTCAGAACAAATATGAAATTTTGTTCAATGATATAAGCTATACCTTTACAGTTGAAACTCCTTTCTCACTTCAGAGAATGAAGGTATTAAATTCAAAGCGCGGCAAAGTTGAAAGGGAAATCATCAAAGCTCCCATGCCAGGTAAAATTATCGATGTTATGGTGAGAGAAGGCTCTAATGTTGTTAAAGGTGAACCACTTGTAATTCTCGAAGCAATGAAGATGCAGAATGAAATATTGTCGCCGGTAAATGGTACTATTGTTAAAGTTTCTGCTAAAGCCAATACCAATGTAATGAAGGACGATCTTCTTGTTGAGATAAAGCTTTAGATATATCCCTCCATATATGATAAACTCACCCCCATCCCCTCTCTACTTCGTAAAGAGGGGAGTGCCCATGATCTGGATTCTCATTTATTCAAAAACTTTTCCATCCTGAATAACGAGATATCGTATAACAAGGCAAAAGAGGATAAGTGATCAGCTTAAAATAATTTTTAAGTAATTGAATTTAAATAATTTTCGATTTTTTTAAGGACATTTTTTATATCCAATAGTTCTTCATTCTTTATTCTTAGTATATGAAGGCCTAAATTCACCATTTCTGCGTCCCTGAATTGGTCATATTCTGAGCTGATTTCGTGAATTGGACCATCCAGTTCAATTACTGTTTTCTTAATATCACAATAGAAATCTGCAACAAAATATTTTACACCTGAACCATAAGGATTATAAACAATAGGATGCTGACGAAGGAACTTATAACCGCAAAGCTTCCTGTTTCTCAATTCTTTCCACAGGAGTGTTTCCGAAGTAGTTGCCTTACTTCTAAGCTCCCTGGCTCTCTTTTTTACAATCTCGAAATCAAGATGTTTAGATCTGCCCATTAAGTAAAGTTTTAGTAAAAATACACAATTTTACTTCTCATAATACCCAGTTTTGGATAGTGAGATTTCCACCTTTTAAGACAGCTTCATTAACACTTGGACCTCTTAAATTGTAACTACTTTTTATGCACATCTTTTCATCTTAGCTTCTTTGTACTCACCTCCCTAACCCCCTCTGCCACCTTTGCAATCTGGCTCCTTCACAAAATAGCCCGCCGGGCCATTTCTTAATGCTTGGCCATGTAAAGAGGGAGCAATTCACTGATATGTTGAATATTATGAGTTATGCAAGGAAGTTCAAATATACTTTTCCTATTAATAATATTGTTTCAGCATGGTAACGCCTTACCTCTAAATGGTAGAATCATAATCATCATATTGGAACTTTATCGCGTCCACGCCCCTCTTTACGAAGTAGAGAGGGGAAGGGGGTGAGTAAATACGAGACAAAAGAACCGACCCGCCAGTTGGCGGGGAACTCTCCGACTTCGGCTCGCTGAACCTGGACTATGTCGGCCGAAGTGCTAAGCCAGCCCCCAACGGTAAAATCAATACTACCGGTTGTAGATTTCCAGCAAATTATCAGAATCAAACTCCCTAACTTTATATTGTTTTAGCCAGATTTTCATTTTGACTGTTTAGCAAACTTAAAAGGGACTTTATGTCAACTGTAAACTCAAAACGACCATCCGTAAACTGGAAACGCTATTTCTGAATGAATGATACTATATTGCAAATGAAGAACCGATCGTATAATTATTGTCTTTTTTTATCAATTATGAAATGGAAGATGATTCCATTTTGTCTAATTTTGGATAGTGCCATTTACTATGTGTAATAATATGAAAACTATCAGGCTTATAATATCAATTCTTATTCTCACTTGCGGGATATTGGCCGCCCCGGCAGAATCGCTGCAGGTTTCCAAAGCTATTGGTTTTAAAAAAAATTCAAATTCAACATCCGATACATCTGCTGTAAACAGATATACAAGACTAGCTCTTGCAACTCTTTCGGTACCTGCAAAAATTCAATATGCAAAAGCATATATTGATACAGCAGAATCGATATGCACTAAAGAAGGAATTGAAATGCCGGCTCTTCTTCATCTTGCACGTGCCCGGTACTTTTACCTTATAGAAGATTTCAATAATTCGTCACAGGAAGCAACTATTGCGCTGAACCTGTCTAAAGACAACGGAGATCCGAAAATTCTGGCCAAAACGATGATTTTTCTTGGTAACTATAGCCTCCGCACCGGATTCATAAAGGAGAGTATTGGATACTATAGCGGCACTATTGACCTGGCAGAGAAGCATCGCTTAAAGGGCTTTATTCCTATGGGTTATAGAGCACTGGCAAATTTGTACTATACTTTGGGTGCAACGAAAGAATATAATAAGAGTCTTCAGAATCTGATTGCTGCAAGCCTGAAAGAAAATGACATATCCTCTCTTAAGACAGGTTATTACCTTCTTGGAACTTCACTGACAGGTGAGAACCGTAATTACAGGAAAGCCGATTCCCTTGAATTTCAGGATTACAAAGTTCCCGATTCACTTGTGTTCCGTGATTTCAAAAAAGCCGATTCACTTTTAAGAATGAGTCTCGATATCTCACTGAAAACCAAAGACACAATATCGATAATGTTGTCATTGTCAAATCTGGGCTGGAATTTCTACCGTGAAAAAAAATATGATTTAGCCGTAAAAGAGTATAACAAATCGCTGACATACAGCATTCCTTCAAAACAACATTCAGCTTCTGCCAATGCACTGGGAAACCTGGGAACAACTTACAGGGATATGGGATTGACGGAACTTTCATTAAAATACTACGCTAAAGCAATAGACCAGGCTAAACTTGATAATAATTTTAGCAGCGTCTACTGGGTATATCTCGATATGAGTGATATGTATCTTCAAAAAAGAGATACCTCAGATGCTTTTAAAAATTATGTAATTTATAAGAAATACAGTGATCTTTATCTGAAGAAATCCAGTAGCCAGGGACTTGCTGATGCCAAGATCAGGTATGAGGCAGAAACTCATAATAAAGAGCTTCAATTATTATCACTGAAGGTAAGTAACCAGAGACTACTGATCTATGGATATACCGGCCTGTTTGTATTAAGCCTGGCAATCGGGATACTTCTCTTCAGCCGTTCAAAGATAAATGCCAAACGCCGGATAAGTGAAATGAATCATAAGATTTCTGAAGTAACACAGGCAAATCTCAGGCAACAGATGAATCCGCATTTCATTTTCAATACTCTTAATTCTATCCAATACTATATGTACCAGCACGATAAGCTGGCTACAAATAATTATCTGACAAAGTTTTCAAGTCTCATGCGAAAAGTGCTTGAAAACTCACAGCACACTTCAATACCTCTTCGCGATGAACTGGATGCATTAAATCTGTATCTTGAATTGGAAATGATCAGGTTTAAGGATAAATTTGATTATGAAATAAAAGTCGATGAAGAGATTGATACCCTTTTGTATAAAGTGCCTACAATGCTGATTCAGCCATATGTAGAGAATTCAATTAGTCATGGTCTTATGCCGGCTGAAGGCAAGGGTCAGATAAGAATTAATTTAAAACTTGAAAATGAATATATTTCCTGTATAATTGAAGACAACGGGATAGGGCGTGAAGCTGCCCAGGAGATAAAAAGAAAAAGTGATAATAATCACAATTCTCTGGGCACACAAATTGTATCATCGCGTCTCGATCTTGTAAATGCCCTTTATGGTACCAGTTTAAAAACAATATATACCGATCTTAAAAATATCAATGGCGAGCCTGAAGGAACCCGTGTAGAGATACAAATTCCGATAATAACATGAAGCACAAATTAATTACTGTAGTTATTGATGATGAACCCGATGCTGTGGATTTCATCTCCTCAATCATTGGAGAGTACTGTCCAGGTCTTGAAGTCAGCGGAAAAGCACATAACGTAAAAGATGGAGTCAGTCTAATAAAGGAAATCAAACCTGATCTGGTATTTCTTGATGTTGAAATGCCAAATGGTACCGGTTTTGATCTTCTGACACATTTCCCCGAGAAAGATTTTGATGTTGTATTTATTACAGCATTCAATCATTATGCAATCAAAGCTATCAAATTCAGTGCTGTAGATTATATCCTGAAACCAATTAATATTAATGAGTTTATTGAAGCAGTCAACAGGGTTATACATAAACGCCTCACAAATCCATCTTTCGGCAATGAGAATTTTGAGGTCCTGTTAGAAAATCTACGTACCACCTACCCTACCCGGCTGGTAATACCTACATCCGATGGAAGAGAATATCTTAATCCAAGAGATATAATACGCATCGAAGCTGACCGGAGCTATTCGTGGTTCTTCATCAGCAATAAACGCAAGATTCTGGTCTCGAAGCACCTGAAAGAGTTTCAGGATCTGTTGAATGACCGGAATTTTTTCCGTCCGCACAATTCACACCTGATAAACCTCGAATTTGTCAAGAAATTTGTCAGGCACGATGGAGGTTATATTGAAATGACTGATGGTTCCCAGATACCCATTTCAAGAAACAGGAAAGATCTGTTCCTGGCTCATATGGCAAGATTTACCGTTTAAGGGGTTCGGTTGTGACTCTTCAAGAAGTGACGCACAAAAATAAATATAGTGCCTGATGTAATAATAATGGCTATGATCCCGTATTCCAGACTTGCAACGGGTGAATATTCTATCCATGTCCAGCCTATCCAGTAAAGAGGTGAAAAAAATGCCAGGTAATTCCACGGATGATGCAGCAGCATTCCCAGAGGAACCGTTATCAGAAAAATCCCATAAATCGCCGACAGCGCCAATCCTTCAATTCTGTTTTCCGCAAGAGTGGCAATCAGAAAAAAAACAAACGGGGACTGGAGTGTTAAAAGAAAAATCACAAATGCGGTTCTCAGCCATCCCTCAACAGGAACAGGATCAGTAATAAGAATACATATTAGTACTGAAACAAAACTGAGAGTAATAGTCATTAGTATTCTGGGTAACAGCGGATTTTTCCTGTAGCAGGTTCAGCATCAAGGTTCTGTAAGATGTGCTGCTCATTTTCGTGCAGAAGCACAAAGGCATATACCATTCCATATAGCATCGGAATGATCGAAACAAACGTTATTGCAATCAGTGAATAGTATTTTTCCAGCTGAAAACCGGATTTCGTAATAACAAGATGCGAAAAAACAGGAAAAACCAGCTTCAATAAGATAATAAGAATACCGGAGTCAGACTAAGAAGTATCAGCATCCTGTCATGGGATATTGTTTTTATATCCGCCATAATTATGCTTTTAATTCGGCTCCACATGTTTTCTCAAATTTTTGCCTCTCGTTACCCCCCTGCTGTTACTCCCCCTAAAGGGGGGTTAACTTATCTGCATTCGAGTGTAATCTACTTAATTACTCACAGATCGATTCCCCCTTTAGGGGGATCCCGCGAAGCGGGAGGGGGTATTATTCAGTATGATTTTCCTTAAAATTTCCTACTTTTAACCGGAATATGTTTTAATGTTCCTACCAGAAAATCCCAGAATTTCTCAACAGATGCAATATTTACCTTTTCATCCGGGGAATGAGGATATCTGATTGTCGGACCAAATGAGATCATATCGAGATTTGGATATACACCTCCAATAAGCCCACACTCAAGACCTGCATGAATTGCTTTTTTCTCGGGAACATTTCCAAACATATCTTTATAAACATCACTCATAGTTTTCAGAATCGGAGATTGCATATTTGGTTTCCAGCCCGGATAAGCCACCTTCAAGTTTAACATCTGCATTGATAAGATGAAATACTGCTGCAATCTTCCATGCAGTTGCCTCTTTGGCAGAATCGACCGAACTTCTGCAGAGATTATATGCTTCAAATTTGCCATTTTTACATCTTACAATTGCAAGGTTATTTGATGTTTCAACAAGACCTTTCATTGCCTGACTCATTCTGATAACCCCATTCGGACATACAAACACAGCCCTGATGATTCTGTATTGTTCACCCTGGTTCATAACTTTTGCAGGAACTGTCAACCTTTTCACAGATAAATTTAGATCCGGTTCAGTATCTGAAAATTCTGCCCTGTACATCTTCTCATAACCTTTAACAAACTTTTCAAATTCTCTTGGCTTTTATTTCAGGAACTAAGAACTACTGGAATATGATTCCCTTGGAATTGCATTTCTCAGGTCACCACCTGCATGCTTCAGAAAGCCTGATTCCAAAGTCAGATTCAGCCTGCATCAGGAACCGGAACATCAGTTTATTTGAATTTGCTCTTCCCATGCAATATCAACACCGGAATGACCTCCTTTCAAACCCTTTTGCAATTATTTTATATGCAACCATTCCTTTAGGTGATTTTTCTTCAGCATAATCCTTTGTTATACTGACATCAACTCCTCCGGCACAACCAACATAAAGTTCACCTTCATCCTCTGAGTCGAGATTCATAAGTATATCACCTTTAAGCAGACCCTTTTTAAGTCCGAATACACCTGTCATACCGGTCTCTTCATCAATTGTAAAGAGAGCTTCAAGTGGTCCGTGAACTATATCCTTTGAAGCCAGAACTGCCATTGTTGATGCCACTCCGATACCATTGTCAGCACCCAGAGTTGTGCCATTTGCTTTTACCCATTCACCATCAATAATTGTTTCGATAGGATCTTTTTCAAAATCATGTTTTTTATCGCTGTTTTTCTGAGGAACCATATCGAGATGTGTCTGGAAAATCACTCCTTTTCTGTTTTCCATTCCCTTTTGTTGCAGGTTTCCGGATAATTACGTTACCTACTTTATCCACAATTGTTTCGAGGTTATGTTTCTTCCCAAACTCCTTCATATAACTCAATCATGTTTTGTTCATGTTTTGAAGGACGGGGAATCTGTGTTATTTCATGGAAATAATTCCATAATTCCTTTGGTTTCAGATTACGTATGTCGCTCATATTCAATTAGTTTTTAATTTTAAAAATAAGTCAATAAAATTAGTACAATTTAGCAATATAAACAATGATTATTTGAATAGAGGTATAATACAGTAACTAGTTTTTGTATGTAAATACAGGATGCATAAAAATGTAACAAAAACTTAACATCTCAGTTTTGCAAATTCATATCATTATTATTACTTTGCTAATTGACCTGAACAATTATAGGTATTGTTAAACATGACCATAATGAAATGAACATATCATTATATTTTAGTGTACCTGAACAGATTTATAACTTCGATCATTTGTATTTAAAGCTTGATAATATGACATTTTTATATATCTGATAGTGCTCTGGTTTTGATTTTTGATTTTATCAATGGTTTTCATGATTCGGCAAATTCAATTGCAACTGTTGTCTCAACAAAAGTTCTTTCTCCCTTTGCAGCTGTTGTTATGGCTGCTTTCTTTAATTTTATTGCATTTCTTATCTTCCCGCTTAAAGTTGCCACAACAATGGGAAAAGGTGTTATCAATCCTGATGTAATTAATCTTACCGTAATTGCAGCTGCACTGGTTGCTGCAATTACATGGAATCTTATTACATGGTGGCTATGGACTTCCCTCCAGTTCATCACATACTCTCGTTGGCGGACTTGTAGGAGCAGCTGTTGCCAGTTCAGGTTGGAGTTCGGTGATTAATGGCGGGTGTAATTAAAATTATTGATATTTATTGTAATTGCACCTTTTCTTGGTATGATAATGTCTTTTATTATATCGGCTATTGTAATCTTTCTGGCGAGGAACCATTCTCCTTCCGGTGTAGATAAACATTTCCGAAGACTTCAGCTTCTTTCCGCTGCAGCCTTCAGTCTCGGACATGGAGGTAATGATGCCCAGAAGTCAATGGGAATTATCTGGGTTGCACTGATAGTTTCAGGTTTAGCAACAAAAAATGATCCTATTGCTTTATGGATAGTCCTTTCATGTCATGCAGCGATTGCTTTGGGAACACTTGCTTGGGGGATGGAGAATTGTTAAAACGATGGGACAAAAAATTACCAAGCTAAAACCGTTTGAAGGGTTTTGTGCCGAATCAGCAGGTGCCCTAACCCTCTTTGGTGCAACGCATTTTGGTATTCCTGTAAGTACAACTCATGTTATTACCGGTGCAATAATAGGAGCAGGTGCAAGAAAAGGTGTATCTGCAGTCAAGTGGGGTGTTACTACAAATATTTTCTGGGCATGGATACTTACTATTCCTGTATCTGCAATTGTAGGTTCACTATGTTTCTTCTTCTCAACCGTATCCTATAACATAAATAAAATAAATTCCGGTCTGTTCCACAGATTCAATCACCAGAAGGATTTAATATTTATTCAACGCTGATACGACATATTGCCTCTCTTCCTGTAGTTTACACTTTGAAATTATAGTACAATCTTTGAATGATAACTTAATGCTCGAATCATTTTGAATTCTGTTCCAATATTATTACTTTGTGTCACCTGATTCCGACAAAAGATTAATGTGTAACTATTAATAAATGAATAACTATCCAAATCCAGAATATATCAATTTTATTAATGTATCGCAAATAAGTAATAAAAACAGGAAAATGACATTCTTATATATTGTAGTTGCACTGACTCTAATATTTGATTTTTTAATGGTTTTCATGATTCAGCTAATTCCATTGCAATAGTCGTCTCTACAAAAGTTCTTTCTCCGCTTGCTGCTGTTATGCATGGCTGCTTTTTTTAATTTTATTGCATTTACTGATCTTCCCGCTGAAAGTTGCCCATACCATCGGAGGTGGAGTTGTTAATCAGAATGTAATGAATCTGACTGTTATAGCTTCTGCTCTGGTAGCTGCAATTACCTGGAATCTTATTACATGGTGGATAGGACTTCCATCAAGTTCTTCCCATACTCTTGTAGGCGGACTTGGTAGGAGCTGCTGTTGCATTCAGGCTGGGAATCAGTACAATTATCTTTCCGGGAGTAATTAAAATTGTCATTATTCATATTTATAGCTCCAATTCTTGGTATGGTTATGTCATTTATAATCTCAACATTTGTGGTCTTTCTCTTCAGAAAGTTCATCACCTTCAAATGTTGATAAACATTTCAGGAAGCTTCAGCTTTTCGTCAGCTTCAGCTCTTAGTCTGGGACATGGAGGAAATGATGCTCAGAAATCAATGGGAATTATCTGGGTGGCTTTAATTGTTTCAGGACTTAGCTACAAATAAAGATCCGATTGCTTTATGGATAGTTCTGTCCTGTCAGGCTGCAATTGCGCTGGGAACACTGTTCGGTGGCTGGAGAATTGTCAAGACAATGGGACAGAAGATTACCAAAGCTGAAACCATTTGAAGGATTCTGTGCAGAAACTGCAGGGGCTCTTACATTATTTGGAGCAACTCATTTTGGGATTCCTGTAAGTACAACTCATACAATAACAGGTGCAATTATCGGTGTCGGTGCCAGAAAAGGAGCTTCTGCCGTTAAATGGGGTGTCACTAAAAAAATATTCTGGGCCTGGATACTTACAATTCCTGTCAGTGCAGCAATTGGTAGTATAATGTATTATTTATTTCGACTTGATTCTTTTAAAATGGATATTTTAGAATTTGTTTTGTAATTATAAAATAATTAATATATGAATATTGATAAATTTCTTAAAGTTTTTTGTACCGAAAGATCACTCCTTCTTTCCCCTGTTTGAAAGTGATGCACAAAACCTGGTTAAAGCAACGGAACTTCTGAAAGAGCTTCTGGGTAGTACCGAGATAGAAGAACATGAAAGATTTTATAAAGAGATCAGGGATGTTGAACATATTGGAGATGAAATAACCATCAAGACCTATGAGCAACTAAACAAATCGTTTATTACTCCTTTCGACAGGGAAGATATTCATGAACTTACAGCAAATATCGATGATGTTGTCGATTCAATAAATGGAATTGCCCGTAGAATATGCCTGTACAAGCCTAAGAAGATGATGCCGATATATATTGAGATGGCTGACCTTATCTATGAAGGAGCAAAGGAGATCGAAGCAGCTATCCATTGTCTGAAAGATCCTGTTGCCAATAAGGAGAAAATAACCCGGGCATGCGACAAAGTAACGGCTATTGAACATACAAGCAGATGAACTTTATTTTGTAGGGGTATCGGAACTCTTTGAAAAAGAAGAAGATCCAAAAGAATTACTTAAAAATAACAAAATCCTTGAAATCCTTGAGCGATGTGTCGATGAGGAGGAGGATGTTACTGACACACTTAAGGCGATACTGATCAAAATGGCTTAAAGCTGGGTGCTGGGTGCTGGGTGCTGGGTGCTGGGTGCTGGGTGCTGGGTGCTGGGTGCTGGGTGCTGGGTGCTGGGTGCTGGGTGCATGGGTGCTGGGTGCTGGGGGGTAAGTGTAATGCAAAATTTACGGTCGATCAGGAAATCGGGGAACTGCTTAACGGCAAGGACGAATGACCATTTGACATCAAACTTTTATAAACACCTATAAGCTTTTCTCTGATAACTTTCTTGTCAAACTGGGTAAGCAGCTGAGCTGAAATTTCAAGACCTTCATTATAATAATTCCTGTCGGAGATCATTCTTTTTGTAAGTGCAATAAATTCCTCAGTGCTTCGTGCTTTTATATAGGGTTTTTCGTATAATAAGCGGTACTCAGTTATATCCCTGTAGATTACCGGCATTCCACAGGCAGCTGCTTCCATCGGCGCCAGCGGACAGTTTTCCTGGTACGATGGGAAGAGCATCAGATCGGCTGCTGCATAGATCAGCGGCATATCTTCCAGGTCTATCTGACCGGCATTTATTACATTGTTTCCCGCGTTTGCAAATCTTTCATTTATCCTGATAATTCCTTCGGTTAATCCACCAAAAGGCCTGCCTCCTGCCCAGACAAATCTCACTTCAGGAATAGCTTCAGCAATATCAAGAAAATCATCAACACCCTTCCTTTTCTCGAGTTGACCTACCCCGAGCACAACAAATTCATTATCGGTTAAACCAAGTTTCTGCCTTCCCCTTTTCCTGTTTTCTTCAGTCCTCTTCCAGTTATCTTTATGAACCGGATTATAAATATTCACTATTCTGGTTTTTGCGCCGGTGCTGATTATAGCTTTTTCTACCATTGGAGAAATTGCAATGCAGACATCAGCATAAGAATATACAATTTTTAAACACAACTTTATGAAGGGCATAAATATCCACCATGCAGGTAAGGATCCTTTAATGGAATCGGGTATAACATGAGCTGTAAAAACCCTTCTTCCTTTATACTTTCTCCCTTTCCATAAATAATAAAGTCCGTAAGTATGACCATGAAACACATCACCTGTACCTTCATCATTTACAACTACTTCAATATCATCCTTCTCCTTTAAAAGTGCAATATGTTCCATAAAAGCAGTATGCACTCCTGTCGCCTTCATTACAAACTGTGTTTCCGATATCACATGAACTATCATATCTTAAAAAGGAATAATGCAAACTTAAAACTAAAAATTTCAGATTATCTGGTTATTACTTTTACCTGCATTATCTATGCGTCTTACTCTGATCCTGTATAAACAAACAAGAAGAAATACACATAATACTACAGCAAGGACAGCAATCATTATATATTTTAAACTATCGATATTCCGGGTAAAAAGATGCCAGGAAGGCCCTATTAAATGGCCAACAACAACATAGATTGTAGCCCAGGTTATGGCGGAGATCAATGCAATCGGCAAAAATATTTTTGGTTTTACCTGAAGTAAACCGGTAATTACGGAAGTATATCCTCTGGTAAACGGTGTTAGACGGAATATATATATACTTAACTGTCCGCCCTTTGAGATTCTTGTTGTAAGTTTTTCGATCATTCTGGTTGATAACGGGAACCATTTTGGCTTTTTCTTCATAATCAGCGTACCAGCGTTATAAAAAAGAAAATAAAGTATGATTGTCCCGATGAAATCTGCAGAAATAACCGTAAGTATTATATACGGAAGATATAGAAGACCTTTGAATGACAAATATCCGGAGAACATAAGCAACAACTCATTAGGAAATGGATTTGGCATTCCGGTTTCCTGCAGAAATACGAGAATAAATATTGCCAAATAACCGTACCTTGTTACATAATAAACCACTTCTTCCGGCATATCTGTCCCTAAGTTTGTTGTGAATAATTCTTCCGGCTATTAATACTATTTAAAGTTTACTATCGCTTTTTACAGTACATTCTGCAAGTTAATAAACAAAACAGACAATTCCTGATAAGATTAATCTAACTTTTATCCCGGGGGTCACGGATACGATTCTTTGAATTAAATTTTTTAAGTAAATTGCTCTTAAAATACAGGAAATTCAAAATTATTGACAACGATTTTCAGGTATTTGAGTTTCAGAAATCAAAAATGCGTATTTAAGGTGAAAAACAAAAGGTTCATATCATTCATGAAATGTCTTGGTTTCTCATTCTGTCTTAGTACCACTATTTTAAACGCTCAGATACTTAAGGATAGTGCTTCCCTTAGCCTTATTACAAAGAGTATTAACTATTTATACGACTTCCAGTTCAAAGATGCTGAGGAAGTATTTAACAAAATCACTCTGACTTGTCCCGGACATCCCATTGTCCCGCTTTTAAGCGGAATAATAGTATACTGGGAGAATTATCCTCTTCTTCCCACCTCAACTGCCAGTGTTTCATTTGTAAAGGAACTGCAAAACTGCATCAAATTATGTGAAAAGAAAATGACAGGCCAGGATGAGCCTGAATATTTGCTTATTAATCTTTGCGCCAGGTGCATGCTGTTGTTGTATTATTCCGATAATGACCTGACATCTGAAGTCTTCCCGCTGACAATAAGTACATACAAGTATTTAAGACGTTCTTTTAATTTCACATCGGTGTATTCTGATTTTTACCTTTTTACAGGACTCTACAATTACTACCGGGAAGCCTATCCGGAAGCATATCCTGTCTATAGAGCTATGGCACTTCTGTTTCCAAAAGGAAGCAAAACCAGGGGACTGAGGGAACTGCAGATAGCTGCCAAAAATTCAATTTTCCTGAAAGCTGACTCATACTCTTTTCTTTCGGGAATATGCATATCTTTTGAAAGCAATTATCAGAAGGCTTCTTATTACAGTAATTCTCTTTATAAGCTATATCCTGATAATGTACAATACCTTGCAATGCATATTAAAAACCAGTTATTGCTGAAGAACTATGACGAAGCCGAGGAGCTGATCAGATCTTCCGGATTCCGATCAACCAATTCTTTTTATCAGGCACAACTGACTATTTTTAATGGTATTATACAGGAGAAGAAATATCATAATTATAATCAGGCTGTGGAATGTTATAAGAACGGTATAACCGGAATCTCTCTTTTCAGAGAGTATGGAAATGAATTTGCAGCCTATGCCTATTTTGGATTAAGCAGAATGAGTGATGCAAACGGCGATAAACGGGGGAAAAAAATCTATCGTAAAAAAGCCCTGGAACTTGCAGATTTCAAGAAAATTGATTTCAACGACTAAAGCACGGCGTGCGGCTTGCGTTAAAGTCAAGCCGCATCCAGCCGCATACCGCATCAGTTGCTCCTGATCATTGTAAGCACCATTTTGAATTTTTCAATTGCATTAACCGCATGAGTAATATTTGCAGGCATAATAATGCACTGGCCCGCCTCAAGTGAGAATGACTTTCCTCCAATAATGACCTCCCCTCTTCCATCGACAACCTGAATCATGGCATCAAATGGGGCAGTGTGCTCGCTCAATGCTTCACCCTTTGCAAAAGAAAACAGAGAAATATTTCCGGTTTCCTTCTTAAGAACAGTTTTGCTGACAATACCTCCCTCGGAGTAATCTATCGATTTGTCGAAACTGAAAACTTTTGATCTTTCAAATTCATTATTAGCCATTGCAGTAAATATTTTTTAATTTCCGAATAAAATATTCTATTGCAAAGGTAAGAACTTTGGTTTTGGAAGTTCAATAAAAAATGAAGACCCCCTGGGTTGTTTAAAAAGTTCTTTATTTTTTGATATTCGGCAATTCGAGTCCGTAGCCTTTCTTTTTATCCTCTGCTTTCAGCAACAGTGCAAAAATGAGGGCAAGAACACCAAATCCGGTGAATATCACCATCGGTAGTGTATAATTATAATTTGAAACCGGAACCCCATCAAGAAGACGTGTTCCTGTTATACAATATTTATTCAGAACCCAACCGATCAAGCAGCGGAACGAGTGACAACCCAACATTCTGTATAAGAAATATCATCCCGTAAGCAGTCCCTAGCTGTTTTTCAGGAATAATCTTTGGAACAGATGGCCACATTGCTGAAGGTACCAGTGATAAAGCAACTCCAAGTAACATAATCATTGCGATAGCCAGAGGAGTAGCTGTTAAGAATGGAATTGAATATACCGTATGAACCAAGATCAGAAGAACTGCACCAATAATCATAATTGTAGCACCCTTACCCTTCCTGTCGTAAATATTGCCAAAAAGAGGAGTAAGTAAGATTGTTCCGAAAGGAAGAAGTGCAGGTATATTACCGGCAAGTTTCTCACTTACATGAAATTTATTTACCATCAGATCAGTTGCATATTTGATAAAAGGAAAAACAGCTGAATAAAACAAAACGCAAAGTATTGCAATATACCACCAGCCTTTGTTTTTCAGATATCTGTAAAACATGACTTAACCTGGAATGATTCCTCGTCATCAACAGAACCTGATCTGACTGCTTCATCTGCTACTGATTTATCAAGCTTTTTATCCATTGTGGCATAAAAGAAAAAAGCAACCATACCGATGCAGAGCATAATCAGGCAGACAAGAATTGGTTTTGATACTCCATGAAGTGCAGTTGCTATAGGAATTGAAGTAGCCATAGCCAGAGTTGTACCTAACCTGGCAGTTGCCATCTCGAGACCCATAGCCAGAGCCAGTTCCTTACCCTTAAACCATTTAACAATAATTTTGGAAACCGTTATACCTGCTACCTCCACGCCAACTCCGAAAGTAGCATAACCAAGACCCGCAACAATCACCTGGGCTTTCCATCCAAGAATTATATGTCCATCGAGAGAATGTGTAGAAATGGCCCAGTATTTAATTGCAGTACCTACTACCATAATTATCGTTGCCATTTTACCTGTAAACCTTACACCCATTTTATCGAGGATAATTCCCCCGAAGATGAGCATGAGCAGGAATACATTGAACCATCCGTAAGCACTCGTAAAGAAGCCATAGTCAGCTGAGTTCCAAAGCAGTTCCTTCTCAAGCATCGGCTTCAGAGGTGCCATCACATCAGTGAGGTAATAACCGCATAACATAGTGAAAGCCACAACAGCCAGTGCTGTCCATCGTGCAGTCTTGGAGTCGCGTAAGAGTATTTGTTACTGTTTCCATATAATGATATTAGATAAAAATTTAAGACCGGTAAATGTAGAAAATATATTTTAAGAAAATCCTTAAAAAAAACAGTTATCATGAACTAAATATGAGCACATCTGTTGCAAGAAAAAACAGAATGATTGCACTTATCAGTTTTAAAAGGATTTTCTCGATATTTTGCACTATTTTTGCATGTCAAATTATCAAACTATTAAAATGAAAAAAAGCAATCATATTCATACTACTGACAATTGTTGGAGTTACATGCATTCGCACAGACTGCTACCACCTGCAGAGAATTCACCTGTCAAATGGTACACAATTCAGGAAGCTGAGAAACTTACAAAGAAAGATCCGCGTCCGCTTTTTATTGACACCTATACCGATTGGTGTGGATGGTGTAAGAAAATGGACAAGGATACTTTTACCAACAATGTAATATCTGATATCCTCAATAATAAATATTACCCGGTAAAATTCGATGCTGAAGGAAGTGAAAGTGTAACTTTTTTCGGTCAGACCTTCATAAATGACGGAAAGGCAGGAAAAGCTCATCAATTGGCAGTTGCACTTCTTAATGGCCAGCTATCCTATCCTACGGTTGTTTTCTTTATACCTCAGAAAGATGGTAAATACAAGGCTGCAGCCTGTACCTGGTTACAGGGCACCAAAAGACATGGAAGTGCTACTGAGTTATTTTGCTGAAAATGCCTACGACAAACAATCATTTGAGGATTTTCAGAAGAGCTTTCAGGGGAAGGTGAAGTAAGTTGCGTATTGGGTCGATGGTGTACAGATTACTTCTTATCCTTTAATTTTTTACCCCTAAATCCCCCAAGGGGGACTTTTGATGAGTAGAAATTAAGAACAATTGAACAAACGAATGAAGAATGCAGAATTTCATACTTCGCTAATTCGATTGTTCGTTAGTTCTTACTTGTTAATTATTAAGCCCCTTGGATGATTTGAGTCAAGCTTCTTTAAGCCCCCTCCTTAGGGGGTTTGGGGGTCTACTTCCCAATAATATAATTCGCCGGCAAGCTGAATTACCTCGCCGAACTGATAAATAAGTTTTCTTGAATCAAAGAGTTTTTCTGATCCGAGACTTATTTTAATATCGACAACATCAGGAACCCTGTAATATAACTTATCATATTTTTTGACTCTGATTTTGCGTTGGCCCTATTCTAATGACTGTAATATCCTTGGTTTTCTTTTCCGGAATAAATTCTACCGTCACAGGATTTCCACCTTTCATGTTCGGCAGTAGACAGGTCCGGTTTGAGTCAGAATACTGGAATAAAGTCACGGTTTTCCCGTCATCGTTTTCTGAAGGTATGACCTGGTATGAAAATGTAAAATGATTCATTTAGAGTTTTACCCGTAAATAGTTCAGTATAATCTTTTTCAAGCCTGTTGATCTCATTTATGGCAGCATCGCTTTGAGGAAAAACGGTTGCCTCACCTGTAAGAATAAGATGTTTCCCGTCTCTCATTTCCATGAGTCTTTTGGCAGCCTTTTCTGCCAGCTGATCAAGAGTAAGTTTCTTTTTCTTTTCAACTATATAAGGTATCCTGACGAATGAGGAATCTACATTCATTCGTTTATAAGCAGTGTCGCGCTGAAGCTGGAAATATTCGTCTGATCCAAGATCAAATGGATGATACTGAGTATTTCCGGATTCAGTTCATTCCTGCCTTGGTTCTCATCTGATATTATCTGCCTCAGGATTAAGATCGAGAATCAGACCTTCCTTCCTGAGAGCCAGAACATTTGTCTGGAACAGTGATGTACTCGATATTATGTAAAACTCTGAAGGATCCAGTTCATCATGAGCTTTTACCGTAATTTCATGTAATTGACCATGATTCACTTTCGGTCTGAATTACATCTGTAAGTCCCAGACAATCACCTGCATATTGTGCATATGGACCAGGTTTCTCAATCGTTCTTTCCATATCGACCACTAACATGTAAAAACGGTTCTCGGAAGACCATAAATGATACTCCCGTCCCGTAAAGCTGACGAATCAGATAGTGGAAGAATAATACTGTTTGGACTCGCAAATTGTTTACCGGAAAAGCATGAAGAAGCAAAAAATATTATTGCAAGCAGCACGGATAATCTGATTATACTTTTCATAGAGAATAATATTAGTTTAAAGTTTCGCGTTTCGGGTTTTTGCACCCTACCAATCCCGCTTAGGCGGGACTGGTATTGTCTATATGAGAGTATTCACTTTTTACTTTTGTTCCCGCCTAAGCGGGATTTCCTCACTTCGTTCGTCAACTTTTGTTCCCGCCTAAGCGGGATTTCCTCACTTCGTTCGTCAACTTTTGTCTTTTGTCTTTCGCCCTCAATCGTCTATTCCTTAACCTCAACCTTACCCTTACCTGTTCCCCTTATTCTCTTAAACGCTTTGCCAATGCAATTAATTATGTCAGATGCAATAATTGATTCAAAGCATGATTCTTCTGCAGCAATATCTCCTGCCAGACCGTGAAGATATACTCCGATTATTGCAGCACTTTCAGGTGAATAACCCTGTGCCAGTAAAGACAATATGATTCCTGTCAATACATCACCGCTGCCGGCTGTTGCCATACCCGGATTCCCGGTACTGTTGAAAAACACATTTCCTTCCGGAGTTGAAACAGAAGTATGGGCTCCTTTCAGAACAACAATGCATTTATGCTCTTTTGAAAACTCCATCTGTTTGTTCAATCGGAGGAAACTGTTTTCTGATTCGCCTGCAAGTCTTTCAAATTCTTTAGGATGAGGAGTCAGAATTGCTCCTTCAGGTATCAGAGATAACAATTCTTTGTTCATTGAGAGAATATTTAATGCGTCGGCATCGATGACCATCGGTTTCCGCGATTCTTCCAAAAGTCTGTGAAGCACCCGCTGAGATTCGGGTTCTGTACCAATGCCTGGTCCTATTCCAACAGCACTGAACGTGTCGGTATTTCCAATTTCAGAAAGATGTCTTTCATTTCTGTCTGGCTGTACCATAGCTTCAGGTACGGCACACTGGACAATTATGACACCGGATAACGGAACATGACATGTAATGAGCCCTACACCGGTACGCAGTGCAGCCCGGGCTCCCAGTACAGCTGCTCCCATTTTTCCTGTAGAACCGGAAAACAGTAAACCATGACCAAAAGTTCCCTTATGATCAAATTTTTTTCTGGTTTTAAGCAATGGTTTAATGTTACTGTTTTCCAAAAATTTAAAGGGAGAAAATATGTTTTTTATCGCATTCTCGTCTAATCCGATAGGTAATACAACCCATTCTCCCAAATAATCAGCATTTTCTGCAAACATAAAGGAGAGCTTGGGAAAGTGAAAACTCAAGGGTATAATCGGCCGATACAACATAGTCATAATTATTCTGTGTATTATCCTCACCAAACAATCCGGATGGAACATCAACCGAAATTACTGTTGCATCAGAACGGTTTATGTATTTTATAACCTCTCCTGCAAATCCCTCAACAGGTCGGGTCAGTCCGATCCCGAAAATTGCATCGATAATTATATCCCCTGAAGAAATTACAGGAAACTGATCGATAGCCGTAAGGTAGTTTACAACGACATTTGTTTCAGCTTTAAGACGCGCAAGGTTTATCTTCCAATCGCCTGAGGTCTTTTCAGTGAAATTCAACATAATGTACCTCTGTATCGTATCTGTTAGATGCCAGCATACGTGAAAGGGCCAGTCCATCACCACCGTTATTTCCAGGGCCAACAAAAATATAAACACGACATGAGCGGTCAAACTTTGTCAGATACCACCTTAATAACTGTCCGGCAGCCCTTTCCATCAGATCAACAGAGGCTATCGGTTCACTTTTTATAGTAAGCTCATCAATCTGCTTTATCTGATCATATCGAAAGAGTTTCATTCTCCATTCATATTTGTTTCACAAATTTAATATATTTGTTTGCGAAGAGAATCATGAAACAGCTGGAAATAGCAATAATCAGACAGAAATAGATTTGGAACTATAAAAATCACTATACCAAATAATTAAAAAATATGCTAAAGAATCATCCCAAGGGTCTATTGGTAGCTTTTTTCTCAAATATGGGAGAAAGGTTCGGATTTTACACAATGATGGCTATACTGGTGCTTTTTTTACAGGCCAAGTTCGGACTTTCGGCAGAAAAAGCCGGAGGGATTTACAGTGCGTTCTATTTCAGTATATATGCCCTTGCACTTCTTGGTGGCATACTCGCCGATGCAACCAGGAAATATAAACTGGTGATCCTTACAGGAATAATAATAATGTTTGCCGGTTATGTTATTATGGCGGTACCAGGTATGACATTGACAATCACTATTACCGGACTATTTACAATTGCCCTTGGGAATGGTCTGTTCAAAGGTAACCTGCAGGCTGTTGTTGGTCAGATGTACGATGATCCAAAGTATGCAAAGTTAAGAGATTCGGCTTTTATGATCTTTTATATGGGTATTAATATTGGTGCCTTATTTGCACCGTTTGCTGCAACAGGTATAAGGAACTGGTGGCTGAAAACCAACGGATTTACCCATGATGGCAGTCTTCCATCTCTTTGTCACCAGTACATCAACGGTACTATCACTGACACTTCAATATTTCAACAGCTTGCAGATAAAGCAAATCTCAGCGGACCTGTTTCTGACCTGTCCACCTTTGCGCATAGCTATCTGGAGGTATTTTCCAGAGGGTATAATTATGCATTTGGAATAGCGGCCGGTACTATGATAATCTCTCTTCTTGTCTATATCATCTTTAACAAGTATCTCCCGAATAAAGAAAAGAAAGCAACTGAAGCTTCTGAAAAAATGGAATTTAATCCGGTTACTCTTTTGGCCGCATTGGGGGCCATGGGAATAACTGCATTTCTGTTACATTACATCAAACAAGTTGGATGGTTAAACGGTTTTGCCTTTGGTCTGTTTGCCGGATTTGTAACATGGATAGTGCTCACCGCAAAGAAAGAGGAGATGTCAAGAATCGTGGCATTGATCCTTGTATTTGTCGTAGTGATATTTTTCTGGATGTCCTTTCATCAGAACGGATTAACACTTACCCTGTTTGCCAATGAATACAGTGCCAAGTACGTCAACCCTTTCACATATCTATTCTTTAATGTTTTCTCACTGCTCGCGGTTTGCGGAGCTGTTGCCGGACTGGTTCTTCTTATAAGGAACAGTTACGGGACTAAAGTAAGGTTATTCGGAGGATTTCTTTTTATTGCCGCATTTATATTTGCATATTTCAGAGTCGTACATGCTGAGCCCATGAATGCAATCTCTCCTGAGATATTCCAGTCTTTCAATCCATTATTTGTTGTTGCACTGACTTTTCCCGTAATGGGATTCTTTGCATGGCTGAACAAGAAAAATATTGAACCTTCAGTGCCAAAGAAGATTGGATTTGGAATGATAATTGCTTCAGTAGGGTTCATTATACTTCTGATATGCTCACTAAATCTCTCCTCCCCCCGCCTGCTCAACGGATCACCTGTTGCTGATGCAGACAGAGTTTCATCCTACTGGCTTATTGGTATCTATCTTGTACTTACAGTTGCCGAGCTCTTTCTCAGCCCAATGGGGTTATCTTTTGTATCAAAAGTTGCTCCTTCCAGGTTCCAGGGATTAATGCAGGGCGGATGGCTTCTCGCAACAGCTGTTGGTAATAAACTACTTTTTGTAGGATCGCTGCTCTGGAATAAAGTTGAACTCTGGCAACTGTGGCTCGTATTTATAATATGTTGTCTGACCTCTGCGGCATTCATATTCTCGATTCTCAAACGACTTGAGAAAGAGGGAAATGGTTAACGATCACCCTCAAAATTCGTCTGCTTATTGCCCCCCTTTAGGGGGGTTGGGGGGCAAAAAACCCAGGATGAGGTCTAAATTGAATCCTTGGGACTAAGGATATATATTAACCTCTTTACTATTTTTACTGATCTTTTTACATTTCTTTGCCAACATCAGTTAATAGATTTAAATTCTCATAAACTATTGCGATATTTTTGCTATTTTTGTTCCAGATAATAATGCATCCCTTGAGATGCATTTTCATTTTAATTACGTATATAATGAAAGTCCTTAAGTTTGGAGGTACATCTGTGGGTTCTCCTGAGAGGATAAGGGGAGTAAAAAAGATTATAGAATCTCAAAGCAAACCTTGTCTGATAGTTATTTCTGCTTTTCAGGGTATTACAGATGAGCTCAAACACCTTGGTGAACTTGCTTCGAACAGAGATGATAAATATAAGATCCTGCTTGAAAAGCTGATTCTTAAGCATATAGATTTCACTAAACAACTGATTTCAGCAACAAAACAAAACAGGGTAATTGCAGATATAAAAAACATCTCTGATGATCTGAGAGAAACACTGAATGGAATCTATCTTCTTCGTGAACTAAGCAGACATTCTCTGGATCAGGCTCTTGCAACCGGAGAAATTCTGTCATCACTGATTTTGAGCAATTTTTTACAGGACTGCCAGTTAATAGATTCACGGAATTTTATCAAGACAGACAGCAATTTCGGATTTGCAGCCGTTGATTTTGGGAAAACAGACAGCCTGATAGCAAAGAATCTTGCAGGGATAAGAAAACATATTGTAGCTCCAGGGTTTATAGCCAGCAATGAAAGAGGTGAAACTACTACTTTAGGGAGAGGCGGATCTGATTATTCTGCTTCAATTTTTGCTGCTGCCCTCAATGCTGACACTCTGGAGATATGGACTGATGTTGATGGTTTTATGACAGCAGACCCAAAAAAAGTTGAAAGAGCTTATGCAATCGAAAACCTTACATATTCCGAGGCGATTGAATTGTCACATTTTGGAGCAAAGGTAATTTACACTCCTACCCTGCGGCCCGTCTATAAGAAAAATATCCCGATTATTGTTCTGAACACATTCAATCCATTATTAAAAGGAACTGTCATCACAAACAAATCATCTGATGATAACAAAAGTCCGATAAAAGGTATTTCATCGATAGATCATATTGATCTTATGACTTTGCAGGGGACAGGAATGGTTGGTGTATCGGGGACATCTATGAGACTTTTCGGAGCTTTGGCCAGGAAAAACATCAACATAATCCTTATCACACAGGCATCCTCAGAATATTCAATAACATTTGCCGTCAACCCTGCCGATTCTTTGATAGCTCATAATGCACTTAATGAGGAATTCAAAACTGAAATTGAGCATAATAAGGAATTAAAGATCCTCGTTGAGAAAAACTTGTCAATAATAGCAATTGTGGGTGAACGAATGAAAAATACACCCGGAATTTCAGCGACGCTCTTTAAAGCCCTTGGGCGTAATGGAATTAATGTTATAGCCACAGCCCAGGGTTCTTCAGAATTGAATATATCGGTTGTAATTAAGAATGAAAGTCTTAAGAAAGCTCTTAATGTTATCCATGATGGTTTTTTTCTTTCCCGTTTAAAGGAAATGCACCTTTTTGTCGCAGGAACCGGTCTGGTTGGATCAAGCCTGATGAAACAGATACTGAAACAACATACCACACTCCTTAGTGAACATAACCTTAAAATAAATCTTATTGGTGTTTCAAATTCCAGGAAAATGCTCATTGACAAGAAGGGTATTCCTCTTGACAATTACAGGGAAACACTTAAAACCTCCGGGGAGAAGGGAGATATATCCCTTTTCATTCAACAAATGACAAGACTCAATCTGAGGAATTCAGTATTCATCGATTGTACTGCCGACGAAGATGTAGCCTCCCGTTACGGGGAAATTCTTTCAAGATATGTTTCAATTGTAACTGCCAATAAAATTGCCTGCTCTTCAGAACAGAGCTATTATCAAAAACTCAAGTCTATTGCCAATGAAGGTGGAGTAAGGTTTATGTATGAAACCACCGTAGGCGCCGGATTACCAATTATTAAAACTATCAATGACCTGGTCCTCAGCGGTGATAAGATACTTAAGATCGAAGCCGTTCTTTCAGGGACAATGAATTTCATTTTCAATGAGCTGGGTCCTGAAATGCCCTTGAGCAATGCAATCAGAAAAGCCAGGGAAAAAGGCTATTCAGAACCCGATCCACGTGTTGATCTAAGCGGTACTGATGTAGTAAGAAAGATACTTATTCTGGCACGTGAAGCTGGTTATTATATTGAAAAAGAAGATGTAATTGTAAATAAATTTCTTCCTGACAACTGCTTCAAGGGTGATATTAATACTTTTTTTGAAAAAGTTAAAGAATATGATGCTGATTTTGAAAAGAAGAGAAAAAAGCTTCAAAAGGAGAATCTGAAGTGGAGGTTTTTTGCTACTCTGGAAATGGGTAAAGCCAGGGTTGAGCTTCTTACTATTGGTTCAGATCATCCGTCATTTAATCTTGAGGGCAGTAATAATATCATTCTTCTGACAACTGACAGATACAATGAACTCCCTATGGTTATCAAAGGATATGGAGCCGGAGCTGAAGTTACTGCTGCAGGAGTTTTTGCAGATCTCATGCGGGTTGTTAATGTATGAAAAGGAAACCTATTAAATATTATTCCACAAACCTCAGGTCACCTGAAGTGTCATTTCGTGAGGCCCTTCTGAAAGGGCTGGCTCCCGATGGTGGATTATATTTGCCTACATACCTCCCGCTGATCCCGCCAAAAGAATTGCATAGTTTTTCATATATGGGCTATAATGAAATAGCTTTCAAAATCCTTGACAAGATCATAGGCAATGAGGTTGACACGGATGTATTGAAAAGCATTTGCATCGATGCTTATAATTACGAGGTCCCACTTGAGAAAGTATATGATCGAAGATATATCATGCGCCTTGATCAGGGACCAACAGCATCATTCAAGGATTTTGCAGCAAGGATAATGAGCCGTCTGATGCAGTATTATTTATCGATTAATAATCAACACCTTACAATACTTACTGCAACTTCAGGAGATACCGGCAGCGCCGTTGCCAGTGCTTTTTACGGACTAAGTAATATCAAAGCAATAATTTTGTATCCTGCCAGCGAGGTTACCCTTATGCAACGGAGACAAATGACCACTCTTCAAAATAATATCAGCGTTGTTGAGATAAATGGAAAATTTGACGATTGTCAGAGGCTTGTCAAAATGGCTTTTCTGGATCCTGAATTATCGGATCATTCTCTTACTTCAGCGAATTCTATAAATATTGGAAGGTTACTGCCACAATCGATATATTATTTCTATTCCTATTCAAAACTGGCTGCCAACACTGATGAAAGAGCTGTCTTCAGTGTGCCATCAGGCAATTTCGGAAATCTCATGGGTGGTCTTATCGCAAAGAAAATGGGACTCCCGGTTGAGCAGTTTATTATAGCGACTAATGAAAATAACGAGGTGCCGGAGTACTTTTCTACTGGCGACTATAATATCATAAGCCCTTCAAAAAATTGTATCTCCAGTGCAATGAATGTTGGTCATCCAAGTAACCTTGCAAGAGTCATCGCCTTTTATAACGGAGTAATGGATGAATCGGGAAGAATAACCAAAGTACCTGATTTAAAACAAATGCGTGAAGATTTTTTTGCCGTCAGTATTACAGATGAAGAGACACGGGATACTCTTGCTGAAGTTTACAGAAAGTATAATATTATGCTGGAGCCGCATGGCGCTGTTGCATGGAAAGGGGTAAGAGAGTATTTCAGATCAGATAAGTTCTCCAAATCAGGAAAACAGCTTTGTATAGCTCTTGAGACAGCTCATCCGGCAAAATTTCCTGATGAGTTAAATCAGATTATAAACATTGATCCTGTCCTGCCCGCCTCCCTCACCGGCTTAGATCAGAAACCGGAAAAATATGTATCAATGGAGAATAATTATGAATTGCTAAAGAATTTCATCCTGAATAATTACTAATAATAAAAGATCTACTTATGTACATTGTGTGTTCTGACCTCGAAGGTGTATTTGTACCGGAAATCTGGGTAAATGTTTCGAAACACACCGGAATTGATGAACTAAAACTAACGACCCGCGATATCAGCGACTACGATGTACTCATGAACAGGAGGTTGGAGTTGTTAAAAAAATACGGATTAACACTTCGTGATGTACAGAATGTGATTTCTCTACTTAAACCATTGCCGGGTGCACTTGAATTTATGGACTGGCTTCGCTCTAAAACTCAGTTCATTGTCGTATCAGATACATTTAGCGAATTTGCTGATCCGCTTCTCAGACAGCTTGGGAGACCGACTTTATTTTGTCATCATCTGACAACAGATACAGAAGGAAATATTACTGACTATAACCTAAGGCAACATGACGGAAAAATGCATGTTGTTGAAGCACTGCAAAGCCTTAATTATAAAGTAATTGCAATAGGTGATTCATATAACGATATTTCAATGCTACGAAAATCCGATTATGGAATACTGTATAACCCCCCACAGAATGTTGCTGATGAGCACGTCGATTTAAAAGTTGTAAAAACATATGCCAGTCTTAAACGGATCATCTCACATCTTATCAGTGGCGCAGAATAAGGAGATTCAAGACATATAATTATTTTTTTTGGATAATAAGTCCAATAATTTCCTATTTTTACCCTCACTCTAACCTAATCAACAGACAGGCAATATGAAACTTCCACCCTCCTCTAAAAACTGGTTGACTATTATTGGCTCTATCATTGCCGTAATCAATCTGGCATTAATAATCGTACTCTTTATAATATCTACAATATTTAATAAAGCGAACACAAACCTCGGATTGTTTATTTACATTATTCTTCCGGGGTTTCTGATTCTCGGCCTTTTATTGATCCCGGTAGGAATGTTCCGTGAGAGGAAAAGATTACGTAGAAGCGGAGTTTCAGAAACTGCCAGACTTCCCCGTATCGACCTTAACGATCCAAGACACAGAAACGCATTCATAATATTTACCGTAACTACCATAATTATACTGTTCCTGTCGACTCTCGGCAGTTTTCAGGCATTCCATATAACCGAATCAGTTGAATTCTGTGGTACGTTATGCCACCAGGTAATGGAACCTGAGTATACTGCCTACCAGAATTCTCCACATGCAAATGTTGCTTGTGTGGAATGTCATGTCGGATCGGGAGCATCGTGGTACGTAAAATCCAAACTGTCAGGAATGTACCAGGTGTATGCCGTGTTCACAAATACATATCCGAGACCAATTGGAACACCACTTCACGATCTTCGTCCGGCCAGAGAGACCTGTGAAAAATGTCACTGGCCACAGAAATTCTATGCACGCACTCTCTGGACTAACAAGTATTTTCTTACCGATTCATTAAATACAGAATGGGATATCATGCTGCAGATGAAAACCGGTCCGGAGTATAGTGGGCTGGGTCTCAGGGAAGGAATTCACTGGCATATTAATCCGGCAGTTAATATTGAATACATTTCAGAAAATGATAAGCGCGAAAATATAACTTATGTGAAGTACACAAATAAAACCACCGGAGAGGTCACTATCTACAGAAATGACAGCAATCCAATATCAGATAGTCTGTTATCTGCATCAACAGCCAGAACAATGGATTGTATTGATTGTCATAATCGTCCTTCCCATAACTATAATTCTCCGCCGGTATATTTCGATAAGGCGATGCTTACAGGAGCCGTGTCGAAAAACATTCCATTCTTCAAAAAGGTGGCAATGGGTATATTAAGAGATACATTCAGTGATAAGGATACTGCCCTGATGAAAATAAAAGATGGAATCACTGATTTTTACAGAACAGGGTATAGCGATTATTATGGAAAGAATAAAGATATTGTTGATAATTCAGTAGCTTCAGTTCAGAAAGCATTTATCCAGAATACATTCCCGAGAATGAAGGTTGCTTATGATAAGTATCCGGAACATATCGGACATCTCGAATCTGATGGTTGTTTCAGGTGTCATAATGATGCTTTTAAAGCAAGCAATGGACGGAAAATCTCACGTGACTGCAATCTCTGTCACACTATTGTAGGTCAGGGGAAACAGGGAACTATGGAGTATACCAACATCAGAGAAAACCTCGGGTTCAGGCATCCTATAGATATCGGGACAGCATGGAAAGAAGCTAATTGTTCTGAATGCCATAAATACCTCTATTAAAGGCTGAGGCTGAGGCTGAGGCTGAGGCTGAGGCTGAGGCTGAGGCCAAGTGACGAACGAAGTGAGGAAATCCCGCTTAGGCGGGAACAAAAGACAAAAGTTGACGAACGAAGTGAGGAAATCCCGCTTAGGCGGGAACAAAAGACAAAAGACAAAAGTGAAAGCTATTTAAGTATTTCGGTGGTGTACCTGTCTGCCACTTCAGACTGATCTTTCGACAAACCTGAAATAATCACAATTCTGTTATCTTTCCATGCCAGGAAAACAGTTCCGTTGTATCCGTCTTTCAACATATACCTGCCGGTTTCGGAATCAACTGAGTCTGTTCCTGTAGCTGCGAGATATGCATCTATCGATTTTCGTGTTTCCTGGGGTGTGATATTCTCTATTATAAAGATCGAGAAGTTATCATTTCCTGCTTCATAAGTTGCTTTAAAGGCTTTATTAAGAAATTTATGCCCCAGAACACTTTCATTGATATACAATTCCTCATTTTTCTTTTTACCCTCCTCAGGAAACATTGTGAGTACTGAAGGCATTTTGGAATCACCTTCCAGCATATTCGAAACTTTCTGGGCCAGCGACTGAGCCGAACTCAATACTTTCTCATTTTTTGAATATGTTTTTATCTTGACATAATAGTTGCCTTTAAAGAAATTAATTGCCCCGTCAGCAATATATCCCTGTGAACCAAGATTCAGGAATCGGAATGACGATGAGCGCTCAGTTGAATATATTCCAAAAGCCATTGTATTATCGCCAAGCCTGTAAATCTCAAGCTTAATTACATTTTTCCCCTTTTTATATTCGGCAACATGCAGATCAATGAATCCGTATGACAGATATGTCTCAGCTGCACCATTAATAAAATCCCAAAGGTTTTCAGGAAGAAAAACGGGATAATTGGTGATTTTTTTATAGCCTTTCATATCAGGCATTTTAATCTCCTGTGAGAGAACGGAACCTGAAAGCATAATCAGGATAAATGCAACGAGAAATTTATTTTTCATGTTAATTTTATGTCAAAAAATCCTTAGGAACATTTACAAGCCGGGAAATATCCGAAATTTTTTCTCTGATATTGAAGTTTCTGGTGCATTTTACCAGACATGAGGTACAGTTACTGCATGGATCACTATTTGTACCTAATTCACCTAAAAGTGAGTATGCCATAGCCGGGTTTGAATAGCCATATGCATACATATATGCTCGCATCAGATCGGGAACCGGAAGTCTCATCCGGCACGATGCAAGGCATTTTGTACATCCGGTACAATATAGGTCTGTTTCAGCACTTGCAATAATCAGATCATTTTTTTCCTGCTCAGTTAAAGAAATATCAGTCAGGATTTTAATATTCAGCTCGAGCTGATCAAAATCGGTCATTCCCGGGATTGCGGTAGTAACATCCGGGTTTGACAATACCCATTTCAAAGCTGCAGTAGAGTTAATTGGTTTTGTTTTTTCTTTATCGAGAAATCCGCCTCCAGCCATTGTTTTCATTGCAACAATTCCAATTCCGGCCTGACCAGCCTTTTTAATGGCATTGTTCAATTCGTTTATAAAGGTATGCTTAAAATTATATGACGTCAGGATCACATCCCAGGTTCCGGTGGAAGCTGCAGCATCAATAACTACAGGCTCATTTGAATGGGTTGAGAAACCCATGAATTTTATCTTGCCTTCCTTCTTAAGCTTTTTGAGAGCATTAACAATTGGCTTATACTCAAGCATTTCCGGATTTCTGATATCATGAACATAAAGTATATCAACATAATCCATCTTCAATCTGGAAAGACTTGTACTGAATTTTGATAAGAAGTCCTCAGCATTAGTCTGATTTGAAGGTTTGCCATCGCTGTCAACACCTGCAGGTTTGATTTTTGTTGCAAGATAAAAAGAGTTCCTCGGGTAATCTTTGAGCAGATTCCCGAGCATTATTTCGTTATTTCCATTCTGATAACCGTGGGCAGTATCAAAAAGTTTTATCCCCTTTTCATATGCAGCTTTGCAGAGGTTAGGATTATCGGCTCTCATCACTCCAAAACTTATGACAGGTATTCTCATTCCTGTTTTCCCAAGAGTCCTTGAAATAATATCAGTCATCCCACCTGAATTAACGGCTGATACAACTGACGGATTTAGTGCAATAATTCCTGCAGCACCTGTAATACCTGTTCTTATAAAACCTCTTCTGTTAATATACCGCATACCTGTACCAGTGTTTTTTAGGATACAAAAACAATATTTAATCTTTAGTCACCTTTGTGTTTTACTTTCTTATTTTAAATTTCTGATTCTTACCTCGATCCCTGAATCCTTTAACAGTTTAACCAGTTCATTTGTATCAGTCTCTCCGTAATGATAAGGATAAAGGATCTTAGGTTTGAAGGCCAATGCTGCATCAGCAACCATTGCAGGAGTCATCGTATAAGGAAGATTCATAGGGAGGAAGGCTACATCGATATTCCGGAGTGATTTCATTTCAGGTGTGTTTTCTGTATCTCCTGCCACATATATCCTCTTTCCTCCTATGGTAAGTATGTATCCTAACCCTGCTCCTTTCGGATGAAAAGGTTGACCCGGAGCGCGTTCATTAACAATATTATACGCAGGTACTGCTTCAATAACAATGTTATTTATTTCCTGCCTGTCTCCGGCATTCATAACCATTGCCCAGGGAACTTTTGAGGTTGAGTTTTTATTGCAGTACAGGAGTGTTCCGGGTTTCTTCAGATCTTCTATCAGTTTTACATCAAGATGATCCCCATGTTCATGGGTTACCAGAATAATATCAGCTTTCGGGAGAAAGTCGTAGTTTCCAGAACTTCTTACCGGATCAATATAAATTACAAAACCGTTCACTTTAAACATCAGTGATCCGTGGCCGATAAAATGCATTTCAGCAATGCCTGCAGAAGTAGTAATTTTGTCAAATTCAGGTGTCGTCTGAGAAAACCCCGGAATGATCATTGCAGTAAAAATTACGGTTAAAAATGATTTTTTCACAACATCAAATGTATAGCTCTTCATATTAGAATTTATTAATTTTCACAATATACAAATTTAGTCTTTTCTGATAGACGGCAATCATGCATAATAAATCTGGTTTTCAGTATTTACACTCCCTCTTCACAATTATGCAAACAATTTTAAGCTATACATTTTTATTTTTAACCCCCTTTCATTTTCCCCCAAAGGGGGAAAGGCTGGGAAGGGGGTAAAGGGCATATCTGTCAACCTAAGGAGTTTAATATATTAAAATAGTGAGAGAGTTTAGTACAAAAACAGAATGTAAGGTATTGAATATGTGTCTGATACATTTCCCCTCCTTTTGAAGGCTAATCTTTATACACATCTTTTCATCTTAGCTTTTTTTGTACTCACCCCCTAACCCCCTCTGCCACCTCTGCAATCTGGCTCCTTCGCTAAAATAGCCCGCTGGGCTATTTCTTAACGCTAGACCCTGTAAAGAGGGGGCAATTCACAGATATGCTGAATGTTATGAATCACTACAAGGAAAATATACTTTTCTATTGATAATATTGTTTCAGGATGGAAACGCCTAACCTCTAAATGGTAGAAACCTATTCATAATATTGGAACTTTATCGCGTCCACGCCCCTCTTTACGAAGTAGAGAGGGGATGGGGGTGAGTATGTACGAGACCAAAGAAACCATGTGAGCTCGGCGAATCCAAACATCGGATCGAAAAGATGTATATAGAGATTAGTTTTGAAGAGGGGAAAGTTTATTATGCAGTTTCTCCTTCATCCCCAAAGTCTTAGGTTGGCGGCTATGGGGTAAAGAGTGCGTTTTCATCACACCAGGCTGAAAGCAAGGCTCTCCCACTTACGGGAAACGGTGGTTATTAAGCTTTTAATATTTTAATAAATTAATTATGATCTCATATGTAATATCTTGATTTTTTAATAACTTGCCGCCAGAATTTAGGTCATTGTGTTAATTGATTAAAATTGATGCGTTTAGGGAAAGATAAACAGGCTATTTCATTAGCAGTTTTTCTGGTTTTTGCATCATCAGCCAGCGGACAGACAGGAAAAAGTTACAAATTCCATCTTGATGGTAATTTGCAGAAGAACTGATGTCGTTGCCGAAAATCAATCTATCATCATAAACTATTCAATATCAGAGCTTAACGTTGAAGTCTTTTGTCAACAATTCAATGGTTCATTTTATCGGGTATCCATTCCGGACATATTCCTTCTTCCGTTCCAGGGAAACCTGAGCTTCCGGTATTCAGCCGGCTTGATCTCAATTCCTGATGGCTCAGGATTCAAAATTAAAATTTCTGATATAAGATCTACAAGGATAGTTCCTTCCCGTAAGAAGATTACAGGGTCTTTTAATTCCGGCACAGGAAAGTGAAACCAAGAGTTTTCAGCAAACAAAACCCGTTTTTCAATTTGATAAAACGACTTATGCCTCCAGGGGTTTAATTTCCTCCGATACTGTAAAAATTGAATCGCTGGGTACTGTAAGAAATAATAAACTTGCAAACCTGTATATTTCACCGGTAAGATATAATCCTCACTCAAACTCCATTGAGGTCATTACCTCCATGAAAATAGAAATAACATTCTCAAATTCCGCCAGTATAACTTCAAAATCGCTTTCCGGACAATCGGAGCTTTTCAATCAATCACTCGACAAAGGAGTCCTCAACTTTAATACCGGTACAGGTTATCCCGGGATATTCCGATCAACCTGTTAAAATGGTAATTATTACAGATACAGCTTTCAAAAAGCAGCTTGACCCATTTATCAGATGGAAAACACAGAAAGGATTTAGGATTCAAAATTCTGTATAAAGGAACAGGTCTGGCCGGTAATGATTTATACTGCAACTAAAGGATACCCTTACAAAAATTTACAAAGCTTCTTCTCGCTGAATGATCCTCCTCCGGAATACCTGCTGATTATAGGAGACGTAAACAGAATTCCATATTATGGTTCAGGAGAGATCAGGAAATATCACTGATATGTATTATGGCGAATTTGATGGCAATGGTGATTATATTCCTGAAATGTATATCGGCAGATTACCTGTTGCTGACACAACTGAACTAAAGACTGCCGTAAATAAAATTATTCAATACGAGAAGTTTCAGTTTGCCGATACAAATAAATTTTATTCCCGAGCAGTTATCAGCGCAGGTTACGATGCAGGATATATGCCAGCTATATGAACGGACAGATCAAATATGTCAACTCAAATTATCTCACACCAGCAAATAAAATTCAGGAATTTCATTTTAACTATCCTCAGTCCAACACATCAAAAGATTCAATCTATAAAACTGATAAACAAAGGTGTCATCATTTATAAATTATACAGGTCATGGTGATGCGCTAGGGTGGCTTGCATCTTAATATTAAATCACCCGACATTCAGTTCTCTGAAGAATAAGAACATGTATCCCTTTATAATCAGTAATGCCTGTAGAACAGCACAGTTTAATCTCGCAACATCTTTTGGAAACAGAATGCTGCTTACTGATGATAAAGGTGCTATCGGCTTCATTGGATGTTCAAACGATTCATACTGGGATGAGGATTTTTACTGGGCTGTAGGTCCGGGAACAATTTCTTCAGAATCCAACCTACGAAACAACGGGACTCGGTGCATACGACAGATTGTTTCATACTCACGGAGAATCTCCTTCCGACTGGTATTTTACAATGGGACAGATAAATTATGCAGGGAATCTGGCTGTCAGTGCCAGTAATTCAACAAGGAAAAAATATTATTGGGAGACCTATAATCTTATTGGGAGATCCAAGTGTAATTCCAATTCTTGGGAAACCCGGAGTTATTTAACATTTCTTTACCGGATACTCTCCCAAACGGTATCAAATCGCTAGCCTTAAATATTGATCCTTTTGCATATGTTGCCGTATCACATTCTGATACACTCTGGGATGCTTCATTTGCCAGCAATTCAGGTTCGGTTGTTCTCGATTTGCCTCTAAAGTCAAATGATTCATGCCTCGTTGTTGCAACTGGTCAAAACAAGGTACCTTTAATTAAAGACAATACATTTCTCAAATATCACCAAAGAGTTTATAAATCTGACCGCCAGCAGTATAAATGACAGTCTGGGAAATAAGAATAATATGGCTGATTACGGAGAATCTTTATCCTGAAACTCAAAATAAGCAATCTTGGGCTGACTGATGCTCACAATCTGTATGCTAAAATTTCTACAACTTCAGCATGGGCAACAATAACCAGGGACTCGGTCTTTATAGGTACTTTACCATCCAAATCAGAAATTGAACTTTTTAATAAACTGGCCATAGCAGTTTCCGACAATGTTCCGGATATGTCGGTAGCTACAATCAAATTGCTTTTAAAAGATCCGAAATCCGAAAAACAGTACTCAATAGACATCACTATTCATGCACCTGAACTCCAGATTATTAACTGCGTAATCGATGATAAAATAGTAGGAAACGGCGATGATATACCTGATCCTGGTGAGACCTTCAATCTTGTTTTCAAAGTCCGTAACCAGGGAAGCAGTGATGTGTCGGGGCAGTTCAATATTTCGAGTAACGAAAAAGATATCGCATTTGTAGAACCCAGCATCAAATCAGGTACATTAAAATTCGGTCAGGTTACTGACATTCCTATATTGGTAAAACTAGCAGAAGCATCTGCATCAGGCAGCTATATCTCGATCTTATCAACTCTCGACTGCACTCCATACATTATTAAGAAAGATTTCACATTCAGAGTTGGTAAAATCAGGGAAAGCTTTGAAGCTCAATCTTTTAATATTTTCCCTTGGATCAATGTCAGTCCAATTCCATGGACTATTACTTCAGCCAATTCATACGATGGCAATATCTCGGCCAGATCAGGTGCAATTCCTCATGGCGGATCAACCTCTATATTTATACGGACACTATATAAAACGGCAGATTCTGTTAGATTCTTATATAAAGTCTCCTCGGAACAAGACTATGATTTCCTTTCATTTAAACTAAATGGGGTTGAAATATTTAAAAAATCCGGAGAAACTCTTTGGACAAAAGTTGTTATAGCAGTGCCTGCAGGTCTGAATAGATTAGAATGGATATACAAAAAAGATAATACAGTGTCAAAAGGCTCCGATTGTGCATGGATCGATCTGATCGATTTTGCTCAATACAGTCCGGTAAATTATATTCAAAATGATCTTCAGGTAGCAAGAATTGTGTCTCCGGTCAAAAAAGATAAATATGGGAAGGAACTTATTTCCGTTAATGTTCTGAATCTTGGCAAAGATATTCTGAATGGATTTACTCTGGCATATTCAATCAACAATCGTTTTCCACCTGAAATACAACACTTTGACAATCAGGTTATTCCGTTCGGAGATTCGGTTATGGTGTCGTTCAAATCAAGAGCTGATATGACTAAATACGGTATTTATGAGATTGTAGCTTACGGGCTTGATAATAACGACGACTATGCTTTAAACGACACAATGCGGGTAAACATCGAGAATATTAAATTAGCTGAGACGCTGGGTGTCTTTCCTAATCCGTTTAGCAGTATTCTGACAGTATACATAAATTCACCGGTAGACGATAAACTTCATATTTCGATCACCAATGTATCAGGGGTAAAATTTTATGAGGTTGAGAAAGATATATTGAGCGGTCAGAATTCATTTACTTTAAGTGATTTTAATTTAATCCCTTCACTCTATTACATCAATATCAGGGGAGCTACAATTAACAGAACAATTCCTGTGTTGAAAACCGATAAGTAGAGTACCATTAGATTCTGCATTAATCAATTTATATACTTATGTCATCAATAACCCCTACGAGAAATATTGCATTTGAACTTTTTACAAAATATAACAAGTCAGAGAGCCTTATAAAACATGCACTTTCTGTTGAGGCAGTTATGCGATATATGGCAAAGAAAAACGGAGAGGACGAGGAAAAATGGGGAATAATCGGTCTGGTTCACGATCTCGATTATGAGATGTATCCCGATGAGCATTGCAAAATGACTGAAAAGATTTTAAGGGAAAATAACTGGCCTGAGGAATATATCCGCGCTGTATTGAGTCACGGCTGGGGTCTGGCGTCAGATGTAAAGCCTGTTTCCTTGCTTGAAAGGACAATTTATGCTATTGATGAGTTGACCGGGCTTGTTGCCACAAGTGCTCTGGTCAGACCCTCAAAAAGTGTTCTGGATATTGAGGCAAGATCAGTTAAAAAGAAATGGAATGACAAGAAATTTGCAGCGGGTGTTGACCGGTCTGTTATTGAAAAAGGCGCTGAGATGCTCGGCGTTAATCTCGATGATCTTATTACTGATTGTATAATGGGAATGAGGACTGTTGCAGAAGAGATCGGGTTAAAGGGAATTGTGGAACAAAAATAAGGCCGGATCAGACGACCCGGCCTATAATTCATAAAATTATACTGGCATATCGGGCAGAGTAAATCCCTGACGATAAGTGTGCCTGACCATTTCAGCTGCGAATTGTTTTGCATTAAGCTTAATATTGGGTCTGTTGAATTTCGGATCACCATCTACAATTGTAAAATTATCAGATATTGTGAGTCTCACCGAGTCTTCAGCACCAATATTGGTAAATTCCATTTTCTCTCCGTTCCATTCGAGTTCCTTGTCGAGGCCTTGCAAACGAACAGCAAGAACGCCCATCACGACCATTTCGTTAAATGGCCCTGCTTCTGAAAAATCAGATTTTGTTATTACCCTGGATTCCGGATTCTCTTTACAGGCACGCACCCAGTCCATCTCATGTGAGGTATCAACCCTGCGTTCGGTTTTAGGTACATTAGGAACCCGGCCTGAAAGGAGCCATGGATTTCTACCATAACAACCGCATACAAGTGTATCTTTTGTACCGTGGAAAAGAACACCTCCGCCCCCATCATTCATATCTTTTCCGGCTGGCCAACCTGCAGGTTTAGGTGGCTGCAATCCGCCGTCGTACCAGGTTACCTCAACCTGAGGGTACTTTATTTTTGATCCTTTCGGAGCAACTCTTTCGGGATAAACAAGCTTTACAATTTGTGCATTGGGTGCGCAATCGGTCAACAACAGGGTTGAACTTCCCTGGGCTCTGACCGGATACTGCAATTTAAGACTTTTAAATACCGGATGCATTATGTGGCAAGCCATATCACCAAGAGCGCCTGTGCCAAAATCCCACCAGCCTCTCCAGTTCCATGGAGTATAGATACTGTTATATGGACGCATCTTTGCCGGGCCGATAAAAAGATCCCAGTTAAGGGAATCAGGGACCCATTCGCCTTTTGGAACGTTTAGTCCCTGTGGCCATATCGGACGGTCGGTAAATGCTTCAACTTTTTTTACTTCTCCAATTTCGCCATTCTGTATCCATTCTATTGAAAGATTTACGCCTTCGGCAGACGAACCCTGGTTACCCATTTGAGTTGCAACCTTGTATTTGGCAGCTAACCTGGTTAATAACCTTGATTCGTAAACTGAGTGTGTTAAAGGCTTCTGAACAAATGCATGTTTACCCATGGCGATTGCATTAGAGGCTGCAACACAATGAGAATGGTCGGCTGTTGCTACAATAACCGCATCAATCGATTTGCCCATCTCATCATACATTTTTCGCCAATCCCAGTAGGCTTTTGCGTTTGGATTGGCAGCAAATACTTTCTTTGAATAACCCCAGTCAACATCGCAAAGAGCGACAATATTTTCAGTTGGAGCAACAGCTTTCAGGTTTGAATTACCCATACCGCCGATACCAATTACGGCAATATTCAGTTTGTCAGACGGAGCTTTGCGGCCAAGACCACTGATAACTGAACCAGGAAGTATTGTAAGACCTGCAGCCACTGCACCGGTAGTACCCAGGAAGTTCCGGCGTGTAATGTTTTTTGAGTTTTCTTTCATCTTCAGGTATATTAAAAGTTATAATTGAAACATAAATTTACTAATTAAATTTTAAGCAGGCATTGAACAGGCCATACTAATGTAATAAGAAATCTACAATTCTCTGATCCAGATGTTTCTAAACGAAACCGGATTTCCATGATCCTGTAATTCCAGGCTTGCGGGACCATGTTTCCTGACAGAATATTCAGGAATCCCGATAAATCCGGTCGGACCTCTCACTACTGTATTATTCTGTATCAGAACTCCATTTTGAAGAACGGTGACCCTTGGAGGAGTATAAAATACCGTAGAGTCATTTCCAAAGGTTGGTGCTGTATAAATTATGTCATAAGTCTGCCATTCCCCCGGTTTTCTGCATACATTTACGAGGGGAGCTAATTGTTTGTAGATACTACCTGCCTGACCGTTCCTATATGTCCGGTTATCATAATTATCAAGGATCTGTACTTCATAACGTTCCTGCAGAAACACACCGCTGTTGCCTCTGCCCTGACTTTCCCCGGTCACTTCCGAGGGTGTTTTCCACTCAATGTGCAATTGAAAATTTTCAAATTTACGCTTACTTTTTATGTAACCGGCTCCTCTTACACTGATTAAAGCGCCATCGTTAACAATCCACTTTGAAGGATTTCCGTTGATATCTGTCCATTCTGTACTCACATCTGTCCCATTGAATAAAACGATAGCGTCAGAAGGTGCATCAGAAGTTGCAACCCCGGCTTGAATTATTTTTACCTCAGGTTCCCATATCTCTGTCATCCCCGGTGTCATCCTTTCAAGTTCAGGATATTTCTTTGCAACGGGTACCTCTGCCTGTTGAACCTGGCCTGAACTGCTAAGGCAAAGAATTAACATCACGCTAAAGAGCAATAGTTTTTTCATAGAATAATATTTATTGAAGTTTGATATTTTTTAAAAGTCGCAAATTACGTACTTGAACAGAAAAATCCCTGATATTCGTCAGGGTTTTCTAAATTCAGAATGTCTTCAGACTAACAACACGTAAAAATATAAACTTTTCTTCAAGGAAGACCAAATATTCAAACAATCACACAGCCTGTTGAAAGTAAATCGGAAAAAAGGTAAATTGCCGGCAAAATATATCAATGGAAACAAAATATTTTTCTCTCAATTCAAACGAGAACAACAATCTGGTTAAAGCAGTACAGATCATGTTCGGGATTGTGTGCATTGCTGTTGCCATTTTCTGGCTAATTTTTAATATAAGGTCCTTAAAAGTCAATGGCACCCTCTGGATTACGATACTTTTTCTTACAGGATTTGGCTTTTACCAGCTATGGTCAGGACTTGGCAAGGCAAAAAGATTCATCAGGATAGGTTCTGACACAATATGGCTCAGGAAAAATATTATTCTTCCGGCTGTTGAGTTACCGGCAAGAGAGATAGAGAAGATCGAATTGTTCCCTTTGAATCTATTCTTTTATTTAAAATCCAAAAAAAGAATACTTCTCAGGTTCGGTACTACTTACCATGATACAAATGAAAAAATAGTAGATGAAATTTTGATTTTTGCTGAATCAAACTCGATCAATCTCGAAATCAAGGAGGAAAAGTTATAACGGAACCTCAACGGGTAGGATCATGAATTAAATCGCATAGATTTAAGTTTTTCCCAGGTATCTATTTTTACAGGAATTCCTTTCTCAAGGTTTAATTTTCGTGTCTCAAGAACATTCTCTCCCGGATATCGTATTCTGGCAGACGCAGTTTCAGGATTTGATTTATGAAGATCTTCGATTATCTGAAGTATTGAATTTTCAATCAGTGAAAAGTTATGTAAGCTCTTTATGTCAATTGCTATAAAGACCTGTGATACACTATGTTCCGAACTACAGGTTTTAATTTGATGAGTAGACTGGCCACCCGAGAGAATTGTTGCCAGAATATCAAGCAACAGCGACAAACCTGCCCCTTTCCAGTAACCAGCAGGTAATACTCTCCACGATTCCAGAATCTCCCCCGGATCTGTAGTTAAATCACCCAGCTTATTAAATCCTCCGGGATAGGGAAGTTTAATGCCCTCATTCTTTAGTGATTCCATTTTACCGTAAGAATATTGCGACATAGCAAAATCGAGAACTATGGCTTCAGTCTGATATGGTACTGCAATTACAAAAGGATTATTTCCAATCCTCGGATCAGTGGCCCCCCATGCAGGCATATTCGGACAGGTGTTTGTCCAGCATAACATAACAAATCCTTTTTTTGCAGCCTGCCATCCATAGGTTCCTCCCCTCATCCAATGATTAGTGTTACATAAGGTTATCATACCAATCCCGTTGCCCAGGGCAAGCTCCATGGCTCTGTCAGTTGCAAATGAAGCATTAAGTGGTCCGGGACCAAGATTACCATTCCATTGTTCAATTGAACCGATACTATGCATCAGCGATGGTTCTGCTTCCGGTTTTACAAGACCTTCCAGAATATTCTTAACAAATCGCGGAAATCTGTTAATACCGTGAGAATTGACCCCATCCAGACTATTCATTGCGAAAATATCGGCACATTTTTCTGCCTTAAGTTGCGAAAAACCAATGCTTAAAAGAATTCTGGAAAATTCAGATCGCATTTTATCAAAAGGTACACATATTGATTGCTTATCTCTAGCCATGTACTAAGTTCTGATTAATAATATAATTCAGTTTATTAAAATTTACCACAAAGGTTCACGAAGGATTTCACTAAGGTACTCAAAGTACTGGTCCTCCAGTGTATTCTATTACCTTAAAACTTTATCGGCGAAATCCATAAACCAGTTCCAGTCTTTTAAAAGGAGGTTATGAACTCCATCTCTTATATGAAATGCAACTTCTCCACTTATTATCTGTTTATTCAGCGGCGGCATAGATTCCTTAATATCAGAGGATAACCCTAAGAGTTTGTAAACAGGTACGGCATTATAAAGTGAAAGATATGATCCATGAGGGTCGCCCCATAGGTCCTCGTCAGCACAATCAATATATAAAGCTCTTGGTGCAATCAGTGCCAGAAGCATATGCATATCTACAGGAAGTGAATCTTCCTTCCCGCTGTATTTGTTATAATTCGAACAGAACCAATGCGGGAAAGCTGAGTTAAGCCTCGACACAGTCTCGCCAAATCGTCGTCTTGCCAGGGAAGCTCCACCGGCGCCAGATTCATTTGACACCACCATGGCAAAGCGGGTATCTTCAGCTCCTGCCCATAATGCTGTCTTTCCGGCACGTGAATGACCCACAACGGCTACCTTATCATGAGCAACATCTTTATCAGATATCAGGTAATCAAGACACCGGCTGGCTCCCCAGGCCCATGCGGCAATTGTTCCCCATGCATCATTTTGACGTGGATATATATCAAGAATTCCATGAATTCCATTTTTAAAACTGTCAAAATTATCGGGATCCAAATCAGATGCATTGAATACCGCCATACCATAGCCACGTTCAAGAGCCTCTTTCACCGGCCAGTATTGATCTTTTTGCTTCCAGCGGGGAGAATCTGATTCAGCCAGCCACGGATCGATCAGGAGAAATACAGGTACAGCTTTTTTAACATTATTCGGAGTATAAAGAATAAGGTGGAAACTCAGCGATTTGTCTGCGGTTTCAATCGATATCTCTACATCCTTCTGAGTCGCATTTCCTCCTATCGCATTCAGATCGAGACTCACAACTCTGAACGTTTCCCGATATTGTGTCTCAGGAATCCTGCCGAAAATGTTTTTACGGAATAGCTCAAGAATTTCAGGTCGTCTTATTCTTGTCCAAAGATCAGGTGTATTGACCTTAATCCCTTCGCTTGTAGTAAATAAATCTGGCAAAACGTAAAAAGGCACCTTTTCTTCATAATAGTTGAAACCAGTCTTCTCTTTTGACAATTTTTCAACGACTTTCTCTGAAGCCCGCCATCCCTGGACATTCTGAGCTGAAGTATTATTTGTCAGAATAAATAGTGTCAGACTGAAAGAAACAGTTGAAGAGACAGAAATTTTCATATCATATTAATTTAAAAGATTGACTCGAAAGATATTGTTTCAAGGCACACCTCCATGCAAATTTATCAATATTTGCCGATCAGCATCTTGTCCTGTATTTTTTGTAAATTGTGTATGGTAAATCAAACAGCTGAATAATCATAACTCTTTTGAACATTATTACAGAAAAAGACATTATATTAATATTGAAAATTATCAGGTTGTGAATAAAAAACTCGATCAATTCATTAATGATTTCAGGGAGGAACTGGGATTGTTGCTGAGCATAAGTTTTGGTGTCTCCCTGTTTATTCTTTTTTTCCAGCCGTTTCCTTTTGTTCGTTTCGACTTTAATGACAGCCTGCTATTCATTGGCGGAATGGGAACCATAATTTTTATAATAATGGTATTAGTAAGGATAACTATCCCTTCTATTATGCGGAAAAGAAATCAGGACAGTAGAACATTAGAATTGCCGTCATATTTTATCGGGTTCATAATACTCGTACTTAGTTCTGTTGCATTTGTATTCTATCTGAGATATGTTGGTATGGTCACAATAACCTTTTTCATGGTAGTTAAGGTAGTACTTATATGCTTCGCTCCTCCTGTGACACTTGGCTTATCAGATTTGGTAAATGAACTTAAACAGGAAAATGAGATGCTTGTTCTTGAGAAAAAGATAATCCAGAAACAGGTGGATAAATACGAAGAAGATATACTTAACAAATCCATTGAATTTCAGTCTGACAATAGTTCCGAGAACTTCAACCTGCTGGTTTCAGAAGTGGTATTAATAAAGTCGGCAGATAACTATGTGGAAATAGTGTACAAAGAAGATCTCTCCTTCAAGAAAAAGCTCATCAGAAATACTCTAAAGAATATCGAGTTTCAGATAAGACCATTCTCTAATTTCATCCGTTGTCACCGGATATGTATTGTGAATCTGCATTATATAGAAAAGCTCCTCAACAATAACAGCAATCACTGGCTTACAATTAAAGGATACGATGAGCAGGTGCCTGTTTCGCGTCAATATATTTTGAAGCTTAAGGAAGCTCTTTAATCATTCCGGGGTGATTGTCATTCACCCATTTTTTTTGATATCTGCCACATATTTGATTTATTAGTCCCTGATTCCGGTAGATTAATCACTCTTTTTAACAACTGATAAAATCAGGCAGTAACTTTGAATATTATTCAAAACCGGCAAAGTGCAAAGATTAATAATGTTTAATATGAATAATTATGAGACCAAATATTATCTCCAGTAATGATGATAACAGATCGTGGGAACAGGTGATTATGAAATATAATCATCCTGATCTGACGAAAAGCATATGGCAGATCTGCAATTCTTTGATACCCTATATTTTCATGTGGTATTTAATGTACCGTAGTCTTCAGTATCCTTATTGGGTAACTCTTCTGCTTTCACTGGTCGCGAGCGGTTTTCTGATCAGGATATTCATCATTTTTCACGATTGCGGTCACAGATCTTTCTTTGTATCAAAAAGAGCCAACAATGTAATTGGCATGATAATGGGAATACTTGCATTTACTCCGTTTTTTAAATGGCATCATCAGCATTGGATTCACCATAGTACTTCAGGCAATCTTGATAAAAGGGGTATCGGAGACGTATGGACAATGACATTACAAGAGTATTTGGACTCCCCATGGTTGAAACGTTTCTATTACCGTGCTTTTCGAAATCCTTTCATTATGTTCACTGTCGGACCATTACTTGTTGTTCTGGTTCAAAACAGGATAGCAAACAGAAGGCTTACCAGGTTGGAAAAGCTTAATGTATATTTTACAAATTTGATGGTACTTTTGATGGCAGTATTGATTAGCCTGGTAATTGGTATCAGAGCTTATCTTTTAATTCAGATCCCAGTCATTTTAATTTCGCATAGTATGGGAATATGGTTATTCTACATTCAACACCAGTTTGATGATGTTTACTGGGAACACTCGGGGAAATGGGATTACAAAACTTCAGCAATAAGAGGAAGTTCATTTCTTAAACTGCCATCCGTATTTCAATGGTTTACCGGAAATATCGGGTTCCATCATGTTCATCATCTGAGTTCACGTATTCCAAATTACTATCTTGAAAAATGCCATTATGAGAACGAAATATTCAAAGATGTCAAGCCAATTATATTGTTCAAAACATTCAGGGCTTTGACACTTGGATTGTGGGATGAATCTAACAGGCGAATGATCAGTTTCAGAAAAATATCTGTTTCTCATCGATAGCTTTTGTTACTTACCTCCGAGTACATCGCTGGTCATTATGCGCACTCCTGTTTTTGCAAGCTCACACTTTATATCGTCAAATTTATCCGGATATAAAGGACGGGATGCATCTTCAACTAATATTGCCGCAAAACCTTCTGATAATGAATCGAGTATCGAATAATAAACACAAATATCGGCAGCCAGTCCGCAAAAATGAATTTCTGATGTTCCCTTTTCCCGCAGATAGCCAGCCATGCCAGTGGTCAATTTATGATTATTGTCGTAAAATCCGCTGTAACTATCTGTTTCAGGTTCCATTCCTTTTCGAAAAATCGCAGCAATCTTTTTGGTTTTAAGATCGGGATGAAATTCAGCTCCGGCCGATCCCTGGATGCAATGATCAGGCCAGAGGATTTGTTCTGCTCCGTGAAGAAGAACCTTTTCAAAAGGATTTTTGTGCATATGATTTGAAGCAAAACTCAAATGGTTTGCAGGATGCCAGTCCTGAGTTGCCACAATAAGATCAAAATAACTTTCAATTTTGTTAATAACAGGTACTATCAGATTACCCTTAGGAACCTCAAGAGGACCTCCCGGCATAAAATCATTCTGTACATCAACTATAACAAGCGTTTTCATACATAACTATATTTTATACTTCTCTATAAGTCTGTCGCGTTCAGTCTGTAATAATTTGCTTATTCCCACTTTATAAATATGTGGGTTGTCAAACCTTTTATACTCTTCAGGCAGGTTTGCTATTCTATCCCGGCTGTAATCAGCTATTTGCGTCAGAGTTTTCGGTTCATCCAATCTCGCTCCGTTTTCCATAACTTTATGCAAAAGGCGCTCTCTTTTATGATTTCCCAATGAAAGTGATTTGAACGGATATAAAGGATGATACATGATTTCCACATCATTTTCACTTTCCAGGGTTATGGCATCAGCACCAATGAATTTTCCTTCACCATCCTTAATCCTGAAAACCTGTTTCCTGTCAGGAAGAGTAATCTTGACAATGTTCTCAGATAGTTTTATTCGGGGTTTTCCGTTGGCCCAGGCCAATTTATATACTCCATCCAAAGCAGCATCAGGGAAACCAGTGATGAGACTTGTCCCCACACCGAACATATCAATCGGGGCATTCTGTCCGATAAGGCTATTTATTATGTACTCATCCAATTGGTTAGAAGCAGCTATTTTTACATATCCCAGACCTGCCTGGTCCAATCTTTTCCGGCTCTCTTTTGCAAGATATGCCAGGTCGCCACTATCCAGTCTGATCGCTTTGAGACGGAAGCCTTTCTCTTCAATGTTTTTTGCTACTTTAATTGCATTTGGTAAGCCGCTATTAAGTGTATCGTATGTATCAACAAGTAGTATACAATCGGAAGGATATACCTCGGCAAAGTCGGAAAATGCCGAGAACTCGTCATCATAACTTTCAATGAACGAATGTGCCATAGTACCTGAAAGAGGAATATTGTAGTCTCTGGCTGCCCGTACATTACTTGTTGCATTAAATCCACCGATAAAGGCTGCCCTGCTGGCTGAATAACCACCTGCACCCTGAGCCCTTCGCAAACCGAAGTCAATCAATAACCGACCTTCCGCTGCCTTACATATCCTGCTTGCTTTTGTAGCTATCAGGGTCTGAAAATTAAGTATGTTTAGTAAGATAGTTTCAATAATCTGAGCTTCAATGATGTCTGCTTCAACCTGAAGCACTGGGCAGACAGGAAATATCAGGTCTCCTTCCATTGAGCTGTAAATATTTCCATTAAATCTGAATCTTTTAAGATATCCGATAAAATCAGTATGGTATCCCGATTCCTTTAAGAATTCAATATCTGTCTTATCAAATCGCAAACCTTCGAGAGCGTTTAGAAGATCCTCTAACCCGGCAAAGATCGCATATCCTCCATTGAAGGGTATTTTGCGGAAAAAATAATCGAAGATGGCCCGTTTACTTTTCTGCCCTTTAAGGAAATATACCTGTGACATATTCAATTGGTACCTGTCGGTATATGTAGCTGTGTAATTAATCATATAGCATACCTGAGTTCATTATCAGAAAAAACTATTTTTATACCAAAGATTTTACGCTGAACATTCATTATGATAATTTGTTAAATTATTTATCGTATCCGGTTACAGTGATGCAACTTTCAATGTTTAGAACAATCGTTTACATAAAAAGTTTTAATCAAATGAATTGAATTATGGTCAATCTTCGACGCATACAGAACCCGTCAGAAAGGCTCAAAATCTCATACTTTCTTTTGATACTGGCGTTTAGTATGAGTACATCTTCGCTGTACTGCCAGTTCCTGAAGGATTCAACCTCAGTAAACCTGATAAAAGAAGGTATTAACAACGTATATAACTTTCAGTTTAGCAAGGCTGACAGGGTAAGTGAAGAGCTCCGGAAACAATATCCCGGCCAGCCTGTCGTGTTCCTTTTCGATGGAATGAAAGATTATTGGAGAGATTATCCTCTCATCACGACTTCGTCAGCACGTGCCTCATTTGAAGCAAACATGAGAAAATGCATCGAATTATGTGATAAAAATAAAAATAAGTCTGATGAGGCGGAAATTCTGCTGCTAAATTTATGTGCCAGGGGGCTGTTGCTGTTATATTATACCGACAATTATTTAAATTTTGATGTATTTCCGCTTGCAACAAGTACATATCAATTTATCAGGCGCTCCTTTGATTTTACTACATATTATTCTGATTTCTATTTCTTTACAGGAGTTTATAATTATTACCGTGAAGCATACCCTGAAGCTTACCCTGTTTATAAACCTTTAGCTCTGCTTTTTCCAAAGGGTACCAAAGCCAGAGGTCTGCAAGACCTTGCGGTAGCTTCAAACAATTCTATCTTCCTGAAAGCAGAAGCATTTTCTTTCCTCTCATCTATTTTCTTAACCTTTGAAAATAATTTTCAACAGGCAACCTATTATAGTAAGAGTCTCCATAATCTCTATCCCGACAATCCTGAATATCTGGGAGCATATATAAAAAATCTTCTGCTGATTAAACAATATGATGAAGCAGAAATGGAGATGCTATCATCAAATTCAAATCAGACTAATTCATTTTTCAGAGCACAAATGTCAGTTTTCAACGGCATTTTGCAGGAGAAAAAGTATCACGATATTAAAAAGGCTCAGCAATTCTATTCTCAGGGAGTCAACCAAATTTCCCTTTTTGGAAATTACGGAAATGAATATGCAGCTTATGCATATTTTGGATTGAGCCGTATCAGTGATATTAACGGTGATAAATACTATAAAAAAATGTACCGGAAACTTGCTATGCAACTAGCTGATTTCAAAGAGATTGATTTTGACAAATAATCAGATCCGAATTTTGTCTGCTGTGATTTTCCAAATAGCTTTGTAATACTTTACGATTTTGGAACAAATTTAAGCTCCTCTTTTTTATTTTGAACCCCCTTTCATTTTCCCCTTCGCCTTCGCGTAGCCGCTTCGGCGGAGCAAGGCAAGGGAATGTTCAGCTACTCCTTCCCCCGTGGGGGAAAGCCTGCCCCGCTTCGGCGGGGGCCGGGAAGGGGGTATAGAATTATGAGAAGAAGATTTGAAATAGTGAAATAACGTTCCAAAAACCATGTTACATAAATTCTGAAGAATTAAGTGGCTTTCCGTCCTACACTGTATTTTGTAATCAAAGTGCCCTCGTCATTTGCCCTTATGCAATCCACTAATTTCAAATTAATGTCAAGTTCTTCCTGTATTACAAAATTTCCACCTTTCCCAAATATTTTTGGTTCTATGGTAAGCCACAACTCATCAATTAATTGCTCCCTCAGGAACGAAGTAGCGATTTGTGCTCCTCCGACAATTAAAATCTTTTGCTCTCCTTCCTTTTCAAATCTTGTTATCAGCTGAGAGGGGGATTTATCTGTGAATTCCAGTTGTCCGGAGATCTCTTTACTTCTATAATCTGCTGGTCGTCTGGTCATAATAATAAACAGATGTTTTGCTGTCGGTTTTACCGGATCAGACCTGAAATTTCCGCTTCCCATAATAATAACCCTTGTACCATTCCAGATGGTATCAAAAAAATTTTTATCACTCTGAGATGACCATGATCGGATATCAGGATCGCTCCATTTTGCTATTTTGCCATCTAATGTTGTAACAAAAATAAGAATAGTCTTCATTATCAGAACTTAAGCTAATCTCAGATCGGGTCCCCGTTACATTTTCTCCATTGTAATGAACTTGTCCTCTACTCCCAGGCTTGACAGTTCTTTAAGTACAGCTTCCATCATAGGCGGCGGTCCGCACAGATAGTAATTCTTATACTGGACGGGAATATTGGTTTTAAGAAATTCCTCTGTAATATATCCATGAAAATAACCTTTGTTCTCTTCATCCGACAATATATTCAGAAATGATTTACCCAGCATTTGATTGAGCTCACTTTCAAGAATTATATCATTTTTTGTTTTATTGGCAAAGACTAATATATTACCTGCAATATTGCCTTTGCTATTAAGATCTCTGAAAATAGAAATAAAAGGTGTGATTCCTGCTCCTCCGGCAATAAACAACCCTTTCCCTTTGAAAGCAATATCACCCCATACGTCCCTGATAATAAGCTCAGAACCAGGGTTTAGTTTACCAAGCTCATTAGTTATTCCCTTGTGCTCAGGATATATTTTAATTGTGAATTCCAGAAATTTTTCCGAATTCAGGCAGGTAAAAGTAAAAGGTCTTAACTCATTCCTTAGTGCCGGAGTATTTATTGACACGTCTGTAGCCTGACCGGGATTAAAGAAGTATCCTGCAGGTTTTTCAAACCTGAATTGTTTTACATCATGAGTAATCTGTTCAATGCTTGTAATTTTGACAACATATTCGTCCATGCTATTAATGCTTTATTGTTTAACAATCTGGCGGAATTATGGTTCAAGACTACTAATCATGAATACTCTTATCCATATCGTAAACATCATTATGAAAGGCATAATGCGTATAATAATAAGGAGCACCTACAATTTATCAATTTTAGCAGCAAGGATAAAGTCATTCTCTGACAGTCCATTAACAGAATGGGTCCAGAGTTCGACGACTGCTCTTCCAAAAAAAATGTGTAAAACAGGGTGATGTCCTTCTTCTTCCGCAATATCAGCCACTTTATCAACAAAGTCGATTGTATGACGATAGCTTACAAACATAAATTCTTTAGAAATTTTGCTATTGTCTGTGACTTTCCAATCTGGTGAAATCTGTTTCGTAAATTCTGAAACCTCTCTTTCAGTTAAAGGAGGAATGCCACCTTCGCATGGCACGCATTTTTTTTTACTTAAGTCCATAGCTTTATAAAGTGTTATAAAAATCGCGAACAATAATATCCCGATTAAGAATTTATAACAATTGAAAGACTAAATAGTTCCCTGAAGGTAGATCCATAGCTGTCTACTTAAGGGTTGGAGATGAATGAGAAACTGCATAAAAAACTTTCCCCTCTTCAAAACTAATCTCTATATACATCTTTTCGATCCGATGTTTGGATTCGCCGAGCTCACATGGTTTCTTTGGTCTCGTACATACTCACCCCCATCCCCTCTCTACTTCGTAAAGAGGGGCGTGGACGCGATAAAGTTCCAATATTATGAATAGGTTTCTACCATTTAGAGGTTAGGCGTTTACATGCTGAAACAATATTATTAATAGAAAAGTATATTTTCCTTGTAGTGATTCATAACATTCAGCATATCTGTGAATTGCCCCCTCTTTACAGGGTCAAGCGTTAAGAAATAGCCCAGCGGGCTATTTTAGCGAAGGAGCCAGATTGCAGAGGTGGCAGAGGGGGTTAGGGGGTGAGTACAAAAAAAGCTAAGATGAAAAGATGTGTATAAAGATTAGCTTCAAAAGGAGAGCCTGCCCTGCTTAGGCGGGAGGAAATGTATGAGACACATATTCAATACTTTACATCCTGTTTTGAACTATACTCTCTCATTATGACGCTATATTTAACTTCTTAGGTTGACGGTTATTGGGTTAAAACCTTTTTCTGAGCTGCAGATATATCCTGTTATATTTATCACGCTTTTCAAAAGTTCCTTCATAATTTGCCGAGAAGGACATTTTCTTTGAAAATTGCCAGAATATATTCATCTCTCCAATGTTTTGGAGAATTCGGAGTTTGTTTTCCGGAAGGGTATAATCAATATATCGATAGCCAATTGAAGCCTGGAACCTTCCCTGTAACAGATCTTTAGAAATATTACCACCATATACCTGCCCATTCATAAATGCAGATTCAAGATAAGTACCTGTCAGGGTAACGGATACATTTAGTCCCGGAATCTGGTAATAGGTCAGGTATCCATAAATATTCCGAGACGGGTGAGGATCGGACTTAAGAAAACGGTAGCCTGATTCAACTCCGAATGTCAGGTTATTTGTTATACGATAATTAGCCTGCAACCTGAAACTCTGTCTTCTCTCACTTTCAAGAACACTGTCGATTAGTGTCTTGTAAGTCTCATAAAACAGCACATTCCTCCTCTGATCGTATGAACCCGTAATAGAAAAGTTCTTTGTGATTTTGCATCGAAGGGATAAAAATAAGCTTGTCAGATCGAAGGTATTCTGAGGCAAATTGTTTGCTACCTTATAAAGGTCGACTTCGAAGGTACTGAAAAAGTAAAAAGTTCTTTAGAATGGAATTGGAATGCTGAAAGTAGAGAAATCTGCGATCAGTCTTCATATTATTCATTTGTTCCATAACAGCTATAGAGCTCTCGCTAAATGATTCTGCAGATTTAGTATCAAATGACAGATAGCCACCATATTGAAGCAATTTGCTATTAAATCCATAATCTCTGTAATCCGGGCGCGTTCCGACTACTGCACCGACGGTAAACATTCCAAGTTTTTGCTCGACCTGTAAACCATCCATTGCGCCTATACTCGATATCCTGTAATTTATAGTGCGTCCTAATGTAAGCCTGGTAGTTTTACCCGGATCGAACTTAACTGCAAAAGTGTAAATTTTGAGGGCATCAAAAACATTGTTCTTAACTACCAACCAATCACCTATTTTATGTCTGAATGAGATATAATTCTCAACAGAGAACTTTGAATTTCCTATATTTCTTGCGTCCAGTGCATAATTGTACCTGAGCTGGGTTGAATTTTTAGCTCCTGTATTTGAAAAATCAGAATAAGCAAAGACAGATATACTACCATTGATTTTTTGTTTTAACTCAGTCGGATAGGATCTTTTCTTCGCTGTATCAGCCAATACAACAGGAACCGGAATTTCCGTTGCAGCCTTTTCGGTACCCTTAATTTCAGCTTTTGCGGCACTTATTCTTTTAACTGCTAAAATTGGCTGTCCCGTAGTGAGATTTTTTAAGGAAATTGAAGTGCAGACGCAGGAAGAGGAAGACAGATTATTTACGATCAATTCAGGAATAAGTCTACTGTCTGATAATGAGTAGAGGGTGTCACCAGACAATATACCTTCAGTGGATTTAAACTTTACATAGACATTCCGGGAACTGACAAAAGATACTGTACCTGACAAAGTTCCGGTTAAAGACTGACTGTTCAGTTCTATACTAAAGACAACCAAGAAAATGATAATTCCTGTAAATTTCATTGAACAATTTTAATCTGAAGTACCTCTCGGATGACAACTATAGCACTGGGCATTAGTATAATTACTTCCTCTATGCGCATTTGTGTGACAATGAATACAATCAAATAACGCATAATTGGCAGTGTTTGTATGACAGTCGCTGCAAGTATTCCATTGCCCACGATGTCTTCCTGAATAAATCGGGAAAAATTGGGAATCATGTTGAGTATATGTTGCCGGTTTCCACCCTGGAATTGTAGTATGACATTGCAAACATGTGGTGGAAAAGTTTAAAGTCTTGTGATTTGGATTTGTTGAGTTGTTATAGTCTGTCTGATGGCATGAAAAGCAATCAGAAGATGTTGTAGTATAATTTCCTTTATGGCAATCGTTGCAGGTCGGAGTGGCATGTCCCAGTGTAAGAGGGAAGGTCGTATGGGTAAAATTTGCTGGTTTCCAGCCGGGGTTAGTGGTATGACAAGTCTGACAGGTTGTAGGAATTCCGGCTGAAGCATGATTCGGATTCGTAGTAGCGAGATAATCCTGCTGATGACATGAGTAACAATCAGTAGGGGTGGTTGTATAATTTCCGTTTTTATGACAATCAGTACAAGCAGGAGTCGCATGTCCGAGAGTAAGAGGGAATACATTATGATTAAAGCTCGTGGGTTTCCAACCCGGATTTGTGGTATGACACGTCAGGCATGTGGTGACAAATCCGGAGGTGACATGATTCGGATTCGAAGTGCTGACAAAGTCTGCCTGGTGACATGAATAACAATCAGTTGGCGTGGTTGTATAATTTCCGTTTTTATGACAATCAGTACAGGCAGGGGTTGCATGTCCGAGAGTAAGAGGGAATACATTATGATTAAAGCTGGTAGGTTTCCAACCCGGATTTGTGGTATGACACGTCAGGCATGTGGTGACAAACCCGGAGGTGACATGGTTCGGATTCGTGGTACTGACAAAGTCTGCCTGATGGCATGAATAACAATCTGATGGTATAGCGGCATAATTCCCGTTTTTATGACAATCAGTGCATGTCGGGATTGCATGACCAAGTGTAAGAGGGAAAACATTATGATTAAAATTGGCAGGTTTCCATCCGGGAGTCAGTGTATGACAGTCCTGACAGTTTGTTGAAAAATGAGATGCACTGTGATCGGGGCTTTTAGCGGCCAGATAATCCTGCTGATGACATGAATAACAATCTTTGGGTGCACCGGAATAGTTCCCCGCCGTATGGCAATCAGTGCATTTGACCGTGGAATGTCCCTGCACCAAAGGGAAAAAACTATGGTTAAATCCGGCACCTGCCCATTGAAATGCGTTCACAGGGTGGCAGGATGAACAATTTTCTGATATTCCGGACTGAATATGATTTGGGTTTGTAGTAGCCATATAATTTGCACGGTGACAATCGATACAATTTACACCCAGGACGTCAAAACGTAACTGGCTTTCTGAGACATGGCATTGCGAACAATCAGCTGTTCTATGAGCTCCCAGCAGGGGAAACCGACTAAACTGATGAATATTATTAGTATTATTTACTAACCACGAGGTCTGGTTATGACAACGGGAACAATCGGAACCAACTGTTGACTGATGAATATCATTATGACAATCGATGCAGTTTGTTTTAGCGGCTGCAAATACGAGAGATTTATGGCACTGTCTGCAATTAAGTGTGTTATGCTGACCCAGAAGCGGCATTTTGGTGGAATTGTGATCAAAAGAATATATTGATTTATCCAGTTCCCATCCCTTTGAGCTATGGCATTTATTGCAGCTGATCTTGAAACCAGAACCATGAGGGGAATCTTTGATCTGATTTAAAAAAAACAGAGAAGACAGGAATATCAGGAGTGACAAGATTCGCATGTGAATACCTTTAGTTTATACTTAACGTAAAAAAATGATCCTTGTTGTTGCGGCTTATGACATTTCGCACAGGCAACATTTATATGTTTTCCATCGAGTTTGAAGGCAGTTTTATTATGGTCAAAGTTAGAGGCTTTCCAGTTTTCAGTATCGTGACATCCGGTACAATCTGTTGTACCGTTTTTATCAAATTGCCTGTAATGTTTATCATCATGGCAATCGGAACAATTCTTTGCCAGGCCTGAAAATTTCTGCTGGCTGTTTCCATTTGAATCTTTTACAATATGACACTCCCTGCAGTTTTGTTTCGCATGTGCGCCGGTAAGTTTAAACCCGGTTTTTGAATGATCAAAATTTACACTATCCCACCCTACAGGATTATGACAGGTATTACAATTACCGTCAGGATAATACTTTGTATCTATCTGGTTTTTATGCACATCAAGGTGACAGTCTTTGCAATTAATACCAATTCCCCTGAAGTTCCACTCTTTTTGCTTTTTGTGACAATCAGTACATGGGATTGCAAGATGTGCACCCTCGAGAGGATAGAGGCTCATATTATGCTGCTCAATTGTATATGAGAACAGATTAAAGCCCTTAACAGAATGACATTGAGAACAATCGGGAGAAACACCATTCTTAACAAATTGCTTCTTGTGATAATCGGTATGACAATCTGTGCAAAGCTTAAACTTCAAAGGGTCTGTAAATTTGGTTTTATGACAGGCTTTACAGTTTACTGTCAGATGTTTATCTTCAAGTTTGTAGTCGGTTTTACTGTGATCAAAACCTTTGACTCCTTTTACAATCTGAAATGACTCTTCAGTATGACATTGACTGCAATTCTGTCCAAATTTATTCTGATGCGGATCTTTATGACAGTTGGAACAGCTGTATTGTTCTTTACGGAAATCCTGAAATTTTTTTCCCTGCACAGTTTCAACTTTGTGGCATTTGGAACAATCAACATTTGCATGTTTGCCTGCGAGCCGGAACCTGGTTTTGTCATGACTGAATTTCGTTGCCGGCTTAAATGCATCAGCATTATGGCAACTCATACAATCGGAAGGAAGTGTTTTCTGGTGGTAATCTTCATGACATAAGAGGCAATTATCAGTCAAACCCAGATATGTATATTTCTTATTTTTAATCTTCTGATCTGAAATGAATTTTATATTATGGCAATCAGAACATTGTTTCTTAGCATGAGGAACTGACAAAGTATATCCGGTCAGACTGTGTTCAAATTTTGCGAGATCCAGACGAATGAGCTGAAAATTCTTTCCATGATGATCGCTATGGCAGGCAAAACATTCCTTTCCTTTAACAGCTGAAGAAGCGTGATAGCCTTTTTGATTTATTAATCTATCCTTAATTTCAGTATGGCAGGCCAGACACTTTTCACTTGATACTTTATTACCCAGGACATGACATTGTGTACAATTAGAAAGTCCTTCAAGATTCGAATGGGGATTTGATAAATCGCCAGGTGAGATTTGTGCTGCCACCTCAAAAAATGACATCAAAATCATTATCAGAATTGTTGCAACACTGTTTACTCTACACCGCATATAACTTTTTACTCGTTCCTGATGTTTTTCTATTTTCTGTTCTCTGTTCTCTGTTCTCTGTTTTCTGTTTTCTGTTCCCTGTTTCTGCTTTTCTGTTCCCTGTTCCCTGTTTATCATCGTTTTACTACTGTTTCGCCAAATTTCCTGGTAATCTTTATTCCGGCTTTTTCAAGGAACTGTGTAGGTAATTCACCTCCAGCAAAAATATATACCAGATCATTTTTTAATTTTTTACTCTCGCCACTCTTTCCAAAAGTAATAGTTATACTATCGTCTTCAATCGATGTAAGATTCGTACTGAACATCACCTCCAGCCTCTTATTGGCTATTGCCTTGTTCAGGGCATCGGTGTTTGCGGGCTTAAGCCGGTTAAAAACTTCATTCCTGTAAGAAATAATTACATTGTTTTCATCTGCCAGAAGTAATGCAGACTCTACAGCCGAATCACCTCCACCAACAACAATAATATCTTTTCCTGAAATAATTTCAGGTTCCAGCAAACGATAAGCCACTTTTTCCTTCATTTCCCCCGGGATATTCAGCTTCCGTGGAGTACCTCGTCTTCCGATAGCCAGCAGTACGCTCTCGCAGGTAAATAATTCGCCTTTCAACGTTGCTACCTTGAATATTCCGTTTTCAGATGTAATTGATTCCACTTTTGAGTTTTCCTGAATAGAAATGTCGTTCTTATTCAATGCTGTTTGCCAGAGATCAAGAAGCTCTGCTTTAGTGGTTTCAAAAAGTTTGACCTTACCATAAAGTGGCAGATCCATTGGCGATGTCATTACAATTTTTTTTCGTGGAAAAGTAAAAACGGTCCCGCCAAGAGTTTCCTGTTCGAGAAGCAGAAATCTTAACCCATGTTTTTTTGCTGTAAGGCAGGCTGAAATTCCTGCAGGTCCCGCTCCTATTATTATCAGGTCAAAAGAAACCGGTAAGTCTCTTTTTATTGATTTGGCGATATTCTCGGTTGCTTTTCTCCCCTGTTCGACAGCATTCCTGATCAGGCCCATTCCACCAAGCTCGCCAGCAATAAACATACCAGGTACATTTGTTTCGAAATATGGATTAATTTCGGGCAGATCAACACCACGTTTCTCTGTACCCAGGCGCAGGCTGATTGCTCCAGTCGGGCATGCTTCAAGACATGCCCCATGCCCAACACATTGTGAAGCATTTATAAGGGTTGCTTTCCCTTTTATGATACCCAGGATATCCTTCTCCGGACAAGCGGTTATGCAAGCTCCTGTCTGAATGCATTTATTTACATCAATATACGGGTGAAGCGAGACTGGTTCATGAAGACCATCTTCTTTAGCTCTCCTGACTTTTTCTTCAACAACTCTTGATGCCCTGCTTTTCTTACGCAAATATATTATCACTACAACAATACAAAGAAGTGCTGCAGCAGTATAGATCAAAATATTTTCAATTGTCTGTTCCATAATTAAAATATCCACCGATATCCGAATGCGATAGTGACACCCACATGAATAACCATTATAATCAACATTACCAGAGCGAACGGTGAATGGACTACATGCCAGTATTTGAATAAATTCTGCATAGTGGCAAGCCGCTCAATTTTACGGTTAAGCTTTATATCATCATTTACTAGATCTATAATCTGCCTCATTTCTTTACGGGGCATTTTATGTTTTCTGAGTACTGCTTTAACAAGATGAATGGTTTCACGATCGTCGAAATATTTTTTTAAATACCTTATCAGTGCGTTACTATGATACAATTCAACCTTCTTTTTAATCGAATTTGCTATTATATTATAGCTCTCTTCATCAAGATTATGGGAGTTCTTTAGAATACCGGCAATATCTGTTTTCAAGGCCCTGATATCATTCAAGCTAAGCTCCTGACCTTCAATTGTATGTGGTATTTGAAGATATATGAATCTCCCTACGATACCGCTTAAAAATACTGCAACCATGCTCCAGAAACTTATTGCTACCAGTCCGCCGAACTTGTAGGCTGTATGAAAGAGTACAAGTATCGGACCGAGAGTACACAGGAATATATGAAATTCAAGCCAGTGTTTTAATATCCCAAGTCTTGATAAGAACCTGTAACGTTTTCGTGCCATATAGCTTGCCACACCTGCGACAATCAAAAAAGATCCTACAATTCCGAATCCATGACCAAGAACGCCACTTGGTTTCAATAAGCTATTGTCGGGGTGATAAAAACGATCTTCAATACTCGTTCCATAATAAGATATCCCTCTGTAGACAAGAGCTATAAACGTAATAAACACAATTGCAACTAAGACACTTATAAAAATTTTATGAGCTAAATCTGACATGCGTGAATTTTAACAGTTCGATATAGAATGATTTAGGTTATTTAAATCTATAGTATTAATAATAATATTTCGCACCTTATTATCAGTCTTAATATTAAAGTAACGCAAAACTAATCTAATTGTTTTACAGGTCAAAATCCTTTTCATTTTCTGGTCGGGAACTTTTAAATCAGAATAGCTATTTAGTCACGAAACCACAACGGGACGGCTACTATATTGCATTGTTATATCTTGTTTCAACAATCTCCCAGTTGATCAGTTTCCAGAAGGCCTCTAAGTATTCCGGATAGTTGTCCTGATAATCCAGATAGTAAGCATGCTCCCAGATATCACATACCAGCAAGGGGATTAAACCATTGCGCAGGGGGTTACCGGCATCATTCTCTGATATAATTTCCATTCCGCCATGTTGATTCACTACCAGCCAGATCCAACCTGCTCCAATAAATGACTCCGCGGCTTTGAAAAATGAGTGTTTAAAAAAAAGCACTGAGCCAAAATTCTTTTTAATTATTTCAGCAAAGGGGATCTTAAGTGAGCTGTTACCTTGTGGTTTTAATGATTCAAAATAGAATACATGGTTCCAGACCTGAGAAGCCTGGTTGAATAAATTGCCTTCTGCAACTTTAATAATAGTTACGATATCCAAATTGACAAACCTGGTCCCCTGGACAAGGATGTTAAGATTTTTGAGATATGAATTAAAATGCTTCCCATAATGAAGCTCAATTGTTTTTTTTGATATATATGGTTCCAGGCTGCTGACTGAATACGGAAGATCCAGGAATTCAAACTGCATAATTTCTATAATATTAGTACACAGATTTACTGCAAATTAACCCTTGTAGTAGTTACAGTATCTCCAATAATAAAATTATAGTATTTATATAAATCTTAATTAAAATAACATTAATCTAAGATTAAGAATACATTAATAACATCAGCTCTTCTGTACATGAACTGTCGTTATTTAGTTTTGCTAATCCTCACTCAATAGATAGCCAAATCCTTTTTTTGTATGAAGTAGTTTCTGTGAAAAATCTTTATCTATTTTCTTTCTCAGGGAGTTGATGTGCACATCAATTACATTTGTTCCTGAGTTAAATGAATAACCCCAGATTTTCTCAGCTATCTGAATTCTATTAAACACCTTTTCCCTGTTACTCATTAATAGTTCAAGGATTTTATACTCAGTTGCTGTAAGAACTATTTCCTTGTCATTTCGCCTGACTTTTTTGGATATGGTATCCATTTCCAGGTCAAGAATTTTTAAGACAGGGACTACGGGTGTTTCCTTATTTCGGCGAATTAATGCCTTAATACGCGCAAAAAGTTCCTGAAAGCTAAACGGTTTAACAAGGTAATCGTCAGCTCCGCAATCAAAGCCTGTCAGCTTATCTTCAACCGAATCGAGAGAAGTCAGCATGATAATTGGTGTCATGTTTTTATTATTCCTTATTTTTTTACATAGATCAAATCCGGAAATCCCGGGAATGACCACGTCAAGAATAATAACATCATACTTCCTGGTTAGAGCCAGCTTCTCTCCGATTGTACTGTCATATGCGATATCAACCAGACAATCATTACTTTCCAATCCTATTTTAACGAAGGAGGATATTTTTGGATCATCTTCAACAAGAAGGATTCTCATAATGTCTTCAATTTAATCTTTTTTAAGAATCAGAGATCAAGCGAAATATTTTAAACATAAGTTAATATCCTTTTAGCAGAATATTCATTAAATAATTTAAAGTGGATGCTTATAATTTCCAATGCAAGGTAACAAAACAATTTAAATACAATAAACTATGTAATAATTATCTCTTTTTATTTGAAATATTAACTATTTTTGAGATACTTAAGACTTCCGATGTCAGGCAATTCGAGCGAAAAAGTACCAATGCCGGGGAGGCGATTTTGGTGGAACATGCTCCCAGTTAAAAGATCGATATGGATATTGCTCTTAACAGTATTACTTATTAGCTTCCTCGATCTTGCCGGATGGATATTTGATATTGACCTCTTTAAAAGTATCGGATCGGCATGGGAATCGATGGAGTTAATAACTGCGTTGTGCTTTATTATTTCGGCTTTGGCTCTGGTAATTATCCAACTGAATTTGCCAGCTTTTACAAAAAGGATACTCTCAGTGTCGTTTGCATCAATCATTTGTATAATAAGTCTTGTAACCATTTATGTATATGCATATTTAACAACCGAGGGGCATGAATCACCCATTACGCAATTATCATCACTGAGTTTATTTCTTTCCCCCCTTTACAGAATGGACATCTTAACGGCTGTTAACTTCTCGTTTACAGGGTGTATACTATTGCTTTTTGCAGTAGAAAAAAGAAGAAGCTCGGGGGTTGCGCATATAATTATTATTCCGGTATTTCTGATAAGTTATCTTACAATTATCAGTTACATACTCGATGTATACAAGGACACTGATCTGAAAATCATTTCGGTTGCTCTGAACACAGGTATTGCTTTTTGCGGATTATGTTTGGTTTTATTGCTGATGAGGCCTGATACATGGCTTATGAAACTTTATTTTACCCGTGATACGGCAGGAATTATTTCTAGAAAGCTCTTTCCTGCGCTGGTTGTTCTGCCAGTGGTTATCGGGTGGTTACGTATACAGGGAGAACGTGCCGGTGTAATAAAATCTGAAGAAGGAGTAGCTCTCGTGGCCATTGCATATGTATTTTGCTTCATTATCCTTATCTGGCTCACAGCCCGCTCGATTGACAGGATTGACAGGCAACGGAGGTCCATTGAAGCAGCATTGCGTGAAAGTGAAGAACGGTTCAGGACAATTGCTGAATCAGCTCCGGTACTTGTATGTATAACACGTACTGATGACTCTGTGGTTATGTTTACAAATGAACTAAATAATAAGACATTTGGTTTGCAGGGGAAAGATATAATTGGTACCAGGGGTCCGGATTATTATTGTAATCCGGCAGACCGCGAAAGAATGATTAACATATTAAAAGAGCAGGGAGCAGTAAACAACTTTGAAGTTCAGGTTAAGAAATCCGATGGAACGCCATTCTGGATAATGACTTCCGTAAGGCCAATTATTTATAATGGTTATGCTGCTTTGATAGAAGCTTCAGCTGATATAACAGAGTCTAAAAAGATCGAGGAGGCATTACTTATATCTGAGGAGAGGTTTCGGGCTATTGCAGAAAATATTCCGGATATGATCATCAGATTTGATAATAATCTTCGGTTACAGTATGCGAATCCATCAGTAATTAACTATTTGGGAGTGTCATTAGAATCTCTGCTCGGAAAAACTTCAGCAGAATATAATACAGGGTTTGCTGAAAATGAAAGATGGGTAAAGGCTGCAAGAGAGGTTTTAAGTGAGGGAGAATCCAGACGGATAGAGCAAATAAATAATTTGCATGCAGTCACCAGAGTGTTTGATGAACTAATTGTACCGGAAATAGACATTAATGGCAGAGTGAGCTCTATCATCACAATTTCACGTGATGTTACGGAAATGAAACAGTCGGAAAACGCTCTGAGGAACAATGAACAGAAACTGAAATATCATCTTGAAAACTCTCCTCTGGCGGTTGTGGAATGGGACAAGGAATTCAAAATTCTCCAATGGTCTGACGAAGCAGAAAGAATATTCGGTCTGAAAAAAGATGAAGTGCTTGGTGTGCGGATTGATATTCTCAATATAATTTATGAGGAAGACATTCCTATTGTCGAAAAGACTATCTCCAGGCTTGTCAGCGGGAAAGAGAGAAAGGTTATATCTCAAAACAGGAATAAGACCAAAACAGGTGAAATCATCGAATGTATATGGTATAATTCGGTGCTTCTTGATGAAAACGGAGAAATGAGTTCAGTATTATCACTTATAGAAGACGTAACCTTATTAAGAAGAACAGAAAAAGATTTGTTCGAAAGCAGGGAAAGCTATAAAGAACTCGTAACCAATGCCAGAAGCATTATTGTAAAATTGGATACTGAAGGGAGATTCACATTTATAAATGAATTTGCGCTCGATTTTTTCGGATTCAGCAAGGAAGAGTTGCTCGGGAAACACGCTATGGATATAATAGTTCCTACAACTGAGAGTACAGGAAGGCAGCTGAATGATATGGTTGACAGAATAATAGATGACCCTGATAATTATTCCGTCAACATAAATGAAAATATAAAAAAGAATGGAGAACGGGTCTGGGTAGAATGGTATAATAAAGCATTATTTGATCTGGACGGAAAGCGAACCGGACACATGGCGATCGGAATTGATATTACCAAAAGGAAAAAAGCTGAAGAAGCTCTGAAGGAAAGCGAGAGGAAATTAAGGTCGGTTCTTGATGCCACGAAGGAGTCGATTTACATGTTTGACTCTGAAGGACATATTACAATGTCTAATGCAACAGGGTTGAACAGGTTAAACGTAAATAGCGAATATGAGCTTTTCGGTCATCATTTTTCTGAATTTATGCCTGTTTCTGTGGCAAAGGCCAGACAGGAAAAACTCGATGAGGTTATTAATACGGGAAATACACTGGAATTCACGGACGAGCGGGCAGGAAGAATATACTTACACAACTTTTTCCCGGTTTTCAATAATGAAAAAGTAACTTCCGTAGTATCTTACAGTACGGATATAACTGACCGGAAAAAATCAGAAGATAATCTCAAAGCCAGCGAGGAAAGGTTCAGAACAATTGCGGAATCACTTCCTGTTCTGATCTGTATATACAATATAAAGGATTCAGCCTTCTCATTTGTGAATGAAAATTTTGAAAAGACATTCGGCTATTATAAAGGTGAATTGATAACAAGAAAGCTGCCTGTTTCTTTCTTCAGCGCGCGGGACCGAAAAGATCTTGGCAAGCTGTTAAAAGAAAACGGAAGGGTCAATAAGAAAGAAATAAGAGTAAAAAAAGCAGATGGCACACCATTCTGGATCATGAGCTCGATTCGTCGAATTTTATATATGAACGAACCGTCTTATCTTATAGCTTCAACAGATATTTCCGAAACAAAGAAAACTCAGGAGGACCTTTTACATCTTAACCGTGTGCTCGCAGCCCATAGTAAAAGCAGTCATGCTATGATGCATTCCAGTAATGAGCTGAACTATATTAATGATGTATGCAAAATTATTATTGAAGATTGCGGTCATGCAATGGTTTGGGTCGGATATGCTGAGAACGACCCGCGGAAAAGTGTAAGACCTGTAGCTTATTATGGATTTGACAAAGGATACATTGACCGGCTCGACATCAGATGGGATGATTCTGAAAGAGGAAGAGGGCCTACAGGTACTGCAATCCGTACCGGGAATATTTCGATGTGCAGAAACATGATTAGTGATCCGGAATTCGGACCATGGAGGGATGCTGCCATTGAAAATGGTTTTTCTTCATCAATAGTATTGCCATTGAAGTCAGATGGGAAATCTTTTGGAGCGATCTCGATCTATTCGAAAGACCCTGATCCATTTACTGAACCGGAAATAAAACTTCTTGCTGATCTTGCAGATGACCTCGCGTATGGCATTTCCTTCATCAGGCTTGCGGAATCCGAAAGAGAAACTACCAGATCGATAAAAGAAAATGAATCAAAACTTAAAGAATTAATTGCTACAAAAGATAAATTTTTCAATATTGTGGCACACGATCTGAAAAATCCATTCACAAGTCTCCTTGGATCATCCGAACTACTTTACGATAATATCGATCAGATGTCGGTAGAAAATATCAGAAAGCTGGCTTTAATATTAAATGATTCAGCAAAGGGAGGCTATTCTATCCTGCAAAACCTCCTCGACTGGTCAAGATCAGAGACCGGATTATTAAAATATAGCCCTGAAAGCATCAACCTGAAGAAAATTGTGGATGAAAATATTGAAAATATCAAACTTCAGATTACAAATAAGGGAATAACTATGATATCTGAACTCACCAAAGATCTTTTTGTATTTACCGATAAGAATATGATAAATACAGTTTTGAGAAATCTTTTGAGCAATGCGGTCAAATACACATTTAAAAAGGGGAAGGTAATTGTTCGGGTTTTACAACATAGTGAAGAGATTATTATTGTTGTTAAAGATAAAGGTACAGGTATGACAAAAGAAAAGGTTGAGAGCCTTTTCAGGATAGATAACTCATTATCACTGCCTGGTACCGAAAAAGAACAGGGCACAGGACTAGGTTTAAAATTGTGCAAAGAGTTTTCGGAGCGGATGGGTGGCAGAATATGGGTTGAAAGTGAGTTGGATAAGGGCAGCGAGTTTAAGTTTGCAATTCCGATGAAAGGTGCAAAGGGGTAAAAGCACAGGGCGCAGGGTGCAGTCTGTTAGCTATTTTTGAGTATTACCTTATAAATGAGTGAACCAAAATGATTTCACTGACAAAAAAACTGGACGGTAAGCTGGAATGTACTCTCTGTCCTCATTACTGCAAATTAGGCAGTGGCAAAACCGGTATTTGCGGCGTGAGGAAAAATACCGGTGAAAAAATTGAACTTCTGACATATGGAATCATATCAGGATATTCACTTGATCCTGTTGAGAAGAAACCATTATATCATTTTTTCCCGGGACATAATATATTATCAATCGGATCATTCGGTTGTAATATGAGATGTGATTTTTGCCAGAATTTTCACATATCCCAGAAAATTCCTGAAAGTCTGGTTCCTGAAGTTACAATATCCAAAATAGTAAAGGATGCTCTTTCTTCAACGAACAACATTGGAATAGCATTTACATATAATGAGCCGATTATCTGGTTTGAGTATATGAGAGATGTTGCCGAAAGTGCAAAAAAGCAAGGATTACTGACCGTTATGGTAAGCAACGGATTTGTCAACAGTGAACCACTTAAGTGAAATAACAGGATTCATCGATGCATTCAATATTGATCTGAAAGCATTCAACAACGATTTTTACAGGAAACTGACCGGGTCAGAAATTGAACCAGTAAAGAATGGTCTGAAGCAGATAGCAAGATCGGGAAAACATCTGGAAATTACTACTCTTATTATACCCGGACAGAATGATGATGAAAAGGAGATGGCATCTGCAAACGGAATGGATCGCAGGTGAACTTGGGAAGGATGTTCCATTTCATCTCAGCAGATACTTTCCAATGTATAAGAGAGATAATCCTTCCACCCCGGAAGAATCACTGAAAAAACTCTCTGATATTGCTTCAGAAAAATCTCGATTATGTATATACTGGGAACAGTCAATCGAATGCAGATCAGAGTACCGCAGTGCCCCGATGCGGTACTACAGTAACAATCAGATCCGGATATAAAATCAGAACTGATAAATCTTAGATAAGGAAGGAAGATGTACCGGATGCGGTAACCTGATTTACAAATACTTTACTTTTTCTTCGTCTTCGTCTTAGTCTCGGTAGACAATGTACTTAGCCTGTCAAACAGTTTGTCGACACCTGTAATAAGATCTTTTTCCACGGCTTTATAGTAGGCTTTGACAATTTTTGGATTATCCTTGCCATCCGGATTGTTAACACGTGCAATGAGGTCATTTCTGAAATCGACTGAATCTGAGATTATTGCCGATAATTCATCTGACTTATTTTCGGGATGAATGCTTGAATAGACAAAACAATCAGAAATCACTTCAAAAATAAGGTAATCAATATCCTTTTTTAGTTCTCTTACACTTGCCATACTATACGAGATTGAATTAATAAGGGTACAAATATAATAATTTATCTTTCAGTCTGTTCAACCGGTTGCTATTATTCAGACCGGAAGTACCGGATACTCTCTTCGGCTCTTGTCAGATAGAGTTTTCTTAATCTTTCAATCAATTGATACTGTACGTTAAAAAATTTGTCGTTAATACAATTAAAAGGAAGAACCATCGGGGAGGTTCCGGTCATAAATACTGCATCGTATTTTGTTATCTCATCAGCATTAACAAATGATAGTTCTACTTTAATCTTGTTTTCTTCACAGATTTCAAGAAGATGTTTCCTGGTGATACCATTAAGAACAGCATTGTCAGGTGCGGTCACAAGAGTTTCACCCTTAAGAAAAAAAATATTTGAACGGCTTCCTTCAGTAATTAAATTATTTTCATTAACCAGGATTGCTTCATAAGCGCCTTCCATTATTAATTTATTATAGATAAATGTCCTGAGTTTATGATTTATCACTTTAGATTCCGGATCTTTCCGTTCAGCAAAAAAAAGGATTCCCTTCACTCCATTTTTATACTGATGCTCGGATGGATAAACAGGCTTGATAAAATAAATCAGGTAATTAGCTGATCCGTTATTATAATTGAAAACAATCTTCAGGTTTATCTCCTTTTTTTTGTCAGATCTCGTAAGGCTTAAAATGGCTTTTCGCAATTCAGGTACATTGGCAAGAAGTTCTCTCTTTTGCAGTTTTACACTTGTTGCCAGTCGTTCCATATGATCAGGGAAAAAAATTGGATTTCCTTTAACCATACGTATGACCTCATAAACAGAATCACCTTCATACACCAGTGAATTCTCGAATAGTTCAACCGGTTGAAGGGTACCATTAAGTATGAATTTTTTTCCGAAACATTCACTCATAATCTTACTGTCATTGGTATCACAAAAATACAAACTATCAATCAATCTGCCCGCAATTCTCATTATATTCGCTGACATAATTCTAAGGTTATCTGATCTGATGTATGCGATTATTGATATTGAGACTACCGGGGGAAGTGCACAAATTGAAAAGATCACTGAAATCGCTATATACCAACATGATGGAAATCAGATTACAGGAGAATTTGTTTCGCTGGTAAATCCTGAAAGGAATATCCCGTATTTCATAACCAATCTGACAGGGATTACGAATGAAATGGTTGAAGATGCTCCGCGCTTTTATGAAATCGCAAAACAAATCATTGAACTTACTGAAGGCAGGACTTTTGTTGCTCATAATGCAAGGTTCGATTATTCATTCATAAGACAGGAATATAAATCTCTCGGATTCAATTTTAAAAGAAATATTCTTGATACTGTAGCTTTGAGCAGGAAACTTATTCCCGGACACAAATCATATAGCCTTGGGAATATTTGTTCGGATCTCAGTATTTCAATAAATGGAAGACACCGGGCGTCAGGAGATGCCCTGGCTACAGTGAAGCTCTTTGAACTTCTTATCGCAAAAGATATTGAAATGAATGGATCAGGATCTGTCCTTACAAAAAACACAAGAGTATCAAAGTTGCATCCAAAGCTCGACATTGCTAAAATAGACAGTATACCGGATGAACCTGGAATTTACTACTTCTATAATGAGAAAGGTGATCTGATCTACATAGGAAAAAGCCGAAATCTCCAACAGAGGATCAGTACTCACCTGTCGAACAATTCCACCAACAGAGCCATGGAGATGCGCGATCAGATCGCAGATATTGACTGGGAAAGGACCGGTAGCGAATTGATAGCACTACTCAAAGAGTCGCATGAGATCAAAGTTAATAAACCGATCTATAACAGGCAGCAAAGAAGATCAGGATTTCAATGGGGTATCTTCCGGTTTACAGATACCAACGGATACATAAACTACCGTTACGGACAGCTCAACAATGATGAGCTGCCAATTTCAGTTTTCACTTCAAAAGAGAAAACAAAATCTAAGCTCAGCTCACTTGTAGAAAGATACAATCTTTGTCAGAAACTATCAGGTCTTTATGAGACAGAGAGTGCATGTTTTCATTACCAGGTAGGAATCTGCCGCGGTGCATGCATCGGTAAAGAACCGGCCGGGGAATATAATGAGCGGGCTATGAAGGCTTCGGATGAGTTCATTTTTTCAAGACGAAACTTTTTTATAATAGATAGCGGACGTGACGATGATGAGAAGTGTGCAGTCAAAATCGTTAACGGAAAATATTCCGGTTATGGCTACTTTAATATAAATGAGATGGGGTTCGGTCTTTCAGCAGTACATGAATGCATTAAACCATCTGTTGACAACCATGATATCCAGGTTATTCTGAAACAGTATCTGAAAAGCAACAGGGTGGAAAAGATCATTGAATTCTGATTTGTAGGGACGTTGCATGCAACGTCCCTACACTGCCCTTATGTTGGCACCCCCAAACCCCCCAAGGGGGGCTTAATTGTCGTTATAAAATTAGATGGGTCTTTTCTATGTGAGGTTTTCAAAAGTCCCCCTTGGGGGATTTAGGGGTAAATACCGGGGAAGTTGTATCTGGATTGGGTTTAATTCGTAGAAATTGGTCGCTGTTGCATTCCTATTCATGAAACCGGTATCCTATCCCCGATTCAGTAATCAGATACTTTGGCTTTCCTGGATCATCCTCGATTTTTTTCCGGAGTTGTGCTACAAATACTCTTAAAATCTGTGTCTGTTCAATATAACCGAAACCCCAAATTTCTTTCAGGATTGTCTGATGAGTTAATACTCTGCCGGAATTTTTTGAGAGTAGTGCAAGCAATGAAAACTCCGTTGAAGTTAATTTCAGAATAACATCGTTTTTGCGGACTATATGATCTGCCAGATCAATCGTGAGCTTGCCGAATGTCAGATTAGGATCATCTTCTTTACCCAGATTTGGCCGTAAGGCAACCCGTATCCTGGCCAGAAGTTCTCCGGTTCTGAAAGGCTTGGTAAGGTAATCGTTCGCTCCATTATCAAGTGCCTTAATGATATCGTCTTCAGAATTCCTGACAGACAGTATAATTATTGGTTTCTGATACCATTCCCTGATCTTTTTAAGAATTTCCAAACCATCGGTATCTGGTAATCCAAGGTCAAGAATAATAAGAGCCGGATGATGAGTGGCAGCAGCAATAAGTCCGTCTTTACCGTTGCCTGATTCGGAAATCCTGAATCCATTTGATGACAGTGTTATTTCCAGTAAACGGCGTATCTGAACTTCATCGTCAATTACCAAGATGGTTTCCGGTAAATTCATTTAATTTTGATTTTATCCCAGTTGTTCTGCCAGTGGAATATCAGTTGGTATCTTAATTGTAAATTTTGCACCACCATTCTCTCTGTTCTCGACAGTTATTGTTCCTTTATGCGCTTCAGTAAATCCCTTTGCTATTGAAAGCCCAAGTCCGGTACCTCCGGCTTTTGAACCTTCCACTCTGTAAAACTTGTTAAAGATAAGCGATATTTCCCTGTTAGGAAAGCCCGGTCCGCGATCCATAACCTGCAGTGTCAGTATTCCATTGTCATAGAAAGCTTTTACCCGTAGATTAGTTGAAGAGGAAGCATACTGTGTTGCGTTATATATCAGATTATAAAGTACCTGTTCCATAAGTCCGAAATCGATCTTTACAAAAGGCATGTCTTCAGGAATAACAACATGAAGCTGAAAAGGTTTTAGTTCGTCCTGCAGAGATTCCGTAACTTTATTGATGAGATCATGAATATCGCACCAGTCGAGCCGGGGAGTAATCCTGCCGCTCTCGAGACGCGACATGTTAAGCAGATTTTCAATCAGACGGTTTAGTCTTTTTGATGCCTTGAATATCTCATTTGAGAGTTCTTTCTGTATTTCCACCGGATGCTGTAATGTAATCAGTGAATCGGAGGCACCCATAATTGTAGCAACCGGTATCCGCAACTCGTGCGAAATGGAGTTAAAGAGAGTTTTGTAAAGCTTGTCCGATTCATTTAGTAAAAATGCCTGTTTAGCCATACTGCGAAGGTATTCACGCTCAAACTTTCCGGATATCTGGGAAATAAATGCTTCCCAGAATTGCTCTTCACCCTGCGTGAAGACAACTTCCTGTTGAATTGCTATGACCCCCAGGTTCATCTGATTTCCTTTCAGAGGATAAAATGTATAATTTGACGATGGTAAAGTATCGGTATGTTTTCCTGCCTTGGCAGAGTGTTGGAAGGTCCAGGATGCAACACTCATATCATTTTTTGATATAGTGAAATTTCCATTTTTTTTGCTTGTATATTCAAGCTCATTATTCTCGCTTATCAGCAGAATCCGGCTATTCAGATTAAAGTATTTTTTAATATCGTTTTTTGCAATAGTTATAACCTCTTCAATCCCTGTGGCTGTTGAAAGTTCCCTTGTCAGCTGGTAAAGTGCATTTGTGCGCTCTTCACGGATTCTTATTTTCATCTCCTGCCTCTTAATTCTTGATGTCAGCACTCCGCTCAGTAATGCAATAATGAAAAACATTATTAGCATTAGCATATCTTCCGGCTTATCAACATGAAGCGTATATGGCGGAGGTATAAAAAAGAAATCCCAGATAAGTGCACTCAGTGTTGCAGCCAGCAGAATAGGTCCTGTGCCGAAGAAAAATGCAAGTGCTGAAACAACAAATAACAATGCAAATGAAACAACCTGATAACCAATAAATTCTTTGATAGAAAAGCAGATTATCGCTATCAGGACTACAATTAATGAAGAAGTAAAATACTGACGTATATTCGATGTGAATGAGGGTAAAGAGACTTTTTCTCTGAACTTGTCTTTTGACTGTATATCGGAACCTAAAATATAAACATCTATATTTCCGCTGTAACGGATCAATCTGTTAATAAAATTACCAAGTCGCAGAAGAGTCAATAAATTACGGACCCGTGGTTTACCGATGATTATATGCGTTATATTTTCTTTTTGAGCAAAATCAACGATTGTCTTAACCATATCGCTGCTTGTAACAATCCGGAATTTAATTCCTAATTGTCTGGCAAGGCTAATATTTTTATTCAGTTGTTCACTTTCTTTAGTATCGGGCTTGTATGAAGTTTCAACATAAATTGCCTGCAGATCAGCACCCATTGTATAAGAAAGGTTTTTTGCCCATCTTAATAATTTTGCAGATTGCTGGGTATGACTAACTGCGACTAGCAGATGTAATCCCGATTTCCATGGGCCTTTAATACGCTTGAGCTGCATGTATTCATGCAACTGCTTGTCTACCCTGTCTGCAACTATTCTCAGAGCCATCTCCCTCAGAGCCGTAATATTCCCTTTCCTGAAAAAACTCTCAACGGCTTCTTTTGTTCTTTCAGGTGAATATACCTTCCCTTCTGAAAGTCTTTGCAGAAGTTCCTCAGGAGTGAGGTCAATGACCTCAATCTCATCGGCATTTTCGAAGATCTCATCCGGTAAGGTTTCACGAACAATTATACCTGTGATCTGAGCAACGGTATCGGAACGGCTTTCGAGATGCTGAACATTAACTGTAGTAAAAACATCTATACCGTTATCGAGAATTTCCAGGACATCCTGATATCTTTTTGCATGCCTGCTTCCTGGGGCATTTGTATGGGCAAGTTCATCTACAAGAACAATTCTGGGTTTACGGGCTATTATAGCGTCGAGATCCATTTCATAAACAGTGGTCGTCTTGTACTGGTATGTTCTGCGGGGTATCAGTTCAAATCCTTCTGCCAGATCGGCTGTTTCTTTCCTGTTATGCGTCTCAACATAGCCAATAACAATATCGCAACCTTTTAACTTCTCTGCCTGTGCTGTCTGAAGCATAGTATATGTCTTGCCAACACCGGCGCACATTCCAAAGAATATTTTCAGTTTACCCCGTTTGCTTTTTTCTTCCTCTAACTTCAGTGAAGCCAAAAGTTCATCGGGATCAGGACGGTTATCAGCTATAGTCCATCTGATCTCTACTTTTTTTCGAATTTTGATATTAGTGCTGCTGCCTGTTCCTCCATTGTTTTTATACGGAACAACATTTTTTTCAACTCTTCCATATCATTCGGGTTTAATTCCCTTCAATGAGTCATTCTGCAAAGTTACTGACATTTTTTGCTTGTTTTTCTTTAATTTATCTGCCATTTCGTTAACAACAAGCGAAATTTCATAGAATTCATCATTCCCATCAATAAATAGTCGTTGATCAAAATCGCTTGAAACAACCTCCTTCAGTCCATTGTAAAGTTGAAAAAAGCGTCGGTTAAAATATGAAGCAAAACTAAAGGTAAAACTCATTCCGATCAAAAAACAAATAGATGCAAGGATTGTCATCTTTGTAAGGGCATTTTGAGAGGAAGCCTTTGCATCATCTGTTTTAACTTCAAGAGCTTTCCCGTTCATCTGAGAAAGTATTGACAACTGCTGATAAAGATTACCTGATTTATTCTGAAGATAAAGCAAACTACCGGCTGATTTTGAGGATTTTAAAATAGTTTGCAGAGAATCTCTGTATTCAAAGTAATCTGTCTCGATACCAGATACAAGCTTATCTTCACCGGGCTCTGTAATGTTATTCTTTTCAGACAGAAGCGACATAGTCTATCTGTTTAAGTTCTTTTGCAATTTTCAAACTATCGGGATTCCTCTTTGTTAAAAAACAGGTAGTAATTTCCTGATTGATGTTCATTAAGCCTTCCGACATCTCACGGGCATAAACTACAGACAAATAGTTTTCCTTCAGAATTGCACTTGTCTTGGTCTGAAAGTTTATTAAGATAATAGCCTGAAAAAACGGCTAATACTGATATGATAATAAATAAAAAAATCATACCGAGGGTAAATCTTGTACGGATTGAATGTTTCATAGTGATAAAGTTTACTGGTTGTTATCTAGCTTCTTTCTGATCTGAAGTCTTATAATTTTATCAAGTTCTAAATTTAGCATTAATACATTGATTCGCTTTTCTCCAAGGAATAAAAACTGTGGTGCTTCTGTCATTTCCTTAATTTTCTCCAAGAGCTTTTTTTTTTGACTGGCATCGAAATGCCTGGCCAGTGCAATACGGTCCACCTGCATTAGAGCAGCTTCAGGGGAGATATGAGGATCGAGACCGCTTCCTGAGGCAAATATCATTTCTTTTGGAGTCGATAAGGGGTCTGATAAAGAATTCATTTTCGCAAATAATATACGTCGGGCAGTAACCTGTTTTTTTAAGGTATCGCTTGTAGGTCCATAGTTTGAAGCTCCGGAAGGAATAGGATTATAACCAATGGCTGAAGGTCTCGACCAGAAATAGATAGTGCTGTCGAACTTTTGGCCAATTAGCTCAGAACCTATAATTTTACCATCCTTCATTATCAGGCTGCCATTGGCTTTGGAAGGAAAACCCAACTGAGCCAGACCGGTCATTAAAAGCGGATAGATAATACCTGTAAGTATAGTCATTACAAGCAAAAATTTTAAGGCTATTATAGTTTGTGTTTTCATAATGAATTTAATTTTTGTTTTAATTATTGCACTTCTTATATCATATGTATAGAAACAAGTAACATATCGATCAGCTTGATTCCGATAAATGGAACAATAATTCCTCCAATTCCATAGATAACAATATTCAAAGCCAGCACCCGGTTGGCTGAAATAGGACGGTATTTCACACCTCTCAGTGCGAGCGGAATAAGAGCCACAATAATAAGTGCATTAAATATCACAGCGCTTAAAATTGCGCTTTCAGGTGAATGAAGTTTCATAATATTCAGTACTCCCAACGGAGATATACCGGAAGCTGTAACATAGAGAGATGTAGCGATAGCGGGTATTATGGCAAAATATTTGGCTACATCATTGGCAATGCTGAAGGTAGTCAATGCTCCACGTGTCATAAGTAACTGCTTGCCGGTTTCAACAACCTCTATAAGTTTTGTCGGGTTACTGTCGAGATCAACCATATTTCCTGCTTCCCGGGCTGCCTGGGTACCTGTATTCATTGCCAGACCAACATCGGCCTGGGCAAGAGCAGGTGCATCATTTGTTCCATCGCCTATCATTCCTACCAGATGACCATTTGCCTGCTCTTCTCTGATGCGATGAAGCTTGTCCTCTGGTTTTGCTTCTGCAAGAAAATCATCAACACCGGCTTCAGCAGCAATGGCAGCTGCAGTCTGCGGATTATCACCGGTTATCATAATTGTACGGATACCCATCATTCTAAGCTGTGCGAACCGTTGCTTAATACCCCCTTTCACAATATCCTTAAGATGTATTACACCCAGTACCGGATTATTTTCAGCTACAACCAATGGAGTTGCTCCCTGACGTGAAAGTTCAGTTACAGTCTCTTCCACATTTTTTGGGAAAAACCCATTATTATTTTCTATGAATTTTTTTATTGCGCTTGAAGAGCCTTTTCGTATACTTCTCATCTGACCATCGGGATTTCTGAAGTCAAGACCGCTCATACTGGTTTGTGCAGTGAAAGGGACAAATACACTATCCATAGGCTGCATTTCCCTGGCTCTTATATTAAACTGTTCTTTTGCCAAAACGACAATCGACCGGCCTTCGGGCGTTTCATCAGCCAGTGATGCCAGTTGTGCTGCATCAGCAAGTTGCTCTTTAGTAAATCCTTCTGCTGGAATAAATTCTGTAGCCATGCGGTTACCCAATGTAATTGTTCCTGTTTTATCAAGAAGTAAGACATCAGTATCTCCGGCAGCTTCTATTGCCTTTCCGCTGGTTGCAATAACATTCTTACGCAATAATCTGTCCATTCCACTAATTCCGATTGCACTAAGTAAACCCCCAATAGTTGTAGGAATAAGGCAGACAAGAAGTGAAATCAGAACAGGCAGTGTCAGGTTGTGATTTGCCGAAATACCTGAAGCTTTCAGACTATATCCGAAGTATGCAGGCAAAGAAACAACAACCAGCAGGAATATAATAGTAAGACCTGATAAGAGGATGATCAGAGCAATTTCATTAGGCGTTTTCTGCCGTTTTGCACCTTCTACCAGTGCAATCATCCGGTCAAGAAATGTAAAACCGGGTTCAGAAGTTACTTTAATTGTAATAGTGTCGCTAATCACTTTTGTACCTCCTGTTACTGCACATCTGTCACCACCGCTCTCACGGATTACAGGAGCAGATTCTCCTGTAATTGCTGATTCATCCACACTGGCAATACCTTCTATTACATCACCATCAGCAGGAATAACATCTCCGGCATCACAAATTACAACATCACCTTTCCTCAGATCATTGGCAAGAACTATTTCTTCCTTATTATTGATAAGCTTACGTGCTTTTGTCTGTGTGCGGCTTTTACGTAAACTATCAGCCTGTGCTTTACCCCGGCCTTCAGCAACTGCTTCTGCAAAATTTGCAAACAAAACTGTAAACCAGAGCCAGAGTGTTATCTGAAAGTTAAAATTTGAAAAATGACCGTTTAATATATCAGTAAATACTACTACTGTCGTCATTAATGCTCCAATACCAACAATGAAAATAACCGGGTTTTTAACAAGAACACCAGGGTTCAGTTTGATAAAAGAATCCTTTAATGCCTGGACAGCTATTTCCCTTGTAAAAAGCTGACTCATATTTCGTTTTTCCATAATATTTATCTCTTAAAATTAAAAAGTAACCCCAAGATTCATTAAGAAATGTTCAACAATTGGACCAAGTGCGAGAGGCGGGAAAAAAGTCAATCCTCCAACAATAAGAATGACACTTATCAACAGCATAACAAACAGCCAGTTGTCGGTTCTGAAAGTACCTGATGAAACCGGGGTGATCTTTTTCTTTGCCATGCTCCCTGCAATAGCCATAACAGGAACGATTATTCCAAAACGACCTATCAGCATACCAAATCCCATCATAAGATTATAAAAAACCGTATTTGCATTAAGCCCGCCAAATGCACTCCCATTATTTCCGGCAGCTGAACTGAATGCATATAATATCTCAGAAAGACCATGTGGTCCGGCATTATTCAGACTCGATAGTCCTGCAGGTACAGAACAGGCAATTGCTGAAAATAATTTGATGACTATACTGGGAGCCAAAACTGCAAGAATGGCCATTTTCATCTCAAAGGCTTCAACTTTTTTACCCAGATATTCAGGAGTTCGGCCTACCATAAGTCCGGCAATAAAAACAGTAAGTATGATAAAGATGATTATCCCATATAATCCTGATCCTACCCCTCCGAAAATTATTTCTCCAAGCATCATGTTGAACATGGCTACCAAGCCTGACAATGGAGATAAGCTATCATGCATGGCATTCACTGAACCATTCGATGTAACTGTTGTGGTAACTGACCAGAGAACACTATTCATTACTCCAAAACGGGTCTCCTTTCCTTCCATTGAGCCTGAGACATTCAATACATTGTTATGACTGTATTCAGACCAGAGAGATATTGCAAGGCCTACCGCAAAGAGGATAAACATAGTAATAAAAATCGCACGTGCCTGTCGTTTTGACTTCATATAATGACCGAAAGTAAATACCAGACCGGCTGAAATAATGATAATTGAAAACAATTCCAGAAAGTTGGAAAAAGGAGTCGGATTTTCAAAAGGATGTGCACTGTTGGCATCCAAAAAATCCACCTCCGTTTGTGCCAAGTTGTTTAATTGCAATCTGAGATGCAGCCGGTCCAAGTGGAATAACCTGTTCGGTTCCCTGTAAAGTTGTTGCTTTTACATAATGCGAAAATGTCTGCACAGCTCCCTGTCCTACCAAAGCAATAGTGAGAATTATTGAGAGTGGCAATAACACATAAAGAACACTTCGGGTCATATCAGCCCAAAAATTACCTAGAGCATCAGTTGTTTTTCTGGTCAATCCGCGTATCAAAGCCAGTACAACTGCAATACCGGTTGCTGCGCTTACAAAATTCTGAACAGTCAGCCCCAGCATCTGGACCAGGTAACTCAGGGTATTTTCACCGCTGTATGACTGCCAGTTAGTGTTGGTGGTGAAACTCATTGCTGTATTAAATGCCAGATGCCATGAAACATTGGGCAATTTCTCAGTGTTCAGTGGTAAATAAGCCTGGAACATCTGTAAAAGGAACAAAAACACAAATCCAAACAGGTTGAAAAGGAGAACACCGTACATATAAGTCTTCCAGTTCATTTCCTCCTCGCTTTTGATACCTGATACCCTGTAAACTAATTTTTCAAGCCAGCCAAATACCGGCTTCATGATATGTTTTTCACCCATGAATACTTTTGCCATATACTTGCCTAGTAAAGGCGACAGAACAGCCAGTAAAACCAGGAAAAGGATCAATTGAATCGCTTCATTCATATTTTGAAGTATTAAAAGTAAATTCAAATATCGATAAGTACAGTCGGAAGACCGAAGTCCGAAGTCCGAAGTGAAATGAATAATGGTTCTTTCTTCTGATTTCCGACTTTGGACTTCTAAAATTTATCAGGTCGTAATAAAGTGTATATTAAATAACCCAATATAAGAAGGGCTATAATTCCTCCGATAAGATAACTTACCGGACTATTTGAGACAGCAGTATCTGAATGGACAGGTACAACTAAAAGTGACATAAGTGATGTTGGAATTTTTGTTTTCATAATGTTTTCTATTTATTTATGATACATCAGAATGTTATACCGAATATCAGATGTATATAATCGTTTCTGGAATATGTAGCTGAAGGATTAATAACTAAAGTAGCCTTAAGCGGTAAAGAAAAAGTTTCATTGATTTTAAGTGCTTTTGTAACGCTGGCACCAATATTGACTATTGAAAAGGTCTTTTTGCCGGCTTCCGGATCAAAAGCTGTTAATCCGTAATTATTATAAAAACCAGACCAGGGAGTAAATCCAAAAAAGAAACTGGCCACACCCTTGGAATAACCTAGTTCAATATAGGTTGAAAAAGCCTGTCTGGTTGAATCTTCAGATTTCTTATCTAATCCATAAAAAAAAGTATTCCATGAGATGCTCACAGGTATAGTCTTCATTGCCGGTAAAGCCAATAGTACCTTCAAACCTGTGTCCTGTTTCACTGTTCTTATAATTAAAGTAATTTGCTTTTATCAAAATTCCAGTTATAATCAGTAACATGCTAGTTTTAAATGTCCGGCAGTTACAGAAATATACGGGTCAACTTCTTTATAGCTACCCATGAAATCTGTTGAACCCCAGACACCAATCTCGAAATCTCCCTTTCGTATAAGCTAAAGTTGGCTGGAAGTTGGGTGTCGGGCTTCCTGTTGCCATTGAACCTCTCCAGACATAGTGGCTCACCAGATCAGCTGTTACTTTAAAAGGTGAAGCAGTTCGTCAGTTTGTGCAATTAACACAAAGTTTGTAAAGATTAAGAAAGACTGATAAACAAAACAATCAAAAGAGTTTTGGTTTTCTATATCGATTTTTTTTGGATTTAGCCAGCGTGTGTTTTTGGAAAAATTACTGAACTTCATTTTGTATAGTTTTTACGATACAAAATTGCAACAGAATTTATAAGGGTTTTGTAAAAATAAATATTTAAACCATAAAGATTTTATAAATATGGAATCAGAAAACCTATGGAATTGGAACGTGTAGGGAACGGTCGCGACCGTTCCCTGTACATCACCGAAAAAAACAATTGGGATTCAGTAGGGAACGGTCGCGACCGTTCCCTACATCAACCGAAATAAACGGTTGGTGATTCAGGGCGAATTTTATTCGATTTTTATCGGAAATATTACAATCGGTATCCCGAATTTAAAGAATCTTTTCTGAATAGAAAAAATTGTATGGTTATGAAGCAATTTAGAAAGGTAAAATGTTTTGGAGAATACCAGCTGACCGCCAAAAAATGCTGCTCCTGATAATCTTGGTCTTATTCTTTTCACGATCCTGTATATTTCATTCACAGGGTCTGTCCCTATTGTCCATAGACTCTTGCCATACAAACCAAACTGATTGGCAACAGTAACATACTTTTCACCATCCTCCTTTACCTGCTTTGTAAAATGATCCAGTTCCTCCGTTCCCCTGTAAATCTTTGAATTAATTATGCCAATTCTTACAAAAACTATATTGCTGTAAACACCTTTAAAGTTTTCAAGAATTCGCAAAAATGTATATAATCCTGTTCCTCCAAAACCACTGACTAATATAATTGCAGTTTTACCCTCTTTATTAAAACTTACTTTTTTCAGATTTCTGTCAGCACAGGGACGTTGCCCGATTAATTTTTCAATTTCTTTATATGCGTTTAGTCTTAGCTTCTGAAGCTTTACAGTTGTTTTGAAATAATGACGTTTAATATTAATTGCCAGCAAGATCAACAAACCTGTTATGACTATAGTTACCCATCCGCCGGGTCCAAATTTCAGAATAATTACCGAGACAAGGATGAATGAAGTAAGTATAAGACCAATACCGTTTATTGCTAATTTTCGTTTCCAGGGTACCTGTTTCCCTTTCATCTGCCACCAATGCTTCACCATTCCGACCTGTGAAATAGTAAATGTTATGAACACATTAATACTATACAGGACTACCAATAAGTGCCACAGAACCTTTGGATATAACCATCAGAATAAGAGCTCCAGTTCCCATTAACAAAACTCCGTTCATTGTAACCAGCCGGTCGCTCAGGGAAGCAAATCTTTTAGGGAACCAATGATCAATTGCCATATTTGCCATAATTCTTGGTCCATCTATAAATCCTGTCTGTGCAGCAACAAAAAATAATGCTGCTTCCGAAATCAGGGTAATAAGAACAAAACTTCCTGACCAGAAATGGCCCCCATCCGGCAGTAAGATTATCAAACAAAACAGCATTTAAAGTTTTATGAGTATCAAGTTGTACATTAAAAAGCATATAGCAAATCATCAATCCTAACACCATAAATGAGAGAGAGATGCATCATTAAAAACATTGTCTTACGGGCTGTGGCAACTTTAGGTTCCCGCAGAATCGGCATACCATTGCTTACTGCTTCAATTCCCGTATAGGTTCCGGCTCCCATACTGTATGCCCGGAGAATTATTAAAAATGTGGCAAAAAAACCAAATTGAGAGACTGTTGAATGAATTTCCTGAGTGGTCTGGCTTGCAACAGCTGAAAAATTTGAGGAATGAATAAAAATACCATATAGTATCGCAATTACATGTGTAGCATATAAAGACAATAAATATTGGAGTCAGAGAGAGTACCGATTCCTTAACTCCTCTTAAATTCAACAAGTATAAGAAAACATACTCCGGCAAGTGCAAAAGGTAGTTTATATGGCTGCCAGGTAACAGGGAAAAAACTAAATATGGCATCAGCACCACTTGAAACAGAAATAGTAATTGTAAGAACATAGTCGATTATAAGAGCAGAACCGGATACCATTCCGGTAGTAGGTGACAACAGTTTACTGCCTACCAGATATCCTCCTCCTCCATGTGGAAAAAGACTGTATTATCTGGTTATAACTTGAACTAATGATCAGAATTGTAAATACTGTTCCAAGAGCAACAAATATAGCCAAACTGGTATGTCCTAGTAAATTCCGGAATGCCTCTTCAGGTCCGTAACAGGATGATGAAATACCATCAGATCCAAGACCAATCCAGGCGAAAAATGCTACCAGAGTTAACTTATGAAATAATCCTTTGTCCTGAATGGCTTTAGCTTTGCCAATAAAAGTATTTTTTAATCTTTCAATAAAGGAAAATCCTTCTGTTGACTGCTCCATCTCACTCCTGGTCATACTCCCCTGTTATATAAACTTAACTGCAGATTTTTGTCTGAAATTACGATCGCGCGAAATTAGTCCATACGCTATAAGGAATGTATAAAGATTGCTCGGGAACGTATAAAGATTTTATAAAGACATATTAGAAATAAAGCAATTATTTGGAACATTGGCGCAAAGGCGCAAAGGCGCAAGGGCGCAAAGGTCCATAGGTGTCGAAGGAATTTTAAGGTTAAAGTTAGTTAAGTGTTAAGGTTAAGGTTACAGGTTAAGATAATATGCCGTTATGCCGTTGTGCCGTTGTGCCCTTGCGCCTTTAGTGCCGTTGTGCCTTTGTTGTTGTTAATGTCTTTTTTTTTATATTTGTTTTAATAACCTAATAATCATACAAATGCCAGTTTTTACGAGAACAACAAAGAACCTGATAATTAAGATTGATGAATTCTTTGATAATATCGATCTCGGACTTCTTGTTTTCAGAGAAGGTATAAAAGCTTACCTTGAAAAAGATATGAATGCTTTCCACAGACACCTGCAGAAAGTTGATACTCTTGAAAACAATGCTGACAGGCTTCAACGGGCAATTGAAAATGAGATGATCACTCATTCAATTTTGCCTCAGCACAGATCTGAAGTCAGCACACTTATCGATGAACTCGACGAAATTATCGATGCACTCAAAAGCTCTCTGAATGAGATCAATATTGAATTGCCTGATATTCCTTCTTCACTTAATAAGAACTTCATCAGTCTGACAGAAACATCAGTAAGCGCCGCCGAAGAACTTATGCCGGCTGCAAGGGCTTACTTTAAAGCTCCATATACTGTCAGGGAAAAGCTTCTTAAGGTCTATTATTTTGAAAGTGAAACCGATAAAATATCATTCGCAACGAAAAAGATCATATTTCAGGAGATGAATGAACTGGATCTCGCACATAAGGCTCATTTAAGATATATTATCCATCATATTGAAAACATTTCTGACCTGGCCCAGAAGGCTGCGGATCTGCTTTCGGGGATGGCGATAAAGATTGTGATGTAGGCAAAGTGCGGCGTGCGGCGTGCTGCAGAGGTGGGGTGCGGGAGAGTGCAGCGTGAAGCGTGCGATCCGCGCAACATGCAACCCGCAACAGTTAATAGACTTTTTAAATTTTAAATCAAAGCTGAAATTTTTAAACAATGATACTCTTCTTCCTGACAAGCGGTCTCTTTCTTGGGTGGTCACTGGGTGCAAATGATGCCTCTCATATTTTTGGTTCTGCCGTAGGTTCAAAGATGGTCACATTCAGAAAAGCTGCAATCATTGCATCCGTTTTTTTTATACTGGGTGCAGTAATCCAGGGATCAGGTACATCTCATACACTCGGTAAACTTGGTTCGGTAAATGCAATCGGAGGATCATTTACTCTTGCTCTTGCTGCCGCGATTACTATTTATATGATGACAAAATTTGCACTTCCGATTTCAACCACACAGGCAATAGTCGGCGCAATAATCGGATGGAACTTTTTTACAGGGAACAGCACCGACAGCAGACTTTGGAAAAAATTGTATCGGCATGGGTTGCAGGTCCTGTAATAGGTGCTGTCTTTGCAGTTTTACTTTACATTACCTCTGAAAAGATTTAAGAAATCAGCAAGGATTCATCTTATCAGATTTGAATCGTATATAAAAACGGGGCTTATTATTGTCGGTGCCTTCGGAGCTTACAGTCTGGGTGCAAATAACATTGCCAATGTCATGGGAGTATTTGTTCCTGCCTTTAATCTTAAAGATCTTGACCTGTGGATTTTCACACTGAACTCCAGCCAGCAACTGTTTCTTCTGGGAGGACTTGCCTGTGCTGCCGGAATAATGACCTATTCATGGAAAGTGATGGATACAATTGGAAGCAATATAATGGAACTATCTTCGGAAGCAGCACTGGTTGTTGTTCTGGCTCAGTCGCTTGTTCTATTTATTTTTTCATCAACAGGTCTTTCAAATCTGATTGTAAGAACAGGTCTCCCTCCTATTCCAATGGTTCCTGTTTCCAGCTCACAGGTCATAGTCGGATGTATTATTGGAATTGGTCTGTACAAAGGAGCCAGGAATATTAATTTCAGAGTACTGGGAGAAATTGGCCTTGGCTGGATCATTACTCCACTGGCATCTGGTCTATTGACTTTTTTCTTACTCTTCTTTATGAAGAATATTTTCGGTATAAATGTCGGATCAAAAGTAAGTGATTCAATCAGTGCATCTCAGCAAACATCAATTATGGCAATGGATCAGACTGATGTGTCAGGAATCATCAAATACCTTCTCCTGGGTCTGTTCATCTTCGGAACAATAGGAATAATTTTCTATGTCCTTCTTGAGAATAAAAAAAGAAAGGAGATGCAAAGATCGGAGGAGAAGTTCTGGAAGAATATGAAATAAATTTATGTAGGGAACGTTCGCGAACGTTCCCTACATATGATCACAGAAACGAATAATCCCTCCCATATTCCATCATCTGACCCAGAAAATCATTTACATATTCGACTTGTACATCTGTCATTTCACCAATTGTATTGTAAACAGGTATAAGTTTGGGGTTGACAAACCCGGTATATGGGGCAAGATTGAGCTTTTTATAGCGTTCAAGGATCTCAGTATGCAGTTTCTGATCAATTTTTACCCCGAAATCCTCAATTATTCTCCGTCCTGCCTCATAATCACCTTCCGATTTAATTCTCTGAATTTCTCCAAGTAACTCACCAAAGAGACTTCTTAGTTTATTATAATCGTTGATCTTAACATAACTCTTTCCATCGATTCGGAAACGTTCTACGACATTCCGGGTTTTCCCCTTTTCATACACCCAGTGTGATATGGCTGATCTGTTCCGCATATGTGCCTCTTCAATATCTTTTCCCGGCTTTATCCTTACAATCTGGGTAAGTAATCCATTACGCAGATAGGCATCATAGGAGGCTTTCGCTGCTTCCTCATTTGGAAGCAACCCGAGTTCCAGCATTTTTATATCCATTATATAATAAAGTGCAAAAAGATCTGCGCGGGCTTCTTCCAGAGATGAAGCATAATTTTTAAGGGCATTTGGATCGGTGCCATCAGCGAGTCTTCCGCTCGCATGTCCGACACATTCATGCAGATCTGTATGCAAAGCATCTGATAATGGTCCGTATTTTTTTATACGTTCAACTTCAGTCTGATCAAATGCAAACTCCTCCAAAAATCCATTCCCCTGCGATGCCACATTATAAGCTTCTGTAATATTTGCCAGCGTGACTGACTTTGAACCAATTTCTTTTCTTATCCAGTTTGAATTTGGAAGGTTTATACCAAGGGGTGAAGCCGGGTAGCAATCTCCTCCAAGCATAGCAATATTAATGACCCTTGCCGCCACACCTTTAACTTTCTCTTTTCTGTACTTCGGTTGGATTGGAGAATGATCTTCAAACCATTGTGCATTGCCTGTAATTATTTCTGTACGTCTTGTGGCTTCCAGATCAGTATAATCCACAATTGCCTCCCAGGTTGCTTTCATTCCCAAAGGATCTTCATAAGTCTCAATAAAACCATTAATGTAATCAACCATTGGTGCGGTATTGTTTACCCAGGCAATATTGTATTCGTCCCACTTCTTAAGATCACCAGTCTTGTAGTATTCTATCAGTATTTTCAGCTCATCCTTTATTTTATCACTCTCAGCTGCGATTATGGCTTTCTCAAGCCATTGAATTATTTTATTTATGACTGCACCATATTTTCCATCGATATTATAGACTTCTTCAATCACCTTTCCATTTACTTTTACTACCCTGGTATTTAATCCAGTCGAAATTGGATGAGGATCATCAGTTTTTCTTTTACCAGCATAGAATTCTTCAACCTCCTTCTGATTCACCCCTTCATAAAAGTTCGATGCTGATTCAGTGATCATATCAACGCCTGGTTTCTGCTCCACTTTTCTGGGAAAAACCCTTTCATTAAAAATGATGGGTGACAGAACTTCAGCAAGCTGATCAGAGTTTTGACCCTGTGAGAGAGGTAACTTATCGGCTTTTGTGCCATGTATGAGTTTTGCGAAAAACCCTGCATTAAAGTCAGGTTTAAACTTATCATTTGAATAATGATGATGTATACCATTGGCAAAAAACACTTTCTTTGAATATAACATGAATGCTTTGTAGTCGGATGTTTCTTTATCGCCTGTGTAGTTTGCTATTACAGCTTCGAGCGTTCTTCTGATCAGGAGATTATATCTGAAGTTTTGATCCCACAGGATATCCCTGCCAGCAAGCGAGGCCTGACTCAGGTAGTAGATATACTCTTTTTGCCGGAGAGATAAGTTTTCAAAACCCGGAAGTCTGTACTTTAGGATCCGTATATCATCAAACTGTTCGACAAAATATTTAAAATCGTCTGGACTTTCCATTGAAAAAATGTTTACTTAAAAATTGCTAAAGAAATAAAAACAAGAATCCTTTGTGACCCTTAGTGTATACCTTTGTGTACCTTCGTGGTAAAAAAAATTAACCACAAAGGAACACTAAGGACGTCACAAAGGAACACAAAGGATTGAACCATAAAGAAAAAACTCTATTAAATTTATATAATATTAAAGTTATGCCGAATATAATAAACAAAATTAGAGAGGAATTGATAAATAATGCTGATGAAAAGACAAAATTATCCGGTGAAAGATTCTTTAAGGAATCTGTAACAATGTATGGTATAAGATCAGCAACTGTGATAAGGATCGGAAAGGATCATTTTAAGAAAATACCGGATAAAAGCAAATCATATATTTTTTCTCTTTGCGAAGAATTGTGGAAATCAGGCATTATGGAAGAATCTTTTATTGCATGTAACTGGTCGTATTATGTCCAAAAAAATTACGAATCTTCCGATTTTGAGATTTTCGAAAAATGGGTAAATAATTATATTGGTAACTGGGCATCATGCGATACACTTTGCAATCATACCGTTGGATACTTTTGTTGAAATGTATCCGGAGTATTTATCGGGTTTGAAAAGATGGGCTAAATCGCAGAACCGTTGGGTAAAACGTGCTTCTGCTGTGTCGCTGATAGTTCCTGCAAGAAAAGGAAAATTCCTCAATGATATCTTCGAAATAGCGGATATTCTGCATTCAGACAAAGATGATATGGTACAGAAAGGGTACGGTTGGATGCTTAAATCTGCCAGCCAGGCTCACCAGGATGATGTATTTAATTATGTTATGGGCAAAAAATCCACTATGCCCAGGACTTCGCTGAGATATGCTATCGAGAAAATGCCAGCTGAATTAAAAGTCATGGCTATGGCGAAATAGTAATTGTGGTTTTCTACCTTTGCATTATTAAACTAAATTGTGATGAGAAGAATTACTTCTGTTGTGCTGGCTCTGTTAATACCGGTAGCAGCTATTTCACAGGACAGAATTACCGGACATGATTTTGCCACACGGTCTGAAGTCATTGCCCGGAATGGTATGGCTGCTACGAGTCAGCCACTGGCTACACAGGTGGCCCTTGATATTCTGAAAAAGGGAGGTAATGCCATTGATGCGGCAATTGCTGCAGATGCAGTTCTTGGAGTTGTTGAACCGACCGGAGCCGGTATCGGAGGAGATATTTTTGCAATAATCTGGAGCTGCCGACAAAGGGAAACTATATGGATTAAATGGAAGCGGAAGATCACCGCGTTCTCTTAAGCTTGAATATTTCAAGGAGAACGGATATGAATTTATCCCTTCGTATGGTCCATTGCCTGTTTCTGTTCCCGGGTGTGTTGACGGCTGGTTTGAATTACATGATATGTTCGGACGTCTGCCGATGAAAGATATACTGCAACCGGCTATCAGTTATGCCAGAGATGGATTTCCTGTTACAGAAGTTATTGCATATTATCTCAAAAAAGGGACTGAGATCCTTAAAGGATTATCCGAATATAAAAGAAGTTTATATGCCTGATGGAAAGACTCCTTCCAAAGGGTGAAATTTTCAAAAATCCTTTACTGGCAAATACACTTGGAAAAAATTGTAAAAGGAGGACGAAATGAGTTTTACAGGGGAAGTATTGCCAGGGATATTGATGCATTTATGAAAAAACAGGGAGGATTCCTCTCCTATGATGATCATGTACCGTCACCATTCTGAATGGGTTGAGCCTGTAAGCACTACCTACCGGGGTTATGAAGTATGGGAACTTCCTCCAAACGGACAGGGAATTGCAGCTCTTCAGATGCTGAATATCCTTGAAGGTTTTGATATTGCAGCAATGGGTTTTGGATCAGCTGAATATATTCATGTTTTCACTGAAGCAAAAAAGCTGGCTTTTGAAGACCGGGCAAAATATTATGCCGATCCGTTCTTCAGTAAAACACCGGTTGCTCAGCTTCTCTCAAAAAAATATGCTGCTGAAAGACGTAAGCTTATCAATCCGGAAAAGGCAGCAAAGATTTATGATCCGGGAAAAATTGAAGCCGGCAAATACAATATATCTTACAGTAGCTGACAGATTTGGCAATATGGTATCGCTTATCCAGAGCAATTACAGGGGAATGGGATCAGGAATGTGTCCTACCGGACTTGGATTTGTTCTGCAGGACAGAGGTGAAATGTTCAGTCTCGAAGAAGGTCATAATAATGTGTATGCTCCGGGTAAAAGACCATTTCATACTATTATACCTGCTTTTATAACAAAAAACGGTAAGCCATGGATCAGTTTTGGAGTGATGGGTGGTGATATGCAGCCACAGGGTCATGTTCAGATTGTAGTTAACCTGATTGATTTTAAAATGAATCTGCAGGAGGCCGGTGATGCTCCAAGGATGCATCATATCGGATCATCAGAACCGACAGGTCAGCAGATGACAGATGGAGGCATTCTTCTTCTTGAAAGTGGATTTCCGGCTGGGAGGTTATTCAGAAACTCATGACCATGGGTCATACAGTTCAGTGGGATCTTGGAGGATATGGTGGCTATCAGGCAATTATGTGGGATGATAAGAATAAAGTGTGGTTTGGAGCTTCTGAATCGAGAAAAGACGGACAGGCTGCAGGATATTGAGCTCACTTAAAGGCGCTCAGACTGCCTTTAGGTGCTGAGATTTGTAGCCAGAATGCCATTACAGGCGGAGCTACAGGATTACTTATCCCAGCAGATCCATAACTCCATTAATAAAAGTCAGCGGATGAACCGGATTTCCCGGAACATAAAGATCAATATGATTTTGTTCAATAAATCTTCTGTCGAGAGCCGGACTTCCTTCAAATATACCACCGCTTATAGCATCTGTACCGGCAAGAATAATTATTTTTGGTGAAGGTGTTGCATCATAAGTGATCTGTAAGGGTTCAGCCATATTTTTTGATATTGGTCCTGTTATTACAATTCCGTCAGCATGACGTGGTGATGCAACAAATTCAATACCATAACGTCCCATATCAAAATTCACATTACCACAGGCATTCAGTTCAAGTTCACTAGCTATTGTCTCCTCCTGCAGAAACCTGTCTCAGCTTTAGAGAACCGCTGAAAAGTTTACTGGATTTCCTTTCTTATCAGATCAGGATTAAGGCTTATCAGGTTCAACTGTATACCTTCAGAAATAATTAAACTGTTCCTTTCATTTGTTGATAAGCTTGTAATCGGTTGTAAAATGTACTTTCCCGGGAAAAAGTCTGTGAACATTCTCCGCAGAAAGTGCATTTCCCAAGATCAATTCTGACAGGATCTAGTGAAGATTGCATTTGTCGGACAAATATCAGCCAGTGCCTTTTCGTCAACTTTTTCAGAGCTTATTTCCGGACGGCCTCTGAATATTCCGGGAACCTTTGCTTTTGTCAGATCAGGAATGATATTGTTTGCCCTGGTGATATAATATTTTAAGTGTTTTTAACATTGTATTGTTCATTTATGATTTTAAAGATCATGTCCGCAATATGACAGATCAAAACTTTTATTGCATACCGGGAAATCAGAAATTTCATTGTTCCTGACTGCCAATGCCAGAGCAAGCCAGTTATGAAATGAAGGATCCTTAATCTTATAAATCAGCAGATCACCGTTTTTGTCGGTTATGGCAGCATGACAGATTTCGCCTCTCCAGCCTTCAGTAAGTGAAATTGCAAACGAATCAGGTTTCAAGAGCAAGAGGTCTGTTCAGCTGAGTTGAGCTGGATTCAGGAATCTGATTCAGCAATTGTCTTATATAAGAAATTGATTGTAGTACCTCCTCTTTTCTTATCTGTACTCTTGAATAGACATCACCATGATGTTTAATTACTGGTATCATGATTAAATTCAGTATATAAACCATAGGGATGAGACATTCTGATATCCCTGATCAAGTGCATTCATTCTGGCTGACATTCCAACTGTGCCAATTGATAATAACTGCTCATATTTCAAGGTTCCTGTTCTCTCAAATCTCGATAATGAACTTGGCAATTTTGAAAGTTCACTATTCATCTCAATAAAATCAGGTTCAAAAGCATCCAATATTGTATTTAGTCTGTCAGCAAGATCTTTATGTAAATGGATATGGATTATATCCTGTCCGTATTAATCCTTTTGCCAACCGGTTACCGCACCATTCCTGAAAAAAATTGATTATTGGAGTCCTCAGTCTTCCGAATACCGAACTTCCCAGCTGATATGCAACATCAGTGCATATTGCACTCAGATCACCGGTATGTATGGCAATCCGTTCAAGTTCCTGGGCCAGTGTCCGTGAAAAAAGAATTTCACTGATCCTGTGATATTCCGCTCAGACTCTCCCACAGATAGGCAAATGCAGTTGTATGACCTACAACACTGTCACCTGCAATTGACTCAGCCAGAGTTGTACGCTGAATAAGTTTTGTTCTTATCAAGAAATAATTGTTCAACGCCCCTGTGCTGATAACCCAGCTGAATTTCGAGATGCAAAATCTGTTCCCCGTTACAGACAAATCTGAAATGTCCGGGTTCAATAATACCTGCATGTACCGGTCCTACTCCCACTTCATGAAGTTCTTCGCTTTCAATATTGAAAAAACGGATAATTCGCAATTGTTCTGCGATTTATCAGCCCTGTTTTCAGAATAACGGACTGGTTTCAGCCATGGATGATCAGTATAAGCAATTCCAAAATTTTCATGTATTTCACGTTCAAATTTTTCAAAAGAAAGATTTTTTGCAGAAAAGGAATTGAGAACTGCATCTGCGCTTACAACTGAGGATGAAACCATAATATTATGCTGAATATCATCAGCAATACAACATATCAGACTGTATCAATTCCTGTTCCCGGTATCCAAAATACAAAACACAATGTCTTTCCGGATGGTCTTCAAGTAAGAGCTATATTATGATCAAGAAATATATTATACTCCAGTTCCGGAATTGTATTCACCGGAACAGACTGGTGGTTATTTATAGTTATGAAGCTCATATTAATTTGGTAAGATTTTAACTGCATCCTGAATTAACTGAACAAAAATGGCAGGAGGATTAAGTCCCAGCCAGATAGCTGTAAACAACAAGATATATTGAGTAAGTGATTCCCATGGATTTATTTTTGGTATTTTAGATTCATCAATACCGGGAACAGGAAGAAACAGAATTTTTAAAATATTTTTTCCAAAAGCCCAGATTACAATTGTCAGTAACAATAAAACAAGTATCAGAAGAATTATATATTTACCTTCAAAAAGTGATCTGAAAATCAGGAATTCGCTTACAAACAATCCTGAAGGAGGCATAGCAGTTGCACTTATAAATCCCAGTAATAAAACTATTGCTCCGGTCGGATTATATTTAAAATAATTTCCGACATGCTGAATACTCTTGCTCTGAAAAGTCCTGTATAACTGGTTAAATTGAAAAAACAGACCTGATTTTACAAAAGCATGCAGTATAATATGCAGAATTGCTGCATAATATCCAATTCCTCCGGCTGCAATTCCAAGCATCACAATACCCATATGTTCAATACCTGAATAGGCAAACATTCTTTTAATATTCATAACCTTAGTCATGTAAACAGTTGCAACAAATATTGAAAGGAATGGCTGCAATAAAAATGATCAGATTGGCCCAGTGAAAAAGAGATGTCTGGGCAATAACTGCATAAAATCTGAAGATTCCGACAAAACCAAGATTCATAAGAACACTTGCCAGCAAAGCTCCGGCAGGTGCAGGTGCTTTATCCTTTGCATCAATACCTGCAGTATACATCGGCACCAATCCAAGTTTTGCAGTAAATCCTGTAAAAATAAAAAGGAAAGCCAGTCTGAGCCAGAATGGATTAAGCTGATCCTTATATGCCATCAGGTTTGCAAAAGAAAGATCATTTGATCCGGCATGCTGAAGTGAAAGGCTGAGAAAAAGAATTCCGATAAAAACAAAAGTAATGCTTATGGCACAAATAAAAACATATTTCCAGGTTCCTTCAAGTGCAAGCTTATTCCTGTGATGATAAATTAACATTGAAGCAGACAGTGTTGTCATCTCAGTAAAAATCCAGATAACAGCAATATGATTTGCAAGATAGGCAGCACGTTATTGAAGTTATAAGAATAACTATTGCAGAAAAATAAATTGCTCGCGACTGAGGTGTTTCATCATGACGTTTAATATAGAGATAGCTGTGAAAAAGAGCAGGAATAGTAATTATACTCAATGTCATCAGAAGAAGTAATCCCAGTGAATCGAATGTAAAATATTCAAGAACACTGTTTTTATAATGGTAAGCATGCATAGATTGTAAAACCTGTCTGAAGAATACCAAAAATGATTATCAGAATATTGTTTAAAACAGTATTCCGGTTTAGCAAAAAGCAATCCTGCAATTATAAAAGCGCTTATCAGATAAATCCCAGTCATCATTTCCTTGTTTAATAATCTTTCAAATTGCTAAGCTGGTCAACATCAACATCTTTAAAAACATCACCGATCTTATTCAGGAAAATTCCCAGGATCAGTACACTGGCAAAAACATCGAGCATAATACCCAGGTTTACCAGGTTAGGCATTTCGTTTCCGACTGCCAGTGAAAGAACAAATACTCCATTCTCAATCATCAGATAACCCATAACATGAGTAATGATCTTTTTCCTTGAAGCAATAAAATACAAACCGGTGAAAAGAGTTGAAAGTGATACAATAAAGAATATTTTATCAAGATGTGTATCCTGAATTGAATTGGCAAGCAAAACAGTTATTACAACTATCATTGTAATAATTATCAGTGAAATGAAATGAGGCAGATAAGGTTCAGTTTCACGGGTAATTTTGTTTCTTTTTATCAGATAACTCAGAAACACCGGAACTGCAATTGCTTTAAAAACAATTGTTTCAAGAAGGATAAGAACAAGGTTCCATGTCTGAATATCCTTCAACTGAAGAAATGTAACACCAAAAAGTATAAATCCCTGCAGAGCAAGAACCCTGACATAGGTAATTATCCTGTTTGCAATTGAAACATATAAAAGACTAATAATGAATATAATCAGTAAGTACGTTTGTCATTTGTTATAGTTTTAAACAAATTTTTCCAGAACAAGCAATACACCCAGAAAGATTAAAAAGCTGACCGATGAAAGAGCCAGAATAAACTGTGGATTATGGTTCATCCTGAACCTTGCCATAAATGATTCAATCAATCCAACCATTACTGCAAACAATACCTGAATAAGCAGGAACAGAGGAAGTGCCACAGATCAAGTGATAATCCGCCAATAAAAAAATCAGCAATAATTGCTCCATACATGGCAAATTTCAGGTATCCGGCAGAAAGTATCAAACCAAGATCAAATCCACTGTTATCGAGAATCATTACTTCATGGATCATTGTCAGTTCAAGATGAGTTTTTGGATCATCAACAGGCATCCTGCTGTTTTCAATCATTGCAATCATAATCAGAACAAATGCAGCAAGTCCTCCCAGTGTATAAGTTATTGATGAACCAAGATGCAATGTTGAAAAAATATCATAAAATGAAGTATTTCCGGTAAGCAAGGCAAATGAACCAATAAGAATGAAAAAGCAGGTTCTGCAAACATTGAGTATAAAGCTTCGCGGCTTGCTCCCATTCCTTCAAAACTGCTGCCTGTATCCATTGCAGAAATTATACTGAAGAATTTACCCAAGGCAAGAATATAGGCAAAAAAAATAAAATCACCATCAAAACTTACAATACCTTTATATGAACCAAAAGGAATAACAAGACAGGCCATAAGTACTGAAGAAAAGTAAATTACAGGTGCAATCCTGAAAATAATGCTTGTTGTTTCGCTGTATACAGCTCCCTTTTTAAATAATCTGATCACATCTTTCACAGGCTGCAATATCCCAGGACCTTTTCTTCCGGAAGCAATACTTTTGGTTCGGAGAATTATCCCGGTAAAAAAGATGCTGCAAACAAGTATTAAGTAATATACTTAACATATTACAAATTATTTAGGAAATGAAGAATTGTCAATAATCTTATCAATAATAAGAGGCAGACAAATTACTGCAGTAATAAAAATAATTCCATATAAAATATATCTCTGCAAATGGCCATTCTGAAGAAACAGAAACAGATCAGTAATTTTGTTTAGCAGTTTTATTGGTTTATCAATAAATATCCGTTCAATTTTATCATATGGATCTGTTTCGTAATGCTTTTCTGATCGGAAAAACTTCAGCAATCTCCACCTCCTTTTTTTCAATATCCAAGTAACGGTTTTGCAAGTTTTGAGTAACTTCTTACAAAAGAACTTGCAGTATATTGAAGCTTACTGTCTGCAGTGCGATAACCGCAACCCCAGGTAGGACCGGTTTCAATAAGCTTTGTTCCTGCTGATATATTTTCTTAATCCTATCAATCAGCAATGACAAATAGAATAAATCCCAGGAATAACCAGTTTATAATCTGAAGTGAATCAATTGCTCCAACCTTTATAAGATTCAGATTAAAGACTATATTATGAGTAAAAAGATTTACAGGCCGTTGTAATGCATTAATAAAAAATGAAGGGAACAAACCAATAATAATCATTAAGTGCTACTGTCATATACATTGGGAACAACTGCCAGAATCCGGTTTCCATGAATTTCATCGTGATGTAATCTTACGCGGATTTCCAAGAAAAACTATGCTGAAAGCTTTTGTAAAACATAAAAGTGCCAATCCTCCTATCAATACCAATCCACCACAGAGTAAATACAATTGTAATCAAGCGAAATAAGACTTGCACTGTAAAGCCAGTTATATAGTCCGCCAAAAATCAGAAATTCCGAAATAAATCCATTAAGAGGAGGAAGTCCGCAAATTGCAATTGCTGCAATAAGAAACAAAATAGCTGTTTGTGGCATTTTTTTAATAATTCCTCCCAAGACGTTCAATATTTACTGTATGAGCTGCCTGGTAAACATTTCCGGCACTATAAAACAGCAAGGATTTAAAAATGAATGATTCAGGGTATGAAGCAATGCTCCTGAAAATCCAAGTATTGCCATCCATTTATTTGTTGCGCCCAATCCGATGCAACCTATTCCGATTCCTATTCCAATAATTCCAATATTTTCAATACTGTGATATGCCAGCAATTTTTTCAGGTTATGCTGAATAGTTGCCAGCATAACACCATAAATTCCAGTAAATAGTGAAATAAACAGAATTATATAACCAATTGTGGTATAATCAGTTTTTATTAAAAGCAACATTCTGAGAATACCATAAATACCAATTTTAATAACAACTCCCGACATTATTCCTGATACATGCGATGGAGCTGCAGGATGAGCATAAGGAAGCCATGTATGAAAAGGAACAAAACCGGCTTTTATTGCAAAACCGATAAAGAAACAGAGAAAAAGTGCTGTTCCTGCAAGAGTGGATTGATGATTTGAAAAATCAACTATTGCATCAAATCCATAACTACCTGTTTTATAAGCAACATAGATAAAACCAAGCATTATAAAAACAATGCTGATATGAGACTGGACAAGATAATTGATTCCGGCTTTTAATGGTATCTGGTTTCTCATGTTCAAATATTACAAGAATAAAAACTGAAAGTGCCATTAATTCCCATAATAACAGAAAAATAAATCCGTTCTGAACTGAACAGATACCAATAAGTGCAAAATGAACAAGAAGAAAAGCAATACAGTGCAGGGTAATTTCACTTTTTCTTTCCCTGTATTTCTTCATATAATTAAAACCATAAACAGCTCCGGTTATTATTGTAAAATTAATTGTAAGAATAAACCAGGCTGAAAGAGCATCAATACTATAAATACTTTTCCAAAAAGAATTGTTCCTGTCAGATGTAATTTCATAATTGTTTACCACGAGTGCTTTTAGAGCATAAAAGCTGGTAAGTAGTCCAATAACAATTACAGCAGTAACAGTTATTATACCCTTGATCTTTGTATTGAAGAAAAGTATACCAATGATAGCGGATAATAATATGACTATTAAAATATTAATCATAATGATAAGAATAAACCCGACCTCAAAAAATCATACTGTGATATTGAAAACCACTTTTAAACGGTGTGCAAAGTAAAGAAAAAATAATTAAAGAAAAACAACTGTCACTGATGAATTTGGACCCGCGATTTTTTGCTTTTCAGACGGAACTTAAAGTGATTATCCTGGTAAAAGATTTCAATCAATCCAAAATAAATTAAATCTGCTAAAATATTTTCGGCAGCATTTTTTGGAAGAAAAGCTGTTCTGCAGAATTTTGAGATTGAGATTGACGGGTTTGTTTCAAGATATTCCATCAGTTTCTTTACTTTGTCACCATATTCCATCAATATACCCTTATCGTGAATCTTATTTTTCCACACTTTCAGATGTACAGCTGAAGCCAGAATATTTTCATCTTTGACCCGGATATATGCCAACCATTTATTTGGCTCCGTCTGAGCAAAATATGGGTAATCAGCACCTTTTGAAATAGTAACTTCAAGAACTGTTTTGCCTTTAACCACCCATCTTTTTGATTCGAATGCAATTTCCGGTTTACAGTACATGCCTGCAGCTGCCTGTACCATATAGAATTCTTCATCTGTACGAACTCCTGCTATTTTTCCGTTGTCTTTCACTCCAATAAGCAGTATACCTCCATCAGTGTTGGAAAAAGCCACAAGCGTTTTAGCGATTTTCCTCGAATCGGAAATTTCAAATTTAAAATCTAACAGCTGATGCTCCCCTTCCTTTATTAATCTTTCTATATAGGAATCAGCTCCCTGGGGCAACCTGTTTATTGTCACAGAACGATATTTTACCATTTCCATTATGCTTAATTAAACTGATGGTATAAGCAAATTTACTAAAGAACATGGCAATATTACTAATTCCTGAAATACAAAATAGCCGGAAAATATTTTAAACTTTCACGATCAATTAATAAAGCAATATCAGATTGTTCATTGCAATTCTGATAATTTTATTGTAATTCTGCCCGGATATTATATATTATATATAATCCTTATTTTTAATAAAAAATTGAAACATCTGGCAGAGAAAAACCTGATAATAAGATAATCGCATATGAAATCACCATTCAAATTCCTCGATTCGTACAGCATTGATGACCGCGAAATATTTTTCGGTCGTGAAAAGGAAATTGAAGAATTGTTCAGGCGTCTGTTTGAAAGCAAAGTATTGCTTGTTTATGGAGAATCAGGCACAGGCAAATCATCCCTTATCGATTGCGGATTAATCAATAAAATCAGTAAAACAGAATTCCTCCCAATTCATATTCGCCGTTCAGACAACATGCTTGAGAGTCTGTCAGAAACTATAGAGTTTTTACTCAAGGAACCTCTTCCACATCAATTACTGACAGCTCTTTTATTTAAAAAAGCTGTCAGGGAGATATCTGTTGACACTGGCAAAAAATTACTCTTCATATTCGATCAATTTGAGGAATTATTCATATTTGGTTCCAAAGAAGAAAAGCAGAGTCTGGTTCAGGTTTTAAAAGTACTTGTGGAATCAGATATCGATTGCAGTTTTATTTTTATTATCCGCGAAGAATATTTTTCAAATATTGCCGAGTTTGAGAAGCATATCCCGAATTTCCTTTCTAACCGTCTGCGTATTGAAAGAATGGACAGGGCTAATGCAATAGCAGCTATAAAGGGCTCATGCAACGTTAATGAAATCATTTTTGAAGAGGGATTTGCAGAAAGCCTTCTCAAAAAGCTCAACCCTGACAGTCCTGGTATCGAGCTAACATACCTTCAGATCTTTCTTGACAGGATTTTTAGCCTTGCGGTACATGATTATAAAGATGATAAAAGAGACCTGAAGGTTCCCTTCTTCACAATTAGTCTGACTGATAAAATTGGAGATGTGTCCGATTTGCTTGGCAGCTTCCTTGATGAACAGATTTCATTAATGTCAAAACCCGAGACAACGCTGGCTATCCTGAAATCGTTCGTTTCTTACAAAGGCACCAGGAGGTTGCTTAATCTGGCGGAGGTTAAGGATTATGCAAATACACTTGGAGAACCCGTAAAAGAGAAAGATGCACTTGAAATTATGGAGTCTCTGGTCCATTTAAGAATCCTGCACGATAAAAATGAAAAAGGATATTATGAACTCCGTCACGATGCCCTGGCTGCCAGAATCTATCAAAAAATTTCAGCATCGGAGATCGAGATTCTTGAAGTCCGTCAGTTTCTTGAAAGTGCACATTATTTTTGGAAAAAGCACGGAGTATTACTCTCTGAGGATGATCTGAAATATATCAATCGGTATGAAAAAAAACTATCACTTTCTGTAGAACTTTCAAGCCTTATAGGAAAAAGCAAAGAGAAATATAACAGGTCAAAGACCAGGAGGAGAAATATAGTAGTTACATCAGGAATTATTATTATTCTTTTGCTCTCAATTTTTTCTATCTGGGCCTTAAAAGAACGTAACAGGGCAGAAGATCTCAATATCAGGGTCTCAGCCGAAAAATATAATCTTCTGGCTACAAACATTGCAGTCCACGATCCGACAAAGGGTTTAAGACTTGCTGAATATGCTTATTCCCTTGATTCAGCAAATCAGAGTATTCTGAATAACATCAGGAGAATTTACTCAGATAATGTTTTCTATACTTTAATAGCAAAACAGGAGGATGCAATAGCAAAACAGGAAGATGCAATAACTTCTGTGGCATTTTCGCCGGACAGTAAGTATATTCTTACCGGATCAGGTGATGCCACAGCAAAGCTTTGGGACTTGAATGGAAACCTGATTAAGGCATATATCGGACATTCAGGCTACGTGACTTCAGTAGCTTTTGCCCCCAATGGCAGGTCAATTCTTACAGGTTCAACTGATCGTTCTGCCCGGCTCTGGGACTTGGATGGTAAGGTAATAAGGGATTATACAGGGCATAGCATGGCGGTTAATTCTGTTGCTTTTTCACCTGATGGCAAGGAGATACTGACCGGATCATCAGACAACACTGCCCGTCTCTGGGACCTGGAAGGAAATCTAATCCGGGAATTTAAAGGTCATATCTCATCAATAGGTGCCGTAGCCTTTTCAACTGACGGCCAGTATATTCTTACCGGCTCAGCTGATTCGACAGCCAGGCTTTGGAATATTAAAGGAAAACTACTGCACGTCTTATCCGACCATCTGAATTTTGTTAATTCAGTTGCATTTTCACCAGATGGACAAACAATCCTTACAGGATCAAGTGATAAAACTGCAAAGCTCTGGGGGCAGGATGGGAAATTAATAAGGGTCTTCAGCAGATTTCCCGGGGAGGTAAATAGCGTTGCTTTTTCACCTGACGGTAAGAATATTCTTATCGGGGCAAGTGCAGGTTATGCTGCTTTATGGGATCTGAATGGTAATGAAATTATAGAATTCAAGGGTCATAATATACAGGTAAAGGCAGTCGCATTTTCTCCAGATGGTTCTAAAATAGCAACAGGCTCAGGAGATTGTACCGCCAAGCTATGGGAATTGAAAGATAATATGAGCCGTGTATATAAAGGACACACAGGAAGAATCACCGCTATAAAATTTTCCAAAAACAGACAAGAATTTCTGACAGGTTCTTCAGATAAAACTGCAAGACTCTGGAATATTAATGGAAAATCAGTTAAAATATTTAAAGCACACAAAAATAGTATTAATGATGCTGCATTATCCCCTGACGGACAAAAAGTACTTACAGCTTCAGACGACGGTACAGCAAAACTATGGGATAAGGAGGGAAATCTGATAAAGATTTTCTCAGGTCACAAATCAGGAGTTGCCAGCGTTGCGTTTTCTCCTGACGGCCTGAAAATCGTTACGGGATCCCAAGATGCATCAGCAAGAGTCTGGGACATTAATGGAAAAATGCTGGCAGTTCTGAGAGGACATAATTCAACTGTGAAATCAGTTACATTTTCACCCGATGGCAAAACAATACTGACCGGGTCAAATGATTATTCCGCACGTTTATGGGACCTGAATGGAAACCTGTTAACTGCTCTTAAAGGGCAATCAAGCTCTATCAATTCCGTAGCATTTTCACCTGACGGGTTAAGCTTCCTTACCGGATCATTTGGTTCAGATCCGTCTGCAAGGTTATGGGATCTGCATGGAAAATTATTGAAAGTTTTTAACGGACATACAACATCGATATTCTCAGTTGCTTTCTCACCTGACGGGAAAAAAATCCTTACCGGCTCGGCTGATCAGACAGCAATTCTCTGGAACATCAACGGAAGCATTGACCAGGTTTTTTCAGGATATAAATCATATGTGACAAGTGTTGCATTTTCACCTGACGGACAGAGTGTTCTGATAGGAATGGACGATGGTAACATTAGATTCTGCCCTGTAAAAATGTCGTACGATAATTATTGCAGACTAGATGAGTATGAAAAGCTTAATTCATTCGATAGACTTCAGTATAACATAGTTGATATCAGGAATATAAGAAATTCTGATAATGAAAAAGAACTTATGCAGGCTTCAGAGTATTATATAAATGAAGCAATTAAAAGTGCATCTGACCAGAAAAGCAAATACTTGAATTATGCGGTAGAATTATATAATAAATTGTTAAAAGAAAATCCTGAAAAAAAGGAATATCTTTTCAATCTTTTGAAAGCAAGTGTTTATGACTATAAAGCTAATCCGACTGATCAGAAAAGAATTGAAGTTGAAAAAATAAATAATAAAGTCCTTAACTTTATATCTAATGATGATCTTACTCTTGCATGCTATACTTATTGTGTTATCTGTGCAAAAAATGATTCATCTGTGGTCAGTCTTGGAATCCCGGACTGCTTCCTGCAGATATGCAGTAAACTAATCGCTTATCCTGACCTTCCTATGGCTCAGAGGAAAGATATTAGCAGATGGTGTTCCTATCTTTCATCTGACTGTATCCAGAAAAAAGAATTCTCACTGTCTCTTAAGACCATTCAAACCGCACAGCTTTCTGACAGTACAAACAAAGAGATTCATTTTTTACTTCCTATAGCATATATATTTAACAATCAGTATGATAGAGCTAAAGTAATAATTAATGAATATAAAAACAGATCACTGACAGGTATAGATAACTTTAGCTCTTACGGGGAGATTATCAGACAAGGTATAGAGTTGCTTAAAGACAGGGCCATAACTCATCCTGATCTTGCAAAAGCAATAGAATTGCTGAATAAATAGTAGATCTGACAAATGCCGGAAACTAAATAAGGATCACTGACTTAATGTTAAAATTTGTCCAAGTTATTTACCTCCTAAAAATCCCGCTATGAAAGACCATGAGCCAAAGACATTAATTGAACTGAAAGCCATCCGTAAACCAATCCGTAATGCTAATATTGAGTTGAAACAAAAATTGTCATCTCTCGATAAACTTGCACTCTGGATCACCAAACATGTTGGTACTATGGGGTTCTTTTTTGTAATCTTCTTATGGACAGTTATCTGGTTGGGTTGGAATTCGCTGGCACCAAAAGAAGTTCGCTTCGACCCCTTCCCGGCCTTTGTGCTATGGCTATTTATCTCCAACATGATCCAGATATTCCTGATGCCGCTGATTATGATCGGTCAAAACCTGCAGAGCAATCACGCCGAGGTACGTGCTGAAGCAGATTTTGAAGTGAATACAAAAGCCGAACGTGAAATTGAAACAATACTTATGCACCTGGAAAACCAGAATAAAATTATTCTGGAAATACTGAAAAAGCTGGAAAAGAAATGAATTTATAATCAATCAGAAATCAGGAATCAGGAATCAGGAATCAGGAATCAGGAATCCGAAATCATTTACACCTGTATCCTGAGAAGTCTGACTGATAGAAAATATCTCTTATGTCAGATGATTGGAAAACAATATTTTTCTGTAAAATTCCTTAACTTTTTCACTTTCAATATCCCAGTTAAGCGTTCCTGATGCCACGACAGAATTTGCTCTGAGTTCCGACAGTTTAACATGGTTATTTTTTAGTTCAGAAAATGCGTTTGAAAGTTCTGCCGGGGTAACCTTACCAATTATCAGTCCGCAGTTATTTTCACATATAATTTTCCGGGTTTCAGGAAGGTCGCTGGCAATAACAGGTATTCCGGCAGCAATATAGTCGAAAAGTTTATTCGGAAGACTGTACCTGTAATTAAGGTTTGTATCTTTCTCAATACACATTCCTATGTCTGCTGATTTAGTATATTTCATAAGTATTTCCCATGGGACTTTCGGAATAAATTTGACTTTCTTTCCCAGTTTCAGATTTTCTGATTGCTGTTTTAAGTCAGTAATTACATCACCCGATCCAACAATCATAAGAGTTACTCCGTCTGAAATGCTCACCGCTTCAATTAATTCTTCAGCCCCTTTATCAATGTTAATCCCGGTACCCTGAATAATAATAAGAAGATCATCATTTTCCACACCAATCTCTTCACGTGTAAATGGTGTGATCATATCACATTTTTGACTTAGGTTTCTAACAACCTTTGGCCTTATCCTATACATATTTTCATAAAGTGAAGCAATCGGTTCACTTACTGTCAGAGAGTATTTCAAACGCGGAAAAATTGACTTTTCTATTGTTTTCCATACCCATTTCACAAACGGTCTGTTTTGAATTTCAGGTACGCCGGTAAAATACTCATGCGAGTCATAAACAAGAGGAATATGCTTCAGCTTTGAGATCAGAAAACCTGGAAAAAGAGTATCGAGATCGTTGGATACCAGAAGGTCATATTTATGAAAAAGCAGAAAGATGAACAACCTTATATTGTAGAACCCATAAAACAAAAAACCTCTCCGGAAGATCATACTGAACCTTTTTGTCCTGAAAGGAACCGCTCCTGAGTTACAGAAGTCTCCTGTTTGTCTTCCTATTATTGTAATATCGCAATTAAGACTGCTTACCGTACCGGCCATTTTCAAAACTCGCTGATCATAGCAGATACAGTTGGTTACCGAGAATGCTACTTTAGGCTTATGTGGATTAGGAGGCATATGGTAAATTTACTAAAATCCGGCAAATTGAAGTAAAGGTTACATTTTCTCCCGCAGATATCGCTGATCTTCGCAGATAATCGCAAAAAGATCTGCGAAAATCTGCGTTATCAGCGTGAAATTCTTTTGAGGATATCTGAAGTAGTTTGCATATTTTTACATAAAATAATGGATAATGATTTATAAAAATGTACCGCTCAGAAAGTACAATACTTTCGGTTTAGATTACATTGCTGATTGCATGATACATATCAGTACAGAAGAAGAAGCATTGGCTCTTTTCACATCATCTGAGTCGTTCAAGAAACCTTTTTTTGTATTAGGAAGCGGTAGCAATATTCTGTTTACAAGTGATTTCAATGGAACTATTCTTTATCCCGATCTCGGAGGTATTAGAATTGAGGAGCAGAATAAGAGTGATGAAAACGTGTTAATTTCAGCAGGTGCCGGAGTTATCTGGGATTTTCTGGCAGAATGGGCAGTAAATAAAGGTTTTGCTGGTCTGGAGAATCTCTCTCTGATCCCTGGGAAAGTAGGGGCAACACCAATACAAAACATTGGTGCCTATGGAGTTGAAGTCAAAGACTACATAGTTAGGGTTAAAACAATCAGTATTGAAGATGGTTCGGTAAGGGTATTCAGTAATAATGATTGTAAATTCAGCTACAGAAACAGCATTTTCAAAAGCAGTGAAAAAGGGAAGTATCTGGTTACCAGAGTTTATTACAGATTATCAACCAGACCATTGATTGAACTTAGTTATGGGTCTCTGAAGCAGGAGGTAAATAAACTGGGGGCAGAATCATTAAAAAATATCAGGCAGGCCGTAATGAACATAAGGAGAAGTAAACTACCTGATCCTGAAAAAATTGGAAATGCCGGAAGCTTTTTCAAAAATCCGGTTGTTCCGAATGCGATTGCAGTTAGTTTAAAGGCAGAATTTCCACAGATACCTGTATATGAAGATAAGCCGGGTTACTCAAAACTGGCGTCTGGCTGGCTAATCGATCAATGCGGTTGGAAAGGCAGAAGAATAGGAAATACAGGTGTTCATGATAATCAGGCATTGGTTCTGATAAACCATGGAAAAGCTACAGGAATTGAAATTCTTAATCTTTCTGAAGAAATCAGGAAATCTGTGTTTGGAAAATTCGGTATTGATCTCGAACGCGAGGTTGAAGTAGTAGGAACTATCTGAAGATTTTTCTCTTATCAAGTTCCTTCTGATATAAAAGGGCATATCTGTTGTGTTCCGATAGTGTCCTCGAATAATTGTGAAATCCTGAAAAATCTGCCCTGGCAGCAAAATACAGGTAATCGTGTTTCTCAGCATTCAGAACAGCATCAATTCCTTCGATGGTAGCACATCCTATCGGGCCTGGAGGAAAACCATTATGTTTATATGTATTGTACGGAGAATCTACAGTCAAATACTTTTTCAATATCCGGGTAATCGAAAAATCGTTCAAGGCAAATTTTATTGTCGGACATGCCTGCAAGGGCATACCTCTTTTCAACCTGTTAAGATAAACCCCTGCAATTCGAGGTTTCTCTTCAGTTTTGGCCACCTCGTCGTCAATAATCGATGCAAGTATTGAGACCTCCTTCGGATCCAGACCTTTTTCTTTTGCTTTTGACAGACGCTGATCGTTCCAGAAAAGTCTGTACTCCTTAAGCATCCTAACATAAAGCTCTCTTGCATTTGTATTCCAGTAAAACTCGTAAGTATCCGGTATAAAAAGAGCTATTATGTTGTCCTTTTTAAACCCATCCTGAGTATAGTTTGAATCATCTGTAAGAAAGTTCATTATACCGGCTGAATCAGCCTCCAGTTGCCTGCCAATTTTTCCCGCGATCTGATTCAGTGTTCGGACATTATTAAAGGTTATTCTCACTGGCGACTGCTTTCCCGATCTGAGAATATTGATCAGGCTGTTGTAGCTTAAGCTATTTTCAATAACATAGCGTCCGGGCTTAATCTTATTGAGGTAACCTTTTTTATCAGCAATCCAATTCAGGACTTTCGGATTCTTAATTGTCAGGTTTGATTTTAGTGAATCGAGCACCTGATTATAAGAAGAACCGGTCGGAATATAAATAACCTGATTTTTTTTATGAGGTATTACACCTATACTAAACACATTCGTATAAATAACGAATAGAATAACAAGAATCAATATTCCTGCTCCAGTCAAAAAGTAAAGTGTTTTCCTGTTCTTCATAGTCTTTCACGAGTGTGCAAATTTAAGGATATTGTCGTAAGTGGCAAAACAAATGACTCACATTGCCATACTCACGACTTACGGTGAAATCCAAAAATTTCTACTTGAGTCATTCGTAGTGTATTGTGTGCCCATATTTTTAATATTTTTACGTAATGATTTATTAAATTAATATTAAATGAAAATGTCAACATCAATGCTTCTGATTCTTATCGTAATAGGGATCATAACCGGGATCATGGCAGGTATGCTTGGAATTGGGGGTGCGATAATTATGATACCTGCGCTTGTTTTTTTGTTGGGAATCAGTCAGCAGACTGCACAGGGAACAAGTCTTGCTGTAATGTTACCTCCAATTGGAATAATTGCTGCATACAATTATTATAAAGCCGGAGAGGTAAACATCAAATTTGCAATTGTCCTGGCGGTATTTTTCCTTGTAGGCTCGTATTTCGGATCTAAATTTGCACTCATATTACCAGAAGCAGTACTTAAGAAAATATTCGGAATTCTGCTCCTGCTTGTTGCAGCGAAAATGTTGCTTTCGAAATAGAAGGATGCCCCCCACGGTGTTGTTGAAAAAGTACAATTTAACCACAAAGTACACAAAGTAGGCTCAAAGTTCACAAAGGCATAATACTATAGATCAGCTCTTTGTGACCTTTATGTAAAAGCTTTGTGACCTTTGTGGTTTATGGATTTCAACTTTTTCAACATCCCCTCAATTTTCATACCTGAATACAAAAAGTTAATGAATGAAATATGCATAGAAAAAGGCTGCCTTTTGAGACAGCCTCGTTCAAATATGGATTTTATTAGTTCTAGAACATTATACCCAGGCTAAACACGAATGCATTAGGCCGGTCATCAAGGTTAACTTTTGTCTTCGCAAGATTCTCGATCTGATTCTGGTATTTTTTAAGACTCCCCTCATACCTTAAGTCAAAAGTAAGAAAATTTAATAAATCAAATCCCAATCCTGCCTGGTAGCCGAAAGTCATTTTGCTATAATTATTTTTAAAATCCGGATTTGTTATAAGAGCTTTTGGTGAATTAATCAAAAGGGATCCGACAGGACCTGCATTAACACGAAGCGGACCTAATTTAAGACCGACCATAACGGGAATATCAAGTTTATTAAAACTCTGCTTCGCAACATAAGAGGTAATTGACTGAGGATTAGTAGTATTCGAAATCGCATATTCATTTGTCCGTGTTGTGAACAATAGTTCAGGTTGAAGATAAATACCTAACAGTGTAAGTCTTACAAATACTCCTCCGTGAAAACCATATTTTGCAGTAGTCAGGGCATCAACAGTGTAGGTGGTGTTTCCGGAAGAAAGCTGTTTAATATCTGCCATTGACAGATTCGTTGTACTTACTCCCGCCTTAATACCAAATTTGACCTGGGAGAATGCGGGTATTGATGTGATGATAATTAATGCCAATACAACTAATTTTTTCATATTCATACGTATTAGGTTTACTAAATCAATAAGTTAGCAATTATCCGAAGATTATATAACAATATTATAACGGAGAAATATGGTAAAAGGTTGCATAGAAATTGATCTTTTTATCACATTATGTTACTGAACAGGTAATAAAAAGTGACTATCTTTTTTCAAGCTCAGCAAAGATTATCTTTTTCATCTGTTCAAATTCTTCCTGTTTATAAAGTCGTGTCAGGAAAATTATTTTACCCGACCGGTCAATTATCACATTTCGGGTAACTCCGGCTTCTTTTTGGGCAAACAATCCGAAAATTGCTGCTTTGGGATCCAGAGCCAGTGGGTAAGTTACCGCAATATCTTTTTTGAATTCAAGAACTTTCTCAACCGGTTCGTCGCGGTCAATACCTATTACAGCAAGACCATCAGCCTTTTTTGCCTTCCAGATATCTTTCTCAATAAAAGGCATTTCAGTACGGCAAACACTGCACCAGCTCGCAGTAAACTGAAGCATTACAACTTTTCCTCTCAGGTCTGACAATCTGTAAGTACTTCCACCGGCTTCACTGATCGTGAAATCAGGGGCTCTATCCCCTACCCTGACAATGTATCCTTCATCATATACTTTCTTTTCCTGACCAGAGGATACCGGACTTATCAAAACCGTCAGCAGAATAATAATGAAAATTTTTCTCATTGATCTGTTCCTATTTTTTTTCAAAGATATAATAGTAAAACAAATTGCAATAAATATTTATCTTAGTGACACCTACATTTGGTAAAAAAAAATCTAAATTCCTGATAAAATGAAAAAGTTTTTATTTTCAACAATTATATTAAGTGTTACTGCTCTGTCGCTGAATTGGGGGCAGGAAGCTCCCATTGAGAAAGGACTTAAAGCAATTTCAACTGACGTATTAAAAGCTCAGCTTGGTTTTTTGTCATCCGACTGGACAGAAGGCAGAATGGCCGGAGAAAAGGGAGAATTCCTTTCATCAGATTATATTGCCAGTATGCTTCAGTTATATGGTGTCAAGCCATATGGTGATTTTCTTCGTGCAAGAAATCAGTCAAATATTACAATGAACAATGTAAGATCATATTTTCAGAATTTCGTTCTGCTGAAAACTGTACCCGGCGACGAGCAGTTCCTCAACTTGAAATCCATAGAAGGTAAAATGATAAAAACCACTGATTTCACTAATAATGTAGATTTTATAATCAGACCTTCAGATCAGGGAATTGAAATTGAAGCACCGGTTGTTTTTGCAGGTTATGGTTTTAAAAATGATAAATTTAAATACAATGATTTCAAAAACATCGATGTTAAGGGAAAATTCGTTCTGAAAATTTCACGGGTTCCAAAATTTATCAGGGAGTCTCTTGACCCTATGGAGATTGAATCTTCAACCAGGGAGAATGAAACAATCTTAAAATCTATGGGGGCCATCGGTATTATTGAGTTTAATCCTCTGTCCACTGTAGTCGGCTACCCTGACAAAAAAGATTTTCTTAACATGTCTCCATCCGAGGGAAATCCACATTCCGGAGGATCCGTCGCCAGCTATTCCATTCCCAGGAAAAGCAATGCTGATAATTTTGTCAGAATTGTGGTATCGGTAAAAACAGCAAGTGAAATGCTCAAAGGATCAGGAATAAATCTTGATGAGTTCATCAAAAGGACTGATGCCAATGAACCATTTCCAATCCCGCCTTTGACTGATAAATATGTTCATATCAAGACAATTTCAAAGACTACCCAGGTAGCTGTTAGAAATGTAATCGGAGTAATTGAAGGGAAAAAAACAGATCAGATCATAGTGCTTGGTGCACATTACGATCATTTGGGAATGGGAAGCGGATATATCTGGAACGGTGCAGACGATAACGGGTCGGGTACGGTTGGCGTAATGACCGTGGCAAAGGCAATTATGGAAACAGGTATAAAACCAGAAAAAACAATAATAATCGCCTTATGGACTGCAGAAGAAGAAGGTCTTTTAGGATCAAGATATTATGTTCAAAACCTTCCTTACCCTTTGAAGGATCTCAGGTTGAATATGAATTTCGATATGATCTCGAGATATATTTCGGATGAAGAACCCAAAAAAGTTACAATGACCTATACAAATTCATATCCTGTATTCAAGAATATTACCGACGACAATCTGAAAAAGTTCAGGATTGATCTGAATGTCGATTACCAACCTTCAGCAGATCCTCCTGGAGGTACCGATCACAGGTCGTTTGTTGCAGCTGGTATACCGATAATACGATTTAAACCAGGGCATCGCGAAGAATATCATACACCATCAGACGAAATCAGGACGGTAAACTGGGATATCATGGAAAAGATTATCCAAATCAGTTTTGCAGATGTGTGGGAACTTGCTAATTCCGACTGGTAGAAATATTATCAGCTGAATCATTTTCAATTTGCAGGATCGGTACAATTGAATGGCACGATATTTGAATTTAGTAAATTAAAATATTACGCCATGAAAAAACTATTCGTTATTATAACAGTATTTCTGGTTATTTCTTCGTGTGTGACCACAAAAGAAGCTAAGGTGTCAAAGGCTGAGCTACGGAATGAGAAAAAGCTTGCCAAACAGGAGCAAATAAAGAATGCTGTTGAATCGAAAAAATTTATCATTAAGCTTGACAGACTATATTTTTCATATGGAGGAATGGCCGATCTTTATCCAAGAGCCAATTATATTATTATAGACGGAGATAAAGCAGTTATAAACACTGCTTATTTTGGAAGACAGTACGATATCAGAAGAATAGCCGCTATTGATATATTTGGAAGAAATATGGATTATGAGGTTACCAAAAACTTATCGAGAGAAGTATATCAGATTAAAATGAAGGTCGGGAATGTCAACAGTAACACATTTAATGTTTATCTGGATATAAGTAAAAGTGGTTATTGCAACGCTTCGGTCTCCAGTCTGAAAATTGATAATATCAGATACTCAGGGTATATTGAACCCATAAAGGTTGAAACAACTACAACACCACCTGAGGGCGATCTGATCTGAAAATAAAGGTTTCTGCCCCCCTGCCCCACTAAGGAGGAGAGCGTTCCGTTTGTATTCGCGTTTTTGCCCCCCTGCCCCCCTAAAGGGGGGTTCGCTTAGTTATTTCTCTTTGGGTTTTCTTTGCGGTAAAGAAGGACTCTTTCATCACCTCAAACGGAGGTCCATTATTGATACTCAATATATTGGCTGTTTTGGCTTAACTCAAGGAAATCATCTCCGGTTTCCGAGTATCCATATTCAAAACAATAATGAAACATTTGTCCCCTGGATGTTTCAATTATATGGGTAAAAAAACTAAAATTATATCCAAGGGCAAAAAGAGCATCTTTATGAACTTTTACCCTGCCCTCTGAATAGAGATCTGCAAGGATTCTTCTGTTCTTCCTCAACAAGCCATGAACATTCCGTACAAAATTATTTGAGTCGCGGTTCAGTCTGTTGTTATAGTTATTCCGGCACTGATCAGAACAGAACTTTTTATCGGTACGGCCACGTAAGGTGTCGCCGCAATCGAGACATTTCTTTTCCACTAGCACTAATGTTTTGATAAAGATATAAAAAATACAAATGATGTGTATATCAGGGCTTAAAGATTTATTTGACTTTGGTTTTTTGCAGGTGTAATTTTGAATATATAATTACAGATAGTCCATATAATCTTTAAATCATATAGCCATGAAAACCAGATTTTGGATTAACCCATTTTTAATTAAAATGGGAATATTATTCATTCTTATGGGTAGTTGTAAGAAAAAAGACGCCGGACAGGATACATCAGGAAATATAGTTGACAAGGATGGTAATGTTTATACTTCGGTTATAATAGGTACGCAGACCTGGCTTGATGAAAATCTCATAACCACTAAATACAATAATGGTGATAATATTGTAACGACCATCCCGGCAATACTGGATATATCAAATGAAACCGCACCAAAGTATCAATGGGCATATAATGGTGATGAAAGCAGTGTGCCTTCTTTTGGTCGTTTATACACCTGGTATGCGGTTACCGACAGCCGTGGTGTATGTCCTGCTGGTTTTCATGTACCAACTGATGTTGAATGGAAAACCCTTGAAATGAATTTAGGAATGACACAAGCTCAGGCAGATGGTATTGATTGGCGTGGAACCGACCAGGGCACACAATTAAAGAGTACAACAAAGTGGCAAAGTAACGGGAACGGGACCAATTCAAGTGGTTTTAATGCTATAGGATGTGGCAGTCGTGACCTGACCAGTGACCCCTTCCATGGTGTTTCGATTTGGGGTAATTATTGGACAACCACAGCAACAGACGCAACCACTGCATGGGCCCGCAGTGTGACCTACAATTTAAGTGGCACTTACAGACATAACTGGAATAAGGGATATGGGTTATCCGTCCACTGCATCAAAGACAAGAAAACGGGTAAGTAAGCTGATATATTCATCCATTAAAATGGGTTTCCATCGGATAAGGTTTTATTAAAGTAGTCCCCGCGAACATCTCCACATCGAGATAAATATATTTGCGTTGTATCTTATTATTTCTGAAATTTACTGAAGCGGCATTTCCTATTTAATAATACAAATAGTCACTGCTTAAGCGTTCTGTTAGGAGGTGCCCTATTTTCAGATTTTTATGTGTTTAATATTTAACTTTTTATAGTTACATTTTATTTAGGATTTTTAAATTAATTGAACTAAAAATTATGGCAACGGTAAAGGGATCGAAAAAACCTGTTAAGGAACCAGCAAAGGAGATCAGAAAAGGATATTCAATGTTTCATTATTTCTCCTTTAGGCAGTGAAGATTCTGATACAAGAAGAAAAGCTGATGGATTGATCAATTCTGTAATAAAGACTGTTTTAATTGAATTGAATATCAAAGCTTTGCCACCACATGAGATAGACACTCCAGGATACTATTACTAGTCAAGTAATTCAACATCTTTTGGAAGATGAACTAGTAATTGCAAACCTAACCGAACTTAATCCGAATGTTATGTATGAACTTGCTGTTCGACATGCCAAAAGACTTCCAGTTATATGTCTAGCAGAAAAAGGTACAAAACTTCCCTTCGATATTTCAACAGAAAGAACAATTTTTTATGAAAATGATATGGCTGGTGTCGAAATTTTAAAACCAAAACTTCTCAAATGTATAAAAGAGGCAATAAAAGACAAGGACCCCGATAATCCGATTTATAGAGTTGTAAAGGACTCAATTATGAGAAAGGTAACTGCTCCAGATGATGCGCAGTCTTATATGTTCTCCAAACTTGAGGAAATATCTTATCAGCTCAGTAGATTAAGGCAGCAAACTGATATGGTTTCCTCGAGATCAGAAAAATCTGATATTAGAAAAGGAAGATTGCGTTTAATTATATCCTTAAAAGATCGTCTTCTTAAACGAGAAGAGCTCATTGATAATATTGTCAAATTTGATATCAGAAACGCTTTTTCAATAAGTGAAATGGAGAATGGTATTTTCAAGGTCTTTTTCGAAAATTTGTCTAAGCCAGAAGGAGATACAATTATAACCAAATTGTTATTAAAAGGATTTATTATACAAGATTTTTATTATGAATTTAATTAAAGTCAATAATAAGACAAGCTGATTTAATTTGATAACTTAAGATCATTTAAGCAATGCTAAACTTTTGCTTTTTTTTGTACTGTTTCTGAAAATTTAAGAAATTTGACATTCAGCGGCGCCTACTTCCACTTGCAACGAGCAGCACAACGGCAGCGAGATATTTCAAATAGGAAATGCCGCTTTTTGATTTAAGACTTGACTGGCGTTGCAATAATTCTTAACTTACAGTGTCTAAATAAAAACCTATAATTAAATGAATAATCATACTTTTACTTTCCAAAATGTATTATGGAAATTATGTACTAAAACAAACATATTAATCAAAGTTTCAATTATTAGCTTATTATTACTTAGTAGTTGTTATTCATCACAATATACACCCGCAGTACAACTTACACCCGCATCACAATTTACACCCGACAATGTAATGAAGCTGAAGAGAGGTATGACTAGCAGTGAAGTCGTAGTCATATTCGGGAAACCAATGAAAACTTCAGCTATGACTTGTGGATCATCAACAAGTAACCCTTGGCCTTGTATAGTTTGGTTTTACGGGGATCTTACACCTATGCTCACTTTTGAACAAGGTGCAGATGGTGTTTTGTATTTAAATGGCTGGAATATGTAAGGTGGAACTGCTAAATTTATTCGAATAGTAAATATTGCAAAGAATAAAATGAATTATATCTGAAAGTACAGCGGCACCTACTTCTACTAACAGCAACTAGGCCGAAATGTAGCGAGATTTTCTCAGTAGGTGGCGTTTTTACTATTATCATTTTACCTTTATACTTGACTATAAAATAAAAAGAGGATCAAAAAATGATCCTCTTTTCTAAGGTTAACTGGTTCATTTAAGCAGTCTCCAGCCACTGATTATCGTCAGAGTCAATAACTCTAAGATGATAACCACTTTCTGAAAAATATGATTCTTCAGAATCGCTTCGATTTCGCTGAGGATCTTCATGATGACCCTCCTTTTTTCAGCATTCATTGTTATAAATTTATAATTATAACAGATTGATGTTGACTTTGAACCATTTTTAACTTATATTTGTTTGTTCACAAACAAAACTAAGGAGCCTTCACCCATATCAGGGCGTTGTTGTTAGAAACAACGTGGTTCAAAGATCGATAAGGATGTTTAACTTTTCCAGGGTTGGCATCCTTATTTTTTTATTTTAATATAGAAAAGAACTTTTATACTACTTAATTTTACTCCTAATCAAATAATTTTCAAATATTTCACTTCACAATATTTGGAAAAAAAAAACTAATAAAAAAAAATTTTTTTGCTTGACTTTGTCAAAATAAGTATATGTTTTTAACCATCAAGAACTTATAAATGAATCTTTTTATATTTTAGATATAATCCTGATTATCAGACATATATTAAAGCATATTTATGATTGTCTGTGTGGTACAATTCTTTACGAATCTTTACTCAAAATTCAACTTGAAGACTGTAAAATGAGGACTATTTTGCCTTATATTCTCGAATATTGTTTAACATGCTAATATTATGTCAGTTACAAAATGGGATTGCTTTTATTGAAAATTTTATGGGAAACAGTCTTTCTGTATAATGTATTGTCTATCATTAGTATTAAAATGATCTTCCAAATATGTTATATGGTTCCACAATGATCATCTTGCTTTTCACTGCAAGAATAACCTTTATTCAAGATAACAGTTAGATTTGGTCCGGAGTTAGTACTTCATTCCTTATCAGGAGGAAAAGCAGTGAGGATTTAAATCGTTGTCTCCGCTTTTTACTTATACTACAAAAGAAAGAGGGCTTTTTATTGCCCTCTTTCTTTCTATTAAATCAAGCCTTTCAGCTTGATTATGATCTCGATCAACTTTTCCACTGAAATTAGTATCAGCTGAAAGGTCTTATTACTAATGAAATCTATGATTTTCTTAGTAATTTTTTTGCGTTCGAATGTCATTTCATCGCTGTTATTTTACGTTTTTAACAAACAGGGTTTTGCCTGTTCGAAAAAAATTATAGGGCATTTTTGACTTCGAACCTTTTTTAACTTATATTTGTTATATCAATATAAAAAACAAGAACCTCCGCCCGTATAGGGGTGTTACTAGAAATAGTAACATGGTTCGAAGAAAAAGTGAGGATGTTCGCCCTGTAAAGATGGACATCCTTCCTTTTTATATAGATATGTAAAAGAACGTTTGTTTTTATATTACTTCATTAACACTGGACCACCTGTTTTCTGTATCTCCTGTGCCTGATTTTCGTTCTTTGTTTTCTCATATGTAATAGCTGATTCCTGGACAAATAACTCTTCCATATATTATTGTTTTTCTCTGATTCTAAAAAGATTAAACGGCCACTAATATCTTAAGCGGGTAAATGCTAAATTAAACAAGCGGACCGCTCAATGCAAGAGTAAAAATTTAAGTTTATTAACATTTGACAATATAGTTACTAACTTCTGTTTATATGCATGATTATAAATTAGTTAGTAAGTCTATTAGTTTCTTAATGAACAAGTTTTATTACAAATTGTCACTTGTTAAAGAAATTATGGGATTGCAACAAAAATCAGTTAGATATCAATGCTTTACAGTATATTATTAACCTAGTTTAATAATACATTATATATGCCTTTCCTGTCCATTATGGATGGATACTGGAAGCTATACCATTTTTTAACAAACTGTACTCGTAACTTGTTAAAAATTGGACAAAAATCTCCAACTATATATCAGGTAATCTGTATTTTCTCTTGTCCTTTTTAGGGTTAGTCTAATTTATAATCATTTTAAAGAAGAATTGTCAATGTCATAATTAAGAGAATACAGACTTCTTAAAGAAAGCACTAATCAAACACGTAAATAAAATGATCTAAAAAAACGTTTTCAAACGGATACAAACGACTATAAGTGATTTCAAACCGGGTATAAATGTTTAATAACCGAAAAAGCTTGACCGGGTGGCTTAAGTTTGCTAAGACATTAAACTTTTGTAAAATTTAAAACCTGAAGTCATGAATTCACTAGCAAACAGAGTCACGCTGATCGGAAATCTGGGCAAGGATCCGGATACAAAAACGACCGAAACCGGGAAAAAAGTAACCCATTTCACAATGGCCACGAAAGACGGATACAAAAACGCTGATGGTCAGAGAGTAAATGAAACAACCTGGCACAATATTGTCGCCTGGAACGGACTGGCTGATATTGCCGATAAGTTTCTGAAAAAAGGTAAGGAAGTAGCTGTCGAAGGCAGGATTGTCTATCGCACCTATGAGGACAAAAAAGGAGTCACGAAGAACATGACGGAGATTGTACTCAGTGATCTTGTTCTGCTCAGATCGGGTAAAGACAAAGGAAAGGATGAAGAGGGTCAGGCTTGATCAGAATGATGATGCGAAGATCAATAGCTGCATTTCCGAAGAAGACACGCCTCCGCGTGTCTTCTTTTTATATATTTTAAAAATTTATGGGAATAAGAGAGGGATAAGCATATAAATTCTACATTTGGGATTCATATATAGAAAATTTCAACAGAATACTAAATAATGAGAAGAATTATATCTGTATTGGTTTTTACAGTCATAGTTTGTCAGTTACTTAATTCCCAAAGTTTTATCAGCCAGGGGAAACCTGTAGCTGAAATTTTCACCGATTTTCATTACAACCTCAATGATTCATCTAAAACTACAGGGTTCGGGCTGGAGAGAGCGTACCTTGGTTATAATTTTCTTCCGGCCGGATATTTTTCCGGATCAGTAATTGTCAACATAGGAAATCCTGATGATATTTCTCCGGAATCAGTACGCCGGAGGTATGCTTTTTTCAGGGAAGCATCTATCAGATATACAAAAGGCGATCTCAGAATTTCTTTTGGAATCACTGACACTCACATGTTTGATTTTCAGCAAAAATTCTGGGGAAAAAGGTTTATAGCAAAATCATTTCAATCAATTAACGGATATGGTAATGTTGCTGATCTGGGTTTTGTTGCGGAGTATAAATTCAATGATATCTGGAAAGGCGATATTGAAGTAATGAATGGGGAAGGCTATTCTGATATTCAGCTCGATAACGGCGTCAAAACATCCGCCGGTATTACATTTACACCTGTTAAACAGATTGCTGTAAGAATATACGGAGATATTGAGAACCCTGATTACAGATGGCGATATACGCTGATTGGTTTTTCAGGATTCAGGAATGATATTATCAGGATCGGGGCTGAAGCAAATTATAAATCAAACCTTGATTTGACAGGAGGCCATAATGCATGGGGATTAACCGGAACAGGTTGTATAAGTATTTTCAAGAAGACTGAACTATTTGCCAGGTATGATTATGCTACTTCGGTAACTGTTCCGGGTGAAAACGTTCAATGGAATTCTGTGAATGACGGAAGATTCGCCATAATTGGTCTGGAGTACACCTTTAATGAAAATGCAAAGATGGCATTAAATTACCAGGGGACATTTCCTTATAGTTCTGACAAACACATCTCCAGTGCGATTTATGTTAACGCCATGTTCAGGTTTTAGGAACAATTGAACACTCTCTTCCAGCCTTTAGCGCTTTCAGATTTGAAGCTTCCACATCATCACCCTTACGCCCGAATAACTTTCTTATTCCAGCCTCAAGACTCTCAAAAGGCATATCAATAAATGGTGATGCCGCACCAAGTATAACGATATTTCCTGATCGTACTGATCCTGTTTCTTTAGCAATTTTATCTGCATCAACAATGATATGATTTTTTATCTTTTTAATCTCACTTATAATCTCATCCAGAGGAGGATAGTCAGGTATATTAATAAATGGTTCAGAGCTTGTAACCAGCCAGCCGTCTTCTGAAAGCCATGGCAGATATCTGAGTGATTCCATAGGTTCAACCGAAATAATAAGACTCGCTTTTCCATAAGGTATAAGATCGGATGAAACAGGTTTATCAGAAAGCCTGAGATGCGACTGGACATCACCTCCTCTCTGGCTCATGCCATGGACCTCCGACTGTTTCAGGAAAAGATCATTTGCAACCGCAGCGAGACCAATCGCTGCTGCAATTGATAAGATCCCCTGTCCTCCTACTCCGGCTAATATAATGTCGTTCTTCATTGTTAAAGATTATGGATTAATTACTTATCAGGTTTTTTCTGATCTCTTTCTTTTCGTAGCGGTCTGAATACATTCGCGAACGGCAATGACTACTGAAACTCCTTTATATTCAATCTCTTCTTTCAAAACACTAACGTTTTCGTCGTGATTTTTGCGCAAAGGAACTATGACTCTCAGATGTTCCTTTTTAACACCAATACCTTCACAAATCTGTACTAACCTGCCAGTAGCCTGTGATTTCTGGCCACCAGTCATACCCGTAGTGGAATTATCGGATATTATAATTGTGACGGATGAGTTTTTAACAACAGCATCGAGAAGTCCGGTCATTCCGGAATGCGTAAAAGTCGAATCCCCGATAACAGCGATTGATGGAAACAACCCCGCATCGGATGCTCCTATTGCCATTGTAACGGAAGCACCCATATCCACACAGGAATTTATTGCATTATATGGAGGAAGTGCTCCAAGAGTATAACAACCTATGTCTGAAAAAACATGTCCATTACCATACGATTTTACAGCTTCTGTTAAAGAGTTAAACATATCAGCATGTCCGCACCCATTACAAAAAGAGGGTGGTCTCATTTTAACCAGAGCAGGAACTGCATTTCCGGTACTTAACGGCAGACCCGAGAGCTTTTGCCACAATCGAAGGATTTAATTCTCCATCTCGTGGAACTGTCTCGTCGAGTCGTCCGAAGACTTTTATTCCATCATCAAGCAATCCTCTGATAGCCTCTTCGAGAACCGGAGCTCCTTCTTCAAGAATTAAAACCTCTTTGCACCTTCCGGTTATATCTTTAATAAGGTCTTTTGGGAAAGGGTACGCCGATATTTTAAGTACAGGAAAATCCCTGATACTATCGCCGAGGTTCTCTAATAAATAGTTATATGCAATTCCGCAAGTAATTATTCCAAGGTCCCTTTTCCCTCCATCTTTGAAAATGTTATATTTTGAAATTCTGTTTTCATATCTTAATGACTCATAAGTCAATAATAAAGATTTATATTTTTTTCGGGCAATTGCCGGAAGAAGAACGAACTGGAGCGGATCAACAGGAAGAGTCAGTTTTTTTTCAGGGAGAGAAAGTTTTAAACTGATGCTGGCTCGTGAATGTGCCAGCCGTGTGGTAATTCTGAAAAGAACAGGAAGCTTATACTTTTCAGATACTTCAAAAGCATCAAATACCATGTCATATGCCTCCTGCTGGTCCGATGGCTCAAAGCATGGGACTAAAGCAAACTTTCCGTAAAACCTTGAATCCTGTTCATTCTGGGAGGAATGCATTGACGGATCATCAGCGGAGACAACAATCAGACCACCATTTACACCGGTAATTGCTGAGTTAATAAATCCATCAGCAGCCACATTCAATCCGACATGTTTCATTGCAACCATAGCCCTCTTACCGGCATAAGACATTCCAAGAGCAGCCTCCATGGCTGTTTTTTCATTTGAGGACCATTGGCGATGAATATTGCGATCAGAAGCTTCATGCGATAATTGTATGTACTCCATAATCTCAGTTGAAGGAGTTCCGGGATAAGCATACATGCCGCTTAACCCTGCGTCCAGCGCCGCCTGTGCGATCGCTTCATCACCCAACAGTAATACTTTTTCCATATAATTTTTAAATAATTTTCGTAGCCCTAAAGTTTTGTGCATTATCCAAATAATAATTATTGTTGATACAGAGAGATTGGTCAGAAATTTGTTGAGTGCAAATATTGAAATATTTTCCATATTTAAAAATGATGAATAAGTGTATTATAACTTACAACGGATTATTGATCATCTTTTGATACCGGCTTTTGATATCATCTTACTGACCACGTTAAAATATAGTTAAATATTTTAACGTTATACTCAATAATGCTTATTTTGCAGCGCAATTTAAATTAATCAGAAATAAACGGATCTAATTGAAAGATATTCTTTTACACTTTTATATTTTTCATTTCTTCCATTTCTGCCATTTATGGCCAGGCAAATGAAACGGAGAGATATATACAGGTAAGTGGTATAATTACAGATGAGTCGTATAAGGCCGTTCCTGGAGTAGCTGTGGTATCCAGAAAACTTAAAAAGGGAACTGTAAGTGAAAGATCAGGAATCTATTCAATTACAAGTATTCCGGGAGACACTATTTTTTTCAGAGCAGTCGGATTTAAAAGATACCATACATTCATCCCTGAGAATTTTGAACAAAGACATTGCGAAGTTGATATTTCTTTGGAAGTGGATACTATTCAGATCAAAGAAGTGAATATTATGCCATGGAAAAATTACAGTGAGTTTATTAAAGATATCACAAAAGAGCGACCTGTCGATCCGATAATTGAAAACATGAATGATAATATCGCATCAATTTATGTGGCAATAGCAAATCAGAGTAATGTAAAGATCTCTCCTGAAGCCGGATTCAGATATGCCATGGCACAGAATTTCAATTCGATGGCAACCAGGCAACAATATCCGATCAACAACCTTCTCAATCCTTTTGCCTGGGCAAAATTCATCAGCGGAATTAAAAACGGATTATTTAAAAATCAGAAGTTCAACAAACCTGTTAACGCCAAGGTTAGAAAAAAGATCAAAAAACCTCAAAGCAAATAACTAAAGCTTTTTATATCTTCACTCATATCTTTTACCCCCTTTCATTTTCCCCCATTGGGGAAAGGTTTTGATACCTTAGAGTTGAAACAAGTAGATTATTTTGGCATTTACCTCCTTTGTGTTCCTTTGTGCCTTACTTTGTGTTCTTCGTGGTTAAATGAATAACTTGTTACCACAAAGGTACGCAAAGGCAAACACGAAGGTTGCAAAGGATTTTCCAGATTACATGGCGACAGTTCGTACGAATTAACAGACTAAAAAGCGTGATTGGTAAGAGAGTTTTTAAATACATATTCATTTACCGATTTCCTTGGTCTTCTCTTTTCATCGCGCATCAATAATTCGGGAGAAAGTGAAGTCCCGTCACCCAGATACCCTACTGCCATCATAGCAACAGGTTCTAGTTCACCGCTTAAATCAAAGTATTCTTTTACCTTTTCGACTGAAAAACCTCCCATCTGATGAACATAAACATCTAAAGAGAGAGCCTGTAACAAAAGATTGGATACGGCCATACCCGTATCGTGAAAAGCATATCTGTTTGGTTTAGAGTTATAAGTGAATTTTGTGCGTGCCATACTAATGACCAGGGCATAGGCATTTTTTGCCCACACTTTATTTCCGTCAACAAGAAACCCTACGTAATCGTTAAAAACTTTCTCATCTTGTTTCGTTGTAAAAACGAATCTCCAGGGCTGTTCATTATTGCATGAAGGAGCATAACCTGCCGCCTCAAATATTGCTTTCATTTTAAAATCTTCCACAGGAATTGAAGAAAACGAGTAAGGGCTCCATCTCTCCTGAATTATCTCAAGGATTAGTTCTTTTTTCATTGAATATCATTTTTGTACCTTGAAGTAACAAAACAATTATATCTATTCTATCTTTTAATTTACCCCCTTTCATTTTCCCCCAAGGGGGAAAGGTTTTGATACTCCTTCCCCCCTGGGGGAAGGTTGGGAAGGGGGTAAACAGAAACATAATAAGTTCCTAAAGAAACGAGTAGATTCTGACTTAGTGTAATTAAGAAATTTCCCAATCGCTCGACTCAACCTATTAATATTAAGAGTCAAATATGTAGATACAAATGTAATAATTTATAATTTCGCAGGGTATGAAAGAAAAGAAAGGAAAACTGGCTGGTATTCTGGGTACGGTAATTATTCATCTGCTTATAGGAATAATATTCATGTCACTGCAATTAAGGTCGTTGCAGAAAATCATTTCAACTGAATATGAAATTGAACTTGCTCCGGAGGCCGAACCTGCTGTCAAAAAGGAAGAAACCTGAAGAATTGCGTGCAACTACAGTAGAAAAGATACTCAAAGGGGATGAAGAGATGATGAATATTGCGAGAAATCTTTCAAGCAAATCTGAGGAAAAGATAAATCCTTCCGATTATATCGACAAGGTCAAAGAGGAGCTTATCAAAAGCGGGAAACTTGGAGTGGACAACTATATTGATGAACAAAAAAAACTGAACGACCTGAAGACGGATGAGAAATATTTCCATTCAGAAAGATACAGTTGCAAAGAAAGCAATTGACAAACCGAAAGTTCCCAGGAAATGGCAGCAAATTTCAAAGGTCCCACCAGAATCTATTATGATCTGGTTGGACGGAATCACCTGTATCTCCCAATTCCCTATTTACAAATGCCAGGGGTCAGGCAACTCGTTGTACTCGGGATTGAGGTCGACCAGAATGGAAATGTACAGAAAGCCCAGGTAGCTGAGAGAGAAAGTACAGCTTCAGATCCATGTCTGGTCGAAACAGCCATAAATACCGCACTCCTATCCAGATTTAATCCTGATTCCAATTCTCCCAGAATTCAGCTTGGCACCCTGTACTTATCAGTTTGTGGCGCAGTAAAAGGCGCAACGGCGCAACGGCGTCAACGGCACAGCGGCATGACAAACCTTAACGCTCTTGCGCCCCGCCTTTGAGCCTCACACCCTTTATCTAGAATAACAGATTTCCCGATGAATAATTAAAGGCTTGTATAAGTTCCGGTGTATTTCTGTCAGATGATCCGGGAATTGATCAGCGGGCTGATAGTATGAGCCTTCAGGATCTCAGAAGGGCAGGGAGTCAACAGATCAAGAGCATCTTCAACTGTGAGGTCGAAAGCATCAATCCATTGTTGTTCTGAATGTCTTACTCAGTATTACCGGCATCCTTTTGCCCGAATTATGAATTTCGGACATCAGTTCATTTGCCTCAGTTGTAACAATTGAGAAAGTACTGAAAACCTCACCTGTGTCTGCTCCTCAATCCAGTCATCATAAATACCGGCAAGTGACATGATTTCATTATCCGCACTGATAGATATACCATGGAATTTTGTCCTTTCCTGACATGCTGCCATTCAAAAAAACCTTTGACCGGAACAATACATCTTTTTGATGTGAACGATGAAGAAAAAGATGGTTTCTGTATCTATACTCTCCGATCTGGCATTAAAAGTTTTATATCGAATTACATTTGCATCGTCCATAGTTCTTAGTCCACGATGGTATCAATCCCCATTTCAGTAAGTTTGATTTCGAAGGTGAATCAGAGCAAATTACAGGAAGAGTCGGGCAGTCCAAAAGCATGATAATAGTAACTTGGCCTGTACTTGTCGGGATCGATCAAAGTGGCGCCATACCGGTTTTCGAGTTCCTCCTTAATAAGGTTGACATTTACCGTAAAACACATTTTTACCTTTTTGAGGATTTCAGTTAAAATCATCTTAAGGGGTAAAGGCAGGGAATAATTAAAAAGGTCATTGTCCGGCAATGGGTCAATCTTCGATATTGCCCTGTACATCATATTATTGATGTACGAGTATATCTCAGGTCCATTCCATGCACTCGAGTTGAAAAGAACGACCCACGATATTCCATCAGATTGTCTTTTCATCATACCAGCGCTACCCGGAAACGAACCTGTTCGCCACCAGGTGCCATCCATAGTGGTAGTCTTCCATCCTATTGGTGCAAATCCATTGTTATTATCTGTCATAAACCTGATACTCTTGATCGTTAAGAATATCAGGCCGGGTTTTAAATCCATCAACTGCCAGTAAGAGCCTCATAAGGTCAGGGGCTGTCGCAATCCAGGCTCCGGCTCCTCCAAGAGATCTTATATCATTTCCGCCATAACAGGGCGAAACTAATTCACCTGTTCCATATATAGAAGGCTTAAGTATTATATCAGATGGAACATAATATGTGACTTCAAAAGGAGCTTTCTCAGAAAAAAGGTTTCCTGCAATCTTCATATCATAAATACCGAGAGGTTCCAGAATAGTCTTTTTACAGAAATCCTCATAAGACATGCCAGATACTTTTTCAATTATCAGACCAAGAATACTGTATCCGAGATTTGAATAAGCTTTTCCGGTTCCGGGAGTATAATGGAGTCTCTTATCCAGGGCAAATTTCACAATAGTTTTTGTGTCAACAGGTGGCTTAACACCCATCTTTTCAGCAATAATCAACGGCATAAACATCTGATCACCATAACGCGAAGTCCAGCCGGCTTCATGACTTAAAAGCTGCTCAACTGTTATACTATATACCCGCTTGTCTTTTGGATCGCTGAAATAGGGATCATTCAGAATTCCTTCAGGACCAAATACACTATCGGTAAGAGATAACTTTCCCTCCTCAACGAGTTTCATTATACCAATAGCAGTTACCAGTTTTGAAATACTGGCTATCCTGAATTGACTATAAGGCTGAGTTTCAGTTTTTGATGCAGTATCTGCATATCCGAATCCATGGGCATAGATCAGCTTGCCATCTTTGGCGATAGCAATAGATGTGCCTGCTATCGACCATTTTCTCAGAAAAGCATCTACAGTTTTTTCGGCTCCGACAAATTCACTTCCTGACGAACTGCTGTTCGTAAGTCTGATGTTATCAGGAACAAGCTTGTCAATAAGATTAAAACTATTTTCCTTGGCCCCGGGGTTAATACTAACCAACATCAGAGAGAGTGTTGCCAAAAATATTTTACTGTATTTCTTCAACCCCAATTCATTTTTCACCAGACAAAAATAGAAAGTATTCCATTTCACGGGACAAGATTAGTATAAAAATTACAATTTTGACTTAAAATTGATTGATTTATCAAATAATTATACCGGATTTCAGGTTTGTTGACTTAAATTGTAGATCTGAAATATAAAATAACTGACTATAATCCTTACTTCCAAAATATGGCACATTATTTGAGTTTGTTTTGCTGCCCGCAGATTCTATGAAAAATATTTATAATCTGAGGATGTTATCTATTGAAAAAAGAATCAAAAAACTAACTTTGCTGTCTATGTTGTCAATGAAGCCTCAATACATACAGATTCTTTTTGCTTCAGTGCTTCTTTTCATTTCAGGAAGCTTATATTCACAATCTCCCGAATATAGCTTAACATATTATGACACAACTGATTACATTCCTTTAAACTTTGATGCTGCGCTGAACTACAATCTGATGATTGCTGCATCAAAAGGCTACGTTCTGGAAGTTGACCGGCTTATAAAGAAAGGCGCAGATATAAATTCGGAAACTGAGGAAGGAATAACCCCTCTTGTATACGCTATAGCCAATAATCAAACAAAGGTTGCTAAAATGCTTATTGAGTACGGTTCAAATCTGGATAAGCTTACTGCCCGGGATGAAACTCCTCTCATTATTGCGGTAAAAAACCAGAATGAGGAAATTACTGAAGCTCTCATAAGAGGTGGCGCAGATATTGATTTAACTGATAAATATGATGCTACACCTCTTCATTATGCATCAGTATATGGATACCTTCAGCTTGTCGACATACTGCTTTATTACGATGTGTCAATTGATAAAAAAACGGTGGAAGGAACTACTCCTCTTCTGGCTGCTATATGGGCAGGAAATGCAGATGTTGCAGATCTTCTTATACAAAAAGGCGCCAATATGGAGACAAGAGATACTGAAGGGTTTACACCTTTCCTGATGGCTGCGCTTAATGGAGATACATTGATCATGCGACTTCTTTATGAAAAAGGTGTTGATATCTATGCTGTTAACGCCTCGAATAATAATGCCCTCACCCTGGCAATAATTGCAGATCATACTGAAGCGGCTGTATTTCTGCTTAAAATGGGAGATAAATGGGCCGGTCAGGGAAAAAATTCCATAAGCCCGTATAGTGTTGCTTCAAAATACCGGAGAAAGGAAATAATAAATATTCTTAAGGAAAATAAAATGCCCGGTAACATAAGGTATGAAATAGATCAGATGGATATAATGGCATCATCGAGGTTTTTTCTGCATGATTTCTATACAGGCATAAGTCTTACATTCAAAGAACCATACCTGAATGGAGGTATCATTTTAGGATGTGATACAAAAATTTGGTACACACGGGTTTTAATTAAGAATTCTGAACACACTTTTAGTCAGTACATGAATAAGGGATCGGTTTTTTATGCAGGATTGTTTAAAGATTTTGCTCTTACCGATAATGCCTTCAAAGCCAACTTTGAATTGTCCACATCACTTTCTGCAGGTTATTCTTTTGGAAATAAGCTTAAAGGGACACTTATAGTGCCTGGAAACAGATTTCTGGTAATTCCTGCCGTCTCGTTGAAATGGACAAAAAAAGATCTTTCATTTTCTATTGGTGCTGATTACATGAAGTCCGAGTTTTATCGTGCAGGCCCGGTATGGATAAGAATTGGCGCTTCTTATAATATCTATTTTGATAACATAAGAACTAAAAGAAAAACATTAAAGTGGTATTAAGCAGTATTATGAGAACTACATTAAAACTGTTGCTGTTGATTATCCTGATATTAAGCTTTTCATGTGAAGATAAGGGCTTTTTTATCATATGCGCAGATTGTACTTCGGAAGAACCTTTAACAGCTGATCTTGAAATTAAGCTTGACGTTAATTATACTTCAAAAAATACAGTGATTAATATTTATGAAGGCAATCTTGAAGATAGCATTCTTTATAGCTCTCATTATCCTCCGATTGCAAATTCTCTGAAAGTATCTGTATCTCTCAATAAAAAATACACTGTCACCGCTACCTATAATATAAGCGATAATTATTACACTGCTATTGATTCAGCAACCCCAAGAGTCAGATATGATGAGGATCAGTGTACCGATCCCTGCTATTTTGTATATGACAAAAGTATTGATCTCAGGCTTAAATATACAAAATAGAGGTTAAGGCTAAGGTTAAGGTTAAGGTTAAGGCTAAGGCTAAGGCTAAGGCTAAGGCTAAGGCTAAGGCTAAGGTTGAAGACAAACAACGTGGAAGCGTTCCTCGCAGCAACAGACAATGAGCAAGACAGGACTTAAAAATTGATAAGTGGCTTTGTCTGATAGCTTATTTCCTCATTTTTATAATATACCTTTTCAAGAAATAATCCGCTAGGTGGTGCGGTTAACTTTGCCGGAATGTCAGTTTTAAGTCTGAAAAATGAAGCCACTTCAGATGGAGACAATTTACCTCTGCCAACTTCAACAAGTACTCCTGTCATACGTCTTACCTGTTTCCATAAAAAATGTGAACCAACAACATGAAAAACCAGCAGATCACCAAAACCATTCACTTTAGCGTGTAATATCTCCACCTTAGTTGATGAAGATTCAGCCTCTTCATCGGTGAAATATCTGTAGTCTTTCAGACCCTGAAAGTTCTTAGCAGCCTCATTCATAAGATTAAGATCGAGTGAATCTTTAATCCACCACACATACTTTTTGCCAAAGGCGGTGCGTCGTCTGCTTATCTGGTAAATATAACTTCTGGCATTTGCATCGTGCCGGGCATGAAATTTCGTATGAGCTTCTTCAACATTTATTATGCAGATATCAGGGGGCAACCTGTCGTTTATACCATATTTAATCTTCAATGGTACCAGATCAGTTTCAACATCAAGATGTGCTACCTGTCCGATAGCATGTACACCGCCATCTGTTCTTCCGGCGCCGAAAATATCGATCGTTTCAAATTTAAACAGGTCCTTGCATGCATCGAATATCTCCCCCTGTATAGTCTTCCCGCCTTTCTGCATCTGCCATCCGGAGTATCGCGTCCCGTCATATTCTATTGTCAATTTGAATCTGCTCATCGCTGTTATCTTAAGCCGTAAAGGTACAAAATTTGGTTTCATTATTGGATTGCCATTTTGATAGTTCAATTGTTGGGAGACCACATGAACTTTTTTACATGCATTCTGTTTGACTGGTTACATACAATTAGTACTTTTACATGTCAGAATCGTTTTTAAAAGAATTTCAGAATAATGAAAAAAAGATATATGAATCCATATCTGGCGGGGACCATGCTCGGGATAGTCTTGCTGATGGCTATGTACCTGTCAGGTCGGGGTCTGGGAGCCAGCGGGGGCATAAAATACTGCGTTGTTTCCATTGTAGGTGCTGTTGACCGTTCGCATGCCCAGGGGTCAATATACTACAACAAGTACTTTGAAGATGGAAAAAAGCCATTAAAGAACTGGCTGACGATTGAAATACTGGGAGTGGTTGCCGGTGGATTTTTATCGGGAGCAATTTCGAAAAGGCTGAAGTTTAAAATTGAAAAATCTCCAAAGATTTCGAATTCCAGACGCTTGATCTTTGCTTTTCTTGGAGGAGTATTTTTTGTATACGGAGCACAGCTTGCTCGTGGATGTACAAGTGGCGCAGCGCTATCAGGTATGGCAGTACTTTCAGTTGCCGGATTTGTAACAATGGTTGCTATTTTTGGTTCCGCCTATCTCTTTGCATGGTTCTTCAGGAAAAACTGGATATGATAAACGGCACAAGGGCGCAAGGGTGCAAAGGCGCAAGGGCGCAAGGGCGCAACGGCGCAACGGTTTCAGATATAACAGAATTGGTTTTGCCTTTGAGCCTTTGAGCCTTTGAGCCGTTGAGCCTATTTATTTTAAGTGAAAATTAATTCAATTACAATGGGACCATTATCTTCACTAATTACAATGCCAGAATGGCTTGATCTCCTGATCGCCCTTCTTATAGGTATCGGATTCGGCTTTTCACTCGAACAGGCAGGTTTCTCTTCGAGCAGGAAACTGGCAGGAATGTTTTATGGCTATGATACAACTGTCATCAAGGTATTTTTCACTGCCGCTATAGTTGCTCTTATAGGTTCACAGTTACTAAGTTACTTTGGATTACTCAATCTTAACCTGGTATTTGTCAATGAGTTTTATGTTACCGCTTCAATAGTTGGAGGAGTTATTATGGGCGCCGGATTTATTATGGGAGGATTTTGTCCCGGAACAGGGTTATGCGCTCTTTCAATTGGAAAGATAGATGCGCTTGTCTTCTTTATAGGCGGACTAACTGGTGCTTTCCTGTTTGCGGAAACTTATCCATTGATACAAAAACTTGCGAATGGGTCGTACAAGGGACCGGTTAAAATAAATGAGGCCATGGGTATTTCACCCGGCCTATTTACGTTTCTTCTGATAATTGCTGCTGCGATAATGTTCTGGTTAGCAGAGCTTGCTGAGAAGAGGTTTGCACGACCTGATATAATAAGTGAAATTTAAAAACTAAAAAGATGAATATAAGGGCAAAATTTTCAGCAGTACTTCTCTGTCTCGGACTCATTCTTGCACTATTGCCCATGTCGGGAAACAGTTCATTTATTGTAAGACCCAGGAACCTTCTCTCTGAACTACTCGACAAAAATTCTTACTATTCCGTCGACCAGGTAGCAAGGTTTATTGTTGAAGAAGACAGCTCAGTTCAGATTATTGATCTGAGAACACCTGAAGAATTCAGAATGGTAAATATCCCGGGCTCAATAAATATTCCGTATCCAACTCTCCTTGACAGGAATCCAGGGATTATCCTCAATAATGGCAAAACCAGAAGCATATTTTATTCTAATGGAGACTTTGATTCCAACTATGCTCTGACTATTGCAAGAGGACTTAATATCAAAAACACTTATGTGATGAAAGGAGGTCTTAACGAGTGGTTTAACACAGTCATGAACAGCAGCTTTACGGGAGAAAGAATTACAGCACGTGAGAATGCTCTGTTTGAAACAAGGACAAGAGCAAAAAAAATGTTCACCGAAATGAATAGTATGCCCGATAGTCTGAAAGTAAAATTTATTCAGACAAAGCATCTGACTGCTAAAAAACTCGACGGGGGATGTGAATAATGGCATGAGGAATCAGGAATCAGAAATCAGGAATCAGAAATCAGGAATCAGAAATCAGAAATCAGAAATCAGAAATCAGAAATCAGAATTTGATGATTATAATAAAAAAGTATAAAGATATAATAGCAGTTGTTCTTATAGTATTGATTCTGGTACTTATCAGAACGGTGGGGACCTCTCATTTCAAAAATGATGCAAAAAAGTGGGCTGAACTTTCATTATCACATTCAAACATAATCACACCTGAACAGGTAGGGAGCCTTAAAGGAAATAATCTGACAATCAATCTTGATAATAAGATGATTCCGGACGAAAAGATAACCGGGGATCTAAGAAATATTCCTGCAGATTCAATTCTTAATAAAAATATTCTCAAATCGATAATTAAACATACAGGTCCGGTGTTGATATATTCCTCACAGCCTGATCTGTCAGCCAGGATTTGGATGGTTTTAAGCCAGATGGGATGCAGGAATATTTACATTCTGACAAAAGGACCCCTGAACGAAGAACCTGAATTTAAATTCCGGCCCGATACATTAACACCCGGACCGGAATTATAAGTTATTTCAATTCAGAAAAACTATTTAACTACTTCGAATTCATTCACATCTTCCGGTCCGAATGGAAGCCACGACAAGACCTTTCTTTGTTTAATCATTTTATCGTGCATAAATCCATTATTACCATATTTTAATGTGTGTGCATCGTAGCCAAAGAGCCTCAGATAAGCGGTTGCAAATCCTGAGTTATGACCTGTTCCGCAATAAACAACAACAGGTTTGTCAAATGGAATTGAGGACATTTCTTCAATAAATCCCAGGGTACCCTCAGGTTTATATCTTACAGATCCTGGTATATGTCCATCCTCATATTTGTCTTTCCTTTCGAGATTTATTATATAATATTTTTGAGGATTACTAAAAACCTCGTCAGCGGTTATAAGAATGTCTGTGGTCCTTTCTTCAAACAACTTCCTGAATCTTGCTGTTACTATCTCAGGGCCGGTCAACAAACCTGTTTTGAGCTCAGGCATTGCTATAGAAGCAGGTCTTTCATTTGTTTTGTTTTCCAGATTGGCTTCATACTTTCCGGATAAGCCTTTCAACCATCCTTCCGTGGCATATCTGTTACTCCAGGCACTCATCCCCCATCTCATTGCATAGACATTTCCATACCCCATCAATCTCAACAGACATGTTGCATAACAAGCTATCTGACCGTCCTCACTGATAATGATAATCTTGTCATATGTAAATGGTTTAATTCCTGTTTCAAAATATGAGGGCAGCTCTTCAAACTTTTTGTTGACTGCACTTTTAATATGTCCCTCTGAATATTGTTTTGCGGATCGCAGATCAACAATCAGTAAATTTTTCCCGAGACTCTCATTCACAATTGAAGCTTTGATCAATGAAGGGTAAGCTTTACTGTTTACATAATCTCCGTTATCCTTAAGGTCCTTTAAGAGAAGTGCCGTTTCATTGCCGACCTGGACGACGGATTTACTATTAACAGGAACTACTTCCTGCTTTATTTCCGGCTTTTTCCCTTTGCATCCCGAAACCGAAAAGAGGTAAAAGAATGTAAATGCTAATAACAGGTAATATTGCTTTTTCATATTACTGATGTGAGTTGATCCGATTATACTTTTACAGGCTTTTTATCTTTGTCAAAAGCAAGTGTATCAGTACGGTTTCCAATTTCGTCATATTTATACTGAACTATAGCGACCCCGTTGTCAGGACTATTAATCAGGTTTCCGTCTTTATCCATGTTTTTAACTTCAATCAGGGCACCATGATCGTCATAAGAGCTTTGTGTGACTGGTACGAGTTTACCCTTTACATACTCATTATCCTGATCAAACAGATTAGTTTCGAGCACATAACCACTCTCATCATATTTACTGACCCGTTTTGACCATCCCCAGTATAGATTTGACATCTGACCCGTTACATTAAAAACTGAAAAGTTCTCAAGGTCGCCGGCCTGGTTAGACAAGAATGTAAAATAAGAAACTCCGATATCGCCACAATTCTCTGCTGTACAGTTATAAAGCGTATCGGCTTTAAAATTTGCCATTCGTGTGGTAAAACCCTTTTCATCATATGTAAACCTGAGTTCATAAAACGGGCAGAATGGATTCATTACAGTTTCTTCGCCTTTTAGATTGTAACGAAGTTCTCTGACCATGCCATCGGGAAGTATGCTCCATGAGTATGAATGAATCTTATTCCTGTTCTCTACCATAGAACCATCTTTCCCTAAAAACATCGATCCAACCCTGTTCCCTTTTTCATCCAGTGCATATTGTACAGCAAATACACCGGCAGATTCAATCGGTTCGTTATTCTTGTTGAAAAAATGTTTAATCTGCATATTATTGCTGTAGTCATACGTAATTTTTGCAGCTCCCTGCATTGATGAATATCCCAAAAGAACATTATTCCGTCCAAATTCAACCGATAGAAGGCGTCCTGTTTTGTCATAAGTAAATTTGTAGTTGTTTATGTTTTTTGCCTGATCGGCAGTTAACCGTCGTGTACCCTTTTCAATATCGTAAGGAGTTTCACTGAATTGCAGGTTCCTGTAATATTCCACGCCATCGTGAGTGCTTTTATTTGTCGTCTTTCCGGTGCAGGAAACAACACCAATCCCTATTATAACTACAAGGATAATCTGAATAGCCAGTTTATAAAATTTCATCATCTTAAAAGTTATAGTTTAAATTAATTGTCAAAAGTATTGATTATTTAGACGTATATATCTTCCCGACTGAATATTTAACATTTAATAAAGAAAAATGTTTAATAAGTGGTGCAGAAGCATGCCTTTGTGCAATAGCGACCGATTGTCGCAGTGCCTTTGTGCCCTTGTGCCCTTGCTGCCTTTGTGCCGTTATTTCTATATTTGCTCCGTTTTTAATCTAACCTGCCATGGAAACCTCATTCTTTGATTCAAACCTCTTCATATATGTTCTTATGCCTGTACTAATTTTCATTGCCAGGATATGCGATGTTTCAATAGGTACCCTGAGAATAATATTCGTATCGAAAGGTAAACGGAATATCGCGCCCATTCTCGGGTTTTTTGAAGTTCTTATATGGATAACAGCCATAAGCAAGATTATGGAGAACCTCGATAATTATATCAATTTTATTGCATATGCTGCCGGTTTCGCAACAGGTAACTTTGTGGGTATGATTATTGAGGAGAAGTTGGCTATGGGAATCCTTATGATCAGAGTATTTGCAAATGAAAGAGGTCCTGAACTCGTACAAATCCTTAATGGCAGAGGCTATGGAGCAACGGTAGTGACAGCTCACGGAGCAAGGGAAAACATTGATCTGATATACTCGATTGTTAAAAGAAATGAGCTTGCTGCCGTTTTGGATATTATAACAGGTTGCAACCCTAAAGCGTTTTACACAATCGAAGATGTAAAAGCTGTAAATGAAGGTATTTTCACACAGAATAAACCAAACAGCATATTCCCTTTCAGCAATGTTCTCAGACTCTGGAGGAGAGGTAAATAAGTTGAAATGATTTCAGTGATTTTCTTTCGGCACAATGAAGAAAAGGAAAGTAATATTGTATAAATTTGCAGACATTTAAAACTAAGATCCGATGGACCAATTCAGCAGTCATCCCCTTTATCGCAGACATAACATCGACAGTGCAATGACCTCATTATGGGAATTTTATAAAAAGAAATTCATCGCATTATTTATTATGTCTCTAATGATGTCACTTGTGATGCAATATGCTTCATCATTAGTGAATATGAAGGAACTGTCTACAATTACTGATCCTATGATTATATTGGAAAAAATCAGAGGTTTTCTTCTCCCGCTTTTAATAATCTCTCTGATAAATCTGCTCTTTACAACAATCCTTCAGTACTATATTATATACAATCCGATAGACAATAAGAATACCATACTCACATCAATAGTTAATTCCCTGAAGTACTTTATCCCATATATAATAATTATGATTCTTCTTGCATTTGCAGGATCGATAGGTGTAATTCTTGGAATATTTGTACTAATAGTAGGAGCATTCTTTGCAATGTTATACGTTGTAACTACTTATCTTTTCATATTACCTGTAATGATGGTTGAAGGAACAAATATTGGTTCAACAATTACAAGAACAATCAGACTGGTCCATAAGAATTTCTGGTCGAATATTGGCTGGGTCGCAGTTTTTATTATAATTATGCTGGTTGTTTCAGTCATTTTCTCTGGTATCATTCTCCTCCCTTTTACCGGAAGCTTTGTTAAGACAATTGTGAATCCCGAAGATGCCACCAAACTAATAGATATTGCATCTAAGCCATTGTATATAATTCTTTCAGCTATTGTTAGCGCCCTAATACTTCCTCTAATGCCGATATTTGCCTGCATTCTTTATTTCAACGGTAAGGCACAGGAAGAGCAAAATCTGCCGACCTCATCTGCTAATCCGGATGATAGGGTAACAGTTGAAGACTTGTATGCAAAACCATATTCAGAGGATCATCCTGATAATCCTGAAAAGAGTGTCTGATTACCCTGATGTCTTATTGTTTAGTATTAATCAGGGCATTCAGACTTCCAAACGATTAAATGTCATTTTCTCCCTTTACGTAACCAAAATTAGCAAGTATTCCGCCATCGACATACAGGATATGTCCGTTAACAAAATTACTGGCTTTAGAGGCAAGGAACAGGGCAGCATTGGCAACATCCTCCGGCTCGCCCCATCTGCCTGCCGGTGTACGCGTCATTACCAGATCATTAAAAGGATGTCCGTTTTCGCGAATAGGAGCTGTCTGTGATGTAGCAATATAACCCGGGCCGATGCCATTTATCTGAATATTATACTTTGCCCATTCACAGGTCATATTTTGTGTAAGGAGTTTCAAACCACCTTTTGCTGAAGCATATGCAGAGACTGTATTCCGGCCGTATATACTCATCATGGAACACATGTTTATGATCTTACCGCTCCGCTTTTCTATCATTTTCGGGGCAACACGTTTAGATACAATCAATGGAGCAACCAGGTCAACATCTATAACCTGCTTGTAATCAGCTATTGCCATATCAAGGATTGGAATCCTTTTGATGATTCCGGCATTATTTACAAGAATATCCACAGCCCCTGCACTTTTTTCAATGAGTGTAATCCCTTTGTCAACATCATTTTCATCCGTTACATTAAATTTCAGGGTAAAGACATCAAGATCCTTTTTCTTAAAAACTTCCCTGCAACCCAGGAGCTTATCATCCTCAATATCGTTTACACATACTTTTGCACCTGCCCTGGCAAGCAAAAGTCCGATAGCTAATCCTATTCCATGAGTTCCTCCGGTAACCAGAGCAACTTTTCCCGTAAGATCAAATAAATCATTCATAATATAACTTATTATTTTTTCTCTGTGTTTCTCAGTGTCTTCTCGGTGGTTCTCTGTGTAACTGTTTTTCAAGAACTTACACAGAACTACACAGAGGGGGCACAGAGTGACACAGAGGGGTAAAATTTCTATTTAAGCGTATCCGGCTGACGTATATCCATATCCCCGTAATCGAGATTCTCGCCGGCCATTCCCCATATAAAAGTATAATTAGAGGTTCCTGCAGCACTATGAATACTCCATGAAGGTGAAAGGACAGCTTGTTCATTCTTCATCCATAAATGCCTTGTTTCATCCGGATCACCCATAAAATGACAAATTGCCTGTTTATCAGGCACCTCAAAATAGAAATATGCTTCCATCCGGCGGTTATGAGTATGAACCGGCATCGTATTCCATACACTTCCTGTCTTTAATTCGGTCATTCCCATTTGAAGTTGACAAGTCTCGATAATACTGTTTACCAGAAGCTTATTAACAGTTCTGTGGTTAGAAGACTCAAAGTTTCCCATAACCACAATTTCTGCATCTGCCAGTGTGACCTTCCTGCCCGGATATGCATGATGAGCTGGTGCCGAATTAATATATAGTTTGGCCGGATTTTTTGGATCAACCGACATAAAAACCACATCACATGTTCCCTTGCCAAGATATAGAGCTTCTTTAAAACCAATTTCATAATTCTTCTCCCGGGTATTAATAATGGCAGCTCCGCCAACATTGATAATTCCCATCTCTCTTCTGTCGAGAAATTGTGCAGATTTTAGTTCATCACTGGTTTCCAGGATTAAATGATCTTTAACCGGCATCGCACCTCCGACCATATAACGATCATACATCGAATAAACCATACATATTTCATCCGGCATAAATACGGTGTCAATAAGAAACTCTTTCCGAAGATTTTCTGTGTCGAATTTTTTTACATCATTTGGATGAGACGCATACCTAAGTTCAACTTTCATAATATCATGTTTTATAATTATTCCAGTTATATTCTGTTTTCCTTTGAATTACTTTATGTTACCGGATATTGACCCCGAAACACGTATATACAATCAAAATAGCCTCCTGTTGCTTTTATAATTGACTTTAATATTTTGTTATTTCTTGATTAATTGAATTGTAATTCTTATTTTCGTGATCGTTAACGAAACAATATTATTCAAATGTAGAAAAATTTCTAATCTCCTGACAGATATGAAGCCATTTATTCATGATAATTTTCTTCTTGTTAATAAAACTGCGGAAAAGCTTTATCATATGTATTCTGAAAATCAGCCTATTATTGATTTTCATTGTCACCTTTCACCTTCAATGATTGCTGAGGACCGACAGTTTACCAATCTCACACAGGCCTGGCTGGAAGGAGATCATTATAAATGGCGTGCAATGAGAACAAACGGTACTGACGAAAAATATTGCACTGGGGATGCTTTGGATTGGGATAAATTTAAAAAATGGGCTGAAACGGTTCCTGCGGCGGCAGGAAATCCTCTATATCACTGGACGCATCTCGAGCTAGCCAGGTATTTTAAAATCACTGAACTGCTTTCTCCGGCGACAGCTTCAGCAATTTATGAAAAGGCATCAGGGTTACTTCAGACGCAAGACTTCAGTACCAGATCAATTATCCGGAGGATGAAGGTAGAAGTGGTATGCACAACTGATGATCCAGTTGATAACCTTGAACATCACATTAAGCTCAAAAACTCTTTCGAAATAAAAGTACTTCCGACATTCAGGCCCGATAATGTAATTAAAACGGAGGATCCCGGGAAATTCAAGTCATACATACATAAGCTGGAAGAGGCAAGTGGAACAGTCATAAGTAATATTGATACTCTTTTAGAGGCATTGGATAAAAGACACTCTTTCTTTCATGAGATGGGTGGCAGACTATCTGATCATGGTCTTGATCGTTTTTATTTTGCCACTTTTACTCTGCCGGAAATTGACAGGATATTTAAAAATCTGCTTAAGGGAGAATTTATTTCAAAGGAAGATACTGAAAAATTTAAAACTGCATTGTTGCTCGAACTCTGTAAAATGAATCATAAAAGAGGCTGGACACAACAGTTTCATGTCGGTGCGATGAGAAATAATAATATCAGGATGTTCAGGTTTATGGGACCTGATACAGGATGGGATTCAATCGGAATTACTCAGGATGCATTGAAAATTGCTAAATTTCTTAGTGAACTTGATAACACTGAACAGCTTACGAAAACAATACTTTATAATCTTAACCCAGCCGATAATGAGATGATGATTACAATGGCGGGGAATTTTAATGATGGTTCATCTGCAGCTAAAGTACAGTATGGAGCTGCCTGGTGGTTTCTCGATCAGAAAAGCGGGATGGAAAAGCATCTTAAGGATCTCGCAGCTCTCGGATTATTAAGAAGATTTATCGGTATGGTCACCGATTCACGAAGCTTCCTCTCCTACCCCCGTCATGAATATTTCAGGAGAATTGCGTGCAGTTTTGTCGGTGCTGAGATTGAAAAAGGATCTATTCCTGACGATGAAGAAATACTAAAACCTATTATTGAAGGTATTTCATACCGGAATGCGAAGGAATATTTTGGATTTTGACATGAGCTATTGCCTCATCCCCCTTCCCCCTTCTCCCAAGAGAGAAGGGGGTATAGAATATAAAATTCATTTGGTTAAGTCCCTCCCTCCTGGGGGAGGGATTTAGGGAGAGGCAAAAAAGATAAAGAGAAGGTTTTTGGAACATTTTAATAATTGATAATTTAAGTACAATATATGAACGAATTAAATCTGGAGGACAAGGTTGCAGTTATCACGGGAGGCGCCGGTATAATCTGTTCAACGATGGCTAAATCACTGGCCGCCTGCGGTGTAAAAACAGTAATCCTCGACCTTAACAAAGATACAGCTACAGAAACTGCCGGACAGATAGAAAAAGAGTTTAAAACACCTTCATTTGGCGTTTCAGCCAATGTACTTGATAAGGAATCTCTTGAGAAGGCAAGAAAAGAAATTCATAAGAAATTCGGTCCTGTCGACATTCTGGTAAACGGAGCCGGTGGAAACTCCCCTGCCGCTACTACAAAAGTGGAAAAGATGGATGGTACAGATAACGAAAAGCTCGAAGATACATTTTTCGGACTCCAGATTGAAGGGTTCGATAAGGTATTTGACCTTAACTTTAAAGGAACTGTAATACCATCAATGGTATTCGGAGCAGACATGGTCGGAAAGAAATCAGGAGTAATACTAAACATTTCTTCAATGAACTCTTACCGACCCCTGACAAAGATTGCAGCTTATTCTGCAGCAAAAGCGGCTGTAAATAATTTCACACAATGGCTCGCTGTTCATTTTTCAAAAGCAGGAGTCAGGGTTAATGCAATTGCACCAGGATTTTTGCTTACGAATCAGAACAGATTCCTCTTAATCGATGAAAAGACCGGAGGATTGACTCCGAGAGGCAAGAAAATAATTAACGGCACTCCCATGGAACGTTATTGCCTTCCTGAAGAATTAACAGGCACACTTATCTATCTTGTTTCTGATCTTTCTAAGTTTGTCACGGGAGTGGTTATTCCTGTTGATGGTGGGTTCAGCGCTTATTCGGGAGTCTGAAGAATGAATGGGAGAATGGGAGAATGGGAGAATAGGAGAATGGGAGAATAGGAGAATGGGAGAATGGGAGAATAGGAGAATGGGAGAAATGAGAAACAAGGAAAGATATTTTATGTCAATAACTAAGTAATGAAATACAATATATTATCAAAATGACCATGGTTAAGAATGTAATAGTTGCCCAGTCAGGCGGACCCTCGCCAGTTATCAACAGCTCATTACGCGGTATTATAGAGACTTGCAGAATGTTCCCTGATCAATTCGGGAAGGTTTACGGGGGATGGCACGGAATTGAAGGTGTTTTGAATGAGGAATTACTTGATTTGTCAGACCAGAATAAGGAAGAGATCGCTTTATTAAGAAATACTCCCGCTGCAGGTAGTATAGGTACCTGCCGTTATAAACTCAAAGACAAACAACAAAAAGATTTCCAGAGGATAATGGAAGTTTTTAAGGCTCATAATATCGGATACTTTTTCTATATAGGTGGTAATGATTCGCAACATACTGCATTTAAAGTGAGTGAATTGGCAAAAACAAAGGGACTTGACCTTATTGCGGTAGGAGTGCCAAAAACGATCGATAATGATGTGGGCGATAATGAATTTAAACTTATAGATCATACACCAGGATACGGAAGTGTAGCAAGATACTGGTCACACATTATACAGAATGCCAACGAAGAGAATATGGGTTCCTCACCCGCTGATCCTGTATTGGTTATCCAGGCTATGGGACGTAAAATAGGATACATTCCGGCTGCTGCAAGACTTGCCGATCCGGATAGAAACATGCCTATGCAAATCTATATGGCTGAATCAAAAGTATCTATCGATAATCTTGTCGATAACGTCAACGACCAGCTGAAGAAGGATGGAAGATGTATCGTAGTGATAAGTGAAGGTTTTGATGTTGGCAGTATCGGAGAAGTAAAAGATGCTTTTGGTCATACCTCTTTTGGATCAAGTCAGAATTCGGTATTCCAGACTGTAGTTAATTATTTGAATAGCAAAGGATTAAAAGCGAGAGGTGCTGCGCGCGGACAGGTCATGGGAACTGATCAGCGACATACAACTTCATTTGCCTCAATTGTGGACCTTGATGAAGCATATAAGGTTGGACAAAAAGCTGTTGAGATAGCATTATATGAAGGAAATGGCTGGATGGCAACAATTCTGAGAGAACCAGGGTTTATATATAATGTCAGATATGATAAAGTTCCACTCGAGAAAGTAGCACTTTCGGAAAGGACATTCCCCGAGAAATGGATTGCTGAAAACCGTTACGATGTTACTGATGAATTTCTTGACTACGTGAGACCTCTGATAGGTGAAGACTGGCCATCGGTGCCAATGATTAACGGAAGACAAAGATTTGCCAGACTTGAAATGAAATTTGCCACTAAGAAACTGGATGATTATAAGCTTGAAGCTTATGAAAAATAGTAGGAAATAATATTCTGTTTTTAAAACTTAACTCTTAATTATTATTCTTTTAATATGAATCCACAGGAAAAGTTACTTGCTTTAAAGCCCGAGAAACAGTTTTTTATTGGAATAGATTCCGACGGCTGCGCATTTGATACAATGGAGATAAAACAGAAAGAGTGCTTCTGCCCAAACTTTATAAAATACTTCCGGCTGCAGCCTGTTTCAAAATACGCACGCGAGACCTGGGAATTTGTTAATCTGTATTCAACCAACAGGGGATGCAATCGTTTCCTGGCAGTAAACGAAACATTAAGACTTCTTGCAACCCGTCCTGAAATACACGCAAGAAATTTCACGGTACCTTCAGCCGCGCCTCTTATTGAATGGACAAACAAAGAGACAAAGCTTGGGAATCCCTCATTGAAAAAATATGCAGCTGAAATAAACGATCCGTTCATTACCCTGACACTGGAGTGGTCTCTCAAGGTAAATGAGGATATTGAAAAAATGGTCTTCGGAATAACTCCCTTTCCATTCGTCAGAGAATGTCTGGAAAAAGTAAAATCAAAAGCCGATACTATTGTTGTTTCACAGACACCATTTGAAGCATTGAAACGTGAATGGGAAGAAAACAAGATCGATCATTATTTAAAGATGATTGCCGGGCAGGAACATGGAACTAAATCCGAGCATCTTAAATATGCTGCAAAAGGTAAATATCACGATACAATGGTACTTATGATCGGAGATGCAAATGGCGATCTGAAGGCTGCCAAATCGAACGGAGTACTCTTCTACCCTATCAATCCCGGAAAAGAAGAAGAATCATGGGAAAGACTTTATAAAGAAGGTCTTGACAAGTTCTTTGCCGGAACATATAAAGGTGCATATGAGGAGAATCTGATCAGGGAATTTGAGACTTTTCTGCCGGAACATCCGCATTGGAAATAGGCGACAGGCTTCAGGCTGCAGGCGACAGGAAAAAGCGACCTGATGCCTGACGCCCGAAGCCTGATGCCAATTAAATAAGGATATGGAGGCCCGAATACAAAGCTGAAATCTATAAAAGCGATGATTTATTACAAATCTGGTTCTGAAAATACTGTTCTTAGCTCAAAAGATCTTGAGTCAGCTATTTATTCTGCACTGCAGAAGCTCGGTGTAAGGAAAAAAGTTCTTGTAGTACCACCCGATTGTACCCGGTTTCATTCCAGAGCAGGAGAACTTACTTCAATGATATACAGATACTATCAGAATAATCTGAAAGACATTCTTCCTGCCCTCGGGACACATTCTCCTATGACTGAAATGCAGATTGCCGAAATGTTTACGAGAGTACCAAAATCACTCTTTCGTGTGCATGACTGGAGAAGTGATGTGGTAACTGTAGGTACAGTACCGGGAGAATTCATATCTGAAATAACTGAAGGTGCATTAAACTATTCATGGCCTGCGCAACTTAACAGACTGGTTTTCAATGGTGGACACGATCTGATATTATCAGTCGGTCAGGTTGTTCCCCACGAAGTTATCGGCATGGCCAATTATAATAAAAATCTGCTTATTGGTACCGGTGGACATGAAGGCATCAGTAAGAGTCATTTTATCGGGGCTGTTTATGGTATGGAACGTATCATGGGAAAAGCGAACAATCCTGTAAGGTCGCTTTTAAACTATGCATCCGCGAATTTCACAAGCCATTTACCTATTGTTTACATTCTTACTGTAATAGGTCGAAATCCTGAAGGAAAGCTTGTTATGAGAGGACTTTTTATCGGGGATGATGAAGAAGTATTCAGGCTGGCAGCTGATCTGTCTTTGAAAGTAAATTTCAATATCCTGGAAAAACCTCTGATGAAAGTTGTTGTTTATCTTGATCCATCCGAATTTAAAAGCACCTGGGTTGGGAACAAAAGCATTTACCGCACCCGCATGGCAATGGCTGATAATGGAGAATTGATCGTACTTGCTCCGGGAATAAAAGAATTCGGTGAGGATAAAGAGATCGACAGGTTAATACGGAAGTACGGCTATCGCGGAACATCAGGCACTCTGAATTCTTTACGCGAAAACACAGAACTCTATGATAATCTGGGTGCAGCCGCCCATCTTATCCATGGAAGTTCTGAAGGTAGATTTTCAATAACTTATTGCACGAAATACCTTACTCAGAAAGAAATAGAATCGGTGAACTTTAAATATCATGATCTCACTGATATGCAGAAATTGTATAACCCGGAAAAACTGAATGATGGTTATAATTTAATGGAAAATGGTGAAGAAATATTCTTTATCTCTAATCCGGCTCTTGGTTTGTGGTCATCAAAACAGAGATTGTCAGGATAGTATGGGGTGCTGGGTACTGGGTGCTGGGTGCTGGGTGCTGGGTGCTGGGTACTGGGTACTGGGTGCTGGGTGCTGGGTGCTGGGTAAAAGACAAAAGACAAAAGACATTATAAATACAACACTTTAATTATGAGCAAATTATCTGATATCGGATTAATAGGTCTGGCCGTAATGGGCGAGAACCTTGTACTTAATATGGAAAGTAAGGGCTTCCAGGTCTCTGTATATAACAGGTCTTTACAAAAGGTTGATGATTTCCTTGCAGGAAGAGCCAAAGGCAAGAGAATTATAGGCACTCATTCAATTGAAGAGCTAATAGAATCGCTTGAACGTCCGAGAAAAGTAATGCTAATGATCAAGGCCGGTAATGCAGTTGATGAGATGATTGATACGCTTATCCCGCATCTTAGTGCCGGCGATATAATAATTGACGGAGGAAACACCCATTTTCCTGATACTAACAGGAGAACGGCCCTTGTTGAAAGCAAAGGACTTTTATATATCGGTACAGGTGTATCAGGTGGTGAGGAGGGAGCATTACTTGGACCATCGATCATGCCTGGTGGATCAAAAGCAGCATGGCCTTTTGTGAAACCAATTTTTCAGGCAATTGCAGCCAAGGTCGATAATGGAACACCCTGCTGCGACTGGGTTGGAGAAAATGGTGCCGGTCATTTTGTAAAAATGGTCCATAATGGCATCGAATATGGTGATATGCAGCTTATTACCGAAGCCTATCAGATAATGAGAGATCTTTTGCACATGAGTGCAGATGAGATGCATATAATCTTTAAGGAGTGGAATGAAGGAGAGCTTGATAGTTATCTTATTGAAATAACACGTGACATCCTGGCATTTAAAGACTCCGACGGGAAACCTCTCGTAGATAAGATCCTCGATACGGCAGGTCAGAAAGGCACCGGCAAATGGACTGCCATTACAGCTCTTGACTTTGGCATCCCTCTCACTCTTATCGGTGAGGCAGTCTTTTCCAGGTGTCTTTCAGCACTTAAGAATGAAAGAACAGAGGCCTCAAAGATACTTCATGGTCCGGTGACTAAATTCACCGGAGACAGAACAAAATTCATTAATGATATAAAGGAAGCGCTTTATGCATCCAAAATTGTATCATATGCACAGGGGTATTCTCTTATGAAGGCTGCTGCCGAAGAATATAAATGGAAGCTTAATTATGGAGGGATAGCTCTCATGTGGAGAGGGGGATGTATTATCAGATCTGCATTCCTTAGCAAAATTAAGGAGGCCTTTGATAATAATCCTTCCATTACAAACCTGCTTCTTGATCCTTTCTTTAAAAATAAAGTTGAAAAAGCACAGAACGGATGGAGGAATGTTGTATCTGCTGCAGCTATTAATGGCATAGCTGTACCTGCAATCTCAACAGCTCTGGGCTATTTTGATGGTTACCGGTGCGAAAAACTCCCGGCAAATCTTTTGCAGGCACAACGCGACTATTTTGGTGCACATACCTATGAACGGACTGATAAACCCAGAGGAGAATTTTTCCATACAAACTGGACCGGACGCGGAGGAACAACTTCTTCTTCTACCTATAATGTATAAGCTTAAATATACCTAAACCAACCTGATATGTCACTTAACACCATTTCTGAAAAAGTTGGAAAATACAGATGGACAATTTGTGCACTTGTGTTTTTCGCAACAACAGTGAATTATTTTGACCGAAATGTACTGGGTCTATTAAAACCGACCCTGGCTGCAGCAGGAATATTCGGAGCTGATAAAGGGAACCAGGAGTTATACTATTCATGGGTCGTAATGAGCTTTCAAATTGCGTATGCAATAGGTATGACAATTGCAGGAAGATTCATAGACTGGATAGGAACAAAAAAAGGCTATGCATTTTCGCTTTTAGGTTGGAGCATTGCTGCTATTGGTCATGCCCTTGCTTACAGTGCATTTACATTTGGTGCATGGCGTGCTGCCTTAGGACTTACTGAAGCAGGGAATTTCCCGGCTGCAAATAAAACAATGGCAGTATGGTTTCCTAAAAAAGAAAGAGCTTACGCCACTGGCATTTACAATTCTGGCGCTAATATAGGTGCAATTGTTACCCCGCTGTTTGTTCCATGGATGGCATCACACTGGGGTTGGCAGTGGGCTTTCATTTTCGTTGGCCTTATAGGTACTGTCTGGCTTTTCTTTTGGTATCGCATCTATGCTTCTCCTGAAGAAAAACTTAAAGCAGGTGTTTTAAGCCAGTCCGAATACGATTATATAAATAGTGATTTGGATGAAAAAGAGGACAGTAAACAAGAAGTAGGAAGGGTTCCATGGTCAAAACTTCTGACCTACCGGCAAACGTGGTCATTCTTTTTTGGAAAGTTAATGACCGATGGGGTTTGGTGGTTTTATTTATTTTGGTTACCAGCGTTTCTGAGTGGTGAAAATGCCCGGAAAATGGCTGAATATAAAATACTGAATCCAAACTTTTCGGGTGAAATGGCGGGTGTTCCCGGAATTATCAGCTGGACCTTAGCTGTTGCTGTTGTTTATACAATTTCAACGTTCGGATCTATTTACGGAGGATGGTTACCTAAAAGACTCATTAATAACGGAATGGCTGCTTTCAGGGCACGTAAACTGTCGATGTTTATCTATGCATTATTTCCACTAACAGTACTTTCAGCAAGCTGGTTAGGTCAGTTTAATACCTGGTATGCGGTGCTTGTAATAGGTGTTGCTTGTGCAGCTCATCAGGCATGGTCAGCAAATATTTTCACTACTGTTACTGACATGTTTCCTAAAAAAGCAGTGGCTTCTGTTACCGGAATTGGTGGTATGTCAGGAGCAATTGGAGGAATAATTGTATCTCAGTGCGCCGGTCTGATCTTAAAACATTATACTGCGCTGGGTAAAATTGAATCAGGTTATGGCATACTCTTCATCTTTTGCGGAATTGCCTATATCGTGGCATGGGTCATAATGCACTTCTTTGTGCCAACAATGAAACGTGTTGATAATTTATAAGACGAATCTCTGACTCCAGGCATAATGTCAAAGAAAAAAGCAAGAATCAAAGATATTGCTACTATGGCCGGTGTCTCAATAGGTACGGTGGACCGTGTAATACACGAAAGAGGTGAAGTTGCGGAAAAGACTAAGCTCAGAATTCAGCAAATTCTGAAAGAAACCAACTACTCACCTAATATAATGGCTCAGGCATTGAAATCGAAGAAACGATTTCACCTGGTATCCCTTCTGCCTGAACCGACAGAAGATAATTCCTTCTGGAAAAAGCATCCGCTTGGTATGTTGAGGGCTATTCATGAACTTGATCCGTTTCCTGTTACGCTTAGCCAGATTACTTTTGATATGCAAAGTGAAGAGGATTTTCAGAAGAAAACCAGTATCGTATTTGATCTTAAACCTGACGGAATACTTCTTGCACCAATTTTCAAGACGGAATCTATCGCTTTTTGTGCGCGTCTTCAAAAAGAGAATATCCCATTTGTTTTTATTGATGGATTTATTGAAAATACTGAATTTCTTGCCTATATCGGAGAAGATATCTTTCAGAGCGGAAGAGTAGCAGGGCAGCTGACTGACATGATCACTGACGAAAAAAGTGATATTCTTGTTGTCACTATTGCAAGAAATATACAGAATGTTCATCACCTTGGCAACCGTACTCAGGGATTTCTAAGCTATTTTCGAGAATTCAGGCAGGAATAAGGGGAAGAAGATCATTATAAATATTCCTGACCCTTCACAGAATTCGATTAAAAATGCTGTCGACAAATCATTTGAAGAAAACCCTGGAATCAGATCAATCTTTATCACCGGCTCAAGAGCACACCTTATCGCATTGTACCTCAAAAAGAAAGGAATAAATTCAATCAACCTTATCGGATATGATCTTCTGGACTCAAACGTCAGGTTTCTCAAATCAGGTACAACAAGGTTTTTAATCGGTCAAAGACCTGAGGAGCAAACATACAAGGGGATAAAGAAGCTGTTTGAATACCTTTCACTTCATAAGATTCCTGACAAAGTTGAGTATCTCCCGGTAGATATAGTTACCTCCGAAAATGTGGACTTTTTCCTATGAGCCAGACAGTTCTCTCTGTGGCCCTCTGTGCTCCCGATAGCTATCGGACTCTGTGGCTCTCTGTGCAACCAAAAAAGATAGGAACTTACACAGAGGAACACAGAGAATTCACAGAGATTCACAGAGAAAGCCAAAATGATCTTAACGAATAATTTTAATAAAATATGAAAACACTTGGCAAATATTCAATAGGTCTTGGTGACAGATTTGGTCACCAGGGCAGTGCCCAATTAAAAGCGATAATCTGCAGCATCCGAAAAAGGGCATTGAGATAACGCCAGTCTGGAATAAGTCAAACCGCGAACATGTAACAATCGGAACCACGCCTGAGGATGTAAGGATGGAAGCAGATTCGGTAACAAAAAGTGCCGGATTTAAGAAACCATATTTCGTTGATGCCGATCATATTAACCTCGATACAGTTGATCAGTTTTATTGAAAGCTCAGATTTTTTTACTATAGATGTGGCATCATATATCGGTAAAAAAGCCGAAGATAAAGAGATTATTGAATTCCTGTCAGGCGTAAGAAAAATATACCGGCAATCTGAATATCACAGGAATCAAAATTATCATTTCAGACATCAAAAGCTCAAATTAAACAAATAGCGGAAAAATACCTTTTTGCTGCAATCAAGGCATGGGACATATACAGAAAAATTGAAAAGGTAAAAGGAAATGGTAATTTCATCACTGAAGTTTCAATGGATGAAGTACCCCAACCACAGACACCTGTTGAACTTTTTTTCATACTTAAAATGCTTGGCCTCCGAAAATATTCCAGTTCAGACAATTGCTCCCAAGTTTTCGGGAAGATTCAACAAAGGTGTTGATTATGTAGGTGATCCTCGGAGTTTGCAGAGGAATTTGAATCTGATCTTATTGGTTATAGATTTTGCAGTAAAGGAATTTGGTCTTCCTGAAAACCTGAAGATGAGCATGCATTCCGGATCAGATAAATTTGCAATCTATCCGCATATTGGTTCAATTATCAGAAAATATGATAAGGGAATTCATCTGAAGACTGCAGGCACAACCTGGCTTGAAGAAGTTATCGGTCTTGCAGAATCCGGAGGTGAGGCGCTCGATTTTGTAAAAGAGATTTATATTAAATCACTTGAGAAAATAGACGAGTTATGTGCTCCCTATGCAGATGTAATTGATATAATGATTTCATCACTTCCATCAAAAACAGGTGGTATCAGAATGGAACGGTAAAAAATTTGCTGATTCCTTAAGGCATATACCCGGAAACAAAGATTATAATCCGAATATGAGACAGCTTATTCATGTTGCATATAAGCTTGCTGCCCTGAAAATGGATGATTATTACAGACTGCTCGAAGCAAATGAGAAGACTGTTTCCGCATGTGTCTATGAAAACATTTATAACAGACACATCTGCAGACTTTTCGATATTAAATAGAACAGATCACGATAACCCTTCATCAACTAGCACGATCAGATACCTTCATCTGTCAAGTTCAGATGGCTGCCAGTATGAACGGGGCAACTCCTTTGGATCGTTATCGATACGTTTTTCATTTACATAATATTCATATGATCCGTCCCTGTAAGGATTTCCTCCAAGTCCGCAGCCACCACAAATATTATGCATTGTAACTTAGCCCTTTTTATCAACGGTGATAAGTTCTTTAATTATACCATCAAATGCACTATTTGCTATATCGAGATATTTCTTATCAAGATAACCTTTATGAGCTCCCCGTGCAAAAGCATATGTATACATAGCTGAACCTGAGCCTTCAAGATAGTTTCCTTCCCTTCCACCCTGATTAAGTACCTGGTACCATATTCCGGTTTCAGGATCCCGGACCTTCACCAGAGCATCACATGTCTTCTGAAGAATATCAATAAGAGCTGCCCTGTCCGGATGATTCTCCGGGAGGTATTCAAGGATATCTTCAATGGCCAAAATATACCAGCCCATAGCACGGCTCCAGGGGTAGTGCGATTGTCCGGTTGCAGGATCACACCATTTCTGGGAATGGCTTTCATCCCATGCATGCATAAAAAGTCCCGAATTATGATCAAGCGTTTTCTCATATATCATTTTAGTCTGGGCAGTAGCAACATCAAACCATTGAGGTGCATTGAACTCTTTTGCGTACTGAGCCATGTATGTTGAAGCCATAAAGATGCCATCGAGCCACATCTGCCATGGATAGATATTTTTATGCCAGTACCCACCCGAATTTGTTTTGGGTTGTGTCTTAAGCTGTTCGATAAAATTATCAAGAGCAATCCTGTACTTTGGATCAGGATTCCTTTGTATAAACCGTAATAACGTCTCTTCCCGGAAAAATCCTGTCAAGGTTATACTCCTTTAACCGGTAATCAATCACGGAACCATCGGGCCTTACAAAATAATTAACCCATGTTTTCCATATATTCTGAATACCTGGGATCGATGTTTCCCAGCCTGTCAACTGCCATCCCGAGAAATGCAACATCATAAGCCCATTTGGGATTCCGGTCGACGTAATAAATAAGGCTGTCTGACCTGGAAAGAACTGAATTTGCCATCCTTACAGACCATTTCAGTTTATTCGGGTTGCTTTTCTGATCCTGTGACTGGAGGTTACAGGCTGTAACTCCCATCAATAAAATAAGAACTGCTTTTTTGTACATGTCGTATGACATATTAACTTGTATAAAAATAAGAAGATTGAATTTAACTTTAACATAATTCATAATATAATAGGAAAGAGACCTGCCCGGTCTCCTTCCCTGAAATTCTCAAACTAATCCAAGTTGAGCATCAAACCTTAACATTTCAAAACTGTCTGACTGACATGATCAATAACCTGTATTCTGCCAGAATCCATTCGGATCCGGACCTGTTGTTCTGTTGGTAATTGCATCCAATTGAGGTTGTGGTATCGGGCGCAATATATGGAATGACTGAATAAAGTTTTTTCCGGTTCCATTATATAATTGCACCCTTTCAATTAGTTTTCCAGTCCGTTTAAGATCAAACCATCTTTGCTGTTCACCACACAACTCCCTTGCCCTTTCATCAAGAATTACATTTATGTTTTTTGCATTCACCTGTGCTGTCTTCTGCCGGCGGAAATCAGATTCGATTGACCTGTATTAGCCCTGGCGGCTCTCAGTGCATTAAGTTTCAGTATAGCATTTGATGATTGGCCCACCCATCATATAACCTTCAGCAGCAATAAGATACATCTCGGAAAGACGGAAAACAAATGCATCGCGTGAACCAAGATCCCTGATAATAGAACCGGTCAGATCATCAAATTTCTTAAGTGCAATATACATTCTGTTCCCTTTGGTATTATCATTTCCTGTGGCTGTAGTAGCAATGGTAGGAAGCGTACCGGCTGCATCCTGATAAAGCGGCCAGACAACAGGATTATTTACAGCTGTCCGTGAGAACAGAACATACCTGTTTGCTGCTCTGGCAATTTGTGCCGGGGTCACTGTCGTCCTCGGCAGGTAAAGTGCGGTATCCCTCATTAATGTATAACCTGTCGGAGGTACTACACCGCCCGTAAACGCCGTAGTAAATTGAGGGGCGACATAATAAACATCTCTGAATGATGCCTGGTATCGCTGATCGGTTGTTGTATTGAATAAATCCAACAGATATCCTGAGGGGACATACCTGGTAAAACCTTTTGAGTAGGCCTGGTAACTTGTTCCGACATTATAAATCACACTTCTGTAAGTAATGTTCTTATTAGCTTCAGTATCTGTCCGTCTTAAAATTGCAGATGTTGCCGACACGCTGTTCCAGACACCCACAAACATAAGGTGCGCAGCATTTCCACCCTGGACATTTGCGGCATTCCTCAGGATCATTTGTGACCAGGTCAGCTGGCTTCCGTTTGCATCAAGTTTCAGGCGCTTTGGCAAAATATTATATTCCAGAACATCAGAGTAATCAACATACCATATTACCTCCTTGTTTGAAATACCATTTTCATTTGCTCCTTTCCAGCAATCTGCATAGCTGGCATAGAATGAGAGTCCGCTTCCTGAAATTACCTCCTCGGCAACAGCTGCATCAAGATAAGCCTGGTTATCACTGAATTTGCTCGCTTTGTATAAAAGTATCCTTGCTTTAAGTGCTTTTGCAGCCCATAGATTAATACGTCCGGTCTTGGTAGTTTTTGACACAAGTTTATTTATAGCATCATTAATGTCTTCCAGCATAAAAGCGTATACATCTTCTTCAGAATCTCGTTTTCCAACAGTTGAAACACTGCTGACGGGTTCCCGGTTTATCTGAACCGGACCCCATGTTTCAACCAGATGCCAGTAGTAAAATGCACGAAGTGTTTTCAATTCGCCTAGCCACGCATTCCTTTCAGTCTCTGTCAGTAAGCTTGCAGGTGCTGCCGTAACATATTTAATACCGGTATTACAAACATTCACTGCAGTAAAAAACAACTCCCAGAATTCATCGAAGCAGGCATTCATCGTTTCACGGGAACTGGTAGCAACCTCTGGTGTAATACCGTTATAATCAATCAGGACTTTCTGGCGGTTATCGTAACCTGTGAGCCAGATATCAGTTTCGCCCTCACTTAAGCCATACGCAGCTTCTTTGCCATACCAGCCACGCAGGTAGGAATAACTTGATGCCACAAGTCCGTCGAGACCTGATTTAGTGGAGTAGATCACATCCTCTGTAGATCCTGTACGGTTATCTTCGATGAGATAATCTTTACAGCCAATA
>CAVRZV010000017.1:0-221317 GCA_963725785.1 uncultured Bacteroidales bacterium | reverse complement strand
GCGTTGAAAAAGCGATCTGAATTTGCGATTCGATCTGTCAATTCGCGATAATAAAACGATTGCACGAAAGCTCATAGAGGATGTTAATCAGCCGGTTGTGGGACAACGCGTGTTTACATTAGGAGCAACTGCTGATTATGTATTAAGCGACAGATTCAATCTTCAAATCTTTGCCGATCATAGCATGAATAATCCGTTTGTTGCAAATACATTTCCCACTTCAAATACAAACTTCGGATTCAGTCTTAAATTTACATTAGTACAGTAATAAAACTTTTTGAATCGGCTTGCTTTAACTGTCAATAATACCATCAATACGAACCCAGAATACAGAAAAAACTATGAAAGACTTATCAGATCAATTGCCTGTGTCAGACGTTCATAATTTTCTCCTGGTTCTATATTGATCACCACTTTACCTGGAGAGTGTCCTTGTTTTATATAGTTCATTGCATCTGCTGTCATGTCAAGTGAGTAGCACCGGTCAATCACTGGTTTAATGATACCATTATCTAAAAGTTTTGCCAGAAACTCCAAATCAGTTTTGTTTGCATTTGCGGCCACAGATTTCATTTTCTTTGATCCGAAAGATAAAATCCAGCCAAAGACAAGTGATTTGAATATTTGTGATAAAGAACCGCCAACCATGACATATGTTCCATTTGAAGTCAGGGTTTTTCTGTAGGCTGTTAACGGATAATTACCATTGATTCCTAAAATTATGTCATATCTCTTATTGTGTGATGCGAATTTCTCTTTTGTGTAATCAATAACATAATCTGCACCAAGAGATAATGTTTGCTGAACATTTTTTGAACTGCACACTCCGGTAACTTCAGCTCCAAAATATCTGGCCAGCTGGACGGCAAATGTTCCTACACCACCGGAGCTGCCGACAATCAGCACTTTTTGTCCCTTTTGAATGCCGGCTTTATCACGTAAAGCCTGAAAAGCAGTCATAGCAGCCATTGGTAAAGCAGCTGCATCTTCAAATGAGACTTGTCCGGGTTTGATTATCAATGCTCTTTCAGGAGCTGTGACATATTCGGCAAGACCTCCGAAACCGGAACTGGAAAGATCGCCCAATACTTCATCCCCGGGTTTAAATAAAGAAATATTTTTACCGACAGTTTCGATCCTGCCGGCAACATCTGCTCCGAATATTTTTCTTTTTGGAATTATACCCATTTTCATTGAACGATAATCTGCCGCATTCAGGGAGACTGCATATACTTTTATTAAAACCTCATTGTCATTTGGAACAGGTTTGTCAACCTTACCACAGACAAGTTTGTCAGGATAATTTTTCTTATTATATACGATTGCTTTCATTTTTACAATCATTATGCCTGTTTAAGTTTAATAACTTTCAGCTAAAAGTTAGCCTGATATCCTGATCCACTTGTAAAGTACGGCATTTTTCTGCTTGCCTGCCTCATGAGTTCATCAACCAGCCGGGCCGGACTACTCAGAGAGGACGAAAGTTTGTGATCATAATTCCAGATCATCTTATCTGAACCGCTATCGTGGATTGACAAGGAAGCAACGGCTTCATTTGTAGGTGCCCACCATCCGGCAAGAACTGCCAATGCAATTGCAGCACCCTCCGACATTGGTTTTGAAAGCGAGTAATTGGAAGTCAAAATCCCGTCTACGTTCAGAACCCTGGCTATATCGGTTGGTGTTAACAATCTGGTATCCTGAAAACCGGCAGCAGCTAATTTTGCATTGGTAGTCTCAACATCCTGGATATCAACGAAGATAGTTCCCTGCATTTTTCTTTTAAGCATCCAGCTATACATTTCTCTCTGGAAATTGATCGATTCTGTTTTTTGTTGTTCAATCAGAGCAGCAGGATCGACTTTTTTTCTTGCAGCGATAGATACTTTTGGTGGTACTATGGCTATGATTTTATGCGTACTGGCAAGGTATCTGGCATCAGGAGAGTAAAATACCTTAGCACAACTTTGTAGTAAGAAAGTTACTGCAATCAAAAAAAATAATGACTTTTTCATAATTGTTGTTTTTCGTGATTAATTAATAAATATTAGTACACAAAGAAAATAATGCAATATGCTTATTCAAAGGAAAATATGATTAGCGGTCGGATAATGTGATAAGTGGTTTTGCCTGATTGAATGGCCTGGAATTATCCGGCAAAACTTTGAAGTCTGTTTGCAATCTCAACAGTTTTTTCGTCCTTACATAATTCCAGACTGATTTTCCAAAGTCTTTCCTGTGTTTCCAGGCTAAAGAGTGTTTCTTCTTCCTTCATCCCTATAAACTCATTTTTCTTCCAGGTGACAAATTTCCCGGACTTCTTGAGGCTTTCTTCCTTATTTTCAGTGAACAAAGGAGCCATTATCCTCCCGCATTCCTCTATTGAAATAAATGTTCCAAAAAACCTCATTACGGTTGCCATCGTTCTCATTGAAGCCGGAATAATGTTTAACTGATTACTCCACACCGTCTTGGATATTTCAAAACCAATGAATGATACTTTTGAGCTTTTCAGACCTTTATAAAATTCATGTAACCTAACAAAGAACATTCTTTTAGCAGTCATTGCCTGGTGGATTCCGTTTTCAAAACCCCAATTTTTTTCCATCTGGATATCGTCCCAGAATATTTTACCACCCCTGGTTACATTGAATATTACTCTTCCTCCATTCTGAGAGTTTTCGAGCAGGTTCAATAAATTTAAAGTCAGCATAAACTGAGACAGATAATTTACCTGGAAATGTGAATCCATTCCATCTTCAGTCTGCACCCTCTTTGCGGCGTAGCCCAAACCGGCATTAATAAACAAACCATCGATAAACTCATGGTTACTCTGAATTTCTTTGATAGCATTTCGAACATCAGTTAGTCTGGTAAGATCGCAGATGATGATCGATAACTTTGTATTATTTGTGGATCTTTCGATTTCTTTGATTGTAGCTTCACCTAGCGCTTTAGATCGGCACAAAATGATAACTTCATGAATCTGGTTATCAATTCCTGCCAATACTTTTGCTACTCCTTTTCCCATTCCATTTGTGCCACCGGTTACCAGTATTTTCATTTCTTTTCCTCCTTTACTTTTTATACTAGATTGTAATAATTACATTTCCCTTTTTATGACCTTGTTCCACATACTGAAAAGCTTCAGCTGTCTTTTCCAATGGAAAGATCCTGTCTATTACAGGTTTTAACTTTCCCGATTCAATAAGCTCTATGAAGAAATTCAGATTTTCAGCAGTTTCTGTTGACACTCCACCCTTAATTTTCTTGCCTCCGACAATTGAGGTCCACAGCACCTTCAGGAAATCCTTAACTTCCATCATGTTTTCAAGATAGATCCCTTTTGGCTTTAAGATACCCTTGCATTGTGAGAAAGTAGTCTTACCAACTACATCGAAAACAAAATCATATCTCTCATTGCTTTTGGAAAAATCCTCTTTAGTATAATCAATCACTTTATCGGCTCCTAACGATTTCACCATTGCTGCATTCGCACCACTGCATACCCCAGTTACTTCTGCACCGTAGTATTTTGCAAGCTGAACAGCATAAGATCCTATCGCTCCGGAAGCGCCATGGATAAGTATTTTTTGTCCGGCCCGGATTTTTGCCAGATCTCTTATAAAATACAATGCAGTATTTCCGGCTAAACAAATGGAGGCGGCATCCTCCCAGCTCATATCCGGCGGCTTTATAGCCAGTGCTCCATTTTCGGGAACGCAGGAGTACTCGGCATGGCCGCCAAATTTAGTTCCTGGTGATCCAAATACCTGGTCCCCCTCCTTAAATAGTTTTACATTTTTGCCGGCGGCTTCAATTTCTCCTGCCAGATCAATTCCAAGTACATTTATTTTTGGTTTTTTGAAACCAAACATAATTCGTGCGAAAAACATAAACGATTTAGGGACAAAAGTGAAGTTCCGGGCATTGCAGTCCGTAGTCGTTACTGTTGTCGCATGGATTTTTATCAATACTTCATTATCCCCTGGAACAGGCTTCTGTACCTCTTTAAGCTGCAGCTCATCCGGGGGACCGTATTTTGTGTGAACAATTGCTTTCATAATAGATTTTTAAAGTGAATAATAGCAAAGGAAAGAAGATATCAGGTTCAAACAAAGGGAAATATGATTAGCGGTCAGATAAAATGATGAGTGGCTACGCCTTCTTATCACGAATGAGGTTAATAACAATACCGATATTAAAATTTAAATCCAAAGTGTAACCCTGGTTCGAATAAGAAATAGTTTGACCATTTATCTTCTATTTTGGCAAATGATTCAGGAACATTAGTGTTAACCGGCCAATGTGTCATTGCCACGGAAGGCTCTATAAATAGCCGGTTTTTGAAGAATTGGAATTGGTAACCCAAACGATAGGTCATAAATAGCTGATAACCATTTTGAATGTGTTTATTCTCTGCATCTATATATTTTTGTAACATATTTCCTGCATCAATGGATGTATATGCTCCTTTCCACCAAAAATGTTGATATACCAGGCCAATACCAAATGCCTTAACATGTCCTGGATAATTTTCTCCTGTAGCCTGAAACGATTTTCCATAGGGTATCCCTAATGGCCAGGCATATCTCCATGTTTTAAACTCTACTGAAATAACATCTTTTTGAGTTATTTGATACCCAAAGTGAAGTTGGACTAAATCAGGCGGGTTGGGATCGTCAGGAATAAAATTTCCCAACATCCATAATGTACTACCTATAAAGAACTTCCTGTAAGTTGAGTCTTGCTTTGTTTTTTGACTGAAAGCAAGTGTTATAGACATTACTATCATCAATGATGTTAAAGTTATCTTTCTCATTTTTTTGTTTTTATATTATACTATATACGATACATTTTATAAGGTAAAACAACCATTTGATTAATTTAACCATTAGACTTTGTGTTACTTGCAGCATGATAACTATCCACATGGCTCTACACATTTAAAGTCTTTATTCTTTTTTGTATCATATATCGGGCAGGCTGTAGAAGAACATTTCATTCTGCCCTGAAGAATTCTTACACCCCATGGAATGTATCCGGCGCACATCAGAAGAGCACCTATTGAGCTGATAAGTTCAACATCGGGATTGTTTAACAGCAGGAGTCCGCAAATAATGCATACTGTTTGCCATCTGCTGATAAATCTCTCCTTTAATAAGCCTAAGGCCTGTATTGAAGCACCAAGAGGCAATAATGGCAACAGCCAAACCACCCAGAGAAGACCGGCTTTATTCACAATAACATTCAGAAAAGGTACAAACTGCTGAAATTCCGATTCTGGTAACGTGTCAAATGCTGATAACACAAGACATAATGCACCTTTGTCGACAGCTAAAATGAATGTCCCGAATAAACCAATAATCCCACCCCAGAACCCTAATCGTCTGCCATTGCCCTGTAATACATTCATGAAGCTGATAAGAGCTATCATTATAATAGGGACGGTAAACATTACAATAAAATGCCCTATGTGGAATATGGGATGATTGTGAAACCTTCCAACAAGTTGTTTAACAGTTTGAAGTGCCTCCAGCTGCAGAAGATTGGGGTGCATTAAAAAGCCCGTCAGCAGCATTATCGGGAATGCAATTATTGAAATTGCAAAACCATACTTTTTAATTGTTTCAATTTTCATGATTTTCTTTTTTTATTTTGATTCTCTATATTCAATTGAGTCCGAACTCTCTTTTTTAACACGGAGGACACGGAGTTTTCACAGAGTTTCACGGAGTTATTTCTCTTATTCTCCCATTCGCCCATTCTCCCTATCTCCTGTTCAATGTTCACTCTGTGTCACTCTGTGTCTCCTCTGTGATCCTCAGTGTTAGTTCTTGATTTTTATTTTCCAGCAGATCACGCAGATTTTCGCAGATCTGTTCACTGTTCACTGTTCAATGTTCTACTGTCCACTGTCCTAAAAATATATCCTGTACATTAAGTTCGGGAAAGAATCCAAACTGAGTAATATAGCCAACCTTACCCGGTTTGTTTACATCGTAATATTCAGAGATTCTGCCCTTACTGTCTGTAATGTTCATCAGATCGAGGAAAATTTCGTGTGTAGCCTTTGGTCTGTTGAACTTGTAGCTTACAGATAAATTCAACAGAAAAATATTGTCAAGTTTATTGTTGTACGCTTTGCTATAATCGAAATATCTGTCGTTTTCGGGTTCGACAGCTACATTTCCCTGAGCATCTCTTAATAATGGAATATACCTATTGCCACCTTCAAAGAAAACTTTTGTATTCAAGTGCGAGGGTCTGGTTCTGTTTTTTACCAAGGCTTCTAAACTCTTTCCCAAATAAAATATTCACAATATAGTTGTTGTTATACCGGGTATTTCGCCACACACCTTCCAGAGTTTTATATTTCGAATCGAATAGCGAACCATTTATTAGAAAGTAGAAGTTTTTATCAAAAAACCTTTCGAGGGATACTTCAACTCCATAGTTTTTACCAGTGCCTTTATTAACCAGTTCAACATATTTATAATCGATGCCTTCGTTAATTGTGGCATAATTACTGGTGTTGTTGTTTTCGACAGGTAAATTGTACAGGTACTGATAGTATGCCTCAATTTTTCCTATTAAATTTTCAGTAAAGCGTTTTTCATATCCCAATACATAATGATGGGCTTTTAACAACCCGAGGTTCCTGTTAGGTTCCACGAAACTACCATCATCCTGTGGAATTTTGGTAAAATAATTATGTACTTTTTCTGTTGTGCTGTGCATACCATATCCAAGATGCACTGAATTTGTATTATCAATTTTCCAGTTTACGCTTAATCTTGGTTCAATGGTGCTTACATTCCTGCTTAAAATATTCATGTTATGTAAACCGGTCACCATAATAAGATTCTCAGTAAAGCTATGTTTCCAGCTTATAAAATTATTTATGGACACTTAAATTGTTTTTAAAGTCATTTACGTTAATCAACGAAGCTTCTTTATTACTGTAGATGTTTTGATAGTAATTGAAGTTATAATAGTGTGAATTTTGTACCTATCTGAATTTTATTTCTTACTGTCTGATTTTATTGCTATAAGTAATTGCTCCCCTGATAGCTGAATTCACAATCCTGCTCTGAATCGTATGCATTCTGGGAGAAACGGAATCGCTTACAGGCTCTCCTCCAGTGTTGTATGTTCTTAAGGGTATCTGTCTCAAAAACATCATCGTCGGCGCCGGTTCCTGAATAGTTAAGTGATGTTTTAATAAAGCTTTTTTCATTAAGCGACAAAACATGGTTCATTCCAAGATTAGCCAGATAATTTGACTTTTGAAAGTCTTTGCTAATAAGAGCGCTGGATGTTGTTCTGCCTGGTGTGGACAGGTCCTCTGGTCCCATATTATCCATTGAGAAACCACTTAAACCTCCCAGACCCGTAGAATGAAAAAGTACCTGATCTTTTAGTAGGCAGAACTACTTTAAAGGTTGCATCCTGATAATTTACACCTCCGGGCACATCAATCAGACCAATATCTTTAATCAGCGATATTGTAGAGTACCTGTAATTAAACAGGTATGAGCCTGCATATCCTTTTTTAAAAGGACCTTCCAGGGTAAGTTCTGTACCCATAAAACCAATCCCTCCGGTTGCTTCAAACTTTTCGTTATTTCCCGACCTTAGTTTTACATCGTAAACACACGATATTACATCGCCATATTCCGACGAAAAGGCTCCGGTATAAAAATCGGAAGTGGCTAATAAATTATTATTCAGAGCTGTAAGAGCTCCAAATGAAGAATTCTGATCATCCATATGGTACGGACTTGAAATTTCTGCTCCATCCAGACGCCATTGCATGTATTTGGGAGAGTTTCCCCGTACTATAATATCGCTGCTCGCATCGGAACTTGCCACTCCTGCATAGGAAGAAACTACGCGGGCAGGATCGTCCATTCCTCCTGTAAAACGTTTTGTTTCTTCAAGAGTAATGGAATGTAAACTTAGCTGCGACATTTCGTTTATTGCTTCGCCTTTTTTCCTGTATGCCTTAACAACAGCTTCATCCATTTTTATAACAGATTCCTGCATGGCGAAATCCAGTACTACCTCTTTACCGGAGTTTACTACAATATCTGAAATGGTTTTAGATTCATAACCTATGTACGACAATTGTAAGGTGATCCTGCCGACCGGAACTTTTTCTATCCTGAAATTTCCGTTTGCATCGGTTGCTGCACCAATCGGCGGATTGGTACCAATATCACCACTGTTGCACCGATAAGCGGCAATCTGCTATCGGTGTCAATTATAGTGCCCCTGACTGTCTGGGTGAGTTTTTGACTGAATGCGAGTGTGGAAAACACGGCAATCATTAATGTTGTTGAAATAAACTTTTTCATTGTGTCATTTATTTTTAATCATTATAAATACTTGTCTGTTAATGAATAACAGACACAAAGAAAATAACAGGCACAATGCCTGATCAAAGGGAAATATGATCAGTGGTCAGATAAGATGATAAGTGGTATTTTTGGGGAATAAAAGAGCAAAAACCTAGTTCAGTGACTTAAGTTTTTTGGCATATCTGCGGCTGACTTCAATAGGTTCCTGTCTGTTTTTCAAAAAAGCCATATGCCCGGTATCCGGTTTTTTTTCAATGTGGTCAACATGTTCTATATTGACAATACTTGAACGGTGTATCCTCACAAAATTATTATCAGGAAGTTCTTCCTGCCATTGCTTCAGCGTTTTTAAAACCAGACAGTGTTTGCCTTCAATAGTAACGATCTTGGAATAATTGCCTACGGGTTCAATAAATGTTATTGAGCTGATTTTTATAAATCGGGATGCATAATTATTTAACCGTACATAGATACTGTCGGAATATTCATAACTCTTTGCTGCACTTTTTTGTGCCTTTTCCTTGATCATTACCCTCTCAATCGATACTTTCAGCCGTTCCGGGTTTACCGGTTTTAAAAGGTAATCGATGGCATTCACCTCAAAGGCACGGATTGCATATTCATCATATGCTGTTACAAAAATTATTTTAATTGAACTGTCAATCATTTCAAGCAAATCAAAGCCGGTTTCTCCGCTTAGCTGGATATCGAGAAAGATCAGCTGAGGATTAAACATGTTGATCATATCGACTGCGCCCTGACAGGAACCGGTTTCTCCGACAATTTCTATTTCAGGGTGTGGCTCCAGTAACTTTTTCAGATTAACCCTGGCCAGCCTCTCATCATCTACTATAATGGCTTTCAGGTTTGTCATCGGGTATTAATATTATGAATCTCAATAGCTGCAATAACGAATCCATTTTCCTCTTTAAGCGAAAATGAATAATTATCATTATAGTATAAACTAAGCCTGTATTTTAAGTTTTCAATACCATTACCGGTTCCGTCAATATTTTTTTCACCATTAGGAGTTGCATTCAATAATTTTCCTGTGTTGGAGACTCTTATTATAAGTGTATTTGCTGAGAGCCTGATTGAAAGATTGATAATCAATTTTTGTTTCTCAGTCTTCGTACCATATTTTACAGAGTTTTCAACCAGCAGATGAATTAAAAAGGTTGGTATCAGTATCTGTTTTGCTGCTTCATCAACAGATATCTCATATTGAAATTCTTCTTCAAATCTGGTTTTCTGAATTTCGAGATATTTCAGAATTGACTCAATCTCTCTTTCTATTGAAACGGTCTGTTGTTGTTTGCTTAGTGTATACCTGTAATATTCCGACATATCTATTACAAGTTTTTTAGCCTTCTCGGTATTCTCATCTATTAAGGTATAGATCGAATTCAGAACATTAAAAAGGAAATGCGGGTTAATCTGATAACGCAGCATTTTAAGCTGAACATCTTTTGCCAGTGACTCAGCCTTATGAGCGGTTTCCCTTTGTTTGCCTGACTGTTGTATCAGATGTGTCAGATAGTAAGCAGAGCTTAAAAACAGAATAATCAGACTGGCTCCCGGAGAATATTTTGCGAGTAAGGCTCAAAGCTAATTGGGTAGAACATCCTTCTGCCCCGAAAACATACTTTCGAGCCAGGTGCCTAAACACAGGAAAAAGACTGGGCACCAAAAAGTGCATACAAAACAATAAGAGAATAAAGCAGATACCTCTTAGTTCTTTTCAATGCCCAATCGGTAACTGTAAATCAGCATATAATAATTATCAGTAAAAAGCAATGAATTGAAACAGGTGTTCAAACAGAATCATTCTTGGTTTTCTCAGGGGTAGGCGGGAGCCCAGGCAAGCCAGTCAAGTATTCTGATTATTATAACTAATACCAGTACAGCCAGCATGTTAAAGAAATATTTGTACTTGTTATATATCGCTGTTTAACATTTTTTGAGTGTTTTATCAGGATTATTTTTTTCAAATAAATCTGTTTAAAGGTTATTAAACCCGATTTTAGTAAATGCCTGTAATTTCATAGCTGTTATGTAAAGATATTTTAAAAATTCCATGATAATAAATTTTATTATGATTTATAATTATCAGGTTCCTGCAGAGAACAATTGATTTTCGAACGATTTGAAAAATGTTAATCATGATTGATGGTAGCGGGTATTTAAAAAAAAGAAAGCCATGTTTCATTGTTAAATTAAAACCTAAAACTAAGAGCGTATGAGACTCTGTGGAATGTTGAGAATGAAATTCCAAGTTATTGAAACATGGCTCGGATCAAATGTATAATCATAATCAGACATAAATAAAACAATTATACAGATGGCAGATTGATCCAATGAATTGTGGTTTCCGGGCTACAAGCAGCATTGAGAACTATGTCTGACGTATAGCTTCAGCCTTAAGTAGTATTAAGAAATTTTATGAAGCTTTCAGAACCTTTAGATTTATCCGTTCCAGTTTCCGGTTAGCGTAGTCGATTGTCACTTCAAGCTCGTTTGTATCAACAGATGGCATTTCGAACATAGCATCGAGCATGATAGATTCACATATTGATCTCAACCCGCGAGCTCCCAGTTTGAATTCAATGGCTTTATCAACAATATATTCAAGAACGCCCTCGGCAAAGGTGAGTTCAATATTGTCCATACTGAACAGTTTGATATACTGTTTCACCAATGCGTTTTTTGGTTCTGTTAATATAGCTCTGAGAGCTTCCCTGTCGAGGGGATTCAGATGAGTAAGTACCGGTAACCTGCCAATTATTTCCGGAATAAGACCGTAAGACCGGAGATCCTGCGGTGCAATGTATTGCAGCAGGTTATCTTTATCCACTTTTTCCCTGATTTTTGAGGCTCCGAAGCCAACAATCTGGGTATTAAGCCGTTGTGCAATTTTCTTTTCGATACCTTCAAAGGCTCCTCCACAGATAAAAAGGATATTTTTTGTATCCACAGGGATCATCTTTTGTTCGGGGTGTTTACGTCCACCCTGAGGAGGAACGTTTACTATAGATCCTTCAAGCAATTTGAGGAGTCCCTGTTGAACACCTTCTCCCGATACATCCCGGGTTATTGAGGGATTGTCGCCTTTTCGTGCAATCTTGTCTATCTCATCAATAAAAACAATACCTTTTTCAGCAGCTTTAACATCATAATCAGCATTCTGCAGCAGGCGTGTAAGAAGGCTTTCGATATCTTCACCTACGTAACCTGCTTCAGTGAGTACAGTTGCATCGACAATTGTAAAGGGAACATGCAGCATTTTGGCTACCGTTCTTGCAAGAAGTGTCTTACCTGTGCCTGTTTCACCAACAAGGATTATGTTTGATTTTTCTATCTCAATATCATCAGAATCAGGCTTTTGCATGAGCCTTTTGTAGTGATTGTATACTGCCACGGCGATAATCTTCTTAGCCATATCCTGACCAATAACATACTGGTCGAGGAATTTTTTTATTTCTGCCGGTTTGAGAAGATTTATTGTATCGAACGGTACATTCTTTTTGCTACCAAGTTCTTCGTTCATTATGCTGTGGGCCTGCTCAATACAGTGATCGCAGATATGACCCTCGAGCCCTGCAATAAGCATATTTGCCTCTTTCTTAGTCCTGCCGCAGAATGAACATTTATCCATTATACACTATTTTTGATTTTTCTGAAGTATCTCATCAATCATCCCGTAGTCTTTAGCTTCCTGTGATGTCATCCAATAGTCACGGTCAGAATCTTTTTCAACTTTTTCAACAGGGTTTCCGGAGTGGAATGCTATTATTTCATACAGCTCCCTTTTCAGCTTCATTATTTCCCTTGCCTGGATCTCTATGTCAGAAGCCTGGCCTTCAAATCCTCCTGCAGGTTGATGAATCATAATCCTTGAATGTTTTAATGCTGATCTTTTTCCCTTTTTACCTGCTGTAAGGAGTACGGCACCCATAGAAGCAGCCATCCCTGTACAGATAGTAGCTATATCGGCCGAAATGTACTGCATAGTATCATAAATGCCCAGTCCGGCATTAACTGAGCCGCCTGGAGTGTTGAAATAGATCTGGATATCTTTTCCGGCGTCGGCTGAGTCGAGATATAATAACTGAGCCTGGATAATATTTGCTACATAATCATCGATTGGTAAACCAAGGAAGATTATCCTGTCCATCATAAGGCGGGAAAATACATCCATGGAAGCAACATTTAGCTGTCTTTCCTCAATAATTGTCGGTGATATGTAGCTGTCATTATAAATGGTAGCGTATTTGTGCAAGCCTGTACTGCTTATTCCGCGCTTACTTCTTGCATACTTTCCAAAATCGTCAAGAATACTCATATTATTAGCATTAAAAATTAACACGCAAAGATAATAAATTTAAAACAGATCATCGCAAAGTGTTGATTACTATTCAAAAAGCTTATTAAATTCTTCTACTGTAACGCTCTTGTTCTCAAGCTTAACAAGTTCCTTCATAATAAAAATAGCTTTTTCATCAAGAATCTTATCCGCAATTCTTTTTGCATCGTCTTCTCTTTTGAGGGTCTCTTTTGCATAATTTGAAATCTGCTCATCAGTAGCATAGAACAGACCATACTGCTGGAATTGAAGTCTTGTTATATTCTCAGCCTCTTTTTGTAATTCTTCCTCGCTTATTTTCACTTCATTGTCCCGGGCAACTTTGTTTCTGATGAGTTGCCATTTGAGGTCTTTCCTGAAACTGTCAAATTCTTTATCTATCTGTTCCTGAGTGGCTTTTTCATTAACCCTGAGCAGCCACTTTTTAAGGAACTCCTCAGGAAGCTGAAAATCAGATTTTTCCATTGCCATGTTTTTTACATCCATCATCAGTTTGAAATCGCTTTCGCGTTTCAGGTTAATCGCAATTTCTCCTTCAATCTTTTTCATGAATTCCTCCTCGGAGGTTACGATTCCTTTTCCATAAATTCTGTCGAAAAGCTCATTTCCCAATTCAGCCGGATAGAATCGACTGATTTCGGAAACAGTAAACCTGTAATCAGATCCAAGCTCAGCAATCTCTTCCTTCTTTTTATGCAATATCCCGGCAATTTCAGTATCATTAGGAAATGCTTTTTTCAGATCGAAGTCAATAGTATCTCCGACTTTCTTCCCTATAAACTCTATTTTGATTTCCTTATCTTTTATTATATCAATGCCAAGTGAAGTGTCTTCAACTGCAAGACCATCAGGAATTACATTACCCTTATTATCAATTGCTTCGATCTTTCCTTTAACTACATCTTTCTCTTCAGTCTGGTCAGCTTTTCTAAGTTCGCCATATCGGCGGGTATAGTTATCAAGATAATCGTTCTTCATTTTCTCATCGATGATTATCTCATATTCGTTGAGTTTGTTCTTTTTAGAGAGCTTAAGTTCTATTGCAGGAGTTAAACCAATCTCAAAAGAAAAGGTGAAATCCTGTTGTGTCTCGAAATCAATTTTATCCTGTTCATCGGTTTTTGGAAGAGGATCTCCAAGGATTTCCAGTTTTTCGTCTGCAAGGTATTTCTGAATGTTTTCAGTAACAATTTTATTGATTTCGTCAATCTGGACAGCCCTTCCATACATTTTTTTCACCAGTCCGATTGGAACCATTCCCGGGCGGAAACCTTTTATTGTTGCTTTCTTTCTGTAATCTTTAAGTACTGTTTCGACTTTATCCTCATAATCGGTTTTCTCGATCTTAACCTTTAAAACAGCGTTCAGGTCGTCAATGTTTTCTTTGGTGATATTCATTTTATTCAATGTTTACTGTATAGTTAAAAAAACCGCCAAAACTCACGATCAGCGAGGTTAGGGGCGGCTTGATTCTTTTGTGCGGATGAAGGGACTCGAACCCCCACGTCACGAAGACACAAGATCCTAAGTCTTGCTCGGCTACCAATTACGACACATCCGCGGTGAAATTCCCCGCAAAAGTATAATAAATTATCATGAAAACAAATTGATCGGGTTACCTGCGCAGTTCAAAGTTCTTTCCGAGATACACTTTTCTTACATGCTCATCATCTGCCAGTTGCGTAGATGTGCCTGATTTCAGGATCCGACCCTCGAAAAGAAGGTAGGCACGATCGGTGATCGAAAGAGTCTCATGCACATTGTGATCGGTTATAAGAATTCCTATGTTCTTTTCCCTTAGTTTCGACACGATCTCCTGAATATCCTCCACAGCGATTGGATCAACGCCTGCAAAAGGTTCATCAAGTAAAATGAAATTTGGTTTCAGGGCAAGTGCTCTGGCGATCTCAGTACGTCTCCTTTCACCTCCGGATAGTTGTATTCCTTTACTTGTCCTTATTTTATTCAATCCAAATTCACCCAGAAGAGTCTCCAGTCTTTCCTTTTGTTCCTCTTTTGGAAAGCCCGACATCTCAAGGACTGCGCGGATATTGTCTTCAACAGACATGTTCCTGAATACAGAAGGCTCCTGTGCAAGATAACCTATACCTTTTCTCGCACGTTTGTAGACTGGAAGCGTCGTTATCTCTTCGTTATCAAGAAATATTTTACCTTCTCTTGGTCTTATTAAACCGACAATCATGTAAAATGTTGTTGTTTTACCGGCGCCATTCGGTCCGAGTAACCCAACAATTTCACCCTGCTCAACCTCAACAGAAACATGATCAACAACTGTTCTGTTACGGTATTTTTTAACAAGATTTTCAGTGTATAGTTTCATTTAAAATACTATGAAGTAACAGTTTCGGATTTTTCGTCCCCTTCAAAAAATTCTTTGCGATCTTTTTCTTTTTGTTTCATTACTCTTGCAGAAATAAAAATACTCACTTCATAAAGAATAAGAAGAGGAATTGCGACCAGTGTCTGTGAAAAGACATCGGGAGGAGTTATAATTGCGGCAATTATAAAGATTACAACAATTGCATGTTTCCGGTACTTCCTCATGAATTTGGGTGTAATGATGCCAATCTTCGTGAGGAAGAAAGCTATTATAGGCAGTTCGAAAACTAATCCGGTGGCCAGGCATACCGATGTGAGGGTACCGATATATGACCTGATATTGATCTGATTGACAACAGAAGGATCAACTTCATATGAGCTGAGAAAATGAATGGAGAGTGGCGCCAGCATAAAATACCCGAAAAGAACCCCGACAAAAAAAAGCCCGGAAGCCGCCATCACAGCCCCTCTGGCATATCTGGCCTCGTTGGGTTTGAGGGCTGGTTTGAAGAATTGCCAGAACTCCCATAATATAACCGGAAATGCAAGTATCAGACCGGCAACCATCGCTACTGTAATGTGAGTTGTGATCTGTCCCGACATCTTTATGCTGATAAGATTTAAAGGCTTCGTGTTGATACACAATGCAGTAGTTTTTAGATATTCCCCTAGTTCACAAAGTAATCGGTTGGTAATAAATCCCGGGTCTTTTGGAGCAAGAATAATCGTCTTGAAAAGAATGTTTTTAAATATGAAAGCTATAATCATAAAGAAAACCACAGCTAAAATTGACCTGATTATATGCCACCTTAATTCCTCGAGATGCTGAAGGAATGACATTTCTTTCTCACCGTTCTTCCCTTTTTTTCCAAATATTGCCATTGATCCCTATCGTTGATTGGTTTAAAATACAGCCTGTAAAGATGATAAATCTTCTTTTGCAAAACAATATTATTCGTATACTGTTATACCGGTAAGAATCTTATACGAAATCTGTTGGTGTACTGATTGTTGAATATCCGGGAGATCAATTAGTTAGTATTCATTAAAGATAATGCACTTATAGTTACCTTCATTTCAAGATACCGGAAGAAGAATTGTCGGTACGATTGAATAGTACACTAATTATCAGATTTGTTAATTAATTATTAAAAATATTATTTGATTAAGAAATTTATTAACTTTATATAAACTGTAAAAGCATAATTCTTTAAACTAGGTGAATTTTTTCATTTTGGGAAGAAAATGTTGAACGATTCAACAATACACGACTACTTAAAAAAGTATTTTGGGTTTGATACTTTTAAAGGTAATCAGGAACCGATCATAAGAAATGTCTTATCCGGAAGAGATACTTTTGTACTTATGCCAACCGGAGGCGGAAAATCGCTATGCTACCAGCTACCCGCGGTAATGAAGAAGGGGATAGCAATTGTGATTTCTCCTCTTATTGCCCTGATGAAGAACCAGGTTGACGCAATGAGGAACTTCAGTACTGACGATGATGTTGCACATTTCCTGAATTCATCGCTTACAAAGACCGAGATTGCACGGGTAAAGAAAGATGTACTCTCAGGAAAAGCAAAACTTCTTTATGTAGCTCCCGAATCTCTGACCAAAGAGGAGAATATTGAGTTCCTCAAAAACATAGATATTTCATTTTATGCTATCGATGAAGCTCATTGTATCTCAGAGTGGGGCCACGATTTCAGACCCGAATACAGAAGAATAAGACCAATAATTGACATGATTGGCAGATCGCCAATAATAGCTCTCACAGCAACTGCTACACCAAAGGTTCAGCACGATATTCAAAAGAATCTTAGTATTCTGGATGCGGATGTTTTCAAATCTTCCTTTAACCGGCCCAATCTCTATTATGAGGTAAAGTCAAAACAAGATGTCACAAAGGAAATTATTAAATATATTAAGAACAATTCCGGTAAATCAGGAATAATTTATTGTCTGAGCCGTAAGAAAGTAGAGGAGATGGCTGAAGTGCTTAAAGTCAACGGAATTAAAGCTCTTCCTTATCATGCTGGCATGGACTCTGCTACTCGTACCATGAACCAGGACAAGTTCCTTATGGAAGAAGCTGATATTATTGTCGCAACTATTGCATTTGGAATGGGTATTGATAAACCTGACGTCAGGTTCGTAATACATTATGATATCCCTAAAAGCCTGGAAGGTTATTACCAGGAGACCGGACGTGCAGGACGCGACGGCGGTGAAGGTAACTGTATTGCTTATTATAGTTACAATGATATTCTAAAACTGGAAAAATTCATGCAGGGAAAACCGATTGCTGAACAGGAGATCGGTAAGCAACTCCTTCTTGAAACAGTCTCCTATGCTGAATCCTCTGTCTGCAGAAGAAAACTTTTGCTCCATTATTTTGGTGAGGAATATCTGCAGGAGAACTGCGAAGCTTGCGATAACTGCCTTCATCCTAAGGCACAGTTTGAAGGTAATGAGGCAGTTGTAAGCGTTCTTGAGACAATCCTTGCTGTTAAAGAGAAATTTAAAGCCGATCATATTGCAAATATCCTTTCGGGGAAAGTTACATCAGCAATAAAATCTTATAAACATCATAAACTAGAGTTTTTCGGAATAGGCGAAGATAAGGATGAGAAATTCTGGAACATGGTTATAAGGCAGGCTCTTATCGCCAAATTCCTTACAAAGGATATTGAAAACTACGGCCTGTTGAAACTGACAGAGAAAGGAATGGGCTTTCTGGAAAAACCTACTTCATTCATGCTTGCTGAAGATCACAACTACACCGATACAACAGATGAAGAAAATGCATTTGGCGCAAGAACTGCGGCAGTTGATGAGGAGTTATTCAGCATCCTGAAAGATCTTCGTAAAAAGCTGTCGAAACAGAAAGATGTCCCGCCGTTTGTGATATTTCAGGACCCTTCACTTGAAGACATGGCGATCCAGTATCCCATAACTATGGATGAATTGCAGAATATTTCAGGAGTCGGAGCAGGTAAAGCACAGAGATATGGTGAAGAATTTATCGAAATAATTAAAAAATATGTTGAGGAGAAGGAAATCATCAGGCCTCTCGATATGGTGGTCAAATCGGTTGTCAATAAATCGGGAATTAAAGTCTATATTATCCAGAGTATTGATATGAAAAGACCTCTAGAGGATATTGCTGAAGCAAAGGGACTGGAGATGTCAGAGCTTGTTTCAGAGATAGAGGCTATTGTAAATTCAGGTACACGGATAAACCTCGATTATTACATTAACAACACAATTGATGACGAGCGTCAGCACGATATTTATTCCTATTTCAGGGAAGAGGCTGAATCTGATTCACTTGAAGATGCTATTAAAGAACTGGGCAACGAATTCGAAGAAGAGGAGATCAGGCTGGTGAGGATTAAATTCCTTTCGGAGATGGGGAACTGATATTAGCATTTTTCCCTGAACATCAGCAAAGAAAATACAACAGAAAGAACATAAAAGGGATATACTACCTGAGCCGGCAGAAACCATCTCATAAGGGACCTTTTATTATATCTGCCCGACATATTCAGCAGGATCAAAAAATCAGGAACAGACTTCAAAATAAAAATAGCCAGGAAAACCTGAATTAAAACAGGATATACCATTCCGGTTATAAAATATGAAAACTGTAATAAGATAGCTGCAAATGTTACGATACCTAAAACAATTGTGTACCTGTCCCTGTAAACTCCCGCTTTGGAGATCCACCTTCTTCTCTGCTTCAGAAACGAACTGAAAGTCGAAGACGATTCTGTTGTTACACGTGCATCAGGTGATTCCAGCCAGAATATTTTTGACCCGCCCTCTTTTTTCATACTGTGCAAAAAGAAAACATCATCGCCCGTATTTATTTCATCGTGCAGATTATCTGAATGCTTTAGATATGCATCGCGGGTGAAGGCAAGATTAGCTCCATTGCACATAGAGGCTTTGCCTGAACTGGCAGAACCTGCGGTAATTCCCTGCAGACTAAGAAATTCCAGTTCCTGGAATCTTCCTGAAAATCCTCTACCCGATGTAATAGTGACAGGACTAATAATCATTTCTGCATTGTTTATTTCATAAAACCCAACGATTGTTCTTATCCAGTTCTTCTCCATTGTACAATCTGCATCGGTTGTGATGATAAGTTTGCCATTTGAGGCTGTTATCCCTGTTCTGAGAGCCTGTTTCTTACCTTTTCCTTTATTGCTGAGAGCAACAATATTGACTTTTCCGATAAACTCCTCTGCAATTTTCAATGTTTCGTCACTGGAATTATCATCTACAATTATAACCTCAAATAAATCTTTTGGATAATTCTGTGACTCGATACTTTTTAGAAGTAACGGCAGCGTTTTTTGCTCGTTATGGCATGCAACAACCACAGAAATAAAAGTAAAAGGCTCAGATGATGTTTTAAAGGTCTTAATCCGGAGCAGACTCCTGAAAATCCTAAGAAGCAGATAAACATACGGTAGAATCAGTATTGAAGGAATCCAATGCATTATTTATTCCTTAAACCACTCATACATAGTATAATGCCCTCCAGCCATTCCTAAAGCTTCATAAGTCTGTTGGGCTCTCGAATTATTCCTCTCCACATAAAGACGTAACCCTGCAATGCCATGTTTCTCAGCTTCATCTTTAATGTGAAGATACATTGATCTGAAAATGCCTCGTCTTCTGAAATCAGGTAAGACATAAACAGACTGGAACCACCAGACATTACTGTTTCTCCAGTCGCTCCACTCATAAGTAATAAGCAGAGAGGCCACAACATTATCTTCTTCTTCTGCTACCCAGTATTGACCCCGTGTGGAATCAGAGAAAACAGCATTTACCCCTTTATTGATAATTCCGGGAACAAGGGTCAACTGTTCGGTTTCCCAGGCCATTTTCTGCTGGAAATCAATTATCGCTCCGGCGTCTTCGGGTGTTGCTTTACGGATGGTTATCATATTGTCTTATTGTCTTGCTGTCTCTAAAATTCCTACTTCCCCTTTTCTCCTTTTCTCCCTTTCTCCCCTTCTTACTTATACTCATCCCAGCTCTTGATTTCCAGATCGTCAATGCTCATCTTACAGAAAGCCAGGATGAAGGCACTGGCCAGCCGGGCATTGGTAATAAGCGGAACATTATAATCCACTGCACTTCTTCTTATTGTATAATCGTTATGAAGCTCTTTATCGCTCAGGTCTTTTGGAATGTTAACAACAAGATCAACCTCTCGCGACTTAATCAGATCGAGTGTATTTGGTGATTTTTTTTCATCAGGCCAGTATGCTACATGTGCCTCAACTCCTGCATTTTTCAGGAACTGTTGTGTTCCTCTTGTTGCATAAAGCTTGTGACCCTTTTCGCGAAGTGCCCTGGCACTGTTCAATAGTTCAACTTTCGACCGGGCCGGGCCGGTGGACAAGAGGATACTTTTGTTCGGTACACGATAGCCAACAGAAAACATCGCTTTAAGAATTGCTTCATAAAAACCTTCTCCGATGCACCCAACTTCTCCTGTTGATGACATATCAACACCAAGAACCGGATCGGCTTTGGCAAGACGTGAAAAGCTGAACTGAGGTGCTTTAACTCCGACATAATCGAGTTCAAATACTGTTTTGCCTGGTTTTTCTGCCGGAACTCCAAGCATAACTTTAGTAGCAAGTTCAATAAGGTTTGTTTTGAGAACTTTTGAAACAAACGGCATACTCCGGCTCGCCCGGAGATTACATTCAATGACCTTAATATCATTATCTTTTGCCAGGAACTGAATATTAAAAGGTCCGGAAATATTTAGCTCTTTAGCGATCTGTCGAGAAATACGTTTGATTCTGCGTGCTGTTTCAAAATATATTTTCTGGGCAGGAAAGACCATAGTTGCATCACCTGAGTGAACCCCTGCAAACTCCACATGTTCGCTTATGGCATAGGCTAACATTTCACCATCGCGGGCAACTGCATCGATCTCAATCTCCTTGGCATTCTCAATAAACTCCGATACAACAACCGGATATTGTTTTGAGACCTGAGAGGCAAGTTCGAGGTAGTGCGATAATTCATTTCTGTTCGACACTACATTCATTGCAGCTCCGGATAATACGTATGATGGCCTGATAAGGACAGGGAAACCAATACGGTCGACAAAATCAAAAATATCATTTATTGTGGAGAGCTCTTTCCACCGGGGCTGGTCGACTTTCAGATTATCGAGCATACCGGAAAACTTATGCCTGTTTTCTGCCCTGTCAATAGAAACCGGCGAAGTGCCCATTACCGGTACGTTCTCTTTATAAAGTCTCATTGCCAGATTGTTGGGGATCTGACCACCAACTGAAACAATAACTCCTCCGGGGTTTTCAAGTTCAATTATATCCAACACTCTTTCGAAAGTAAGCTCATCAAAATATAGTCTGTCGCATATATCGTAATCGGTGCTGACTGTTTCGGGATTATAATTGATCATAATAGATCTGAATCCCTCTCTTTTTATGGTATCAATTGCATTAACTGAACACCAGTCAAATTCGACACTGGAACCTATCCTGTATGCGCCTGATCCCAGAACAATTACTGATTTTTTGTCGTTTTCACATTTAATATCATGTTCAGTACCACTATATGTAAGATACAGGTAATTTGTAATAGCCGGGTATTCGGCTGCAAGTGTATCAATTTGTTTGATATACGGAATTATGCCAAGTGCTTTCCGGAATCTCCTCACTTTCATCAGGTCATCGTGAATGTGGTCCTGACCTGATTGCAGTACATGTCTTGCAATCTGGAAATCGCTGAATCCATTTATTTTTGAATGGGAAAGCAGATCATCTGGCAGGGATTCGAGAGTTTTATACTTACAAAGTTCATTTTTAATGTTGATTATATTTCTGAGTTTGAACAGGAACCATTTATCAATTTTTGTCAGTTCATAAATTCTGTCAACGGACATCCCGATTTCAAGTGCTTCAGCAATCGAAAAGATTCTCATGTCGGTAGGTTCAGCAAGCTCTTTCTCAATATCCTTAAAACCAAGATTCCGGTTTCCGGTAAAACCGTGCATTCCCTGACCAATCATTCTTAATCCTTTCTGAATAGCCTCTTCAAATGTTCTTCCAATTGCCATTACCTCACCGACACTTTTCATGCTGCTGCCAATAAGGTGCGACACTCCTTCGAATTTATTCAGGTCCCACCGTGGGATTTTGCAAACAATGTAGTCGAGCGCAGGTTCAAAACAGGCAGTAGTGTTTCTTGTGACTGAGTTTTTCAGTTCATGAAGACCATAACCCATTCCAAGCTTAGCGGCAATAAATGCAAGCGGATAGCCTGTCGCTTTTGAAGCAAGTGCACTTGACCGCGACAGACGGGCATTAACTTCAATAACTCTGTAATCTTCAGAATCTGGCGCAAGTGCATACTGAACATTGCATTCTCCTACAATCCCTATATGTCTGATAATTCTGATGGAAAGCTCTCTCAGTTTGTGGTATTCACTGTTAGTAAGAGTCTGGGATGGGGCAACAACGATACTTTCACCGGTATGAATGCCCAGAGGATCGAAATTCTCCATGTTACATACGGTAATGCAATTATCGTATTTGTCTCTTACAACTTCATATTCTACCTCTTTCCATCCTTTAAGCGATTCTTCCACAAGGATCTGGTTAGAATAAGAGAAAGCTTTTGATGCAAGTATTCTTAGTTCGCCGGTGTCAGAGGCAAAACCGCTTCCCTGTCCGCCTAAAGTATATGCTGCTCTTATGATAATGGGAAAGCCAAGTTTCCCGGCAGCTTTTATGGCCTCCTCAACACCGGAGACAGCTATACTGCTTGGAGTCTTAATATCTATTTCGTTCAGTTTCTTAACAAAAAGCTCCCGGTCTTCAGTGTCCATAATAGCTGATACCGGAGTCCCGAGTACTTTTACATTATATTTTTCAAACACACCCGATTTATAGAGTTCCGTTCCGCAATTGAGTGCTGTCTGACCGCCAAAGGATAAAAGAATTCCATCAGGTTTTTCTCTTGCAATCACCTTTTCAACGAAATATGGAGTAACCGGAAGGAAATAAATTTTGTCAGCCAGATCTTCAGAAGTCTGAACCGTAGCAATATTCGGATTTATCAGAACTGTCTTTACATCTTCTTCTTTTAATGCTTTGAGAGCCTGGGAGCCGGAGTAATCAAATTCGCCCGCTTCACCGATTTTCAATGCTCCTGACCCCAGGATTATTACTTTTTTTACAACATCTTTCATTGCCCGGATTTGAGGTTCAAAAATAATACAATTTTTGAATAAGGATTTGTATTTATGAAAAAATGAATATATTTGCAGAATAAACGCATAAATATGCAAAAGGCTAAAAGACTTCTGGTAATAGAGAAAATAATTTCTGAAGAAAATATTTCTATTCAGGAAGAATTGCTCAAGAAACTGAAAGGGAAAGGGATAAGTTGCACGCAAGCTACTTTATCCCGCAATTTAAGGCAGTTAGGAGTCGGGAGGATACCTGACGGTTCAGGAGGGTACAAATATTCATTACCTGAAAGTACCCGGAATCCGGAAAAGGTTTCGATAAAGCTGAATATTGTTCCTGTAATTCAGGATATAGTAGAAGCAAAAGGGCTTATGGTAATTAAAACATTGCCCGGAAATGCAAGTAATACAGCGTTTTTAATCGATAATGCAGGAAGATATGAAATTGCCGGAACAATAGCAGGTGACGATACTATTCTGATAATACCCAGAGACGGAGTGACCACCCATCAGGTTCATACCTGTCTGGAATTTATTCTTCCGGGAATACATGAGAAGATAAAAAGTAAAAAGCCTTAGTGATCCTTCGTGAAACCTTTGTGTCCCTTTGTGGTAAAAAAAAATCATTTAACCGCTAAGTATCACAAAGGAAAATGCAAAGTAACACAAAGGGGAAAATTGTATAATAAATTAATATTCAACTCAATTTTAAACTAATGAAAGAAAAAGTCGTTTTGGCGTATAGCGGAGGTTTGGATACCTCAGTAATATTAAAATGGTTAATAGAGAAAAATTATGAAGTTATAGCATTCGTTGCAGATGTTGGTCAGGCTGAGGATTTTGAAGCATGCAGGGATAAAGCGTTATTACTTGGAGCTTCCAAGGTGATTATTGCTGACCTGAAAAGGGAGTTTATTGACGGTTATGTTTTAAAAGCCATCATGGCAAATGCGATTTATGAAGACAGGTACTTACTGGGCACTGCACTTGCCAGACCACTTATTGCAAAAAAACAGATTGAGGTGGCGAAAGCTGAAGGAGCCAACGCAGTTGCTCATGGAGCAACAGGCAAAGGTAATGATCAGGTTCGTTTCGAATTATGTTATTATGCATTGATGCCGGGTGTAAAAGTTATTTCTCCCTGGAAGGATAAGGAGTTTCTGGCGACTTTCAAAGGAAGGACAGATCTTCTTAAATATGCTTCCGAAAAAAAGATCCCTGTAAAAGCAAGTATAGATAAGCCTTACAGCGAAGATGATAACCTGATGCATATAAGCCATGAGGCCGGAATCCTTGAGGACCCTATGTACACCCTGAATAAAAGCATGCTGGAAAAGATGGTCATGCCACAGGATGCTCCTGACAAAGAAACACGGATAGTTATTCATTTTAAAAATGGAATACCTGTAAAGCTGATCAATAAAGAGGATGGAACAGTGAAGGAAGACTCGTATGATATGTATATTTACCTGAACGAATTAGCTGGCAAAAACGGCATAGGACTGCTCGACATGGTTGAGAACAGATTTGTCGGCATAAAATCGAGAGGTGTTTATGAGACTCCCGCTGCAACAGTTTTGCATATAGCCCACAAGGATATTGAAGGGATAGCAATGGACAGGGAGGTAATGCGACTGGTAAATATGCTTACCCCAAAATTTGCAGAGATTATATATAATGGTTTCTGGTTCAGTCCTGAAATGGATTTCCTTATGGCAGCTATCGAAAAGAGCCAGGAGCTGATCGATGGCAGTGTTCATCTGTGTCTCTATAAGGGGAATGTTCTGATAGAAGGTCGCGAGTCTCCCTCTTCACTGTATAATAAGAAATTATCAAGTATGGATATAGAGGGTGGATTTGACCAGACAGACAGCAAGGGATTTATAAGAATCAATGCGATCAGACTTATGGCTCATAGGGCAATAGTTGAAGCCAGTCAGAAGAAATGAGTAGTATAACAATAAATTCCCTTTGTGAACCTTAGTGTAACCTTTGTGTGCCTTTGTGGTAAGAAAAAACGATTAACCACAAAGGACAGCCCCTCTAGGGGAACACAAAGTAACACAAAGGAAAAATAATTCAATATTTTAAAAACAGCAATATGAAACTCTGGGAAAAAGGAATAAATCCCGAACCTGCAATCATCGAATTTACAGTGGGGAAGGACCGGAAAACCGATTTGGCTCTGACAAAATGGGATATCATCGGTTCAATGGCTCATGTTATAATGCTTAAGGATGTTGGATTGGTATCGGAAGAGGAGAAAAATGGCTTACTGAAAGCCCTGCATTCTCTTTTTGTATGGGATGAAGAGGGGAGCCTTGTTATCGAAAATGACGTAGAGGACATCCATTCACAGATTGAAAAGGAGATGTCTTCAATACTTGGTACGACCGGCAGAAAAATACATACCGGCCGGTCCCGAAATGACCAGGTTCTTGTTGATATCCGTCTTTATACCAGGGAAGAAATTGATAGACTGTCAGTTCTGATCAGAAGATTATTTTCAAAATTTCAGTTTTTGAGTGAGCAATACAAGGAGATTCTTTTACCCGGTTATACACACATGCAGCCAGCAATGGTTTCATCATTTGGATTATGGTTCGGAGCATATGCTGAATGTCTTGCTGATGATGTACTTCTTCTTGCCGGAGCCAGAGCCCTGAATAATCAGAATCCTCTTGGCACTGCTGCAGGCTATGGAACGACTTTGCCATTAAACCGGAGACTTACATCTGAACTCCTCGAATTTGATGACCTTCTCTACAACTCGGCTTATGCAAGTCTTAGCCGGGGCAAAATTGAAATGGCAATTGCTTCAGCTATTGCTTCTGTAGCCCAGACACTATCGCGGTTTTCAATGGACATATGTCTTTATATGACTTCAGAATTCAGATTCATTGATTTTCCGGATGAATATATTACTGGTTCAAGCATAATGCCCCAGAAAAGAAATCCGGATGTTTTCGAACTTATAAGAGGAAAATGCAATATCATTCAAACCCTGCCTAATCAGGTTGCAACCCTTACAAACAATCTGCCCTCAGGATATAACAGGGAACTACAGTTGCTCAAACAGCTTATATTTGATACTTTCGCCGAGCTGAGGGAGTGTATTGAAATAATGCTGCTGATGCTTAACAACATCAAGATTAAGAAGAATATAACTGAGAACCCTTTATATAACACAATCTTCAGTACGGAAGAAGTGAACAGGTTGGTTAAACAGGGTATTCCTTTCAGAGATGCATATAAAGCGGTATCAGAAATGGTGAAAAACTCAACATTCTCAAAAACTGTAGTATCTGATTATGTCCATGAAGGAAGTATAGGCAATCTCTGTAACAAGGAGATCGCTGAAATTTTCGAAAAAAGAATGGGAAGTTTTAAGAATACAAGTGCGGCTGATCTTGCAGATAAAATGATGCATCATGTGACGAACGGGAATCCAACGACCTGATTTCTTTCCTTTTTTTGCCCCCCAATCCCCCTAAAGGGGGGCTCGTTCTCAGACATGAACAAGTTTATCGTAGAGACGGAGAACGAACTCTCCTAAGGGGGCTATTCTTTGTACACAACTTTTCGATCCGAAATTTAGCTTCGCCGAGCTCACTTCACTTCTTTTGGCTCATACATACTCACCCCCATCCCCTCTCTACTTCGTAAAGAGGGGCGCGGACACGATAAAGTTCCAATATGATGATTAAGATTCTACCATTTAGTGGTAAGGTGTTTTCATGCTGAAACAATATTATTAATAGAAAAAGTATATTTGAACTTCTTTTTAATGACTCATAATGTTCATTATCAGTGAATTGCCCCCTCTTTACGAAGTAGAGAGGGGGTTAGGGGGTGAGTATAAAAAAGCTAAGATGAAAAGATGTGTATAAAGATTAGTTTAGTGGGCAGGGGGGCGTTCTTATTTCGATTTCTTAATATTCTCAATAAACACATCGAACAGGTAATCTGTATCTGTTGGTCCTCCGGAAGCTTCCGGATGAAACTGAGTTGAAAAGAAGGGTTTGTTTTTGTGTTTCATTCCTTCATTCGTCTGGTCGTTGATATTAATGAAAAGTGGTTCCCAGTCGGGTCCCAGTGTTTTGTTATCAACAGCAAATCCGTGGTTCTGTGAAGTGATATAGGCTTTATCAGTTCCCACCTGGAGAACCGGCTGGTTGTGGCTTCTGTGCCCATATTTCAGCTTGTATGTATCAGCGCCTGAAGCTAGAGCCATTAATTGGTTACCAAGACAAATACCAAATACAGGCTTATCGCCTGCAAAGGATTTTTTAATATTCCGGATAGTGATATCGCACATCTTAGGATCACCGGGGCCGTTAGAAAGAAAGAGCCCGTCAAATTCTTCCGTGTGATAGTTATAGTCCCAGGGAACTCTTATAATACAGGTATCTCTTTTAAGCAGATTTCTGATGATATTGTACTTTACACCGCAATCAACCAGCAGAATCTTGAACTTTCCTGAACCATAGATTTTTTTTTCATGGGTACTGACTTCAGCCACCAGATTCACTTTGTTCGGATCATAAAAACCGGTTTCGGTTCCTTCAGGTTCAACCTTACCAAGCATGGCTCCTTTCTCACGTATTCTTTTTGTCAGAGCTCTGGTGTCAATGCCATATATTCCAGGTACATTATTTCTTTTAAGCCACTCATCGAGGCTTTCAGTTGCATTCCAATGACTGTATTCAAATGAATAATCGGAGACAATTAATCCGGAAATATGTATAGATGAAGACTCATAAAAACGGTACAGATCATTTTCTTCGCTTTTTCCGGGTGCTCCATAATTCCCAACAAGCGGGTAAGTAAGGCACAGGATCTGTCCGCGATAGGAAGGATCGGTCAGACTCTCAGGATAACCGGTCATTGCAGTATTGAAAACCACTTCTCCGGCGGTTGGGATCCGGGCTCCAAATGATCTCCCGGAATAAACAGTTCCATCCTCAAGAGTAAGCTTTACCTTTATTTTCTCTGTCATCATATTACAATTCTGAATTCCTAAATCGTTATTCAAATACTCTTCTTTCAATTAATACTATCTTATTGCAGCAACAGCCTTTTCGATCTGTTCCATAGCTTTCATCACTGTCTGATGTGTAGTACCTAGATTCATTCTCATGAATCCTTCACCGCCTGATCCAAATGTCGACCCTTCATTCATTCCGACTCCTGCCTTAGTTACGAAAAAATTCTGCAGATCTTTTCCTGTCATTCCGAACTTCCGGCAATCGAGCCAGATCATATAAGTCGCTTCGGGCTGAACAGGAATTATTTCAGGTATCATTTTTCCGCAATAGTCCTTTACAAATTCAATATTATGATCAATATAATCAAGCAATCCATCAAGCCATTTATGTCCGTAAGTATAAGCAGCAATCGAGGCTGTGGTCCCGAAAATATTACCATTCCCCACATGAAGATTATCTACGATCCGGTTAAAAGACTTTCTTAATAACGGATTTGAAATTATGACAGATGAAGTCGAAAGGCCGGCAAGGTTAAATGTTTTGCTTGGAGCTATTAAGGTAATCGTATTAGCTGCTATTTCTTCAGAAAGCGATGCCACCGGAGTATGGCTGAATCCGGGAAGAATAAGATCGCAGTGTATCTCGTCTGAGATGATCAGAATATTGTTTTTTAAGCAAATTTCAGCAAGATTGGTCAATTCTTCAGGTGACCATACCCGTCCGACCGGATTATGCGGATTGGATATGATTATCATTTTTGTTTTATCGTCTATTCCGGCAATCAGTGAATTATAGTCCATTACCCATTTTCCATCAGACTCGATAAGCCTGTTATAGATAAGATTACGGCCGTGGGATTCTACTGCTGAATAAAAAGGAAAGTATACCGGTGGCTGAACAATAATACTATCACCTGCCCGGGTAAATGCAAGAGTGCAGAAATTAAGGGCAGGAACAATGCCAGGACTGAAGGAGATCCAATCTTTTTCAATTGCCCAGTTATGCCTGATTTTGATCCAATTTATAATTGAATTAAAATATTCTGCCGGGCGGAAAGAATAGCCGTAAATTTCATGGTTAAGTCTTTTTTGCAGGGATTCCACAATAAAATCGGGTGTGTTGAAATCCATATCTGCCACCCACATTGGAATAACATCATTTGTACCGAATGTCTCCTCCCTGCGGTCGTATTTAATGCAGTTTGTTCCTTCCCTTCTGGCAGTCTCATCAAAATTCCACATTCTCAAATAATGATATAAATTCAGGGGCTTAAAGATATACAAAAATTTCAGATCCCTCCCTTGCGCTCGGGTTACTTGTTGTGGTGAAATATATCCAACTTGGAGGGAAATAATTCGCTGAGAAGAGAATTTTTGGCAATTTAGACACTCCAGGGTCTGGGAACTGTTAAGTTTCAATATTATTTATTACTTTTATGGACGGTTTTCGAAGTAATTATTATAATTTAAATTGACTACAAATGAAAAAGATTTTTGCAGGTTTTATACTTCCATTGCTGATAATAAGTTTAACTTGTCTGACATCATGCAAAGACAGGGCAACTGCGAAACAGCAGAAAAAAGTTGAGAAAGAACAGGTTAAAGAACTTGAAACACAGATTGAAACAAATGTTTATCCTTTACCTACATCTGCTGAGGTAATAAAGATGCTTACAGAGCTTGAGGTTGGATATATTATTGGGATATCAAATCCTGTTGAAAATTCGAAGAAATATTTCAGCAGTTCCACAAGGGCGATTAACCTCGGTGTTTTTGGAGCTGATCTGAGTTATGCGACTCTTTATAACATTCAGCAGGAAGTAATCGACTATCTGGATGCTATCAGATCGCTTTCAAATGAACTTAATATGTCAAAAATCTATAATGAAGATTTATATAACAAGATAAAACAGAATTTTGATAACAGGGATGAGCTTGTTAAAATACTCACAAGCGCATTCAATGATACCTATGCATACCTGAGTGAAAATGATCAGCAGCCGCTGGCTCTTCTTGTTGTAGGTGGTGCATGGGTTGAAGGAATGTATCTTACCACACATGTTTCTGAGGCTGCTTACCAGGTTGCAGGTATTTCCAAGGTATTGCTTGAGCAGAAGAAATCATTTGAGCTTTTCCTTGAAATAACCAAACCATATATTACTGATCCGAGTGTTGGTGATTTCGTAAAATTGCTGGATCCTGTTAAGAAAGTTTATGAAGGTATCGGAACCAGTCTCACCGATCAGAATATTAAGGATATTACCAAAGTTATTGCTGAAGTAAGAGAACAGATAGTAAAATAATTATTGACTTAAATATCTGACCGCAAAGAATATTACTTTGCGGTCTTTTTTTTACTTAATGATTTATGAGGGAATCGGTATTACTTGCCTTAATTCATATTTTTGCCATTGTTTCGACTATTAATCCTGCCGGAATATCATCGAGGGGCAAAAAAATTCTGCGCAGTTACCTTAGAAGATATCTTAACCGGGAGCTTGAAGAAGAATACTATTCCCTTTTTGAGAATAATCTGGAATTTTATTCCAATGAATTAAAGAGCGTCGATAAAGCCGAACTGTCTGATGATGAATCGCTTATCTCTTTTCAGATAACAAATATTTGCAGGCAGATAAAAAAAGGACTGTTTCTTGAAGAAAGGATGATCGTTTTTCTCCAGCTGATTGAGTTCGCATTTGAAGATGGGATGATCTCAGAACAGGAGAAAACCATAATAGACATTGTTTCAAGAACTTTCAATATCTCAAAAAAGGAATATGATAATGCAACTGCTTTCATGATAGGCAGATCGTATGATGAGGTATCACCTGAATGTATTCTGATAATTGAAAGTGATAATCCTGAATTTTCCGGATCCAGGTATATACAAGAATTATGATAAGTGGCGTCATATCAGAATAAAGGGTTTCAAAGGACATCTTGTTGTTTTGCATATTGAAAGCACCGGTACCCTTCTTTTTACATATGATGGCTCGCTGGTTCTATATTTCAAAGGCAGGGATATTATTGCCTGCAGACCATATCTTCTTGACACGGGGAGTAAATATAAAAGGGCAGGGAATTGATCCGATCTACTATTCCAAGATTTACAAAAAATTTGTTTCCAGGAAATTTCCTGAAAAGATAATCTTCGAAGGTCATGATATTGAATTTCAGTTCAAGAATTCCGATAACGGGCTTCAGAAAATGAATTTCAGGGTCGAATCAGGCAACATGATTGGCATAATGGGAGGAAGCGGTGTCGGTAAAACCACAATGCTAAATCTGCTGCATGGTAAGATAAAACCTACCTGACGGGAACCTTTATATTAACGGATATGACATTAATGAAGATTCGGAAGAACTGAAAGGACTGATTGGATTTGTTCCGCAGGATGATATGCTGATCGAAGAGCTGACTGTATATCAGAATCTCTATTTTAATGCCAGGTTATGTTTTGGTGATTATAATGAAGAACAGATAAAAAATACAGTTCAGAAAGTTCTTCAGGACCTTGACCTCTATGAAATCAAAGACCTGCAGGTTGGAGATATGATGAATAAAAAGGTCAGCGGAGGTCAGAGGAAAAGGCTTAACATTGGTCTTGAGCTTATGCGCGAACCCGTTGTACTGTTTATTGATGAGCCAACTTCCGGACTTTCATCATTCGATTCCGAAAAAGTCATGAGTCTTCTAAGGAATCAGTCTTTAAGCGGGAAAGCTGGTATTTGCAATTATTCATCAACCATCTTCGGATATTATTAAGATGTTCGACAGGTTATGGCTGCTTGATAAGGGTGGCTACATGATCTATGACGGTGATCCTGTTGAGGCACTGGTATATTTCAAAACCGAAACATCGCAGGCAAATGCTGCTGAAAGCGAGTGTCCGAATTGCGGAAATGTTGAAACAGACAATATACTGCATATTGTTGAGGTTAAGGTAATTGATAATTCAGGTCATCCGGGTAAAGAGAGACAGATCAGCCCGCAGGAATGGTATGAAAAATACAAGAAGAAAATGATGCCGGTTCTCGGTAAAAAGCCCGAGAAAACAGTTATCCCTCCCAGCAATTTCAGGGTCCCCAAGAAAACCGACCAGATAAGAACTTTCATAAAACGAAATATTACCAGAAAATTTGCTGACCGCCAGTATATGATAATTAACCTTCTTGAGGCTCCTCTGCTCGCATTCATTCTGGGATATATCTCAAAATTCAGTGAAAACGGAGTATATAGTTTTGCGGATAATAAAAATTATCCGATATTTCTTTTCATGGCAGTTATCGTTGCTTTGTTCATCGGACTAACTGTAAGTGCTGAGGAGATTTTCAGGGACAGAAAAATTCTTGAACGTGAAAAATTCCTGGATCTGAGCAGATTAAGCTATCTTATTTCCAAGATCAATTTTCTGTTTACTTTATCTGCAATTCAATCATTATCATTTATAATTGTAGCAAACTTAATTCTTGGGGTAAGGGGAATGCTTTTCCAGCAATGGATAATTCTTTTTTCAACAGCCTGTTTTGGTAATCTGCTGGGTTTGAATATTTCTGCCGGAATGCGAACAGCAGTAAGTATATATATACTGATTCCTCTTATTCTGGTTCCGCAGTTGCTGCTTGGTGGTGCCATGATCAAATTTGATGACCTTCACAAATCAATAAGCAAAAAAGATCTATGTTCCTGTTGTGGGTGATATTATGGTAACCCGATGGGCATATGAAGCATTGTGCGTTGAACAATTCAAGAGCAATAAATTTGAAAAACCTTTTTTCAAGTATGATATGGAAATAAGCCAGAATGACTGGTATGCCTCATTTCTTATTCCCACTTTGAAAGTTAAAGTCGATGAATTGTCTTGTTAGCCGGATAGAATCCTGATTATAATGAAGATACTGAAAATAATTTTAAGAAACTAAATTATCATATAAATGATCTCTCTGTCATTATCAGGAATTAAACCCGGGAACTGGATAAACAATCTGAATTATAAATGATTCAATGATTATATAGCTGATGAGGCAAAAACATATCTCGATAGTCTGAAGAACTCATTCAGATTAAGAAGCAGGCTGATCTCTACCAGAACGGATTCACTTGTATAAGCGATATTGCAGCCAGGGATCGGAGAGGATAAGTTCATCTAAATTCGAGGAAAAAATTATAACGAAAATCTGGCAAATATTGTGCTTAACAGGCTGGCTACAAATAAAATTTATGATGCAGGAGATAAGTTTATTCAAAAAGCTGATCCGATTTTTATGGCGTCCCGGATCAAAATCTGGAAGGGCACATTTCTTTGCTCCATATAAGCAAATTGGAAATCTGAAAATAGGAACCCTGATTTTCAACATTATTGCATATCTGGATAATGATTTCATGCTTTATTTGTAACATTATATTATAATGTCCTTAAAGCGATTCATCAGTACTTCTTGAATCACTTAAGTTGCCAATACTTAAGAAAGTTCGGAAGGGATTCCTGCCTTCAGGTATAAGAAATCTGAATATGACGTCATAAATGAACAATGGTAGAGTACAACCAAAAAAGAATCTTGGTCAGCATTTTCTGAAGATGAAGGCATCGCCAGAAAGATTGCTCCGAATCCTCTTACAGGTAACGGATATAATTCTGTTCTTGAAATTGGTCCCGGAATGGGAATGCTTACCGGATTTCTGATTGAAAGAGGTTTTACTGATTTCAGGGTGATTGAAATTGACAATGAATCAGTACATTATCTTAATGAACACTTTCCTGGATCTGAAAAATATTATGACAGGTGATTTCCTTTCAATGGATATTGATCAGTATTTCCTGAAAAATGGCAATAATCGGGAATTTCCCTTATAATATTTCAACTCAGATACTGTTTAAAGTCCTTAAACACAGGGAAAAAGTTGTTGAAATATCCGGAATGCTACAGAAAGAAGTTGCTGAAAGAATTTGTGCAGGACCCGGTTCAAAAACCTATGGGATCCTGAGTGTTTTGCTTCAGGCATTTTATAAAACCGAATATCTTTTTACAGTTCCTGAGCATGTTTTTTCACCTCCTCCGAAAGTAAAATCAGGAGTAATAAGATTAATAAGAAACGATGTGAAGAATCTTGAATGTGATGAAGATATTATTTTTACAGAGTGGTAAAAGCATGCTTCAACCAGCGGAGAAAAACACTGAGAAATTCTGTCAGAGCAGCATTTGAACTGAAGCGTGATGATTATCATGAATTTCGGTCTGAGACCGGAACAACTATCTGTCGATCAGTTTGTTCAGCTTACAAATGGATTGATGAGAACAGAGTATTAATCAGAATGAGAATCCGATTGCTTCAACAGGATTCATTTTAGCAGCAGCATTTGCAGGAGCATAACCGGCAACAACTCCAATTATTCCTGAAATGAATACTGCAAGAAATATATTGCCAATAGTAAGATACATATTCAGATCGTAAAGATAATTTATTACAAGTGTTGCCAATAAATATCATAAATACTCCAAGTAATCCGCCGATTATTGAAAGAAGAACTGATTCAACCAGAAATTGCTGAAGAATAAAAAATCTCTTTGCTCCCAGTGCTTTCTGAATACCGATAATATTTGTCCTTTCCCTTACTGAAACAAACATAATATTTGCAATTCCGAAACCACCGACAAGTATTGCAAATCCTCCGATAACCCATCCGCCGATATTTATTCCTGCAAAAACAGCATCGAATCCCTGTGAAAGCAGACTTGCCTGGTTTACTGAAAAATTATTTGCCTCATCAGGCTGAAGTCTTCTGGCTGCTCTTAAAATCATTAGTGTCTTCATCACTTAATTCCTGAACCGTGACATCCGTTTTTTGCCTTGATCATCAGCGTTGGCATTCAAGGAATATTATTTCTCATATTGATAAAGGTCTTTGCCAAAATTTATAGGGACTAATAGTTACTTCATCCATCCCGTTATCGCTTATTCCTCCTTTACCTTCTTTTTTAAATACCCCGATAACATTTGTTTTCTTTCCTGCAATAGTTATCTGTTTGCCAACAGGATCTGCCTTTTCAAATAATTTTTCAGCAATTACTGCTCCAATAATTGCAACATTTTTTCCTGATGCAGATTCTTCAGGTGAGAAATACCTGCCATTTTCAATTTCAAATGATCTGACATTTTCAAATTCATTTGTAGCTGCCCACACTGTGACATCGGTTGCCACATTCTTTTTGTATTTTATCTGTTCTGGCTGGAAAGCTAGAAAAACATACTGCTGCCGCTTTTGTTGATCTGTTTAGTATGGCCTCGATAATCATCTTTGGAGATCGCTGGCCATTTCATAATATCCCACCATGCAAGATTGGTAGTCGAATGACCATGGACATTTTCTGAACATAAATCACATTATCCCCCAGAGTTGAAATTGCATCGTGGATCGATTTTTCCATCCAGTCGAGTACTGTGAATACTGAAATAATGGAAAAAATCCCGATAGTAATTCCGAAAAGTGAAAGAAATGTCCTTAACTTATTAACAATAACAGAGTTGATTAGCAAAAATAAAACCCTCTTTAAGAAGCCTGAAAAACATTTTTCTTTTTTAATTATTATTATCAGGCAACAAATATACGTAAAATCATATTAACGCTGAGAATCATATATTATAATGTATTGAGGTTAATAAAAAAATATCTATTTTTAAGCGCCGGAATAAGGATATCCAATGACGATCGTAATTATCAGATAATGAGTGACAAAAGAATTCAAAGTGCTCTGATTTCAGTTTTTTATAAAGAAGGATTGGATGATATTGTCAGGATACTTCATAAATTGGATGTGAAGATATATTCCACAGGAGGTACATTCAATTTTATAAATGATCTGGATATACCTGCCGAGAAAGTAGAAGATCTTACATCTTATCCTTCAATTCTTGGTGGAAGAGTTAAAACACTTCATCCTTCTGTTTTTGGTGGTATTCTGGCAAGAAGGGAGAATGAGGAAGATCTTGAACAGCTTACAAAATACAAAATTCCTGAAATTGATCTTGTTATTGTTGACCTTTATCCATTTGAAGAGACAGTAAAATCATCTGATAATGAGGAAGAGATAATTGAAAAGATAGATATCGGCGGGATTTCTCTGATCAGGGCTGCTGCAAAAAATTATAATGATGTTCTTGTTGTTTCAGGAAGAGATCAGTATCCGGATCTTCTTGAAATATTAAAGAGAAGAAAGGGTTATACATCAATTGCTGACAGAAGACTTTTTGCTGCAAAAGCATTTCAGACATCTTCACATTACGATACTGCAATCTTCAAATATTTTAACAGGGAGACCTCAATTCCGGTTTTCAGGGAAAGCATAAATACATCATACCCTTTGCGATATGGTGAAAATCCTCATCAGAAAGGGATATTTTTATGGTGATCCTGACGCTGATATTTCAGAAGCTTCACGGGAAAGAGATTTCATATAATAACCTTCTTGACCTTGATGCTGCTCTCAATCTGATTGATGAATTCAGATTGCCAACCTATGTAATCATCAAGCATAATAATGCATGCGGAGTTGCTTCACGCAAAAATCCTCTTGATGCATGGAAAGATGCACTTGCCTGTGATCCGGTATCTGCTTATGGAGGTGTTATTGTTACAAATACCCCTGTTGATGAAGTTACTGCAGCGAGAGATAGATAAGATATTCTTTGAAATAATAATTGCTCCTGAGTTTTCAGAGCCGGCTCTTGATATTCTGAAACAAAAGAAAAACAGGATAATTCTTCTCAGAAAAGAATTCAACAAGAGCCATTACGGATTCAGATCGCTGCTTAACGGTGTTCTCTGGCAGGAAAAAGATAAAAGCACTGAATCAAGTCAGGAGATGAAACCGGTAACAACCAGAACTCCGGTACCAGCAGAATTTGACGATCTTGTTTTTGCCAATATTATTGTAAAGCACAGTAAATCGAATGCGATTGTAATTGCAAAAAACTGTCAGCTGTGTGCCAGCGGTATCGGTCAGACATCAAGAGTGGATGCATTGAAACAGGCTATTGAAAAAGCACGGTCATTCGGATTTGATCTCAAAGGATCAGTTCTGGCTTCCGATGCATATTTCCCCTTTGCCGACAGTGTTGAAATAGCTCACAAAGCAGGAATTACAGCTATTGTTCAACCTGGTGGATCTGTCAGGGATCAGGAATCAATTGATTACTGTTCATCAAATGGAATAGCAATGGTATTTACAGGAATAAGACATTTTAAACATTAAATTATAAATTAATCATCTCATATAATGGGACTATTTTCATTTTTAACACAGGAAATTGCAATTGATCTTGGAACTGCAAACACAATCATTATTCATAATGATAAAGTTGTTGTTGATGAACCATCGATTGTTGCAATTGATAAAAATACCGGCAAGCTGATTGCAATAGGCGAAAAAGCAAGGCAGATGCATGGTAAGACACATGAAAACATTAAGACTATAAGGCCTTTACGCGATGGTGTAATTGCAGATTTTAATGCAGCTGAACTGATGATCAGGGGAATGATAAAAATGATCAACAAAGGGCCACGCCTTTTTGCTCCATCTCTTAAAATGGTCGTCTGTATACCTTCAGGCAGTACCGAGGTAGAAATACGTGCTGTTCGTGACTCATCAGAGCATGCAGGCGGACGTGATGTTTATATGATTTATGAACCAATGGCAGCAGCAATTGGAATTGGCCTCGATGTTGAAGCTCCTGAAGGCTGCATGGTAGTTGATATCGGAGGCGGAACCACCGAAATAGCAGTTATTGCACTGGGAGGTATTGTATGCAATAAATCAATCAGAATTGCCGGAGATGGATTTACAGCTGATATCCAGGCATATATGCGTCATCAGCATAATATAAAAATTGGCGAAAGAACTGCAGAAGACATTAAGATAGGAGTCGGAGCAGCTCTTCCTGATATTGACAATCCTCCTCCTGATTATGTTGTAAGAGGACCAAATATTATGACAGCTCTTCCGATTGAAATACCGATTTCTTATCAGGAGATAGCTTATTGTCTCGATAAATCTTTATCAAAAGTAGAAGCAGCACTTTTAAATGTTCTTGAGCAGACTCCTCCTGAACTATATGCAGATATCGTAAATAAAGGGATCTATCTTGCCGGTGGTGGCGCTTTGTTGAGAGGTCTTGACAAGAGGCTGACCGATAAGATCAATATTCCATTTAATGTTGTTGAAGATCCTTTGCATGCAGTTGCGCGTGGTACAGGTGTTGCCCTGAAAAACGTTGATAAATTTCCTTTCCTGATGAGATAATCTTTCAGAGTGAATGAGGAATCTGCTGAATTTTCTGGCCAGATACAATAACCTGATCATCTTTCTTATTCTTGAAGGAATAGCTTTTTATTTGCTTGCAACAAGGAATAACTATCATAATTCCCGGTTTGTGAATGCTATCAGAGGTATGACATACGGAATTGAAAGAAAAATTAGTAATACAAGGTCCTATCTAAGTCTTCATAAGGTAAATGAAAGCCTCGCTGCAGAAAATGTTGCCCTGAAAAACAGCATCAGAAAATCAGCGAGGCAGGAGAATTCTCTTTTTTTTTCTGTAAATGATTCCGTATATAAACAGCAATATATTCATACCTCAGCTGAAGTAATTGAGAATTCCATTAACCGGCAAAAGAACTTTTTTACAATCAATAAAGGAGCAAATCAGGGCATAAAAGTAGATATGGCTGTTATTTCTGGAAACAGTGTGGCAGGAGTAATTGTTGGCTGTTCAAAAAACTATTCTGTTGCAATGTCTCTGCTTAACCTCGATTTTAAATTAAGCGCCAGAATAAAATCAAATGGTTATTTTGGCTCCCTGAGCTGGGACGGAAGGGATTACAGGTATGCTGTCCTGAGTGAAATACCGCAGCATGTTATTGTAAATGTGGGAGATACGATTGAGACAACCGGATATTCGGCTATTTTTCCTGAAGGTGTGTCTGTTGGTACAGTAAGCGACTATGAGAAATTTGGCGGAGACTTCTATAAAATCAAAATTCTGTTAATAACTGATTTCAAAAAAATTCGCTTTGTTGATATTATAGGTAATATGAAAAAAACGGAACAACTGGAACTTGAAAAATTATTTCAATGATCAATTCAATCTTAAGGTTTGGTCTGATTTTCATTTTACTGGTACTGCTTCAGGTTTTGCTGTTTAACAATATCCAGTTCAGCGGATATGTTAATCCGTACGTTTATATTTTGTTTATCCTGCTTCTTCCGGTTGAAATACCTTCCTGGATACTACTTCTGCTATCATTTGCCACAGGGCTCATAATTGATTTCTTTTCGGGTTCACCCGGAATGCATACGTCTGCAACCGTTCTTACCGGCTTCCTCCGTCCTTATATATTAAGAGTGGTAGCTCCCAGAGATGGCTATGAACCAGGATCTGACCCATCCATGCTGATATATGGCTTCAGATGGTTCTTCATTTACACATTACTTATAGTGCTGATTCATCATACAACACTTTTTTACCTTGAAGTCTTCAGGTTTGCAGACTTTTTCAGAACATTGCTCAGAGTGTTACTCAGTACAATGTTTTCTGTGATATTTATTCTCCTGATTGAGTATTACAGGAGAGGAAAATAATTGATCCCGAATTATGAAAGACTCATTCATTAACAGGAAATATGTTATAATGGCTATTATACTGCTTGGTACAGTTGGCTTGTTAGTGAGGTTGTTTATCATTCAGGTTGTAAAAAATACATACAGACTTTCAGCTGATAATAACGTTCTGAGATATGTTACACAATACCCGGCCCGCGGGCTGATATACGACAGGAACGGGAAACTTGTAGTTTTTAATCAGGCTGCCTACGATATTATGGTTGTCCCTGCACAGACCACAAAGATTGATACCACCGGATTTTGTGAGCTCCTTGGGATTTCAAAAGATCTGTTCATCAAACAGATGAAAATGGCTATAAATTATTCCAGACGTGCACCTTCAGTATTTTTGAAACAGCTTTCAAATGAAACATATGCAAGGTTCCAGGAAAAAATGTTTTTGTATCCCGGCTTCTATCCGCAACCACGTACGCTCCGAAAGTATTCGAAACCAGTTGCTTCCCATGTTCTTGGTTATGTAAGTGAAGTTGATGAGACAGTAATCAGAAAAAATCCATATTACAAACCCGGAGATTATATTGGCAAAAGCGGAATTGAAGAAGCTTATGAAAAGGAATTGAGAGGTAGGCGCGGTGTAAAAATATTTCTTGTCGATGTCTTCAGCCGGATAAAAGGCTCTTATGCCGGTGGGAAAATGGATACGGTAGCTGTTCAGGGATCGGATATTACTTCAGGTATCGATCTCGATCTTCAGGAATATGGTGAACTACTGATGAAAAACAAAAGAGGAAGTATTGTTGCAATTGAACCTAAAACCGGAGAAGTACTCACACTGGTTTCCTCTCCTAATTATGATCCGGGTTTACTTGTTGGAAGGATAAGATCTGAAAACTATGCCTTGCTGTCTGCTGATACGCTTAAGCCTCTTTTTAACAGGGCCCTGATGGCTTCATATCCACCCGGATCGACATTTAAACCGATCAACGGACTCATTGGACTGCAGGAAGGAGTGATCACTCCTTCCACTCTTTTTGAATGTCATAACGGTTACCTCTTTGTAGCTTGTCATTCTCATACATCACCTCTTAGTATTGTAGGGGCTATCGGGAATTCATGCAATGCTTATTTTTGTCAGACCTACAGAAGAGTGCTGGAGAATCCAAACTATAACACTGTTGCAGATGCTTATAACAAGTGGAAAGGTTACCTTAACGAATTTGGTTTTGGTAACAAACTGGGAACCGATTTTGTAAATGAACTTACAGGATTCATTCCAGCCACTGATTATTTTGACAAATTCTATGGTAAAAACAGATGGAAAGCACTGACAGTTATTTCAATGGCCATTGGGCAGGGTGAAGTTGGCACAACTCCGCTTCAGATGGCAAATATGACCGCAGCAATTGCAAACCGTGGATTCTATTACACTCCTCATATAGTTAAATCAATCGGATCGGACCATATCATTGATAGCCGTTTTACAACAAAACATCAGATAAGCATAGATTCATCAAATTTTGAAAGTATTGTCCTTGGAATGGAAGCTGCTGTAAATAGTGGCGGAACAGCTACGATAGCTTCTATGAAAGATATTATTGTTTGCGGCAAAACTGGTACAGCGCAGAATCCGCATGGTAAAAATCATTCTGTTTTTATTGCATTTGCGCCTAAAGAAAATCCGAAAATTGCAATCGCCGTATATGTTGAAAACGCAGGCTTTGGAGCAACTTATGCGGCTCCGATTGCCAGTCTTATGATTGAAAAATATCTTAAGGGAGAAATAACAAATAAGGCGAGGGAACAGAGTATGCTTAATCTAAATCTCATGCAATAATGAAACGCAGCTTTAATATATGGAATGGGATTGACAAGACTGCCATAATCTTGTTTATGCTTCTGATCATAATGGGATGGATCAATATTTATGCTGCAGTTTATAATGAAGAACATTCCGGAATACTCGATCTTTCACAACGATATGGAAAACAGTTTATCTGGATTGTAGCATCTCTGGTGCTTGCTATTTTTATAGTGATTATCGATAACCGGTTTTATTTCTTTTTCTCCTGGTTTATTTATGGTACATGTATGTTGCTTCTGGTCCTTGTGCTTATTATTGGCAAGGAAATTAACGGTGCCAGATCGTGGTTTGAATTCGGTGGATTAAGCTTGCAGCCATCTGAGCTGGCAAAGTTTGGAACAGCCCTTGCCCTGGCAAGCTATTTGAATTCGAAAAGACAGGATCTGACCCGGCTTTCAGTCATATTACCGGCAATAGCAATATTACTTTTTCCGGCATTTCTTACAATACTGCAGCCAGATATGGGCTCAGCCATTGTATATTTTTCGTTATTCATAGTTCTTTTCAGGGAAGGTATGAGTCCTTATATATTTGTATCCGGATTACTTATGCTGGTTTTGTTTTTTCTTACTCTTCTTACTAACAATCTCCACCTTACTGTTGTATTAATATTTATTGCTGCAGTTCTTTTATGGTTTGTAACCCGAAAATGGAAACTGGTACTTTTCGGAACGGGGATTTTTATTATTATATGCCAGCGGTCTTTATTTGGTTGACCACTATGTCATTAAGTCGATAGGCAACGAACTGGTTATTTTCATCTCACTGATTCTTTCAGGAGTTGTGTATGCTTTCTATATATATAGTAAGAGAGCGGTTTCTCTGTTGATTATATATTTATTCCTTGTAGGCAGTATTCTGTATGTAAATTCGGTCGATTATACTTTTAATAATTTTCTGAAACCTCATCAGAAGGAGAGAGTTGATATTCTGCTTGGATTTAAATCAGATCTGCATGGCACAGGATACAATGTCAACCAGTCTTTAATTTCAATAGGATCAGGAGGATTTGCCGGAAAAGGATTTTTGCAGGGCACCCAGACCAAGTTCAAATTTGTTCCCAAGCAAAGTTCAGACTTTATTTTCTGTACTGTTGGAGAAGAATGGGGATTCCTGGGTTCAGGTATTGTGATCGGGATCTATTTGTATCTCCTTATGCGACTTATAAAACTAGCCGAGCGGCAACGATCGGATTTTTCAAGAATCTATGGATATTGTGTTGTTTCAATTTTATTTACCCATATCTTTTTGAATATCGGAATGGCAATAGGTCTTGTACCCGTTATAGGAATACCATTACCGTTCTTAAGCTATGGCGGCAGTTCATTATGGGGATTTACTATACTTTTATTTATTTTTCTGCGACTTGATGCAAGTCGTACAGAATATTTGATCTGATCAGAAAGGTATAGTTATTCTGTGTGAGATTTCAATTCCAAAATCTTTCTCTACATAATCAATGAGCTGGGGAAAAAACTCCATGAAATCATCCTGAAGAGAATAATAATTTTTTCTAAGGGCATGCATTGCAAATCTGGTTTCATTGGGAAGTGTTGAACGCTTGCTTAATGTATTTAAGACATGACGGATCCCATTTATTGTCTGGTATGATTCTATCCAGTTGTTTATTATAAAGAAGGGCATCATCTCCCTTACATTATCGGGCATAATCTCATAATTATTCACAAGTGCCCTGTAAAAGTTATAAGTAACACTTTCAAGCGGTCGTCTGGAAAAAAAATCCCATTCCTTTGTTAGAAAATGGTCATATATAATATCGGTTATGACACCCGAATATTTATGATATTTCCTGGTAAAAAATATTTTGCTCCGGTGAACTACAGGATGCCGGTCAGTAAATCCGTCAATGTGGCGGTGCAAAATAATTCCTTTTCTGATGAGATCGGGGTACTTTAAGTAATCACGTCCTTTTACATAATCGCCTATGTAATTCCCAATTATTATTCTGTCAGAATCACCGGAAAGATATATATGTGCCAACACATTCATAACATGACATAATAGTACAAAGAATTTGCCATATACATTATCATATTGAAAACATTTTCTTTAACATGTTTTCACCCCACGCCTAAAACAGCATTAACTGATTATTATTCAAGGATTTATAACAAAAAAACAGTGTTTTAAAAAATACAGTAAAATGCTCGGAATTTCAGCATGCAAATTATACATTTGTTGGTTCATATTAAAAAGAAAATTCAGTTCCGGCTATTAAATATTTAATAAACTAAGGAGGATTTATGACTAAGAAAAATGTCATCATTATTGGTGCAGCAGGTCGCGATTTCCATAATTTCAATACCTGTTTCAGAGATAACGATCATTATAATGTTGTTGCATTTACTGCAGCTCAGATACCCGACATTGATGGAAGAAAGTATCCAAAGGAGCTTGCAGGTAAATTATATCCACAGGGAATTCCGATTTTTGCTGAAGAAAATCTTCCCGATCTTATCAGGAAATATAAAGTTAATGACTGTGTGTTTTCGTATAGCGATGTCACATACCAGAAAGTTATGGCTGTGAGTGCTATTGTAAATGCTGCCGGAGCAAACTTTGTATTACTCGGACCATCTGATACAATGGTAAAAAGCACAAAACCTCTCATAGCTGTAGGAGCTATCCGCACAGGATGCGGCAAGAGCCAGACATCGAGAAAAGTTATTGAGCTTCTTATGGAAAGAGGACTGAAAGTAGTAGCAATTCGTCATCCGATGCCGTATGGTGATCTGAATGCCCAGAAAGTTCAACGCTTTGCTGTGCTTAAGGATCTCAAAAAACATAAATGCACTGTAGAAGAAATGGAAGAATACGAACCACATGTAGTCAGAGGGAATGTCATTTATGCCGGAGTTGATTATGAAGCAATTTTACGGGCAGCTGAAAATGACCCGTCTGGTTGTGATGTTGTTCTCTGGGATGGAGGCAATAATGATTTCCCATTTTACAAACCCGATCTGATGATAACTGTTACGGATCCTCACAGGGCTGGTCATGAACTGAAATACTACCCTGGTGAAGTAACGCTCCGTCTTGCTGATGTTGTTATTATTAATAAAATGGACAGTGCTTCTCCTGAATCGATCCAGATCGTCAGGGAGAGTATCGATAAAGTAAATCCAAAAGCAATTGTTGTTGATGGTGCATCGCCTATTAAGGTTGATGATCCCACATTGATACGAGGAAAAAGAGTACTGGTTGTTGAAGATGGTCCGACTCTTACACATGGTGAGATGAAGCTTGGCGCTGGAGTAGTTGCAGCCCATAAATTCGGAGCTTCAGAACTTGTTGACCCCCGCCCGTATACCGTTGGAAGACTGAGTGAAACATTCCGGTTATATCCAAATATCGGAACTCTGCTACCTGCAATGGGGTATGGCGATCAACAACTTAAAGACCTTGAAACCACAATCAACAATACTGATTGCGACAGTGTTATAATTGCTACTCCAATCGATCTGAACAGGATCATCAAAATCAAAAAACCAAACACCAGGGTATATTACGATCTCCAGGAGATTGGCGATCCTAATCTTTCCCAGGTTATTGATGATTTTGTAAAGAAACACAAACTAAAATAGTATGCCCTATACCCCGATTTGCCCCCCTTGGGGCTGTTGAAAAAGTCGAAATCCATAAACCACAAAGATCACAAAGTATTTTCACAAAGGTCACAAAGTGTTGAATTACAGGTTTTTATCTTTGTGTACTTTGTGCCTTCTTAGTGTACTTTGTGGTTAAAGATGACTTTTTCAACGGCTCCTTAAATCCCGATTGTTATGATTGATTCTTCATGTCCGGTAATTAGCCCCTCTTTAGGGGGGTTGGGGGGCAACTAAATAGGGCAAGTATGCGGGAAATTTTCCTTTTATAATCTTTCCTTAAGTTTTTTTCCGGCTTCTTCGAAACCTGGTTTATTAAGAAGAGCAAACATGTTTTTTTTGTATGCTTCAACGCCAGGCTGGTCGAATGGATTAACATCCAGTATATATCCGCTTATTGCGCAAGCCATTTCAAAAAAGTAGATCATCTGCCCGATATAGAATTCATCCAGGACAGGAATATTAATTGTGATTATCGGAACATTTCCGTCGTTATGTGCAAGACTTGTTCCTGTTTCAGCGTTATGATTTACTTCTGATAGTCTTCTTCCGGCAAGGTAATTTAACTGATCGGAATCATCATTTTCTTTTGGAATAGTCAGAGTCTTAATAGGATTCTTAACAGAGATCATTGTTTCGAAAAGAATTCTCTGACCATCCTGAATATACTGTCCTAATGAGTGAAGATCTGAAGTCATATCGACTGATGCAGGGAAAATTCCTTTTCCATCCTTACCCTCACTTTCACCGAATAATTGTTTCCACCATTCTGACATAAAATGAAGTTTCGGAGTAAACCCTGCCAATATTTCGATCGGTTTACCACTCCGGAGGATCAGGTTTCTGGTAGCTGCATACATGAGCGATGGATTTGATACAGCATTTTTATTATTTCTTGTAAGTTCCTCCATTACTTTGGCTCCTTTCACTATCATCCTTATATCCAAACCACTGATTGCGATCGGTAAAAGCCCTACAGGAGTAAGTACAGAATAACGTCCCCCGATATTATCAGGTATTATAAAAGTTTCATAACCATTAGTTTTTGCCAGCGACCTGAGAGCTCCTTTTTTCGCGTCAGTAACAGCTATAATTCTACCGGCTGCAGCAGGTTTTCCGACTTTTTGTTCAAGATGATCCTTAAGTATTCTGAAAGCTATGGCCGGTTCTGTTGTTGTCCCTGATTTTGAGATCACAACAATTGAATAGTTTCTTTTATCCAGTACTTCAAGGAGCTCAGCCAGATAATCCTCGCAGATATTCTGACCTGCAAAAATCACCTCATGATGTTTACCAGTAAGAAGAGTGGAGAAGGAATGAGAAAGAGCTTCAATTACAGCTCTTGCTCCGAGATATGAACCTCCGATGCCGATTACGACAGTTGTATCTGAAACCGACCTTATATAGGCCGCTGTTTTTTCTATTTTATCAAGTTGAGGAAGTATGTCATCAGGAAGTGACAGCCAGCCTAAAAAATCATTTCCGGATCCAGTCCCGGCATTAAGAGTATCGAGATGTCTTGCAGATTGTTGTGCAAAGGCTGCGATTTCTTCAAATGAGAAAAACTTGCCGGTATTTTTGAGATTGATGTTTAAATTCTCTTTCATTTCCTTTAAAATTTCAATAAAATTATTGTCTTTCTTTGTGTCACTTTGTGTTTTACTTTGTGATCCTTTGTGGTTAATTAAAGTATTTTTTACCACAAAGGAACACAAAGGTCATCACTAAGGTTCACAAAGGGTCATCGCACAGGATATTATAAGAATACAAAGTTAAGAAAAAAGCCACCGGAACTGATCCGACGGCTTTTAAAAGTGTGAATATATATAGATTTGAAGCTATCTTTTATGAATTCCACCCGCGCTGGAAGAGTGGGCATCGACATATTTTGGATCTCCTTTATAATTGATATCTCCGGCACTTGAAGCTCTGGCTATAATTTTTTCAGTTGCATAAATTTCAGCATCTCCGGCACTTGAGACTGAAACATCTGCTTCTCTTGCTTTGAGTTCATACGCATTCAGGTCACCGGCACTGCTCAGATCAGCTTTAAGCACGTCTGTTTCACCGGAAATAGTCATATCACCCGAACTGCTGATATCAATATCGATATCTTTTGTATTTACCTCAAGTTTGATATCTCCCGCGCTGCTCGCTGATAATTCCAGCCTATCGCTCTTTATTGGTGTCTCGCCATAAACATCACCTGCACTTGTTGTTCTTATCGAATTTACCTCTTTAATTGTAACATAAACCCTTTTTCTTTCGGCATCACGGATATTATACTCTGAATAGACATTAAGTATCCCGCCTCTTACTTCAGTGATAATATATTCATGAAGGTTCTCATCTGCTTCAACGGAAACAGTTTCATCATTACCTTGTTTCAGGTAGACGTCAATTCCTGAACTTACTTTAAGGCCAGAGAAAGAATCAGTCTTCCTTTCTTTGGTGACAACCCTATTATTTCCATATACTGTTTTCCACGACTGGGCACTGGTGCATGAAGAGATAAGGACGATGAGGATTCCGATTGTCAAGGATTTAAGGCTTTTCATACTTCTTTTAATTTATGTTTTAACTCTAATCTGTATTAAAGACATAGAGAAAAAAGATTCGTTGCATACAGAGAACAAATTATTGCTGTTTTTTGTCCCCCATGGACGCCCTCGCTTAGCATAAGAATATTTTCAGAAATTGGGAGGTGGCCAGGGGGCGTTCTAATGCCACTTGAATATCTTTAATCCGAGAGCGAAAAAAAGAGTGCCTGTTGCCGTTAGTATCAATATTGGAACAGCTACTTCGTGATAGCCTGCTCCTTCATTGAAAATACTTCTGATCCCGTCGGTCAACATAGTTAACGGAAGGTTTTTAATGACCGGAAGACTCCAGTCGGGGAAATTCTGATAACTGAAAAATATTCCGGAAAGTACCATCATCGGGAACACAACAAAATTAATTATGCCATTGCCAACTTCAGTATTTGAAGTATGTGATGAAGTAAGAACAGCAATTCCTGCAAAAGAAATATTCCCTGCAAGGAACATCAAAATGAGTGCTGAGATGTTTCCCTGGATTGTCATTTTAAATGCGATAAGTGCAAAAAGAAAAAGAACAAGCGACTCAATGAAATTCATTATAATCCTTACTGTTATCAATGCAATAAGGAAGTGCGATTTTTTCATGGGTGTCGCCACAAGTCTCCTTAGCAGCTTCTTGGATCTCTTTTCAATTATTCCATAACTTATGCCCCACATACTGGACATCATGACACCCATAGAGATTAACCCGGGTACAAGAAAATCGATGTAACGAGTCCCTGTGACAGTAAGCGGTTTTATTTCAGAGTTGTTTTGAACAGGTTGTATCTCTCCTTTCCCTATTATATTGCTTAGTTTCAGATATGTAAGCTGCGCATCAGGATTCATCGGATCGAGATGATACTCAATTGAGTCATTCTTACTCAGGAGCAGTACATTAATTGTTCCTCTTTTGAGGTTTTTAACTGCCTCATCCCATTTCATAATGTAAAAGAGGAAAATAGAGTTGCCCAATTTTTCATCTTTGATTTTTAATTTCCAATGCCATGAATCTTTTTCCGGTAATACATTTTTTTCGCATTTTGTTCTCAGGAACCCGTCAATAATTGAATTCTCAGAACCGGCCCGGGATCTTTCAGATACATTTATGATAGCAACTTTGCGTATAACATCAGCTTTTTTTGTAAATGCCAGTCCCAGTCCAAGCGACATGAGAATAGGGAAAAGTATGCCCCAGAACAGTACTCCCGGTTCTCTGATTATTTCACAGGAAGAGAGCAGATATCAATCGCCATAACTGTTTAAATCTGATCCATCTATTCATTTATCTTCCTCCCGGTTAGCGAAACAAACAGATCATCGAGTGTTTTACGGCGGCACTCCATATGTTTTAAGACTATATTCCTCGATTTCATGTAAGCCAGAAATGCAGGAAGTTCGGTTTCGAAATTCGAAAGTGTAACAAAACCTTTCTCGCGGGTTTCTCCGGGGAGAATAGTAAAGGGTAAATCGGGCGAATTAATCTCCTCATTAACAAGAGAGCTTTCAGCTATGAATTCAACAACTTTTTCATGTGTGTCTTCTTCAAGTAGTTGCACAAGAGTACCTTCCTTCAATATTACGCCATTATCCATTATTACTATATAGTCGCAGAGGTTTTCAGCTTCCTCCATATAATGAGTTGTAAGAATCATTGAAGTCTCGGATCTTTCTTTCAAAGTCCTTAGAATTTCCCAAATCTCGCGTCTTGCATTCGGGTCAAGCCCTGTGGTTGGTTCATCAAGAAGGAGAATTGCAGGTTTATTTATCAGTGCAATTCCTGTTGCCAGCCTCTGCCTTTGTCCGCCTGAAAGATTTACCACGTACGATTTTCTCTTATCCTGTAGTCCGACAATGTCAATTATCTCATTAACACGTTCTTTCCCAAGATTAAAAAAAGCTGCAAAAAGCTGCAATGTCTCAGATACTCTCAGTTTATCAATAAATCTTGTCTCCTGGAGAGAAAGTCCGATGATCTGGTGCAACTCATCTTCATTTCCTTTCCATTTTTTCCCCATAATGGTAATCTCACCCTTATCGGGTTTCTGAATCCCTTCAATCATCTCGACAAGGGTCGTTTTTCCTGCACCATTAGGACCAAGAAGTGCAACAAATTGTCCTCGGGGGATTTTTAAATCAATACCCTTTACTGCCTGGACTGTTTTAAAAGATTTCCAGACATTTTTAACGTCTATAACTGAATCCGGATTCATTTGAAAATTTCCATCCCAATTTAATTCTTTTTTTTTCGGACAGGAATAGTTGAAGAACATATTATTCCTAACAATTTGATATTGCCCAATGTTCGGAAATTTTGTAACTTTAAAGAAAAATGCGCTTAAATAAAACGATAGTCCTGCTCCTGTCAGTTGTTATGTTTCTTGGCTGCAAGCCAGGAAGTTCGGAAAAATCCAGAAGTAAAATTCAATCCGAAACAAAAAGAATAATTACCGGTAATTTTAATATTGGAGGAGCTTATGCGCTTTATCCATTGGTGAAGAAGTGGAGCGATGATTTTATGAAGATGTATCCTTCAGTTAAAATTGTTGTCACATCGGGGGGAACAGGACAAGGAGTAGATAGTCTTCTGGCCAGAAAATACCAATTGGCAATGATTTCACGACCTCTTACAGCTGAAGAACTGAAAGAAGGAATATTGGTCGTTCCGGTGGCTAAGGAGGGGGTCGCACCTATTGTAAATCAAAAGAATCCATATATCAAAAGAATTCTTGAACATGGGATTACTCCGGAAAAACTTATCAAGTTGTTTACAGGGCCAAAGCCGATGACATGGGGTGAGCTTCTTGACACTACATTGAAAGAAAAGGCTGTAGTCTATACACGTGCCGATGCCTCCGGGGCAGCAGTAGTTTGGGCTAATTTTCTCTGGAAGGAAGTCACTGACCTTAAAGGTATTAAGGTTGTGGGAGACGAAGAAATGATAAAAAACATTCAGGGGAATCAACTGGCAATAGGCTATTGCAACTTCTCGTACGCTTTTGATACAGTAACAGGTGATCGGATAAAAGATATCCAGGCAATTCCAATTGACCTTGACTTTGACAAAATAATAGACAGGAAAGAGGTGCCATTCACTAATATTAATAAAGCTCACAGGGGCCTTTGGCTTGGCTATTATCCTAAAAACCTGACACGGGAACTTTTCTTAGGTTCAATAGGAAAACCGACTGATCCGGCTATTGTGGAATTTCTTAATTATTCTCTTACAACCGGACAGGCTATGGTTGCAAAAAAAGGGTTCTGTGAATTGAACGATGTTTATATAAAAGATGCTCTGAATAAACTGAAGTAGTTCATTTTGTTCCGAAAAGTCTGTCGCCAGCATCACCAAGTCCTGGGACAATATAGCCATGTTCATTAAGTTTCTCATCAAGCCCGGCAAGATAAATCTGAACGTCAGGATGATCTTCCATTATACGATCCACTCCCTGAGGTGCTCCGACAACACAAACAAGTTTTATGGTTTTTGCACCATGTTTTTTCAATATCCGGATAGCATCAGTCGAACTCCCTCCTGTCGCAAGCATAGGATCGAGAACCATTACCACTGCATTTGACAGATTATCAGGAAATTTGCAATAATAGGTCATCGGTTTAAGAGTTACATGGTCGCGATACATACCAATATGTCCTATTCTTGCAGTAGGTATCAGGTTAGATATTCCATCTACCATTCCCAGCCCCGCTCTAAGAACCGGCACCAGAACAACATCCATTGCAAGTTCCTGAGTTGCACATTTTCCGATCGGAGTTTCAATTGTAATATCTTTCACCGGAAGATCACGGGTGATCTCGTATGCCATAAGTCCGGCTATCTCTTCCAGTGTTTCACGAAAATCTTTGGTACAGGTTTCCTTTCGTCTTAAAAGGGTAAGTTTATGAGTCAGCAATGGATGTTTCAACAGGTTCAACATAGTAAGACTATATTTAATAACTATAACTATTCTTTAAAATAATCATATCGAGCCAGATTTAGTATAATGTAAGAGGTTTGTATCCTACAAACACAAAATACTGTTGTCTTTTATGCAAAAAGTACATATTCAATCTTATGTTAATAACATAGAATATTCTGAATGCAACATTCATTAAAAACGATTTCCTTTTTAATTCCGGGATCCAGTTCCGGTAAAGGCTCCATCCTTTTTTCACCTGATGAGTTATATCCTCGGTGTGATTAATTACAAGTTCGGATTTTTGAAATTCTTCATCATAACGATTTCTTGTCCAGAAATGGTGAACCATCGGTTTTCCCCATATTTTCATAATTCCTTCTCTTTTCTTCCGGGTGGACAGAAGATCTGCAATCAGGAATTGCCCTCCCGGTTTCATAACCCGGTTTACCTCTTTAAGAAATGCCGGTTTATCAGGATAATGAAAAGCGCTCTCAATATTTAGAAGAACATCAATTGAATCGGAAGGGATATGGGCAAGCTTCTGGGCATCATCCACTATGAACTGAACATTCTCGATATTGGCACGTTCCTTTTCATAATCAGCAATTTTTATATTTGCTTTGTTGAGATCAATTCCCGTAATGCATTGAGGATTATATTTCGAATATATGTAAAGAGCCTGAATGCCGTTACCACATCCTATTTCAAGAATTATTTTATTCTTTATTGATGGAAGCAGGTCAATGCAATAATCAGTAAGGTTCTTCTGTGCCTGCATGAAACTATCGGATTCATTGACAAAAAGCGGATAATGAAGCATGGTGTGCTCATTATTCAGTCTTTTAAGAGCCATATTCATCGACTCATAATATTGTCCGTTGGTAAATCCTGTTCCGGAAAGCTTTAAAATTTTCCGTATAAAATTCATAATATCCTGGGAATTAAATTAAATAATTCGAATTACTGTGGGAGAATCCTTGTTTTTACAAATTCAGCTTAGCCATGCTTTTACATCATCCTGGGTAGGATTCTGAAGACCGAGCTTATTCTTTTTGTTATATCCGCAAAGGTCCTGATGAAGCTTTGTATGCTTCTCAACCTCCCTGAGCTTAGATGTTGTTGTATAGCCAAGCTTTTTCAGAGGATCAACCCATTCTTCCGGAATACCCATATCAAGATATTCCTCCTTTGGACTCTCGATTTTTATTTTCTGACTTTCAGGCTTCATCTGAGGGAATAAAAGCACATCCTGAATTGAAGGCTGATTGGTAAGAAGCATAGTCAGTCTGTCGATACCTATACCCATACCTGAAGTGGGAGGCATTCCATATTCAAGTGCTCTGATAAAATCGAGATCAATGAACATTGCTTCATCATCTCCCTTTTCAGATAACCTTAACTGATCCTGAAACCGCTCCATCTGATCGATCGGATCATTCAATTCGGAATAGGCATTAGCAATCTCCTTACCGTTAATCATAAGCTCAAACCGTTCTGTAACACCTGGTTTGCTGCGATGCATCTTGGTAAGAGGAGATGTTTCAGTCGGATAGTCAATTATAAAGGTGGGTTGAATATAATTATGTTCGCATTTTGCCCCGAAAAGCTCGTCAATAAGTTTCCCTTTTCCCATTGCCGGAGTATTTGGCACGTTAAGTTTATCACATACCTCTCTGAGCGTGGCTTCGTCCATCCCGGATATATCTATACCGGTGTTCTCTTTTATGGCATCTGTCATGCTGATCCTTTTGAACGGGGGATTAAGGTTAATGAGCTTTTCTCCATATTGAATTTCAGTTTTACCATGGAGATCAAGAGCAGCTTTTTTTACTATCTCTTCAGTAAAATTCATCATCCAGTTATAGTCTTTATAGGATATATAAATCTCCATTACTGTGAACTCAGGATTATGGTTACGATCCATTCCTTCATTGCGGAAGTCCTTTGCAAACTCATACACCCCCTCAAAACCACCAACAATCAGACGTTTCAGATAAAGTTCATTAGCTACCCTGAGATATAGAGGCATGTCGAGGGTATTATGATGGGTGATAAAAGGTCTGGCCGCGGCACCTCCGGGAATAGGTTGAAGAATAGGTGTTTCTACTTCAAGATAACCTTTCGAGTTAAAGAGATCACGCATTGACTGAATTATCTGAGTTCTTTTTCTGAAAACATCGCGCACCTGCGGATTAACTATCAGATCAACATAACGCTGGCGGTACCGCATCTCAGGATCAGTAACCGCATCAAATAAAACTCCATCTTTCTCTTTTACTATCGGCAATGGCCTGATCGATTTACTTAGAATTGTAAATTCTTCTACATGAACTGTTGTTTCACCCATCTGTGTCTTAAATACATGGCCTTTCACTCCGATAATATCACCTATATCAAGCAGATGTTTGAATACAGTATTATACATTGTTTTATCTTCACCAGGGCAGATATCATCACGCCGGACATAGATCTGGATTCTTCCTGAAGAATCCATCAATTCTGCAAATGAGGCATTGCCCATTATGCGCTGGCCCATTATTCGTCCGGCCAGGCTTACCTCCTGAAAATTGTTTTTTTCAGGGCTGTAATTATTGAGAATATCCTGTGCAAAAACGCTGGTTTTATATTCCGCAGCCGGGTAAGGATCAATGCCAAGTTTTCTTAGTTCATCGAGGGAGGCACGTCTGAGCTGCTCCTGTTCACTTAAATTCAAATTGCTCATAAAGTCTTGAAAATTTTTGCAAAGATAAGAAAATTAAGACTCTGAGATATAAAGATTTTCAGGCTTTTAATACGCTGGTCTCAGCATCAAATTTATCGCTTATTAACCTGGTTATGGGTCCCCTGAACCCTGCACCAAGAGTGTTTCCACCAAGTTCTGTTATTGGAGTAACTTCTGCTGACGTATTGGTAATGAAAGCTTCCTGAATGAGCCTGATCCTGTTTTCATGAACAGCTTCTTCCCTGATTTTAATTCCTGACTCGTGTGCAATCCGTAAAACATTTTTCCGGGTTATTCCTGAAAGTATATGATTTGACTCGGGATGGGTAAAAAGTGTACCGTCAATCACAAAGAAGATGTTTGAATGTGATCCTTCAGTAATTAAGCCGTTTCTGACAAAAATACATTCTTTCAATCCATTCACACTTGCTTCCTGATAACTCATGGTGTTGGGAAGAAGAGCAACCGATTTGATATCGCACCTGCTCCACCTGATATCTTCTTTCAACATAACTTTAATTCCGGTTTCTTTTGACTGGATGTCAGGTACAAATCCCCATGCACAGGCATAAGCAGTAGGAGAAACGTCAGGTGAGGGGAAAGAATGAGAACGCCTTGCAGCACCTCTTGTTACCTGGAGATAAACCATGGCAGGCTGGTTTTCAAGGTTATTATGTTTTATAAGATCAAAGGCAAAAGAAGAGAACAAGTCTGCATCGGTCCAGTTAATTCTCAATTCCTTCAGGCTCCTTTTCAATCTTATGCAATGGCTGTTCATATCATAAAAAGAACCTTCATACCATCTCACAACCTCATATACCCCGTCGGCAAAGAGGAATCCACGGTCATCAGGACTTATCCTGATCTCATCTTTTGGGAGGAGGTTTCCATTAAAGTAAGCTGTTTCCATATGACCGCAAGCCGCAACCAGGAATAGTGAAGCTATTTTCAGAGCCCTTTTAGAAAGGCCATCGAAGTTCCGGCAACAATTAACGCAATTATATAAATTAACAAAACAATAATTATCAGAATGCCGATATATGCAAAATATAATTTTAGATTCTTAATGGCTCTATTAAGTACCTGTTTGTCAAGGGTATGTATAGCGTGAGATGTGTGTTTGGAAAAACGGAACAAGAAAAGAACTGGGAAAAAATATATCAGTGCTATAAAGAGAACCGGAATAAACATTAGTGATTCGGGAATTCCAAGACCTTTTTCTCCCGAATTAAACGCTGTTAGAAAAGTTCCGGCTATTAATCCAATTATAATTATCAGACCAACAAAGATAAATCCGATGATAGCAAGGAACATAGCCCATTTTCTTGTAGTATTCAAATATTTGAGAGTCTGCTCATCGATTTCAATTTTTCTGGGTTCGGGATTTGTTTCCATAATTTTATAAAATAAAGTTAGTTAGAAGGTTAACAAATATAAGTTTTTTTCAAACAATTATTTTTAAAATCAGTGTTATAATCCGTTTGAAAATCTTACAAATTTCAGCGTCAATCTGCAAGATCTGCAGGAAATGATTGATTTTATTTTCCCGCAGATACCGCTGATCTGCGCAGATTATAATAACTTTGCCAGCCTGAAATAAGTTCATATATGCCGGAAAGAAGACGATTACCGGGTTGGTTGAAGATGCAGAGAGCCAGCGGAGAAAACTACTCGAGAGTAAAACATATTGTTATTGAAAATCATCTTCATACAATCTGTACCAGTGGTAATTGTCCAAATATAGGTGAATGCTGGAACAGGGGCACTGCAACCTTTTTGATTCTCGGAGAAATTTGTACCAGGGCATGCAAATTCTGTGCAACAAAAACCGGCAAACCTTTACCTCCTGATCCCAATGAGCCGGAGAGGCTGGCTGAATCGATCAGGGCAATGCAGCTTAAACACTGTGTAATTACTTCAGTCGACCGTGATGATCTTGTTGACCGGGGTGCAAATGAGTGGGCAAAAACAATAAGAAAGGTAAAAGAGTTGAATCCTGATACCACGATGGAGACACTCATTCCCGATTTTGACGGGAGTCATGATTGTATTCAAAAAATTATCGATGCAGGACCTGAAGTGATTTCTCATAATGTCGAGACTGTCAGACGTCTTACCCCCTTTATCCGTACAAAAGCAAAATATGAAAGGAGTCTTGATGTTATAAGATATATCTCGGGAAAAGGGAAAACCGCGAAATCGGGTTTTATGCTAGGCCTCGGAGAGACAGAAGATGAAGTAACTCAGACAATCGTTGATCTCTTTACTTCCGGCTGCAAAATTCTGACTATAGGGCAATATCTTCAACCACGATCCGGGTATATGGAAGTAACAGAATATATCCGCCCGGAAAAGTTCGAAGAGTACAGGATAAAAGCTCTTGAAATGGGTTTTTCTTTTGTTGAAAGCCATCCACTGGTACGTTCATCTTTTCATGCAGAAGATCATATAAATGCTCGATAAACTTAATTATATTAGCATCACTTAACAGGGAAATTAAAATTGAGCTATAGGGTTGTATATAAGGATATTGGACAAAAGGATTATAAGGAAACCTGGGACTATCAGGCGGACATCTTTGAAAAGCTTGTTGATAGCAAAAAACAGGGTTCTGCGGCCGGACAACAGGGCGCAAAGCTTATCCCCGGCACAATGATTTTTGTAGAACATCCTCATGTCTATACACTTGGTAAAAGTGGATCAGAAAACAATCTGTTACTTGACCTCATACAGCTTAAGGCAAAGGATGCCTCTTTCTATAAAATTGACAGAGGAGGTGATATAACGTATCATGGTCCCGGTCAACTTGTCGGATATCCAATTTTTGATCTTGATGTAATTAAGATAGGACTTAAAGAGTATATTTACATGCTCGAAGAGACAATAATCCGGACTCTGGGTGAGTATAGTATAACTGCTTCAAGGTTAAATGGTGGAACGGGAGTGTGGATTGATCCGGAAATCGAAACGAAGGCACGGAAAATTTGCGCGATAGGAGTAAAGGCAAGCAGATATATAACAATGCACGGTTTTGCTTTCAATGTTAATACTGACCTCGCATATTTCAATTATATTAATCCTTGTGGTTTTACAGATAAAGGGGTTACATCACTCGAAAAAGAATTGGGAAGAGGGCAGGATTTTGAATCAGTAAAAAAAAGAGTTAAAAGAAACCTGCAGGCAGTTTTTGATTTAAAATGGATTAAGGAGTAGAAGGATGGAAAAGAAATGGGTGGTGAAGGAGAAGGGAGATACTGCAGTTTTAAAACAGCTGGCAGGAGCACTCGGAGTGTCTGATTCCCTTGCAAATCTTATGGTGCAGCGTAATATATCCTCTGCCGAAGAAGCACATACTTTTTTCAATCCCAGTCTGGATTATCTTCATGATCCCTTTCTTATGAAAGACATGAATATCGCCGTTGACAGGATCTCCACAGCTGTAAAAAAGAATGAAAAGATCCTGGTTTATGGCGATTATGATGTTGACGGGACAACTGCTGTAGCACTTATGTACTCGTTTCTTAAAGATCAGTATTCAAATGTCGAATATTATATACCCGACAGATATAAAGAAGGTTACGGAGTTTCGATACGTGGTCTTGATTTTGCTTACCAGAATAACTGTAAAGTGGTTATCACACTCGATTGCGGTATTAAGGCAGTTGAAAAAGTTAAATATGCCCGAACAAAAGGTCTCGATGTGATCATCTGCGATCATCATTACCCGGGCGATGAGATACCTAAAGCGCTTGCTGTACTTGATCCAAAGCAACCATCATGCAGTTACCCATATAAAGAATTGTCAGGTTGCGGAGTTGGATTTAAACTGATTCATGCTTATTCGAGAGTGCACGGTATTCCGTTCAGTAAAATTTCCCATTACCTTGACCTTGTTGCAGTCAGTATCGCATCAGATATTGTTCCGCTTACCGGTGAAAACAGGATAATGGCTTACTTCGGACTTAAGCAACTTAATGAATCGCCCCGCACCGGACTGAAAGAAATAATCAGGGAATCGGAAGTATCAAAGGCGCTTACAATTGAAGATGTGGTTTTCAAGATAGGTCCGAGAATAAATGCCGCCGGCAGGATGGAAACCGGCAGCAAAGCTGTTGATCTTCTCGTTTCAAGCGATGCAAGGCTCGCCACCGGAATTAGTAAAGAGATCAATAATTTTAATATTGAACGACGAAGTGTTGATCGTATTATCACAACTGAGGCAATGCGCATGATCTCTGAGGACCAGAGAACTGTAAATTCAAGAACTACAGTACTTTATAATCCTACCTGGAAGAAGGGAGTGATAGGAATAGTAGCATCAAGATTAATTGAGACATATTACAGGCCAACAGTAATTCTCACTGAATCAAACGGTTTTGCCACAGGTTCTGCCAGATCGGTACAGGGTTATGATCTTTACCAGGCAATTGAGGCCTGCAGTGATCTGCTGGAAAGTTTCGGAGGACACATGTATGCTGCGGGTTTGACAATGAAAAAGGATAATATACAGGCTTTTATGGAGAGATTCGAACAATACGTAAATAGCACAATTACTGAGGACCAGCTTGTACCACGTATTTTCATTGATACAGAACTCTCGTTTTCTGAAATAAATGAGGATTTCTTTAAGACAATGAGCCAGTTTCAGCCTTTTGGGCCTGAAAACATGTCACCAGTATTTGTTTCACGAAATGTATGCGATTCCGGATCAGGACGAATGGTAGGATCAAGCGGCGAGCATCTTAAACTCGATCTGTGCCAGGAATCTACAGGCCAGAAAAGCTTCTCCGCCATTGCTTTCAGTCAGGCCAACCATTTTGAGTACATAAAGGGAGGCAATCCGTTTGATATTTGTTATTCATTGGAAATGAATGAGTTCAGAGGCAACAGGAACCTTCAGCTTAATATCAGGGACATTAAAACCCCGGATAGCAGGTAGATTATAAAATGGTGAAGGGGAGAAGGGGAGACTAGAACCAAATTCTGAATTGCATTTTAACTTCATTACTGTTTTCTGCTGAAAATCCACTGGTAGCCACAGAAGTTATCGCGTATTTGAATCTTAACTCAGCAAAATCTCTGATCTTCCATTTTACCATGAAATAGCTGCGGCTTCCCTTTCCAGATAATGCAGGTATACTGAAACTGTAAAGAAGATCATTTTCATATGAATAAATCCTGGAATTCCAGTCATGGGTATTGAACATGCAATATCTTACCCATAAAGTTACCGGAATATGTTTGAAACTGTAGTTAATCTCCTGAAACATAATTCTTCCGCTACTTTCTGACTGATCAACAAACTTATATTCGATTCGTGTACCTGAAATCAGGTTTTCAGTTAATGCATAACGGACAAAAGCTTTTAAACTTCTTGTGAGTATCTTGTCCTGATCAGGGATACCTTGTATTTCGTTCTTATCGGTCATGGATAAACGGTAATTATATGAAGCTTCAACAGATAGTTTTTCTGTGGGTAAAAATCTGACTTTTATTTCCTTCTTTACACTTGTCGAAGGAGCGCTGCACCGGTACTTTAACCATGGCGATCTGATGATATCGCATCCAGCGCTTATAAACAAATGTTTCGCCGCTTCAAATGAGAAATTTCCCAGAATGGCCTTTTCATTTTCTGTTGCTGATCCGGTTCCGGGTCCTTTACCATGAAACGCTGTGTAACCTGAGTCGTAGTTCCGGAACAAGAAATTGATAAGTGCTCTATCCGATGGCCGGAATGATATCCCCTGAATAGCCGCGAAGTGTTTATTGGTATTTACCGACAATTCCCCGTAAAGGAGAATTTTTTTTATAATAGTGTTGTAATAAATGGTATAGATACTATTCCGGCTGCCAGCAAAATCAAAGACATTTTCAGGATCAGCGGTATTCAGATCAACAGGGAGTGAAAACCTGTTTTCTGACCAGATCATTCCAGCCTTCAGATTATTAAAATTGTAAGCTAAATGTATTCCAAATGTCTGGTCGGAAACAGCATCTTTTTTGTGCAATAGTGATGGTGTGTTATGAATCCCGGACATATAGAAGTTTTCAATGTAATCAGTCGACGAGTCTGATGATATTGCAGTTGTAGCGTCCGGATAGTTTTTTGAATAAAACAGAGATATTTCTAAATTGCTGAAAGAAAATTCTGCAGCCATACCTCTGAAAAAATTGTTTTCATCAGTTGAAGTATATGGTTTTACCTCATTACTGGCCGACATATACCCCGGATTTGTCAAAGACATGCCTCTCCTTATTCCAGTGTTAATATTGGTACCCTGGCCAAACCGGGCTGAAAAATCACCAACTATAATCTTCCTGATGATACCATGTCCGGTAAAGACAATGTGCGCTGAAAGAAAATCGGGAAGCGGAGGATTTCCGCTTAAAAATTTTTCGCCCGGATCTTTCTCCAGAGTAAACCCGCACGAAAACCCTCCAGCAGAGAATTTGTATTTAGTCAGGATTCTCGACATTGAACCCAAAGAAGATGTATCATACTTGCCAGGCTTTATTGAAAAATTTGAAATCATCGAGTTTTTCCACCGGACAGAATCTGACTTATTTGCAGATGTGATATCAAGAGTAATGAAGGGGATCATATTCTCAACGGTTTCTCTGTCAAATCCGGGGATAGTCGCTAATTCAAAAACAGATAAAATTTTTCCGGAAGAATGAGCGTAATCAGCCAATGCTTTCACCTGGAAATCAGATAGGAAGAATATCCTTGAAATCTCATTCTCCCCTGAAGAATTAAGTTTTACCGGATTTTCCGCCAGGTCATGGAGCCTTTCAATAAAAACTGATACAGCTTCCGGATCAGTTTCATCGGCTGCAAGGTCCTCAGCAATACTGATTATTGATTCCGATAACTTTGTCTCCTGGCTAAAGCCTAATACTGAAAGAAAACCTAACCCCGATATTATTAAAAGTCTTATCATTCAATTAGATAAATTTCATTTTCAAGTATGATCCAATTTGAAGTAAGAACATTTGAACAAACGATTTAAGAATTCAGAACTATTTCTTATTTGCAGTGACAATACTTTTAATGAAAATGCTTATTAATTCATTGCACTCCTGAATAAGATCAAGAACATCTCTTTCAGTCTTATAGATCTTGGCTCTATGTAATATCCTAAGACAATTATATGATTCACGCAATTCCTTAAGACACACTTTCATTTTATGGATAAAGTCATTTTTAGATTCTCCACTTCTCGCCTCACCATAGTTTAAACTTGGTGAAGTTCCAGATCTTAAAAGTTGTCCTCCAAGATGAACTGATGCTCTTGACCATGGTAAGCTTTCAATGAATATTACGATTGCAACTGCAAAATCGATTAGTCGTTCTTCCAGATCAAATTTTTTCTCATTCATATTAGTTCGCTATTCTTAGTTCGATTGTTCAATTATTCAATTGTTTTCTTCACTTTCTCTGAAGTTATTTGCGTGCTTTGCGGTTAATGGATTTTAAAGATTAAAGAGACGGATGACGTTACTCCAAGTTTTTCATGTGTAACAAAACCTATATCCATCATTACACAATTTTAACAGAGTACCCAGTCCGAAACTGAATGAATTATTATCACTGCAGAATCCACCTCTCATCCGGAGTTTCTTTGCGACTTCATATTCGAAGCCGATCCTGAATATCAGGTTACTCCCGGAATACATTTCCGCTTCTATTCCTGTAAAAAGCAATTTATTAAGATTCGTTCCGGCTCCAATTCTCAAAGATGTTGGCAGAAAGGTTTTTCTCAGTGAATTGGGAACAGGATTAAAAAGATGAAATCCGATCTTTGTGTTTTCCGATGGAGTAACAATCAGACCTATTTCGCATGTGATCGATTTTATATTAGAATATTCTCCAGCGGTTCTTTCTGAGAAATAGTCAACCTGTAACCCGGCAGCTATTTTATTGGTTAGTTTAATCCCGCATGCTAGTCCTGTCATCTCTCTTTTAAAATCGGTATATCCGAAATTCGAGTAGATTACTCCTACAGAGGTTTTTCCTCCGGGGATTATCATTGCGACGGAGCGGGTTCCGAGTTCGCTTATATTGAATCTGTTTTCATAGTTGAATCCGATGGAGAATGAATTATTGCCGGCCAGTATTGCCTGATTATGGAAAGATGACCAGAATCCATCTTTTATAATACAAACGAATGCTTTTCCTGCTTCCCCGGCTCCTGCGGAAAGACGATAAGGATCTTCTCCGGAAGCGGCTAAAGAAGAAAAAAATATTAATAAAGAAACAGATATTTTTGGCAGCGAGCTCAACTGTTTCAATAATTGTTACCATAAATATACAAAAAAGTTCAATCCCGGTAACAGAATTGAACTTTTTTATCTCAGTAGTCCTCTTTGTCTTCTCTGTGCAACTCCGTGTCAGTTCTTAATTTTTAGTTACACAGAGAACCACAGAGGCTGCACAGAGGTTCACAGAGGAAAACTAGTTGGTCTTGTATTGATATTTTACGGCTTTCAGCTCCTCATTTGCCTGAACGATCTTCTTCTTAAGCGATTCCTTGTATTTTACAACCTCAGTCATTATTGTTTTATCACCAGTGGCAATAATCTGTGCTGCAAGTATTCCTGCATTCTGGGCAGCATTTACACCTACTGTTGCAACGGGTATTCCGGGAGGCATCTGTAGAATAGAAAATATGGAATCCAGTCCTTCAAGAGAGGCTTTAATAGGTACACCAATCACCGGGAGCGGAGTCATTGCAGCTATCACACCCGGAAGATGAGCTGCCATTCCTGCTGCAGCTATAATCACTTTTATTCCACGGGCTTCTGCATTTTTTGCAAATTTTTCAACTTCTTCAGGCGTTCTGTGTGCGGAAAGAGCGTTCATCTCAAAAGGTATCCTGAAATTATTCAGAATTTCCGCTGCTTTCTCCATTACAGGCAGGTCAGATGTGCTGCCCATTATGATGCTGACAATCGGTTCCATTTAAAATTTTTTAATTTAACTTGCTGATAAGGACAAAAATAAGGTATTATTTTCATATTTTCGCACCGGTTTACAGTTCAAATTTAGCTTCATGAAGGAAATCCGGATACTCGATAAGAAGTTCAGAGAACTTTTAACTGAAGAAATGATTCAGAAGAGGGTTGAGGAGCTTGCCAGACAAATTAATAGTGATCTTGCCGGAAAGGAGGTTGTCTTTCTGGGAATTCTGAATGGAGCATTTCTCTTCGCTGCAGATCTTTTCAGACGTATCGGCTTTCCTGCAAGAATATCATTTATAAAGCTTGCCTCATACCAGGGAACGACCTCTCAGGGGTTAATAAAAGAGCTTATCGGATGGAATGAGGATATTAAAAACAAGACAATTGTTGTTATAGAAGATATTGTTGATACGGGCAATACTCTTGAACGGATTATTGATGAGCTTGTTATAAGAAAAGCTTCAGAGATCAGAATTGCTGCAATGCTTTATAAACCGGCCGCTTATACAAAGGATATCCACCTTGATTACATCGGATTTGAAATACCGAACGATTTTGTGGTTGGTTATGGCCTTGACTATGATGGTTTCGGAAGGAACCTGCCCTCAATATATAAGGTAATAAACTAAAATAAATGACAAGTGAACTAAGAATGAAGAACAAACGAATGTTGAATTAAGAAGTAAAAATTTCTGCATTTAACATTCAAATGTTCGTTGTTCTTATTTCAAATAACATAACACTTTAATATTAATTCTATGGTTAATTTTTTGATTTTTGGCCCTCCCGGTTCAGGAAAGGGGACGCAGTCGGTTATGCTGGCTGAAAAATTCAACCTTCTTCATCTGTCAACCGGAGATATGCTTCGTGCGGAAATCACTGCCGGCACTGAACTCGGTAAAAAGATGAGTCTCATAATGTCAAAAGGTGAGTTGGTACCCGATGAGGTGGTTATTGAAATGATTGCTGATAAAATTGATAAAAGTAAAGGATCGGCAGGTTTTCTCTTTGATGGATTCCCCCGCACAGTTGCACAGACTGTATCGTTAGAAAAAATGTTAAATGAACGAGGTATGAAGATCGATAAGATGCTGGTTCTTGATGTTGATCACAATGAGCTGGTGAAGAGATTAATAGCGCGGGCTGAACTTTCAGGAAGACCTGATGACAAGGATCCTGTTGTTATTGAAAACAGGATTGCAGTCTATAAAGAGAAAACAGAACCAATAATAAACTATTGCAGTAAGAAAGGACTTTATCAGCCAGTAAATGGAATGGGAACTATTGATGATATATTCATGAGGCTTTCCGATTACATGAAGAAGTTAGTTTAATTATCTCTGTGGCCCTCTGTGCATCCTCTGTGGCTCTCTGTGTACCCAGAAAACCAGGAACTTACACAGAGCAACACAGAGAAGACACAGAGTTACACTGAGAAAACACATATATATGTCCGGATCAAACTTTGTAGATTATGTGAAAATTTATTGCCGCTCCGGTAACGGTGGTGCAGGATCTGCTCATTTTCGTCGGGAGAAATTTGAGCCAAAAGGCGGGCCCGATGGGGGCGACGGAGGCAGAGGTGGCCACATTATCCTGAGAGGAAATGATCAGATGTGGACTCTTTTGCACTTAAAGTATCAACGTCATATTTTTGCAGAGAATGGTGTAGGAGGCGGAAGACAACAGTCGACCGGTGCCGAGGGGAAAGATGTTATTGTCCAGGTTCCTTTAGGTACTATAGCCAAAAAAAGCACTACCGGAGAGATACTGTTTGAGATCACAAGAAATGGAGATGAGGAGATCCTTGCAAAAGGCGGAAGAGGCGGTCAGGGAAATGTTCACTTCAAATCTGCTACTAACCAGACACCAAGATATGCACAGCCAGGTGAGCCGGGAATTGAAGAGGAGTTTATACTTGAACTAAAAATACTTGCGGATGTCGGCCTTGTGGGATTTCCGAATGCCGGCAAATCAACGCTCTTATCGGTCGTTTCTGCTGCAAAACCAAAAATTGCCGATTATGCTTTTACCACACTTGTTCCGAACCTTGGAATTGTCAGCTACAGAGATGATAAATCTTTTGTAATGGCCGATATTCCGGGGATAATTGAAGGAGCTCATGAAGGTAAGGGATTGGGGATAAGATTTTTAAGACATATTGAAAGAAATTCAATGCTTCTTTTTCTGGTGCCTGCCGATAGTAAGAACATAAAAGAGGAATATGAAATCCTCATTAATGAATTAAAAATGTACAACCCTGAACTTCTCGATAAAAAGCGTGTTCTGGCAATTTCAAAATCAGACATGCTTGATGAGGAGCTGATTAATGAGATAAGAAAAGATCTGCCTGATATTCCAAGGGTATTTATCTCCTCTTTGACAGGTCAGGGCATTGTTACATTAAAAGATATGATATGGAAAGTATTAAACTTTGATTGATACCTGTAAATGCTCGAACGACTTGACCAGCAGCTATTTCTGTTTCTTAACTCACTAAATTCACCATTTTGTGATCAGCTGATGCATGCAATCAGCGGCAGATTAATCTGGGTTCCGCTTTATCTTGCCATTCTTGTTTTTCTGGGAGTTAAGTACAAAAGAAAATTTTTGATTCTTATCTTGTTTATAATTCTGGCAGCAACACTGGCAGATCAGACCTCGGTTATAATTAAAAACCTTGTCCACCGTCTGCGGCCATGTCATGAGCCATCAATAAAAGATATTGTTCATCTTGTAAATGGCGAATGTGGCGGAATGTATAGTTTTGTTTCTTCCCATGCGACAAACTCTTTCAATGTTGCCCTGCTGAGCCTGCTTTTTATAAAAAAGAGATGGTATTCAATAAGCATAATATTGTGGGCACTTGTAATCGGATACAGCAGGATCTATCTGGGCGTTCATTATCCGGGCGATGTTATCTGCGGTTCACTTCTCGGTGCTTTTATCGGTTGGAGTGTCTATAGTCTATATGTTCTCACCGACAAGAAAATACTGGTAAATAAGCCATATTTTAATCCGACTTCGATTCGCCCCCCAACCCCCCTGAAGGGGGGTTAAATAACACGATTACTTAAGTCCCGCCTTGCGGGATTGGGGGTGAAAAGAGGGGGTGAAAAGAGGAGTGAAAATCAGGGTGTAAAACATAAAAGTAAATACTGAAAGTGTTTGAAAGATCAAAGATTTGAGCTAACCACTATGTATTGCATCAATCTGGAATCATACGATCCGTTCTTTAATCTTGCAATTGAAGAATTCCTTCTGAAAAACAGTGATGAAGAGTACCTGATTCTTGGAGTAAATAATCCCTGTGTAATTGTCGGTAAGCACCAGTCCGCTCACAGGGAAATAAACACGGGGTATATCTTTGAGAATAAAATCCCTGTTATAAGAAGAATAACAGGAGGAGGAACTGTGTTTCACGATAAAGGAAATCTGAATTTCACCTTTATCAGGCAAAGCGAAACCGGAAAGCAGGTCGATTTCCCGAAATACACACAACCTGTAATAGATTTTTTATTTTTTTTGGGAATCAAGGCAAAATTTGAAGGGAAAAGCGATCTGAAAGTTGATGGTTTCAAGATCTCAGGAAATGCAGAACATATTCATCGGAACAGGGTCCTGCATCATGGGACACTCTTATACAGTACGTCACTTGAAATGCTAAGAAATTCATTACGGAAAGATACATCGTGCTATGATACAAGAGCTGTTGCATCAAATCCGTCTCCGGTCTTAAATCTGAATGAAAAGGTAAAGAAGTTTAAAGAAATGTATGAATTCAGGGCAGAAATGGTAAATTACTTTCTAAAAAATCTTCCAGATATTATGCCATATAACCTTACGCTGTCAGAAAAAAAAGAGGCTGAATTAATATCTGATTCGAAGTATAAGACCTGGGCATGGAACTGGGCGTATGGCCCTGAATATACTTTCAGGAATACCTTTATTCTGAATGGACTTCTTCTTTCATGCAGTCTTTTCATCAAGGATGGGCTTATCTGCAGATGTACTATTGAAGGAAGCGAACAGATGAAGCGTGTTGCAAAAGAATTAATCGGGTGCAGGCATATGGTAAGCGATCTGTCAGAAGTTTTTAAAAAAGAAAATATTAATTTGAGTGAAGGAGAGATCTATAATTTCTTTTAATTGACTATTTTCCCGGGAGATTTATAAGTAAATCTCTGTGAAACTCTGTGCTACTCTGTGGTTCTCTGTGTAACAAAAGAATAATATTTTACACAGAGTTTCACTGAGAAGACACAGAGATCCACAGAGGAGAAAAATGATGGATATACTTAAATCAATAACGGTCTGGTTCATTGGCTCTTGCTACATAATGGTAACATTTCCGCTTACCCTTATTGTATGGTTACTGGCCTATCCGTTCGACAGGGAAAAAGTTATAATCCACTGGTTCCTGATGTATCAGAGTATGATTTTATGCTTTCTTATTCCTATCTGGTCAATCCAAATTGAAGGGAGAGATAAAGCAGTGAAAGGGACAACATATGTTATTATTTCAAACCATCAGTCAATGTTGGATATTCTGTTGGTTAACTGCCTCAGGTATAAATTCAAATGGATCTCGAAGATCGAAAATATTAGTCTTCCGGTACTTGGCTGGTATCTTAAAATGGCAGATTATATTATTGTGGACCGCAATAATGAGGATAGCAAGATCGAAATGCTTGAAAAGGCTTACAATTCTCTTAAAAAAGGAATCTCCATTATGATTTTTCCTGAAGGTACACGTTCTGCAGACAATGAGATAGGATTTTTTAAAAGAGGGGCTTTTCAACTTGCATTAAGGGCTAATCTTCCAATCCTGCCTGTTCTGGTTGACGGGACAGGGGATATCCTGCCTAAACATGGTCTGATTTTTAGCAGTGGACATCATATCAGGATAAAGGTACTCGATCCAATTCATCCTGATGCTTTCGGGACAGATGATCCGGACACTCTTGCACACCGGCTTGGTATATTATATAAATTCCAGTTGAATGAACTGAGAGCTCAGGATAATCAACGATGACTCGTACTACATCATATCGCAGGATGCTTAGCAGGATGGGTTATTACAACTATCAGAGTGGGCTGATATATCATCATATAAACCAGGAAGGCGGATGGGAAAATCATCAGGAGCACTGCAGAAGTATAATTATTAAAGCATTGGAATTATTCAAACCTGAAAAGGTTACTGTTCTGGGAAGCGGCTGGTTACTTGATCTCCCGTTGGCTGAGCTTATTGAAAGAACACAAAAAGTCTATTTGGTAGACATTGTTCATCCTCCGGATGTCATAACCCAGGTAGAAAGGTTTGAAAATGTTGAATTAATTGAGCAGGATGTTACAGGAGGATTAATTGAAGAAGTATGGCAAAAAGGAAGAAACTTCGGTCTCTTCAATAAGATGAGGTCACTTGAGAATATTAACGTGCCTGAATTTAAGCCTGATTTTGACACTGGTATGATAATTTCACTGAATATTCTTACGCAACTGGAATCGCTTATTGTTGATTTTATTAAAAAGAGATCAAAAATCGAAGAAGAGAATCTTAACCGGTTCCGGGCTGAAATACAGAAGAAACACATTGATTTTCTAATGAGGAACAGATCAGTTCTTATTTCAGATTATGCTGAGGTTATCACCAGCAGGGTTGGTGATATCAAAACTATTCCTACATTGTTCACAGATCTTCCGGTTTGCAGGTTTCGCGAAAAATGGACGTGGAATTTTGATCAGACAGGTTCTGATTTCTATAACAGCATAAGTCAGTTCAAAATGGTTGCTTTAATTAACTGATTACATGAATAAAGAAAAGTTAAAAGAAAGATATCTGGGTTCTGCAATGTCATACAGTTCTCTTGTAAAGAAGGAAGAAAAGATCCTGATAATTCTTTCATTTTTAAGGTTTATTACATTTTTTGGGGGATTAATCCTGGTCTGGGCAGGGTTTTTAAGGAATGTCTCTTCGGGTATTATACTTTTCGGGCTTTTAGCGGCCCTGTTCCTGTATCTGCTGAAACTCTATTCCACTCACTCGGGCCGGAAAATATTTTTAAGTAATCTTGTTTCTATAAATCAAAATGAAGCAAATGCTCTTTCGGGTGATCTGTCTGCATTCGAAACGGGCAGTTCATATATAGATATCAGGCATGATTTTTCTTTTGATGTTGATCTGTTTGGTGCCTCTTCTCTGTTTCAATACATTAACAGAACAGTAACAGATTATGGCAGGGATATTCTTGCAAGTTGGTTGTCAGATCCTTTCGCGTGTTCTAACGGGTTATTGCTTCGCCAGGAAGCAATAAGAGAACTGGCTTCAAAAGATAAATGGAGACAGGAATTTATGGCCGCCGGGATGAGGACACCTCTGGAAAAAAGTGAAATATCAGGTTTGCTGAAATGGCTGGAAGAAAGAACCGTGATAAAATCGTCAACATTAAGGCTGTTCTTGATTTTTTTCCTTCCGGCTTCTGCAATTGTTACTCTGTTATTTGGATTAACAGGGATAATGACTTATTCTGTTTTTGTAATTATTTTTCTGACGAATCTTCTTTATATAGCAACTGGTATTAAAAATACCAATACTATTCATAATACTTTGTCGAAGAAGTACGCTTTTTTGTCATCGATGAATGGATTACTCAGAGCATTTGAGAAAGAGACATTTAATTCTCAGATACTGAATGAAATCAGTATGAATATATCCGGAAAGGGGGTATCTGCATCTGTCTCTGTCAGAAAACTGGGCAGACTCATTCAGGCCTTTGACAGCAGAATGAATATGATTACCGGATTTGTACTGAACGGACTCTTATTATGGGATTATCACTGTATTTACAAACTGGAAAATTGGAAATCGGAGTATAAGACCCTTTTTCCTCTTTGGCTCGAAATGACTGGAGAGGTTGATGCTTATGTCAGTCTTGGCAACTATGCATTCAATAATTCTGATTTTGCTTTTCCTGTGAGATCTGATAAACCAATTCTTTTTTCAGCAAAAAACCTTGGACATCAACTGATAGATGAAAGCAAAAGGGTTTGTAATGACTTTATTATGGAAAGGAAAGGAACTGTTTGCATCATTTCCGGTGCAAACATGGCAGGGAAAAGCACATTTTTAAGGACTGTTGCCATAAACTATATTCTTGGGATGATTGGGGCGCCAGTATGTGCTACTGAAATGAATTTCATCCCGGTTAAACTCTTCACAAGCATGCGTACAACTGACTCACTTTCTGATAATGAATCATATTTTTATGCTGAACTCAGAAGGCTTAATATATTGAAATCCAGAATCGAAAAAGGGGAACCCGTTTTTTTTATACTCGACGAAATCCTTAAGGGCACTAATTCGGCAGATAAAAGTACAGGTTCAAAGCTATTCCTTCAGAGGATGGTTGAATACGGTGGAACAGGGTTGATTGCAACTCACGACACTTCACTGGGGAACATGGAGTCTGATTACCCGGGTGTGATAATCAATAAGTGTTTTGAAATAGAAATTATTGGTAATAATATCAGATTTGATTACAAGATCCAGGATGGGATTACTCAAAAGATGAATGCAGTATTTCTAATGAAACAGATGGGAATTCTGGAGTAATTTCAAAAAGTGGCTCAGTATCTTAAGAAATGCAAATAAAATGATGAATATTTATGAGTAAGATCAATGAAATTGAAAATCCGGGGAAGCTGGAATTAAAAAGAGAGCTGGGTCTTGCTGCTGCAGTTGCAATTGTAGTTGGAAACTGTATAGGTTCGGGTATCTTTACATCTGCTGCATCACTGGCTGCTGCTTCAAATCCCAAAACCGCAATTATTGCCTGGGTTATTACAGCTTTAGGTTCATTGCTTCTTGCATTAAGTTTTGCCAGTCTGGGAACAGCTTTGCCCAGAACCGGTGGCCCGATAGTGTATACCAGGACAGCTTTTGGTGATTTTGCCGGATTCTTAATTGCGTGGACCTACTGGATAGGAGCCTGGGTCGGAAATGCGGCTATTATAACCGCTTTTATGCTTTATTTCACATACTTTGTTCCAGGTACAGCCACTCCGTTATTTGCATTTTTGATTACTTCGGGGGTTTTGTGGTTTTTCACTTTTATTAATATTATTGGTGTAAAAGGAGCAGGCAGGGTCAGTCTAGTAACTACAGTGCTTAAAGTAAGTGCTCTTGTAGTATTTGTAATAATTGCAGCAATGCATTTCAATCCGGCAATGCTTAGCACAGTATCAAATGCAAAGGTTTCAGGAATGAACACTCTGCCAGCTGCTATTGCCATTGCGTTGTGGGCTTTCATTGGAATTGAAAGTGCAACAATTCCTGCAGGAGAAATTAAGAACCCGCAAAAAAATATCAGAAAAAGCACAATCTATGGTACTCTGATTGCAGCAGCAGTATATATCATAGTATCTATTGTAGGCATGGGGGTTCTCGATCAGTCCTCTTTAGCCGGTTCGAATGCACCTCTCGCAGATATTATTAATAAAGCAACCGGGGGAACCTGGGGTGGAAACTTCATTGCAATTGGTGCCATAATATCAGCTCTTGGTGCTTCCTCGGGATGGATACTGACCACAGCGAGGAGTGCATTTGGTGCTTCAAGGGATAAACTATTCCCAGCAGTATTCGGGAAGATTCATCCAAAATACCTGACTCCCGTAGCCTCACTCATAATAAGCGGTGTCGCAGCAAATATCTTGCTTATATTAAACTATATGGGTACGCTAAACTCGGCTTTTAATTTTATGCTTTTACTTGCCACTTTATCATTCTTGCCGGCTTATGCTTTTTCTGCGGCGGCAGATATTATTCTTTTAAAAAACCGTTCATCGTCTTTTAGTCTGTTTAGTTTTTTGAAGAATTCCTTTTTTGCATTACTTGCTTTCGGATATTCCATTTATGCAATCTATGGCACGGGTGCAAAGGTTGTTATGTACGGATTTATACTGATGTTGTCAGGCATCCCGGTCTACCTTTTCATGATGCTTCAGAATAATAAGAAAGATAAAGCAGTAGATAGCCTAAGGAAAGAAGCAGGGCTGGAACCTTAAATAGGTATTCTATCCCTAAATCTTAAACGGCTAATATTCTCTTTTCAACTCATTTACTCACCCCCTTTAATCCCCCTCTCTACTACGTAAAGAGGGGGAAATGTTTTGATATTCAGGGTGCTATACCCCCTCTCTAAGAATTAGAGAGGGGGCAGGGGGGTGAGTTCAGTGCCAGAATTCACACCTATTGTTGAAAAATTGACGAAAAACACCTCCTGTAATTAGTTATATTTGCGCAAAATTCTGCAAAATGTCAGTTGGATATTCAGAAGAACATATAAAAACCCTTGAGTGGAGAGAACATATCCGTCTGAGGCCCGGTATGTATATCGGGAAGCTTGGTGACGGTTCTTCTCAGGACGACGGCGTTTATGTACTGCTCAAAGAGGTTATGGATAATGCCCTCGATGAGTATATGATGGGGTATGGGAAAAAAATTGATGTCTCAATTAATGGTAAAGAGGTCAGAGTCCGTGACTACGGACGAGGAATACCCCTTGGAAAGGTACTTGATGCCGTCTCAAAAATGAACACAGGTGCAAAATATGACTCAAAAGCTTTTAAAAAATCTGTTGGTCTCAACGGTGTCGGGGTAAAAGCAGTGAATGCCTTATCAAGTAAATTTATAATCAGGTCTATTCGCGATGGTCAGCTAAAAGTCAGTGAGTTTGAACACGGAAGAACCGTAAGAGATAATCCTCTTGTGTCAACAAATGAAGAGAATGGAGTTGAGGTGATATTCCAGCCCGATGAGGAGATGTTCGGAAACTACTATTACATATCGGAATATGTGGATACAATGTTGAAAAACAATGTATACCTGAATGCCGGTCTTGTAATTAACTTTAACGGAAATAAGTTCTTATCCCGAAACGGCCTTGTTGATTTGCTAAATGAGAATATGAGCAAAGAGGGTCTCTATCCGATAATTCATCTTACCGGCGAAGATATTGAGATAGCATTCACCCATGGATTGCAATACGGCGAAGATTATTACAGTTTTGTAAATGGTCAGAATACAACTCAGGGAGGAACGCATCTCCTGGCTTTCAGGGAAGCAATCGTAAAGACTATCAGGGATTTTTACAAGAAAGATTATGACCCTTCCGATATACGGTCTTCAATAATTGCCGCTATAAGCATAAAAGTCGAAGAACCAATCTTTGAATCACAGACAAAAACAAAACTGGGATCGAAAGATATGGGACCGGAAGGACCTTCGGTCAGAAATTTTATCAGTGAGTTCATAAAGAAACAATTGGACGATTTTCTTCATAAGAATCCTGAAACAGCAAGGATTTTACTTAAAAAAATACAGGATTCGGAGAAAGAAAGAAAAGCAATTTCTTCGATTCAGAAGCTCGCAAGGGACAGGGCAAAGAAAGTGAGCCTGCATAATAAAAAGCTGAGGGACTGCCGGATACATTATAATTCAAATGATACAAATAAACTTGATTCAACAATTTTCATAACAGAAGGTGACTCTGCCAGCGGCTCGATTACCAAATCGAGAAATGTTGAGACACAGGCTGTCTTCAGCCTTCGTGGCAAACCTCTTAACTGCTTTGGACTCACTAAGAAAATTGTTTATGAGAATGAAGAGTTCAACCTTCTTCAGGCTGCACTCAATATTGAAGACGGGATAGAAAACCTGAGATATAATAATGTGGTTGTTGCTACAGATGCTGACGTAGATGGCATGCACATCAGGCTCCTTCTTGCTTACATTCTTCCTTCAGTTCTTTCCCGATCTGGTCAGAAAAGGACATGTTTATATTCTTCAGACACCTCTCTTCAGGGTAAGAAATAAGAAAGAGACAAGATATTGCTATTCTCCCGATGAAAAAGCAAAAGCGATTATTGCATTAGGACCAAATCCGGAAATGACCCGGTTTAAAGGACTTGGAGAGATATCTCCCTGATGAATTTATACATTTCATCGGAAAAGATATGAGACTTGAACCGGTCAGAATGAAGAAAAACGACTCCGTCAATGGTTTTCTGGAATTCTTTATGGGTAAGAATACTCCCGACAGACAGGATTTTATAATTGAAAACCTGAGAATTGAAGAAGATATGGTCGAAGAGGAAAAACTAGATGAAACTTATGTAAGGAGTCCTGAGTTTTTTATGGAAGAAGAAGATATTGATATTGGCAGACATAAGAGAGAAAGGAGATAGTTCCGTCAGGACCGGCTGCGCTTCATTCCGTAACGGCATTATCGGGCATGTATCAGGACTGGTTCCTCGATTATGCATCATATGTTATTCTCGAAAGAGCCGTACCACATCTTCATGATGGACTGAAACCTGTTCAGCGTCGTATACTCCATTCAATGAAGAGGATGGATGACGGACGTTATAATAAAGTGGCAAATATTATTGGACACACAATGCAGTTCCATCCTCACGGCGATGCATCAATAGGTGATGCTCTGGTTCAGCTTGGACAGAAAGAACTTCTGGTTGATGCACAGGGTAACTGGGGAAACCTCCTTACAGGCGATGGTGCTGCAGCTCCAAGATATATTGAAGCAAGACTTTCAAAATTTGCTCTTGAAGTTGTATTTAATCATAAAACAACTGAATGGAAGCTATCATATGACGGACGAAACAAGGAACCGGTCACTCTTCCTGTGAAGTTTCCTTTGCTTCTTGCCCTGGGCGTTGAAGGAATTGCTGTCGGTCTGGCATCAAAAATACTTCCTCATAATTTTAATGAACTTATTGATGCTACAATAGATTACCTTCAGGGAAAGGATTTTGTTATTTATCCCGATTTTCCTACCGGAGGAATGGTTGATGTTTCGAAATATAACGATGGACAACGCGGTGGAGTAATTAAGGTAAGAGCAAAGATCGAAAAAGTTGATAAAAAAGCACTTGTAATTACTGAAATTCCTTTTGGAAAAACAACCAGCATCTCTCATTGAATCAATTATAAAGGCAAACGAAAAGGGAAAGATCAAGATCAGAAAGATCGATGATAATACATCGGCAAATGTCGAAATAGTTATTCATCTGCTACCTGGTGTATCTCCCGATAAGACAATCGATGCACTTTATGCACTTACCGATTGTGAATATTCAATATCACCCAATACCTGTGTAATTGTTGATGATAAACCTTCATTTATGGGGGTAAGCACCATTCTGAAGCATTCTGCAGACAAAACTGTTGAACTTCTTAAATCTGAACTTGAGATCAGGAAGAGTGAACTTCAGGAAGAATGGCATATGTCGTCGCTTGAAAAGATATTTATTGAGGAGAGGATTTACCACGATATTGAAGAGTGTGAGACATGGGAAGCTGTAATAACGGCAATTGACAAAGGCCTTGATCCGTTCAAAAAGCTTTTGTTACAGGGAAGTTACAAGAGAGGATATTATTCAGCTTACCGAAATAAAGATCAAGAGGATCTCTAAATTTGATGTTAAAAAAGCTGACGAACATATAAAAGGAATTGAAACTGAGACTTGAAGAGGTAAAAAATCATCTTCAGAACATTATTCCTTTCGCTATAAACTATTTCAGGCAGATAAAGAAAAAGTACGGCAAAGGGAAGGAAAGAAAAACTGAAATCAGAAGTTTTGATACCATTGAAGCAACAAAAGTTGTTGCCAATAATGCAAAACTCTATATAAATTATAAGGAAGGTTTTATCGGAACAGGTCTGAAAAAAGATGAATTTATCTGCGACTGCTCAGATATTGATGATGTTATTGTTATAAGAAAGGATGGAGTATATCTTATTACGAAAGTAGCTGATAAGGTGTTTGTGGGTAATGATATCCTTTATGCACAGATCTTTCTTAAAAATGATGAACGTACTATATATAATATTGTTTATCAGGATGGTAAAGACGGACCATTGCTTGCAAAACGATGTGCCATTTCAGGTCTGACACGCGATAAAGAGTATAATCTGACCAGGGGAACAACAGGTTCGAAAATAGTATATCTCAGTGCAAATCCGAATGGTGAAGCAGAAGTAATTAAAGTACATCATAAACCAAAAGCAAGGCTTAAAGAAGCTTATGTTTGAATTTGATTTCGGACAGATGAACATAAAGGGAAAATCTTCAATGGGCAACATTCTTACAAAGAATGCAGTTCATAAGATCAAGCCTGAAGGAGAAAGGACTCTCAACTCTGGGCGGAAGAAAGATCTGGTTTGATGATGCGGTATTCAGACTAAATGTTGACGGGAGAGGAATCTTCCTTGGTGAATTCAGTGCTGATGATAAGATACTTGTAATTACAAAAAATGGATTTTTCAGAATTGCAGGATTTGATCTGTCGAACCATTTTGAAGACAATATACTGATAATTGAAAAATTCAGACCCGGGAAAGTCTATTCTGCTATTTACTGGGATGCTGAGCAGAAGTTTTATTATGTGAAACGGTTCACAATTGAAGAATCGGAAAAACCACAGTGTTTTATAAATGAAGACCTCGAATCAAAACTTATCAGCCTTACAGAAGTTGAATATCCGCGTTTTGAAATTTATTTCGGAGGTAAGCATAAGGGACAGGGAAAATGAGATAATTGAAGTTGCTGAATTTATTGGAGTCAAGAGCTTATAAGGCCAAAGGAAAAAGGATGACAAGTTATATGGTGGAAAACATCCAGGAAATTGAACCTGTTATTAAAAGGGAGGTTGTGCCTGCAAAGGAAGAGAATACCGGATGAAGAGCCTCAGCAACCTGTTATCCATGAAGATCCTGCACAGATGAAGCTTGAGTTATGATGGTCAATCGACACATTATCTATATAATTGGTTTTATGGGAAGCGGTAAAACGACCGCAGGAAAAAAACTGGCTTCTCTTCTTGGCTGGTCATTTATTGATCTTGATAAAAAAATTGAAGAATATACCGGAAAAACAATTCCGGAAATATTTTCACAAATGGGAGAAGAATATTTCCGAAATGTTGAATCAGGATTACTAAAAGTCTTAAATCACAGACAAACACTGTAATTTCAACCGGTGGAGGAACTCCTTGTTTCAGTGATAATATGGATTTCATGCTTAAAACGGGACTGACAATCTACCTCAAACTGACGCCGGAACAACTGAAAAACCGGCTTTCGGAATCAAAAGGAGAAAGGCCTTTGATAAAAGATTTAGATAAAAGGCAACTTCTGAGTTTTATTGAGGAAAAGCTTTCAGAGCGTGAAAAATGGTATAGTCAGGCTGAATTAATTGTGAAGGGAAATAATCTTGACACAGATCAGTTGCATTCGCTTGTCAGATCGCGACTGAGAATCTGATGTCTTCAGCTCTGCCCGGAGAAACTTTATATCAGGCAATGACGCTTACAGAGATAATTATTATTAATTCAAATATCAATAGACCGACCAGTTTTAAAATTTTAATTATTACTTTAGTAAGTTATTATTTGTAACGGAGCAATATTATGAGAGACAATTTTTTTGCTCTCCCCGGAATTGAAGCAGGAGAGAAGTCCACGGTATCAATGCTTCTGACGCAATCGGTTTTTCTGGGTATCTTTTTCGGAGCTTTTGATATTACGGCACACTCTCTTCTCCTATCTGTTTTTGATGAAAAAATGTTGGCACGGGGATATATTTTTTCCGGTCTGGCCGGCCTGATCCTTATATCACTTTTCTCCTGGTTTCAGACAAAAATGCAATTCCGGAACTTTGCTGTAGCCAATCTCTTTTTTGTCACTTCTCTGACTATTATCGCATGGTCCTTGCTGATCTTTTCCACTGCAAAAATGATGATTTTCATTGTATTTATTATGCTGGGACCTATTAATATCCTGGCTTTGCTTGGTTTTTGGGGAACAGCAGGCCGGTTATTTCATTTGAGACCGGGCAAAAGAATATACCGGTTCATTGATGCAGGTCTAATAATCGGAATAATTATTATTTCTGTTGCCATACCAGTGTTATTATCATTTAAATTTAAGTTAAACAATATTTTTCTTCTGGCTGCGGCGTCAGTTTTTGTTGCAACAATTATCCAGGTAAGCATAGGGAAACAAATCAGACCGGTTGATCTGAATGTTGAAATAAATCCAGTGAAAAGTTATTCAGGCAAATCACTTTTTACTTTTTTCCGGGAAGATCGTTACTTCAGAATCATCATCATTTTTATAGCTCTTTCCGTTGCATCTTTATTTTTTGTTCAGTATTTATTCATGGCGGTGACAAAGGAACAATATCCGGCTGCTGCTGATATGGCCAGATTCCTTGGCATTTTTACAGCCAGTACAATGATTTTCACTCTTTTTGTAAAACTTGTTGTCTTTACACGTGCTCTTCATAATTTTGGACTTCGGACATGCCTTATAGTATCCCCGGTAATTATAGCCGTCTTTGCTGCTATGTCGATTCTTTCCGGATTATTATTAGGATATACGCCACTATCAGCAACTGGATTTTTAATTTTCTTCGTATTGCTTGCACTAAGCAGACTTTTCTCAAAATCTCTGAGAGATTCTGTCGATTTTCCATCACTGAAAGTAATTTGTCAAACAATCGAAAAAGGAGCAATACCAGGATTCAGGTCAGTAACCATCGGCACAATCAATGAAATCGCAACTTTGTTTACAGGCCTTATTCTGACATTAATAGGTATTTTCAGTTTTATTAAGCTTATCCACTTTTCATTGCTTCTGTTTTTAATTACAATAGTATTGGTGATTGTTGCTCGCAGAGTGTACACAGAATACAGAAAAGCCATTAGAAATGAAGCTGAAAAAGAAGGACATTCAGGATCAGAAAATGTTATTTCAGATGTGCATGAGATCTTTAATAGCAGGTTTGCTTCTTATTTGCACTTCAAAAGAGATTATTTTGGTCTTATCTCAGGGGATTATTCGGTTTTGGACAAAATGAATAACAAATGGTATTTTGAAAAACTAATCGATCAGGCTCATACTAAAAAAGATATAAACCTTTTACCTGTTCTGAAAAAGGCAGCTGTCAGTTCCGGTCTTGATGAAATGGTCCGACAGCACTCAATTGAAGTTGTGGAGATTCTTGAAATGCAGTCAGCCTCTTCTGTATCAGAGGCTGAGAAGATCGATGGAGCTAATTTAATCCTCGCAGGGACCAGAAGACCGCAGACAACGTTAATCCTTCGGCTTCTGAGAGATAACTCAATCGAATCAAAGAAACTGGCAATTTATATGATTGGAAAATTCAAACTTACGGACTTATTGTCCGATGTTTGTGGATGCCTGAACATTCGCGGATTGGAAATTGATGCCTATTCAGTATTGAGGTCCTTTGGTAAAGATGCTGAAGATGAATTGTTAAGACTTTATCTTGTCACTTCAGGGGACACCAGGACAAGTAAAACAATCCTCAGACTTTTAAGTGAAACATGTTCAAAGGTTAGTGTCGGATTCCTTTTTTCAAGGTTGAAGTCAAATTCCAGGCAATTAAAAGAAACGGCTGTTGAATACCTCACTACCTGTGGATTCAAGCCATCTAAGGAGGATAAGGACTTACTTCATCAATTAATATCTGAAGTCATAGGATTAATAACCTGGAATCTTTCGGCAAAGATCTGTCTGATAAAAAATAATGATTATTTCCTTCTGGAAGAAGTGAACAAAGAAATAGAGCGGTGGGAAAAGTTCCTTTTTAACGTGCTGTCTGTTACTTATAATTCAGGTGCAGTAACCAGAATAAGAGAAAACCTCCGCGACGACACAGTTGAGAGTGTCAGTTATGCTCTTGAAATGATGAATGTTGTTGTCGATGAATCTGTAAAGCAAAAATTGATATCACTTCTTGGCACCGGAAGCGATGGGGAGAAGCTTAAAAATCTCTACAACTTCTATCCTGCTGAAATCCCTGTTTATACAAAGCTTCAGGAAGATATAATTAACCGCGATTATAACCTGGTTAGTTTGTGGACGAAAGCCTGTACGTTGAGAAGTATATCAAGGATTGAGGGTAATGAAATGGCTGAATCTGTAACTGCCCTTCTCTTCAGTCCGGAAGGGATAATTCAGGAAGAGGCAGCAAACCTTATTGCTCGATCAAACCCCGAACTATACAGGTCAATCTCCCAAAGGATTCCTGAATCGTCGAGAAAGCGACTCGATAAAATTATTTTTGGACCTGCTGATAAAGAAGAATTACTATTCCAGAAGGTTCAGTTTCTTTCAAAATGTTTTGGAGTAATTACGGAAGATGATCTTTTGTTTCTGGCCGGAGCAATGAAGTACATAAAAGACTTTGAAACAGAGTCAGGGTCACTGTTAAACGATAGCTGCATAATCTGGACTCTATCCGGTGAAAAGAAAGATGATGAGGTCCGTATATTTATTAATGATAAGATAGACGGGCTGGATCTGAATTATCAGAGCAGAGATAACCTGTTTTTTTATGTCTTACCCCTGACAGCAATCGAAGATTATCATTTTCAGTTCCCTGAAAAATCTTCTGATATTTTAAAATATATCGAGAATCATGAGGAATAAATCGAACAGGCACGGTTGAACTAAAGTTTTAAAAGATGAAGAAAGAAGTAAGCTTTAAAGAATTCAATCCTTTTCCCGGGTTAAGACCCTATCCTCCCGATTACAGCGACCTGTTCTTCGGAAGGGAAGTTGAGAGCGAGGAGGTTATTGGGAAATTGCTGAAGAACAGGTATGTCGCTGTTCTGGGTGCTTCAGGAAACGGCAAATCTTCCCTGATTAGTTGTGGAGTTCTCCCAAAGATCAGGAATTTAAAAACCGGGGGATCGCCACTTATGAAGATTATTTCATTCAGCCCCGGGAACGACCCTATCGGAAATCTGGCTCGTGCTTTATCAGAAAGCATACCGGATTCAGGACAGGATAATAGTGATAGAAATAAAATTATCTCTGATTTTCATGATAATACTGATAATTTAGCTTCTCTTTTCGGCGACTATATGGTAAAAACTGATGATAAGGTACTTCTTGTCATCGACCAGTTTGAAGAGCTTTTCAGATATGGTTCTGTATCGAAATCAGGACACTCCCAGGCAGCTCAGGCAAAGTTTGCGGATTTTATTGTTGAAACAATCACCAGACCTGTCTTAAATGTTTATATCATTATTGCAATGCGCTCTGAATTCATTGGTGAATGCGCACATTATCCGGGACTTACAAAAATTGTCAATAACAGCAATTACCTTGTTCCAAATATCGGAACTGAAAATTACAGGGAGGTTATTGAGGGCCCAGTGAAATTTTCCGGCGCCAGTATTGACCCAAAACTTGTCGACATGCTTCTTAATGAAGTAGGCGACGGGGTTGACCAACTTTCTGTTTTGCAGCATGCCATGATGAGAACATGGAGTAAATGGAAAAAACTTGATGAACCTGAGAGGCCAATAAGCAAAACTGACTATGAGACGATTGGTACGATGCGTAATGCTATATCCGTCAATGCTGATGAGGCTTTCGAAGAGCTGAACCAGCGTGAGAGAGAGATTTGCGAGATTTTGTTCAGGGCGATTACCAGAAAAGGTTCTGATAATAAAGGAATACGGCATCCCTCTGATCTCGAAACAATAAAAACTATCGCCGGGTGTACCACTGAAGAGCTGGTAGCGGTGATTGAAAAATTCAGAAGTCCTGGAAGAGACTTTATCTTACCTTCACAAAGTGTAAAGCTTTGTGAAAGCTCTGTTATTGATTTGTATAACGACAGTTTTATCCGTTCATGGGAACGTCTGAGAGACTGGGTCAATCTGGAAGCCTCATCGATGCAGATATATCAGGCGTTATCCGAAGCATCCGCTCTGTATCAACAGGGCAAGGCCGGCTTATACAGACCTCCTGATCTGAATCTTGCAATCAGCTGGCGCGACACAAACAAACCGACAATTGCCTGGGCTTTGCAATATAATCCTGCCTTTGAAAGGGCGATGGTTTACCTGAGGACCAGCGAAAAAGCATATATTGAGGATGAACAAAATAAAATCAGGCTTCAGAAAAGAAAAGTAAAAAGGATAAAGCTGATGGCAATTACTCTTGGTATTGTGTCCGTTGTGGCAATCGGATTGATACTCTTTGTATTTGTAAGAAAGAAAACCGCAGAAAGGCAGATTTTTCTTGCAGAAAAGCAGAAGACTGTTGCGGATTCGACTGCGGCGGTTGCCATCAGATATGCACAGGAAGCAAGAGAACAGAAGATTGTTTCAGATATTCAGAAATCTTTTGCTGAAAAAGATGCTAAGGAAGCTCTCCGCCAAAAAAATATTGCAGTTGAACAGTCAGAACATGCTAAAAAGGCCATTCTTAAAGCTGATAAAACTACAAAGGCAGCGATTGAACAAAGAAATGAAGCACAGCGCCTGCGAATGCTTTCTATCGGAAGGTCGATGGCAATCAAATCGTTACAACTGTCTGGGGAAAAAGACCTGCAGACCCTTCTGGCATATCAGGCCTATCTTTTTAATAAAACGAACAGAGGACCTGATAATGATGCAGATATTTATGCCGGTTTATATAATGCTTCACTTCAATATGGTAATATTAACTTCCGATCGTTCACAGGTCATAATGCAGATATTAAGAGCCTTGCGTTTATTCCGGGGAAAAATGAATTTTTTACCTCGGGTAATGATGGGAAAGTGCTCAGATGGTCGCTTGACAGAAAAGATCAGACTCTTCAGGTTGTTTATTCAGGAAGCGATATCATAGATGTTCTTGCTGTCAGCCCTGACGCTTCATGGCTGGCATGCGGAAGTACTAATGCAACAATAAAAATGATCCCTTTAAAAGGAAACAATATCGGATATGAGATGGCTGGACATAGCAAGGGAATTAAATCGCTTATCTTTTCATATGACGGAAAATACCTCTATTCGGCAGCTCTTGATGGTAAAGTTCTGAAGTGGGATATTGCCGCCAGAACAAGCACCAATGTCACTACAGGTTCGATGGAAATAACCTCAATAGACATATCCTCCAGAGGGAATTTTCTGGCCGGTATCAGCTCCGATGGGAATGTTGTTGTATGGGATCCTGAAAATAATTCCAGTAATTTCAAAATTGAGACTACAGGTAGAAACATTAAAGTGATCAGGTTTTATCCCGGAAACAATCTTCTCGCCCTGGGCGATATAAATGGTAATATTGAATTATGGGATATTAATCTCCGTAAAAAGATTTCAGAGGTGAAAGCTCACATGGGACAGGTAAATGATATTCAGTTCAATACGGCTTTAAAACAAATGGCAACTGCCGGTAATGACAAAAAGATTAAAATATTTAATATAACAGACCCTGTCAACCTTTCGGAATCTCCGGTTACTCTTAAAGATAATGAAGGATTTGTTCTTGTAATGAGATTCAGTCCCGATGGACAGATGATCATATCAGGTGAGTCGGGCGGGATCAATAATCTTAGAGGCAGACCATCGCATGTTGACTACCTGGTAAGTGATATATGTAATATTGTCTCCCGGAATATGACTCAGGGAGAGTGGAATAATTATGTTGGGAAGGATATTCCTCCTGAAAAAACCTGCCCGGATAAAAATTATAATATTAAGGTAGAACCTATAAAATCAAGCGGTAAATAAATGCCATTTATCCGGCATATTGTATTAAACCCTTGTTGCGAAACGACAGAGGGGGTTTATACTAATACAGAATTAAGAACAATAGAACAAACGAATGTTGAAGTAAGAACTTAATCAAACTTCTGCCTTCTGAATTCGTATGTTCAAATGTTCTTACTTTCTGACAGCGTATAAAATTCGCAATTTTAACTAAATTTGTCGCCGGTTTGGTATCCCGAACAAGAGTACTTAATTTTTGTTTGATAATTATTTAGTTTAAGCTGATGAAGAATAGAAAAGCGCTTCTTATGATACTTGATGGATGGGGAATCGGTGATGGTTCCAGATCAGATGTGATTAGCCAGGTACCGACACCAAACCTTACATCGTATAAAAAGAATTTTCCGAATTCCAGGCTTCACGCCTCCGGAGAAGATGTCGGATTACCTGATGGACAGATGGGAAACTCTGAAGTGGGACATCTGAATATAGGTGCAGGGAGAGTTATATACCAGGATCTGGTTAAGATAAACAAGGAGTGCAAAACAGGCGATATAAAACGGAACACGGTTCTTATGAAGGCGTTCTCCTATGCACGTGATAATAACAAACAGGTTCATTTTATGGGACTTCTCTCGGATGGCGGGGTTCATTCGCTTGATAAGCACCTTTATGCGTTATGCGATATGACGCAGGATTATGGATTGAAAAATGTTTTTATTCATGGGTTTGGTGATGGGCGTGATACTGATCCCCGAAGCGGGATTGGCTATATGAGGAGTCTTTTGGATCATCTCAAAAAATCAAATGGGATAGTTGCTTCTTTTATTGGAAGGTTTTACTCAATGGACCGGGATAAGAGATGGGAAAGAGTAAAGGAAGGATATGATCTGATTGTAAGTGGAAAAGGAGCTCCCACATCTGATATTGTTCAGGCAATGCAGGAATCTTATGATTCCGGGATAACTGATGAGTTCATGAAACCAATTGTAGTTGTAGATAGTGATGCCAGGCCTGTAGGTATAATTAAAGAGGGAGATGTAATTGTATTCTTTAATTTCAGAAACGACAGGGCAAAAGAGCTTACGATTGCTCTTACTCAGAAAGATATGCCCGAAAATGGAATGAAGACTATTCCATTATACTATTGTACTATGACTCCCTATGATGCAACATTTACCGGACTTCATATCATTTATCCCAAAGATAATGCCGATAATACTATAGGTGAAGCGCTTGCTGCCGCAGGGAAATATCAGCTCAGAATAGCAGAAACTGAAAAATATGCACATGTGACATTCTTTTTCTCCGGCGGGAGGGAGGAGAAATTTAAAAATGAAGACAGGATAATGATACCATCTCCAAAGGTTGCTACATACGACCTGCAGCCCGAAATGAGTGCTTATGGTGTAACCGACGCAGTTATAAAAGCAATTGAATCGGAGAAATTTGACTTTATCTGCCTGAATTTTGCAAATGGCGACATGGTAGGCCATACCGGTGTTTATGAAGCAATTGAAAAAGCTGTAAAGGTTGTTGATGAGTGTGCAGGGGCTGTCGTTAATTCGGCTCGTAAATCGGGATATGATGTGCTCATAATTGCTGACCACGGAAATGCTGACAAGGCAATAAATGAAGATGGATCGCCGAATACAGCTCATTCGCTTAATCCAGTACCTTGTATATTGATAAGCGATGACTATAAAAAAATAAATGAAGGTATCCTTGCCGATGTAGCACCAACACTTCTAAAGATAATGGGTGTACCTATTCCTAAAGATATGACCGGGAAGGTACTTGTGTAAATTACCTCACCCCCTTCCGTCCCCCGCTCCCAGGAGAGCGGGGGAGACTTGCTCCAGATATAAATTGACTTTATTCTAGTTCTTAAAGTCCCTCCCTCCTGGGGGAGGGATTTAGGGAGAGGCAAAAAGAAAATTATGCTGCGGATCGACGATACGATATTCAGTTTTGACATTCTGGAAAAAAAGTTCAGATGTGATCTTCCTGTGTGCCTTGGTAGTTGTTGCAGATACGGTGATTCAGGTGCTCCATTAAGTATTGAGGAGACACATATCCTTGATGATATCTGGAATGAGGTGAAACCATACTTGAGGAAAGAGGGCGTGGCCGCTATTGAAGAAAAAGGGAGGAGTGTAACGGATTTTGAAAACGACAGGGTCACACCACTTATCGGAAATGAAGAATGCGCCTATACAAATATGAATGGTAATGTTTTCACATGTGGTATAGAACAGGCATGGTCAGATGGTAAAATAAAATTCAGAAAACCACTTTCATGCCATCTTTTCCCTGTCAGGATTAAATACTATTCCGACTTCAGAGCAGTCAATTATGAAGAGCTGGCTATCTGTTCATATGCGCGTACATCTGGTGAAAGAGAGAGCATATATGTTTTTGAGTTCCTTAAAGAACCACTTATAAGAGCACTAGGAATCGAACTCTATAAAGAACTCTGTATTGCTGCTAAAGAATTAAGGAAAAACAGGACACTGAAAAAATAATTCTTATGTTTAATAATCGGGTTGTGGAGACCTCTCCTGAGCCACACGAGGGGTTTGGTTAATGGATTTCATTTTTTCGTGAATTATTAAATATGTTTAATTAAAATTGTACAATGGTTTGAGAGATTTTAGTTCGTAAAAATGACTGAAAATGCTGCTATGAAGATGTAAGATATTGAATTAAAAATCAAATTAGGATTAATCAAAATGCATTTCTTTTGAAAAAAAGATTTGAATAGTATTGTAAAATATTAAAGAGAAAGCAAGGCTATAGGTCTATGATTAATATTTATTCATTTATATAATAATCAATCAGTTTACTATAATAGTTGTTATATTATAATACTGTGATATCAGGTTAGGGTGCCTATGCAATTTTCATATAATTTTTACCCTGAAATTCTGTAAATTTTGGTCCATTAAAACGATCTAAAAAAAAAGTTAATTTTTTGGAGTTTAATTGCAGAACCTCTATATTTGGCTGTTACATTAAACCTAAAACTAATTCGTATGAAGAAACTATTTCTGCTGATTGTTTTGTTTGTGTTTATAAGTGGCGTCACTTTATTAGCACAAACAATAGTCATTACAGGTACGATTACCTCTTCTGCTCAGGGGGAAGCTGAAATTCCAGGTGTTACTATCACTGTTAAGGGAACTACAGTTGGCGCCATAACAGATGTAAATGGAAAATTTTCAATTATAGTACCACAGAATGCAACCACTCTGGTTTTATCCTATGTCGGGATGAAAAAACAGGAAGTTGAAATCGGAGGCCGTAAAGTAATTGATGTAGTAATGGACCCCGACCTGTTAGGCCTGGGTGAAGTTGTTGTTGTTGGTTATGGTACTGCTACCAAACAATCTTTTGTGGGTACCGCTACCACGGTTGATTCTAAAAGCCTCCTAAGTAAATCGATGTCAAATATTTCACAGTCGCTGGCGGGTGAGGCTGCCGGTGTTCAGGTAATTAATACTTCGGGACAACCTGGAACTTCAGCAACTATCCGTATCAGGGGGTTTGGTTCCGTAAACGGTAACAGAGATCCTCTATATGTTGTGGACGGAGTGCCTTACGATGGCTCGATTAACGCAATTAACCCTAATGACATTGAGGCTACAACTATTCTTAAGGATGCAACTGCAACCGCAATTTATGGTTCCAGAGGCGCCAACGGGGTTATACTTATAACCACAAAAGCAGGTAAGACTGGTCAGTCGGAAATTGAAGCTGATATAAAAAGAGGAGTAAACGTGAGTTTCCTTCCTCGTTACAGCACTATTAAATCTCCTGAACAGTATATTGGATTAAGCTGGGAAGCAATGTATAATTATGGTGTGGCTAGCGGAGAAGCTTCTCCTGAGACCTATGCAAATGATAATCTGTTCGGGCCTTCAGGAATTGATCCTACGTATAATTTATGGAATGCTACAGGAGCCAATCTTATCGATCCGGCTACTCGTAGCTTAAGAGCCGGCGTAACCCGTAAGTATAATCCTGAAAACTGGGAAGACTATGGTTTTCAGAATTCATCACGTACAGAAGCCAACCTTTCATTGCGTGGAGGTTCTGAAACAATGAAATATTATACATCATTCGGTTATTTAGATGATGTAGGCTACATTATTAATTCAAACTTTAAAAGGTACAGTATTAATATGAATGTGCAGAATATCATACGACCATGGTTAACTACCAATACAAAACTGAATTTTGCAGGAACAGAAACAAATAACAATGGTCAATCAAGCGACTCTGGTAGTATTTTTTGGTTTGTGGATAACCTTCCTCCAATTTTTCCCTTATTCCTGAGAGATACTAACGGTGCTATTGTACCCGACCCTGTTTTTGGTGGTAACCAGTATGATTATGGTGTGGGACGATCATTTGGTGCTTTAACAAACTCAATTGCCGATGCACACTATGATAAGAGTAATGGGAAACAATATCAGGGATCGGGTAATTTCTCAGCAAATATCAAAATTACCGAGAGCCTGAGATTGGAAAATACATTTGGTGGTCAGTTCTCTAGTCGTAAATATATTAGCCTTAATAATCCTTTTTATGGTTCTGCTGCAGGGCAGGGGGGATATGTATACAGAACTGACACACAATTATTCTCATATAACATATTAAATTTGCTTCGCTTCACGAAAAGTTTTGCAAACCATCATGTGGAAGCACTCGTAGCCCACGAAGTTAATTCATGGGAACAGAAATTTGCCAGTGCCCAAAAATCTAAAATGGTAGACCCTAATATTGATGATTTAGCTAACTTTGTAGTAGTAGCAGCGCCACCAACTTCTTATACTGATAAAGTATCTTTGGAAAGTTATTTCGGACAATTTAATTACGATTTCCGGAATAAATATTATCTGACGCTTTCTGCAAGACGAGACGGAACATCAAGGTTTATTGGCGCTAATAAATGGGATAATTTCGGTTCTGCAGGTTTATCCTGGGTGGTTACAGAAGAACCTTTTATGAAAAGTTTAGATTTCCTGAAATTCCTGAAATATAAAATTAGTTATGGTATCACAGGTGAGCAGGCAGGTGTTGGTTATTATCCGGGTTACACTACATCCGATGTTAGTAACCTGAATGGTGAGATTTCGCTTTCTGAGCGTCATGTAGGTAACCCTGATTTAACATGGGAAAAATCTAAAATGTTCCAAACCGGTATTGAATTTGGTTTTGGAAAATTCCTTGAAGGTTCGCTGGACTATTATATGAAAAATACCAGTAATCTTCTTTTTGACAGAGGTGTTGGACCTTCGGCCGGTTACGCATCTATTACAGTTAACGACGGTGCTTTGCGTAACAGCGGTGTAGAATTCAATCTGACAGCACATATTCTCAAAGCGAGTGATTATGGTCTGGACATCACCTTGAACGGAGACAGAATTTGGAACAAGCTTATTACCATGCCTGTTGACCCTGCTACCGGTGAACCAAAAGTGTTGGATATTCAAAGTCGCTTTGGTAGAGCTGGAGGTCATTCTTTATACGATTTTTATGTTAGAGACTGGGCTGGCGTAGATCCTGCAGACGGAACAGCAACATGGTACCAGTATTATTATGATGAAAATGGAAACGGGGCAATTGATGACGGTGAAGGAATAACCTCTTTGTTTGAATACCAGAAAGAGAATCCAGACCGCGCTATCAGCAAAACAGTCACAAAAACATATGCTGATGCTACGCAGAAATTTATAGGCAAATCAGCAATTCCAAAAGTGCGTGGCGCTTTCAGGTTAAACGGCCATTATAAAGGCATTGAAGTATCAGCTCAGCTTATCTACAGCCTGGGCGGCTATGCTTACGATGCTGCATATGCAAATCTGATGAACAATGATAATATTGGTGGAAACAACTGGTCAACCGACATCCTTGCCAGATGGCAGAAACCGGGCGATATAACAAACGTACCCAGATTGTCGAATAACTATGACACAAATGTTAACAGTAGTTCTTCAAGATTCGTTACGAGTTCTGATTTTCTAGCATTAAACAATGTTCGGATTGGATATACATTCCCGTCAAGTTTAACACAGAGAATCAAAATTTCAAGTTTAAATGTATTTGTATCAGGTGATAATTTATTCCTCTTAAGTGCAAGAGATGGATTTAATCCTTCAACATCTGAAGCTGGTACCTCTGATATGTACAGGTACTCGCCGTTAAGTACATTTACAATGGGGTTAAATGTTAAGTTTTAAACAATATAAATTACAATTTATATAAATATATTATTATGAAAAAAATATATATAATATCTTTTGTAACCCTATTGGTTTTCAGCCTTACAGGGTGTAAAAAAGATTTCTTAGAAGTTCAGCCCACGCAGTTCCTAACCCAGGCACAAGTAGCTGAAGCTGCCAAAAACAATCCTGATGTACTTGCAGGAAGCATAAGTGGTATATATACTCTGATGTTCCAAACCGGAACAGGAGGAACAAATTTGGATCACGATGACTTCGGTCAAAAAGGATATGACATTTACAGCGACTTTTTAAGTGGCGACCTTGCTCTGTCGATAAGTACCTATGGTTGGTATCGTGCTTTAACTCAATTGACGGCTACAGTCGACTTCACACAAAATGAAAACTACAAGCCATGGAGATACTACTATCGTATTATTCGTTCGGCAAATCTTGTTATTTCTGCACTTGGCGGAAATGATGCTGTGCCCGAACTGGACGCCAATAAACATCTTCTCGGACAGGCAAAAGCCCTGAGAGCTTACGGTTACTATTATCTGGCACAATTTTTTGCCACCGACTACGATCCTGCTGCTGAAATATTGCCGGTATATACCGATCCAGCCCAACAAAACCAACCGAAAAGTTCAACACAGGTTGTGTATGATCTGATTGTGAAAGATTTGACTGATGCAATCTCATTGCTGGACACTTTTGAAAGAACAGCAAAGAATCAAATAAATAAATACGTAGCTGAAGGTTTACTTGCCTATACGTATGCAGCTATGGGTGGAAACGCTAATAACATTCTAGCTAAAAATTTAACTGCTGACATTATTACAAATGGTGGTTTCCCCCTTATGAGTGCAACTGAACTGGTTTTCAGTGTCAACCCAGCTGTTGGTGGTTTTAACAATGTAAACAATCCGGAATGGATGTGGGGGCAGGATATTACACTCGATAACGGTCTCGATCTGGTATCATGGTGGGGACAAATGGATAGATATACCTACAGTTATCAATGGGCGGGCGACAGGAAAGCCATCGACAGGGGACTGTATAATGCAATTCCGGCAAATGATATAAGAAAAGGACAGTTCTATGCTGTTAGTACATCTAGTTATTTTTTGGTAGCTCAGAATAAGTTTTATGATCCTGGCAGAGTAACTGGTGGACAAAGAAATGTTACTACCGACTATGTTTATATGAGGGCTGCCGAAATGTATCTTCTGAATGCAGAAACTGCTGCAAAAAGTGGAGATGAGCCAACTGCAAGAACAAGCTTGAAAGCACTGTTAGCAATTAGAGTTCCGAGTACAACTTACGTTGACGCATTGACAGGACAAGCTTTACTGAATGAAATTTATCTTCAAACCCGTATAGAATTTTTTGGGGAAGGTAAAAGTTATCTGGCAATGAAACGCAATAAGGCGACCATCGTACGTGGATCTAATCACTTGTCTTTTGTAGGAGTACCGATTCTTTATAATGATCCAAGATTAACGTTTTCGATACCTCAGGCTGAAATTCAAAATAATCCTTTTATTAGATAATCTGTATTTCAGGGAATCATTCCTTTGGGATGGTTCCAATAAAAAAAGGATATAAACAAAAAGAGGGTGTCTCATAAGTAATATTGAGACATCCTCTTTTTTATGCCCCTAAATTCAATTAGGAAGACTAGGTTTATTCAGGTACTTCTGGGTCCTTGTCAGGTAGGAAAGAGATAGCCTTCTTATTCTATCTTTAGATTAACCAATTCAAGTCTGGATGTTGATTTCAGTACTTTAATAACAAAATTTTTGATTCTGATTATGTCATTATTGCCGGGAATACTCCCATGATAAAATAAAATCATTCCGGCAAGTGTCTCATAATCTTCTTCTTCCGGCAGGTCGAAATGATATTTTTCATTCAGGTAGTCTATCTCGAAACGGCCCGATTGTATATATTCATTGTTGCCCACTTGCTTTTCAATCAGATCAGTTGTATCGTGTTCATCTTCAATGTCCCCTACGATTTCTTCAAGCACATCTTCTATTGTCACCATTCCTGAGGTTCCTCCGAATTCATCGACAACCAGTGCAATATTCTTCTTTTCATTAACAAATAACTTCAGGAGTTTATTTGCAGGCATTGTTTCGGGGACAATGGCAAGTTTCCGTATCATTGAACTGATGTCAGGGGGATTTTTAAAAATATCTTTCAATTCAAAATAGCCAATGATATTGTCGATTGTCTCCCGGTAAATAAGGATCCTCGAAAGTCGTGTTTCAACGAACTTATCCCTCTGTTGGTCTACAGAACTTGCTGATTCGACAGCTTTAATTTCAGTACTTGGAACCATGCATTCTCTCAGCTTTACCTTTGAAAAATCGAGAGCATTCTGGAAAATCCTGATATTGTGATGATCCGGTTCCGATTCCTCTTTACTTTACTTTGATTGCGCAGATTAACAAAATGATCGAGATCAACCTTACTGAAAACAATATTCTCCTGCTTGTTCCGTATGCAACAGGATTAATTTTTTACCTATTAAAATACAAATAATATTTAATTATGATATCTGCATTGATAATTTCATGTATTTCTACTACTGACAGAATATCTTCATGCAAAATCTTCCCCAATACAATTATTGCATCTACATCATATTTATTCAACAGCACAAAAAAAGAAAATGATCTATTTTGTGTAAGTTTTTCAATGTATATATAAGGAATCTAAAATATTATAAAATAAATTGTTTAGTTTGGAGATTAGATAAAGTTGCCATATATTTGGCTGTTAAATTAAAACCTAAAACTAATTCGTATGAAGAAACTATTTCTGCTGATTGTTGTTGTTTGTGTTTATAAGTGGCTACACTTTATTTGCACAAACAATAGTCATTACAGGTACGGTTACCTCTTCAGTTCAGGGGGAAGGTGCAATTCCTGGTGTTACTATTACTGTTAAAGGTACTACACTTGGTGCTATAACAGATGTGAGTGGAAAATTTTCACTTACAGTACCACAGAGTGCAACCGCCTTGATTTTCTCCTATATCGGGATGAAAAAACAGGAAGTTGAAATCGGAGGCCGTAAAGTAATTGATATTGTTATGGAACCCGATCTTCTGGGTTTGAATGAAGTTGTTGTAACGGCCTTTGGTATTAAAAGGCAGGCTAAAGAGTTAGGTGTTGCTACCGCTCAGGTAAATGATAAACAACTTACCCAGGCTGGAGTATCTAACGTAGTTAACGGACTGACAGGAAAAGTATCAGGGTTGCAGATTAATACTGTGAACAACGGTGTTAACCCCGATACAAGGATAACTCTTAGAGGGAACAGGCACTTCCTTGCCAGTAACCAGGCGTTGGTAGTTCTTGATGGAGTTCCGGTAAATGCGACTTATCTCAACTCGATAAACCCTAACGATATTCAGAGTGTGAACGTGCTTAAAGGTGCAAGCGCTTCAGCTCTTTATGGTAACGATGCTTCTAACGGGGTTTTGGTTATTTCCACCAAGAGAGGCTCAGGTAATGTACCTGTTATTAAAATAAGTAATACTACAACTTTCGAACAGATATCCTATCTGCCAAAACTTCAGAACAGATTTGGTTCTGGTTCAGGGGAAGATACATCCAACTCGGATCCAAATTATACATTCTGGGTTGGTCCCGATCGTAACACCGATCCATATACATCTTACGAAAATCAAAGCTTTGGTCCGGAGTTTAACGGTCAGCAGGTGATCCTTGGTGGTATTCTGGTTGATGGTTCATACCAGACTGTTAAGTACAGCGCTGTTCCGAATGGCAAGTTGAAATTTTTTAATACAGGTATTTCTACTCAGAACGACGTTTCTTACTCAGTAGGAGATGACAAAAACAGTTTTTACCTCTCCGCACAGGATGTAAATACTACCGGTACTATTCCTGGTGATAAGAACCGCAGAACAGGTGTTCGTGTTGCCGGATCAAGGACAACCGGTATCTTCCATGCCGATTATACTCTCGGTTATACTCAGACCAACACAAGCACATCAGGACTTGAATTCTACTCGGACTGTCCTGTTTACTGGAACGTATTAAATACTCCGGCCCAGGTTGATCTGACTAATTATAAAGATGTTGAAAATAATAAGTTTGCAAATCGTCAATGGATATTTTAATGCATATTATCCTAACCCATACTGGCAGACAGTACATTCAAGATATAATACAAGGGTTGATAACCTGCTGGGTTCCGGACTCTTTGTTTTAAGTCCTGCAAAATGGATTGATATTTCTTATCGTGCAGGTATAACCTATACCGGAACCAATGCTACATACTTCAGAGATGGTGTTTTATATAATCCATATATGAGAACTGACCCATGGGGAGCCGGACATATTGCAACATCATCACCATATTCAGGAACTTCATATGATCGTATTTATAATCAGATCATTCTTACAGGTGACCTGCTGGTTCAGTTAAACCATAAAATTGGTGATTTCACCGGAAAATTGATCCTTGGAAACTCAATGTACTCAAATAAATACAGGTATCTGGAGGTTCGAAACAATGGAATTGTAATACCTATTCCTATATAACGTAGCTAACCGTACTGGTGAGCCTGGAGCAACTGAAGATCTGCAGAACAGGAATTCAATTGGTCTCTTTGCTGATGTTACACTAGGTTATAAAGACTTTGTATTCATTCATGCTTCAGCAAGGAATGACTGGGATTCAAGACTTGACAAAAGATAACCGTTCATTCTTCTATCCTGGTGTTGATGCAAGTGTTGTACTTACAGAAGCAATACCTGCTCTTAAAGACAATTCAGTGTTATCATATGCAAAGGTAAGAGGTAGCTGCTCAAAAACAGGTCAGATCTCTTTGAGTGACTGGTATGCAACTCTACCTTCATTTGCCACTGCAACGGGATTTCCTTACGGTACTACTACAGGGTATGTACTCAGTAATGCAACTCCCACTTCAACTACATTAAGTAATCCGCTTCTGAAACCTGAACTTACCACGGAAATCGAAGCCGGTTTTGAATTAGCATTCTTTAAGAGCAGGATTGGTTTCGATATCAAGTGCTCTATAAATCAAATACTAAGGATCAGACAATTCCTGCAACAATATCTTATGCCACCGGTTATAACAGTGCATATATTAATGCCGGAGAACTTCAGACTGAAGGAATTGAAACAGACCTTAAACTTAACCCGCTCTTAAATTTAGGTGAGTTTAGCTGGAATATGACCTTTCAGCTATACTTATAATACAAGCAAGGTAATATCAATTCTTCCGGGATTGAATGAATTGGTTCGATTGCAGATGTTTCATATGCAGAAGTAGGCTACCAGTTCCCTGCAATAAAGGTTACTGATTTTATAAGGGATCCTCAGGGTCGTATAGTTGTTGATGCACAGACAGGATTACCAGCAAGAGACCCGGTTTCGCAAATAATGGGACACGGGATGCCTAATCATATTTTTGGTGTCACAACTAATTTTACCTATAAAGGATTTACTTTAAATGCTGTTGCTGAATACAGGAGTGGCAACGTGATTGATAACTGGGTTGGTAACAGACTTGACTTTACAGGAACTTCATGGCATTCAGCTCAGAACGGACGTCAGAACTTTGTTATTCCAAATTCTGTAATCAATACCGGTACTGCTGATGCCCCGGTCTACATTCCCAATACCAATGTAATTACACGTAATGCCTCTCGTCTTTTGTGGACAGGAACTCCGCTTTATACTCAGCAAAGTGGATATTTGACAAGTGCAGCTTTCTGGAAATTAAGAGAAGTGTCACTTAATTATAATATTCCGGTTAAAAATATCCTCGGTGGTGTTATTAAAGATGCCCAGGTTGGTATTGTCGGAAGAAACCTCATAATGCTACGTCCAAGTTCTAATGTATGGACAGATCCTGAATTTAATACCCGGAGCGGTAACAGCAATGCTGTTGGTTTCACAAATGAATTTCAGACTCCTCCTACAAGGATCTATGGGTTTAGTGTTAAACTTACTTTCTAAGTAGTAAAAATAATAAAATTATGAAGAAACTATATTATATTATTTACTGTAATGCTTGTTTTGGGAAGCGCCTGCAAAAAGATTTTCTTAGTGTGAACGAAACGAACCCAAACAATGCATCGACTGTTCCGGCAAGTTTTGTTTTGCCTTCAGCACTCAATTATACGTCAATTCTTATGAATACTGAGACTAATACTACCGGCTATGCCTTCATAAATACATGGTGGGGTTTATGGTCAATAAGCGGAGGTTATTCACAGGATCCTAATATGACCGGTTATAACGTTGCTAATAACTTCGTTCAGGGAATATCTGGAGCAGCGCTTACGTAAACCTGAATAATTATGACTATATTGAAAAAAACTCAACTACTTCAACCCTTAAATCTTACAGGGCTATATGCCAAGATCATGAAGGCATATGTCTATCAGACCCTTGTTGATACATACGGCAATATACCATATAGCGAAGCTCTGAAAACTGACAAGGGTATTCTAAAACCGAAATACGATGATCAACGAGGCTATTTATACCGACCTTGTTGTTCAACTTGACAGTGCTATGAACATCATAGAAACAACTCCTGCCTCAGCTGAAGCCATTGGCTCAAAAGACATTATCTACGGCGGAGACATGAGTAAATGGGCTGTTTTCGCTAATACTCTTAAACTTCGGATGCTTGTGAACCAGACAGGAATAACCAGCAAGGCTTCTTATATTACAGATGAAATAGCCAAGACTGCGTCTGTCGGATACATAGGTGCAGGTGAAGGAGCCTGGGTTAACCCGGGATTTTTGCAGTCATCAGGTAAAATGAACCCATTCTGGGAATCTTTCTATAGTGCGACCGGTTCAACAACGAACAATTATGTTTATTATATGGCCGGTCAGGATGCATGCGATTTTCTTACAGCTAATAACGATCCGCGCAAACTCAGATTTTTCCAGCCATTAACTGCCGGAGGTACCACTGTACCAGGGTAATTATTTTGGCCAGTTGGTACTGCAAACAGTACCTAATACCTCTAAACTTGGTTTCGGTTTATTAAAGGCATATAATCAGGATGCGCCGATACTTACTGATATTGAAAGTCTCTTCCTGCAGGCTGAGGCTGCACAGAAAGGACTTATATCAGGTTCTGCAAAAGCATTTTATGAAGCTGCAGTAACACAGTCTATAGTTTATATGCGGCCAAAAATCTTCCTTAGATCCTTCAACTTACGTACCGTTAACTGCAGCAAATGCTGCAACCTACCTGGCACAACCTCTTGCTCTTGTTAATTTTGATGGTGCCAGTGATAAACTAAAGTTAATTATAACCCAGAAATGGTGTGCATTAGCTGGCCTGAGCCCAATGCCTATATGGACCGATTGGAGAAGAACAGGGTTTCCCGATTTCATTCATTTTTACAGCTGATCCTAACAAGAAGAATGCAACACCTCCTATCAGATTATTCTATCCCCAGACTGAAGTAAATACCAACAACGAGAATGTCCTTCTACAGGGAGTTACTACAACTGCCGATTTGTTTACAAAAAATATTTTCTGGGATGTTAACTGAAACTAAAAGTTATTAATCGCTCTAAATTTAAAAAATATGAGAAATAAAATCTTAATGATAGTATCCTTTCTGGCAGTCAGTTCTTCTTCTGAACTCATGTCTGAAAGATAACGTCGGAATGGATTGGACAAAGTGACCTTAAAGGAAAAATGTATGCAGAGGTCTGGAAAGGAGGCTTTTTAGCTCTTGGTTTGCAACCTGTTCCGGATGAGGTTGTTTTCAAGTTCCTGGTAAATATTGCCACCGATGCACTGCCGACATCTGATATTACACTTACCATAGGTGTAAATGATGATGCCAGAGTCAGGTATAATACTGCTAAATAAGAAAAGCATATCTGTTGTACCCTTATATTGAAGTATTGGATCCTACAGTTGTTATTAAAGCCGGTACAAGGAATGCCTATGTTCATGTTAAAGTATGGAATGCCGACCAGCTGAAGGCTTGCGATAACTACATGGCTCCTATATCCATTTTGACTGCAACCGGTGGTGTTATTGTTTCGGATGCTATAAATAATGGCTCAAGACTAATGGATCTGCCTATATCCAACCCATATGCAGGAGACTTATCACGTAACCGGACATTTCAATCACCCAACAGGCGGGATTAGAATTATCGATGAAGATAAATTTTTGGGTACAGTAGATTGCAAAACTGTTACTACTACAATCTGGCTGACCTTGGTCAGGATGGATTAAATATTCAGATCTAATGCTGATAATTCGGTAACTATAAGTGGGCAAGTAATCTGATTCCCAGCCATTAATACAGGATACATCTACGCCGAATGTTTATGATCCGGTAGCTAAAACCATTACTTTGAATTACTATTATTCAGGTGCTGGTGGCAACAGGGTAATGGATGAAGTATATACCAGACTTTAGTTGGCTGAGTGAAATTAGAGATTAATTATTTAACTCTTAAAAAGAATATAAAAATGAAAAGAAAAATATTATATTTTGTAATTATGCTAACGGTTTCTGGCCTATTTACAATGCAAAGTTGTAAGAAAGAGGCTCCGGTTAAGCAAACACTCCTTGTGGCAGCAATGCCGGCTGCTCCAGTGCCTGCTGCTGATGCAATAATTCCATTTACCGGATCAGGCCAGACTATAAATTTAGCATGGGAAGGTGACATGCCACAAACCCAATCAGTTGGAATGTGTACTTTGGTAAATACATCAGCTCCTCACCTGGTAGCCTCCGCCGTTACTGGCAAATACCTATAGCACTACTATGTACAAAGGGCGGTCTTATTTACTGGCAGGTAGTAACAACTGATGACAATGGTGTAACAACAAGAAGTCCGGTCTGGTCCTTTGATGTAAATTCAAACCCGGATGTCACCGCTCTGGTACCGATACCCGCAAATAACGCAGTTGCTGTATCAGCGGTACTGCATGCTTAACTGGACTGCAACTGACCCGGAAGGATGATGATCTGACATATGATGTATTCCTTGGAAAAACTGCAACTCCTGCTCGCTGTAGCTACAGGCCTAACTGATACAACATATGCAGTAACCAACCTTAGCATACAGCCACTACTTATTACTGGAAAGTTGTTGCTCACGATCCTTTCGGAGGACTCAGCTACAAGTGCCAGTATTGAAATTCACCACAGGTGTTCAGCAGCCTGATTATTCTGAGTTTGAACGGAGATGCTAATGAGCTTTGAACCAGCAAAATCATAGTTATGATGTACAACTTTCACAGACTTGGTAACATCCAATACTCTTACAATATCTACCGATTGCTGACTGGAATTTAGCAGCTGGATTCGGTACAGCATATACTTTAACACTCCAATTATTGTTAATTACGATCCTGTAACCAAAGTAGTAACATTAGCCAAGCAGGCATGGTGCGACAGCTATCGTCGATCCGATCGAAATGGGTCCGATGTTTCTACAGATTGCAGCCGGAAGTACTATATGATGCATTTACAAAGAAATTAACTGTTAAATGGGTAGTTTCCGGTAATGCTTATTGGGGACCAGATTACACAACAGGTACCACTACTTATACAATGAAGTAGTTCAATTCCTTAATAATAAAAAAGCTGTCTGAAAAGGCAGCCTCTTTTTTACTATTCTATTCTCAGATTTACCAGCTCAAGCCTGGTAGTTGATACCCTCAGCACTTTGATAACAAAATTACCGATCCTGATAACATCATTATTCCCGGGGATACTGCCATGATAGAACAGGATCATTCCGGCAAGTGTTTCATAATCATCTTCTTCCGGCAGATTAAGATGATATTTTTCATTCAGGTAATCAATCTCGAAACGGCCCGAAAGTATATATTCATTATTGCCCACATCTCTTTTCAATAAGATCAGTTGTATCGTGTTCATCTTCAATGTCTCCTACGATCTCTTCAAGCACATCTTCTATTGTCACCATTCCTGAGGTTCCTCCGAATTCGTCAACAACAAGTGCAATATTCTTCTTTTCATTAACAAATAACTTCAGGAGCTTATTTGCAGGCATTGTTTCGGGAACAATTGCCAGTTTCCGTATCATTGAATCTGATCTCTGAAGGATTTTTAAAAATATCTTTCAATTCAAAATAGCCAATAATATTGTCAATTGTGTTCTGATAAATAAGAATCCTTGAAAGCCTTGTTTCAACGAACTTTTCCCTCAACTGCTCAACCGAACTTCCTGAATCGACTGCTTCAATTTCAGTTCTTGGAACCATACATTCTCTGAGCTTTACATTGGAAAAATCGAGAGCATTCTGGAAAATTCTGATATTGTGGTGATCCGGTTCCGACTCCTCTTTACTCTGATTGCTCAGATTGACAAAATGATCGAGATCAACCTTACTGAAAACAAGATTTTCCTGCTTTTTTTCTCCAGGGCTAACTTTAAAAAAAATTCTGATGAACAGGTTTGAAGCTGCCAGTGTGAATTTACTTACCGGGTAAAAAAGGAAAAAGAAAATCAGTGTTGGGATACTTAAAAACTTAAGAAAAAAATTTGGAGAGATGATGAAAATAGTTTTCGGAAGAAACTCTGCCACAAACAGGATTATAGCAGGTGGAGATGATTGTATTTACTATAAGGATCAATAGATCTGAATCAATGATAGGTGTAAGTAAGGTCCCAAGGATCCTTGAGAAAATCAAACCATAAATTACCAGCGAAAAATTATTGCCTATCAGCATGGTGGCAATATACTGGCCAGGATTATCTGTAAAAAGTTTAATTATTTTTGATCCGAAAACTCCCTGTTTCCTGTCAAGTTCTATTCGGAGCCTGTTTGATGTGACAAAGGCTATCTCCATACCCGAAAAGAACGCAGATAGAATTATTGCGAGAAGTATTATCAGGAATGTATTCATCCCTCAAAGTTAGCTCTTTTTTCGCTTTTATTGGTGAGAATGTTCTGAGGTGAGCGTCCGGGACTATTTTTCATCATTAAGGAATATCTCGGCGGTCACCTTTTTAATCTTTTGTTTGTTAAGATGAGAATCAGATTCAAAGCCGATTCCCTGAATTATCTGATCTTCACTCGTTATTTTAACAAACCTGTCGGTATAGATGAGGTCTTTTTCCTGATTCCAGAAAAGTATTTCGGTTTCAAGCCTTTCGTTATTCTCATTAATAACAACAACACTGTCTCTGAGTTCCCATAAATTGTCGTTATTGGTATACTTTGCGTATTTTGAAGTTACTTTTGCAACAGGATTCTTCTGGCCGTTGTATAAGTCTACTTTGATTCCAAATGTGAACTCAGAGTATGGGGGATTAAACTTATCGTATCTTTCTACCAGGGTGAAGACATTATCAGCTGAATCCTTCCGGAATCGTTTAAGACGGTTTCAAAACTCTTTACGGTTTGTGAGGGAAGTGTAAGAAGGTCGGATTTTGGTATTGAAGGAATTTTATTCTCACAGGATAAAAGCAAAATACTGACGGACAAAAATGTCACAACAATGGAAAGACTTTTAACCTCTGATAACGGTTTTTCATAACAGGCAACTGAAATTATAAACTATCCGTTATTCAAAATTACTGGTAAAACTCCTAATCATATTTGCGTTTAACAAACCAGAAATCATACAGATTAAGGCTGATCCCGGCTGAAAGATAGTCTTCAGAATGAAGACTGCTTGACGAGAAACCGGTTTTTCTGGTAAAATCAAAATAGAAATTGGTTTTTGATATCGTTCGTCTGAAAGGTATGCCAATACCCATGCTTGCACCATACTCTTTTACCTGTTCTCCGTTGATAATTAAATAATTATCACCATAATGGCCACCAATACGATACTCAATCCTGTTTATGAAGCTGTAATTTGAAAATTTATCAGGAATGTATTCAGCTCCAAACAGAAGTGATCTGGTATCGGCTGCATAACCAGTAGATCCCGGAATTTTTGATGTTGACCATTTTGTTGAAATGAAATCAATTCCTGTGGTAAATTTGTTAATCTTTCCAAAGGAAATTCCAAGCCTGAATGTACCGGGAATGAAGTGTTTTGGCAGAATTATCAGAAACGGATGAAATAGTATCGCTGACTTGGTACGCAGTGTACTTCATTGACAGATGTTCGTATTTTGACCTATAATTATTACCTGAAGTCAGTGATGCGCCAATATTAAGAAAATAATTATTTTTAAGCGATGTAGTATATTGTATTCCATAATCAAAGTTGATTCCTATTAATTCAAGTTTCTCTGTGTTGTTATCATGGAATATGCTTAAAAAGTCAGAAAAAATGAACTGATTTGTTCTGCTTATATTTCCTGAAAGCAGCGTCATGTTAACTCCTACAGAAAAATGTTTGCCAATCTTTTTGCCTGATCCGATGAAAAATTTAGTAATCCCTCCACTGCCGGTGTGGTCAATGATATATTCTCCTACACTTGGATCGTATCCGGGATCAGTTGAAGTAACCGTTTCAGTTATACTATAATAGCCGGAACTCAATGGTATAACGCCTACTGCAAAGCCCCATCCCTTTGCTAAGAGGGAAACCCATTATAAGATGATGAAAATTCATATCATCTGAGGAATATTTTGATACTCCATCTGAAATAAAATTTCTTCCATAATCAATACCAAAATCAAAAACAAAAGAGTTAGTATCGAGACTGCTGTATGAGGCCGGATTAGAAAAATATATTGAACTGTTATCTCTCATAGCTGTTCCTATACCTCCCATACCGAGACTTCTGAACGATCCTGCGGGTTCCAGTGTACCAAGATTGAACCTTGAATAAGGGGAATTGATAAGTTTCTGACCGGTGGCTGTATGAGCAAAAGAAAACAGAGAGATAAATAAAATAATTAAGAGCTTATTTTGCATTGTATTCTAAAATATAATTTAAACCATCAATCACGATATCAGGCATATATGTGATTTGATAATTGATTTTGTCTTTAAGATATTCACTGTCCCCGCCTGTCAGTATTATTTTAAAATCAGTGTGCTTTTTCTCAAACGTGCGAATATACTCATTTATTTCATAAGTCATCCCAGTAATCACTCCTGCACTTATTGCATCAGTGGTATTTCGTCCGGGGAATGTGAAATCATCAGATTGTGAAACGAGTGGTAATCTGTCAGTAAATTTGTTCAGAGCCTTGAATCTCATTGTCAATCCCGGAGAAATGTTGCCCCCTTTGTAAATATTGTCAGAAAGAAATTCAAAGGTTAAGGCAGTACCGGCATCAATTATAAGTACGTCAGTTCCTGGAAATACATTGAAGGCACCTGCTACAGCAGCAATCCTGTCTGTTCCAAGTGTCTCCGGTGTATCATATTCAATTTTAAAGGGTAGCCGTGATTTATGTGAAAGAACATGAACAAATGGAATATTCGTAAAAAACAGATCAGATATGAAAGGTGCCAATTCTTTTACTGAAGATGTAATGGCCTTTGTCAATTTTATATCGGTTCAACTCTTTTTCCAAATTTTCACAACTTAATTCACTTAGTCTTGACTGGGAAAGCTTTTTCTGGCCGTCAAAAACAGCCAGTTTTGCACGTATTTCCTATGTCGACTATTAGATTCATGGTACAAAAGTAGGAAAAAGTGCCTAAAGTGCCTAGAGTGCCTAAGTTGCCTAAAGTACCTAGTGCTCTGGGATTTTATAATTTTTTTAACTTTAGGCACTCCAAACTCTAGCTCACTTCAAACTTCTTTCAAATTCAAGACTCTCTTTTTATGAGCCTCCAGTATCTCATTCAGTACCCTGATTGCAGCTTTAACAGATTTAACATCAGTGACCGTAAGGCTCAGTTTTGAAGCTTTCTGTTTCATACTCATCTGTTTTTGTTTCCTGTTTACATAATTCATTATTGAAACAAAAAGAGTACTGCGGTAAAATTGTGAGTTGGGATCAGAAACAAAGTATGCAATCAGCAGATTATTTTTTAACAGGATTTTTTCGATTCCAAGTTGTACTGCCATCCATTTTATTCTTACAATATCCAGAAGAGCCTGAGCAGGTGGGGTATATTTCCAAACCTGTCAATCAGTTTTTTCTCAAATGAACATAATGCTTCTTCAGACTCAATCTCATTTAATTCTTTATATAATCTTATCCTTTCTGAAATATTCGAAATATATTCATCGGGAAACATAATTTCCAGATCAGTATCGATCTGAAAATCAGAAACATATTGTTTTATGATTTTCGGTCTGTTTCTGAACTGTCTGCTTTTCTTCTGATCCGATGATGGTTCTTTGAACTCCGTCTCTCTTAATTCGACCATAGCTTCGTTCAGGATCCGCTGATAAGTTTCAAATCCTACATCGGCAATAAATCCGCTCTGTTCACCTCCGAGAAGATTTCCTGATCCTCTGATATCAAGGTCCTGCATTGCAATATTGAATCCGCTTCCAAGTTCAGAAAACTCCTCAATTGCCTTAAGTCTTCGTCTGGCTTCATGAGTGAGGGTACTAAGAGGAGGAGCAAGCAGATAACAAAAAGCTTTTTTGTTTGAACGTCCGACCCTGCCTCTTAGCTGATGTAGTTCAGACAATCCGAAATGATGAGCATCATTAATAAAAATTGTATTGGCATTTGGAATATCAAGTCCCGATTCGATAATTGTTGTTGCCAGGAGCACATCATAGTCGCCCTGGATAAAATCGTACATCACATTTTCAACATGCGTGACCATCCATCTGTCCATGAACAATTGCTGTTTTAACATTTGGACAGATCCGGTTGATCTGAGCCTGGATCTGCTTAATATTTTCAACCCTGTTATGAATAAAAAATACCTGTCCATTTCTTGATACTTCATATTCAATGCCTTCCTTTATTATTTCCTCATTAAAACCATATAATTCGGTAACTATCGGCATCCTGTTGGGAGGCGGGGTATTGATTATCGAAAGATCGCGGGCTCCCATCAGTGAGAACTGCAAGGTACGGGGTATCGGAGTTGCTGTAAGTGTAAGAGTATCAACATTTGCTTTTATCTTCTTAAGTTTCTCTTTTACCGAAACCCCGAATCTCTGTTCTTCATCAATTACCAGAAGTCCCAGATCCTTGAATTTTACATCCTGTCCGACAAGTTTATGAGTGCCAATTATTATATCAATTTTCCCTTCAGCCAATTGAGAGAGGATTTTTTTCTGATCAGCAGCTTTTTTATGACGGCTGATATATTCGACATTGCACGGAAATCCTTTAAGACGTGCAGAGAATGTTTTATAATGCTGAAGTGCAAGAATTGTTGTTGGAACAAGTACAGCTGTCTGCTTACTGTCGGTTGTTGATTTGAAGGCAGCCCTGATGGCTATTTCGGTTTTGCCAAAGCCAACATCACCGCAAACCAGCCGGTCCATTGGGTGAGCTGCTTCCATATCCTCTTTGACTGCCATTGAGGCAGTAAGCTGATCAGGAGTGTCTTCATAAATAAATGAAGCTTCAAGTTCTCGCTGAAGATATGAATCGGGTGAAAAAGAAAATCCCGGTGAGGCCATTCTTTTTGCATAAAGCTGAATCAGATCTTTTGCAATATCCTTTACTCTTGCTTTTGTGTTCTGCTTCAGTTTCTGCCAGGCACCTGAACCAAGCTTATAAATTTTTGGTTCTGAATTATCTTTCCCCTTATATTTTGAAATCCGGTGAAGAGAATGAATTCCTACATAGAGAATATCATTATCCCTGTAAACCAGCTTTATAGCTTCCTGAATCTTTCCGTTGACTTCAATCTTTTCAAGACCTCCGAATTTGCCGATACCATGATCGATATGAACAACATAATCTCCCGGATTAAGTCCTGTAAGCTCTTTTACCGAAATACTTTCTTTCTTTGGTAAAATACCCTCTTATCCTGAATTTATGATACCTGTCAAATATCTGGTGATCAGTAAATACCGAAATCTTTAAGATCATGATCGGTAAAACCGCTATGCAGATTTAGAAGTAATGATGTGAAATGTGCCTCAGGATTAATTTCAGCGAAAATATCCCTCAGCCTCTCGATCTGTGACTCGCTTTCCGAGATTATATATGTCGTATATCCATCAGTCGTTATTTGAAAGTAGTTTCTCAGTAAGCAATTCAAAATTTTTATTGAAAACAGGTTGTGGTTCGGTATGAAATTCAAATCTGACATCCGGTTCAAAAATGCTTGTTTTCCAAACTCAAGCATCCTGAATTTTTTACAATAGTCAAGAAATTGATTCCCGGTCATCACAATCTCTTTCTTATCGGATATCTGTCCCGATTCTTCCCTCTGGGTTGTCTGGAAAAAGATATTATTGATCTTTTCCTTTATATAATCTGCATCTTCAATCCAGATCAGTGATGATGGTGGTAAAAAGTCAGTAAACGAATCATTGATCTCTTCAATTGAGATATCCTGGATGTTGGGAATAATCGAAATCTGTTTGTGAATGTTCACCGACAGCTGATCATCAGTATTAAAAGATCTGATTGTTTCAACTTCTTCACCAAAAAAATCGATCCTGTAGGGAAGATCTGCCGAATAAGAAAATACATCAGCAATACTTCCTCTTATTGAATATTGCCCGGGCTCATATACAAAATCAGTCCGTGTCAAAATTGTATTCGTGAAGCATCTCCTCAAGAAATTCCAGAGAGATTTTGTCTCCTTTGCTTATATTAAAAGTATTTTTTTTCAGATTTCTCCTGCTCACAACCTTTTCCATTACCGACTCAGGATATGTTACAACAATACCCTTTCTTTTTCCCGAAGCCAGATGATTCAGAACTTCGGTTCGAAGAACAATATTTGCAGGTTCAGTCTGTTCATACTGAACTGATCTTTTATATGTTGAAGGAAAAAAGAAGACTGATTCCTCACCAATGATCGAAATCAGATCATTATAGAAATATGCAGCATCTTCTTTTTCAGGCAGAATTACAACATGTGTTGTCTGGGTTTTGTGAAAGACCAGAGACAGAACCAATGCTCTTGATGAACCTGAGAGTCCTTCAATACGGATCTTCCCTGATTTATCGGAATTAATTGTTTCAATCAGTCCCGGGAGTACAGGATGGCTGTAATAGTGATTTGGTAATTTGGTTTTCTTTCATTAAAAAATTAAAAGGAAGCTTAATTAATAAAGCATAATATTACCGCAAAGATAATGATACGACATTCATTGTAGTAATTACAGCAGGGAATCAATAGTGATAGAGATGAAGAAACTCTTCTAACTTTTTTACCATGTTTTTTGATCCGACATAAAAGGGAGATCGCTGGTGAAGCGATGATGGAGTTATTTCCAGTAAGTTATGGTTGCCGTTTGAAGCTTTTCCTCCCGCTTGAGATGCTATAAATGCAATAGGATTACATTCATATACAAGCCGTAATTTTCCTTTAGGAGACATTTTCATTTTCAGGATAAAGAAATATTCCGCCCTTCAGAAGATTCCTGTGGAAATCAGAAACAAGGGATCCAATGTATCTTGATGTATATGGTCTGCCTGATCCTTTATCAATTTCCTGACAATATTTAATGTATTTTTTTATTCCTTCCGGAAAATGAATATAATTTCCTTCATTTACAGAGTATATTGAACCATCTTCAGGAGTTTTAATGTCGGGATGTGAGAGACAGAACTCCCCAATGGAAGGATCAAGAGTAAAACCATTTACACCAAATCCGGTTGAATAAACAAGCATTGTTGAAGATCCATAGATAATATATCCTGCTGCAACCTGTTTCGATCCTTTCTGGAGAAAATCTTCATTTCTCACTTTTTCTCCTCGTTTGGGTTATTCTTCTGTAAATTGAAAAAATTGTACCGACTGATACATTATAATCAATATTTGATGAACCATCAAGAGGATCAATACATACAATATATTTCCCTTTGATGCAGATGCATCCGGAAACACTATTTCATTCTCATTCTCCTCGGTTGCAACACCGCAGCATTCTCCGCTTGAAAGAAGAGAACCGATGAACACTTCATCGGCATATACATCAAGCTTTTGTTGATTTTCACCGTGTACATTTATCTCTCCGGAGCTTCCTATTATATCTACAAGTCCAGCTTTATTGATTTTTTTATTTACCATTTTAGCTGCTGTCCCGATATGATGCAACAGGCTTGAAAGCTCTCCTTTTGCATACGGGAAATCCTTCTGCTTCAGAATAATAAAATCATTGAGTGTTGTTATTTTGTAATTTTCCATAGTCAACCTTTGTGTTACTTTGAGTTTTACTTTGTGACCCTTTGTGGTTTTAAAAAAAGCATTTACCACGAAGGAACACAAAGGCTTTCACGAAGGTACACAAAGACAAAACGTGAATACCGGGCAAACTGTTCAAAATTTGCTGAAAAAAGTATATTATTCTGTTGATTGCAAAAGAATCTAATTCTTAAAATTGTGTTCTGGTTCGGAAAGTCTAATTTTAGCAAAAATTATAAGGAAATGAAGGTATATAAGTTTGGAGGAGCATCAGTAAAAGATGCTGCAGGGATAAGAAATCTTGCAGAAATTGTAAAAGGAGACGGATAATCTCGTAATTGTTGTTTCTGCTTTCGGAAAAACAACAAATGCTCTTGAAAAGGTTCTTAAAGTCTGGCTGAGTGGTGATGAAAAATTCATAATCCTTCCTCGATGATATTTATGCCAGGCACTTATCCGTAATATTGGATCTTTTCGGACAAGACTCAGAATTAAAAGGAAAGATAGATATCTCTTTTGCCCTTCTTCAGGATTATTTAATGACAGCCACAAAAGGGGAATACGATTTTGAATATGATCAGATTGTATCGTATGGGGAAATATGGTCAACAATCATTGTTGCTGAATATCTGAAAATAAACTTCAAAAAAGTTGAATGGTGTGATATCAGGAAAATCCTTCTGACTGACGACAGGTTCAGGGATGCAAATGTATTATGGAGCGAAAGTACAAAGAGAATCCGGAACACTTTTGACTTTAAAAAGAAGAAAATTTATGTTACACAGGGCTTTATAGGAGGAACAGTTGCAGGTCATACAACAACTCTTGGAAGGGAAGGATCAGATTATACTGCAGCTATTCTGGCAAATATGCTTGATGCTGAATGTGTTGTTGTCTGGAAAGATGTTCCAGGTATTCTTAATGCAGATCCGAAATGGTTTCCTGATGCCATAAAACTCGATGAAATATCTTATAAGGAAGCTGTTGAAATGAGTTTTTCGGGAGCAAAAGTAATTCATCCGAAAACCATTAAGCCTCTCCATAACAAGAATATACCTCTTACAGGTAAGATCATTTCTTAATCCTGACGAGAAGGAACTGTTATAAAAGCTGATGCAACTCTGAGAAAGGTGATTCCGGTTTTTATAAAAAAAGAAGATCAGATACTTATTTCAATTCTTCCCAAGGATTTCTCATTTGTAATGGGTGATAATCTGAGCAGGATTTTTCATTCATTTATTGATACATGGAATAAAAGTGAATCTTGTTGAAGCAAGTGCTGTAAGTATTGATGTATGTGTTGATGATGAAAGGACAAAGGTCGATTCTCTTATTGATGATCTGAAGATGAATATTCAGCTGTTTATAATGAAAATGTTGAAATGCTTTCTGTAAGACATTATACACCTGAAGCAATTGAAAGAATAACTATGGCAGGGAAATTCTTCTGGAACAACGAACCAGAAGCACTGTCAGATTTGTGGTAAGAAAGGAGATCTGTCGCTAAGACATTCCGCGAAGGATCGAAGATTCTCGTGCTTCGTTCTTCGCAAGACTTCAATTGACATGGTATTGTCATCGGCCTGACGAAGGGGGCGTGGCAATCCCAACTTCCCATTAACAGTCTTATCGGTCAAACATCAGTCTTTGACCCCTGTAATCTTCATTGATCACTCCGTCATCATAAACAATTGTTCCGTTTACAATTGTCTTGATTACCTTTGATCTGAAGGTTGTACCTTCAAATGGTGACCATCCGCATTTATAAAGAATGTTTTCCTTTGAAACCTGCCATGGGCTGACAGGATCAACAAGACATAGATCGGCCTTATATCCTTCCCTGATAAATCCTCTTTTCCTGATATTGAACAGAATAGCAGGATTATGACACATCATCTCAACAATTTTTTCAAGACTGAATATTTTCCTGTGCCATAGTTCGAGCATAGCAACAAGTGAATGTTGAATAAGCGGGCCGCCTGAAGGTGCTTTAAAATAACTGTTCCTCTTTTCTTCTAGAGTATGAGGTGCATGATCAGTAGCAACTAATATCAATAAGATTATTATTTACACCATTTATCAGAGCATCCCTGTCGAACCTGGTTTTTATAGCAGGATTCCATTTTATAAAAGTCCCAAGATTATCGTATGATGAATCATCAAACCAGAGATGATGAACACAAACCTCTCCGGTTATTCTTTTCTGATTTAAAGGCAATTCATTGCTGAAAAGCTTAAGCTCATCGGCAGTTGAAAGATGCAAGTATATGAAGTCTTGTATTATACTCTTTTGCAAGATTAACTGCATGTGATGAGGAGCGGAAACAGGCTTCCCGGCTCCGGATCAGAGGATGCATTTTAACAGGAACATCTTCTCCGTATTTTTCCCTGTAAAATCTCGCTGTTTTTTCTGATTATTGGTTCATCTTCACAATGTGCTGTAATTGGCAGGTGGAGTTTTTGAAAATAGCTCTTTCAAAGCATTTTCATTGTCAACAAGCATATTCCCGGTTGAAGATCCCATGAATAACTTTATTCCGCATACATTTGACGGATCAACCTTTAATACTTCATCGAGGTTTGTAGTTGGTGGCTCCCATGTAGAAGGAGTAATTGGTAAGAGAGTTTTCAGAGCCAATCCTGTATTTTTCATTAAGGATGTCGATAGTAACTGTTTGAGGGATTGGTGTTTGGCATATCCATGAACGAGGTTACTCCTCCGGCAACTGCTGCTCTTGATTCGCTGTATATATCACCTTTATGAGTTAATCCTGGTTCTCTGAAATGAACCTGATCGTCAATTACTCCAGGAATCAGCAGTAATCCTGTTGCATCAATTATTTTTGTTCCGGATGGGATCGTAAACTGATCGGACGATCCAATTGAACTGAAATGAGTCTCATCTTTAATAAGAAGATCGCTCCTGAATGATCTGCCTTCATTTACTATTGTGGCATTTTTGATAAGGATGCTGCTCATAGAATTTTTATTTATCTGCCCTTCTTTTTTACCCCCTTGTTTCTTTGCCCCCCAACCCCCCTAAAGGGGGGACTTGATGAAATCAGAATGACGAACCTTCGAAATCAGAACTTAGAAGTTAAATGCAATTCTTAATTCGCTGTTCGTTTGTTCTTCATTCTTAGTTTTATCTTTTCAGCCCCCCCTTTAGGGGGGCAGGGGGGCAAGTAAGCATGGGATATGGGTGCTCCCTATATATATAAAGGTATACCCTGCTCTCTAGTTTTTTGTAAACAGGCTTCTGAATTTCATTCTTAGTACTCCCCATAGTGCTTCATTAAAAATCCCTCCTGACATTTTTGATGCTCCAAGTTTTCTGTCGGTAAAGATTATAGGAATCTCAACAATTTTATATCCCAGTCTTCCAGGTTTTGAATTTCATCTCAATCTGAAAACCATAACCAACTGATTTGATCATGTCGAGATCTGATATTCTCAAGAACCTCTTTTTTATAACATTTGAAGCCGGCGGTAGTATCCATAATTTTCATACCGGTAATCATCCTTACATAAATTGAGGCTACATACGACATAAGAACCCTTGAGAGAGGCCAGTTAACAACATTTACACCACTGATATATCTTGAACCGATAGCAAGATCAGCGCCATTCTCCGAACAGGCTTTGTAAAGTTTCATCAAGGTCATGTGGGTCATGTGAAAAGTCGGCATCCATTTCATAAATATAATCATAGCCTTTTTCAAGAGCCCATTTAAATCCGGCGATATATGCAGTACCTAATCCCAGTTTCCCTGGTCTTTCAATCAGGTAAAGATTTGGGAATGACTTTTGCAGATCCTTAACAATTGATGCTGTACCATCCGGAGAGTTGTCATCAATAATAAGAATATCAAAAGAAATTTTCAGTGAAGAAATAGATTTAACAATTGCTTCAATGTTTTCTCTCTCTTTATATGTAGGTATAATGACTATATTTGACATTTTTTCCATATATATTGCGAAAATAAGGAAATTCATTTAATAGGCACTATATCAAAGTGATTATTTGAGCTTATCTAAATTTTAATCGTGGAGAAGCAGATAAAGCCTATCTTGATATTTTTAAATCGACGGATATGACTATAAGACAAAGTCCAGCAGGTAAAAATTTTATATGAAAAGATCATTTTGGATTCTTGTTTCATTTCTGTTATATATGTTCCAATTCATTTTCACAGGAAAAGAACTGGCAAGTTGGATTTATTCAATTTTTTTGATAATACTGAATTTGCAGATCTGCTGTTAAGATTCCTCAGACAATGGCAGGAGTAATGATTGCTCCTGAAGTCGGATTTGTATGGGACTCGGTTCATAAGATAGATATCGGGATGAATCTTATGCATGAGTATGGAAGTCCGAATGCAATAGATAAGTTCTATCCGACTGCATATTATGAGTTTAACAAGGGACCTGTAAGATTTATAATGGGTGCATTTCCCCGCAGTTTTGCAATTGAAAATTATCCGCGTCTCTTTTTCCAGGATTCTATATCATATTATCGTCCGAACATAAATGGGATCTTCTGGGAATTCAGAAAAGAACCAAAACTATTTTAATGTGTGGCTTGACTGGACAGGCCGGCAGACAGAAAGTGTCCGTGAAGCATTTTTTATAGGTTTTAGCGGAAGATATAACGAAGGTATTTTCTATTTGCAGCATTTTGGATACATGTATCATTTTGCGTTGAAATTGAATCCGGTTGTTGAAGAAGCTTTGCATGACAATATTCTTTTTCATACCTCAGTGGGGATTGATCTTTCAGGAAAAACCGTCTTTAGAAAACTTGAAGCAGATGCAGGATGGGTTTTGGGATTGGAGAGGTCACGGTCTGATAATACAGGATGGATAAAGTTAAACGGACTTCTTCTTGAAACGAGGATAGAATATAAATGGTTCGGACTCTTTAATACTTTTTATAAGGGTGACGGGTTGATGTATTTTTATGTTGATCATGGAAATGAACTTTACTGGGGTGATCCGGTATACAGGGCAAAAATTTATAACCGTTCAGATTTCTATGTGAATTTTTTTCAAACCGGCATAGTCAATATTAAACTTACTTATTCACTTCATTTTCTTGAGAGCCGGATCTACCATGAGCAGATGCTTAAGGTCATTATTAATCTCAATCCCCAAAAGATCTGATCGGCATAAAGAGCAGATAATTAGATATTTATGCTCAGGGATATTTATTTTTTAAGAATTTTATGTTTTTTTTTGATTCTTTTCTTGCGGGAAAAAATCAATTTATATCTTTGCACCCGCTTTAAGGCAAAGAGTTGATTGAAGGGTAGGAGAGATAGGATTCCGGCTTTGAGAAGAGAGGGAAGCAGGGAAAGGGAAAAGCCGGAAAAAATATCTCATTTTTTGTTTGGAAGAGAAGATAAAAAGCTTAACTTTGTCGTCCCAAAAGTAAAATAAGTTCTTAGAAGAAATTGAAAGAATAGAAGAAAAGACCCTCTCTTTGGCCTAAGGCTACGGAGGGCGAAGGTTCTTTGAAATTATGAAGTAAACAACCAGGCGAGATATGGAAATCTCGTCAAAAATAACTTGTTAGTATTTTGAATTGAGTTCACAGGATTGGTTTTTGTAAAGAGATTTAAGAATAAATTTTTACAATGAAGAGTTTGATCCTGGCTCAGGATGAACGCTAGCGGGAGGCTTAACACATGCAAGTCGAGGGGCAGCACGAGGTAGCAATACTTTGGTGGCGACCGGCGCACGGGTGAGTAACGCGTATGCAACCTACCCTGTACAGGGGGATAGCCCGGAGAAATTCGGATTAATACCCCATAAAGATATTTTGAGGCATCTTTTGATATTTAAAGTTTCGACGGTACGGGATGGGCATGCGTAACATTAGCTAGTTGGTAGGGTAACGGCCTACCAAGGCGACGATGTTTAGGGGTCCTGAGAGGGTGATCCCCCACACTGGTACTGAGACACGGACCAGACTCCTACGGGAGGCAGCAGTGAGGAATATTGGTCAATGGGCGCAAGCCTGAACCAGCCATCCCGCGTGCAGGAAGAAGGCGCTATGCGTTGTAAACTGCTTTTCCAGGGGAAGAAAACCTGCTACGTGTAGCGGCTTGCCGGTACCCTGGGAATAAGCATCGGCTAACTCCGTGCCAGCAGCCGCGGTAATACGGAGGATGCGAGCGTTATCCGGATTTATTGGGTTTAAAGGGTGCGTAGGCGGATTAATAAGTCAGTGGTGAAAACCTTCAGCTTAACTGTAGACTTGCCATTGATACTGTTAGTCTTGAGTACGGTCAAGGTAGGCGGAATGTGTAATGTAGCGGTGAAATGCTTAGATATTACACAGAACACCGATTGCGAAGGCAGCTTACTGGGCCATTACTGACGCTGATGCACGAAAGCGTGGGGAGCGAACAGGATTAGATACCCTGGTAGTCCACGCCGTAAACGATGATCACTCGCTGTTGGCGATACACAGTCAGCGGCTAAGCAAAAGCATTAAGTGATCCACCTGGGGAGTACGGCCGCAAGGCTGAAACTCAAAGGAATTGACGGGGGCCCGCACAAGCGGAGGAACATGTGGTTTAATTCGATGATACGCGAGGAACCTTACCTGGGCTTAAATGTAGAGTGCATGAAGTGGAAATATTTCTTTCCTTCGGGACTCTTTGCAAGGTGCTGCATGGTTGTCGTCAGCTCGTGCCGTGAGGTGTCGGGTTAAGTCCCATAACGAGCGCAACCCTTATCGTTAGTTGCCAGCGGGTAATGCCGGGAACTCTAACGAAACTGCCGGTGTAAACCGTGAGGAAGGTGGGGATGACGTCAAATCAGCACGGCCCTTATGTCCAGGGCTACACACGTGTTACAATGGCCGGTACAGAGGGCAGCTACCTGGAGACAGGATGCGAATCTCCAAAGCCGGTCTCAGTTCGGATCGGAGTCTGCAACTCGACTCCGTGAAGCTGGATTCGCTAGTAATCGCGCATCAGCCATGGCGCGGTGAATACGTTCCCGGGCCTTGTACACACCGCCCGTCAAGCCATGGAAGTTGGGGGTACCTGAAGTCCGTAACCGTAAGGAGCGGCCTAGGGTAAAACTAGTGACTGGGGCTAAGTCGTAACAAGGTAGCCGTACCGGAAGGTGCGGCTGGAACACCTCCTTTCTGGAGAAAATCAAAACTGTCGATGAAATCTCTTATCCACCATAGCTTTAGCGACGGTGGAGGTTAGAAAGTAGTCACATATCCGCCTGGTTTTTACTTCATTATTATATATTTGGATTTGCCCCGCAGCCCCCCTAAAGGGGGATTCAATACGTTGTCATTACTAGTTCAAAATGCGTATTAGCTACCCTTTAGGGGAGATGGCCGTGAAACGCCAGAGGGGCAAATTCAAATTTTACAGGAGAAAATCCCTGCCATACTGTTGTATGGGAAAGTATTATTCAGTCCCGTAGCTCAGTTGGTTAGAGCACTACACTGATAATGTAGGGGTCCGCGGTTCAACTCCGCGCGGGACTACTACAACTGGGGAATTAGCTCAGTTGGCCAGAGCACCTGCCTTGCACGCAGGGGGTCAAGGGTTCGACTCCCTTATTCTCCACAAGCGTAATCCCGATGAATCGGGAACAAAGTGTAAGTAATGAAGCTATTGGCAGTTGGCCAGAGCATCCTGCCGCACGCAGGAGGGTCAAGGGTTCGACTCCCTTATTCTCCACAATTGGGTTTGCCCATCCCCCTAAGGGGGGTTAAAACTGTCTAGATGACAGAATTTTTCTCCCCTTCAGGGGAGATGGTTGCGAAGCGACCAGAGGGGTATTCTCGATAAAGTTCTTTGACATATTGGAAATAAAAAGTTAGTAAAATTGATTAACTCAAGAAAGTAAATAAGAGCGCATGGTGAATGCCTTGGCTCTCAGAGGCGAAGAAGGACGTGACAAGCTGCGATAAGCTGCGGGGAGGAGCAAATATCCGATATATCCGTAGATTTCCGAATGGGGCAACCCACTATGCTGAAGGCATAGTACCCGTAGCAATACGAGGAGCAAACCCGGAGAACTGAAACATCTTAGTACCCGGAGGAAAAGAAAACAAAAGTGATTCCCTTAGTAGTGGCGATCGAACGGGGAATAGCCCAAACCGATAACGTTTTGGCGTTGTCGGGGTTGAAGGACCAGTGATATTATTATTAATATGAAATGGAAGATGTCTGGAAAGTCATACCATAGGAGGTGAAAGTCCTGTACATGTAAGTATTAATAATATAATTGGTATCCTGAGTAGGTCGGGACACGAGAAATCCTGATTGAAACTGCCGGGACCATCCGGTAAGGCTAAATACTTCTGAGAGACCGATAGTGAACCAGTACCGTGAGGGAAAGGTGAAAAGTACCCCGAACAGGGGAGTGAAATAGTACCTGAAACCGTGCGCTTACAACCTGTCGGAGTCCCGACTTAGGTCGGGATGACGGCGTGCCTTTTGCATAATGAGCCTACGAGTTACACCTCTCTAGCAAGGTTAAGACTTAAAGAGTTGGAGCCGAAGCGAAAGCGAGTCTGAATAGGGCGTATAGTTAGAGGGGGTAGACGCGAAACTTTGTGATCTATCCTTGGTCAGGCTGAAGTTCCGGTAACACGGGATGGAGGGCCGAACTAGTTGACGTTGAAAAGTCTTTGGATGAACTGAGGATAGGGGTGAAAGGCTAATCAAACTGAGAAATAGCTCGTACTCCCCGAAATGCATTTAGGTGCAGCCTCGTGGTGAGTCTTGCAGAGGTAGAGCTACTGATAGGGCTAGAGGGCTTCACCGCCTATCAACCCCTGACAAACTCCGAATGCTGCAAGATATACACGGGAGTGAGCCTGCGGGTGCTAAGGTCCGTGGACAAAAGGGAAAGAACCCAGACCATCAGCTAAGGTCCCAAAATATATGCTAAGTTGAATTAACGAGGTGCGACTGCTTAGACAGCTAGGATGTTGGCTTGGAAGCAGCCATTCATTTAAAGAGTGCGTAACAGCTCACTAGTCGAGCGGTTGTGCGTGGATAATAATCGGGCATAAGCATATTACCGAAGCTATGGACTCATGACATAAGTCATGATTGGTAGGGGAGCATTCCAGTCAGCGCAGAAGATGTATCGTAAGGTATGTTGGAGCGGCTGGAAAAGAAGATGTAGGCATAAGTAACGATAAGGCCGGTGAGAAACCGGCCCACCGAAAGACTAAGGTTTCCTGATCAACGCTAATCGGATCAGGGTTAGTCGGGTCCTAAGGGTAAGCCGAACGGCGATCTCGATGGACAACTGGTTAATATTCCAGTACCACCGTGTACTGCGAAGGGGAGACGGAGTAGTGAAAGATCCGCGTACTGACGGAATAGTACGTTAAAGGGTGTAGTTATATCACGAGGTTAATAGCTTATGTGATGATGAACCTGACAGTACCATGAGCCTTCGGGCAAGTGGATAGTGATCCTAAACAGACTTCCAAGAAAAACCTCTAAGCTTCAGGTACATGGTGCCCGTACCACAAACCGACACAGGTAGTCGAGGAGAGAATCCTAAGGTGCTCGAGTGATCCGTGGCTAAGGAACTAGGCAAATTAGACCTGTAACTTCGGGAAAAAGGTCTCCCGCGCAAGCGGGACGCAGATAAATGGCCCAGGCGACTGTTTAGCAAAAACACATGGCTTTGCGAAATCGAAAGATGAAGTATAAGGCCTGACACCTGCCCGGTGCTGGAAGGTTAAGAGGGGGGGTTATTGTCCTTCGGGATGAGAAGCTCTGAATTGAAGCCCCAGTAAACGGCGGCCGTAACTATAACGGTCCTAAGGTAGCGAAATTCCTTGTCGGGTAAGTTCCGACCTGCACGAATGGTGTAACGATCTGGGCACTGTCTCAGCCACGAGCTCGGTGAAATTGTAGTCCCGGTGAAGATGCCGGGTACCCGCAACGGGACGGAAAGACCCCGTGAACCTTTACTATAGCTTAACATTGATTTTGGGTAAATAATGTGTAGGATAGGTCGGAGACTATGAACCGGTTTCGCCAGGAATCGGGGAGTCACCCTTGAAATACGACCCTTTATTTATCTGGAACCTAACCCCCGCAAGGGGAGACATTGTTTGGTGGGTAGTTTGACTGGGGTGGTCGCCTCCAAAAGAGTAACGGAGGCTTCTCAAGGTGCCCTCAGCACGATTGGTAACCGTGCGCAGAGTGCAATGGCATAAGGGCGCTTGACTGTGAGACCGACAAGTCGATCAGGTACGAAAGTAGAGCATAGTGATCCGGTGGTTCCGTATGGAAGGGCCATCGCTCAAAGGATAAAAGGTACTCCGGGGATAACAGGCTGATCGCCGCCAAGAGCTCATATCGACGCGGCGGTTTGGCACCTCGATGTCGGCTCGTCACATCCTGGGGCTGGAGAAGGTCCCAAGGGTTCGGCTGTTCGCCGATTAAAGTGGCACGCGAGCTGGGTTCAGAACGTCGTGAGACAGTTCGGTCCCTATCTGTTGTGGGCGTAGGAGATTTGAGAGAACCTGACACTAGTACGAGAGGACCGTGTTGGACAGACCTCTAGTGTACCTGTTGTGGCGCCAGCTGCATCGCAGGGTAGCTATGTTTGGAAGAGATAAGCACTGAAAGCATCTAAGTACGAAGCTCGTCTCAAGATGAGATCTCCTTTAAGGGTCGTTGAAGACTACGACGTTGATAGGCTGCAGGTGTAAAGGCGGTAACGTCAAAGCCGAGCAGTACTAATTACCCGTAAACTTTCGGGGTACCAGTTTTATTAACTTTTATCCGATATGTCTAAGTATATTTAGAAAGATCAGAAGACAGAAGGCGGAAGTAAAGACAAGAAATCTGAAGTCCTGAGTCAGAAGATCTTTAGGTGACTATAGCGACGGGGTTCCACCTCTTCCCATTCCGAACAGAGAAGTTAAGCCCGCCAGCGCCGATGGTACTGCAATTGTGGGAGAGTAGGTCGTCGCCGACTTTAAATTAAAGCCCTTCAGAGAAATCTGAGGGGCTTTTTTATTTATCTAATACTGTCCGAGAACCGGTTGAGTGACACTGAGATCCCGTAGAGCGAAATCGTCGCCATTTAATCGAGCTCCTTGAGAGATCAAGGAGCTTCTGTATTCATGTAAATCACGAACTAAGAGCATTGCACGAAGAACTTCGCAGTAGGATCCTGCAAAGACTCTGCGTTCACATCGAATGTGAAATGTTCATACTTAACCTGTTCATTGCGAGAGCCGCATGAGCATCTCGCTATGCAGCGAAGTAATGTACGTATAGCATGCCAGCGAGTTGCAATGCTTCGCAGATCGCAATGATCCGTCTGTCATGGAATCCAGGGCCACGAATGGCATGCCATTGACATAAAAAAAGGCACCTGCATAAGCATGTCCTTTTCATATAATTATAAAATTCTGCTAATAGAATTTATACCTTTTATCAACAATATTTGCACCCTTGCGGAGAGCTTCATATGCTTCATAGTTACCTCTCATCTGGAATGTTGATTTTCAGCCTGTCCTGTAATAACTTTAATATCTTCTCCCTGAGATGTTGTTACATTATTGGCAACCAGCATGATAAACACCATTTGTTCCTTTTACAGGACCGGTAACTATTCCCTGTTTTGCAACAGATGCAGCAGCAATCAAGTGCAGGTTCAGTACCAGCACCCGGTACAGTATATGATCTGAAATTAATCTGGGTAGCCTCCTGAACAGTAAGTCCCATTGTCCGGGCAATATCATCAATAGTTTTTCCTGTACCGTTATTCTTATTAAATTCAGCTGAAATAAGATCAGCTTTTTTGTCTTTTATAAGAACAAACCTGATATCATTCTCAACATCCTTTACAGGAGCAATTCCATCCTCCTGTACCTTGGTGCAATATGCAACCACATACTTATCACCAATTTCAAAAACTGCCTGCTGACTGTTGTCAAGAATAATTTTACCTTTTTCTGCCTGGAATAATGACATAATCAAGGATCTTGGATTATCAAGTCCGGGTAAGGTTTTTTGCTGTGGAGCTATATCATTGGCAACTCTCTTGTTCAATCCCTGTTCAGCAATTGATTTTGTAAATTTTTCATATGTATCGTTTGTTCCGGCAAACTGGCTTGCTTCACTATAAGCCTTCTGATTTGTTACTGAACCTGGTATAATTTTTCTGTCAATAATATCCAATATTATATTTTCTGGTATCTTTCGATTGTGCAAGAATTTCAATAATATGAATACCAAAGGTTGTTTCGACTGTTTTTATATCACCTTTTTTCCCTGAAAAACATGCATTATTGAAAGGAACAACCATTCTGCCTTCCGGAAACCATCCAAGATCACCTCCGATCTGTGCTGAACCCTGATCATCAGAATTTGCCATAGCAAGAGCTTCAAATGGAGTTCCTGATTTAATTAATTTTATAAGACTGTCAGCCTGATGTTTTGCAGCCTCTAGTGATCTTGTCTGGTTGGGTGATAAAAGAATATGACGAACATGAACTGAATCAGGTCTGTCTGCAACTGCAATCAATTTGGCCAGTTTATATGAACCATCTTCAATATATGGTCCGAAAATATTTGTCAGATCTTCTTTCTTAACAAAATCCTTCAGATTTTCAGGAACACTGCTTAAAGGAATGAAAAAACCAACATATCTTGAATCTGCACTGAGATTAATAAACTGAACAGGATCAGGTGCTGTTGCAAATTCTTCTTTTGTTTTGTTAATCCATTGTTCTGTCTGTTTAATATCATCTTCAGAAGGAACAACATCAAATGTCACATATTCAATATCCCTTAAAGCAGTTCTCTTATAACTCTCTTTATGTTTTGAATAATAAGCCTGTATATCACTTTCAGAAATTGTTACTGAAGAATCGGATATTGATGCATAATTTTTAAGGATGTAACTGAAATCAACAGTATTGGCTGGTAAGATTTTTGTCAAATTCTGCCTGTTTTGAAGTTACATATAATCCTTTTGAAACAAGATTATTATATTTTGTATTCATCCTGTCGTTTACAATTTCATTTTCAAAGAATAACCAGTATTTTTTTGCTGTTTCATCAACTTCAGTCTGTTTCAGAAAGTTCACAAGAAAAGATTTATTAAATGTTCCGGTCTTCTGATCAGTAAATAATTGCTGAACTATCTGATGAGGATTGTTTCCAAGAACCAGTTCATCAACCTCTTCAGTACTTACTCCTATACCAAGCTTCTTATACTGAGAATCCAGAATTTTTTCCCTTACCATCTGCTGCCAGGTCTGCTCCCTTATTGTCTCAGTTGTCGCTTCATCAATATTTGATCTTCCTGATAATTTATAAATCTCCAAAAGATTCTGTAACCTTAATTCATAATCCTGATATGAAATATATTCTCCGCCGATCTGGCCGATTTCATAATATTTTTTCTGCTTCATTCTCTGGCCTCTTCCTCTTCCGAAGAAATCACTGACCACAAACAGGAAAAGTGAAAGACCAATAACTCCCGCAACTAATACTCCGGCTTTCTCGCGTAAAAATTGAAGTGCTGACATGTAATATGTTCTTTAATAATTAATAGAAATATACCTTTTTTAATACAGGCGACAAATATAACAAATTTTCATTAAAACTCTGACCTGGTAATAAATTGTTAACGTTGAATAGTGTGATCCAGACAGTCTTCTGATCGATGTCAATGATAATGAAATATGACATTAGTAAGTAGTATGAAAAGATATGTAATGCTTTTGAAAGATGATCATAACTATATATTTCAAAATAATGTATAAAAAATCGAAAAATAGCATCAAAAAAACAGGGGGGTATGTTGAAAAAAAATACAAAAAAATAAAAATATATGTAAAAAAATAGGGTGTATATTAAAAAATAGTTTATTTTTGTAAAAAAATATTAGAAAAATGGCAGAACTAAGATTTAGTGCATTAAGAGAAGTATTCAACAGGGAACCTGTTGAAGTTACAACACCATCGAAAATTGTTTCCGAATATTTCGGAGAAAATGTTTTTGATCTTCCAAAAATGGAACACTACCTTTCCAAAGAGGCATATAAAGTAGTAAAACGTGCTATTGATGAAGGAAAATCATTAACCCGACAGGAAGCTGACCAGGTTGCAACCGGACTCAAAGCATGGGCTATCGGAAAAGGTGCTACACATTATACTCACTGGTTTCACCCTCTTACCGATGGAACAGCTGAAAAACATGACGGATTCATTGAGATTGGTGAGAATGGACAGGTTGTTGAGAAATTCTCAGGTGAAGTTCTTGTTCAGTCTGAACCTGATGCTTCAAGTTTTCCGAGCGGAGGTATACGAAATACATTTGAAGCAAGAGGATATACTGCATGGGATGTTTCGTCACCTGTTTTTATTGTCGGAACAACTCTTTGTATTCCAACAATATTCGTATCATATACAGGAGAAGCTCTTGATTATAAAGCACCTCTTCTGAAAGCTCTTTCTGAACTTGACAGGGCTGCAGTTGATGTCTGCCAGTATTTTGATAAAGATGTAAACAAAGTAATTGCAACACTTGGGTGTGAACAGGAATATTTCTTAATTGATGAAGCATTATATTATGCAAGACCCGATATTGTGCTTGCCGAAAGAACACTGATGGGACATCAGTCATCAAAAGATCAGCAGCTTTCTGACCATTATTTCGGATCTATCCCGGAAAGGGTTATGGCTTTTATGGAAGACTTTGAATGTGAGGCTTATAAACTTGGAATTCCGGTTAAAACCCGTCATAATGAAGTAGCTCCAAATCAGTTCGAATGTGCTCCGATCTTTGAAGAGGTAAACCTTGCAGTTGATCACAACCAGCTTCTTATGGATATTATGAGAAGGGTTGCACGGAAACATAAATTCAGAGTTTTATTTCACGAAAAACCATTTGCAGGAATAAACGGTTCAGGAAAACACAATAACTGGTCGATGGCTACAAATACCGGTGTAAATCTTTTATCACCCGGAAAAAATCCAAAAACAAACCTGCAGTTTCTTACATTCCTTGTAAATGTTATCAAAGCTGTCAATGACAGCAATGATGTTCTCAGAGCATCGGTAATGAATGAATCAAACTCATACAGACTTGGAGGTCACGAAGCACCTCCTGCAATAATTTCTGTCTTTCTTGGTACTTACCTGATAAATATGCTTGAGAATATTGCACGGAAAGTAACAGATAAGAAGATGACTCCGGCTCAAAAAACCGAACTTAAACTTGGAATTGGCAAAATACCTGAAATTCTGCTCGATAATACCGACAGAAACCGGACTTCTCCTTTTGCTTTTACCGGTAACAAGTTTGAGTTCAGAGCTGTAGGTTCTTCAGCAAATTGCAGTCCCTGCAATGATTGTTCTGAATGCTGCAGTTGCTTATCAGCTGACTCAGTTTAAGAAAGATGTGGATGTTATTATTAAAAAGGGAGTAAACAAGGATGAAGCCATTTTCCAGGTACTGAAAAAGTATATTCTCGAATCAGAGAGAGTATTATTTGAAGGTGATAATTATAGTAAGGAATGGCATAAGGAAGCAAAGAAAAGAGGCTTATGTAATCTTACCAGCGTACCTGAGTCAATCAGCCTTTATCTGACCAAGCAATCAAGGGAAGTTCTTGTCGGATCGGGAATTTTTACAGATAAAGAGCTTGAAAGCCGTGTTGAAGTGGAGTATGAGAAATTCACCAAAAAAGTTCAGATAGAATCCAGGGTACTTGGTGATCTGGCAATTAATCACATCGTTCCTATTGCAATAAAATATATGACATCTCTGATCGAAAATGTGAAGGGTCTTAAAGATATTTTTGATGACTCAGAATTTGAAAGACTTGCAGGAGCACGTAAAGAGTTAATAATCAATATCTCCGATCATATTTCAACCATTAAGAAACTGGTAAATGAAATGGTTGAGGAACGAAGAAAAGCCAATATTATTGAGGATAACTACAAAAAGGCTTTAGCTTATGAAAGTAAGGTCAAACCTTATCTGGATGAGATCCGTACTCATATTGACAAACTTGAACTTATTGTGGATAATGAAATGTGGCCTCTTCCAAAATACAGAGAATTGCTGTTCACAAGATAAGGGTTGGTTATTTTTTCCAGATTTAAGTAAAGGGATTCCTCAGGGAGTCCTTTTTTATTATATGTGATTATCTAACTTGCATTAGCAATGCAGAAGATAAAAGACAAAAGTAAAAAGATAAAAGTCAGGAATATGTGTACCATTTTCAATAATTTCTTTTGAAAGTGAGACTTTATAATTGTTTCTCATAATGTTTTGAACCTTTTGTCTTTAGCCTTTTGTCTTTTGTCTTTTATGAAGTTTCTGAATTAATCAGGCTAAAGTCTTATTCTTTAAAATAATTGTCGATTAGTCACGTTAATTATTATTACCAGAATTCCTTAAATTGATTACTTTTATGGTCAAATTGAAAGCGGAAGTATGAAACAATTATTATTGCTAATTATTTTCCTGATTACTGTGACTGTTCCTGAAATATCAGCACAGAAACGCAAATCGGAGAAAGCCTATTCCTCTTTTGCGGCCGGGGAATATTATGATGCTATAGATCAGTTCAAGGATGCATATTCCAAAACAAAAAAAGCAGACAAAAATTCACGGACCGAAATGGTATTTATGATTGCTGAATGTTACAGGCTGACCAATGATCCGAAAAATGCCGAGACATGGTATAAACTTGCTGTAAAATCATCATACTCAAAACCTGAAGCCCAATACTGGCTTGCTGAATCTCTGAAAAAGAATGGAAAGTATCCGCTGGCAATTGATGAATTTAAAAAATATAAGCAAATAGCGCCATCTGATGCCAGGGCAGACCAGGAAATCCGTTCCTGTGAACTTGCTGTTGAATGGTTGAGAAATCCTGAAGCATATAAGGTTGAAGATTTAAAAGATATTAACTCAAAAGAATCAGATTTCAGTCCAGCTTATGGACGTGATGATTTTAGTATGATTTATTTTACATCATCACGTGATGGTGTATCCGGTAAGAAAACACATGGTGCTACAGGTCAGAATTTTACCGATATCTTCGAAAGCCGGATAGATAAAAAATCAAAATGGAGCACTCCAGTTCCTGTTGAAATAATAAACAGTGAATTCGAAGAAGGAACACCTTCTTTTTCATCTGATTATAAAGAGCTCTATTTTACCCGATGTGAAGCAGGAAAACGCGAAAAGAAGGGTTGTGTTATTATGTATTCAAAAAGAACAGGCGATAAATGGAGTGATCCTAAAAACATCCAACTCCTGCCGGATTCTCTGGTTGCCGCACATCCTTCAATTTCGAAGGATGGTCTGACAATGTATTTTGTCTCAGATATACCAGGAGGTTTTGGTAAAAAGGATATCTGGAAAGTAACCCGGCTCAGGGTGGGCGATACATGGTCAAAACCGGTTAATCTGGGACCGGATATCAATACTTCCGGTGATGAACTCTTTCCTTATATCAGGGAAGACGGCACATTGTATTTTTCATCCGATGGTCTGATTGGTATGGGCGGTCTCGATATTTTCAAAGCCAAGCCCCAGCCCGATGGCAGCTGGATAGTACAGAATATGAAACCACCGATTAACAGTTTTGCCGATGATTTTGGTATTGCATTCGAAGGTGAAAATGAAAAGGGAATATTCAGTTCAACTCGTAAAGGAAGAGGAAATGACGAATTGTATTCCTTTGAGTTACCACCGTTAAAATTCAACGTTACAGGACTGGTGAAAGATGAAAAAACCGGCACAGCTATTACTGCCTCTACAGTCCAGCTTATTGCCAGCGACGGATCCAACCTTCAGGCTGAAACTGGAACAGGAGGTGATTTTAAATTTGCACTCAAAGCAGACGTTGATTATATATTCCTGGCTTCAAAAAGAGGGTATCTCAATGGCAAGGAAAAAGAGACTACCAAAGGTCAGGACAAGAGCCGTGAATTTATGGTTACAATTCTTCTTACCCCGGTAGACAGACCAATCGACCTCCCCAATATTCTGTATGACTTTGGTAAATGGGATCTGAGACCGGAATCAATGGTCTCGCTCGATAAACTGGTTGAGACTCTGACTGACAACCCAACAGTTACTATTGAGATCATGTCGCATACCGATACCCGGAATACCGAAGAATACAACCTGATTCTTTCTCAAAAACGGGCCCAGTCCGTTGTTGACTATCTTGTAACCAAAGGCATTGAACTTGAAAGACTTACTGCCAAAGGCTATGGGAAATCGAGTACAAAAATCGTTGATGCAACTATTGCCGCCCAGTATTCATTCCTGAAAACCGGTACGCAACTGACAGAACAGTATGTCAATAGTCTTCCAAATGATGAACAGAAAGAGATTGCACATCAGATAAACCGCAGAACCGAGTTCAAGGTTATGAGAACTGATTATGAGCCACCAAAAAAATAGTTGAGATCAGTTATAATTTATAAACTATGCCTGTTGAATCAAAATATAGTAGAAGAGGTGTTTCTTCATCAAAAGAAGATGTACACGCAGCTATTAAGAATATAGATAAAGGTCTGTATCCCAAAGCCTTCTGTAAGATTGTTCCCGATATTCTCGGAGGTGACAAGGACTTCTGCAACATTATGCATTCTGATGGTGCAGGAACAAAATCGTCTCTCGCCTATATCTATTGGAAAGAAACAGGTGATCTTTCAGTGTGGAAAGGGATTGCGCAGGATGCAATCGTAATGAATCTCGATGATATTTTATGTATAGGTGCTTACGATAATATACTTTTGTCATCTACTATTGGCCGCAATAAAAACCAGATTTCGGGTGCGATTATTTCTGCTGTGATCAATGGAACAGAGGAAGTGCTTGAAGAACTGAGAACTCTTGGGATCGGAATATTTTCCACAGGAGGAGAGACAGCCGATCTGGGTGATCTTGTAAGAACAATTATTGTCGATTCGACAGTTGTTGTAAGGATGAGAAGAGCAGATGTGATATCAAATCAGAATATTAAGGATAAAGACATCATTATTGGATTGTCATCTTCCGGAAAAACAAGTTATGAAAAGGAGTATAACAGTGGTATGGGAAGTAACGGTCTTACATCAGCAAGGCACGATCTTTTTGCCCCGTATCTTGCTTCAAAATACCCGGAAAGTCTTGATACAACTCTTCCTTACGACCTCATCTATTCCGGTAGGTTGCGACTTACAGATCCTATAGATGGTTTAAAAACCGATGCCGGAAAAATGGTACTCTCTCCAACCCGTACTTATGCACCAGTTGTAAAGAAGATCCTCGAAACTATGCGTTCTGAAATTCACGGTATGATCCATTGTTCAGGTGGTGGACAGACTAAGATTTTGCATTTCATTGAAAATATGCATGTTGTAAAAAACAATATGTTCCCGTTACCCCCATTATTCGGTATAATTCATGAACAGTCAGGGACAGCTTGGGAAGAAATGTACAAAGTATTCAATATGGGTCATCGGTTTGAGATCTACACTGATCATAAGAATGCTTCAGAAATTATCAGTATTGCTGCCGGATTTAATCTTGATGCCAGAGTAATAGGTTATTGTGAAGCGTCTGAGAAGAAAAGTCTTACAATTAGTTCTGAGTTCGGGACATTCGAGTATTAGGAAACTTTCCCATCTTGTTACCCCCTAGCCCCCCTACTAATCTTTATACACATCTTTTCATCTTAGCTTTTTTGTACTCACCCCCTAACCCCCTCTCTACTTCGTAAAGAGGGGGCAATTCACAGATATGCTGAATGTTATGAATCACTACAAGAAAAATATACTTTTTCTATTAATAATATTGTTTTAGCTTGGTAACACTATACCTCTAAATGGTAGAAATTTAATTTTCATATTGGTACTTAATCGTGTCCACGCCCCTCTTTACGAAGTAGAGAGGGGAAGGGGTGAGTATGTATGAGACAAACGAATCAAACGAAGTGAGTTTTCGACGAAGCCAAACTTCGGATCGAATAGAAGTGTATAAAGAATAGATCCCATCTAAAGGGAGGTAAATACGTCTATTTAAGCGAAGCTCTCGTAAAAATCTGGATTATTCCCACTTTAGTGAAGGAGCCAGCTTATCACGATGGCCGTAAAGTGGCCAGGGGGTTTTGCTACGTTGAGCCTTTTTTATTACCTTTGCACCCGAAAATTTATTGAACTATGGCAAACAACATGATTCTGGAGAAGCTGGAAGGTGTGAAATCGCGGTTTATTGAAGTTGGCGAACTTCTCACCCAACCCGATATTCTCTCGGATATGAAGAAGTATGTCAGATTAAATAAAGAGTATAAGGACCTCCTCCCGATAATCGAGTCGTACGAACGTTATAAACTTGCTCTCAGCAATATCGCAAGTACCAAAGAACTGCTTGGAACGGAGAAAGACGAAGAAATGCGTGAGATGGCTAAAACCGAGCTTGATGAACTTACATCACATCTGCCGGAGATGGAAGAAGAAATTAAAATGCTGATAATTCCGGCAGATCCCGAGGACGATAAAAACGCGGTGATGGAGATAAGAGCGGGAACTGGTGGCGATGAAGCAAGCATTTTTGCAGGAGATCTTTTCAGAATGTACAGCAAATTCTTTGAAACGAAAGGATGGAAGGTTGATGTTAATAATATTTCTGAAGGAACTGCCGGTGGCTATAAGGAGATTGTTTTAAGTATTACGGGTGATGGAGTATATGGTATAATGAAATATGAGTCGGGTGTTCATCGTGTTCAACGGGTACCGCAAACAGAAACACAGGGCCGTATTCATACATCAGCTGCATCAGTTGTAGTCCTTCCTGAAGCTGATGAATTTGATATTGACCTCAGGTCTGAAGATATTCGTAAGGATACTTATTGTTCTTCCGGACCAGGTGGACAATCGGTGAATACAACTTATTCAGCAATTCGCCTTACCCATATTCCTTCTGGCATAGTTGTTACCTGTCAGGATGAAAAGTCTCAGCTTAAAAACTATGACAAGGCATTGAAAGAGTTGAGAACCAGGCTTTATAACCTTGAGTATCAAAAGTATCTGGATGAAGTATCGCATCGGAGGAAAACCATGGTGTCAACCGGAGACCGATCAGCAAAGATCAGAACATACAACTATCCTCAAGGTAGAATGACTGATCACAGGATCAATCTCACGATTTATAATCTACCTTCCATTCTTGATGGCAATATCCAGGAGGTTCTCGATAAGCTCCAAATGGCTGAAAATTCTGAACGTTTAAAAGAGAGCAATATCTAAACCAGATTATTTCTGACCATAGTGTATCTTTGTGTTTATGAACTACGAGAAATTATTTGAAACGATTGTCAGAAAACATTCATTTCTGTGCGTTGGCCTCGATTCGGAAATTGAAAAAATTCCATCATTCCTTCAAAAACGCAGGGATCCGATTTTTGAATTCAACAAACGGATCATAGATGCAACTCACGAATTTGCTGTTGCTTATAAACCTAATGTTGCTTTTTATGAGTCGATGGGTGCAAAAGGATGGACATCCCTTGACTCAACTGTGAGGTATATAAAGGATAACCATCCTGATATGTTTGTTATTGCTGATGCAAAAAGAGGTGATATTGGAAACACCTCAAAAATGTATGCTAAAGCTTTTCTTGAAAACATGCCATTCGATGCAATTACCGTTGCTCCGTATATGGGCGAAGATTCTGTGACACCATTCCTGCTTTATGATGAAAAATGGGTAGTTCTTCTGGCACTTACGTCCAATAAGGGTGCTGATGATTTTCAGTATCACGATGAAGATGGAATAAAACTCTTCGAAAGAGTACTATCCGTATCACAGAAATGGGGTACCATTAATAATATGATGTACGTTGTTGGTGCAACACGTGCCGATATGTTGAAAAGACATACGGAAGTTGGTTCCGGATCATTTTCTTTTGATCCCAGGGGTCGGAGCCCAGGGCGGCAATCTTGAGGAGGTGTCAAAATACGGATTTAACAGCAAATGCGGACTTCTGGTCAATTCTTCAAGTGGAATAATATTTGCAGACAGCTCGGCAAATTTCGATAAGATAGCCGGCCAAAAGGCAAAAGAGATGCAGGTTGAGATGGAAAAATATCTCCGCCAGCATAGCCTGATCTGAACGAACACGGCCACGCCATGGCGTGGCCCTACATCACAATATTATTATCAGGTAGGGTCATGCCATGGCATGACCTTATTCTTTATGTTTTACTTTTTCACCTTTTCTCCCGTTCTCCCCTTCACCCCCTCATTTTTATTATAATGCTCTTGTGTCGTACTTCATTATTTCGTAAATTAGGATTCTCGCTGTTTAACCAATTCGTGCTAAAATGAAAGAGGAATTTCTTCACTACCTGTGGAAATATAGTCTCTATGATCCTGATAAGCTATTCGACAATGAGAAAAACAAAATTATTGTCTTGAATCCCGGTGATTATAACCATGATTCCGGTCCAGATTTTTTCAATGCCCGGATCTCCATTTCGGGCACCATTTGGGCTGGAAACGTTGAAATTCATTCCAGATCATCTCATTTTGATAATCATGGCCATCAGAATGATCCTGCTTTTGATAATGTTATACTTCATATTGTGGCCGAAAACGATAAACGTGTTTTTAATTCAAAGGGAGAAGAGATACTGACAGTTACGATAGACATATGATTCGTCTTTACGAGAAATACACATTTCTGATTAATAACCCTTATATAATTGCCTGTCAGGATTATACTAAGCAACTCGACGCATTATTCCGGTCCGTCACTGGCTGAATTCAGTTCTATTGAAAGATTTCAAAGAAAATCTGAATCAATACTAAAGATATTTTACGAAACAGGGAATGACTGGGAAGAGACATTTTACAGAATACTTGCACGCTATTTTGGATTCAGGGTTAATACAGAACCTTTTGAAATGCTCGCAACAGCGCTGCCCTTGAGGATAATCCGAAAGCATGCTGACAACTGGTTTCAGATTGAGGCTCTTCTTATTCGGAACGGCTCGGTTTACTGGACGAGGGACTTTTTAAGGAAGCAGTTTCTGATGAGTATTACCGAGATCTGTTGAAAGAGTTCAAAATCCTTTCATCAAAATATTCCCTGCAACCTATACACGGATGGATATGGAAATTCTCAAGACTGAGACCTGCAAATTTCCCGACTATAAGAATATCTCAGCTTGCAGCAATGCTGTCAGTAAATGGTGGACTCTTCTCCAGGGTTACTGGAAGCAACTGATATAAGACAGGTAAAAGAGTTGTTCGAAGTAACTGCTTCAGATTATTGGGACGAACATTATGTGTTTGGTAAAAAATGCAGAGATTTCGTGAAGAATACTGGATCGCAAGCGACTGATATATTTCTTATAAATGCAGTTATACCCGTAATATTTGTCTATGGACAGAGCAGGGATCGTCTGGATATCTGTGAAAAGGCGTCTGGGATTTCTTGAAGAGATCCATGCAGAGAAGAATGCAATTACTTCAGAATGGAATACTGCAGGAATTAAGGCTGACTCAGCCTTTTATTCCCAGGCACTTATTCAGCTAAGGAATGAATACTGCAAAAAAAGAAAATGTCTCGATTGCCGTATTGGCAGCAAACTGATAAGTAAGGGAGGAAGCTAAAGAATGCTGAAGAACTGATACTGGAACCACAAGTTTTGACTAAGGGTCAGATTTATTTGACAAATAGTTGAATGATAACACTATTCAACGCAACTTCCGGCACCCTTTTTCCGTCTTATTAGTGATGTAGAAACCGATGAATAAAGTGAGAAATTATTTTAACTGCGTCGAGTTCGTCCCGATAAATCGGTACTCGGTCCTCGCACCATATAGGGTAAGGGATAAACGAAGAACCGGAGCGAAGCGGAGCTCGACGAAGTCAAAATCAATAAGTTTTGCTTTGTGAGTTTTGGCAGACAAAAAGAATTATTTCGATAACTTTTAAAAAAAAAAGCAAATTGTTTGATAATTTACATAAAAAAGCCTTATTTTTGCGTTCCAAAATTGGAGACTCGATTTATATTTGGATAAACAATATTTTAATTAGAGATATGTATTTAACAACAGAAAAGAAGCAGGAGTTTTTCAAAACCTTTGGATCATCTGAAATCGATACCGGTACTGCAGAAGGTCAGATAGCGCTGTTCTCGTACAGGATCAATCATCTTACCGAACATCTTAAGAAGAACAAAAAAGATTTCAGTACCCAACAGGCGCTTATCAAACTTGTAGGTAAAAGAAGAAGGCTCCTGGACTACCTGAAAATTAAAAATATTGGGCGGTATCGCGAAATCATAAAAGCGTTGAAATTACGTAAATAGAGTAAAAAGGCAATTCAAAATTGCCTTTTTTCATACTATTTAAATTATTTTGTAATTTCAATATTCATAAATCACACATATAATGTTTAAAATAAAAGAAAAGATTATTGATCTCGGCGACGGGAGGATAATTACCCTTGAAACAGGCAGAATGGCAAGGCAGGCTGATGGTTCTGTTCTGTTAAAGATGGGGAAAACAATGTTACTGGCGACTGTGGTATCAGCACCGGAGGCAAAGGAAGATACAGACTTCATGCCACTATCAGTTGAGTATAAAGAGAAATATGCTTCTTCAGGACGTTTCCCCGGGGGCTTCATGAAGAGAGAAGCCAGAGCATCTGATTATGAAATTCTGGTATCGCGACTTGTGGACAGGGTACTAAGACCACTTTTCCCTGATGATTATCATGCGGAAACATTTGTGACAATAAACCTGGTTTCGGCCGACATGGATATTATCCCTGACGCTCTTGCAGGTCTTGCCGCATCAGCTGCTCTTGCAGTTTCAGATATACCTTTCAACGGTCCGATCTCAGAGGTAAGGGTCGCAAGAATAAATAAGAAATTTGTTGTTAACCCTACAGCATCACAGCTTGAAGAGGCCGATATTGACCTTATGGTTGGGGCAACATATGATAATATAATGATGGTTGAGGGTGAAATGAAGGAAGTCTCTGAAGAGGAGATGCTTGAAGCCCTTAAGATAGCGCATGATGCAATAAAAGTTCATTGCAAGGCGGTTATGGAATTTGCGGAAGAGGTTGGCTCAACAGTTAAGCGTACATATTCTCATGAAATCAATGATGAAGATCTGAGGAAAAAAGTATGGGACGAAACATATACCAAATGTTATGAGGCAGCTAAATCGTGCACCGCTGATAAACATAAAAGGATTGATACTTTCGAAGCAATTGAAAAGGAATTCCTCAGTAAGTATTCAGATGAAAATCCGGTAAATGAGACACTTGTAAAAAGATACTATCACGACGTACTAAAAGAAGCATCCAGACGACTTGTGCTCGATAATGATATTCGCCTCGACGGCAGAAAACTGGACGAGATCAGACAGATCATATGTGAAATAGACACTCTTCCTGCAACTCATGGGTCAGCTCTCTTTACAAGAGGTGAAACTCAATCTCTCACTACCGTTACATTGGGTACCAAACTTGATGAGAAGATCATCGATGATGTGTTAAATAAAGGAACTGAGAAATTCACACTCCATTATAACTTTCCTCCTTTCGCAACAGGCGAAGCCAAGGCTTACCGTGGAGTTGGACGACGAGAAATAGGACATGGGAATCTTGCTCACCGGGCTCTTAAAAATATGATGCCTGCAGATGATGAAAACCCTTATGCGATCAGGGTTGTTTCCGATATCCTGGAGTCAAACGGCTCTTCTTCCATGGCTACAGTATGTGCCGGCACACTTGCTCTTATGGACGCCGGTATCAAACTAAAGAAACCTGTATCGGGGATAGCAATGGGTCTTATTTCTGACAAACAGACGAAGAAATTTGCAATTCTTTCTGATATCCTTGGCGATGAAGATCATCTTGGTGATATGGACTTTAAAGTGACCGGAACGCGAGATGGGATTACAGCAACACAGATGGACATAAAGGTTGACGGGCTGTCTTTTGAAATACTTACCAAAGCTCTTAATCAGGCAAAAGCAGGAAGACTGCATATTCTGGATATTATGACCCAGGTTATTGCTGAACCACGACCTGAACTTAAACCACATGCTCCAAGGATTGAAATGCTTACAATCCCTAAAGAGATGATCGGAGCACTGATCGGTCCCGGAGGAAAAGTCATTCAGGAGATTCAACGTGTAACAGGCGCTACAATAATCGTTGAAGAGATCGACGGTCATGGAGATGTCAATATTTTTGGTGAGAATGCTGAGGTTATAACTGCTGCCCTCGACTGGGTGAAAAAAATTGTAACTGTTCCCGAAATCGGACAGGTTTATAAAGGAAAAGTAAAGACGATTGTCCAGTTCGGTGCATTTGTTGAGATACTTCCGAATAAAGACGGGCTTGTTCATATCTCGGAGATTGAGTGGAAAAAGGTCAACAAAGTTGAAGATGTTCTGAAAGAGGGACAGGAAATTGAGGTCAAGATAATTGATATCGATCCTAAAACCGGAAAAATAAAATTATCGAGGAAAGAACTCCTGCCTCGTCCTCCAAAACCGGAGATTGAAAAACGAAATCCTGATGAAAACCAGAATAAGTAATTAGAGTCCCGCTTTAGCGGGATTTTTTATTGCTTTTCCGCTACCAATTTATAAATTTGGTTAATTGAAATAGCAATTGTTTTCAGGAATGAAGATCAGATACAACTATGTAGTTATTGAAGGAAATATTGGTGCTGGCAAAACTACCCTGGCCGGGAAAATAGCAGATCAGTTCAACGCACATCTTATCCTCGAGCATTTTGCCGATAATCCATTTCTGCCAAAGTTCTATGACGAACCGGAAAAATATTCCTTCCCTCTCGAACTCTCTTTTCTGGCAAGCAGGTATAAACAGCTCAAGGAGGAGCTGGTACCACAGGATCTGTTCAAATCTTTTACAATTGCAGATTATTACTTTATGAAATCGCTGGTATTTGCTGCATCAACTCTGACAGGCGATGAGTACAACCTGTACAGGCAGATTTTTTATATAATTTACGGCTCTCTTCCCAAACCTGATATCTATGTTTATCTTCATATCAATCCTGAAAGGCTACTTGAGAATATTGAAAAAAGAGGACGAAACTACGAAAAATCGATAACTAAAGGATATCTTCAGAAGATCCAGGATAGTTATTTTTCTTTTTTTAAACAGAATCCTGAGAACAAATATCTGGTTATAGATGTTAACAATATAGATTTTGTTGCCAATGAAAAACATTATTCAAAAATAATTGATACTATTTTCTTTGACGATTATCCTGTTGGATTAAATAAGGTAATTTTGTAATTTTTAAGAATAAATGCTGAATAAAACCTGTTGAAAGTTAACTTATGATATTGAAATATAACGTAAATAGTGTAATAATTACCTGAAATTATGTAACACTTATTATTTTGAAAGGCTCCACCTTTGTTTAGCAATTTGCTGATATAAGTTTTACATTAAAGAGGTAAGTTGAAACTGACAATAACAAGGCACTGATGGTGAATTTTCTTAAAGGGATATAAAAACATAAAGATGGATTTTGTTGTATACCGGTTAGCATAAATCAGAGGGGAGATAAATATCAGGGATCGCTAATAGCCTGTATAGCTACAAATTATATAAACAGTATTAATCACAACATATGGTCATATTATTTTGTATTATTTGCTTAAATTATGACTAAATAATTGTAAATTTGTACTTAAGATAAAAATTTTTAGTTAATCGTTCACAAAAAACAGTCAAACAAGGTATCATAAACAAATAACACTTTTAAAACTATGAAAAAATTCAGAAGCTATTTTATCCTTATCCTGGCCGCAGCTGTTATGTCAAGTTGCAGCGGTTTGAATAAGATGAAGAAAAACTCCAACTTAGTTAAGTATGAGGTTACTCCTAAAGTTCTCGAAACACATGCTGGTGTAGTTACTGTTACCATTAAAGGTACCTTCCCTGCCAAGTACTTTGATAAGAAAACTACAGTCACAGCTACTCCTGTTCTTACTTATACCGGTGGCGAAACTGCTTTTGAAAAAGTTCAGGTTCTGCAGGGAGAAAAAGTTCAGGCTAATAATAAAGTAATTACAACAAATGGCGGAGATTTTACTTATACCAGTACCATTCCTTATAAGGATGCTATGAAAGTGTCAGAACTGGTTTTAAGAATTAAAGCTGACAGAGGCAAAAAAAGTCTTGATTTTGAACCTACAAAGATTGCCGACGGCGTAATTGCTACATCAACCCTTGTTGAAAAACATGGCAGGACTATAATGATGAAAGATAATTATGTCAGAGTTAATCCTGAAAACAAATTGGCTGATATTCATTATGAGATAAATAAAGCTGATATTTCCAATAAAGAACTTAAAGCAGAAGACATCGCATTACTTAAAGAGTATATTAAATCTGTAAGTGTTGATCCCAATCGTCAGTTGAAATCAACCGAAATCAGCTCATATGCTTCTCCTGATGGCTCGATGAAAATTAATGAGCCGTTATCTGTCAAAAGAGGTGTTACTGCTGACAAATTCATTAAGAAGGAATTTAATAAAATAGATGCTGCAAAAGCAGAAGGTTTTTTCAATGAAAAAACTACACCGGAAGACTGGGATGGTTTTAAATCGGAAGTCGAAAAATCAACCATCCAGGATAAAGACCTTATCCTTCGTGTTCTCTCAATGTATGCTGATCCTGATGTTCGTGAGAAAGAGATAAAGAATATGTCAGCCGCATTTGAGGCTCTTAAGACAGACATCCTTCCAAAACTGAGAAGATCAAAGCTGGCTGTCAATGTTGATATCATTGGCCGCACTGATGAACAGATCGTTGCACAAATGAAGGCTGATCCCAAGTCACTGAGTGTAGAAGAGATGCTTCGTGCCGGTTCGCTTTCAACCGACCCGAACGAGCGACTTAAATTTTATCAGGTCACCGCTGAAAATTTCCCGGCTGAGATCCGCGCCAAGAATAACCTGGGTTGTGCCTATCTTGCTTTAGATAAACCCGATGAAGCTATTGCTGAGTTTGAGAAAGCAAAGGCAATTCAGAATAATGATGTAGTTAAAAACAACCTCGGTTTTGGCGCGCTCGTAAAAGGCGACATGTCAAAGGCTGAAGAGTATTTTAATTCGATGACAGCAGCAACCCCTGAATCAAAATGGGGACTTGGTGTTATTTCGATTACAAAAGGTGAATATGACAAAGCTGTTAATTACTTTGGAACTGAACCTTGCTTCAACAATGCACTGGCTCTGTATCTGAAAGGTGACATTACCAAATCAAAAGCTATGCTTGATGGCATGAAAGAACTCTGCAAATGCGGAAAGCCCTCATATCTGAAAGCTATCATAGGTGCAAAACTTGATGACAAAGCTTATATGGTTACCAATCTTAAAGAAGCTATTGCATTCAAAGCTGACTGGAAAGCTTATGCAAAGACCGACCTTGAGTTTGCAAAGTATTTCAATGATGCTGATTTTAAAGCAGCTGTGCAATAAAAGAAGAATCAAAATATTTTATAAGGGGACTCGAAAGAGTCCCCTTTTTATTTACCTCATCCCCCGACCCCTTCTCCCAGGGGAGAAGGGGAGGAAGAAGAATCTAATCAGGTTCTTAGCCCCTCTCCCTTGGGACTACTCTTTGTACACATCTTTTCATCTTAGCTTTTTTGTACTCACCCCCTAACCCCCTCTCTACTTCGTAAAGAGGGGGCAATTCACAGATATGCTGAATATTATGAGTCATTACAAGGAAGTTCAAAAATACTTTTTCTATTAATAATTTTGTTTAGCACGGAAACGCCTAACCTCTAAACAGTAGATTCTTAATCGTTATATTGGAACTTAATCGTATCCACGCCCCTCTTTACGAAGTAGAGAGGGGATGGGGGTGAGTATGTACGAGACAAAAGGACCGATCCCGAGAAGCGGGAGAGCTCGGCGAAGCCAAACTTCGAATCGAAAAAATGTGTATAAAGATTAGCCCTTGGGAGAGGGGTTGGGGTGAGGTTTATTCAGCTCCCACAACACTATCCCCACACTAATCGCAATATTAAATGAATGCTTAGTTCCGAACTGGGGAATTTCTATACACTTGTCGCAATTATCTATTATTTCCTGCGACACACCGTTTACTTCATGACCAAAAATAAGGGCATATCTCTCGCCAGTGTTAATTTGCAGATCCTGTAAAGATTCGGCCCCTTCAACCTGTTCAACAGCGATTATTTTATATCCCTTTTCTTTGAGTTCACTTACGGCACTTAAAGTGTCGGAGAAATATTTCCATATAACCGATTCCGTAGCGCCAAGTGCCGTTTTCTGAATCTCTCTGTGCGGGGGACGTGCAGTTATTCCACATAAATATATTGCCTCAGTAAGGAATGCATCTGCAGTTCTGAAAATCGATCCGACATTGCTTTGACTCCTTACATTATCAAGGACTATAATAAACGGAGATTTTTCAGTCTTCCTGAACTGTTCTATGGTCTTTCTGTTAAGTTCGGGGTTGAGAAGCTTACGCATTCTTTTTTATGGCAAAATAACTAATTAATCTTTTAATTGTTGTTATTTTGTGAGCAGTGAATTCAAGGAATATTAGCCCATTATTTAATTAAACTATTGAAAAATGAATGTTCATGAATTTCAGGGTAAGGCATTATTAAAAGCTTACAACGTTGACATTCAGGAAGGTTTTGTTGCGGAAACTCCTGACCAGGCTGTTACTGTTGCTGAACAATTGCTCGATAAATTTGGCTCTGAGTTTTATGTGGTAAAGGCGCAGATCCATGCAGGCGGGAGGGGGAAAGGTGGTGGTGTCAAACTTGCAAAAACAATCGGGGATGTCAGAAAGCTTACAGATCAGATACTTGGAATGCAATTGATCACTCCTCAGACCGGTCCTGAAGGGAAAAAAGTAAATAAGGTCCTTATTGCTCAGGATGTTTATTATAAAGGAGAATATGAACCTGAAGAATTTTACATTAGTATCCTTCTGAACAGAGACAAAGGAAGATATACGGTGGTTTATTCTCCGGAGGGTGGTATGTCTATTGAAGAAGTTGCAGAAAAATCGCCGGAACTTATTTTTACCGAGGAAATTGATCCCGGAGTCGGACTCCAGCCATTTCAGATGCGTAATATTGCCTTTAAGCTGGGATTGACCGGGAGCGCATTTAATAATATGCAGAAATTTCTGTCTGGTATTTATGAGACTTTCTTAGACTGTGATGCCCAGCTTCTTGAAATAAACCCGGTATTAAAAACCAGCGATAACAGGGTATTAGCAGTTGACTGCAAACTGGTTCTTGATGATAACGCATTGTATCGCCATCCTGAGCTTTTGGGAATGAGAGACCTGAATGAAGAGGATCCGATAGACGTGGAGGCAGGGCGACATAATCTGAATTTTGTAAAGCTCGATGGTAATGTTGGATGCATGGTTAACGGAGCAGGTCTGGCAATGGCAACTATGGATATTATAAAACTTTCAGGCGGGTCACCGGCAAATTTTCTGGATGTCGGAGGCGGAGCCAGTCCGAAGACTGTTGAAGCCGGATTCCGTATCATCCTTAAAGATCCTAATGTGAAGGCTATACTTATTAATATATTCGGTGGAATAGTCAGATGCGACAGGGTAGCCAATGGGGTTGTTGAAGCTTATAAATCAATAGGAAAGATAAGAGTTCCGGTAATAGTAAGACTTCAGGGAACGAATGCAGAAGAGGCTAAAAAGATAATCGATACTTCAGGGCTTGAAGTGTTTTCAGCTATCTCTTTTCTGGAAGCAGCTGACCTGGTCAGGAAAATATTGAACTAAAAAAACCAAGACTTTCCTTAAGTTGATAAAAACAATTTTGTGAGGACCCGGTGATGAAATTCAATGAGTTACGTCCTGTTTTCTTATTAAAAATCTTTCTGGTTGTTATTTTCATCTTTATTCTGATATGGCATCCACGCGCCGATTATTTCAGTAACCGGTGTTTAGATTACAGGCAAAAGGATTTCAGCAGAAAACTAAATGACAAGATTGTAAATTATATAGCTGCGGCCAGATTAAATGGTATTAAACCATGCAAGGATGCCGGCGACCTGAAAAAAAGGATTTCTGAAGGCGAATTGATGAAAGTAACCAGCGGGAATAAATATGTGGTTGAAAAAATGACCTTCAGTTACCCATGTATTACTAAGGACAGCAAAGCGCTTCTTGATGAGATCGCAAGAAGATTCAGTGAAAAATCTTCGCAGAAAGGCTTGAAGGGTGTAAGATTTTACATAACATCAATGACAAGAAAAACTGAGAATGTAAAGAGTCTGAGGAGGTACAATATGAACGCATCTGCTAACAGTCCTCATCTTTATGGCAATGCTTTCGATATAAGTTATAAGAGGTTTATTGCGCGAAAATGGGTTTTGACAAATTGTGATAAGAAATTTCTAAAGGAAGCACTTGCGGAGGTCATCTGGCAATTACGTGAAGAAAACAAATGCTGGGCTACTTACGAGAAGATGCAGAATTGTTTTCATGTTGTCGCTCGCTGAAGGCCGGGAAACTTTTTTTATTTTTTATGCGATTCATCACAATAAGGTTTATTCGCAGATTTTCCACACCTGCAAAGTAAAATCTCACCAGGTGACTCTTCTTTATCTCTCTTAATATCTTTGAGCAGAAAGTTACCTGTAATTTTCAACGGTCCAAATTCAATTACTTCAATAATTGACTGAGATTTGATTTCTTTTTTCTCCTCCATATCCAAAATGTTAACCGATAAAACCGAATTTTCGATGTTGCCCATCGCAGAATGGCATGTGGTCGCTAACTCCACACCGGCAAATTGAGATTATGCTCTCATGAATTTCTTTTTTAACGCCGTCATACATTAAAGTAAAATTGCCTTTAAGCACAATCGGTCCGTCAGCCATAACCTTAACAGAAACCGGTTTTTCTTCAGAGTCCGGTTCCGGACAATTCATAAGTTCAGGTCTTCTGAACTTAATATGGTTAAGCTGATCATTACCTACCGAATCATTTTTTGATTCATCGTTCCATTTCCATGCCAGAGCTTCCGTTGGACACAGGTTTACAACTTCAATAATCCTTTCAGTTGTGGAACCGTTCATATCTACCCATGGCCTCCTGCTAGGATCGAAAACTTCAATAAGTTCCCTGTAGCAGTATGAAGCGTGAATGCATGCTGATGGTTTCCAGTAAACAGTAATATCTTCGTTCTTATATCTTCTTCCTCCTGAAAACTGGTTCTCTTTTTTTTCCATTACCAACAAATTATTTTTCTTTGATTAAAAATATTATTCCTGATAAACTTTCAGATATATCCATTGTGATTCAGATTATTAATCTCATAATCAGAGCTAAGGAAAACATAATTCCTGTTCGCAATTTAGCATTTTTTATATTTATTCAGATTGAAGTGACATTATGAATATTTATATTTGTGTTTATCATACATTAAGTGAGTAAAATTCATTTATTTAGCCGCAGGATTAAAATGGGATGTTTAAATTCATCCGGCAGTAAATTATGATAATCATAAGTTGGCTTTGCGGATTGGCAGGATTAATATTATCAAAACCTTTTGGTCATTTGATCCTTACTCTGTTAGCCATACTCATTATAACAAGCGCCATATTAATATTGTTCTCGACCAAGCTTAAAAAAGTTAACCGCGAATTACTTGAACGAAACAAACAGATTTCAGATATTAATGCCGATTTGCAGAGATCAAACGAAGAACTGGCAATTCAAAAAGAACTTGTCACAAAAAAACACTTTGAATCTGACAAGTTCTATGAAATGCTTGTTCAATCTGCCAATGATGGTATATCATTCTACGACCGCGACTGGAATCTGAAATATGCCAACACTGCTTTTTATTCAATGATAGGTTATGACAAAGACTCCTATAATTCTTTAAATCATATCGATCTTATACATCCCGATGACCGGGAATATCAAGTAAAAAAGGAGCAGGCACTTGTGAGTAATGGATTCTTTGAGACAGAACTCAGGCTCAGACATAAAACAGGTCATTACCTGAATCTGTCATCCAGGTCAGTAACAGTAAGGAGCGATTCCGGAGAAGTTCTTGGGGCACTCACCATTTCGCGCGATATTACAAGATTGAAACAGGTTCATGAAGATCTTATAAAAGCAAACCTCGGAGTTGAATCAAGCAACAGACTTAAATCAAACTTCCTGGCAAATATTTCACATGAAATACGGACTCCTTTGAATAGCGTTGTTGGATTTTCAAACTTGCTTCTTTCAAATAACTTACCTAATGAGGTAAAGGAGGAATACATTGAACATATAAATCATAATAGTGAAAGATTACTTCAGATTATCGGCGATATTATAGATTTATCAAGGCTCGAAAGTTCCCAGATTGAAATTACTTATGAGGAGGCTTCGCTGAGTGCAATCATCAATGAGATAATTGAAGAGGCCCGTCAACTTATAAGACGAAACGAAAAATCCATTATACTGAATGTTAAAGATCAGTTTGAGGATAACGGAGATCTTATATTCACAGACAGGATATGGCTTAAAAGAGTGTTAAATCACCTCATGGATAATGCCGTGAAATTTACTCTGGAAGGATCAGTAGAATTTGCGTATATGCTGGAAAATCAGAGTATTGTATTTAAAATCAGCGATACTGGAATTGGGATAAACAAAGAGAACCTGGGCCGTATATTTGAAGAATTCAGGCAGGAATTTGATGGTCATCACCGGCCGTTTGAAGGACTCGGTATCGGACTTACACTGGCAAAAGAGGTTATAGAAAGAATGGGAGGAAAGATATTTGTTCAGTCTGAAAAAGGAATAGGTTCCGAATTCAGTTTTTCAATTCCTTACCGCCCGGCTGGCAGCACAAAAGCTAAAGTAACACCTGTTAATACAGAGCCTGCTTCAAAACCCATTGATTGGAGTTCAAGAAAATGTTTGCTTGTTGACGATAATAAAGATGTTCTGATTTACCTGAACCGTATACTGACTGATACCGGAGTATCTATTGTTACTGCCAGATCGGGTTTTGAGGCGATAGAATTAATAAAAACAATACCTGATATTGATGTTGTGCTCCTCGATATGCAGATGCCTGAAATGAATGGTATTGAGGCAACAAAAGAGATCAGAAAAATCCGCAAAGATCTTCCGATAATTGCTCAGACTGCATTCATATTCGAAGATGACAAGGATATTATTCTGGAAGCAGGATGTGATGCCTGTCTTATAAAACCAATCAGAAGAGAACATTTGTTGACAGTAATGTCAAGTTTTGTTAAATCGAGTTAAACAGATAGCACATTCTTACCACTCTGTATTCCTATTTACTTTTTACCTCACCCCTAGGAGCTGTTGAAAAAGTTCTTTATAACCACAAAGTACACAAAGAAGGCACAAAGTTCACAAAGGTAAAATACTATATTGCAGTTCATTGTGATCTTTGTGTAAATCCTTTGAGACCTTTGTGGTTAATGGATTTTAACTTTTTCAACAGCCACATAAAAGGGGGTGAGTATTAAAGGGCTAGGGAAGGCTTAAGAAAAATCAGTAATTTTATCAAATGTCTAATAACAGATTTGCCGATATTATTTTGCCCCTGGCGGTAAGGGGAAGATTCACCTACAGGATCCCTGATAATATCACGGAAGATGTTAAACCGGGAGCGATGGTCTCTGTTCAGTTTGGAGGACGAAAGCTCTATTCAGGCATTGTTTGCCGCATCCACGACCAGGCACCTGACGTTAAAAATGTCAAACCTGTTATTGAAGTGCTTAGCGGGATTCCGATCATAAATGAATCTCAGCTCAAACTATGGCAGTGGATATCAGACTATTATTTATGCAGCGAAGGAGAGGTGATGAAAGCTGCCATGCCATCAGGTATAAGTCAGAATAGTTTTATGCCCCGGCTCGAAACATTCATTAAACTATCCACCAGATTTACGGAAGTGGAGTTAAATGAAATTCTGGATAAGCTAAAAAAAGCTCCCAGACAACAGGATATTCTCCTTGCATATATCAGGCTTTCAGGGTATTCAACAGGATCGGAGATTTTATCTCTTGGAAAATCATTACTTTTATCGGAAGCTCATTCCACATCGGGAATCTTAGAAGTTCTCATAAAAAAGGGAATCTTTACCTCAATGTCTCTTCCCGTTTCCAGAATAAAGGAAACTGACAGTCTGAAGGAACCGGTGAAGAGGCTAAGTGAAGCTCAGCTGGCAGCATATGAATCAATTAAATCACAGTTCACCGAAAAAGATATAGCGTTGTTACATGGTGTAACATCGAGTGGGAAAACCGAAATTTATATTCATCTGATTGAAGAACAACTTAAAAAGGGGAAGCAGGTTCTTTATATGCTTCCGGAAATAGCACTTACGACTCAGATAATTCTAAGATTAAAGAGACATTTCGGTGCAGTCACAGGAGTGTACCACTCACGCTTCAATGACCCCGAGAAGGTGGAAATCTGGAGAAGAGTTGCGGAAAATGATCCCTCGGGTAGTTACAGACTTATTCTCGGAGTAAGATCCTCTCTCTTTCTACCATTCTCTGACCTGGGATTGATTATTGTGGATGAAGAACACGACGGATCGTATAAACAACATGATCCTGCGCCCAGGTATCATGCCCGTGATTCGGCAATAATGCTGGCTGCAATACATAACGCGAAAACTATACTGGGATCAGCTTCACCATCAGTGGAAAGTTATTATAATACTGTGAACGGTAAATATGGATTAACTGAATTAAAGGAAAGATTCGGACTTATAAAATTACCTTCAATTATTCTCGCCAATACCCGGGAAGCATACAGGAAGAAACTGATGGTTTCACATTTTACTCCTGAGTTACTTCAGGCAATGGACAGAGCTCTGGCGAAGGAGGAACAGATAATTCTTTTCCAGAACAGAAGAGGTTTTTCACCGTATATAGAATGTTCAGAATGTGGCTGGATACCGGTATGTATTCAATGTGCTGTAAATCTGACGTATCACAAGGGAATAAATAAGCTGGTATGTCATTATTGCGGATATACAACCGGTATGCCGGCAAAGTGTGGAAACTGTTCCTCTACAGGAATGGTGACCAGGGGCTTCGGTACAGAAAAAATAGAGGATGAGATAAAAATTGTTTTTCCGGAAGCCAGAGTTGCCAGGATGGATCAGGATACTACCCGTAATAAAAATTCTTTTAATAAAATAATCAGGGCTTTTGAAGACAGGCGGATTGATATTCTTATCGGTACACAAATGATTTCAAAAGGACTCGATTTTGAGAATCTTACAGTTGTCGGGATATTAAATGCCGATAACCTTCTGAATTATCCTGATTTCAGGGCTCATGAAAGAAGTTTTCAACTGATGGAACAGGTTAGTGGCAGGGCCGGCAGAAGACAAAAACAAGGCAATGTTGTGATACAGACATCCGATCCTGCGAATAAAATAATCAGGCTGGTGCTTCGCCATGACTATTTAAGCATGTTCAGAATGCAGGTAGAGGAGAGAAAGATCTTCAATTATCCGCCAATCTGTCGTATGATTAGAATAAGTATTAAACACAAGGACCGCGTTCAATTAAATATTTTCTCAGATATTATTGGAAGGGATCTCAGGGATATATTCGGCAAAAGAGTTCTGGGACCTGAATACCCTCTTATTTCTCAGGTGCAGTTGTGGTATATTAAAACCATTCTGATAAAAATTGAAAGAGAGAAACCGCCTGCAAAAGCAAAGCAATTAATTTCAGACGCAATTAAAAGGCTCGAAAAGGAAAAAGGAGCCTCTGCTCTAAAGATTGCGATTGATGTGGATCCGTATTGAATAGTATTGGCCCCCAACCCCTCCCGACCAGGGTCGGGACAAGCTCTAAAGGGGGGCTAATAATCTGGAATTCAGATAAATTATACTATAAGAACAGGAAGTTTTGAAAGGTTTCAACATTACCGCGTAGCGGTTAAAGTATTGTAGAATACGGTTATATCATATAATCATTTCCCCGTAGGGGATAAACAATTAATTCTGCAATTTTTTCATTAACCCCTACAGGGTATAATATCATTATCAATCAATGATTCTTAGGGGATAAATAAGAAACTGGATAAAAAAGTCCCCCGCCGAAGCGGGAGGTGGTCGGGACGATTGATTATCTTATATATACAGAATTTTCTTTCCCGACCGGGGTGGTTGATTCATTGATTTCTTCTTACCTTTATTAATATGAAGAACCAAAACCTCTTTAACAGGAAAAGCCTTAAATTCTTCAGATCATTACCTAGGAACATGTCTACTTCTGCTGAGTCAAAGTTATGGAACATGTAATTGAGATTGATGGTAATCCGTAACAATCAACCACCCCGGCCGGTATCAGCAATTGTATGATATTTTAAAAGGGTCCGGCCACCTCCCACTTAGGCGGGAGGAAATGTATCAGACATATATTCAATACTTTACATCCTGTTTTGTACTAAACTCTCTCGCCGTTTTACTTCTTTACTTCTTAGTTTGACGGGAATGCCCCCCAACCCCCCTGAGGGGGCTAATCCTGGACATATAGAAAGATTGCTTAAAAACCGAGAATTAACCCCCCTTTAGGGGGCAGGTGGCAAAAATATAATAGGTAGGGGTAAGTTGTGGTAAAATCTTTGCGACCTTTGCAGTTAATGGATTTAAAAGATACTACTTTTGAGTTTTAATAAATCGAAATATGAAAATCGAAGTATCCAACGGGGAGATAATTGATAAGATTACTATACTACAGATAAAGCTTGAAAGGATCAAAGACAAGGCCAAACTGGTTAACCTTCAAAAGGAATACAACGAACTTATAAGAACTTCATCCTTGATAATCAGCACTTCAGATCCCTTATACAAAGCACTATATGAAGTCAATTGTGAACTTTGGGATATTGAAGACCATATACGTGACCTTGAGCGCAGGAAGGATTTTGGTGATGATTTTATTTCTGTTGCACGGTCGGTATATATCAAGAATGACAGAAGATCGGAACTAAAGAGAGAAATTAATATTAAGACCTCTTCCGGACTGATTGAGGAAAAGTCATACGAAAAATACTGAAATGCGTCTTCTCGTAATAAGAAACTCCGCTATGGGTGATGTTGCTCTTACCACTCCTGTTTTAAAGGGGATGAGAGAGCAATATCCTGATGTTGAACTGGTCCTGGTTACACGGGCCGTTTTCAAACCTTTTTTTTCTTCAATCGATGGGCTGAAATTTTTTTTCCCCGATTTGAAAAACAGGCATAAAGGATTACTTGGTCTTATACGCCTGTTAAGAGACATCAGAGCACAGTGGGAAATAGATTATGTTGTAGATCTTCATGATGTTTTAAGATCGAAGATTATACGACTTTTCTTCAGACTTTACGGAGTCAGGGCATCAGTTATTGACAAAGAAAGAAAAGAGAGAAAAGCCCTTATTTCCGGGAAGAATAAAATCCGGTTGAAGCATACTATAGAAAGATATTGTGATGTTTTTGCCAGGGTTGGATTTCCTGTAATTCCTGCAAAGAAAAATGGATAATCCCATCTGCAGGATAAAGTTTTAAATGCCGCCATTTCAGCTCCCAGACCAGGCATATTGAATATTGGGGTAGCACCTTATGCAAAACATAAATTGAAAATGTGGCCCGAAAGTTATATGGTTCGTCTCCTTGAATATATTGGAAAAAACCATAGATGCAGATTCTGGTTGTTTGGGGGGATTGAGGACTCAGGCAGGCTTCTTGCTCTTCAGTGCAGAATTGCCGGGTCCACCAATCTTTCCGGGAAACTGAGTCTGGATGAAGAACTGGCCTTTATGAGCAAACTTGACTTTATGATTGCGATGGACTCATCAAACCTGCACATGGCAGCCCTGGTGGGTACAAAGGTGATCTCCATCTGGGGAGGTACTGATCCCTTTGGAGGTTTCTCAACCTGGATGCAACCTGATAACTTCTCCATCCGTATACCAGTGGATGAACTCACCTGTCGTCCTTGCACTATTTATGGAAAAGGAGAGTGCAAAAGATTGGATTTTGCCTGTATGAACTGGCTGACTCCTGAGATAGTGTATCAGAAAATTGAAAAGCTGATGTTTTCAGAAAAACCGGAATAGTTATTCTTTATCTATAGCCCTGCAGTATTGAGGTTTTTATGCTCTATAGCTTCAGTTTGATACTGAACCTTACCAGCAGAGCAGTCACTACTACCATCAGCAGAGCCCATATAATTGATCCTGCAATTACTACCAGAGGAATACCTGATTGTTTATAAATAAGTATCGGGATCCCGGTGCTCCAGATGAGGTAATAAAGAATATAAGTTGTGAGGCAGGTGGTGAGAGAGTTTTCACTGGCAGGTCTTAAGAAAAAGGACCATCTGTAATGATCTTTAATATCAATTATCCAATAGAGTAACGCTAAAAACATCATGCTTATCCCGTTACAGATCAATCCCCAGCTTGGTGTCGCACCATCCATGGATATTATGAACCACTTTCTGAGAAAAAATCCTGCAATGATACTCAAAACACCAATCGTAACAATTATTATTAATGTCTTGCCTGATTCACTTCTTGAATGTTTTTTCAGGATAATTCCGATAAGCATGCCGGAGAGGATAATAAATGGAACATTCCCTTCAATAATGACGCCTAAAACTGGCTTGACAGGATTGAGAAAATTCAGAAGATCAAGCTTTGAAAGAATATTAACACCAAGAAAGAAAAGCAAAGCAATAGCTGTATTCAATATACTATTACGGACAGCCATGTAAATTAATGCTGTAACAAGATATCCCCATCCGATAAGGCCAAGTATGCCCCAGCCTCCTATTATTAATGATCCGTTATTCTCTACCTCCCCCGATCTGAATTTAAAGATAAGCGCAACCAGCATTGCTATTCCTGCAAGACGGAGTCCTGCTATTGTAAAGAAATTTTTATCATTCTCCTGGTAGTTATTCCAGATAAGGAACACACCTGTGAACATTAATATAGCCCAGAGGTTTTTCCCAATTCCGGTAAATTCCGGATTAACCCTTTCACAATTAAGTATAAGTACGCCTATTATTATCAGGCTTACAGATCTGATCACAATATGCCGGGCAATTGTATAGATACTCTGACCTTCTATGATTCTTTTACCAATTGAATATGGGATAACCATCCCAACTATGAACAGGAATCCCGGGAATACCCAGTCGGCAAGCCCCATTCCATTATAATCTGCCTTCATATGGCCCAACCATGATGGAACTCCCGGTATAAACAGGTCATTCACAAAAAGCATCAGGACCAGAGTCAGTCCCCTCATAATATCGATAGAAGAAATACGGTTGTTTTCTGTCATATGGTCAGCAATAATATCGCGTTGTCAAGTTAGAAAAATAAATCGAAAATGGATGCTATGGGTGAACAGATAGATCAACAGACAATTGGCATAAACCCATTTATCAGGTACATTCCCGGAGAACCCCTATTTTAAGTATCAGTCATTAATAGTAAATTAAAAATGTCAGCAATGTGAAAAGTATATAAACTGTTCTTAATTCTGATAATTTTGTGAGTGCGTCTTTTAAAATTGATACATAAACCGGATAACAATATGAAAACCGATAACAGATCTTACAGATTCACAGGTATAGTTTGCTATGTTGCTCTCTCACTCTTATGCCTTACAGGATACCCTCAGGAGTCATCGGGCAGACTGCTGACCGGGCCGGGCGTGGCTATCCTGAATATTGATACTGACAGGCCTGTCGGGAAGATAGATTCAGGCGTTTATGGGCAATTTCTGGAACATATAAACCACTCTGTCGTCGACGGACTCTTTGCTGAACAGGTGCAGGGCTGTGGTTTCGAAGGAAAAGATTTTGAGACTTTCTGGAAACCGTTTGGTGATAACGGATCTGCAACTCCTGTAGAGGTAACTTTTAAGAACGGAGAAAAGAGTCTGCAATTAAAGGCACAAAATGGATCAGCCGGGATAAGTCAGGGTCGTTTCTACTTCCAGGGAGGGTACGATTATAGCGGATCTGTCTGGATAAGCAACATTGAAGGTTCCCTGAAATTATTCGTACGGATAAAGGATTCGGCTGGCAAGCTGATAAAAGAGATCCCATTGAAGGTGTCGGGCAGGGAGTGGGAGGAGGCGTCATTCTCATTTTCCTGTATCAAAACAGATACGAAGGCAGTTATGGAGATTGAAGCCAGGGGAAGCGGGACCCTGCTCACAGATTTTATATCTCTTATGCGTACCGATCTGCGTAAAAATGGGATGATGCGTCCCGACCTTGTGGAAGCGATTGATGGTCTGAAGCCACCTTTCATAAGATGGCCCGGTGGATCTTTTGCTTCGATATATAAATGGAAAGACGGCATAGGACCGAAGGTATCCCGCAAATATCATCCCAATACGATATGGGGTGGTTATTCCGATTATTATGGTTTCGGTACCGATGAATTCATGGAACTCTGCAGGCATCTGAAGACTGAACCTCTTATCTGTCTGGCCGCAACAGGCACGGATCCGGAATCAGTGAAGTACGCTATGGACTGGGTGCGCTATCTGAATGATCCTGTTACAACCGAATGGGGGAAATTAAGAGCTTCCAATGGTCATGTCGAACCATATAATGTAAGGTATTTCCAGATAGATAATGAGCCTATGAATCATGGCTTTACCCCGGAGCAGTATGCCAATATCGTCAATGTATACGGTAGTGAGCTGAGAAAGCTTGCTCCCAATGCCAGGATAATTGCCTGCGGCCAGAAAAGATCAAACGACCTTAACTGGAGCCGGAAGATCATTGACATTGCAGGAGTAAATTTCGATATCCTGGGATGTCATAACTATGAGTATGAGAATGAAAACTACCAGACCGGGCTCTTCAGGATTGAGAATTATCTGGTTGAACTCAGAGATTATATCAGGAACTCGAAACATCCTGAAATTAAGCTTGCTGTACTGGAGTGGGGGCTTTGCCGCAGTTACGACTGGAGGGCGGGGCTTCATACTGCCGGCAGCCTGATAATGTACGAAAAGCTTGGTAAAGAGCTGATTATGACATGCCCCGCATTGCTTTTGCGAAATACAACTGATGATCCTACATGGACTTCATTCATCTACCATGATCATATTACATGGTTTCCCGGGGCAGGGTATGTGGTAGAAAAACTATTCCGGGAGCATTATGCCGAAAATTACCTCGCCTCTGCAGCAGGAACCTTTTCGGATATCAGCGACAGGAAACAATTCTTCGACAATATCTCGCAGATAAAGGCTGAGGACTGGAAACCGGGTAGTCTGGATGCAATAGCTACCGGTTCTTCCGATGGTAAGCGACTAATAATAAAAGTCGTCAACTATGAAGGTTTCAACAATACCCTTCTTACCAGGCAACAGGGTTCAAAGCTTATTGGGAATGCTGAGGTGAAAATTTATACTTTAAAGGCAGGATTGTTGGAGAAAGCTTCGATCGAAAACCCTGGTGTTTTTAAAGTTATTGAGAGCACTGCCACTTTTGCAAAAGATATGGTATTTGAATTAGAACCCCATTCTGTTGTAGTCATAGATATTAAAATGAAATAAGCTTTAAGTCTGCTGCCTTCTGCCAGAAGAATTACGGTCTTTCTCTTATATGAGGAAATTATTTAAAAATCTTCTGTGCAAAATCATGAAGCGACTTCCTCCAGACCTGCCATTCATGGCCTCCGGGAAAGGATGCAAACTCAACCTTTAATCCTTTTTCAGTAAAAGTCTGCACCAGCTTCCTGGTAGGTTCTATCCTGGGATCCTGTTCACCCACAGATATATAGAACACCTTAAGCTTATTATTAAATGTCCCGGGGTTGGTAAGTAAACCCGGTATAACGGTCTCAGCATCAAATGCTGTTCCCGGTTGACGGCCGATACCTCCAAAAAGTCCTGTACTGAAAACTCCTACATTACCAAACATATCCGGATTGCGCAACCCTGTATAAAACGCCTGTCCTCCACCCATTGACAACCCGGCTATTGCCCTGTTTACAGAACCTGATTTTACCCTGTAGTTGCTTTCAATAAACGGTATAACACTTCCGAAAAGCTCTTCTTTGAATGCGGCCATCGCATCGTCATTATAACCTCCGGCAACTGATCCTGGTCTTGATACATTACCGTTAGGGATCACAATAATCATAGGTTTTGCTTTTCCTTCAGCTATCAGGTTATCAAGGATAATTCCTGTTTTTCCCTGCACAGCCCAGCCCCTTTCATCTTCACCGCCACCATGCTGAATGTACAGAACAGGGTATTGAGTCATCTCCGGCTTATCATAACCTGGTGGAGTGTATATATTCAGACTCCTCCAGGTCCCTGTGGTCTTCGAGAAATATATTTTGTTTCTTATATCGCCATGGGGAACATTTTTTATAGTATAAAAATCAACACCCGCTTCAGGGATATCAATAGCACTCGACATCCGGCCAGTCCCATAAAAGGATTCGCTTGCAGGGTCGGAGACCCTGACTCCGTTTATAACAAGTGAATAATAATGAAAACCCGGGACCTGTGGATCAGTGGTAACGGTCCATATCCCTTTTTCATCTTTCTTCATATCGTAAGCTTTTCCAAGGTCGATCTGTACTTTACCTGCGTCAGGTGCAGAAATTGTGAAGAATACTCTAAGGTCGGGCAGGATGCAGGGACACTGTTCAGCACGAATATTGGTCGGTGCAGGTTTTGAATCAGCCGGAGTATTTGTCTGCTGTGCATAGATCAGCGTCACTGCTGCTATCTGCAGAAATGAAATCATAATTATCTGTTTTTTCATTGCCAGGGTATTAGTTGGTTCTTTCATATTAAATTATTTAACAGGTATCTCGATCTGTGTCAGTGAATGTGCAGCGAAACTGTAATTAATATTATTTCCTGTGAATTTTACTTCCCTGGTGCTGACAGTAACCGCTGGTACAGTCTTTGTACTTCTATCTGTAAGGTTCTTCCCATTTAGTTCGCTAACCTTCGCTGTTCCGGTAAATGCGCCAGTCTGCAATGTTATGTTGGTCGGGATTGCATCAGTCTCATTCCTGTTTACAACATTTACCACAAGAACTTTGGCTGCCTCATTAAGCACAGCTGTCACATCAAGATAGGGTACATCTGTAAATACCTTATTACTGAACTTTCCACAGTTGATGTTTACATCGAGTGATGTGCCGACGCAATTATTAGAAAATAAGTAGAATGTCTGAAATGTTGAATTCTTGAAATCTCCGTCAGGGGCGCTACCAACAAGACTGGAAAGCATTGTTATATTAGCCATCTTAACAATATCGGCATGTCTGATAAATGAGTTCAAATGCTGTGCCAGCACCAATGCTCCTGTAAGGTTGTCGCCACCGCCCGAATATTCGTCAAATGAAATATAGACCGGTCTTTTAGTACCGGTCTTAAGCAAAGCCTTCTTAATCAGCGCCTGTACCATATCAATCTTAGTATCAATGTCAACACCCAGCGACATCATTCCGGAGAAGCTTCTGTCTCCACCCAAAGCCTCTGTTGCATATCTGTGGACAGAAAGATAATCGATCTTTCCTGCCAGATGCTCCAGAACATAATCATTCCAGTCTATCCAGGCCATATCCGGCTTGTAATCCGAAGCACCTGAACCGATATATTTAATTTTCTTGTCGACGATATTCATCATTTTTTGTGCCTGAAGGGCCCATTTGACATAATCTTCAGCACTTTTCTGTGCCATCTGCCAGGGGCCGTCAACTTCATTTCCGAGAGCCCAATACTTTATTCCATAAGGTTTTTCGTTTCCATACTTTCTTCTCAGGTCAGAGTAATATGTTCCTTTTTCATAATTGCAATATTCAAGCCAGTTGGTTGCATCCTGGAGCGTTCCGGTTCCACCGTTTACACAGACGAAATTTTCAGCCCCGATCAGACTTGTCAGCTTTACATATTCATCGGTCCCCATCTGATTCTTTTCGATCTGATTCCATGCCAGGTCAAGTCTTGCCGGACGTTTATCTTTAGGGCCTATACCATCTTCCCAATAATAAGAAGCAACAAAATTACCTCCCGGCCATCTGAGGGTCCTGATTTTAAGTTCCCTGATAAGCTGAATGAAATCTTTTCTGAAACCATTCTCATCAGCAAGGGGAGAAGAAGGATCATAGATCGTACCATACACAACTGTACGGATCGGTTCAACGAAAGCGCTGTATATATTTGGATCGATGACGTCAATCTTTCGATCAAAATCAATTTTTATGACCGCGGGTTCCTGCGACAAAAGATTTCCGGACAATAAGCCGGACAAAATCATGCAATAAAATGAAATTCTCAGTTTTTTCATATACAGATTTTTAAGTTAATTATTTTTGAAGTTATTCGATGCATAAAATAATTATCCTGTGTAACTTTTTAACAATAAGATATCGGCTATCACCACTTCAGACTAATAGCCTTTATCAGAAAATTTTCGCCAACAATCATCAAAATATTATCTTTCAATGAGATTCCTTCAAGATTCTCTGTTGATATCTCAGCTAGTTTATTGCATTGATTACAGGCAGGAAGCTGCATTGCTTTACCTTTATCGCAGACCAGGTAGAACTGATCTTCGGAATCGTTATAAATTATATCATTAGCTGAATCCTCCAGTATATTTTTATAACCCTGGTCATCAGTATAAATAAGAGGTCTTTCGGTCCATACATTTCCCTGGGTTGATAACATTAATACCGGGGAGCCATCATTGTGTATTCCGATAATAGCGATACGATTATCTGTCACAAGGACCTTTGTGAAATAACATGTTTTGTAATACCCTGAATAAACCTTATTAAAATCAATAATGTCCCATTTGATCCCATCTGTGGAACGAATTATTTCGCCTTCATCTGATACGCCAAAACAGTCCGATTCTCTTGCTGAAACTGAAACAATATTCCCTTTTAAAGGAAGCCTGGTTTTTTTGAAAAATCCTTTTCCATCACCTGAGATTATTTCACCATGATCAGTAACAGCAATAATCAATCCTCTGAAAAGTGAAAGGGAATTTATATTCTCACTGGTATTGCTGTCGATCTTGTGGAAAATTCCATTTTCATTTGAAATAAGAAGTGTCCCCCTGTCACCGGCAGCAATGATCATTTTATCCCGCGAGATAATGCAATTGAATTTTTCTCCCGGAAATCTCTCAGATTTTGTTATTGCTCCTGAGATAGAAATCCTGTCAATCCTCCCGTCGGTACCTGTTGCAATGAATCCATCCTCATATCTCGCAATAGCACTGTATCCACCTGAATTTTGTCCGTTCCCCGGTAATGAAAATGAATATTGAAGCAGCTTATTATCTATAATAGAGGATCTGCTATTTACAGGCAGAATCAAAGAAAAGCATCCGAAAAGAAGAAATAATATCCGCAATAAAGGAGAAACCATCAGGATATATAATATTGTCAGTACAAAAATAAAACTTCAGCATCGATAAATCATGATAAATCAATGCTGAAGTATAAAATTCCTTATTTCTATTTCAAGCCTGAATTGGCGATCCTGAAATAATCAAACATAACATTGAAATCGCTCTGATCCTGTTCCTGAGTCTGCATACCAGGCATACCACCACCAGGCATTCTCATCCCCGACCTTGACGGATCTCCGTTACATACGATCACCCCGGCTTTTGTATCTCTTAACATTATTTCAGTCGTTCCGACCCTGGTGAAAGTTTTTCCATCCCTTGAGTAGGACCCGGTGATTGTTCCACCCTTTCTTTCAAGCTTCAGTATCAATGAAAGATTATTATCTGTTATTGCATCCGGACTTCTAAATCCAGCCAATGAGAAATTAATACCATTTTTCTCCACAATAAGGTCGAGAACACCACTGGCTCCGCTGCCTGCTCCACGCATGAATCTGGGGTTTGCACGATATACTAATTTCACGAAATTATCTTCATCCTGCATTACAATCAGTCCTCCCTGCTGGTTAGTTGAAGATGGTTTTCTGGAGAAAGTAACTTTAGACAATATTGTCCAGTCGGTATTTGCACTCTGCAGAAGAATATTTTCAGCTGTATTTGAAGTACCGATAATATCACCCTTCTGTCCCTTGATCTGCAATGAACCAGGCGTTTTTGTCAGACTCCAGTTTTCTTTATTCTCACGTATCCAACTCCACTGACTGCCAGGAGTATTAGAATTAAACTCGTCTGAAACGGATTTTATACCGAAATTCACAGAAAACTCTTTTTTGTCAACTGTGATATAGTCTGTCAGGGTTATTGAAGCGGACCCCGGGATGCTTTTTGCCTGGATTACTTCAACTCCAGCTGCAGGATCGGCAGGTGTAACATTAACTACCGGTGCTTTGGATAATGGTCCTGCCATAAGGAAACTGTAACCGGTAATCTCCGGGCTGAATCCTTTAACAGGTTTATTGTCAATTGTGATTGACGCAGGATTAAGGTCCGGCATTATTTTTACAGGATAACTGCCTGATTCTGTTACATCACCAATTGTAACTGATGCGGTTATTGTTGCCACTCCAACTCCTTTTGCTGTAACCATACCCTTATCATCTACGGTTGCTACAGCAGGATTATTGCTCGAATAAGTGACTATTGCCTTTGAGATATCGTAAAAACTGTCATCAGTCATGGCAGCGGTAACGCTGGTTTTAACGGTTGATCCTTTTCTCAGAACAACAGGTCCACATTCAGCAACGACAGTTTTAAGGACAGAAATCAGCGAACCATTCATTGTAGCTGAGACAGAACCTTTAATGTCTTTTGATGAGGCGCCAATCTCGAATATATACCTGCCCTGATCGTATGAAAGTTTATTCTTAGTCATATCCCAGAACCATAGATCAGCACAGTTTATATCGATCTTCACAGTTTTTATCATACCCGATGGTATTGTAACCCTCTGAAAACCTTTAAGCCTTTTGATTGGTCGTTGCAGTGAGGCTGGACTATCGGGTGTTCTCATATACACCTGAACAATTTCATCACCATCAACACCTCCTGTATTTTTAACATCCACACTTACAGTTATTTTATCCTGTGGAGTAACCGTACTCCTGGTTATTTTGAAATTGGAATATTCAAAAGTTGTGTATGAAAGGCCATAACCGAATTCATAAGAGACATCTTTGGTGAAATACCAGTATGTACGTCCGTTTTTGCCATTACCTCCTCTTAATGTATAGTCTGTAATTTCAGGAAGATCTTTCACTGTTTTGTACCAGGTAGCATTTAATTTACCACCAGGATTTACATTTCCAAACAGTATGCTGGCAATTGCGTCGCCCTGAGCCTGTCCATTGTATCCCGTAAAGATTATCCCCGGGATATTGGGAATGTTCTTGAATTCTTCAACCTCAACACATCCGAGAGTCTGCATAACCACAATTGTATTAGGGTTGACAGCAGCTACTTTTTTGATGAGTTCAACCTGGTTTCCGGGAAGAAGAAGGGTAAGTCTGTCAGCCTCTTCAGTGGCAGTTTTTTCATCAGTACCAACAAACATAATCACTGCGTCGGCAGTAGCAGCCATATCAATAGTAGCCTTATCAATAGGTAAATCTGTGAGGGCTTTATAAACAAGGAAGAGAGTCTGTGGTCCGTTAAGTCCAAGCCTGTTAACTTTAAGTTTCATCATGCTTCCTGCTCCATAGGCGCCACCTGCTCTAACACCCTGACCAACACTGGCATTCAGGGTACCGAGAAGATTTCCTTCGGGAGAGCCAACTCTTGCTTCAATTGTGCCACCGTCTACAGTGATGTTTACATTTATTCCGATAGTATCGACGTTTGTTAGGTCAACATTATCATATGAGGTCCATGAGCCATCATCGATAGTTCTTACCTGGTTAAGCGTACCCATTCCAAAGCCAACAGTGATACCTTTTGACGAGGTTGTATATTTTGTTGCATCATATTTTGTGACAGTTCCGTTGGTTTTTCTTAATTCAAAAGCCGACACATAAAAAAGGTTGCTTTTATTTGTTGTTGTTGCTCCTGAACTGGAAACCAATTCAGTAGCTAATCCTTTTTCTGATATATATTTCTTGATTCCAGCAAGAGGGGAGACCATGTTGTCTCCTGAAGGTCTTCCGGAATATGGACCAAGTTCCACTTTGTCAACCTGAGGACCTATAAGTGCAATTTTCTTAAGTTCGGCCAGATCTAGAGGGAGAGCCTTCTTATTTGTTTTTGAACAGATATTATTCTTCAGAAGGACAGGAGTCTTGGTGGCAATCTCTTTTGCAAGAGCCTTATTTGCCGGCGAACCTACCACATTAGGCTGAACCAAGGCAAAGGGTACTTTTGATGCCGGATCAAATTCCCCAAGTCTCATTCTGATTGTGAATATATTAAGGAGAGCTTTGTCAATATCGGCCATTGTTAAAATGCCTTTGTTCAAAGCATCAATTGTTTTTGACTGATATACATTACCGCAATCAATGTCAACTCCGGCTTTAAGTCCCGCAGCAGCAGCTTCTGTAAGATCCTTAACATAAGCATGACCTGTGAATATTTCTTCAATAGCCGAGCAATCGCCTGTGATATAGCCTTTAAGGCCATAGGTTTTTCTGACTATTGTATCAAGATATAGTTTGCTGGCGGAAGTCGGAACCCCGTTCACAGCATTGTATGAAGACATTACAGAAGGCAGTTTATCTTTCTCGATGAGATTTTTGTAAGGAGCAAGATAAAATTCACGCATATCCCTTGAGTCCATGTTTGAGCTGCTTACATGACGGTCGAATTCGCTATTGTTCGCGAAATAATGTTTTCCGCAGGGAACAGTTTTAAGATAAGTGGCATCACTACCCATCATACCTCTTATAAAACCACCTGCAATCTGCGAGACAAGGAATGGATCCTCGCTGTATGATTCACCTGTTCTTCCCCATCTTGGGTCCCTGACAGGTTCTACAACCGGAGAGTAATATGTAAGACCTGAGATAACAGGCGAGTTTAAGGCCCTGGCTTCATCTGAAATTGCATTGGTTTCTCTTTGCATTAATGAAGGATCCCATGAAGATCCAAGTGCAACACTGTTTGGAAATGAGGTAGGAGATGCGCCTCCTGAACCGAACCTTCCCATTACCCCATGCAGAGCTTCACTCCAGACATTGAAAGCATTTATGCCCAGCCGTGGAACGGCGGCCATGTTGTTCCCAAGAAGACTTTCCTTTTCTTCGGGGTTAAGTCGTGAAATAAGGTCAGCTGCTCTTTCTTCAAATGAATATGAAGTATTCAGGTATATCGGATTTTTTGTTATCGGCCCACCTGAATCACCTGTTTTATTTGACGACAGGGAAAAAATAACTACAATTCCGGCAAACGCCAGCAGGTTTCTTTTAATAAATCTCTTCTTCATGGTCAATTTTTTGATTTTTAAATAAGGTAAGTTAAATGGCTTGATGGCAGTAATGAAATGATGAGAAATTTATCTCAAAGTAAATTGAACTTAATTTAAATCAAGATGTTTTACGGCAGAAAGAATCAGATTTTTCTTTTAAATTTTTGTCATAGATACAAAAAATAGGTCATAAAATTTAAAAAATAAATTAATAATTATAATCCATTAAGGTTTAAGGTCGGATGATTAATATTTCGAATAAGATTTTCTATCTTTCCATTGTATTGATAATCGCAATACAGTTTCTTGAAACAAGTAGTCTGAATTATAAAAACGAACCATAGATTTTAAACTTTAAGATTTCAGCCAATGAAAGTTCCGATTAAATTTTTAGTGATTGCCCTCTGGGTTATAATTGTTCTTCAGAATGAAACGGCAGGCCAGCCCGGAAGGATATCATTCGTCTCTCCCGAGATCCATAAAGACAGAACTGTCACTTTTCGTTTTATGGCGTCGAATGCCAGGGAGGTAAAACTCAGTACGCAGTTCATTAACGGGCAGCAAAATATGGCAAAAGATGACAAGGGGTTATGGAGTATAACCCTTGGACCGGTCGAACCTGACATATATCCGTACTGTTTTATCGTAGATGGCATTCAGTTGGCTGATCCGAAAAATTCATGGATATTTCCCAATGAAGGATTTCAGAACAGTGTTATTGAGATACCTGCCGAAAGCCCTCAGGTTTATACTGTGCAAAATATTCCTCATGGGGTAGTATCATACAGATATTATTATTCAAATGAACTTGGAATGCGACCGATTCTTGTTTATACCCCTCCCGGGTATGAACAATCGACAAATGAGAAGTACCCGGTCTTTTTTCTGCTGCATGGAACAACAGATACTGAGGAGACATGGACCAAAGTTGGTAGGGCAAACATTATACTCGATAACCTTATTGCACAGGGGAAAGCCAAACCAATGATTGTAGTTATGCCATATGGAAGAGCATACCCGATTATTAGCAAAGGATCATCCTCATTGAGGAATTGGGATAACCTGCAGGAATTCCAGAAAGACTTTAAAAACTATATCCTGCCGTTTGTTGAGAAAAATTACAAGGTCAGAACCGACAGGGAAGGAAGAGCTATTGCCGGATTCTCCGGAGGTGGTGGTACATCACTTTACATAGGGCTCGGTAATCCTGATCTGTTCGCTTATGTTTGCGGGTATGCACCCGGAATGTTAAAAGAAGAATTTGACAGGAATAATGCTATCCCTTTTGCGAACCCGGAACTTACAAACAGCAGGTTAAAACTTTTCTGGCTGGGCATTGGTAAAGAGGATGGACTTTTTGGTGTCTTTCAGGAATATCTGAAGATACTTGACGAGAAGAAAATAACCCATCAGACATTTACTACAACAGGTGGCCACACATGGATGAATTGTAAAAAATTCCTGAACGAAACGGCTCAGCTGCTGTTTAAATAAATTCACCCGGCCTGAAGTTTTTGCACGGACCAGAAAATAACCTGAGGAATTATTCTCTCTCATTTGTTAGTTATGAGATGAGGTGATAAATAATAATTGAAAATATGGGAAAGAAATCTTACTTAAGGAGTACAGAATGGTTCGGGAAAGATGATAAGATGGGGTTCGTACATCGCAGCTGGCTCAGAAACCAGGGTCATCCCGACCATATGTTCAGAGGGAAACCGGTAATAGGCATCTGCAACACCTGGTCTGATCTGACGCCCTGCAACGGTCATTTACGGGAATTTGCAGAAATAGTCAAACGCGGAGTTTACGAAGCAGGTGGCTTCCCTCTGGAATTTCCTGTTATGTCGCTTGGCGAAACATTAATGAAACCATCAACGATGCTCTGGCGAAACCTGGCAAGCATGGATGTGGAAGAGACGATCAGGGCTAATCCGCTTGATGGCATCGTTCTTCTCACCGGCTGCGATAAAACAACACCGTCGACCCTGATGGGAGCTGCCAGCGTGAATCTGCCAACGATTGTGGTACCCGGAGGACCGATGTTAAATGGTAAATTCAGGGGGAAAGATATCGGTTCCGGTACGGCCACATGGCAGTTATCGGAAGGGATGAAGGCAGGAACGGTAACAAGGGAGGATTTAATTGAGGCAGAAACCTGCATGTCGCGGAGCGCCGGCCATTGCATGACAATGGGTACGGCATCAACTATGGCCACAATGGTAGAGGCTCTCGGGTTGACATTGCCGGGTGCTTCTGCAATCCCTGCCGTCGACTCGCGGAAAAAAGTTATGGCTCACCTTTCGGGTAACAGAATAGTTGAGATGGTTAATGAGAACCTGAAAATGTCGGATATACTTACAAGGAATGCCTTTGAAAACGCAATAATGATAAACTCTGCTGTTGGCGGCTCGACCAATTTTGTCATTCATCTGATAGCTCTGGCCGGGAGGATAGGCGTTGAGGTGAACCTTGATGATTTTGATCACCTGGGAAGTGATATGCCATTGTTATTAAACCTTATGCCTTCCGGAAAATATCTTATGGAGGATTTCTATTACGCTGGTGGATTACCGGTTATCATCGATCAGCTTAGTAAGATCATCCATTCAGATGCTCTTACTGTCAATGGGAAAACTCTGGGCGAGAACTGTAAGGGTGCAGCTTGCTATAATCATGACGTGATAGCGCCACTTGACAAACCATTAAAGGAAAAAGCAGGAATTGCTGTATTAAAAGGCAACCTGTGTGAAAATGGTGCTGTTATCAAACCTTCAGCCACTTCCGGGAAATTGCTGCAACACAGAGGAAGGGCAGTTGTCTTTGAAAATATAGAGGATTATCATACCAGAATTGATAATCCGGATCTTGATATTGACGAGAATTGTATTATGGTATTGAAGGGTGCTGGTCCTGTCGGGTATCCGGGAATGCCGGAGGTTGGAAATCTGGAACTCCCTGAAAAACTGATCAGAAAGGGAATAACTGATATGGTACGTATTTCTGATGCCCGCATGAGTGGAACGGCTTATGGCACAGTTGTGCTTCATGTATCTCCGGAATCTTCAGTAGGCGGAACTCTGGCACTGGTGAAAACAGGAGATATTATTGAGCTTAACGTGGAGAAACGGTCTCTTACTCTTCTTGTTCCTGACGAAGAACTACAGAAAAGGCGGAGTGTATGGACTGCTCCAAAACCATCCGCTGAACGTGGTTACGTGAGTATGTTCGTAAAGCATGTCGGGCAGGCAGATAAAGGTTGCGATTTTGATTTCCTTAAAGGAGGATCAGGATCAGTCGTCTTAAGAGATCTCCATTAATAGTACCTTCCCTGTTAAGCTGAATGAACTAAACGGATGACATTCATTATTATAGCACTGGCAATTTCCTTACAGATCTTTTTATCTGTAAAAAAAGTAAGCCCGTTTATTTCACTTCTGATTGTCGCTATTCTCAGTGGTTTCTCGCTTGGAATGAAACCAATGGCAATAATCAAATCGATAGAAACCGGTGTGGGAAGCACTCTGTCAGATCTGGCGCTGATCCTCTGTCTGGGAGCTGTGCTTGGGAAGATACTTGAATCAAGTGGTGCGGCAAAAAAAATATCTGCTACACTCATAAACGGTTTCGGAATAAAGAATATACAGTGGTCACTTCTTCTCACCGGATTTCTGGTTGGGCTACCGCTTTATTATAATGCAGGTTTCATTATTCTGATACCCCTGGTCTTTTCAATTGCCAAAGAGACCCGTCTGCCACTTCTTTACCTGGTTATTCCGATGGCTGCTTCACTGTCTACCGTACATTGTTTCCTGCCGCCACATCCGAGTCCTGTTATACTTGTTAATGCTTTTAACGCCGACCTTGGTAAAACTTTGATATATGGATTGATAATTGCGATACCGGCTATTATCATTGCCGGACCTGTTCTGGGAACACTTCTTAGAAATGTAAAAATAGATATAGTCGGGTTATTCGCATCTAAAGAAGATATACCGTATGAAAATCTGCCGCCTGCATTACCCAGCTTTATAATTGCCATGCTTCCTGTATTTCTTATAACTTCCTCAGTGATATCAAGGAGTTTTCTGCCAGTGGAATCATTAGTAAATAAAATTCTTTCCTTTTTGGGTAATGCCAATATAGCATTATTGCTGGCAGTCCTGGTGGCATTATGGTATTTCGGACTCCACTCAGGCAGGAAGATGGAAATTGTAATGAAGTGGCTCAATGATGGGATCTCCGGGATATCTGTCATTCTTTTAATTATAACTGCAGGAGGAGTTTTTAAACAGGTGCTTACTGATAGCGGTACAGCTGAACATATTTCAGAGTTAAGCGTACAATGGCACTTGCCTGTACTGGTATTTGCCTGGATAGTTACCGCATTGCTCAGGGTAACTCTGGGCTCAGCAACAGTTGCAGGAATAACAGCTTCCGGTATAGTAGCGCCTCTCCTGGCTACAACTCATGTATCTCCGGAGTTGCTGGTGCTGGCTGTTGGTGCAGGAAGTGTCTTTATGTCGCATGTCAATGACACGGCTTTCTGGATGTTCAAGGAATTTTTCAACCTGTCAATAAAGCAGACTTTTTTTTCATGGACATTAATGGAGACAACCATCTCATTTATAGGTCTGATAGGGGTACTGATCTTAAATTCCATCATCTGATCTGGATCAGAATAGACGAGGCTGTCTCAAAAGTTCTGTTCTTCCACTTTTGATTCTTCTAATTCTTCCCCAGTCCTCTTCCCTTAAGTACTCACCCCCCTAACCCCCTCTCTACTTCGTAAAGAGGGGGCAATTTACTGATATGTTGAATATTATGAGTCATTACATGGAAACGCCTTACCTCTAAATGGTAGAATCTTAATCATAATATTGGAACTTTGTCGCGTCCACGCCCCTCTTTACGAAGTAGAGAGGGGATGGGGGTGAGTATGTGTGAGACAAAAGTTGAGACAGCTCCATAGATCTTGTCTGTAAGGCTGTAAATATCAGAATTTTACAACTTCCCAGTATGCCTTTTTGGGTTTCAGATCTCTGCTGAAGAGTAATGGATATGATTGTCTTTTACCTCTATCGAGCCAGCTTCTGCCGTCAGAAATATTCCAGAAAGTAACGCCGGTAATAGCAGCTTTCTTCTCACGGAATACCCTGAAAGCCATCTTATAAAAATCAATCTGTTTTTGTTCTCTTTCAGGAGTGTATCCCATAACGGTATCGGCTCTTGATGTCAATACAGTTACATCTAATTCTGTGAGCTGTACTTTCAGTCCAAGAGATGAGAATTTATCAATTGCTTCCCTGATATTCTGTTCTGACGGGTCATTAATATTCCAGTGGCCCTGCAATCCGACTGCATTTATTGGCACACCCTGAGCAAGAAGCTTTTTCAGCATATTATAAATCTTGTCTCTTTTGATTGGTTTCTCTGTGTTATAATCATTATAGAAAAGAATTGCATTTGGGTCAGCCTCGTGTGCCCACTGATAAATTTTAGTAATGAATTCCTCACCGCATATTTTGTACCACATCGACTCCCTGAAAACGTTTGTTGAATCACCATCAACAACAGCTTCATTCAGAACATCCCAGGCATATATTTTCCCTTTATACCTTGATACAACTGTGGTAATATGGTCTTTGAGTCTTGCGAGAGCGACCTCTTTTGTAACCTGTTTTCCCAGAGAATCTTTAAACATCCATGGTCCGGTCTGGGCGTGCCATGTAAGAGTATGTCCCCTTACTTTCATTCCATTTGCCTGTGCAAATTCCACAATCTTATCAGCATCATCCCAGAAATACTTGTTCTCTGCAGGGTGTATAGGACCCGGTTTCATAACGTTCTCCGGAGTAATACTGTTAAAGTTTTTCTTGATAAATTCTGCCTGTTCACCGACCAGGTTATTAGGTGCAACCGCTACTCCGATCGGGAAATAATCCTTATAATAGTCTTTCAGTCCCTTCAGAGTATCAACTTTATTGGCAACGGTTGTCCTTTCGGCGCTTCCATAACTGCTTAGCATAATTATTATGGTGGCTGCAACAAACAGTGAAAAGAGACTATTCAATGTTCTCTTATTAGATGAAATGGTTTTCATTCAGGTTGGTTTTTGGTTTAACTTTATAAAAATACAATTCGTTCAAATTTAAATTTTTCTGATATTTATGAATAAACGCCAATTTACAATTAATCTGAATACGATTGGTATGTACTCTTTGTTTTTTATGAAACATGCCCCGGAAAATTGTTAGTTTTAGCTCATCATTCAGGCCGGCTAAAATTGGTTACGGATCCTCGTAAACTTGCTTACATTTTTCTTTTAACGTGATGAGGATGATTAAAAAACACCAGATAAAATTCAAAACTAATTAACATTAAAATTGTTAATATTTCAGGAGCTTTACCCGGTATCCCGGCTGCGGACAATAATGCAGGCACTGGGTTTGTCCTTAACAGAGATTTTAAAATGAGACGGAAGCTGATTTTATATATTGCATCAAGTTTAGACGGATATATTGCCAAGCCAAATGACGACTTAAGCTTTTTATCTGTGGTTGAAAAAGTCGGTGAAGATTATGGATATGCAGACTTTCTTTCAACAGTTGACACCGTAATTCTTGGGAGAAAGACTTATGATTGGGTAACAAAACGAACAGACTTTCCTCATACGGATAAGATAACTTACGTTCTTACCAGGACTGAAAGACCCGACATTGGTAAGACTGTTTTTTATACACGTAATATGGCTGACCTGGTGAGAAAACTAAAGAACGAAACGGGGGAAAATATATTTTGCGATGGGGGAGCTGAGATAATAAATGAACTTTTAAGAGACAATCTTATAGACGAGTTCATTATTTCAGTTATTCCGGTCTTATTAGGCAACGGAACAAGGCTTTTTAAGGACAACAGACCAGAACTCAACGTTGAACTCGTATCGGCAAAGACATATGATACCGGACTAATCCAGTTACATTATAAGCGTATTGAATAACGTTCTGGTGATCATATTTGAAATTTTAAGGTAAACACTGATCCCTTATCAGGAACAGAGTTCACTGAGATTGTACCGGAATGATTTTGCATTATTTGCTTTGACAGGCTTAATCCTATACCTGAACCATTTTCTTTGGTTGTGAAAAATGGCACAAAAATATCTTCAATAATATCATTTGATATTCCTATGCCATTATCTTCAATCTGAATTAATATACTATCATCTGCACCGGACGCTTTCAGATGGATTTTTCCATCCTTCGTATCCGATAAAGCTTCTGTGGCGTTTTTTATTAAGTTGATAAGAATCTGTTCGAGCTGGGCATAATCTGCGACCAGAGTAAGGTCATCAGGATATACACCGGAAGTTATTTTTATATTATTTGGAAGAGCTGACTCCATAAGGATTTTGCATTTCGCGAAAAGGCTATTAATAGCGAATTCTGATAAATCAGGTTCTGGCAATGATGTCAGGCTTCTGTATTTATCGACAAAATCCAATAACCCTTTCCCGGTTTCTTCAATTGTATTTAACCCGGATAGCGTTTTATATACTATTTGATTATCAATGAGTTCTAATGGAATCGGATCATCTGCATCCTTCTTTTTAAAATACCCGGAAATCACAGAAGTAAGTGAGGTGATAGGACTTATGGAATTCATGATTTCGTGGGTTAACACCCTGATTAATCTTTGCCAGGAATCCAATTCTTTTTTATCGAGTTCACTTGTAATATCCTGAAAAGAAACCAGTTTTATAACATTGCTTTCAAATCGTAGTTCAGTGGCTTTTACTAAAATACTCTGTAAAAGATTGTCTATTTTCATTTTATGCAATATCTCCTGTCCCGGTTTTATATTATTTATGATTTTAAATAATTCATCATTCGTGGTTTTTAAAGATGATAACTGCTGAGGTTGCTGAACATCGAAATACCTTTTTGCTGCCCTGTTGTAAATTTCTATCCTGCCATTGATATCGAATGATAAGAGTCCGATGTCAACATGCGAGACAACACTTTGCAGAAAATGGCTTGTTCTCTCATTTTCGATTTTAACATTCTGAATGATCGTGTTTATATTGTTCATCCGGTCATGCAATTTTCTGAAAGTGTTATTCTTTGTATTTTCAGAAAAACGAACGGATGAGTCATGGTCCTGAACCGATGAAAAGAATTTTTCCAGATCTGAATTTGTTTTATTGACCAGTCTTACCAGAATACAGGTTTGTAATACGATCAGGAAAATAATACCAATCAGGGTATAATAGTATCCACGGTCGAGATGCTGTAACACTATTCCTAATACCACACTCGTTAATACTATAAAAGTTACCCGGATAAGAATATTGATAAAGAATTTATTTAATAACATGTTGGAGCTTTCTATAGATTATATTTTTGCATTTTATTGTACATGGTTTGTCGGGCTATCTCTAATTCTTTTGATGCTTTTAAAACACTTCCGTTATTGTTGTTCAGAGCAATGAGAAGGGTTTGTTTTTCTACTTCGGCAAATGTCGGTGGCTTTTGCTTAAGAGATGGTTGTTGCGCCGAAAGGGAGATTATAAAATCTTCCGGTTTTAAAATGTCAGAGTCACATAATATTACAGCTTTTTCTATTGTATGACGTAACTCTCTCACATTTCCCGGCCAGTTATATTTCATTAGTTTGTCCAGCGTTTTGCTGCTGAATTTTAAATTGAATTTCTCGTATTTGTTTGCATACTCCTTTAAAAAATGCTCAGCAAGCAAAACAATATCTTCACCCCGGTCACGCAAAGGAGGTATTTCAATAACAATTGTGTTAATCCGGTAATATAGATCCTCTCGAAAAAGATTCTTTGAGACCAGTTCTTCCAGGTTTTTATTTGTTGCACAGACGAGGCGGATATCAAAAGGGATTGGCGTTTTTGAACCAACCTTATAAATTAACCGGTTTTGAATGGCTGCAAGTAGTTTAGATTGCATTGTCAGAGAAAGATTACCTATTTCATCCAAAAACAAGGTACCGCCTGAAGCAGTCTTCAAACCACCCGGTTTTATCTTCTCTGGCATCAGTAAAAGCCCCTTTAATATGCCCGAACATCTCACTCTCAAATAATGTTTCAGTAATTGTTCCTATGTCAATGCTTATAAAGACTTCCTCAGCTCTGCGTGAATGATTATGGATTTCTTTTACAATTAATTCTTTTCCGGTCCCATTCTCGCCAACGACTAATACATTTGCATCTGTTCTGGCTACCTTCTTCATTACCTGCAATACATTTTCGATCGGCTTCGATTTTCCAATCAAAGGAGTATTTTGTTTTGTGATCCCTTTATTTATCTGTTTTTGCCTTTCGCGAAGCATTTTATTCTCAATTTTTGATTGTCTGAGCTTAAATGCAGTCAGCATGGTGGCAATGAGTTTATTATTGTCCCATGGCTTCACAACAAAATCGGTGGCGCCTTCTTTTATGGCTCTTACAGCCAGATTAACATCGGAATAAGCAGTTATCATTACTACAGCTGCCAGAGGATCTGTTTTTAATATACGATTGAGCCAGTAAATACCTTCATTGCCTGTATTGACGCCTGCAGAAAAGTTCATGTCCAATAATACTACATCATATTCTTCCTTATTAATGTAACTGATGATCTGATTAGGATTCGATATTCCTGTAACGCTTTCAAATTCCGGTTCAAGCAACTGTATCAGTGCTTTTAAAACCTGTTTATGATCGTCAACGATCAATAATTTGCCCTTCATTTTTTTAGTACTGTTATTAAAGCTAATTAAGAACTAACACAGAGTTGCATAGAGTAATCACAGAGTTTCACAGAGTCTACTTACATCTATTCTCTGTGTCACTCTGTCTGGGACTCTTGAAAAAGTAAGTTATTTTGACATGCCTACTTTGCGTTCCTTTGTGATGCACTTTGTGATCCTTTGTGGTTTAATGTTTTAATTTTTACCACAAAGGGACACTAAGGTTGTCACTAAGGGTCACAAAGGATATTTTTAAGTTACTTCAACTCTGGCCAAACTTTTTAAAAATTTAATATATGTCTATAATATGGACATTATCTGTCCCTATATTAGGCAAATATAAAAATATATTTTTGATTATTTCACTTAAATGATTAATTTTCAAATTGTAAAAAATTCTGGTATGGTAATTGAAAAACCGGTTAATATTCTTATATTTATTATATGATTAATTTAGTTATTCGTGGTACGGATTGAAATCCATTAACCACAAAGGGACACAAAGATGCACAAAGGACACAAAGTTATTTTTAAATTGATTGCACCAAGCACCTAGCACCCGCCCCAGCACCTGGAGAATCGGATTGAAATACATTAACCACAAAGGGACACAAAGGATGCACAAAGGACACAAAGTTATTTTTAAATTGATTGCACCCAGCACCTAGCACCAAACACCTGGAGAATATGATTAGAAACTACATAAAGATAGCCCTTCGGAATATCAAAAGGAATTCCACATATTCAATTCTTGAATATAATTGGTATGGCCATAGGCATGGCCTGTGCAATTTTAATTCTTCTTTGGGTACAGGACGAATGGAGTTACGACAGACATTTCAAAAATGCAAATGAGCTTTTCCGTGTAATTGAAAATCAAAATCTTACAGCAGGTGGCAGTTCACTGATAGTGCCTGTTCCCGGGGCATTAGCTCCGGCACTTAAAGAAGAATATCCTGAAATAATAAGAGCAGTAAGATTATGTCCTAATCCATTGACTCTTCAAAAGAAAGGTGAATTCATAGAAGAGACTGTTATCTCGACGGATAAGGACTTCCTGAAAATGTTTGGCATCAGGTTTATCCGTGGTGATATAAACACAGCTTTAGATGATCCGCATAGTATTGTAATTACTGAAGAAACAGCAAAAAAATATTTTGGTAACGAAGAAGCACTGGGCAAAACGGTGGCATCACGTGGCTTCAATGTAACTGTAACGGGTGTTGTTAAGAGTATGCCTGAAAACAGCCATATACAATTTAATATTTTGATCCCTGTTGAATGGTTATCCTTATTAGCAGCTCATACAGATGGTTGGAATGAGAGGTTTAATACATACATTGAACTTAAAAAAGGGACAGACAGTAAAATAGTTGAGGCAAAAATTCATGACTTTATTAAGAGACATAATAAGGAATCGAATTCGGAGATTTTTCTTCAAAACATCAAGAAAGTTCATTTATATTCTTCAGGGAAATATATTGCAGACAGCTACGGAACAGGTGATATTACTTATGTCCGGATTCTTAGCCTGATAGCTATTTTCATCCTTATTATTGCATGTATAAACTTTCTAAACCTTTCAACAGCACAATCAGCCAGGAGAGCCAGGGAAATAGGTGTACGAAAAGTATCGGGAGCCAGTAAACAAAAAATAATCCTCCAATTTCTGGGAGAATCTCTACTGATTGTATTGGTGGCCCATGTAATCGCAATGATTTTTGTTGAATTGCTTTTGCCTGGCTTCAATAATCTTATAGGAAAGCAATTGTCTGTAAACTATCAGAGTGCCGGTTTATATATTGGATTAATCACAATTGTATTATTTTGCGGTCTGCTGGCCGGCAGTTATCCCGCATTCTATCTTTCTTCTTTAAAGCCATTGGATGTAATAAAGGGTGCTATTAATAAAAATCCTGGTAATGCCGGATTCAGAAGAGTCCTTGTAATATTTCCAGTTCTCCCTTTCTATACTGCTTATTATATGCACTTTAATAGTTGAAAACCAACTTAAATATATACAAAATAAGAATCTTGGTTTTAATAAAGACAACATAGGTTATTTTATGTTCCCTACACGTCCTTCAGATCCTAAGCTGGAAACTTTAAAGAAAGAACTAAGCAGCAATCCGGACATACTTAGTGTAACAAGGGCCGGAATCCTTTCTCCAATGAAGGTAAGAGGAACGGTTTTACCTGGTCAGGAAAAAAGGAAGGTGATGATGTTTATTTTCACACGATTGGTGCTGATCGTGGATTATGCCAAAACCTATAAACTTGAGACTAAAGGAGGGACGTTTCTTTTCTTCTGAATTTTCAACTGACAATACTGCAATAGTTATAAATGAAGAAGCAGCAAAAATCCTCGGTTTTATGAATCCCATTGGGGAAATAATAACGACTTCCCGTGGATCAAAATTTAATATTATCGGAGTAGTAAAAGATTTTCACATTCAGTCGCTGCATCACAAAATTGGACCGGTAATTATGCAGATGAGTGAGTCGAACAATTTCTATATCAGAATGAAACCTGACAAAATAATTCCTGTTGTTGAGTCTGTAAAAAAGACTTTTAAAGCGTTTGACCCCGGGTTACCTATCGATTTTCACTTCCTTGACGATGATTATGATAACCTTTACCGGACCGAAAGAAGAATGGGTAAAATATTTGGCTATTTTTCTTTATTGGCAATTTTAATATCCTGCCTTGGCCTGATTGGATTATCCTCTTTCATGACACAGCGCAGGACTAAAGAGATAGGAATAAGGAAAATAAACGGGGCAAAGTCCGTTGAAATTTTCTCCCTGCTGTCGGGAGAATATATTATCTGGGTTTTGATCTCAATTATAATTTCGTGCCCCATTGCCTGGTATGCCATGCATAAATGGCTGCAAAATTTTGCCTATCGGATAAGCATAAGCTGGTGGGTATTTGTACTGTCAGGCGCCATTGCCTTGCTAATTGCATTACTTACAGTGAGCTGGCAATCGTATAAAGCAGCAAGTAAGAATCCGGTTGAGGCCCTTCGATACGAATAATTTACTTCCCATACTGATGTATGTCAGATACCTTTCCCCCCGCCGAAGCGGGGCAGGCTCTCCTTTTGAAGCTAATCTTTTTACACATTTAATCATCTCAGCTTCTTTTGTACTCACCCCCTAACCCCCTCTGCCACCTCTGCAATCTGGCTCCTTCACTAAAATAGCCCGCTGGGCTATTTCTTAACGCTTGACCCTGTAAAGAGGGGGCAATTCACTGATAATGAATGTTATGAGTCATTACAAAGAAGTTCAAATATACTTTTTCTATCAATAATATTGTTTTAGCATAGAAACGCCTTACCTCTAAATGGTAGAATCTTAATCATCATTTTAGAGCTTTATCGCGTCCACGCCCCTCTTTACGAAGTAGAGAGGGGATGGGGGTGAGTATGTATAAAACAAAAGAACAGAACGAAGTGAGCTTGTCGAAGGAATATAAGAACTGTCACAGAGACCACAGAGGAGACACAGAGATCCACAGAGAAAAGAATGAAATGGAGAAATTGAGAATGGCTGACTTCAGGAATAAGTTAAATTGACATTATGATCAGATCTGGTGTATTGGAGTGAGATAAAAGTGTTAAATTTATTATGTTTTTCAGACCATTCGTCAATATGCGAAAAACTAATTTGGTTAACATTAAACTCTATTTCTTCATTGCACTTGCTTCGGTATTGCTATCAGGATGTGTTAATACTGAAGGAACCCTGAAAATAAAAGGAAAGATTTCAGATAAAAGCACAAAAACGGGAATTCCCTGGAAAGGCATAATTGTTCAGGGAGTTGTATATAGTGATAATAAATCAGAACAGATCAAAGCTGGTCAATTCTCAACTGACAGCTCAGGTTGTTTTACTTATTTACTGAGAAAAATCAAAGGTGCTTATGAGTATAATTTTTGTTTTATTGGTAATTCAGATTATCCTGTCACAATAAGTAAGATAGCACTCGTCAACCTTAAAAGAAATGCAAAATATCTATCCTTCTCCCTGAGCAAATTAGTAGATCTTACTATTAATATATATAGAAAAAGTAAAACCCCTGTTTGCGATACTCTTACTCTGATCTGGGAATCGGATGGAGTTTTTGGTTTATCTTTATATCCCTATAAAATTTATAATTACGGAGGATCGAAGACCTCAATGGGAATCACATCAGAGAGCGACTTAGTGTGGATAGGTGGAAATGTCAATTCAACTATAAATACTAAAGTTTTTGCAGACAAAAGAACAGACTTAAGCTGGGAGTTGTACCGAAGCGGTAAGAAAAAGAAATTCACCGACACAATAACTTGCAAGAGAGATTTTGCAAATATTGTTTACTTTTCATACTGAGAGTACAGAAAGGGAGAAAGGGAGAAGGGGAGAAGGGGAGAAGGGGAGAGGGGTGAAACGGGGACTAAGAGACTGAGGGATTTTGCGACGTAGAACAGTGTGTGGTCCGAGAGTCGTGAGTCTTTTAACCGCAAGACTGCTGGATCGCAAGTCAAATGATTAAGAACTACTTTAAAATATTATAAAAGGAAAATTCATTAATTTTAGCAGACACTAGTGATATAGAAACAGAACTAATTAAGGAGTTATTATGAATCACAAATCAATTGTATTATTCATTTTTGCCTGTCTGGTTACCTCAGCCACACAGGCTCAAAACCCGGTGATTGGAAAATCAGCGCGTTATTGTAATCCTCTTCCCATGATCACAGCGCCAGGCGGTAGTGCGTCGGGCGATGTAACGGTCATCCGCGATAACGGCAAGTACTACATGTACTGTACAGGAGGTGGGGCATGGTTTTCGGACGACATGCTAAACTGGTCTTTCCAGCGTGTTGAAAATGTTCCTGTCGCACCGGATGTGGTCAAATACAACGGAAGTTTCTATATGTGCGGAAATGATGGACCACTTTTTAAGGCTGCCAACCCGTTAGGACCATTTACCAGCCTGGGAGAATGGAAGAACACACCTGATGTTGCCGGTGGCTGGAATGGTGCTTTCGACATGGAATTATACATTGATGACAACAATAAGCCATATCTCTATTACTCAGGCCGCGGAGTAAGCGGTATCTACGTTGTGCAACTCGATCCCAATGACCTCACCAGATTTGCCGGCCCGGTCAAACATCTTTTCGGATTCAACAGAGACCATATATGGGAACGCTATGGCGAGATGAATGAGTATACCGATGTTGCCTGGATCGAAGGTCCGTGGCTTCAAAAGCATAATGGCACTTATTATCTGCAGTATTCTGCTTCCGGAACACAATGGAAGACTTATGCCGAAGGATATTATACAGCGAAGTCGCCCATGGGGCCGTTTACTTATGCTCCAAACAATCCGCTGCTTCGAAAGACCGAGGGTCTTGTCACCGGTACTGCTCATGGCAGTGTAGTTGAGGGACCCGATGGGAATCTCTGGCAGTTTTACACGATCGTTCTTTCGAACCCTCCCGGCGGACGGCGGATCGGAATGGATCGCATCACTTTCGATAAAGCTGGCTATATGTCGGTAAAAGTGACCGATACTCCGCAATGGGCTCCCAATGTAATAAGCGATCCTGCAAAAGGATATAGTGGTTCGATCCCGGTGACCATCAACAAGATCCGGGCCATGAACGCGCTTTCGAAATTCTCCTCTGAACAACGCGGGCACGAAGCAGCCTATGCAGTGGACAACTCCAGCGGCACATGGTGGGAACCTGCACCGACCGATACACTGCCAAATCTGACGATTGAACTTTCACCGGCAACACGGTTTGATGTAGTGCAATTGTTTACTATCGACGGCGTCCGGCTGATGTTTAACGGTGCGAGACGTGGCTTTGGAAGGCCAGCAGCAACTGCACCGGCACAACCTGCCACCGATTTATATCAATATATGATTGAAGTATCAATGGATGGTAAGACATTTGTGACAGCTCTCGATCAGAGCAGGAACAACATATCGCGAAATACGATTTTTGAGGAAATTCCTCCTGTGAAATGCCGTTTTGTCCGGCTGACAATAACGAAATGGCCTGTTACCTATCCTCTCGGGATTATAGAGTTAACTGTTTTCGGAAAACCCGCAGAAAGTTTGCCCGCTGCACAACCGATTCCGGGGAAACTCTGATTCAGGAGAGTTTATCAGTCCATATTTCTTATTGTAATAAGCCTGATTTATAACGAAATAAATTCCAGATGAAAAAGTATTATTCATATTCAGCAGGGTTATTTATCCTGATTATTGCTCTCAGTTTTACTCCCTTAAAAAATAATAAAAAAGTAATTCACTTTCTGAGCACTAATGGCGAACTAAGATCCACAATAAAGATCCCTGACTACAATGACAGTCTTAAGATTTTGCAGATTACTGATATTCACATTAGTATAGCTGATGAAAAGGAAGCTGATATGATGAAATATGGCGGGCGGATTCATAAAGCCTATTCTACTCCCCGCAAACACTTCTCCCTTGACACCAGTGAAACGACATTTCAATATTTCGATGACATTCTGCAGAAAGCAAAAAATCAGAATGTTAACTTACTGCTGCTTACCGGTGATATTGTGAACTTTCCTTCAGCAACCTCGGCAAATTATGTGTACAATAAATTAGCCAAAACAGGTATTCCATGGTTATATATTGCAGGAAATCATGACTGGCATTATGAAGGGCTGCCAGGCAATATCGATTCTTTAAGAGCTACATGGATTAAAAAGTCATTACTGCCTCTCTATGGTGGTCACAATCCATTGTTCTATTCCACTATCATCCATGGGATAAATTTTGTTGCTATTGATAATTCAACAGGTGAGGTGAACGAGGATCAGCTCAGGTTTCTGCGGGAACAGCTGACCAAACCCGAACCAATTATAATGATAAGTCATATTCCCTACAGTCTGAACATTAAACCAAATAAACCCGGGATGGCTGCCCTTGCTGATATAATTTCTTCTAACAGCGACAAAATAACAGCCATATTTGCCGGACATGAACACCGGTTCTCATTCTGGTTTACCGGAAATTTATGCCAGTATACAACAATGGCAGCCTTTCAGGGAGCCTCATTTATTGTTAATATCCGGGGTATATAGCGAATGACAGACAATAATACCCACATTTGGGGTTTAATCAATACCCTATTAAAATGCAAAGTGCAGAAAGTATTAGAAGGAAAATAGAAATGGAAGAAAGAAATGAATTCAGAAGTGAATCTCCTTCCGAATCCACAACTATTAAAGTATCAGACGATTCAAATTCAAGTGAGATCCTTGTCTTTACGTCCCTGTGTAATGTCTATAAAGTTCAGAAAAAGGAACTTATTGACAAGTTTCAGGCGCTGCAGAAAATTGATACTGAACCCGGAGAAAGACCAATTTACCTGACAGGAGAAAAGAGATATAAAGGTTTTCTGATTGTGGCATTTGAGAATGGCAAAATCGGGAAGATTTCAATGGACAGTTTTCAGACCGAGTACGCGAGAAAAAAACTCAAGAATGCTTTTAACAGTGAATCCCGTCTGATCTTTATTGAACTCATTGAACATGATATTGATCTGGTTGCCCTGAGCAGCATTAAGAAGATTGTTTTATTCAATACCTCTCTGATCAATGCTGTGGGAAGCAGGTCAACAAAAGGTGTTCAGGTTATGAAACCGAAGGCTGGCAGTTCAATGATAAAAGTTAAACGGCTGGAAAATACAAAACTAACAGATCCTGAATACTACCGTAAGAGTGAATCTCTAAATGCCATCGGATTTTATCTGAAACCGGGAGATGAAATCTGATTCCTTTTTCGCCATCCCTTTTCGTCTCCCTTTCTCCCATTCCCCCTTTCTCCCATTCCCCCTTCCCTCCCTTTCTCCCTTTCTCCCTCCCTTCACCCATTCACCCATTCACCCATTCACCCTTTCACCCTTTCTCCCTTTCTCCCATTCCCGCGCCCTTGCGCCCTTGCGCCTTTGCGCCGTTATTATTTACATTTCATATTAGCCCTCTTAACTTTAGACGGTGCTGCAAAAACACCGTAGGAGGCATTCGTGAAAGATGCACATGCTTCGGCTGTCTGACCCTTCCCTTCCTGGGCCAGGGCTATCTGAAAGTAAAATTTAGCTTTGGCTTCAGGAGCGCCGGGCTCAAGGGCCAGCCCTTTCTGTCCATAATCCAATCCCTTGTCAAAATTCTTCTGTTTGTTGTAAACCTCAGCAAAGAAGTAGAACAGATCTTTGTCGTCGCCGTATTTTGCAGCTTTATTAAGTAAGCCAAGTGCATCATCGAGTTTATCTGCCTGATCTGCCTTTGATCCGGACGCACGGAAGTATCCGAGGGCCAACGAGGATGCCTGTTTGATCTTCGCATCATCAGTCCCTGGTTTCATCTTGGTGATATACAGATCGATGGTTTTTTCAAAATCGTCGGAATTGGCTTGTTTCATATAGATTAATGCCTTATTATATATTGTTGAAGAATAATCGGGGTTGATCATCAAAACGCTGTCGAAATATGCAATTGCATTTTTGTAATCATTTTTTGAGAAATAGTCGCCTGCCTGGTTATTATATACCTTAATCAGAATTGAGTTAGCGTTCTGTTTGGTTGTCGGATTTTCATATTTTTCTGAAGCTGCAACTGCTTTTTTAGCTGCCAGTATTACTTCGGCAGCTGGTTTCTTTGCTGTAAAAGCGTCTGAGGCAACATTATAGTACAGACTTGGGAGCACTTTTATTGCTTTCTGACTGAGATCAGCAGCAGAATCACCGACCTGTTTGGACAGGGTGACCACATTCTCAAACGCTTTAATTGCAGCCTGGGGATCGGTCTGAACCGCACCGGCACCTTCATTGTAAGCTTTGATAACATCATTTCGTCCCTGGGCTTTAATAGTTGCAGTTGATAAAACAATTACAACAATAAAACTGATCGTTTTAAATAAGTTTCTAGGTTCCATTTTAGTTATTTTATAATTACATTAATTCCTGTGAAAAGGTTAAAAATAAAAATTTTTATTGTTTTGTCTAACAATTTTTCTGAAAAGATGATAATTATTATTATTTGTGGGATGTAGGGACGTTACGGATTGTAGGGACGTTGCATGCAACGTCCGTACGGGTACGGAGTATCGGTCGTCTGTTGTAGGGACGTTGCCGATTGTAGGGACGTTGCATGCAACGTCCCTACGGCGATTCATGCGACGTCGTACCGCATATGTTAATGAAAATCCCATTTAACCGGATTATTGATAATATAATCCCTGGTTCGGTTCAGTTCCCTGTCTGACCGAATTATATGATCATAATACCGTGGAAGCCATGAAAAATCATGATCAGACAAATGGATATTTTTTGATACCGCCGATTTATATGACCGGATAACCGTTGCCAATGATCCGGGTTTTGGTGATATGGTTGACATGAATTCGTTTTTCGTTTGATGTTGCGACGTTTCGGATTGTAGGGACGTTGCATGCAACGTCCGTACGGCGGTTGCCGGTTGCTGGGACGTTACAGATTGTAGGGGCGTTGTATGCAACGTCCCTACGGTTGGTGTCGGTTGTTGTTGTTGTAACGTTGCCGATTGTAGGGACGTTGCATGCAACGTCCCTACGGGGGTTGCCGATTGTTGGGACGTTACGGATTGTTGGTATGTTACGGATTGTAGGGACGTTGCATGCAACGTCCCTACCACGGTCGGGGATTGAATGATAATAATCCCATGAACATGATTTGGCATAACAACAAATTCGTCCAGCGAAACAAATGAAAAATGTTTTGGTATTTCGTACCATATTTTGTATGCAATCCGACCCTTCTCTGACAAAATCATTTTACCATTCGAAATATTTCCAAAATATGATAACCCCATGTGTGTGCAGATGGTAATGAAATACGTTCCATCAGATGAATAATCATGACTATTCAACCGAAAAGATTCATTTCTGAATTTATTCCTGAACAATGAGCACATACTATTTAATTGCAACGGACAGATGCAATTTACAAAAAAATATTCACCTCAGGATATTATGAAAAATTTCGGTTTATTACCGTAGGGACGTTACGGATTGTAGGGACGTTGCATGCAACGTCCGTACATGGGTTGTCGGTTGTTGTTGTAGGGACGTTGCCGAATGTAGGGACGTTGCATGCAACGTCCCTACGGGTACGGGGTATCGGTTGTTGTTGTAGGAACGTTGCCGATTGTAGGGACGTTGCATGCAACGTCCCTACCAATGTAACGGATCTTCATGCAACGCCCCTACGGTTATTGCAACGAAGCACCGTTAAGCAGTTGCTTCTGAATGTGTTGCAGGCCGTTTAATATCTGTTCCTTTAGCAGGTTGTGTGCCTTCTGTTGAGTAACCATCGGCTTTCCAGCATTCTATCCCGCCAAAGAGTTCTTTCACTTTGAAACCAAGTTTTGCCATCTTGAGGGCACCCCAGGTTGAAGCATTGCAACCAATTCCCTTGCAGTAGCAAACATAAGTTATTGTTTTATCAAGTTTTTTGGTGGTGTTTTCATCCATCTCTCTGTGAGGCAGGCTTATTGCACCAGGAATATGTTCCTTCAGAAAAGCGGGGGTTTTTCTTGTATCAAGAGGAACAACTGATTCCCCTTTTTCCAAACCAGTGAAGAGATCCCATGGATCCATTTCATAATCAAGTTTATTCTGATAATATTCGATTTGTTTATTCATAGCAATTTTATTTTAATCTTAAAATGAAAACAATGATTGGAATATTATTGTTCGGGAAAGAGGTGGCGTTTTGCAGGGAAGTTGCATGCAACGTCCTACAACTCACGACACACGACTCACGGTGCATCTTCAACAGTTTATTCTTTTGTTGATAATTATTCATTTCTATAAACATTGAAATTTATGACAGTCAGGAATAATGCCTATTTTTAAAACAAAATAAAACTGAATAAGAAATGGCGCGACAATATTTAGATCATTCAAAAGCAATCTTAACTTCTAATCGTTCAAATTTCAAAGGAGGAAGCAAAGAATCGGGGATCATCTCGTTATTCGGGTATCAGGACGAATATGATCTAAGAGAAGGTTATCCGTTGTTGACTACCAAAAAAATGGCTACACGATCTATGTTTCATGAGACAATATGGTTCTTAAGGGGAGATACAAATATTAAATATCTTGAAGACAATAACGCGCCTGTCTGGAGACCTGATGCTTTTCAGGCCAATCTTCCCGGGATGAAAAAAGAAGGTATTTTTCCTGAAGGTATTGCAAAGTATTCTCCCGATTGGGACAAGGCAATGGAAGAATACGGGCAGAGAATAAGAGAAGATGCCGGGTTTGCAGAAAGATGGGGAGATGCCGGACCAATTTACGGGAAACAATGGAGAAGATGGGAATATTTTGATCATGAAAAAAACAAGTTTGTTGAAATAGATCAATTGTCAAATCTGATAGATGGTCTGAGAAAGAAACCAACCGGGAAAAAACATATTGTTGATTCCTGGAATCCCGGTGACACTCCGAAAATGTCTTTACCTCCATGTCATGTTTTATATCAGGCAACTGCTAATGAAGAAGGCGAGCTGGAATTGCAGCTTTACCAGAGAAGCTGTGATCAGTTTCTTGGTGTCCCTTTTAATATTGCCAGTTATGCTGCTCTTACCCAGATAATTGCTCAGGAAGCAGGGATGGTTCCAAAAACATTTATCCATACATTCGGAGATTCACATTTTTATGCCGGTATCGGGAAGAGAACCGAATGGCATAAAGAGAATTTCAGAGAAGTACAAAAGAGAATTAGAAATGTTTCTGATAAAGCAGAATATCTGGAGGTTGTTGAGTGGATCAATAAAAATGCTCCGAGTGACGGCAATGAAGAAAAATATGATCATGTAACGGCAATTCTTGAGCAAATGTCAAGAGAGCCCAGACCTTTACCTAAGTTACACATTACAAAAAAACCGTTTGATCAGCTGACTATTGATGATTTTGTTGTAGAAGAATATGATCCGCATCCGGCGATAAGGAGGAGTATGGCGGTATAAACGGCAACCTTTATTACTCACCCCCTTCCCCTCTCTACTTCGTACACATCTTTAAGATCGGAATTTCTTTTGGCATTATATACTCACCCCCTTCCCCTCTCTACTAACGTAAAGAGGGGAGATCTCCTTACACAAAATTAGAGTATAATTAGAAGGGGAAATGAGTATTTTTACTAAAACATTAGACAGTGGGCAGAACAAAAAACCTCGATTTCAAGATTGTAAAAAAGAGAGCCAGGGAACTTAGAAATAATGCGACACCCTCGGAGGCAATTCTGTGGAATGAATTGCGAAATAGAAAACTGTGTGGATATAAATTTCTTCGTCAGCATCCAATTGTTTATAATCCATATGGATCTGGTGTGAAATATTTTGTAGCTGATTTCTATTGTAATATTAAGAAAACAGTAATTGAACTTGATGGTCAAATTCACGAAAGCAATTTAGAATATGACCAATTCAGGGATGCAGAAATGGTGAATTTAGGACTTCATATCTTAAGAATTAAGAATGAAGAACTTCAGAATATAAGCGATGTCCTAAAGAAAATCGAAATATATTTAAATTCAATTAATTAAAAATATCTTAAGAAGAGCCTTTATTGACTCATGGTTATTTACGAATTCAGATCACGTACATTCCCCTCTTTACGAAGTCTACCCTTTATACACATGAAGTCAAAAAGTGGTTTTACATTATTGTTTCAAGATGGAAATACCCTCAGTCCTAAATCGTAGTATCTTATCATCATATTTGAAACTTTATCACCTGCGCTCCCCTCTTTACGAAGTAGAGAGGGGATGGGGGTGAGTTGATAATGAACAGTATGCAAGGGTTTATAAAGATGTGTACAAAAAGTTGTGGAGATGAGGGTCCTTATCTTACCAGAAAAAACTTTATGAATTAACAGTTACCTTTATTGTGAAGAATTACATATTTGATAGAATAATGGAAGAGTTAGTATTTGCTTTCCCGACTGACGAGCTCTGGAAATTAATCATCTATAAGGAAAAAGGTCTGATAAGGGGAAATAGTGAAGTATTAAAAAAGATCGTTCAGAATGGTCTGTTTCTTAACAGAAGTGAATTAGAAGAAGACCCTTCATTTAAACAAATTATTCCGTATGCAATTATCTCCAATGAAGATTCATTTTATTTATTCAGGAGGACAGCCGGGCAGGCAGAAAAAAGATTGCACAATAAATTCTCGTTAGGAGTAGGCGGTCATATGAACCCTGGCGACACGATGAAATCAAAAGAACAATACTTAATTGATGAATTGAAAAGAGAATTATGTGAAGAAGTCAGATTACTGAATGGATGTCTGATAAAAAACATTGAATTTATTGGCTTTATAAATGATGATACAATTCCGGTCGGCAGGGTTCATGTTGGACTCTTTTATAACATCCATGTCTCAAATAAAGAGGTATATATTAATGAAACGGATAAAATGACAGCAGACTGGATAGATAAATCCGATTTAGCTGAGTTTTATGAAGGAATGGAAACATGGAGTAAAATAGCGTTTGATTTCTATATTAAAATGACGCAGGACACACGGCGCACGACGCAAGGAAGAAAGGGGTGAGGCGAAGAGCGCAGAGAGCCAGCCCTCACTTAAGTTTCAGCTGACAAAGCAGGGCACAGGGTAAGAAAAAAGGAGAGGCTGAGGTTGAGACAAAGTCTGAGTGATTTAGGCAGAATAAATCCGTGAAACTCCATGAAAACTCTGCGTAACTCTGTGTTTAAAAAAGTGAAAACGAGAAACTATTCCATTGATTTAAATCCGATTCGTTTTCGTTGTTTAAATTCGGTTTCTTCGTGTTTAGTTTGTTCTAATTCTTTAAGATATTCAAATATTATATTTATCTGATTGTCATGCTCATCGAGTTTTGCCTGTATCTTTTCAAGTTTATGTGACATATCCTTATGAATGGATAGAATCTCCCGTAGCCTTACAAAGGTATCAATAATAAGTAAGCTTACTTTATCAGCTCTTTCACTGTTAAGAACACTTGAAAGCATAAGTATCCCATGCTCAGTAAATGCAAAAGGCATATATTTTAAATGCTGACCTCTTTTTAAGGTCACATTTTGTGACCTTAAACGATTATATTCATCTTCAGTCAGTTGGAACATATATCCTTCAGGAAACTTACGGATATTCCTCTTGACTTGTTGGTTAAGTGCTTTTGTATTTACCTGATACAATTCAGCCAGATCCTGAGCAAGCATCACCTGTCTACCTCGGATATTATAAATCTTACTGATGATTATTTCTTCAGCAATGATTATCTCACCTTTTTCTGTTTTCATATCAGCCCATTTTTTCTTATATATCTCTTTACCTATTGGAGGTGACATTTTGGTACCTTCAATTTCATCTTGAGATCGCAAATTGCGACCTCAAATTTTGATCTTTCAGGTTATCACAAAGCGTGATAAGCTCAACCTGATTTATAATTTCTCATATGCTCCACATTTGAATACTTTATCGTTTGTCTGACCATTACGAGTCAGGTTACACATGACATCATCTTCCCAATCATCACTATTGTTTTTTATGCACGTTAAACAGAGAGGCTGCATTTTGATTGTGTCTCGTCTGATTTCATAACCGTCATCATCGAACATTCCGGCAATCTTCATCGGATCCATCTCATCGATATGTCTCCGTCCAGACTTGTCTCTCTTATCCAGGGCAGAATCTATCTCATAGTCACCTAATGGATGTTCTCTTCCTGTTATGCAACTGAAACATCCAAATGGAGCTGAAGCCGAACCAACTATCCAGATATCTTTTCCACACTGGCATTTTATACCATTTTTATAATCATCAAGTGCTGCCTCTATCCTGACTCTTAGTACCTTCTCATTTTCATTTGGATTTTTCTTTAAATGAATTTTTACAAACTGGTCAATTGAAATTGGATTCCACATATTTTCATATTTTAGATTAATATATAGATCTGACTCAATGGATATCGCATTCTGTGATTTACAATTCAGAAGTTCAGAAGGACGTTTCAATTTAACGCAGCGAGCGTTATTCCAAATTTACGAAAAAAACGTGGAAAAGCAAAAAGCTGTTCGATGTAAAAAAAAATAAACCACAACCTTACAACGGCGGGCAAAATTGTATTTTAGATTTTCTGAGGAACATAATATGGTTTATTACAAACCTGATGTCGCTCCATGACACCTTATCACCAAGAGCTTCCTTAACAGGTCCCATTTTAAGATCATCAGATCCTTCGAAATGGCTGGCAATAAGATCTGCTGTTTCCTTTGAAACAAATTCTATGACCGGAATTTCACCCGTACCTACATAATATGCCAGGTGACTTTCGATTGTTGTTATGCTTAGCTTTCTCTCATCCGCAATTTGTGGAACTGATTTTCCTTCCTTAAAAAGATCAAAACTTATTTTTTTTGTTTCCTCTTTAATCTTTTTTGGAGCCTTTTTTTCACTTTGCGTATCAATAATAGGTACAATATTTTCCTTTTTACAATATGAAATAATTATTTCTATAAGCTCCTCTCCGAATTTCTCTGATTTCTTCTTTCCCATTCCCTTAACCAACTTAAGAGCAGGCAAGGACTGTGGCATAAAATTGGCAAGGGTAACCATTGTTTTTTGATGTAGTATCATATAATGAGAAAGTCCGGTTTGCCTGGCCTTTTGATTACGCCACTCTTTAAGCCGGCTGAACAAAACAGGATGCTGAATAATGCCTGAAGTATCATCCACAGATTTTGCTGAACGGGATTTGGCTGCAGGAACATCTATGGCCGATTTGGCTTTAGCTTCGAGATATCTGGCAATTGTAAAACCCGATCTGACAGCATTAAGACAGGCTAACCTGGTAACACCCTCCTTTTTCAGGCGCTCCAATGACTCAGAAATTGATTTGCGGACAGTTTTATTATCCGTTTCAACTGAAATACCTGCCAGAATTTCTTTCATGGCGGCTTCAAGTTTGACGGAAAAGAATTCTGATGCTTTTTTAACCCTCTCCTGAAGAAGAATATTTGATTCCGGATCTGTTTCACCTTTTAAAAGTCCGGTCAATTGAGGCTGGAATTTATCGGAGACTTCAACTAAGGTCTGTTCTGATCCTTATTATACTTTGTTCGAGGATCTCCCGGGGATTTCCCAGAATGCTGTCTTTGTGCTCACTGACAACCTTAAGACAATAATTGAGGCTGCGGGTAAGAGGAGTAAAATCGAAAAGTTCTGTCAGCAACTTCTGCTGGTAAGCTTTTTTCGGCCTCTGCCAGTTGCTCCTGCCCGGGTTGAGTCTGAATTTTTTCATTAACAAATTCTGAAATGGCAGGATTATCTATTATGCTTCGCTGATTGATACGTGTACTCAGTACCAGTCCGTTTAAAGTACGGCACCGGCTGAGAGCTACATAAACCTGTCCGTGGGCAAAAGCGGCACAGGCATCAATAACGGCTCTGTCAAAAGTAAGTCCCTGACTCTTATGAATTGTAATTGCCCAGGCCAGCTTGAGGGGATATTGAGAAAATGTTCCTATAACTGTCTCCTGAATCTCTTTTGTATCTTCATCGAGAGAATACTTCATGTTCTGCCATTCCGCCATCTCAACCCTGATGGGAAAATCATCGTCAGGGCACTTAACCACTATTTTATCATCCTCAAATTTTTCTACTTTTCCGATTTTCCCGTTAAAGAAAAGCTTATCGCCCGATATATCATTCTTTACAAACATAACCTGGGCGCCGGCTTTCAGGAACAGCTCACTGGAAGTAGGGTAGGAGAACTCCGGAAATTCATCCTGAATTGTGGCTTTAAAAGAATGAGACCTGCCGGGAAGTTTCTCCAGCTTTGAATCATTAAGCGCCTGTGACTGAGAATTGTGAGTGGTCAGAGTAATGTATCCACCGTCAGAATCAGGGTCAAAATCAGGAATATATCTTTTATTAAGTTCGTTCAGCACTTCTGTATCCACATGATTGTCACGGACTTTATTCAACAGGTTAATAAAAACCTGATCACTCTGCCGGTAAATATGTTTCAATTCAATAGTTACGAAATCGGTGCTGCAGAGTGCCCGGCTTCCGAAGAAAAATGATGAATCGTAGTATTTGTCAAGAATCTCCCGGTCTTCATCCCTGACAACCGGAGCAAGTTGTTGAAGATCGCCAATCATCAGCAACTGGACACCGCCAAATGGAAGATAACGGTTTTTGTACCTCCTCAGGGCAGAGTCGACGGCGTCGAGTGTATCTGCTCTCACCATGCTGATCTCATCAATAACAAGCAGGTCGAGACTTTTTATTATATTGATCTTTTCACGGCTCATTTTATAACCTGCCGGATCTTTTTGCTCAGCCGGATTTCCTGGATTATTTTGTGGCAGGTAAAACGTTGGAACGTATGGGTGAAAAGGCAATTGAAAAAAGGAATGTAAGGTAACCCCTCCGGCATTAATAGCAGCTACGCCTGTCGGGGCAACAACAATCATCCGCTTTGGGGATGATTTTTTCAGGTCATGAAGAAAGGTAGTTTTTCCTGTTCCTGCTCTGCCTGTAAGAAAGATGTTACGATTTGTGTACTTAACAAAATCAAAAGCAAACTGAAGATCATTATTAATGACAGTTTCCATATTTTATGCAGCAAATTAAGAGACACATAAAAGTAATAAAAACTGTTCACATTTTGTGATCTAAATAACACGAACTGATCCAGCTGCTTGAAAAATAAGAAAGTTTTTTGTTTTGCCACCGCACGTTTCCATTCGAAACTACAGTTAATAATTAAAGTCTTTTGCTACCCCTGTTCCCGATTACTGAACTTTTTTTAGCGAATAAATGTTATACGCTCTGTTTATAATGATTTTGGCGGTATTTGTACAGCGAAACTCAGCGACTGACAGAAAAAGCAAACCTCGAAGAATCTTTGACAACTAATTTTTAATAATATGGCAAAACAGATATTTATCAATTTAGCAGTAAAAGACCTTCAAAAATCAATGGACTTTTATACTGCATTAGGATTTTCAAACAATCCACAATTTTCAGACGATACAGGAAAATGTATGGTTTGGAGTGAAAACATTTTTGTGATGATTTTGACGCACGAAAAATTTGCATCTTTTGCTACTAAACCAATTGCAGACACAAAATCAAATTTAGCAGGACTTTTTTCCTTGTCGGTGGACAGTGTTGATGAAGTGAACAGTATTTTAAGCAAAGGACTTGATGCAGGTGGAACAGAGCCAACAGAAATGAGAGATTATGGCTTTATGCAACAAAGAACAATAGAAGATTTTGATGGACACACCTGGGAAGTATTTTATATGGACATTACGAAATTTCCACAACAATCGTAAACGAAAAGAATATTAGAACGATTAAAATAAATTATACAATATGGCACTAATAAATCCTCACATCAACTTTAATGGAAATGCAGAAGAAGCATTTACATTCTACAAATCAGTTTTTGGCGGAGAGTTCGCAATGATTATGCGTTTCAAAGACCTGTCAGGTCCTGAATTCCCGGTAGCAGAAAATGATGCAAATAAAATTATGCATATTGCTTTGCCTATTGGCAAAAACATTTTAATGGGAAATGACATTCCGGAAGCTATGGGACGAGTAAACGAAAACGAAAACAGAAGTAAAATTTCAATAAGTGCAGAAAGCAAAGAAGAAGCTGACAAATTATTTAATGGACTTTCAGCAGGTGGGAAAATTGAAATGCCTATTGCTGACAGTCCCTGGGGTTCGTATTTTGGAATGTTCAGAGACAAATACGGTATTGAATGGATGGTAGATTTTGACCCAAAATATAAGGGGCAGATTTAATTATTTATCATTCATTGTTCGGGATCCTCGTCAAAACCACGAAATGGGATGTCATCGTCGGGGTCTTTGTCGAAGGGACCTACACCAGGTGGATACTTTCAGTCTTGTACAATACCCTATTCACAATTTCACTACCTTAGTGCTACTAATATATTTTCGATGAGTGATATTCAAATACTTATAGACGAACTTGTTAAATTCCGCGATGCCCGGCACTGGGAACAGTTTCATAATACAAAAGATCTTGCTCTGGCAATCTCAATTGAGGCAGCTGAGCTAAATGAACTCTTCCTGTGGAAAACGACTGAGGAATCAGAACTTGTTGATCAGAATAAACTTAAAGAGGAACTAGCGGATGTTCTTGCATTCAGCCTTTTACTGGCAGGAAAGCATGGCTTTGATGTAAAGGAGATAGTACTTGAAAAGATCCGGAAGAATGGCGAAAAATATCCGGTTGAAAAGTCAAAAGGGACAGCAAAAAAGTATAATGAGCTTTAACCGCGTGCCGCATATCGAAGCGAAGCGGAGATCCCGCTTCAGCGGGACCGCACAACCGCAAACCGCATAAACCATGCTGATCTACCAGGCGCCTTCTGAAACCGGTAGATGAGATCTGATTTAAGGAACCGCTCTGGTCTGTCCTGACTCTATCGGTCAGGATCTGTGCTTCGCTTCGATATGACTTGATTGATAAAAGACAAAAGGCTATATTTGAAATTAAAAACCTGTATGAAAAAGCTCATTATATTATTCTTTTTATTGATCGCCATTCAGACCGTTGATGCCCAGAAATACGGATATTTAAACAAAGAAGAACTGTACAGGTCTATACCTGAATATGATACGGTATCAGCGCAGATAGAGAAGTTAAGAAATGAATACGTGAATCAGCTTGCTTCCATGCAGGGTGATCTGAATAGCAAGACTGCCAGTCTGAACAATGAAAACGCTAAAATTTCTGAATATTTACGACAAACCAGGCAGGAAGAGATAAAGAGTCTGGATGTACGTATCCAGTTATTTTCTGTAAAAGCCAATGGACAGCTTGAAGATAGGAGGATTAAGCTTCTCCAGCCCATCATTGACAGGGTTGACAAGGCCATAAAGACAGTTGCTGAAGAGCAGGGATTCATTTTTGTTATCGATGGTGGACAGATGCTTTACACCGATGAAAAGAAATGCACCAATATACTGCCGCTTATGAAAGCTAAGCTGGGAGTGAAATGAGTTTTGCAGGAAGGGCTTTTACAACCAATACTTCAAAATAATTTCTAACTGTGTCAATTTTTACTATTTTTGTTCACCGAAATCAAATCGGGGTGTGGCGCAGTTGGTAGCGTACTACGTTCGGGACGTAGGGGCCGGAAGTTCGAGTCTTCTCACCCCGACAATGAAAAAGCCTGGCACGAAAGTGCCGGGCTTTATTTTTCCGATGCGTTGAAAGCTCGTTTTCAAAAGCAATGGGAAATTAAGCCGAAATGAACGAAGTGAATGTCAGGCTTTTTCATTTAAGTCACTCCCTGGAAGTCCACCGTTTGTGCTGACGCCTCCGAAGCAAAACGGCAATCTTCACACTAATCTCTGATTATTAATAGGAGCTGTAATTCCCAATAAAAGAATAAATTTACACACTAAAAAAGTGATATTATGTACAGATACTTCTTCCGCTTTGTTGTAATGACACTCACTATACTTACTGTAAATCTTATAACCAATGCCATAACCAATTATATGGTCAGCTATAAAGATCATTATAAACCGGTTGCCTTCACATTTCTTGGTATGGCAATAACTGTGGTGATCCTTTATCCGGTTTTTATTAAGCTCGAAAGCTGGGTTAAGGATATTTCAAAAAAAGCTATCAAATCGGGAAAGTCTGTCGCCGGCAAATACTTTGGATTATTATTTACATTCGCGGCAGCACTCCTGGTGCTTTCCTATTTCTATGCTAAGATGTGGTATCATATTGATCTTTTTCAGGCACTCATACATGGAAGAACTGTAATTAACCTCACGCCTCAACCTTAAATGGAAGACGGGGTGAAGAGGAGAAGAGGAGAAGGGGAGAAGGGGAGACGGGGAGAAAGGGTGAAAGGGAGAGTGGGAGAAGAGGTGAAGGGTGCCGCATGCCGCACGCCGCACGCCGCACGCCTTTTCCCCATTTCCATGAATCCAACTAAACAAATTGTTTATCTGTGTGTTATACAATCCAAACCTTTTTAGCGAAATTAAGCTCCTCAGAAATTCAACAATAAATAACAGCCTTATGAAATACGTTTTACTACTTGTGGCACTTTATGCTTCACTGAATGCATATTCCCAGGACTGTACCCAGACATCGGCTTCACAAAAACCAGGTATATGGAAAGAGGGTATGAAAGGCTCTGTATCGGGCATCCCGCCAGCTGACCTTGACAGAGAGAGAAAAGTTGTGGCAGCAATACATTTAATGATAAAATCAAAATACTCACCAACCGGAGTTGAGGCTGATTATAATGGCTCATATGACAGACCCGATGCAGAAGTACCGGTTAATCTTTACGACTATAACATTTATTTTTTGCACTATATCTGCGAAGGCAATATCCTTAAAACAGATCATGAAACATCAACAAGCTTAACTGTTTCCGTAAACAGATTTGATCCTAAAATTTATGAGAAACCAGATGAAAATAATCTGCCCGGCGAGGGATTTTACAGCTTGAAAAAAATGCCGGTCGAAAAAGACGGTAATTACTTTTTTGAGGAGAATGCAAGTCTGGGCATGGGAGCGACAGGTAAAATCAAAACCTGGTTGATTACTCACGATAATAAACTTCCATTTGCATTTGTTACCAAAAAAGAATTCCTGGAAAAACAGAAAAATATGCTTATTCTGGCAATGCCAAAAGCAATAGAGGGTTCAAACCAAAACTTCAAAACAAAAACAGAACAGGATTTTAAGAAGGCCCTGGCGAAGATTGAATCACTTATGAAAATGCCATCCGGTGAATCGGACCAACCGGCAATTGTAAAACAAGACCCGAATGATTATTTGTCATTTCTCTTTACAACAAATGATGATCCTTTTAGCAAGGTACTTATCAAACCAAATCCGGGGTATTTCAACAGCAAGCTCTCCAGGTCATCTCCCCAGTTTATTGTTGTGAATATAACAGGTGATGATAAAGAACCTGTTGCAGCAAAAGTTATGACGGATGTTCTTGGGGTTCTGGATTTTAATGCATTAAGAAATCTGTTGGGGAAATAAAAGGCGCAACGGCTCAACGGCGCAAGGGCGCAACGGCACAACGGCGTAAAGGAATAAGGGATTTCTGCTTAGGTTGCAGGAAATCTCAACCTCAACCTCAACCTTAACCTTAAAGGGGAGACGGGGAGACGGGGTGAAAGGGAGAGTGGGAGAAGAGATGAAAGGTGCCTCACGCCTCATGCCGCACGCCTCAATTCAATTTATGTTTTTCGAAAAAATCCCAGATAATTTCTGTTGCATTTATATCACGGCAGGTTTTACCGATAATCCATTCACCAAGATATTGATCACCCCCGGGCCAGGTATGTCCACCACCTTTAATTATGTAGAGAATAACCTCGGAATTGTTTTTGCCATTCAAAAATTGTTGTCTTTGAACCCTCGTGCCATCATCAGGATCATTGTCGGGTAAATCAGTGACGACCGGATCCGGGGAACAATCATTATTTTTTACCCAGAACATTACTGATTCTTTTGCGGATAATACCTTCCCAAGTTTTTTCTTACCAAATGGTCCGGTTACATCTCCTCCTGAGAAAGGTACAAGAGGATCATTTTCATTATTAATAGCCAGAACAGCGACCGGGCAGGCAGGTGAGCAAAGTGGAATCAGGTTTTCCGGTATATTGCCGGCGACAGGAGCTATCGCAGCAATTTTTCCTGATAATTCACAACCCAGCCGGTAGGACATCATTGCACCATTGGACATGCCTGTAACGTAAACACGTTTTGCATCAGCATTAAATTTCTTTATCAGATGATCAATCAGAGCAGCGATAAAAGCGACATCGTTTGTGTTCTCTTCATGTGTGCTATAACCTGTTTCTGTTGCGTTTCTGCCATCGTTCCAATGCTTATCGATACCATCAGGGTAGACCACAATAAATCCTTTTTTATCGGAAAGTTTATCGAAACCACCTTTTGTAAGCTTTACCATACTCCGTCCATTTCCACCTCCGCCATGCAATACTATCAGAATGGGCAACGGTTCATTAACATTAATTGAAGACGGAATATGAATGAGGTATGTACGCTTTAGTCCATCAACGCTTATAGATTCGGTCCTGTTTTCTGAAGAAATAATATTTCCGGTAAAGGTCATGAGAAACAGAATTCCCGGAATAAATGATTGGACTATAGTTTTATGATTTCTCATAATCGCAGAAGTATGATATGTAAAGATAAGCTATTTTGGTTGCTGGTTGCTCATAGTACCGCACACCGGACGCCGCACGCCGATTGCCATCCGCCACCTACCGATTTTTTTCCGGATTCTGCAACATTATTCGATTCTGTTTGTCTTTTATATAAAGGACTTAACATAAATAGAACGCAATAACTGCAAGTCATGAAACCCGATGAATGGTGGATACTGGAAAACGAGGAAAGAAAAACTCCTGAAAAGATATGAAAATCTTTCTCAAAAGGATCTTAATTTTAAGGTAGGAGAGGAGAAGGCCATGTTGGCACTGCTTAGTGATAAACTCGGAAAATCAAATCAGGAGTTACTGAATTTGATTATCACACTATAATCTTACTTTCTTTGTCTTGATGCAAAGAACCGAGGATCCCGATTTATCGGGAGACGAGCTCGACGAAGTCAAAGTAAGCAAAGAAAAATCAAGGCTGCAGATAATTTTGGGGCAACTGTTTTGAAACTTGCGCACGCAATACAACTCGCGCCACCTCGTGCCTCGGCGTCGCTCAAACAGTATTGCTTACTTTTAGCCACCGCAGCAAGTCTCAAAACAGTCGCTATTATCCCAAAATTCTCTAAGGCCATTCGAAATCCGTTGCGCCCTTGCGCCGTTGCGCCCTTGTGCCTTGCGCCTTTGCGCCGTTGCGCCCTTGCGTGCCCTTGCGCCCTTGCGCCATTATTGCAAATCATTTATTACTTTTAGATTTTATATTTGAAATTATTTTTCCCAAATAGACCAGCAATATGAAAAACGAAAAAACCCCATATGTTTGTCCTGCAGAATTCTCAGGAAGTCTCGATAACTCTTTAAGAAGATGGTTACATAAGCCTCAAAAAATACTCGGGACATATATTAAACAGGGAATGTCAGTACTTGATCTGGGCTGCGGGCCGGGTGTTTTCACTGTTGAGATAGCAAAAATGGTTGGTGAATCGGGGAAAGTGGTGGCAGCTGATCTCCAGGATGGTATGCTTAAAATAGTTGACAGGAAAATACATGGTACAGTTTTAGAAAAGAGGGTTGTTTTGCATAAATGTCAGGAGGAGAGTACAGGTCTTGCTGAAAAAATGGATTTCATCCTGGCATTCTGGATGGTTCATGAAGTACCCGATCAGGACAGACTTTTTGAAGAATTGAAGTCATTGCTGAAACCGGAGGGAAAACTTTATATAGTCGAACCGAAATTTCATGTTAATCGTAAGGCATTTGAAAAGATGAGCGATAAATTAATCAGAACCGGATTCGGAATTATCGAAAGGCCCAGAGTAATTATCAGCAGGGCAATCCTCGTAGCCGTCAACCTGAGGAATTAAATATAGTAAAATAGTGAGAGTTTAGTATACAACAGAATGTAAAGTACTGAGTATTTGTTCGATACTTTTCCTCCCGCCAAAAGCGGGACAGGCTATCCTTTTGAAGCTACTCTTTTACACATCTTTTCATCTTAGCTTTTTTGTACTCACCCCCTAACCCCCTCTGCCACCTCTGCAATCTGGCTCCTTCGCTAAAATAGCCCGCTGGGCTATTTCTTAACGCTTGACCCTGTAAAGAGGGGGCAATTCACAGATATGCTGAATGTAATGAATCACTTCAAGGAAAATATACTTTTTCTATTAATAATATTGTTTCAGCATGGTGGCCTTGCCTCTAAATGGTAGAATTTTAATCTTCCTATTGGTACTTAATCGCGTCCACGCCCCTCTTTACGAAGTAGAGAGGGGATGGGGGTGAGTATCAATGAGACAAACGAATCTAACGAAGTGAGTTTGACGAAGCCAAACTTCGGATCGAATAGATGTGTATAAAAATCAGTTTTAAAGGGGAGGAGAGTTTTCGTCCTGTAACCCTTCAGTGATCATATTGTCTAATTCGCTCAGAATAGAAAAAGATTGGGGGAATGGGAGAAAGGGAGAAAGGGAGAAAGGGAGATCGGAGCGAAGCGAAGATTCCGTGTTAGCGGAAATGGGAGAATTTTCTTATATTTCCGGGAAGAATTCTTTTAACAATTTGAAAGATATGAAGAAGCAATTATTTGGTATTTTATTACTGGTAGCGACCACAGTAACTTACGGTCAATCCGGAGCTGTAAACAAAGCAGATTCAAAACAGACTACGATCTGTAATCCAATGAACCTGAGTTATCGTTTTTGCCTCGACGAACCTTCCCGGCGTGAAGCAGCTGACCCTACGATGGTAATGTTTAAAGGTGAGTATTATCTGTTTGCCTCAAAATCCGGAGGGTACTTTCATTCAACTGATTTAATCAACTGGGATTTAATTACTACTGCTGACCTGCCTCTGGAAGACTATGCCCCGACTGTTGTAGAAATGAGAGATTCACTGTTTTTTATGGCATCTGCAAATGCTCCGGTCAAAATTTATAAAACTGCAAACCCCAAAACAGGGAAGTGGAAAATTGCGAAAGCCGATTTCCCAATTGGGATGATTGATCCCGACTTATTTCTGGATGATGATGGTCGTCTTTTCTTTTACTATGGTTGCTCCAACAGCCAACCGCTTTATGCTGTCGAACTCGATCCAAAGAGTTTTAATCCTATTGGAAATCCAATTGTAACTTTTAACAGCAACAAAGCAGATTATGGATGGGAGCAGTCAGGAGATTACAACAATCAACCTGAAAATCCATGGTTAGAAGGTTCATGGATGACAAAATATAAAGACAAATACTATCTTCAATATGCAATACCCGGTACACAATTTAAAAGCTATTGCGACGGAGTGTATGTGTCTGATAAACCTCTGGGACCTTTCAGAATGGCACCGAACAATCCGTTCTCATCAAAACCCGAAGGCTTTATTGGCGGTGCGGGTCATAGCAGTACTTTTAAAGATCGATATGGCAATTACTGGCATATCTCAACTCTGACAATCTCTCAGAAGCATATGTTTGAGAGGCGTTTAGGCTTATTCCCGACATTTTTTGACAAGGACGGGAATCTTTATACCTATACCGGTTTCGGAGATTTTCCCTTTATTATGCCCCGGAAAAAAATATCCTCTCCCGATGAATTATTTCCAAAATGGATGCTCTTATCCTACAAGAAGCCTGTTACTGTTTCATCGGAACTGACCAGGTCACGCTAAAAGCCTGGCGACCGATGAAGATGTCCGCACATACTGGAGTGCTCAGACAGGCAATAAAGGAGAATGGATAACCATTGACCTCGGGAAGCTGTGTAATCTCAATGCCGTGCAGATAAACTATGCAGAAAATAATACAAAGGTACTCGGACGCGATCCTAAAATTTTCTACAATTACCTTCTGGAGTATTCCGCTGATAATAAATCGTGGAAACCGCTGGCAGATAAAAGACAAAATAAAGCCGACGTGCCTCATGATTATATTCAGTTATCAACTCCGGTTAAAGGTCGCTATATCAGGCTTACAAACTACTACATGCCCGATGGTACATTCAGTCTGGCCGACTTACGGGTTTTTGGCACAGCACCCGGAAATTTGCCGGCAGAAGCAGATAATGTCAGTATAACCCGTAATCCTGACGATAAACGCGAAGTCAAACTAAAATGGAACAAAAAACCGGGAGATGTTGGCTACAACATTCGCTACGGTTCACAACCTGATAAATTGTATCATAACTGGCAGGTCCTTGGAGTTGATACGCTGACAATCAGGAACCTGAACAGGTTACAGGAGTACTATTTCACAATAGATGTTTTTAACGAAACCGGAGTAACCAGAGGAGTAAAGATCACTGAGGTTAAATAAACTGGTTTATCGTGTATGATGCATTGCTCTGCACTCACCTCAACCTTAATCACCTGAGGCTTTAATTGTGCCGTTGCGCCGTTGCGCCGTTGCGCCGTTCTTTCATTGTGTACTTTTGTCTAAATAACTTTTCCTGTTCCCTTTTATCTTTATACTTTTGTCTTTTGTCTTATCCGTCATGTTCAGAATATCTGTTTTTATTAACGGTTATATTCTATAGCAACGCCCAGGCGCAATCAAATTATATTATACAACCGGAATGCACCAATGCCACCAGCAAACCATTAGTGATCTTTTTTACTGGTGATTCAGGCAGGAGCAGGTTTGATGAAAAATTGACTGACAGTTTATGTGCAAATAATATCCCTTTTATGTGTATTAATTCATATAAGTATTTCCGCAGTCGTAAAACACCCCGGCAAACCCTGGATAGTATATTGCCATATATTGATCAGAACTTAAAAAGGTATAATCTCCAGAAATTTATTTTAGCCGGATATTCATTTGGATCTGAAGTGGTGCCTTTCCTTTACAATTTAATGAGTGATGAATGGAAAGAAAAGGTTGAATTTATAGTATTGTTGTCCCCTTCTTACAACTCAGATTTCAAAATTCATTTTCTTGACCGGGTGGGTTTTACCTGCAAGCATTGGCCGTATGATGTACTGCATGAAATAATGAAAATTGAGGATAAAAAAATAATGGTGTTTTGGGGGAAAGACGAAAAAAAGTTTGAGAAAAAGGAATTTACGAAGCATAATATTGCCGTTCATCACTTAAAAGGCGGTCACAGGCATATAGATGTAACACCGGTTATTGAAAAAATAAATGAACGCATAAATGAGCCAACTGAATAAATGGCTTAAAGAAGGGATAAGTCCTGCAGTCAAACGGTCCTGCAGTCTTTTCTTCCTGCTTCAGATTTGCATGTCTCAATCGTTCCTGTTCCCGCAGATGTCTGCTAAAGATCTGATTACAGATACTGTTCAATGTCGTAATGCGATCGGGCAGAGCTATGCTCTCTACAAGCCTGTACAATACGATAATAAAAAGAGCTGGCCGGTAATTCTGATTTTTGATCCTGGTGCAAGAGGAAGATCAGGTGTCAGTGCATTCATTGAAGCGGGAAGAAAATATGGATTTATTCTTGCCTGTTCAAACAACTCACGCAATGGACCAATGGTAGATAATTTCGCTGCAGCCCAGGCAATGCTCCGGGATGTTGAGGAACGATTCACTGTAGATGAACGAAGGATATATGCTGCAGGTTTTTCCGGAGGATCACGTTTTGCTATGGCCTTTGGTGTAATAGAAAAGAAGATCTCCGGTATAATCGGTTGTGGGGCTGGAATGCCTAATGACAGGAATTATATGCCCTTAGCAAATTCCGGCTTCTTATATTATGGTCTGGCAGGCACCCGCGATATGAATTATCTGGAAATGTACGACCTCCCCGGCTTCTTCAGCAACCAGACCAGGGTGATTTCATACCTCAGGACATTCTCAGGAGGTCATCAGTGGCCTGGTTCAGATCTGATCACTGACGCTGTGGAATGGTTGATCCACCAGACAATGAACAGGAAAATAATTCCGGCCGATCAGTCATTCCTTTCATATATTGAAAACAAAACACTAAACCTGATCAATTCGCAGTTAGCAGGAAACCAGGCAGATGCAATAATGTACATGAGGTTTGCCATCAGGGACTTTGAGGGAACTCCTTTTGCATCACGTATGACAAAGTTGCTGACTGATTCCGAAAAATCGTCTGAATATCAAAAGGCGATCCGGAAATGGAAAAAAGTGGCTTCAAATGAACAGGAGAAAAAGGAAAAGTATTTTAACTATCTGATTGAGATTGTTAATTCAGATTTAGTACCCGACAGTGCATCAACCTGGTGGAAAAAAGAGATAACAACAATTAAATGGCTTCGGGATAAAGGAAGTCCTGAAAACAGTGAGATGGCGTCAAGAGTCCTGAATTTCATTTCTATCCTTTGCTCTGAGCAGGGGGCATCATATTACAGGAAAAGGGTTTATATAAAGGCAGCATTCCTGTTTAGGATCTGCACATTGTCAGATAGTGAGAACCAGTATAATTATTATAATCTTGCCAGATCGCTGGCCGGATCAGGTAAAATAAAAGAATCGGTTGATGCACTCTCTGCAGCCTTCCGCCAGGGTTTTGATTCACGAAAATCGATTGAGGCCGATCCTGTGTTCGGAATGGTGAGGGATGACGTCAGGTACAAAGCCCTGATTATTCAAATGAAATAATACTTTACCCTTCACGCCTCAATCATATAGCCGTCAACCTAAGCTTTGGGGATGAATGAGAAACTGTATAAAAAAGCTTGGGGCGGTTGAAAAAGTTGAAATCCATTAACCACAAAGGTCACAAAGTATTTTCACAAAGGTCACAAAGTGTTGAATTATAGGTTTCTACCTTTGTGTACTTTGTGCTTTTTTAAACCACCGAAGCTTTAGCGAAGGTGGTCTTTGTGTACTTTGTGGTTAAAGAAGACTTTATAAATAGCCCCAAATGTATCAGGCATATATTCAACACTTTACATTCTGTTTTATACTAAACTCTCTTACTATTTTAATATATTTAACTTCTTAGGTTTACCCTTCACGCCTCAATCCCCCGGCTCCATTCCGTCTGCCCTTTTGGTTATATCTCCGTTTAAAACCACGTTTTTCAGATCTGGTATGAGAGGGCTGATCATTACTCCGGTCATGTACCTCGGCTATAAAGGCAGGCAATGGCTCCTTATCAACTTCGTACCCTATTAATTTTTCAATTCGCTGCATCTTGAAAAGATCGGCTTTGTTAACAAGTGTTACAGCTGCACCTGTAGCTTCGGCACGTGCAGTTCTGCCAACCCTGTGTACATAATCCTCAGCGTCAGACGGAACATCAAAATTTATTACAAGATCGATATCCTTTATATCGATTCCCCGGCTCAATACATCGGTAGCTACAAGGACACGGGTTTTTCGCGATTTGAACCTCGAGAGCATCTCTTCTCTCTCCTTCTGCTCAAGATCCGATGAAATACCTTCTACCCGGTAGTCTTTTGAGCGCAACCCACGAACAATATCACTCAATTTCTTTTTAGTTGAACTGAATATAAGTATGCTGTGGTATTCAGGGTTATCGGCCATGAGACTGCTTATAAGAGCCAGTTTCTGGTTGTCGTTTAACAGATATACAACCTGTTTGACTCCTTCAGCAGGTTGCGATCTTTTAAGAGCGATCTCCTCAGGATTTTTCATAATATGCTTCGACATCGCCCTTATCTTTGGAGGTATGGTGGCACTGAACATCAAAGTCTGACGAATTTTAGGCAGATGTGAAATAATGCGCATTATGTCATCGTAAAACCCGACATCGAGCATACGGTCGGCTTCATCAAGAACAAGAACCTCTATCTGGTCAAATTTCACATAACCCTGATTTAGATGTGAAATAAGCCTGCCCGGAGTAGCAACAATTATATCAGCTCCCTTCGAGAGGGCAACTCTTTCCTGGTCCCATCCGCTACCATCACCACCACCATAAACAGCTATTGATGTAATGTTCAGCGTATAAGCCAACCCCTGGATCTGCTGGTCAATCTGAATAGCCAGTTCCCGTGTCGGTACCAGTATGAGAGTATGTGTATGAACAGGACGTTTTTCCGAAATGAAATTCATTATGGGCAGCAGAAATGCAGCTGTTTTTCCTGTGCCTGTCTGTGCGCAGGCAATCAGGTCTCTGCCCGACAGGATGACCGGTATGGCCTTTTCCTGGATCGGAGTTGTCTCCCTGAAGCCCATGTAATCAATTGATTCCAGCAACTCCGCATTCAGATCTAATTCGTCGAATATCACTTATGTACCTTGAATTTTAATTAATTTAATAAGATTGGCAAAGATAATGAAAAAGGCAGGAGTTTTGGAAAAGATATGAAGCGTGATGTGGGCATTTAACGTATTTCAGAATATTATGAAAACACGAAACACAAAATATCTGGCAAATCTTAAAAGATTTTAAAACCTTTCTCTTCAGCTTTTTGTTATAATGGTTAAATTTGATCACATAATTTGTAATTCTTTCGCACATAATTGAAATAGTTTATGTTACCACATCCCGGACTGGCACGACTTAATAAGATTTTGCTTTTTGCAATATTAATAAGCGTAGTATTATATTTTGGCAGAGATTTTTTCAAGCTTATCAGCTTCGCCGGATTATTGGCAATGCTGATGACACCCGTATCGAACAAACTTGAAAATCGCGGGATCTCAAGAGTTTTTTCGTCTGTAATATCCGTAATGATCATTGTATTACTGTGTTCAGGAGTACTCTTACTTCTTACCGCTCAGATCGGAAATATAGGAAAGGAACTTCCTCTTATATTAATGAGATACGAAGAAATAAAACTGGATATTCAATCGTGGATCAATGACAGTCTGGGCGTAAGTACCGAACAACTAAGAGTTCACGCTTCAGATGTTTTTCGTAGTGCAGGAAGTTTTCTGGGAGAGATGGTAAGAGATACTTTTACTTTTTTTGGAAGCTTATTGCTTATCCTGGTATTTATTTTTCTTTTTTTGATGCAGAGGAATAAATATGAAAATTTTGTGGTAATGCTTTATAAGGAAGAAAAAAGGGATGAAGCAAAAGAGATGATTGACAAAATCAGCAAAGTTGCTCAGCAATACCTGACGGGAAGACTCGCTGCTGCGGCTATTATGGGTATACTTTTTCTCATCGGATTTTCCATTATTGGCCTGAAAAATGCTGTCGTACTTTCATTAATTGTTGCCATAATGACCATTATACCATATGTAGGGGCATTAATTGGAGGCCTGATCCCGTTATTTATATCACTTATAGATGGATCCTTTAATCAATCAATCTGGGTTATTATTATAGTATTGGCGGTTAATACTATTGATCATTATTTTATTGAACCTTATGTAGTAGGAGGTAGTGTTAACATCAGTCCTTTCTTTACAATATTTGTCCTGATCCTGGGTGGTATAATCTGGGGCATTGCCGGTATAATCTTATTTCTGCCTTTATCCGGGATACTTAAAATAATTTTTGATAATGTTGAGGGTTTACAGCCGTATGCGTCTCTCATCGGAGACCAGAGAGAATCTTCAGAGCATAAAAATATATGGTCGAGTTTAAAGGGAATGTTCTCCGGTAAACGTAAAGTCTGATCATTTTATTGAACTTTGTTTCAGTAAAAATGTTTACCATTTAAAGACTCAATCATATGAAAGCAAAACCTATCCCCGAGGGATATCATTCAGTGACTCCATATCTCGCTGTTAAAGGAGCCGAGAAAGCAATTGAATTCTATAAAAATGCATTCGGAGCGAAAATAGTCGGACGGTTAATGATGCCCGACGGTTCTGTCGGTCATGCTGAAATTGAAATTGGCAACTCAAAAATAATGCTTGCCGATGAGAGTGTACAATGGGGTAACCTCAGTCCTGAAACTGTAGGAGGAACACCTGTAATGCTTTGTCTGTATGTTGAGGATGTGGATAAGGTGTTTGACAGAGCCATTAAAGCCGGAGCAAAAGTGATAGGTGAAATGACTGTAAAAGACCAATATCACGGTGACCGCTCCGGAGCACTTACCGATCCATTTGGCCATAAATGGACAATAATGACCCATATCGAGGATGTCACTTTCAAAGAGCTCCAGAAAAGAACTGATACAATGTTTTCAAAGAAATAAATTGGCGGAGCAGCCAGAGCGAAACAAGACAGGAGGCCGGGCAAAAATTCTATCGATTTTTTCTCATTTTGAGAATTTTTAAATTGAATATTCTCATATTTAAAAACAAAGAGTTTTAAAAGTAGCAGTAATTCAGATAATTAATATGTTCCAGCAAAATGTTTATTCTTCATTTTTATTTTTGGCACATACTTTGTTAAATTCAATTATTAAGAACAATGTGATTCAAATATATTACAAAGGCTGAACAATATATTACAACAAATTCCATGAGAACCAATACTGTAAAATACTGGAAGGACAAAAGAGAAAAGCTTCTTAAGAAATTTGATAATCTTACTGATGAAGATTTGAAATTCAGCGAAGGCAAAGAAAAAGAGATGATCGAAACGCTGGGTTCCAAACTTGGAAAATCGATGAAGGAATTGCTCAGTATTATTGTAACACTTTGAATAAATCATTATATAGATCTGTTCAGAAGCAGATCCAGCCGTTTATTAATTATCGATTCTGTAAATGAAAAACCCGGTCCGCTGATTGGCAGGCCGGGTTTTGTTACTTTAAATTAATCTGTATCTCTTACCCTGCTGAAGGTTGCATATCTCTCTTTGCTTCCTTTGATCTGGTTTTTCCATTATCACCAATATCAGAGACATCAACTCTTCCACCATCAAATTTTCCGGCTACTGTGTCAAGAAGTGAATTGAATTTATCTTTTACGGTATCCAGATAGTCTTCTCCTTTTTTGACTATTTTTTTCCGGCTTTCGGAACCTTTATCGGGAGCAAACAAGATCCCGACCAATGCACCGGCAGCTATGCCAGCCAGTGCGCCTAAAACTACTTTTCCCGAGATCATAACTTAAGTTTTTAAGATGTTGTTAATAATGAAAATACTTCTTCTCATATTACTTGTAAGAGACAAACAATCATAGTCTGAATTTGTTTGGGAAATGTGGGTTTAATTAATACTTTTTTTTATAAAAATGGAAGCATCCGCAAAGGTGTTCGCGAGCTTGCCCTTCGGGCTCACATATCAGCTTTAAATAAAAAATATTCCAGATATTTAAAATATTTATATTACTCTTTCGTCTATGGAATTAAACAACCTCTTGAATGAGTCCAAAAGAGTCAGAAAAAATCGGAGCTGTTTATAAAGACCAGCGGAAACGTCTGCTCGGATATATAAAGAACAGAGTCCACGACAGCGTCGGGGCAGAAGATATTCTGCAGGATGTCTTCTACCAGCTTACAGTAGGGTTTAACGATATCAGGAGGATCGAAAGTCTTACTGCATGGCTCTATAAAGTGGCTGACAACCGGATAAGGGACCTCCACCGGAAGAAGAAACCTGTCAGCCTCAGTTATTCCGAAAATGCGAAAAATGATGATGATGGTCCATTAACTCTTGAAGATATACTTCCTTCTCTGGAATCAACAAATGAAGAGGATGATATAAAGGAGATGATATGGGAAGCTATCGACGAGACTCTTTCGGATCTTCCTCCGGAGCAGCGCTACGTGTTCGTGGCAAACGAATTTGAGGATATGAGCTTCAGAGAGATATCTGATAAAACAGGTATTGGAATCAATACTCTTATCTCACGGAAACGATATGCTATTCTCGCACTGAGGGAAAGATTAAATGAATTATATAAATTATTAAAAAGCAATTAGTATGAAAACATTAAGGATTTTAAAGTATGTTGGTTTTGGAATACTTGGCTTAGCTTTCGTTACACTTACAGTTTATGCTGTTATGTGTCTATGGAATGCGCTGATTCCAATATTGTTTCACGGACCTGTAATTACTTTCTGGCAGACAGCCGGACTGTTTATTCTATCAAAAATTCTCCTTACCGGTATTGCCCCGGGATCGCATAGTTCCAGAAGGCATGACTGGAGGGGAAAATATCATGGCAGATTCAGACCCGGTTGCAGGGAGGAGGAACAGAAGGTAACTCCTGAAAATGTATAGAAAAAAGGTGTCTCAAAAGTTCTTTTTAACCACAAAGAACACAAAGAATGCACAAAGGGCACAAAGCATTGATTTCAAATTCTTTGCGAACTTTGCGTAAATTCTTTGCGAACTTTGCGGTTAATGGATTTTGACTTTTGAGACACCTCTTTTATTAATACAAGATTCTGACCCGTATTGTATGCGGAATATTCTTAAGGTCCTTAAGGACCGAATCATCAAGCTCACTATCCGTTTCAAGAATAACATAACCAAGGTCAGCGTCAGTCTGCAGATATTCAGCTGATATATTGATACCCCTCGAAGAAAAATAATGGTTTATTTCGCCCAGTACGCCAGGAACATTCTTATGAATATGTAAAAATCGCTGCTTGGATGAATTGGCGTGGAGAGCAATCTCGACAAAGTTCACTGCTCCGATAGTTGAGCCTGTATCGCTGTATCTTACAAGTTTTTCAGCTACTTCCAGGCCGATATTGGCAAGTGCTTCCAGAGTACTGCCTGCTATATGTGGCGTGAGAATTACATTATTAAAATCCTGCAGATCATTCTCGAATGGTTTGTCATTTGATGACGGTTCGTGAGGAAAGACATCGGCTGCAACTCCTGCAAGATGCTTCGATTTTAAACCCTCAGCAACAGCTTTATAATCTACCACATCCCCGCGTGATGCATTGATTAAGCATGCACCTTTCTTCATAATTGCTATCTGGTCAGTTGAGATCATATTCCTTGTGAGCTCAGTCAATGGAACGTGAATAGTAACACAGTCGGAGATCTTTAACAGGTCATTCAAACTTGCTAAATGTTTGGAGTTGCCAAGGCTGAGTTTCTTTTCAATATCATAATAGACAATATTCATACCCATATTCTCGGCCAGGATGGAAACCTGAGAACCTATATGACCGTAACCTACTATCCCAAGGGTTTTGCCTCTTACTTCCACGGAATTATTAAATGATTTCATCCAGATTTTATTGTGAGCCAGAGCATTTTTCTCAGGAATACCCCGCATTAGCATAATGCACTCAGCTATAACAAGTTCGGCTACTGAACGTGTATTTGAAAAAGGGGCATTAAAAACGGGTATCCCAAGCATTTTGGCATCCTGGATATCCACCTGGTTTGTACCTATGCTGAAACATCCGATAGCAAATAGTTTAGGAGTTTTGTGAAGCAGATTTTTACGAAGTTCAGTACGGCTTCTGATCCCTATAATATGAGTACTCTGTAATTTCTTTTCCAGCTCTTCGCCTGACAGCGCCCCATTCAGACATTCAACATCGGTATATCCATTTTCCAGGAAGAATTTGCGGGCATTTTCATGGATCCCCTCAAGCAGCAGAACTTTGATCTTACTCTTATCAAGTGAAAAATTTGTCATCAGTACATTATTAAGATTTAAAGTAACAGTCTAATATATTATTGTAGATTAATTGGTGAAAAGTAAATAAAAGAGTCGGTTTGTGCAAATAATTTCAAGTACACCCATAAAAGAGCTTTAATTCAGAGATGGCGACAAGCTGCTGCAGTACGAATTATATAACTTATTTATATAATTATATAACATGATAGGGTACTTTGATATCTAACTTTGATTTTTAATTAATAATCAAATATTTACATTATGAAAAAGAATCTGTTTTTCGGTTTTTTAATACTATTTGTATTAAGCACCACAGCATTTGCAGGTTTTTCCGATCCGAAAAAAGAATCTGAAAAACCAGCTGCTTCTAACACAAGAGAAAATAAATTGACTAATGAGGAATTAAGCCGACTGACCAGGCGTGCCGAAATAGATAATCTGGCCACGGCGAATATTATGAATAAAGAAAATACTGATGCACGGAATAACCTCAAGGCAAACAAACAGGTTATTGTTGAGGGCAGACATCATGGTGGATACTATATGTATGGTGGAGGTGCGTTGCTTCTGATCATTATTCTTGTTATTGTTTTAGTTTAATAGATTACAGGCTTTTTTTAGCGTCATTTTACCTGTTAATTATTATCATTAATCTTCTGTTTACCAGCCATTATGCTGATAGAATTGGGTAGTCTGGTTCATGTTGTTAGTTTGTGCTGAAGGCTGAATTTATTATTCTTTCTTCCAGATTCCGGATTCCCAATTAATTCGCACTTTTGACTGGTAAATTTTAGATTAATACGAAGTCGTGGTTTTCCATCAATGCTTCCTGTATTTGCATCCGATATATTATGCATAGGGCCACAGGGAATGGGTCTGCTCAGAGCCTGTCTTGCTATCGGAGCTACCCTGATGGCTTTTGTTCTCATGTTCCGTCCGCCAATCTCAAGCTGTTTACGACAGATGAAATGCGTGGACGGGTCGCTTATGGCTAAAAAACAAGATGTAAGGTCAGATAATACCCATTTTTTTAGTGATAGAAGCCGGAATTGCAGCCTTATTCACCATAATGTTAGTAGTCCTCAGCATTACATAAGCTCTCGATACAAAAATGAATCCATCATACTTTCCGGTAACACCCCAGGAGTTCTTCACTTTATAGAAGGTGTTTCCGGCCTGGTCGGTTGCAAGGCCGATTATGTGCATTCCATGATCATCGGTTGTGGAGTAGTTATCAAATTCTTTTTGTCTGAGCTCCTGGGTGATTATTTTTTCGGGATGCGGACCGTTAAAAGCTTTTGCAATTTCATCTTCTTTCATTTCGTTCCAGTTCTTTTCCGGAATAATTGCCACTCCCTGCTTCATTGAAAAACCCTTATCACTCATATCGGTTGACCATCCTACTGTATAACCTGCCGTCAGGGAATTGTCAATGACCTGCATTAATTCATCAAGGGGAAGGTTGTTGAAGGAGCCTGCTGCCCAGTTGTCGGGTAGCTCAAGGACAAATGGTTTATAGAAGGGGTGATGGCTGAATGAGGTGAAAAGAACATAGTCATCCGGATTGATACCCAACTCCTTCGCGAAGCTGACCGGAGTATATGTCTTACCCTCATAATTAAAACTGTCAACTATCTTTCCAAGGTAAGCATCGAGGATCCCGTTTACTCCTCCAAGCCATGCAGTTGTCAGCTTGGGACTTTTGATCACAGCATCCATAAATCCCTTAAGAGAAGCATCCATTTCGTTATGGTTATGTTTTGTCTCTCCGTAATTCAGACCCTGATAAACTATATCTGGCACCAAGTCCGACCTCACGCCATCCGTTAAGAAGATCACCATATTCACCACCTCCCGCGAAGTTTGAGTTGCCATGCATCCTTGCATACATCTGGGCTTTTTTCTCATAGGTGTGTCTGACAATAAACATTTCCGAGAGATCATATGCGCTCTTCCCCATACGTAAAAGCTCAGATTCCAACATAGAAATTCCCGAAAAGCACCAGCAGGTGTTCGTTGCACTTTGATTTTTAACAGGCGTGCAGGCCATTTCTTTCTTTATTGAAAATACGTATCCTGTTTCCTGGCTGCTGGCTATTGAGCTTATCAGGATAAAAAAAGTAACCAGTCTGAAGAATTTGTTCATAGGAGTGAGTTATTGGTTTTTATTGGTAATTAATATTTAAACCCCGAAGATCATTGATCCTGCGGTATTTGATGGTTTTCATTTTATGTTAAATTTGGACTGTCTAAATTAATAAATTCTGCAATAAAGCCAATAAATATGGAACTATCAATATAAATTACCAAACAGGTATCTTTAAAAAAAAATGAACTATTCCTGTAACCTATTTCTTTTTTGGAGGTTATCAGTTTATAACGCAGTAAATAAAGACATCAAAGGATTGGATACTCTCTCGGATAATGCGCTAATGCTGAAAGTAAAAGATGGTGACATTGATAAAATGGGACTGCTTTATGAACGATATCATCGTCAGTTGTTTGTCTTTCTTTTTCATATGACCCGGCATAAAGAAGTAAGTGAAGATATTGTTCAGAATGTTTTTTTCAGGATGTTGAAATACAGGAATGGCTTTACAGGCTCCGGTGAATTTAAAACATGGATGTATCATGTGGCCCGAAATGCTCTCCATGATCATTTCAGAAAAGATAAACAAACGGCTTCAAATAAGAGCCTCGACGATGTTAAAGAATTAATAGCAGGTGAACAGTTTGCAGATGAACAATTGGAAAAACAACAGGAATTAAAAACACTTGAGCTGGCAATGAAAAGCCTGACTGATGAAAATCGTGAACTGCTTATCTTATGCAGGTTCCAGGAACTTAAATACAATGAAATTGCACTTATATTGAATACAACAGAGGGAGCAATAAAAGCAAGAGTGCATCGGGCATTAAACCAATTGAAAAGCAATTATTTGAAAATTGAGAAAATAAAGAATAAAATGGAATGCAAAGACTATAGAGAACAATTTGGCTTGTTATTGACCGGCGATCTTGATCAGGGCCAGGTCAGTAACATAGAAAGTCACCTGGCAAATTGTGCTGATTGCAGGACAGAATTCGAATCAATTAAAAAATTATGGAACCTGATGGGAGAGATCCCACAGCCAAAACCTTCGGATACGATGAGAGCTGGCTTTAATGCTATACTCGCTAATTTTAAGGAAGAATCTATTGTAAATAAAAACCCTGTGGCAGTTTGGATTAGTAAGATTCGTGAGCATTGGTATCTCCAGGCCCGACCCCGGTTTGCATTCGGCATCATATTGGTTGCAGCCGGATTGATTACCGGGTATCTTTTTCACCGGCCGGGTCAATCAACAATTTCGTATGACAAACAAATTGTTGCACTCTCATCACAGGTTTCTGAAATGAAACAAATATTGATGCTTTCCCTGCTGCAGGACCCTTCTGCCTCGCAACGGATAAGGGCTGTTGCTTATACCGATGAAATGAACAATGTTGACCGCAAAGTAATTGATGCTTTATTTACAACATTGAATGTTGATCAAAACGTAAATGTAAGGCTTGCTGCCCTCGAGGCTCTCGTTAAATTATCTGATAAACCGGAGGTTCGTGAAGGCCTTGTAAGGAGTATTAGCCTGCAGGAGTCACCTCTCATGCAATCGGCCATTGCAGACGCAATGGTAAAATTGCGGGAGAAAAGCTCTGTAGAGTCCCTGCAGAGACTGCTTAATAAAAAGGATCTTAATCAAATGGTTAAACTCAATATCGAAAAAAGCATTCAGAAATTGATCTAGGTACAACTAATCAGTAACATATTATGAAAAAAGAAATAGTCATCCTTTTATCAGGAATAGGAATCATATGTGCTGTTCCGGAGTTAAATGGCCGGGATTTTAAAGAGCATTTAAGTAAAGAATTCGTAGTATCCGGAGATGCTGCCGGAAGCACTCTCTTCATTTATAACATCTCGGGTTTTATAAAAGTGGAAGGCTATTCAGGAAATAAGGTTCTTATGGAAATGGATAAAACCATAACTGCAGATGATGAGAAAACTCTTGAAACAGGTAAGAAGGAATTCAGGCTTGACTTTGATCAGAAATCCGATACCATTATGGCGTATATTGCAGAGCCTTTTGATTCGCGTCCTCGCAGGAACTGGTATCATAATGACGATCATAGGGAAATCGGATACCAGTACAACGTTGATTTTACCGTTAAGGTGCCTTTTGGAATGAATCTTCATATCTCCACTGTAAATGATGGTATTATCTCGGTAAATAATGTAAGTGGAGTATTGCATGTAAGCAATGTGAATGAAGAGATCTCAATTAAAAATGCGAAAGGGAAAACTTATGCCCATACGGTAAATGGTGATGTACTGGTTAACTATGTCATTAATCCGCCGGAGGAATCATCTTACTATACTATTAACGGGAATATCCGTGTAAGTTATCAGCCAGGTCTTTCAGCCGACATTCAGTTCAAAAGTATGCATGGGGATCTCTATACCGATTTTCAGGATGCAGAATTACTGCCTGCTTCAACTACAAAAAAACAGGAACAGAAAGGCGGAGGTATAGTATATAAACTGAATACAATTACTGCTGTCCGATTTGGCAAAGGTGGCATGACACTTAAATTCGAAACACTTAATGGGAACGTTTATATTAAAAAACAATCGTAAATCATACAATTATGAAAAAAATGAAAATTGCAGGCCTGGTAATACTAAGCCTTATGCTTGGGACCAGATCTTTTGGACAATCCGGATCAACAGAACAATTAACAGTGCCTCTGAGCAGTCCCGGTAAATCGTACACCTTAAAGGTACATCTTGTTACAGGTTCAATTAAAGTTACCGGTTACGACGGAAAAGACATCATAATCAATGTAACTCCAAGGGGTGGAGAAGAAGAAAGATCCCGGACCGGTGAGAATGGCATGAAGCGTATTTCTGCATCAGGAGGTTATGAAGTTACTGCCAAGGAGGCGGATAATAACGTTACAGTGAATACCGGAAATCCAGAAAAGGCTGTTGATCTGGATCTTAAAGTTCCACAGGATGGGAAACTTAAAATAGGCACAGTAAATGATGGCGATATTGTCGTGGAAAATGTGACCGGAGAACTGGAAGTGAACAATGTGAATGATGCGATCACTATGACGAATATTTCAGGATCAGTTGTCGCCAATACTGTAAATGGAGATGTTACAGTTACTTTCATTATGGTTGATCCGAAAGCTCCGATGGCTTTCTCGACTTTGAATGGTGATGTCAGAGTAACTCTTCCTGCTGATACAAAAGCCAATCTGAAATTAAAATCTGATAACGGAGATGTATTCAGTGATTTTGATATAGATATTGATAAGACACCTTCCAAAGTAAATAAAACAACCGAACCGGGCATGTATAAGATAAAAAAGGATGACTGGGTTTATGGGAAGATCAATGGCGGCGGTCCTGAAATGATGATGAAAAACATGCAGGGAGATATTTATGTGAAGAAAGCAGGTAAATAAAAGAATTCTCCTGTAAAAAATTGTTATAGGGTGATTAGCAGGTCTTTTTAACCAAAAAGGTCACAAAGTAGGCACAAACTTCTCAGAGACATGAATTTATTGATCAGCGCAAATCTGCGACATCTGCGGGAAATATTCCATCTATTGTCCCGCAGATCGCGCTGATTTTCGCAGATGATATTGATTAAATTCCTAATATCTGTTTCACTTTAGCTGAAATCTCTTTCCCATCGGCTTTTCCTGCGAGCTCCTTAGTAGCTACACCCATTACTTTGCCCATATCAGCAGGTGTTTTTGCCCCAACCCGGGCAATAATACCTTTAAGGACATTCAAAAGCTCCTCATCACTCATTTTTGCAGGCAGATATTTTTCAAGTACATCAGCTTCAGTGACCTCTTTCTCATACAGATCGGGCCGGTTCTGCTCCTTATAGATTGCTGCAGATTCCCTTCTCTGTTTGACAAGTTTCTGAATGATCTTTAATTCCTCTTCAGGGGTCAGAATAGTGTCGCCGCTTTTTTCAGTTCTGGCAAGTGTAAAGGCAGTTTTGGCAGCCCTTATTGCCTCAAGTACAACTTTGTCTTTTGCCTTCATCGCGGTTATAAGATCGCTGGCAATTTTCTCGGTAAGTGACATAATGAAAGTTTTAAATTTATCAGTTAGTGTAAAACATCAAAATCTTTAGCTCGGTTCAACATGAATAGTAACTGTGAGATTATCATAAACCGAAGTAAGCTCATTCTCAATCTTGTCACAATATCTGTGAGCATTTCCAACCGATTCATCTTCAGGGATCTGAATATGAATATCTATGAAACGGTAATTTCCGGCCACTCTGGTACGCAGATCATGGTAACTTACTTCCAATACGTTCAGAGTCTTCTCAAGTTCTTCAATCTCACCGTAATTCCAGGCTGTATCAAGAAGAGGATTGAACGCTTTGCTGAGAAGATGATATGACTCCCTGATTATAAACAGGGCAACCAGTATTGCGATTACAGGATCTAACCAGTTAATACCTGTAACTATTATAAGACCAAGACCAACTGCAACACCCAAAGAAGTAAAAACATCAGTTTTAAGATGCAGGGCATCAGCCTCCAGTGCCACAGAGTGTGTTTCACGGGCCACCTTATATAGTCTTCTGGAAACAATAGTATTAACAATTGCTGAAATGAACATAACTATGGAGCCAAAAGCTATGGATTCGAGTTCGATTTTCTCGCCAAAGAGTTTTTTTACAGCTTCGATAATAATCCATATTGCAGCAATAAAAATAAGCAACGCTTCAATCACTCCTGAAATATTTTCAATCTTCCCGTGTCCATAAGGATGTCTCGAGTCGGGAGGATTATCCGAAACCCTTACCGACAGGAAGGCAATAATAGCTGCAACCAGGTCCATAGAGGAGTGGATAGCCTCGGATATTATACTTACCGATCCGCTGATAAGTCCAACAGCTAATTTCATTAAAATCAGAAAGGTGTTGGAAATTATTGAAAGGCGGGCAATACTTACTTTTTGATGGTTAAACATTTATCAAATCGTAATTTGAGTTTCCTAACCCTATTTTCACACCATGCTCAAGGCCAGCCTGCCAGAATGTATCAGGATGTGCTTTCCTGAATTTATCTTCACCCGTCATGTCGCTTTCCGTATGTTCATCACAAATTACGCTTCCGGGAAGGGCAGGAGCTGATTTTACGAGATCGGCGCATGCCTGATCAAGAGCGACCGGATCAAACGATGCAGCTATTCCAAGGTCAGGTACAAGCGGATAATCATTGAAGCCCCAGCAATCACAATTGGGTGATACATTCATTATAAAATTGATATGGAAAGAGGGTTTATCCTTTACTACGGCCAACGAATATTCAGCAATTCTTTTGCACACAATTTCAGATGAATTCTGCCACACAACTCTTGCGGAATCGTACTGGCAAACGGCAACACACTGTCCGCAGCCAACACATTTAACATAATCTATATGCGCTATTTTATCTTTCCCGACCTCAATAGCATCGTGGGCACAGTATTTCTCGCACACCCTGCATCCTGTGCAATTCTTTTCAAATATTTCAGGTGAAGAACCTGAATGGAGAAAAAGTTTTCCACCTACAGATGCACAACCCATTCCCAGGTTTTTCAAAGCACCGCCAAAACCTGTCATTTCATGTCCTTTGAAATGGTTCATCGAAATAATTACGTCTGAATCGGCTATAGCGCTGCCGATTTTGGCTTTGTCGCAGTACTCAAGGTTTAGCTCAACTTCACGGTATTCGGTCCCTTTGATGCCATCTGCGATAATTACAGGGCAATTTGTTGCAAGAGGATTGTATCCATTCTCAAACGCTGCCTCAAGATGCATTGGTGCATTTGAACGCCTGCCAAAATACAGAGTATTGCAATCGGTCAGAAATGGAACAGCCTCTCTCGCTTTTAAGAACTTAACGATCCGGGCTGCATAATTTGGCCTCAGGTATGCCAGGTTTCCGGGTTCTCCGAAATGTATTTTTATCGCTACTATCTTTCTCTGGAAATCAATTTTTTCTATTCCTGCCTGAACAATAAGAGCTTCGAGTTTTTTAATCAGATTTTGTGAAGGCTTTGCCCTGAGGTTCGTAAAATATACTTTTGATGAAGACATATATTGTAATTTTCTAGACTGACAAAATTTTAGCTAAATCGACAAGACTGCGGTTAACATCTTTATGAAGCTTTACAGCTCTCCGGAAAGGAACGAGTGTGATCTCTCCATTCATAATACCAACCATTACACTTTTCTGGTCATCAATAAGGGCTTCAACTGCAGCATGTCCCAGACGGCTGGCATTAACCCTGTCGATTGCTGACGGCGAACCTCCGCGCTGAAGATGCCCTAGTACTGATACTCTCACATCATAATCTTTAAAGTCATTTTTCACTTTTTCAGCCATTGCGAATGCTCCTCCTTCCTCATGGCCTTCTGCAACTATAATGATATTGCTTGATTTCTTTCGTGAATTGCCTGCTTCTATCATTGCTTTCAGGTCCTGTTCGGCTCCCTTAATTTCGGGAATGATAATTGCCTCAGCTCCTGTAGCAATTCCGCTGTATAAGGCTATAAATCCAGCTTCTGCGCCCATAACTTCTACAAAAAACATCCTGTTGTGAGCACTGGCTGTATCTCTGATCTTGTCAACAGCTTCAACAACAGTATTGAGAGCCGTATCATAACCAATTGTGTAATCGGTACCATAAATATCATTATCGATTGTTCCGGGGATCCCCACAAATGGAATATCAAACTCTTCATTGAATAATCTTGCACCTGTAAATGATCCATCCCCCCCAATAACAACAACACCATCAATCTGAGCTTCTTTCAGGTTATTATATGCTTTTAGTCTTCCTTCGGGAGACTTGAATTCCTCACATCTGGCAGTCTTTAGTATTGTTCCGCCTCTCTGTATAATGTCGCTCACGCTTGGTGACTGAAGAGATATAAAATTAGCGTCTATCATTCCCTGATAACCCTGGCGGATTCCGGTTACTTCCAAACCATTATAAACAGAAGTACGTACAACTGCACGTATTGCAGCATTCATTCCGGGTGCATCTCCTCCTGATGTCAGCACCCCGACTCTTTTAACTTTTCCCATAAATTAATTTTGTAAAATAAGGCAACAAAGGTAATACATTTTTTTCTGCGTTACAAATGACGGAACATTCCAATAGTCAGATATTTGAAATGATATCCCGTATGTTTTCTATAAGCCATTTTGGGGTGGAAGTTGCTCCACAGATCCCTACCGATTTCTTACCTGTGAACCACGACTTGTCAAGTTCTTCAGCGGAAGAAACAAAATGGGTGTCGGAATTGACATTTTTGCAGACAGAATATAGCATCTTCCCGTTTGAACTTTCACGTCCGCTGACAAACACAATCGTATCGTGTTTTTTTGCAAACGTCTTAAGATGTGGTTCACGGTTTGAGACCTGACCGCAGATTGTTTTATTTATTATCAGGTTTTTTCCCGGATCCGGAATTCCCTTTTCTTCCATCCTGATACGCAGAATGTTGATGAGATTACTATATTCTTTAACGCTCATAGTTGTCTGAGCAAAAAGGTAGACTGGTTTTGAAATATCTATTTTCGCGAAATCATCTGGTCCGGAGACAAGAACTCCTTCATTATTTATCTGACCAAGCAACCCAACCACTTCAGCATGACCTGGTTTACCAAAAATCACCACCTGCCCGTTACTCTCCTTGGTTCTGATCCACGTCTCTTTGATTTTAGATTGCAGTCTTTTTACTATCGGGCACGTAGCTTCAATTATAGTTATATTGTTCTTTTCTGCAATTGTATATGTTTCAGGCGGTTCCCCGTGAGCTCTGATGAGTACTTTGCAGTTCCTCAGATTATTGAAAACTTCATGGTTTATTGAAACAAGGCCAAGGGAAGAAAGCCGGTCCACTTCTTTGTCATTATGAACAATAGGACCCAGAGAGAAGACTTTTTCACCGTTTAACAGAGCTTCTTCTGCTATTTCAACAGCGTTTTGCACGCCGAAACAGAATCCGGACTGCTTATCAATTTCAACTAACATTTCTCTTCTCTTCAATGATTTTTTTTACCCATATCATTTGTTCACTGACAGTCATCCTGCTGTTATCGAGCAACACAGCATCGTCGGCTCTCCTGAGCGGACTGATATCCCTGTTTTCGTCTGCGATATCACGGGCAATTATAGTTCTTTTTATCTCTTCAAAATCAATCGCAATACCTCTTGCTATCAATTCATCATGTCTCCTTTTAGCCCTTATATCCACGGAGGCCGTCATAAAGATTTTGAGATCCGCATCCGGAAAAACAACTGTGCCAATGTCTCTGCCATCCATTACTATCCCCTTCGAAGCTCCTATATGTCGTTGCAGCTCGACCATTCTGCCACGTACTTCCGGTATTTGACTTATTCTGCTGACATGAGCTGTTACTTCCATATTCCTGATCTCCTTTTCAACATTTTCGGAGTTCAGAAAAGTTTCATATTCGTTTATATCCGGATTAAAAACAAAATCTATATGAATATTATTAAGTTCTGCGAGTATAGCCTGTGTATTCACTCCGGCATTATTTATATATTTCCTCCTCATGCAAAAGAGAGTTACAGCACGATACATAGCTCCGCTGTCAATAAAAATATAGTTAAGTTCTTTTGCAATCAGCCGTGCAAAGGTGCTCTTCCCACACGATGAATAACCGTCAATCGCAATAATAAGTCTCTTTTCCATGATGTGTAAAAAACTTCACAAAGGTGATAAATAAACTTATATATGACAAATAAGGATAGGCTTGTACACTTAGCCCTGAGCCCTGCGCCCTCCTCCTTCGCTAAAGCTTCGGACTGCGTCCGACGTAGCGGACTGCGTCCGACGAAGTCGGAGGACGAGGTGTGCCCTGAGCCCTTTAAGTTATTTCCTGTATTTTTTATAAATAAGATCTGGTCTCACGATCATCGAGACTGAGGTTGAAGATCCAGCCAGATGGTATGTTGCTCTTCCAAACTCTATATTCAGAATGGAGGTGTTTATCCCGAATCCCCACGAAAATCCAGCTGTTGAGACTTTTGAATCTATCGCCAGTTCTCTCCTTCTCTGATAGTTGTACCCTGCACTGAAATAAAAGTTTTTATGAGGAATAAGTTCAATTCCCAGAATGACATGTCGCATTGCATTCTCCGCAAAGCCGGACGATACCTTGTTATTTTCCGGAGCAGAAGTTACATTATATTGATATGTAAGGTCAAATTTTTCAAGATGTCTCAAGGTTAATGAGAACCGGAAAGGAGCATGCGCCAGCGATTGTGATATTCCTGCCTGTATTTCGAAAGGTAGTTTCTGATGAGGCTCTCCCGCATAGGAAGTAACCTGATAACCCAGATTTTTAATTACCATCCCAGCTGAAAAAAGTTTACTGCTATTATGCCACGAAGCACCAAAATCAAATGCAAATCCGAATGAAGTGTACTTTTCGAGATTTGATAATACCGGTTTAAAGTTCACTCCGATAGAAAAAAGTGAATCTATTGTACGGGAATAGATCATCGAAAAAGCATATTCAGCAGCTCTGAAATCGCCAGTAATTATTCCGGAGGCATCTGTCTCGGTAAAAGAGCCGTAATTCAGATAGGTTAAACCGGCCGCAAAATTTCCGGTTCCGGGGATTGATCTTGAATACATTGCAAGACCGTAATTGATTCCGGCAAAATAATTGACATAATTTAATGCAAGGCTCTTACTCATACCTTCATTAAGAAGAGCGGGATTATGATATGCCAGATTAAGATTGTTCCCGTGCAGTGAAACGTTTGTACCTCCCAGTGATGTAACAAGTCCGGAATGAGTAAGATTTAAAAATTCATAGATATTATTGCCTCCGGTTTGAGAAAAAGATTGTGAGGCAATAACGATAAAGAAAAGAAAATTCAGGACCTTTTTTTTCATAACTATTGACACACCTCAAATATAGTATGATTTATCTAAACGTGTAAGTTATGTAAATTAGTATTAATGAACAGGATAACAGTCTGAAGCGTTTCAGGCGGTTTTACCTGTAAGTGCGAGTGCCTCACCCGTATTCTTCTTTATACCATTTATCTGTGACATAAAAAGCCCGGCAACTACGATTATCATACCGGCAATGTTCTGAATTGTTAATCTGTCGCCAAGTAAAATGAAAGAAAAAACAGCTGTGAAAACAGGAATACAATTTGAAAAAGCAGTTGCCTTTGAAATACCCATATTTTTGACTGCTCCGGCAAATAGAATAAAAGCAACACATGAAGCAAAGAACGATAGTGCGATAATCGGCTTAAACATATCAAAAGTGTATGGGGTCCGGATAAAATTATCAAAATCAAGAATCAGAAAGAGTGGAAGGAAGAGAATAGCTCCAATAACATTCTGAACATTTACGATGTAAACCGGACTATATGTTCCAACAAGCCGGTTGAGAGTCAGGTTGTAACCTACAGCTGAAATTACTGCAAGAAACAGAAGTCCCAATCCTTTAATGTTGAATGAAATGCTTCCGTCACTATTAAGTATAAACACAAGAACTCCAATAAGGGATACTATTATTCCGGCATAATTAATGAATTTAAGTCGTTCTTTAAAAATCAGCCAGGCGCCGATAATTGCAAAGACAGGTATTGTAGAAATCAGCACTGAACATACAGTTGCTGAAACATATGTAAGTCCGAAGCTCTCACCAATAAAATATAAGAAAGGCTCAAATAATGCCAGCATCAGGAACAGTTTGTGGTCCCCTTTTTTTATCTTCATATAACTATTTGTAGCAACCAGAAAAATTGTCATTATAATTACGGAAAGCAGAAGCCGTAAAAAGACAATTGTTATCGGCTGAAATGTTTTGTTTGCTGTCTTATACCATATGAATGAAAGGGACCAGATGATCATTGACAAGACCAAAGCCCAATAAGATTTTACTTTTTTGTTCAATTTAATTTTTGTTAAACCGGAATTTTCCGGCGCTGCGAATTTATATTTTAAATTATTATTATCGGAGATAATTTCGACATTTTTTAGATTTCAGGTTTAACCTCTGCGAGGTACAATATTTCACATCATAAATTTGTTCTACAATACTGTATGCCCTACGGGCAATTTATTATGAAACTATTCTTTTCGCCGTAGGCGATAAAGTATTGTAGTATTGTAGAAAATTGAATTACAGATCATTTTAATTCCTCGTAGAGGATAAACAAAAATCCATATGTTTAAAGTCTCAGTTTTGTCAAAAAGCATTATACCTTAAAAGTGTACATCTTTCGACTTTATAAAATATTTATTTTCTGTCAGGAGAATAAACATCAGTAAACTAATTGGTTATCACCTGGTTTTCTTTCGAACATATATAAATTGTGATATTTATGTGATTTGATTGTGAATCATAAATTATTATATTTGCCGCCTCAAAGGTTGGAAGAAACAATATTAAATCTATTAAACAATTTAGAATAAGTTAATTAACTAATATCAAAGTTTAGATGAAAATTCTGGTTTGTATCAGTAATGTTCCCGACACAACGACAAAAATCAAATTTGCCGAAGGAAATGCTTCAATTGACACTACCGGTATTCAGTGGGTTATTAATCCATGGGATGAATTATCTCTTACACGTGCTCTTGAACTTAAGGATGATGCTGCAAATGGAATAAAATCTGTTACCGTGGTTCATGTCGGACCGGCAGCTTCAGAGCCGACAATCCGTAAAGCACTGGCTATCGGAGCAGATGATGCAATAAGGGTAAATGCTGAACCATCTGATGCATAGTTTGTAGCTGCACAGATTGCCGAAGTGGTTAAAAAAGAACAGTTTGATATTATAATGTGTGGTATTGAATCGAGTGATTATAATGGTTCTGTGGTAGGAGGGATGATCTCGGAATTTCTTGGAATTCCTTCAGTTTCAGCTGTCTCAGCGATTAAATTTGAAAATGGACAGCCGGTTTTGACACGTGAAATAGACGGTGGAAAAGAGATTGTAACTGTGCCGGTCCCATTTGTTGCAATTGTTCAGAAAGGTATTGCCAAAGAACCACGAATTGCTGCTATGCGCGGTATTATGATGGCAAGGTCAAAACCGGTAAAGCTTGTTGAACCGGTTGCAGTTGAACCATCTGACACAGATTGTGGAATTTGAAAAACCAACACCACGTGCAGCATGCAAATTTATTGATGCGGAAAATCCGGCACAGCTTATTGACCTTTTACAGAATGAAGCAAAAGTAATCTGATAATTAGTTAAAAAACAGTAAATCAATAACGATATGTCAGTATTAGTATATACCGAAAATTGGGACGGAAAATTCAAGAAACTTTCATTTGAACTGGTATCTTATGCATCCGGTGTTGCTAAAATGCTAAATACCACTGTTACAGCAGTATCAATCGGAAATGTTGATGAGAGCGAATTAAGAAAGCTTGGGAATTATGGTGCAAATAAGATCATCAGTGTTAATAATGAGCAGCTTACAGCACTTGATAATCAGGCCTATACAAGTGTAATCTCCGAAATTGCCCAGAAAGAAAATGCATCAGTAATAATTATTTCAAATAATAATACCGGGAAAGCTATTGCTCCCCGATTATCGGTACAGACTAAAAGCCGGAATTGGATCAGGAGTAAGCAAACTTCCTTTAAATCTGAATCCTTTCACCGTTTATAAAAGAACCTATTCAGGAAATGCCTTTGCACATCTGGTTATCAAATCTGATATAAAAATTCTTACCCTTGCACAGAACTCCTTCGATCTGGTTGAAACATCCAAATAATGCAACTATTGAAAATCTTGAATTTCAGTTGACGGATCACTACTGAAAACAGTGGTAAAGGATGTTCAGAAACAAACAGGTAAGATACTTCTGACAGATGCAGATATTGTTGTTTCAGGAGGAAGAGGAATGAAATCGCCCGATAACTGGCCACCGCTTGTAGAACTTGCCGCATCTGCTGGGTGCTGCAACTGCATGTTCGCGTCCGGTTTCGGATGAAGGATGGAGACCTCATGAAGAACATACCGGACAAACAGGTAAAATAATTGCACCGAACCTTTATATTGCAGTAGGTATTTCAGGTGCTACACAGCACCTGGCCGGTATAAGCTCCTCAAAATATATCGTAGCAATAAATACCGATAAAGATGCTCCTATCTTTGAAGCAGCACAGTATGGTATAGTCGGCGATGCAATGAAAGTTCTTCCAAAACTTGTTGACGCAGT
>CAVRZV010000016.1:0-352524 GCA_963725785.1 uncultured Bacteroidales bacterium | reverse complement strand
CCACTCAGACCGTCTGTTCGGATGCCGCGATAACCACTATAGTGCTGAGCACCAGCAACAGCATGGCAGGAACGACGTATGCGTGGACAAGAGATAACACAGTTGGTGTAACAGGACTTGCAGCGAATGGGACAGGTGATATCAGCGGTACACCGAATAATGTCACAGGTACCGATCAGACAGTAACATATACTATCACCCCGACCAGTGCAGCAGGGTGTGTTGGTAACAGCTTCTCAGCAACAGTAATAGTACGATCGGAACCGGTAGGTGTAGCCACCCCGGCCACTCAGACCGTCTGTTCGGATGCAGCCATCACCACCATAGTGCTGAGCACGAGCAACAGCATGGCAGGTACGACCTATGCGTGGACAAGAGATAACACAGTTGGTGTCACGGGTCTGGCAGCATCAGGCAGCGGGGATATCAGCGGTACACCGAATAATGTCACAGGTACCGATCAGACAGTAACATATACTATCACCCCGACCAGTGCAGCAGGGTGTGTTGGTAATACCTTCTCAGCAACAGTAATAGTACGATCAGAGCCGGTAGGTGTAGCCACGCCGGCCACACAGACCGTCTGTTCGGATGCAGCCATCACCACCATAGTGCTGAGCACGAGCAACAGCATGGCAGGAACGACCTATGCCTGGACAAGAGATAACACAGTTGGTGTCACGGGTCTGGCAGCATCAGGCAACGGGGATATCAGCGGTACACCGAATAATGTCACAGGTACCGATCAGACAGTAACATATACTATCACCCCGACCAGTGCAGCAGGGTGTGTTGGTAACAGCTTCTCGGCAACAGTAATAGTACGATCAGAGCCTGTAGGGGTAGCCACGCCGGCCACACAGACCGTCTGTTCGGATGCAGCCATCACCACAATAGTACTGAGCACGAGCAACAGCATGGCAGGAACGACGTATGCCTGGACAAGAGATAACACGGTTGGTGTCACGGGTCTGGCAGCAGCAGGCAACGGTGATATCAGCGGCACGCCGAATAATGTCACAGGTACCGATCAGACAGTAACATATACTATCATCCCGACCAGTGCAGCAGGGTGTGTTGGTAACAGCTTCTCAGCAACAGTAATAGTACGATCGGAGCCTGTAGGGGTAGCCACACCGGCCACACAGACCGTCTGTTCGGATGCCGCGATAACCACTATAGCACTGAGCACCAGCAACAGCATGGCAGGAACGACCTATGCATGGACAAGAGATAACACAGTTGGTGTCACCGGTCTGGCAGCATCAGGCAGCGGGGATATCAGCGGTACACCGAATAATGTCACAGGTACCGATCAGACAGTAACCTATACTATCATCCCGACCAGTGCAGCAGGGTGTGTTGGTAACAGCTTCACGGCAACAGTAATAGTACGATCAGAGCCGGTAGGGGTAGCCACGCCGGCCACTCAGACCGTCTGTTCGGATGCAGCCATCACCACTATAGCACTGAGCACCAGCAACAGCATGGCAGGTACGACCTATGCGTGGACAAGAGATAACACAGTTGGTGTCACCGGTCTTGCAGCATCAGGCAGCGGGGATATCAGCGGTACACCGAATAATGTCACAGGTACCGATCAGACAGTAACATATACTATCACCCCGACCAGTGCAGCAGGGTGTGTTGGTAACAGCTTCACGGCAACAGTAATAGTACGATCAGAGCCTGTAGGGGTAGCCACGCCGGCCACACAGACCGTCTGTTCGGATGCAGCCATCACCACTATAGTGCTGAGCACGAGCAACAGCATGGCAGGAACGACCTATGCGTGGACAAGAGATAACACAGTTGGTGTCACAGGTCTTGCAGCATCGGCACAGGTGATATCAGCGGTACACCGAATAATGTCACAGGTACCGATCAGACAGTAACATATACTATCACCCCGACCAGTGCAGCAGGGTGTGTTGGTAATAGCTTCTCAGCAACAGTAATAGTACGATCAGAGCCTGTAGGGGTAGCCACCCCGGCCACTCAGACCGTCTGTTCGGATGCCGCCATCACCACTATAGTGCTGAGCACCAGCAACAGCATGGCAGGAACGACGTATGCCTGGACAAGAGATAACACAGTTGGTGTAACAGGACTTGCAGCGAATGGGACAGGTGATATCAGCGGTACACCGAATAATGTCACAGGTACCGATCAGACAGTAACATATACTATCACCCCGACCAGTGCAGCAGGGTGTGTTGGTAACAGCTTCTCAGCAACAGTAATAGTACGATCGGAGCCGGTAGGTGTAGCCACACCGGCCACTCAGACCGTCTGTTCGGATGCAGCGATCACCACTATAGTGCTGAGCACCAGCAACAGCATGGCGGGAACGACCTATGCGTGGACAAGAGATAACACAGTTGGTGTCACGGGTCTGGCAGCATCAGGCAGCGGGGATATCAGCGGTACACCGAATAATGTCACAGGTACCGATCAGACAGTAACATATACTATCACCCCGACCAGTGCAGCAGGGTGTGTTGGTAACAGCTTCTCAGCAACAGTAATAGTACGATCAGAGCCTGTAGGGGTAGCCACGCCGGCCACTCAGACCGTCTGTTCGGATGCAGCCATCACCACTATAGTGCTGAGCACGAGCAACAGCATGGCAGGAACGACTATGCCTGGACAAGAGATAACACAGTTGGTGTAACAGGTCTTGCAGCACAGGCAGACAGGTGATATCAGCGGTACACCGAATAATGTCACAGGTACCGATCAGACAGTAACCTATACTATCACCCCGACCAGTGCAGCAGGGTGTGTTGGTAACAGCTTCTCAGCAACAGTAATAGTACGCTCGGAACCGGTAGGGGTAGCCACGCCGGCCACACAGACCGTCTGTTCGGATGCAGCCATCACCACTATAGTGCTGAGCACGAGCAACAGCATGGCAGGAACGACCTATGCCTGGACAAGAGATAACACAGTTGGTGTAACAGGACTTGCAGCGAATGGGACAGGTGATATCAGCGGCACGCCGAATAATGTCACAGGTACCGATCAGACAGTAACATATACTATCACCCCGACCAGTGCAGCAGGGTGTGTTGGTAACAGCTTCTCAGCAACAGTAATAGTACGATCGGAGCCGGTAGGGGTAGCCACACCGGCCACTCAGACCGTCTGTTCGGATGCAGCCATCACCACTATAGTGCTGAGCACCAGCAACAGCATGGCAGGAACGACCTATGCGTGGACAAGAGATAACACAGTTGGTGTCACGGGTCTGGCAGCATCAGGCAGCGGGGATATCAGCGGTACACCGAATAATGTCACAGGTACCGATCAGACAGTAACATATACTATCATCCCGACCAGTGCAGCAGGGTGTGTTGGTAACAGCTTCTCAGCAACAGTAATAGTACGCTCGGAGCCGGTAGGGGTAGCCACACCGGCCACTCAGACCGTCTGTTCGGATGCAGCCATCACCACTATAGTGCTGAGCACGAGCAACAGCATGGCAGGAACGACCTATGCCTGGACAAGAGATAACACAGTTGGTGTAACAGGACTTGCAGCGAATGGGACAGGTGATATCAGCGGTACACCGAATAATGTCACAGGTACCGATCAGACAGTAACATATACTATCACCCCGACCAGTGCAGCAGGGTGTGTTGGTAACAGCTTCTCAGCAACAGTAATAGTACGATCAGAACCGGTAGGGGTAGCCACGCCGGCCACTCAGACCGTCTGTTCGGATGCAGCCATCACCACTATAGTGCTGAGCACGAGCAACAGCATGGCAGGAACGACGTATGCCTGGACAAGAGATAACACAGTTGGTGTAACAGGACTTGCAGCGAATGGGACAGGTGATATCAGCGGTACACCGAATAATGTCACAGGTACCGATCAGACAGTAACATATACTATCACCCCGACCAGTGCAGCAGGGTGTGTTGGTAATACCTTCTCAGCAACAGTAATAGTACGCTCAGAGCCGGTAGGGGTAGCCACACCGGCCACTCAGACCGTCTGTTCGGATGCAGCCATCACCACTATAGTGCTGAGCACCAGCAACAGCATGGCGGGAACGACCTATGCCTGGACAAGAGATAACACAGTTGGTGTCACAGGTCTGGCAGCATCAGGCACGGGGATATCAGCGGTACACCGAATAATGTCACAGGTACCGATCAGACAGTAACATATACTATCACCCCGACCAGTGCAGCAGGGTGTGTTGGTAACAGCTTCACAGCAACAGTAATAGTACGATCAGAGCCGGTAGGGGTAGCCACGCCGGCCACTCAGACCGTCTGTTCGGATGCAGCCATCACCACAATAGTGCTGAGCACGAGCAACAGCATGGCAGGAACGACCTATGCCTGGACAAGAGATAACACAGTTGGTGTAACAGGACTTGCAGCGAATGGGCACAGGTGATATCAGCGGCACGCCGAATAATGTCACAGGTACCGATCAGACAGTAACATATACTATCACCCCGACCAGTGCAGCAGGGTGTGTTGGTAACAGCTTCTCAGCAACAGTAATAGTACGATCAGAACCGGTAGGGGTAGCCACGCCGGCCACTCAGACCGTCTGTTCGGATGCAGCCATCACCACTATAGTGCTGAGCACGAGCAACAGCATGGCAGGAACGACGTATGCCTGGACAAGAGATAACACAGTTGGTGTAACAGGTCTGGCAGCATCAGGCAACGGGGATATCAGCGGTACACCGAATAATGTCACAGGTACCGATCAGACAGTAACATATACTATCACCCCGACCAGTGCAGCAGGGTGTGTTGGTAACAGCTTCACAGCAACAGTAATAGTACGCTCGGAACCGGTAGGTGTAGCCACGCCGGCCACTCAGACCGTCTGTTCGGATGCAGCCATCACCACTATAGTGCTGAGCACGAGCAACAGCATGGCAGGAACGACGTATGCCTGGACAAGAGATAACACAGTTGGTGTAACAGGACTTGCAGCGAATGGGACAGGTGATATCAGCGGTACACCGAATAATGTCACAGGTACCGATCAGACAGTAACATATACTATCACCCCGACCAGTGCAGCAGGGTGTGTTGGTAACAGCTTCTCAGCAACAGTAATAGTACGATCAGAGCCGGTAGGGGTAGCCACGCCGGCCACTCAGACCGTCTGTTCGGATGCAGCCATCACCACTATAGTGCTGAGCACGAGCAACAGCATGGCAGGAACGACGTATGCCTGGACAAGAGATAACACGGTTGGTGTCACAGGTCTTGCAGCGACATGGCACGGTGATATCAGCGGTACACCGAATAATGTCACAGGTACCGATCAGACAGTAACATATACTATCACCCCGACCAGTGCAGCAGGGTGTGTTGGTAACAGCTTCACAGCAACAGTAATAGTACGCTCGGAGCCGGTAGGAGTAGCCACGCCGGCCACTCAGACCGTCTGTTCAGATGCAGCCATCACCACTATAGTGCTGAGCACGAGCAACAGCATGGCAGGAACGACGTATGCCTGGACAAGAGATAACACAGTTGGTGTAACAGGACTTGCAGCGAATGGGCACAGGTGATATCAGCGGTACACCGAATAATGTCACAGGTACCGATCAGACAGTAACCTATACTATCATCCCGACCAGTGCAGCAGGGTGTGTTGGTAACAGCTTCACAGCAACAGTAATAGTACGCTCGGAGCCGGTAGGGGTAGCCACACCGGCCACTCAGACCGTCTGTTCGGATGCAGCCATCACCACAATAGTGCTGAGCACGAGCAACAGCATGGCAGGAACGACCTATGCCTGGACAAGAGATAACACAGTTGGTGTCACGGGTCTGGCAGCATCAGGCAGCGGGGATATCAGCGGTACACCGAATAATGTCACAGGTACCGATCAGACAGTAACATATACTATCACCCCGACCAGTGCAGCAGGGTGTGTTGGTAACAGCTTCACAGCAACAGTAATAGTACGATCAGAGCCGGTAGGGGTAGCCACCCCGGCCACTCAGACCGTCTGTTCGGATGCAGCCATCACCACCATAGTGCTGAGCACGAGCAACAGCATGGCAGGAACGACGTATGCCTGGACAAGAGATAACACAGTTGGTGTCACAGGACTGGCAGCAGCAGGCAACAGGTGATATCAGCGGTACACCGAATAATGTCACAGGTACCGATCAGACAGTAACATATACTATCACCCCGACCAGTGCAGCAGGGTGTGTTGGTAATAGCTTCTCAGCAACAGTAATAGTACGATCAGAGCCGGTAGGGGTAGCCACCCCGGCCACTCAGACCGTCTGTTCGGATGCAGCCATCACCACTATAGTGCTGAGCACGAGCAACAGCATGGCAGGAACGACGTATGCCTGGACAAGAGATAACACAGTTGGTGTCACAGGTACTGGCAGCGCAGGCAGCGGTGATATCAGCGGTACACCGAATAATGTCACAGGTACCGATCAGACAGTAACATATACTATCACCCCGACCAGTGCAGCAGGGTGTGTTGGTAATAGCTTCTACAGCAACAGTAATAGTACGATCGGAGCCGGTAGGAGTAGCCACACCGGCCACACAGACCGTCTGTTCGGATGCAGCCATCACCACAATAGTGCTGAGCACGAGCAACAGCATGGCAGGAACGACGTATGCCTGGACAAGAGATAACACAGTTGGTGTAACAGGACTTGCAGCGAATGGCACGGTGATATCAGCGGTACACCGAATAATGTCACAGGTACCGATCAGACAGTAACATATACTATCACCCCGACCAGTGCAGCAGGGTGTGTTGGTAATAGCTTCACAGCAACAGTAATAGTACGCTCGGAGCCGGTAGGAGTAGCCACACCGGCCACTCAGACCGTCTGTTCGGATGCAGCCATCACCACTATAGTGCTGAGCACGAGCAACAGCATGGCGGGAACGACCTATGCGTGGACAAGAGATAACACGGTTGGTGTCACGGGTCTGGCAGCATCAGGCAACGGGGATATCAGCGGTACACCGAATAATGTCACAGGTACCGATCAGACAGTAACATATACTATCACCCCGACCAGTGCAGCAGGGTGTGTTGGTAACAGCTTCTCAGCAACAGTAATAGTACGCTCAGAGCCGGTAGGAGTAGCCACACCGGCCACTCAGACCGTATGTTCGGATGCAGCCATAACCACTATAGTACTGAGCACGAGCAACAGCATGGCAGGAACGACGTATGCCTGGACAAGAGATAACACAGTTAATGTCACAGGACTTGCAGCGAATGGCACAGGTGATATCAGCGGTACACCGAATAATGTCACAGGTACCGATCAGACAGTAACATATACTATCACCCCGACCAGTGCAGCAGGGTGTGTTGGTAACAGCTTCACAGCAACAGTAATAGTACGCTCAGAGCCGGTAGGGGTAGCCACACCGGCCACTCAGACCGTCTGTTCAGATGCAGCCATCACAACAATAGTGCTGACCACGAGCAACGGCATGAATGCAGGGACGACGTATGCCTGGACAAGAGATAACAAAGTCAATGTCACAGGTATAGAGCCAGTGGAACAGGAGATATCAGCGGTACGCTCCGTAACCTGACGGGAGTGGACCAGACAGTAACCTTTACTATCATACCCACGAGTGGCGATGGTTGTGCAGGAGATGCTATCACAGCAACGGTACTGGTACACCCGGAGCCGATAGCAGTAGCCACACCGCCGAGCCAGACAATATGCAGCAATGGCACCATCGCACCGATAGTTCTTACCACGAGTAATGGTATGAATGCAGTGACGACGTATGCCTGGACAAGGGATAACAATGTCAATGTCACAGGCATAGCAGCCAGTGGAAGTGGAGATATCAGCGGTACGCTCCGCAACCTGACGGGAGTGGACCAGACAGTAACCTTTACTATCATACCCACGAGTGGCGATGGCTGTGCAGGAGATGCTATCACAGCAACGGTACTGGTACACCCGGAGCCGATAGCAGTAGCCACACCGCCGAGCCAGACAATATGCAGCAAAGGTACCATCACACCGATAGTTCTTACCACGAGTAATGGTATGAATGCAGTGACGACGTATGCATGGACAAGGGATAACACAAGCAATGTTACAGGCATAGAGCCAGTGGCAGTGGAGATATCAGCGGTACGCTCCGCAACCTGACGGGAGTGGACCAGACAGTAACCTTTACTATCATACCCACGAGTGGCGATGGCTGTGCAGGAGATGCTATCACAGCAACGGTACTGGTACACCCGGAGCCGATAGCAGTAGCCACACCGCCGAGCCAGACAATATGCAGCAATGGCACCATCACACCGATAGTTCTTACCACGAGTAATGGTATGAATGCAGTGACGACGTATGCATGGACAAGGGATAACAATGTCAATGTCACAGGCATAGCCGCCAGTGGAAGTGGTGATATCAGCGGTACGCTCCGCAACCTGACGGGAGTGGACCAGACAGTAACCTTTACTATCATACCCACGAGCGGGAATGGCTGTGCAGGAGATGCTATCACAGCAACGGTACTTGTACACCCGGAGCCGATAGCGGTAGCCACACCACCCAGCCAGACAATATGCAGCAATGGTACCATCACACCGATAGTTCTTACCACGAGTAATGGTATGAATGCAGTGACGACGTATGCATGGACAAGGGATAACAATGTCAATGTCACAGGCATAGCAGCCAGTGGAAGCGGAGATATCAGCGGCACGCTCCGCAACCTCACAGGAGTGGATCAGACAGTAACCTTTACTATTATACCCACGAGCGGGAATGGCTGTGCGGGAGATGCTATCACAGCAACGGTCCTTGTACACCCGGAGCCGATAGCAGTAGCCACACCACCCAGCCAGACTATTTGTTCCAATGTAGCTATCACGACAATATTGTTTACAACAAGCAACGGAATGAATCCCGTGACCACATATACCTGGACACGAGATAACACAACCAATGTTACTGGTTTGGAAAACGGCAGTGGTGATATCAGCGGAACGCTTCGCAACCTGACAGGAGTGGATCAGACAGTAACCTTTACTATTATACCCACGAGCGGGAATGGCTGTGCGGGAGATGCTATCACAGCAACGGTACTGGTACACCCGGAGCCGATAGCAGTAGCCACACCACCCAGCCAGACAATATGCAGCAAAGGTACCATCACGTCAATAGTTCTTAGCACCAGTAATGGTATGAATGCAGTGACGACGTATGCATGGACAAGGGATAACAATGTCAATGTCACAGGCATAGCCGCCAGTGGAAGCGGTGATATCAGCGGTACGCTCCGCAACCTGACGGGAGTGGACCAGACAGTAACCTTTACTATTATACCCACGAGCGGGAATGGCTGTGCAGGAGATGCTATCACAGCAACGGTCCTTGTACACCCGGAACCGGTAGCAGTAGCCACACCACCCAGCCAGACAATATGCAGCAAAGGTACCATCACACCGATAGTTCTTACCACTAGTAATGGTATGAATGCAGTGACGACGTATGCATGGACAAGGGATAACAATGTCAATGTCACAGGCATAGCAGCCAGTGGACAGCGGTGATATCAGCGGCACGCTCCGCAACCTGACGGGAGTGGACCAGACAGTAACCTTTACTATTATACCCACGAGCGGGAATGGCTGTGCAGGAGATGCTATCACAGCAACGGTCCTTGTACACCCGGAGCCGATAGCAGTAGCCACACCACCCAGCCAGACAATATGCAGCAATGGTACCATCACACCGATAGTTCTTACCACTAGTAATGGTATGAATGCAGTGACAACGTATGCATGGACAAGGGATAACAATGTCAATGTCACAGGCATAGCAGCCAGTGGAAGCGGAGATATCAGCGGTACGCTCCGCAACCTCACAGGGAGTGGATCAGACAGTAACCTTTACTATTATACCCACGAGCGGGAATGGCTGTGCAGGAGATGCTATCACAGCAACGGTACTTGTACACCCGGAGCCGATAGCAGTAGCCACACCACCCAGCCAGACAATATGCAGCAAAGGTACCATCACATCAATAGTTCTGAGTACCAGTAATGGTATGAATGCAGTGACGACGTATGCATGGACAAGGGATAACAATGTCAATGTCACAGGCATAGCAGCCAGTGGAAGCGGAGATATCAGCGGCACGCTCCGCAACCTGACAGGAGTGGATCAGACAGTAACCTTTACTATTATACCCACGAGCGGGAATGGCTGTGCGGGAGATGCTATCACAGCAACGGTCCTTGTACACCCGGAGCCGATAGCAGTAGCCACACCACCCAGCCAGACAATATGCAGCAAAGGTACCATTACGTCAATTGTTCTGAGTACCAGTAATGGTATGAATGCAGTGACGACCTATGCATGGACAAGGGATAACAATGTCAATGTCACAGGCATAGCCGCCAGTGGCAGTGGTGATATCAGCGGTACGCTCCGCAACCTGACAGGAGTGGATCAGACAGTAACCTTTACTATTATACCCACGAGCGGGAATGGCTGTGCAGGAGATGCTATCACAGCAACGGTACTGGTACACCCGGAACCGGTAGCAGTAGCCACACCACCCAGCCAGACAATATGCAGCAAAGGTACCATCACATCGATTGTTCTTACCACGAGTAATGGTATGAATGCAGTGACGACCTATGCATGGACAAGGGATAACAATGTCAATGTCACAGGCATAGCAGCCAGTGGAAGTGGTGATATCAGCGGTACGCTCCGCAACCTGACGGGAGTGGACCAGACAGTAACCTTTACTATTATACCCACGAGCGGGAATGGCTGTGCAGGAGATGCTATCACAGCAACGGTACTGGTACACCCGGAGCCGATAGCAGTAGCCACACCACCCAGCCAGACAATATGCAGCAATGGTACCATCACACCGATAGTTCTTACCACGAGTAATGGTATGAATGCAGTGACGACGTATGCATGGACAAGGGATAACAATGTCAATGTCACAGGCATAGCAGCCAGTGGAAGCGGTGATATCAGCGGTACACTCCGCAACCTGACGGGAGTGGATCAGACAGTAACCTTTACTATTATACCCACGAGCGGGAATGGCTGTGCAGGAGATGCTATCACAGCAACGGTACTGGTACACCCGGAGCCGATAGCAGTAGCCACACCACCCAGCCAGACAATATGCAGCAATGGTACCATCACACCGATAGTTCTTACCACGAGTAATGGTATGAATGCAGTGACGACGTATGCATGGACAAGGGATAACAATGTCAATGTCACAGGCATAGCCGCCAGTGGCAGTGGTGATATCAGCGGCACGCTCCGCAACCTGACGGGAGTGGATCAGACAGTAACCTTTACTATTATACCCACGAGCGGCAATGGCTGTGCGGGAGATGCTATCACAGCAACGGTCCTTGTACACCCGGAGCCGATAGCGGTAGCCACACCACCCAGCCAGACAATATGCAGCAAAGGTACCATCACACCGATAGTTCTTACCACTAGTAATGGTATGAATGCAGTGACGACGTATGCATGGTCAAGGGACAACAATGTCAATGTCACAGGCATAGCCGCCAGTGGCAGTGGTGATATCAGCGGCACGCTCCGTAACCTCACAGGAGTGGATCAGACAGTAACCTTTACTATTATACCCACGAGTGGTAATGGCTGTGCAGGAGATGCTATCACAGCAACGGTACTGGTGCATTCAGAGCCTATAGGGGTAGCGAACCCTTCTAACCAGACGGTCTGTTCAAATGAAGCCATCACAACGATATTGCTGACGACTAGCAATGGAATGAATGCCGGGACTACCTATGCCTGGACAAGAAATAACACAATTAACGTTACAGGCCTGGAAAATGGTACCGGAAATATAAGTGGTAGTTTAATTAATATAACAAACATATTTCAGGTTGTAACTTTTACTGTTACACCGACAAGTGCAGCTGGATGTATAGGAGATACATTTACCGTAACAGTTACAGTTAATCCGGTACCTCAGGTAGTTCCTGTTCCTCCGGAATATACAATATGTAATGATGTAACGACAAGTGTTGTGCTGACCAGTCCAAGTATTTTTGCAAGTGGGGCTATAAGCTTTAATTATACGGTAGAAGCCACAGGAGGGGTAACAGGATTTACAACCCCTGTTACAGGTTTACCAATTAATTCGGTCATATCTGATTTACTTCATAACCCGACTGATGTCTCACAGACAGTAACTTATACGATAATCCCGATAAGTCCTCTGACAGGTTGCCTGGCAGGACCAAGTAAAACAGTGATCATTACAGTTGAACCGACACTGCAGGTAGATCCAATCCCATTATCCCAAACTATTTGTAATAATACAGCAATAGATATCACATTATCCAGTCCAACTATTTTCAGTGGCGGCAGGGTTATCACATTTAACTATATTGTAGTAGCAACCGGAGGAGTAACAGGTTTTTCTACACCTGTTGCAGGCTTACCGAATAATTCAGTTATTTCGGATGTATTATATAATCCTACCGATACTTACCAGACTGTGACTTACAGGGTAACTCCTATCAGTCCAACCTGTTCGACAAGTGATCCGGACAAGATAATTGTTATAACCGTAAATCCGACACCCAGGATTTTCCCTATACCAGCAAATTCTACACAGTGCGACAGTCTGGCTACCAGCATTCAGTTACAGAGTCCGAGCGTTTTTACAAGTGGCTTTGTGACATTCAAATATAGTGTGTCAACGACCGGAAATGTAACAGGATTTACGACACCATTGGGCGGATTACCAAATAATCAAATCATTGCCGACATACTGAAAAATAAAACTGATCATTTTCAGATCGTTACTTATACAGTGGTCCCGGTTGGTATGGCTGGTTGCAGCGATGGTCTCCCTCACGACATAGCAGTTACGGTCAACCCAACTCCAAAAGTTGTTCCTGATAATGTAATCCCCTCAATCTGTTATGTCGGAACACGTTTCCCTGCACCTGATATGACCCGGATTATCCTGAACTCTCCTACAGTAATGACATCAGGCGAAATAAGGTTTGATTATACTGTTAGTGTAACAGGGGGTCCGGGAGTTGTAGTAGGAAATACCACGCCCGGTGTTGATCGTCTGCCTGGTTCTGCAATCGGCCTCCAGTACCAGAACAATTCTGATATCATACAGTCTGTTTATTATTCAATTACCCCTAAAGTTGACAATGCAATTTGCCTGCCCGGGAAAAATGTGGTTAGTGAAGTAAAAATTCACCCACATCCTCTCCAGAGTATTGTTATCACTAAACCGTTTACATGTGCAGGCGGGGCAGGTCTTGCGGCTTTGGAGGCTACGATTTCAATAGGGGCTGACCCATACCAGGTGGCTTGGCTTGGCCCGGTAGGATATCATAATGATTCGTTGGCCATAGCAAACCTGTCGAGTGGCAAATATGTCATTAGTGTGACAGATAATCTTGGCTGCTTTAAAAAGGACTCTGTTAATATTGTTCCAAAAACTGCAAATCCATTAATCTCGGCATTACAGATCCCACCGGGTAATTATAATATCAGCTGTATAGGTTCTACAGATGGGACAATCCTTGTTTCTGTAACCGGCGGAATTACTCCTCCGTATAATTATTGGGTCGTTAAAAATGATGTTGATACTTTATTCACTGGAATATTTACAAATAATTATAATCTATTAGATCCAAGTACCTACACGTATTATAATAATCTTGGAGCAGGAAGTTATAAGCTTATTATCAAAGATATAAATCAGTGTGAGAATTTCAGCCGGATAGTATTCAGGGTTCCTCCCCCGGTAATCGCTGATATTCAGAAAGCGACATATGCCGGTAGTTTTAACATCTCATGCAAAGGTTATAATGACGGATCTGCCTGGGTACAGACGATCTCTGGAGGTCGCGGTGGCTATACCTACAGGTGGTACACATTTGATGGAATTATACCCGGACCAATTAATACCAACCGGATAGATAATCTGGTTGCAGGCACCTATTATCTTGAGGTAAAAGACGTTTTAAATTGTGTTACGATATTTACTGTCGTTATTACTGAGCCGGATGGTATGCAATTGGCAGGTTACCTGCTATCCAAATCTCCCGACGGCAATTTCAATATTTCGTGCAACGGAGCCAGTGATGGATCGATAAATATGACGATCTCAGGCGGATCGGGTATTTATGTCTTTACATGGACCGGGCCTTCCGGTTTTACTTCATCATCAAAAGATATCACATCTCTGAAAGCCGGAGTGTATACATGTAGTGTCAGGGATCTGAATGGTTGTATTCTGACGCCTTCACCCACATTTACTATTACTGAACCATTAACACTGGTAATAAATCCTCCAACTCTCTCTGTTTCATCAGATGGGGCTTACAATATAAACTGTTTTGGAGCAAGTACCGGCTCGATCCGAATTACTGTTTCCGGAGGTAGTATTGGGAATTATAATTACAATTGGAGTACAACAAACGGTTCAGGAATAGTCAACGGACAGAAAGATCAACTGGCGCTCTCAGCAGGTACCTATCATGTGGTTGTGACTGATTTAAATACATGCATCACTTCAACTGATATAACTCTGACCCAGCCTCCCCAATATATTACTAGTCTAAGTGCAACTAACATTACATGTCTTTCCCCGGGTTTTAATAACGGGGCAATTGATCTGACAGTTTCGGGAGGTGTTGCTCCTTATACATATTTATGGTCGAATGGTGCAATAACAAAAGATATTGCTGGTCTGACACAAGGAAATTACGTGGTAACCGTTACAGATTTTAATGGATGCAGGAAAAAAGATTCAATAAACGTTGATTTACCGCCTCCAATAATTTATACTAAAAATGTGATAGACTATAACGGGTATAATATAAGCTGCAATGGGTTATCAAATGGGGCTATACATATTAATCCAACAGCCGGATCAGCTCCTTATATTTATACCTGGTCGGGACCGGACGGATTCACTGCATCAACAAAAGATTTAACAGGTCTTAAAGCAGGCTCATACCAGTTATTAATTGTTGACAGCCGGGAATGCAAAGCAACGGAGACTATAAATCTCACGGAGCCCGGAAAACTTGCATTGACGGTCACTCTTTCGGCAAGCATTGCAGGAGGATATAATATTAATTGTGCCGGAGATAGTACTGGATCAATAGATGTATTTCCAATAAATCAGGTAAATACGGTTCGTTACATATGGTCCGATGGATTTATTGGTAAAACAAGGACAAATCTTCCTGCTGGAAATTATGGAGTTGTGGTTACAGATGCAAATGATTGCCAGGTAGGGGCAACAATTGCGCTTCTGGAACCTGATTCCATGAAACTGGTTTTCAGCATTACACCACCATTCTGTCCTGATAAACCTGATGGTGAGATCAGAACAAATTTAACCGGTGGTGTCCCCGGACCAGATTATGTATACCGATGGTCTGACAATTCAACAAACAGAAACCTCGTAAATATTCCAGGAGGTTTTTATAGAGTAACGGTTTCAGACTTAAACGGATGTTCCTTAAAAGATTCTGTCAGGGTGGAACCGCAGAACGAAACGTGTCTCATAATTCCAAATGCAATATCACCAAACGGAGATCTTATTAATGATGTATGGAATATTGGATTGATTGAGTTATATCCTTCAATGGAAGTAAAAATATTTAACAGGTGGGGTGAAACAATCTGGAGTTCAGAAAAGGGTTATCCGGATCCGTGGAATGGAACAAGCAATGGCTATTCACTACCGATTGACTCTTATCACTATATAATTGATTTGCATAATGGTTCTAAACCACTTGTGGGTAATGTGACAATAGTCAGGTAAACAGTAATACTTTTGAGCTACTTGAGAAAACAGGCATTCATATTATTATTTTTTCTGATTGGTAACCTGACTTTTGGACAGCAACTGCCATTATATAGCCAATACTTATATAATAAATTTCTTATCAATCCGGCTGTTGCCGGAAGCGATGGATATACCAGTGTAAGTCTGACTGCCCGTGAACAATGGGTCGGATATTCCGGAGCACCGCGGACATTTTCCTTCAGTTGGCAGACAAGAACCCTTAAAAAGAGCTTCGTAGTGAAGCAAACCAGAGTAAAACGGGAAATATTCAGACCAAAATCTGACGGTAAAGTTGGATTTGGCGGATATATATTCAGTGACAGAAACGGATTGATTCAAAGAACTGGTTTTCAGGCTGCTTATGCTTATCATACATGGTTGGAAAAAAGTACTCAACTATCTTTTGGGCTTGCCCTTACCGGCTATTATTACAAGATTGATGAAAAGCAGATACATTTTGAAGACCCTAATGAACCATGGTTAAACAATAATCTTCGCCGGGGTATCTTTGTTCCTGATGTGACTTTCGGGGCATATCTGCTTAATGCGAAATATAGCATTGGTTTTTCTGCAGATCAGCTCTCAGAAGCTTCAGCAAAAATAGGAGGTCCTGCCTATAAGAATTTTAATATGAGCAGGCAGTATTACCTTTTCGGTTCATATGATTTTAGCCAGGGAAGTTATACTATAATCCAACCATCGTTTTTGGTTAAGATGTCGGAACAGTTTAAACCTCAGGTTGATATAGGAGCTACATATATTTATGCTCAGGGCTTCTGGGCCGGGCTGGCTTATCGTACCAGCGGCGCCATAATTGCAAACATCGGAGTAAAATACCAGAATATGTTTTTTGGATATGCTTATGATTACACGCTGCAGGAGATCCAGAGAATCACTTACGGAACACATGAACTGACTGTTGCTCTGAAGTTTGGAGACAACTCCAGAAAATATCGCTGGCTCGATCGATATTAGCCATCTGACACTGTCTCTATAATCAGGGATTCCTCGCTTCGCTCGGAATGACATGGTAATTAGGTGGTTACGATAGGGAAGAAGTGGCGATTCGCAGATTAATTCTTCAAAAATGCTGATTGTCATATCGAATCGCCACTTCTTCCCTTGTGACTCCCATACGCAATGTCAATTGAAAAAGAAGAACCGAACGGAATGTGAGTTCACCGAAGGTAATTTTTTGTTATTTTTTATTCTACTGGTTTTCTCATTATATATACCAACGAACTGCTCCTTTTTTTATTAAAGAATGACAAGAATGCAAACCACTTAGCCATTGTCATTCCTTTAATAAAATAGAACATGGAACCTTTATACCTTTCACTTAACATCGAAATATAAAATACATCCAGAGGAAGACTTCTTAGTTTTTCCAGGCTCAAACCGGCTTTTTGAGAAAAAAGGCTGAATGTATGAGGATTAAAATGCCATAAATGCCTTGGGACATCCCAGGCAGCCCAGAATTTCTTGTAGTGTTTTGCATCAAATGAACTGCAATTTGGTAAGGCTACTACACAAACTGCACCAGGTTTCAGTAACCGGTAGACTTCAGAAAAATACTTTAAAGGATCATGAAAATGTTCAAGTACATGCCAGAGGGTGATACAATCAAAGCTCTCATTCTCCAGGGATGGTATTTTATCGGGAGTTAAAATATTTAGCTTAAATTGTGAGATGGAAAAATTACGGGCTTTTTCATTTATTTCAATCCCTTTTACCTGCCATCCTGCTTTATTCATTGTACGGGCAAAATAGCCGGTTCCGCTGCCGATATCAAGTATGGCGCCATTTCTGAGGCCGGTGATGTTTTCAATTAGCCGTCTTTTTTTCCGGAGCATAAGGCTTCTGGTAAGCCGGTAAAGCTTGTCGGAAAAACTTTTTGAAGAGTCGCTGTGCGAAATATAATCATCAGACTCGTAATACCTTGTAATTTCATGCTCTTCGGGATAATCCTGAGTAAATGAGAAACCACATTCAGAACATTTAAAGATTGGAAAATCCTCTCCGCTGATAAAATAGTCTTTACATCTGAATTCCAAACCTGTCTTTTCAGAGGCACAAAGAGGGCATGCATTTTGATGCACCATTCTATTCCGGCTTCGATTTCATTCTATACTTCATAAGAAAATATCCGGCAGTCAGGAGGATAAGCAATACAGAGCTTGCCAGGGAGATCTTATTTCCGGTATAATAGGAAACCGGCTTAAAAGTAAACTTTATCTCATGATCACCGGCAGGGACAACCATGCCTCTGAGAACATAATTTGTCCGGAAATATTTACTCTCCTTTCCATCGAGATAACACTTCCATCCGGCAGGATAATATATTTCCGAAAATATCGCAAGTTTTTCTTCCCTTGCAGAGTATTTATATAGCAGCTCATCGGGTTGATACGAAACCAGCTCTATTTTTTCATTTTCCAGAACCGGGAAAGACGATTTCGTTATCTGATTCCTGAAAATATTATTGATTATTGCCTCCTTTGCAGGGTTAAATGATTTAACTGATAAAATCTCTGTGTTGGCATTTTCAACTATGACAGGTCTCTCTACAAACCATGCATTTCCAAGTGCATTTGGATTGACCAATGGCGGGGAGGCGGGATTATAAATTACATATTTCGTATTAAGCATATTAAGAACAGGAGCAGGAGTCTCATCAAGTACCATTTGAAGATCTTCAACAGATTGTGCTTTTTTGGCATTGGCAGCCTCACTAAATGCACCAATTTCAGGATATATACACGAATCTATAAGCTCCTGGTATCGCTCCATTTTTACCCCATGATAACCTCCTATCGATTTATGGAAATATGAGGTTGGCGAATTATCATTAAATGGTGAAGTAGTAAGATTGAGGACCCTGTTCTGTGAGGGATCTTTCAGGATAAAGACATCAGCAGCAGTTGGAGTGAAAGATTTCTGAACAGGTGAAGGTTTCACAAAACGGTCTGCATCAAGATACCTTTTGTCTACTGTCCAAAGGTCAAGTATTATCAGCATTCCAAGGATAAGTATAGTATACTCCTTTCTGATCTTATCCATTATAAAAGCAAGGATAACCCCGGATGAAAGTAAAATAAATACCAAAGATCTGACAGCATCGCTCCTGAGAAGTTGCCTTCCGGTCACTTACCAGTGCACTTGTGAGCCAATCCGGAAGACCCTGTGGGTCGCCCTGACCAATAAATGAACCGGCAATTCCGGGAATTACCAGAACAAGCAAGATAAAACCACCGGTTATTCCGGTAGCAATTTTTAGCCCCCTTATGATATCTTTTTTTGTAGTGATACCATTGAAAATATCTCTCAAGCCAAGAAATCCTAGGAGAGGAATACAAAATTCAGCAATTACCAGAGTCATTGTTACTGCGCGGAACTTGTTATATCCCGGAAAATAATCGATGAAAAGACTTGAAAATGGCATGAAATTTTTGCCCCAGGCCAGCATTATTGATAATATTGTTGCTGCCAGGAGCCACCATTTTTCAGGACCTTTTATAAGTATCAGTCCAAGGACAAAAAGGAAGAATACAATAGCACCCACATAATGAGGTCCATCTGTGCCGGGCTGTGTTCCCCAGTATTTCTGGAACTGATTGATCGCCGCCTGACTCCCATTTTTAGCCAGCGCTTTATAAGTATCAGAGCTACGATCAAATGGCTGGCTGGATCCTCCCTTGTAATCAGGAATAAGCAGATTAAATGTTTCATCGACACCGTAGCTCCAGGTTGTGATATAGTCTTTATTTAATCCGGATGTGGTATTTTTATTTTCTACTTTGAGGTCTGATTTTCCCCTGATCGAAAATTTTCCATATTCATATATTGTATAGAGACTTGCAAAGTTAATTCCAATAGCAATAATAAATGGTATTATCAGTAAGGCAGATGTCTTAAGAAATTTAACCAAAGAATTGTTTTTCAGGGAATAAACGAATTCAACAATTCCGAATATCAGCAGGCAGATGAGAGCATAGTACGTGATTTGCGGATGATTCGCCTGAATCTCCAGAGCAAGAAAAAAGGCAGTTAAAAGCGCTCCCTTAAATGCGTCACGTTTGTAGGCATAGTAAATTCCTCCGATAAGTGGAGGCATATATGCCAACGCAATAGCCTGGGTATTGTGTCCTGCTCCAAGCACCTGAAAGAAGAATGATGTCAATCCATATGCCAGTGCACCGGCTATCGCCAGCCAGGGTTCGACGCCGAAAATAAGAAGAAGAATATAAAAACCGGCCATTGAAAGAAACAGGACTGAAACCGGCATCTTGAAATACCTGAGAAAGGTGTCGACATGTTTCATGAGATTTCCAGGATATTTCGTGGAAATAAGATATGCAGGCATCCCGCTGAAAATTGAATTGGTCCATAATGGCTCCCTCTTGTTTTTATCACGAAAATCCTGTATCTCTTTGGAGTTGATTTTAGATACCGTCGAATCGTTGGCCTTCAGTACTTTCCCCTCCAGGACAGGATAAAAATATACGAAAGAAACCACAATAAATATTAAAACTGCTATCAGATGAGGCAGGGCTGGTTTTATTCTATCTTTAATTTGCATCATTATATTGTTAAGTTATTTATCTGAATGAAAGACAAAAATATGTATTTAGCTTAGATAATTAATGTGAAACTCTATTTGAATTATGAGAACAAATCTGTATAATGGATGCGATCAAATATAGTGTCGAAATTCCGCAGGTAATTTTTAACGCAAAGTTAAGCAGAAGAGGCGCAAAGGACCGCTGAGAGAAGATATAAAACCTCATACTTTGCGGTTCTCTATGATCTGCTCTGCGGCACTCCGCGGTTAGAGATTTTGATATTCTATAGTTCATCCGAGATCCCTTTCAAAGAATTAAGATTGGTTTTTAAGTCCTTAATTTTCGACCATTTGGAATAAAATCCTCTGATCGCCTGTAACTCAACAGGTTCGTAAAAGTTAAACAGATACAGGATAAACGGGAAACTTACCAGGCATAATGTTTTTATTGCCAGTCTTGGTAGCAGATCCATGCCGTTGATTAATAAACTTGAAAAGGACAAAACAGCACCTGTGGCCAGAATCAAAATAATTTTCCGGATATCATACGGTACATAAAAAACCTTCTGGGAATAATAGTAACAAGCAAACCAATAAATAAACTGTGAAATAAGAGTAGCAACCGCAGCACCAGTAATATCCCATATCGGGATAAACAAAATGTTCAGGACCAGACTCAGAATTGTGGAGAAAACTACAATGAATCCGATTATCCTGGTCCTTTTTGCGATATGCAGTCCATAGACTGTAACCTCTTTCATATTTACAAAAAAGATTGACAAGGCTAATACCGGTACAATGACAACTGCATCCCAGTAATCTCTTGAAGTAGCAATAACTTTTATTATTTCAAATGAAAAGAGAGAAATCCCTACTATTGCAAACATCAGAATATATGAAGAATAAAGAAGTACTTTGGAATAGAATCTTTTATTGTCCGGGGAATCGATGCGCTTAATCATCATTGGTCCGAGTAGCAAGTCTTGATAGAATCGACAAGAACCAGTTTAAGAACACTTGTTATTTTGAAGGCAAGGGTATATAATGCCACAGACTTAAGAACAGTGAGGGAATTAAGTGAAAACCTGTCAATAACACTAAGAAGTGCGGCAGAAATATTTGCAAGCAGCAATGGGAAACCATAGACATTCATTGATCTGAAAATATTCTTATCAAAGAACATCCTTGTGTTTCTTAATTGTGTATCCCAAGAAGAAGCAGAACGACCAGGCCGTTGCCAATTACCTGAGCCAGGTAGATGCCTTCAAGTCCCATCTTCTTTGAAAGGATAAAATATAGTGTAAGGGATAGATACTGATGATCAGCTTCAATAAATTTGTTATTGTATAAAGAAGGGATCTTGACTGAAGCCGCATCAGTGTATTGATGACATTATTTACCGACTGAATACCTGAAGCAAGAATAACAAGAGTTATTACTCTTGCCCAGTCAGGTTTTGAAAATATAAACACTGACAGAGTGCCGGATAAAGGAATCAATACCAGACAAAATAATAATGAAATGATAATCTGTGTTGAAAGGGACATAAAGAAAATACCTTTCTGATTGTCCTTATGATCCTTATCCCAGAACCATCTTGTGAGACTCTGTGGCAGTCCGGAAGCCAGCATTGCGGTTAAAACAAGAGCAGAAATCTCAAGGATCCCAAGTACTCCGAACTGATCTGTTGAAAAAAACTTGGGATCAGTATATAGAGGGATCAGAATTAATCCTACAATCTTAACTGCTATGTTCCCGAGACCATAGATAATAGTGTCTTTTAAAGATATTTTGATGGACTTAAGCATCTCAGAAGTAATAGAAATTCAGTTTATGCTGCCCGAAATAATTATTGTATCTAAAATAGTAAAAAGGATATTCGGTATTTAATCCGGTGATCCTCTTTAATTTTCCTGATTATAAGTTCCCTGATATTTAAGACTCTGCAGATTGGCATATGTGATTTTTTCAGGATTATATCCTGCAGAAACAAGTACTTTGGATGTGTATAGGGAGTAAACCAGAACCGGTGATCTGAATTAATGATTTCATTATAATTCATCATGTTCTTGAACTGATGAATATTATAGATACTAGGAACAGTAATTATGAATTTATCCACTCTGTCACCATATCGATCTTTGAAAACTTTCAGGAAATTTACCGGATTATCAAGATGTTCAACGATCTCCCCGAACACAACATAATCCCAGTTATTTCATTTATAATTTCAAAATTGTCAGTAAGAATGTCGCCTTGAAATACATTCTGATATTCCGTCTCTTTTCTTATAAAATCAATACTCTCTTTGTCAATATCAATTCCGACACAAGTTTTTGCGTTGTCTGTAATTAATTTATGGAGCCAGGTATTATTTATGATCTTCTGTTTTATAACTGGAATATGATCTGAACATCCGATGTGAATAACATTTTTATTTTTAATAAAATCAGTTATTACAGCTTCCCGTGAAATAATCTTATGTTTTGATTTTCCGATATCAACCAGAAGGCTGGTTTTAAAGGCCTCTCCTCTGAGATATTTTAAAACTTCCGGGTCTATCTTCATGCTATAATTGTTGAATCAGGTCATTCTACAGATGCAAATATACTACTAACCTTCTGTATAAAATCCTTATAATTCGATTAGTGCATTGAAATTTGAATCTCCAGTTTTTAATGAGTATTTTCCCTGATAAGATTATATTCCTGTTCCGGCATAAATTTGAATAATGCTCAATAAGCTGAGCCAGATCACCAGGTGAAAAATTAACTGGCAAAAGCGAACCTGTACCTTTGGCTAACCACTTCTCTTACACCACCAGTATCAGTCGCAATTACTGGTATTCCAAAACTTTGGGCTTCCATAATACTTACGGGCAGTCCTTCAGTTGAACTGGTATTAATGAAACAGATCTATACGATTTCAGAATAAAATTTTATCAGTTCCTCATTCGGATAATATCCCATAAACCTGTATGTTATTCCATCCGCAGATCCCAGTTTTGTATAAGCGGTTTCCTCGAGTTCGTTTCTCAGTATCCCGTCTCCGAAATGAATCCATTCAATCTCTCTGGTAGACTTGACCATGGGAAGTGCAGAAATTATTAAGATCAATTCTTTTCAAAGGAATCATGTTGGAACACGACACAATTGTGTATCTATCTGAATTATGAGCTTTTGATACTGGAAGTCAGGTTTTGTAACACCCAGGTATGAAATAAAAAGATTCTGACCACTCACTTTGGTTTTTTGCAGAAATATTCTTTCCCGTCTTTTGATGCAAAAAAGATTGCATTAAGATTAATGCCGGAGAATCTCAACAGAGGCAGGTAACCAGTTAATAGTTTTCTCCTCATAAAGATCACTTCCATGTGCCCTGGCAATTTTAATGCTATTCCTGTAGTCAAGCAATGCAATAGCATGTGCTCCGGTTTTAAGCCAGTATGAATAAAAAACAATTGATTCGACTAATCGATTCCTTAAACAATGTTCTCCTGATGAAATTCCTTAACTGTAAAGCTTTGATAATTTTCTTAAATAGTATTGTGAAATTCCATATTTTAATTCTGTTTCCTGAGATCTTTCTGTAACTGATCTCTTCTTTTATCAGGTTCGCTATGGTAAGGAAATTTGAAAACATCAGAATTGGAAGAGATAGAAATCCTGATAACGATGTTGAAGGATTATATCTGTAAATTACTGTATTATCAGAAACTGCACGCGTTCTTTCCCAATTCACATTCTGGGAAATAATTATGATTCTTTCAAAATATTGTGAAAGGAAAGTGTACTCAGGGCCAATAAATGTTTCACTGTTTCCGAAAGGGAATTGTGATGTTAGTAATACAAGAGTCTTCATTTTAATCGGACAATAAATCAGTATTCTACTTTACATTTTAAAAACCTGGTATTTTTCAGGATAAATCCCGGTATGCACCAATTAGTCTTATCTTATCAATATTCCAGTTATACTTTTCTAAAACCGCTTTTCTTCCGTTTCCTGCGAACTCGTTTTTCAAGAATATCCCTCTCCTTATAAAGTTTTTCGAAAAGTAAAAAGAGATCCTCAGGCAGAATCATGTTTATAAATGAACCCTGTTTGTGTTTCGTTTATTATTCTTTTAAGTGATATGCAATCCGAAGAAATGATTGGTATATTAAGATACATGTACTGATATAGCTTGTTCGGGCTCGATGCATCATTGTTTTCAGTCCTTATGTGGGGGATAATGCTACATCAGAATCAGTAAGTATCTCAAGCATTTCATTAAATGGTTTGTGCCCCCAGAACTTTACATACTGACTGATATTAAGTTCATTTGACCCGTAATCTTCTCAAGTTTTTTTCTGTAACTGCCATCTCCAACAATCCACAATCTGACTTTCATGTTCTTTAATACGCAAATCCTGACAGCCTCCAAAACAAGCTGCAGACCACGATGCCTGTTAATCGCCCCTCCATAGAAAATTGTAAAGAAGTCTTTGTTTTTTACCCCTTCCCTAATATTCAGATTCTCATAATTGAGGTATTCGAGACCATGCGTGATTTTGTCGGGATTAATACCCAGACTGATTACCCTATCCCTGGCTTCTTCAATAATTGTAATTACTTCTATCAGCCTCGGGCAGCATTTTTCTTTCATACTCAACCCACTGTTTATTTGATGATAGTAATCTTCCGGGAATTGTTTGTGTATGAGTCTGCAGTTTTTAAAAGTGCCGGCCAGTTTTCATGAAGATCAATAAAAAGACTGGTGTTAAATTTCTTCGTTTGACTTCAACTCCGATTTTGCTTAGAGGCAGATCACTTAATATGAATTACATCAAACTTCTCTTCTAGCACAAATAGCGAAAAGAAAATTCCTCCAGTAATCTAAAGTAAAACGGAAATTTCAAACAGCCGACACTGCTCTTGTAGATAAAAGAGCTCATCCTTTTCCTGTGAATAATAACCTTACCCAGAATGATCGTTTTCGGGGCGATTTTTCCTGGTGGAACAAGCGAGATGTACCTCATGCCCTGCTTCTGCAAGGGCAAGCATCTCATTCTCAACTCTTACATCCGGAGGAAACTCCGATTCCAGTACCATCAGGATCTTCATCTTAACCTACATTTTCATTTGAGGCTAAAAACTTCAGCAATACGTTTACCAAGGTTGAATCGGGAAAAATTCCGAACAGCTTTAATGTCAGATACTCCCGGATGTTTATTGGTATTCATCACAAATCCAGATATATTTTACTGTATCGTAATATGTAAATGTTTTGCCGGCCGCTGCATGTTTTTATTATTTCAGCAGCATCACCATCAACAGGTCCAAGACAAAGAACGGGTTTTCCGGAAGCCAGGTATTCAAATATTTTACCCGTAATTATACTTTTACTGGTCGATGGAGAGGTATTATTAACAGGAGGAGTGATGAATTCATCATGTAATTAATAGCTTCATTATGAGCTACGTATGGTAAAAATTCAAGATTATTCGTCCGGAATCTCAGTCACAAGCATCTTTTTTGTTTTTTCTGAAACAGTTCCGACAAAACGAAGAATAAAATCTTTACCATCAGCCTGCATTGTTTTCAAGGCAGGTATTAACCCTTCAATGGGATAAATATCTGAAAGTGTTCCGACATAGGTTATTGTGAACCTTGAGGGATATAAATCTGGGTAATCTTTAAAATCCGACTCATCATATCCATTTGTTATAACCTCGGATCTTATTGTTGATCCCGTTCTGACCTTTGAAGAAAAAAGAGTTCTTTAAGAGATTTTCCGACAGTTATTATTTTGTCGGCATCTCCTGAGTACACTTTTTTCAAATCTTATGTCGATCGCTTTTGAAATGAGTGTCGGATAGAATTGTTTGTAATAATAAATGTCAGTCCACGGATCGCGCAGATCGGCAATCCATTTTATCGTCAGGGAACTTCTTTTTAATCTTTAATCCGATAAGCTGGGTTGAATGGGGTGGACTTGTAGTAATAATATGTCTTATACCTTCAGATTCAATTAATTCACAGGCCTTTTTAAAAGCATATTTGTTCCATCCTCTTCTTGGATCAGGAAGGAAAAAATTACCTCTTACAAAGCGCAGAATCTTTCCTTTAAACGAGTTATCAACATTATTTGCAAAACCGGCAGAAGGGATTCTCGATTTATCCTTCTTATAAATACTAAAATAGTTTATCGCAGGTGTCTTGTAATACTTTAACAGAATCAGGCAAATCATCGATGAGAGAAAAATCAGTTACAGGATATGCAGCAAACTCCGGATCGACAGTCAAAATAATTGGTTCCCATCCAAATTCCGGAAGATACTTCGAGAATTTGAGCCATCGTTGCACTCCGGCTCCCCCGCTTGGAGGCCAGTAATAGGTGACAATAAGAACCTTATTCATTTTAAAGCTTTTTCAATAAGCTTTGAATAGAGACTTTTTCTTTTATAATTTCCTTAAGTTGTTCAATGCTTAACCCTTTCCTGCTCCATGGAATCGCGGTATCTGATCGTAACACTGCTTATCTTCAAGAGTCTGATGATCAATTGTTATACAATATGGAGTACCGATTGCATCCTGTCGTCTGTATCGTCTGCCAATAGAGTCTTTATCGTCATACTGACAGTTAAAATCAAATTTCAGATCATGTACAATTTTCAGGCTATTTCAGGAAGTCCGTCTTTTTTTACCAGAGGCATCACTGCCAGTTTAACAGGAGCCAGAAAGGATGGTAATCGCAATACCACACGGGTGTCAGTACTGCCATCTTCTTTCTTTAATTCTTCTTCCTGGTATGCAGCAGAGATCACCTGCAGAAACATTCTGTCAACACCAATTGATGTTTCAATAACATAAGGAATATATGATTCTCCTTTTTCAGGATCGAAATACTGCATTTTTTTACCGCTGTATTCCTGGTGCTGTTTCAGATCATAATCAGTTCTTGAATGTATTCCTTCAACTTCCTTGAACCCAAATGGGAATTTATATTCAATATCAGTAGCAGCATTTGCATAGTGAGCCAGTTTAACATGGTCGTGAAACCGGTAATTTTCACTTCCGAACCCCAGAGCCTGGTGCCACTTCATTCGTATCTCTTTCCATTTTTTAAACCATTCAAGTTCGCTTCCCGGCTGAACGAAGAACTGCATCTCCATCTGTTCAAATTCCCTCATCCGGAATATGAACTGCCTGGCAACTATCTCGTTACGGAACGCTTTACCTATTTGTGCAATACCAAACGGTATCTTCATCCTTCCGGTCTTCTGAACATTGAGAAAATTTACGAATATACCCTGTGCTGTTTCCGGACGCAGATAAATCTTATTTGCTCCCTCTGATGTTGATCCCATCTCAGTAGCAAACATCAGGTTAAACTGCCTGACATCAGTCCAGTTACGGGTACCGGATATCGGGCAAACGATCTCATTGTCAATAATAATCTGTTTTAGTTCTGCCAGATTGGTTTCATTCAGGGCTTTTGAAAACCGGGCATTCAACTCATCTATTTTTAACTGGTTAGCCAGAACACGGGGATTTGTCTCCCTGAATTTTTTTTCATCAAAAGCATCACCAAATCTTTCCCTGGCCTTTTCAACCTCTTTGGTTATCTTATCGTCAATCTTTGCAAGATGTTCTTCTATCAGAACATCTGCCCTGTATCTTTTTTTCGAATCTTTATTGTCAATGAGCGGATCATTAAATGCATCGACGTGACCCGAAGCTTTCCAGATTGTGGGATGCATGAAAATGGCTGAATCGAGGCCAACTATATTATCATTGAGCAGTACCATGCTGTCCCACCAGTATTTCTTGATGTTATTTTTAAGTTCAACTCCATACTGACCGTAATCATAAACCGCACTTAATCCGTCATAGATCTCACTTGAAGGAAAAACATATCCGTATTCCTTGCAATGGGCGACCAGCTTTTTGAAAATATCTTCCTGAGCCATAATTGTTTTATTTTACTTTAACGGGAGACAAAAGTAATTCAAAATCTTCTGTTTTACAATTTGTATGATCCCCCGTAGCAGGTTCATGCCATGGCGTGAACCTACATGTCAGATGTTATTGTACGCAGGGCCACGCCACGGCGCGGCCATCTTTGTTATAAAATCTATTTGTATCTTTGCCCCTCTATTGTATTTACATGTAATGAAAAAGAGAACTGATTTTCTGGTAATAGGTTCAGGTATAGCCGGTCTTACTTTTGCACTTAAAGCTGTAAAATACGGGAAAGTAACAATTGTTACCAAGGCAAAGCTTGAAGATACCAACACCCGGTTTGCCCAGGGAGGTATTGCTGCCGTTTTCAGTGAACCCGATAATTTTGAGAAACATATAAGTGATACTCTGATTGCGGGAGGTGGTATATGTAATGAGGAAGTTGTCAGAATGGTGGTACAGGAGGCTCCTGACAGAATTAAAGATCTTATTAATCTGGGGGTCACATTTGATAAAAAGGAAGACGGTACGTACGATCTCGCAAAGGAAGGCGGCCATACAGAGTACCGGATCCTGCATCATAAAGACAAAACCGGTGAAAGTATCCAGAACACATTAATGGAAAGGGTACGGAGTGAAAAAAATATCGAAATACTTGAGCATCACTTTGCAATTGAGATACTTACACAACATCACCTTGGAGAAATTGTAAAAAGAAACTATCCTGATATAAAGTGTTTCGGTGCATATGTTGCGGATCTTGTCAACCAGAATGTGATTACTATTCTATCAAAAGTGACAATTGTTGCCACGGGCGGAATAGGGAACGTATACCTCACAACCACAAATCCGGAAATTGCAACGGGAGATGGAGTTGCTATGGTCTACAGGGCAAAAGGTACGATTGAGAATATGGAGTTTATCCAGTTTCACCCTACTTCATTATATGATCCGGAAAAAAAACCATCCTTCCTGATCACCGAAGCATTACGCGGTTATGGTGCGGTTCTGAAGAATATGTCAGGTGAGAAGTTCATGAACAGGTATGATAGCAGGGGATCACTGGCACCCCGGGATATTGTCGCCAGGGCTATCGATAATGAACTGAAAATATGGGGAGACGATCATGCTTGGCTCGATTGTACCCATCTTAATAAAGCAGGGCTTAAGGATCATTTCCCAAATGTATACGAACATTGTCTTGAACGGGGGATCGACATTACCCGGGATATGATCCCTGTTGTTCCATGTGCACATTATTCTTGTGGTGGAATCAAAGTCGATATTAACGGACAAAGTAATATTGACCGGCTTTACGCTCTGGGGGAGGCATCTTCCACAGGTTTGCATGGAGCTAACCGCCTGGCTTCCAATTCGCTCATTGAAGCAGCAGTATATTCTCACCGTGCCGCACTTCATTCCGGAAGCAGGCTGGATAAACTGACATTTGAAGAAAGGATCCCCCTTTGGGACTATAAAGGCACAACTCACCTCGAGGAGATGGTACTAATTACCCAGAGCAGCAAAGAGGTACAGATGATAATGAGTAATTATGTAGGTATTGTAAGATCCGATATCCGGCTCGAGAGAGCCATGGTTCGACTTGATATTTTATATGAAGAAACTGAAAGACTCTATAAAAAATCACTCATATCCAAAAAGATTTGTGAACTAAGAAATCTCATAAATGTTGGTTATATAATTATTAAGATGGCAAAGAACAGGCACGAGAGTGTCGGACTTCATTATTCGATAGATTATCCAAAACGGACAAGTTCAGAATTCTAACAGACATTGTGTTACATATGAACCATCTTGAATCAACTTTTCGAGGCGATAGAAGCATCTGGAGATATATCAAAAGGATCCTGAGATATGTTCTGATGTTTGCAGTAGTTTTTATTGTGGCAAATACAATAGGAGCTGTTCCATTACTCATTGCAGTGTTTTCTAAATCGGTTTCTGATCCGGCAGTGCTCTCACAGATTGCAGCAAATCCTAATGATTTCAGCATACTGGGCCTCAACCCGAGTGTTGGATTTGTTATGATGCTTTTCCCATTTATTACAGGATTATTAGCATTTATTTTTCTGGTGAAACCACTAAACGGCAGGACACTGACTATGACAATAAATGGGACAAATAAAATCAGATGGGACAGGTATTTTATTTCTGCATTTGTCTGGTTGATCCTGTCAGCTCTTTATTTCTTCCTCTATCTTAAACTTGATCCGTCAAATTTTCAACTAAGTAACAAGAGTATTTCTCTTATCACTATTTCGATTATTTCAATATTATTCATACCCTTCCAGGCAGCTTTGGAAGAGCTGCTCTTCAGAGGGTATCTGATGCAGGGTATCGCATCAATGGTTAAAAACAGGTGGTTTCCACTGATAATGACATCATTACTTTTTGGTCTGATGCATGCATTCAATCCTGAAGTTAAGGAATTTGGATTTTTTACCATGATGCCTCAGTATGTTGTCTTTGGCCTTATCTTTGGTATAATAACTATTCTTGATGATGGAATTGAAGCTGCGATGGGAGCCCATACAGCGAATAATATTTTCCTCTGTATCATGGTAACAAGCAAATCATCGGCCTTGCAGACACCTGCCCTTTATGAGCAGTATAATATTCATCCCTGGACCGAATTTACAGGACTTTTAATATCAGGGATTATCTTTGTTATAATCCTGAAAATAATTTTCGGATGGAATGACTTCTCTGTGCTTTTCGGGAAAGTGAAAGTAGTAAAAGCTGAAAAAGCTATAGTAGCCGTAAAAGATGTAAGTGTTCCGGATATCAATGGTGTTGTGGATGTTGTAAATCAGATTCCGTAAACTGAAGATTTGTCTTCTGTTCTGAAGTCACCCCATTTTTGCCTTATCTCTTTAATGATGGTTTTAATATCGTCAGGCTCAGCTGCTGTAAGAAGCTTAAGACGGGTTTCCTTAAAATGTGCCAATCCTTTAAAATAATTTGAAAGATGGCGTCGCATTTCAAAAATTGCCCTTCTTCCCTTCTTTATACTCCAGAGATTTTTCAAGATGGAGAAGTGCCAGATCAGCTTTTTCGTTTACAGTAGGTTCGGGTAAGAGCTCACCTGTATTTATATAGTGCCTGATATCTCGAAAAATCCATGGTCGGCCTACCGTGGCACGGCCTATCATGATACCGTCGACTCCATACCGGTCAAACATCTCCCGGGCCTTAACAGGACTATCAATATCTCCATTTCCTATAATCGGAATTTTCATTCTCTGATTATTTTTTACTGCCCCAATAAGAGTCCAGTCTGCTTCACCTTTATAAAACTGGGCCCTGGTTCTGCCATGGATTGTCAGGGCCTGAATACCAACATCCTGAAGTCGCTCCGATATCTCAACAATATCTTTACTCTCTTCATCCCACCCTAGTCTGGTCTTGACAGTAACAGGAAGTCTTACAGCTTTAACTATTGCCTCTGTCATTTCAAGCATCAGTGGTATATTACGGAGCATTCCTGCTCCGGCTCCCCTGTTGGCAATCTTTTTTACAGGGCAACCGAAGTTGATATCGATCAGTTCGGGTTGTGACTTTTCTGAAATAAGCGCAGCTTCAACCATTGATTCGATTAAATGTCCGTACAGCTGAATTCCTATCGGCCTTTCGAAATCATAAATATCCAGCTTTTTTACACTCTTCCGGCCATCACGAATGAGGCCGTCAGAAGAGACAAATTCAGTGTACATAAAATCAGCTCCATTCATTTTACAAACCATTCTGAATGAAGGATCTGTAATGTCCTCCATTGGAGCCAGAAATAAAGGATATTCACCTAACGATATGTTGCCTATTTTCAAAACCCATATATATTAATTCCGTGACATGTAGGGACGTTGCATGCAACGTCCCTACAAATATGTAATTTTATTATATTTAAGTGCAACAAAATTAATAAAATGAGTGACATACTGAACCGTTTCAAATTATACGGGAAATCTCCTCTTTATCAGATTTTTGTGTCATTACTGGTAATCGTGGGTGTCGGTTTTACTCTGTTGGCCATTCTTATTCCTGCAGGTATGCTGATTTTTGGAGCGAATATATCAATGCTGGAAAATCCTTCCGGAGCAATACATAGTAACGATTTTGCATTTCTGAGGTACCTTTTATTAATGCAGGACATTTCACTTCTCGCGATTCCCTCAGTTGTTATCCTGGTACTTATGAAATCTGAATCTTCTGCCGGCATTGCTGAATTGAAGATCCCAAAATTTAGCGGGATTGTGCTGGTTATAATTCTTGCCTTTTGTATATTCCCTGTTACAAGTTTTACAGGACAGATTAACTCAGCTATGCATCTTCCTGTATGGCTTTCTGGTGTCGAGCACTGGATGATAGAAAAGGAAGATAAAGCAAATAGCTTAATTGATATGCTGATTACTTCAGATACTTTTCTGAGTATGATGTTAAACCTGTTAATAATCGCACTGGCACCGGCCATAGCGGAAGAGTTTATATTCAGGGGTGTATTTCAAAAGATCTTTTATAATCTGTTCAGATCACCTCATCTGGCTATCTGGTTCACAGCTTTTATATTCAGCGCCTTACATTTCCAGTTCTTTGGTTTCATACCAAGATTCATACTTGGATTGGTTTTTGGCTATCTTTTTCTTTGGAGCGGAACCCTGTGGCTCCCGGTGATTTCTCACTTTGTAAATAACGCTTTCCCCGTTATACTGGCATACACAGAAGGGATTGAGAAATTGAATACACCGATAGATGTTCCTCTCTGGAAACAGGCAATTGGTCTGCCTCTGCCAGTAATTATAGGTCTGGTAATTTTATACTATTTCAAAAATAAAAGTGATGATAAAATAAAAATTGATCGGGAGTCAGTAATCTAAAACTGATCAGGGCCATGTAGTCTGCCTCTGAAGGTCAGCTGAATTTAATTTATCAAGTTCTCCTTTCCTGTAGAAATATACTAATCCATATTCTTCGCTCTCAGTTTTTCTGATTTCCTCAGGGAGATTATCATGGCTGTTCTCAACTTCATTCCATATCTGAAGAATTATTTCATCAGCTTCCTTTCTGAGTAAGTTGTTCTTTTCAGTAAAATCGATAGTCCGCTTTGTGAGAGTATTGTGAAAAGTCCAGGCTTCAATGAATTTTTCAAATCTTACTTTTACAACTGCAATAGTAGGGTTTGTTATAGGACTTCCTCCTTTTTTTATTCTGAGCTCTTCACCTTCGATGATTCTTCTTCCCCAGCTCATTAAATCGTTTTCAGTATTAAGAGGAGGAACGGTCGATTCATCTGTCGCCAGACCAAAATATGCCCTGGTTTCTGCAGGAAGTTCACCCCGGAGAATTGCCATATTCATAACCCTGATAAAATGAGTCAGATAAATCCTGGCTTTTTTTGATACTTCATTATAATCTCTGCTTTTCTTGTTCTGAGTAGAAAGAGCCTGACGGTATAAATGGAAATTATGGTCAAATTGCGGAAGAAACTTCTGAAGACGCACAATTGTTTTAGATGAAAATGCCAGTTTACTGGGAGGGAGCTCCTTTCCCTTTTCAAGAGCAACCTTCATTGCCTTTATGCGGGCAGTATCGGTATTAGGTAATCGTCTGTATGGCATAATTATCAGAGATATTTCCAGGGTTTCTTACAATAGATGCGAATATAGTAAACTTTTATTTATACTAAAGTGTATTCGCATTTTTATAATTCTGATTACTATAATTTCAACTTCCTTTATTCAGTCCGGAAACAATCAACAATATTTATACGAAACTGAGGCCAATTGGTTTCAGGAAACGGACAATATAAAAAAGTAGAACTGGCCTCATATTTAATTGATTTGAATAAACCAGACTTATAATTCTTGCTTTATACTGAACTGGTTGTTACCTTAGTTGTTTAAATGAAATCAATTATTCAGCTATGTTTAAAAGTGAAGTATATTCCAAAAGGAGAGAGGAACTCCATAAAAAAATCAAATCAGGTCTTGCTCTTTTTATCGGCAATGCTGAAGCACCTATGAATTATCCCGATAACACATACCATTTCAGGCAGGACAGTGATTTTCTATATTTTTTCGGGCTTGATCTGCCCGGATTTACAGGCATAATGGATTTCGATTCAGGTAAGGATAGTATATTCGGTAATGATTATGACATGGACGACATCGTTTGGATGGGTCCTCAACCTACAGTAAAAGAGCTTGCGCAGAAATGCGATATTACAGATACTGCGCCACGTACAAAACTGGAGGAGATCATTAAGGATGCTCAGTTGCAAAGAAGAGAAAAATCCATTTTCTTCCTCCTTACCGGGGTGAGACAAAAATGACACTCGGATCACTTCTCAAGGAAAATCCTTGCCAGATGAAAACACTGGCATCAATTGATCTTATAAAGGCTGTTATATCGATGAGATCAATTAAGGAAAAAGTCGAAATTGAAGAAATAGAAAAAGCAGTGGATATTGCATATGAAATGCATGTTACTGCTATGAAGATGTGTAAGCATGGCAGTCAGGGAGCAGGATATTTTCGGGGCTATGGAAGGTATAGCTCTGGCTAAAGGAGGAGGTACTTCATTCCCGATAATCCTGAGCATAAACGGACAAACTCTTCATAACCATTCACACGGTAATATCCTGAGTAAAGGAAGGATGATGGTTGCCGATGCAGGTGCCGAAACAAATCTTCATTATGCTTCAGATATAACACGCACAACTCCTGTAGGCGGAATATTCAGCCATCAGCAAAAAGAAATTTATGAAGTTGTCCTTGAAAGCTAATACAGAAGCGATTAAAGCAACACGACCTGGTATCTCTAACCGGGATCTTCATTTTATGGCCTGCAAGATAATAACATCGGAGATGAAATCATTAGGACTTATGAAAGGTGATGTAGATGAAGCTGTTGCAGCAGGAGCTCATGCACTCTTTATGCCTCACGGACTTGGTCATATGATGGGCCTCGATGTTCATGATATGGAAGCCCTGGGAGAAAATTTCATAGGGTATAATGATGAGGTAAAAAGGAGTGACCCAGTTTGGTACAGCTTTTCTCAGGTTTGCACTTCCTTATAAACCGGGTCACGTATTTACAGTTGAACCGGGTTGCTATTTTATTCCTGAACTGATAGGAAAATGGAAATCGGAAGGGAAATTCAAAGATTTTATAAACTACAGTAAAATCGAGAACTATATGTCAATCGGTGGTATTCGTATTGAGGATAATGTTCTGATAACCGAAAAAGGGCATAAAGTTCTTGGCAAACCAATACCAAAGACCGTAAAAGAAGTAGAATCAATCTGTTTGTAAATCTCTGTGTAACTCTGTGTATCCTCAGTGTACCTCTGTGATAGTTCTTAATGAATTGTTACACAGAGAGACACAGAGAAGGCACAGAGTTTCACAGAGTAAAACTTCAGCATTATGAATCGTCTTTTTGCCATAAGTGATATTCACGGTTGTTACAGGCCATTTTATGAGCTTGTTGTAAATACAATTAAACTCAGAAAATCAGACCAGCTCATCCTGCTGGGCGATTATATTGACCGTGGAGATCAGAGTAAAGAAGTTATTGATTTCATAATTGATCTCTCGAAAAAAGGATTCAATATTATACCCCTGACGGGAAATCATGAGGTGATGCTTTGTGATGCTTATAATGATCAGGAATTGTTGCCACTCTGGTTAATAAATAGTGGTATGTCGACACTATTTAGTTTTGGTGATTGAGGATATGCAGGGAAATGGATGATCATTATTTAAGGTTTTTTTACCAGTCTGGAATATTATAAGATTCTGGGTGATTTTGTTTTTGTTCATGCCGGATTCAATAATTATGCAGCTAATCCTTTTCTGGACAGGAATAGTATGATATGGGAGTGCAGTCTTTCATATGATAATCCGATGTTGTCGGGCAAAACAATTATACATGGCCATCGTCCAAAAACTGTGTCATATGTTAAAAAAATTATTGGTGAAAAATCAAAAGTGATCCCTATCGATACCGGATGTGTATATGATAAGGAAGGAGGTTACGGAAACTTATCCGCTCTTGAAATTCAAAGTATGATCCTGTTTTCTGTTCCTTATTAAAATGCTTTGTAATATTCCCGGTAAAGTCTGGCAATATTCGTCAGTTTTATCTGTTTGGGACATTCCGCCTCACATGCACCCGTATTGGAGCAGTTCCCGAATCCGACTTCGTCCATTTTTTCTACCATCGCTCTTACCCTCTCTTTTGCCTCAATGCGTCCCTGTGATAAAAGAGCGAACTGGGATATTTTAGCTGATACAAACAGCATTGCAGATGCATTCTTACAAGCAGCCACACATGCACCGCAACCTATGCAAATAGCTGAATCAAAAGCGTCATCCGATTTTTTCTTCTGAATCAGAATTGAGTTGGCTTCAGAGGCAGCTCCGGTATTTATGGAAATGAATCCTCCTGCAATCTGAATCTTGTCAAATGCTGTTCTGTCGACAATCAGGTCTTTAATTACTGGGAAAGGTCTTGCTCTCCATGGTTCTACCCATATAGTTTGTCCGTCGCTGAAGTATCTCATTGAGAGGTTGCATGTTGTAATTGCCGGAACAGGTCCGTGCGGATGTCCGTTTATATACATACCGCACGATCCGCAAATACCTTCACGGCAGTCGTGATCAAACGCAACCGGATCTCTATCCTCTTCAACAAGCTTTTTGTTGAGGGCATCGAGCATCTCAAGGAAAGCCATCTCAGGAGATACATTATCCATAATGTAGGTCTCAAAGTTCCCTTTAGTACCTGCATTTTTCTGGCGCCATACTTTTAATGTTAACCTCATATCCTTCTTGCATTATATTTTGTCGACTGAAAATACTTTATAATTTTATATAATTGCATAGAACTCAGTGCTCAGGGCTCAGAGGAAAATGGTTTTAACACTGTGCCCTGAGCCCTGTGCTCTGTGCTTCTATTTATAACTTCGGACTTTCAATTCCACATTCTCAAACTTTAGTTCTTCCTTATGAAGAATATGTGGTTTGCCTTCACCTGCATATTCCCATGCTGCGACATAAGCATACTTATCATCGTTTCTGAGTGCCTCTCCATCAGGAGTCTGATACTCTTCCCTGAAATGTGCCCCGCAGGATTCATTTCTGTTAAGAGCATCATTTACAAGCAGTTCGCTGAGTTCAAAATAGTCAGCAACCCTTCCTGCCTTTTCAAGTTCCTGGTTTAATTCAGTAAATTTCCCCGGAACTTTCAGGTCACGCCAGAACTCATCTCTGAGTTCCCTTATAAGAACAAGTGCTTTTTTAAGTCCTTCTTCATTTCGTACCATTCCGCAATAGTCCCACATTATCTTTCCCAGACGTTTATGAAAAGATGAAGCAGTTTGTTTTCCCTTTATTGAAATGAGTTTATTGAGTCTATCGATCACTGTTTTTTCAGTCTCTGAAAATTCAGGTTTATCGGTTGAGATTTTTGGCACTCTGATTTCGTCAGCCAGATAATTACTTATTGTATTGGGAAGAATAAAGTATCCATCACCTGAAGCCTGCATCAGGGAGCTGGCACCAAGACGGTTTGCCCCGTGATCGGAAAAATTTGATTCTCCTATTGCATAAAGTCCGGGAATCGTAGTCATAAGCTCATAGTCAACCCATAGTCCCCCCATTGTATAATGTCCTGCCGGGTATATACGCATCGGCTCATCGTATGAGTCAATACCGGTAATAGTTTTGTACATGTCGAACAGGTTTCCATATTTGTCTTCAATAGCTTTCTTGCCCTGTTTCTTAATTGAATCCCTGAAATCCAGATTCACTGCAAGTCCGGTCTCGCCGATACCAAAACCTGCGTCGCATCTTTCCTTGGCTGCTCTTGAAGCGACATCCCTTGGTACAAGGTTCCCAAATGCAGGATATCTTCTCTCAAGAAAATAATCCCTTTCTTCTTCAGGTATATCGTTTGCGGGCCTGGGATCTCTTTTCATTTTTGGTACCCATACACGTCCGTCGTTCCGCAGCGACTCCGACATGAGTGTCAGTTTTGACTGGAACTCATTCAGCTGAGGAACACATGTAGGGTGTATCTGAACAAAACTTGGATTGGCGAAATAGGCACCCTTTTTATGAGCTTTCCATGCGGCTGAGGCATTTGAATTCACGGCAAGAGTCGAAAGGAAATAAATTGTACCATAACCTCCGGTGGCCAGCACCACTGCATGCGCGGCATGTCGTTCGATTTCTCCTGTCAGCAGGTTACGTGCAATAATTCCGCGAGCCTTACCGTCAATTAATACCAGGTCGAGCATCTCACGGCGTGGATACATTGTGACATTGCCTTTTTTTATCTGCCGGTTGAGAGATGAATAGGCTCCCAGAAGACATTGCTGACCAGTCTGTCCTTTTGAATAAAAGGTTCTTGAAACCTGTACTCCGCCAAATGATCGGGTATCGAGTGTTCCGCCGTAATCACGCGCAAAGGGTACTCCCAGTGCAGTATAATGATCGATAACCTGGTTGCTTACTTCAGCCGCGCGGTATACATTGGCTTCGCGTGCCCTGAAGTCACCACCCTTTATCATATCATAGAAAAGCCTGTAAGCGCTATCCCCGTCATTCTGATAGTTTTTTGCTGCATTTATTCCACCCTGTGCTGCGACAGAATGTGCTCTTCTGGGAGAATCCTGGTAACAAAAGGTTTTTACATTATATCCGAGTTCACCCAGTGCCGATGAAGCTCCTGCTCCCGACAATCCTGTCCCTATAACAATTATTTCAAGTTTCTTTTTGTTTGCGGGATTAACAAGTTTTACGGAATCTTTATACTTTGTCCACTTCAATGCCAATGGACCATCAGGTATCTTTGAAATTAGTTTTCCCATGATTATAATTTTTTCTTTTCGGAATTATCTGAAAAGCCACAACGTAATTGAAATAAATGCGAAACCTGCAGGTAACAGGACAGCATAAACCAGTGCAAGCGTTTTAATAACAGGAGTCCATAGTCTGTGATTCAGACCGAGTGTCTGAAAAGCAGAATAAAAAGCATGATAAAGATGAAATCCAAGTAGTGTAAAACAGCTAAGATAAATAATATCATATGCCGGGATCTTAAAAAGACTGTGAGCGACAGAATAGAAATCCTCTGGATTTCCTTTAACTATTCCGAGTTTAATGAAGTAGAAATTGAACCAGTGAAGGACAAGAAATGTAAGAATAGTTGCTCCTGTCCAGATCATGAAACGCGAGAAAAATGAAGTCTCCGATTTATTACTGCTTACATAACCTACCGGACGGACAAGCCAGTTCTGGATCTGAAGGAAAATTCCCCACGAAACATGAATAAGTATTGCTCCGAACAGAACAATCTCCATTATTTTTATCAAGGGAAAAGTTGCCATAAAATGGGCTGCGGTATTAAACGGACCTGGTTCACTTTTTAGCAACATCAGGTTGATAATAAGATGAACAGGCAAGAAAGTAAGAAGGAACAGACCGGCTAAAGCCATCACAAATTTCTTGGAGATTGAGGAAAACAAAATTTTACTCATTGGTTATGACAAGTTTAGATTTTATCTTTTAACCTGAAAAGGAAGTTAATCAAAGTTAGAGGTATTAAATCAGATTTACAATTTTATGCTAATTATCACTAACCGGTACATTAAAAATAGACGATCCTGGTTCAGAGTCTTGATCAGGGAAAAGTTATGTCAACTGAAGTTGTAGAAACTTTTCTTAAAAAAGGCTTAAAAGGTTTCCCGCGGATTTCGCAGATCTTCGCAGAATTTATCTGCGTAAATCTGCGTGATCAGCGGGAAAAAAGACATCAAAAAAATCAGGCTACTTACCTTTCAGGAAATCTATTGCATACTTAAGAGTTGTGTCTATTTCCTCCCATATAGGATAGAATCCTTTATTATCAAGAATATTACGTGCAATATAGGCTTTTAGCTGGGTATGAATTATATCTCCCGATATTTTTAATCCTGCGGGATCCTTCCTGATCCCGTTGGTTGCAGCAAACTGTACAAACTGATCAAGAAGAGCCTGTTTATCAAGGAATTTCTCCAATTCACCAGCTTCTGTATATTTTTTAAGTTGCTCCCTGCTGTTTTCGGTATATTTGAGTGCAAATCTGTAAATGAGAGATCTTACTTTTACGAAATAAGGTGAAACTCCGGAGGTATCAACAGGCACAAATTTGTCGGGCATTATGCCACCGCCTCCATATACAGTACGTCCTCCCGGGGTAGTAAACCTGAGCGAGTCGGGAAAATGAATACTGTCTGATACTTCAAACTCACCATGAGTATACCTTGTGTTAAGGTCATCGAAATACTTTTCAAATCCATCCTTATAAGGTTTTTGTATCGACCTTCCGGTTGGAGTATAATACCGTGCAACTGTCAGCCTCATTCCTGAACCGTCAGAAAACGGTATAGGCTCCTGAACCAACCCTTTTCCAAATGATCGCCGTCCGATAATTGTTCCCCTGTCGTTATCCTGCAATGCTCCGGCAAGAATCTCACTCGCCGATGCACTCCACTCATCAATAAGAACTACCAGATCTCCTGTTTCAAATTCTCCCTTACCTGTAGCTTTGGCGTCACTTCGTGGCGATGAACGCCCTTTTGTATATACAATCAACTGGCCTTCTTTCAGAAATTGGTCAGCTATCTGGATAGCAGCTTCCATTATGCCCCCCGAATTGCCTCTAAGATCAAGAATGAGACTGGTCATTCCCTTATTCTTAAGTTCCCTCAGTCCCTTCATGAAATCATCAAAAGTTGTCATGGCAAAAGTGTTGATCTTGATATATCCTGTATGATCATTCACCATATAATCAACATCAACGCTGTAAATAGGAATTTTTTCACGTACTATTTCGAATGGAAGAAGCTCTTTCTGTCCGTTTCGAAGTATTTTTATTTTAACCATCGTGCCCCTCGGACCTTTAAGCATACCCATAATTCTTTCGTCAGTTGTATGTTTGCCCGCAACAAGAGAATCATTGACATAGAGGATTTTATCTCCGGGTAAAAGACCAAGTTTTTCAGAAGGGCCGCCGGGAATAGTACTAATTACAAGTATCGTATCAGTGAGCATACTGAATGAGATACCGATACCTTCAAAATTGCCCTGTAAAGGTTCATTGGCACGCGCAAGATCTTTGGCATTAAAATAAACGGAATGAGGATCGAGTTTCCTGAGTATTGCAGGGATGGCAGTTTCAACCAGATCATTACGGTTTACAGAATCAACATAGTTCGATTCAATAATATTCATTATGCTGTTTAACTTATCATTTCTTGACCTGATATTTGAATGCTGGGGCAAATTCTTTTCAGAAGGGAGATAACGTCCGATAAAAATGCCGATAGCCAGCGATATGCCTAACATCAATGGAAGAAAAATACTCTTTTTTGAATTATTGTAGTTCATAAATTTCTTTTTCAGGGTCAATAAATACCAATTCAATTCCTGCACGCTTCAGAAGCTCAAGCCCATCTGTTTTAGGATATTTGTTACAGTAAACAACTCTTTTTATACCCGATTGAATAATAAGTTTAGAACACTCCATGCATGGTGACGTTGTTACATAAAGCGTTGAGTTTTCACTTGAGTTATTCGACTTTGCAACCTTTGTAATTGCATTAGCTTCTGCATGAAGAACGTATGGCTTAGTCAGATTATTTTCATCCTCACAAATATTCTCAAATCCCGAGGGTGTTCCATTATAACCATCCGAAATAATCATCTTTTCTTTAACGATCAGAGCTCCAACCTGCCGTCTGATGCAATATGAATTCTGAGCCCAGATAAGAGCCATTTCAAGATAGCGCTTATCAAATGCAATCTGTTTTTCCCCATAAGGTTTCAGATCAGTCTTTTCTGACATTACATCCAGTTTATAACAAATTTTGAAGGGGTCAAAGTTAGTTAAATTTTAATTGTTTTACTAATGTGAGAAATCAGCAGTTATTTGCTGGAATGGCAATAGTTATATGATTAAAAATCATTTAAATTTCTTTTTTTCCTGTTAATGTATTGTTGTAAAATCAAGATGAAAAAGCTAACTTTGGATAACTTACATCTTACTTTCAAAATAAGGTATTTTATTTGCCATAAATATTGATGCCATTATGTTCAATACCGACCATTTACATCCGATAATAGTGCATTTTCCTGTTGCACTTATTACCGTTGGATTTTTAGCAGAAGTTGCTTCACTTTTTTTTAAGAAAGAAAAATGTCTTTCTAAGACAGGTTTTTATCTCATGATATTGGGAACACTGGGAGCAATTGCTGCCTGGTCCACAGGTCAATTATTTACTGAAGAACCGACTCAGGGTGAAATTTTGAAAGTCTTTAATAACCACGAATCCGGAGCGTTGATAACTATGATACTCATGATCATCGGATCGGCTTTCAGGATATGGCTCGTCGTGAAAATGAAAGAGGAGACTACCTTAAAATGGATATCATTCGGTTTATATCTTTTAGCAGTTGTAGCTGTAACCTATACCGGATTTATGGGAGGAGCCATGGTTTATAATTTTATGATCGGACTATAAAAATAATCAAGATAGTTTTTTATCATTAATATTAATAATCAATTGCTAATCGAACTCTTATGAAAACAATTGTCAGATTATTTGCATTTACATTGGCCATAGGGCTGATAACCAGTTGTTCACCCAGGCCGGTAAAAACTATTGAAAACCTGAAAGCTGCCTACAATGGCGAGTCAACTGCCAGTGCAAAATATGCTGCATTTGCTGAGAAAGCAAAGGCTGAAGGTTTTGATACTGTCGCAGTGATGTTTCTTGCAACTTCAAAAGCTGAAGCTATCCATGCGGCCAATCACTTAAAAGTACTTGAAAAACTAGGAGAAAAAGTTACAGGGCCCCAGATTGGAACTTTTTCTGCTCTGTCAACTGCAGAAAATCTTACAGATGCAATAAAAGGTGAAACCTATGAGCTGGAAACAATGTATCCAGGTTTCATCACTTTAGCTAAAGAAGAAAAAAGCAACGATGCCGTAAAATCTTTTACATGGGCATGGGATACAGAGAAAAAACACCAGATCTTTTATAAAACAGCTCTGACAGCAATAACCGGAAGTGGTGAAAAAAGCCTTCCTGCAAAATGGTTTGTTTGTCCTGTATGCGGGAATACTTACGATGTCGGAAGTGTTACTGCAAAATGCGATTTTTGCATGACACCTAAAGAAAAATTTATATCTTTTTAGCCAGGCCTGCGATATCCCGGGACTTCTATCTCCCGGGATTTTTATTGCCTTACTGTTGCCCTTCCTGCTTCGAAATCACATTGCTGTGTAATAACGATTTACTGTCCTGAACAACTGATGTATTTGATTAATTGAGATGATCGGTTAATAACATTTCAACTTATCAACTGTATTATTAAAATGCTAGCATTAATTTTACAGCCGGGTCTATGTAGTTGTAAGAATTTGTTTGATTTGGAAAATTGAGGCTATGAGTTATAAATTGAAAACAGAATTGATATGAAGAAGATTTTATCAGGAATTATCTTAATATTATTATTTGCAGATCTGAGTGGTCAGGGCAGTTTCACCGATAAGAGAGATGGCAATGTTTATCGGACAATTACAATAGGAGGTGTTACATGGATGGCAGAAAACCTCAGGTATAAAGCCAAAACAGGAGGATCCTATTTCAATAACGATTCTAACAATATTCAGGGGTATGGCGTTTTGTATGATTGGAAAACTGCAATTAACATTTGTCCTGCTGGCTGGAACCTTCCGTCAGGATCAGAGTTTCAATCTCTTGTCAATCATTTCGATCAAAAAGAATCATGGGGAAAAGTCGCATCAGACCCATCTTCGTTTGGAATCCAGTTCGGAGGAATGCAGGATTATGAAGGCAACTATTCGGAAATGGACGAAAGTGCTTATTACTGGACATCAACAGAATATGACAAGTATAATGCTGAATATTTTAGCTACCTGCTTATAGACGATAAACCAGTAATTGATATATCGAGGAAAGAAGATATCGCAGACATACACGGCACCGAAAAATCTAATAAATATTCAGTTCGCTGTCTCAAGAAATGAGATTTAATGAAATGTATATTTCATTTAGAACAGCTGGATCATAATGCGAAAATTTCATCTTAAAAATCATTATTTAAACTCAGTAGAAAGAGAAAATTCATGGCAAAAGGTAAAAGCTACCCGATTTTGATATTTCTGATTTTTATCGTTTTGACCGGTTGTGCAACCCAGCATAAATATAAGAAGTTTAAACCGGTTCCATGTCCTTGTGAAAAAGAGAACAAAAGATAATAGGAAGTCTTGTACAAGGTGCTAAGTTATCCGGCTTCATCTTAAAGATAATAGTGAAAAACTCATTTATAATTGGGAATGTTGCGGCATCAGGGGCTGATATACCTAAGGTGTCAGGTGAAATCAGCTTTTATGATTTTATGGGTGCTGTTATGGTACGCTGGGGAATTAACCGCGATAATTACAAGGTAAGCCCGGGGCTTTATGCAATTGGCAATCCCGATAAGACATCAGACGTTTTTGTGACGGCAAATTACAAACTTTCATTCGATACTCTCCGAAAGAATCTCACAGGATTGAATGGATGGATTCTGGTTTTGGATACTAAAGGAGTAAATGTATGGTGTGCTGCCGGGAAGGGTACCTTTGGCACAAAAGAACTTGTAAACAGAATCGGACTCGTATCACTGGGTGAAATTGTAAATCATAAACGACTGATATTGCCACAGCTGGGTGCCACAGGAATCGCAGCCCATAAGATTAAGGATGAGACAGGCTTTAATGTTGTATATGGCCCTGTACGTGCTTCAGATATAAAAGAATTTATTGGCAAAGGATACAGGGCAGACAAGGTAATGAGGCAGGTCACTTTTAATTTTAAAGATCGTATAAAGCTTATTCCCAACGATTTTATGTATGGTAAATTTTACCTCCTGGGAGCAATGGCTGTTCTCTTTTTGATTTCCGGTCTATCCATCAAAGGTATTTCATACAGGGATTTTTCAGGGACCGGTGGACCTGCCATTTTGAGAGTATTTCTAGCATATATTGCCGGAATTGTAATTACACCTCTGTTCCTTCCATATTTCCCGGCGAGACGATTTTCTCTGAAGGGACTTTATGCAGGTGTTCTTGTTTTTATAGTCCTCTTGTTATTGAAATTTTCGGGTAGTAATATTATTGAAATTTTATCATGGTTTCTGATTATTACTTCGATTTCCTCCTTTCTGGCCATGAATTTTACCGGCTCATCAACATATACTTCATTGTCGGGAGTCAAAAAAGAGATGAAGATATCAGTACCTCTTCAAATAGGATTCGCAATTATTGGTTTAATTTTACAGGTCGTCGGGAGATTTATTTAAATTATTATTATGAAAGAATTAATTTATCTCACAGATGTTGTTACACTTAATCTGTGTGAAGATACCTGCAACGGGTGTGGAATGTGTGTAAAAGTTTGTCCACATGACGTTTTTGAACTTTCAGGGAAAAAAGCTCATATTGTTAGAAAAGATTATTGCATGGAATGCGGAGCGTGTGCCCTGAATTGTCCGGTAAAGGCAATAACGGTTAACTCCGGCGTAGGTTGTGCCGCGGGAATTATTAGCGGAATTCTGAATAACACCGAACCAATATGCGGCTGCTCTGACTCAAAATCAAATTGTTGCTGATATGCCGGATTCTGAAAATTGGAAACCTTATGAGGTTATTTTATGATACAGGCGGAAGTATTTTATATCTTTATGATTAAAAAGTAGACCGAATAAATTGCTGCATAAGTTCTTTTATTTATTCATTTGAAACATCACATTAATATTACATGGGAGAAAGCATTATAACAATGTCTTTAGCCGGTCTGTTGGCAGGCTTCTTATTTTCAATGCCAATTGCAGGACCTATCAGCATACTGATTACAACTAATGCACTCAAAGGCAGAGTGCGTTACTGCAATCTCGTTAATATCGGAGCTTCTTTTGCCGATTTTGCTTATGTTTTTATTGCTGTATTCGGTTTGACTAAGCTTTATTCATTTTACAAACCCATTATACCTTATATATTTTCATTTGGAGCATTATTGCTTATTTATCTGGGGTACAGGATTTACAATACAAAAGTAGATATTGAACATCTTGAGGATAAAAGCCATATTATTGAGAAGATTAATAAAAGAGAAAAAGGGGCTTTCTATACCGGGTTTATGATTAACTTTTTTAATCCAACGCTATTTATTGGATGGTTAACATCTTCCTTATTAGTAATTTCATTTATTGCAGCACTTGGTCTGCATACCGGGGGTTTGGCTGTAAAAATCGATCAGAATGCAAAAGAAATAGGTAATATTGAAGGGAAAAAAATAGAAAGCTCCCATAGTTTAGCGCTTAAGAAACTAGATAACATTCCAATACTCAAAAACAGAGACCATCAAGAGGATCAAACTAAATTCCCGGCATCTTTTCATCTTTTAATAAGCATTTGTTATGCTTTCTTTATTGCTGTCGGGAGCATAATCTGGTTTTACCTGCTGACATACCTGATTGTACGATTTCGCAAACGTATTAATATTAAGATTATTTCAGCATTTGTCAAAAGTCTGGGTATTATACTCTGTTTTATTGGCTTGTATTTTGGTTATCAGGCGTTACGAATGTTTTCAATTTGAGAATCTGACGCACTTCCAATTTTACTTTTTGTTTCCTGTTTTATGAAACAGTACTGTAGTTTCATCAAGGGTTATGATGTGTCCTTTTCCTGCTTTTTCAAAAAATGGTTTGATATGTTCCAGAAAGGGTTCTATTTTGTGAGATTCATCAATAATTTCTATTACGAGAGGAATTTTTTCTGAGATCTCCCACAGTTTGCTGCTATATATCTCGCTGCTTGCACCATAACCCATTATTCCCTTAAGAACTGTTGCTCCGGTTAATCCATAAGATCTGGCAGCATATACAATTACCTCGTAAAGTGGCGAGTGCTCAAATTTGTCAGTTGAACTTAAATAAATTCTTAAACGGTTGGCTTTGTCATTAGGTTGCATGGCTCTAATATACTTTTGTTATTAAAACTCCAAAAAAAGTAGCTGCAATTCCAAGAAAAACACTTAGTCCGGTATAAATGAAAAAATGAAAAAAATTACCATCCCTCAGTAGAGCAAGGTTCTCATTTGCAAAGGTGGAAAAAGTTGTAAAACCCCCGCAAAAGCCTACTGTAAGAAACATTTTCCATCCTGATGTCAGCAGGGAACTTCTCTCAGAGAAGCCATAGATCAACCCGATAAGCAGGCATCCGGAGATATTAACAAAGAAGGTCCCGAAAGGGAACGCCGAATGGAAATTGTTCTGCAGGAAACGTGATGCCAGAAACCTGGAAATGCTGCCAAGAAATCCGCCTGTACCGATAAGTAACAAGGTTTTGATCATATCAGTCTGAAATGCTTTAACTTTAACCCAAACTTCATAGCAAAGTAACACAAAGATATCAATCGGATTAAGGTATTTAATGAATAATTACATTTGAGTAATTAAAACCAATCTATTTGGGATTGCAAGGATATGTTGAAAACCTTGATTTTCATATCAGCTCTCTTCTGTTGTATTATGTGTCAGGCTCAGAATGACTCTATTGACAAATCAATTGACCGGCATCTAAATTTTAAACTTTCCTACAATAGCTCATTAATTTATCCCGGAGTAGGCACTGGGACAGAGTTTCCCCTTTATCACCATTATGTTAAAAAAATAAAAAAGCAGGGGAGAGAGAAATCGTTTACCAAAGACCGGTTTATTGCGGGGAATCTTAACTGGTATCATCACCCTGATTTTCATGATAATATTTATGTTACTGCTGAATGGGTGATGCGAAGAACCAGTAAGAAAGGATTCATTTCTGAGTTTTCCTGCGGGCCCGGATTTAGCAGAACATTTCTGGGAGGAACTACTTACAGAGTAGATAATATTGGCAATATATCAGTTGTTAGACTCGCAGGGTACAATTATGCTCTTTTATCTGTCGGCGGAGGTCTTGGCTATGATTATTTTGTTAAGAAGCAATTGCCATTTTCGGTATATGTAAAAATGAATGTTATTTCAATGTTCCCATATAACAGTACGATATACTTCAGACCAGTTCTGGAACTGGGTATCAGATACATGCCAGGCTTTACAAAAAAAGGGCGGGTAATGAATTAAAATCAATATCAGAATGAAATGAGAAAAATTTCTCTATTTTGTATTGTATTATTGTTCTCCTCATGTCAGAAAGAGAAAATTACTTTATCTGAAAATGTTTCTGAAGCATTTTATGTAGAAAATGCCGGAGCTTCAATGCGTGTCCTGGTTGAAGGAAATACAACGAACAATACTTTCATTTTAATAGTACACGGCGGACCCGGAGCCAGCTCATATTTTTACGACACGAAATACATCAGCAGGAATATCGGGGATAAATATGCAGTTGTTTACTGGGATCAAAGAAATGCAGGGGCCTCCCAGGGTACAGGTAATGGGAGTAACCTTCATCTTGATCAGATGGTTGACGATCTGAAAAAGGTAATCGAAGTCCTCCGGTTCCGTTATGGGCAGCAAATAACTTTGTTTCTGCTGGGACATAGTTTCGGCGGCCTCCTGGTGACTGATTTTCTGATCACTTCAGATTATCAGAATTTGATAGAAGGATTGATATATGTTGATGGTAGCCATGATTATCCATTGAATGATACACTTACAAGACAGATGCTGCTTAACATGGGGCAATATCAGATTTCAAAACAAAGAAATGTCAACAAATGGCAAACAATTGTTGCGTACTGTATTACCCATCAGGGCAACTTTACTTTCGAACAGTCACAACAATTGGAATCATATGCTTCTGAGGCAGAAAACTATATAGATAGTGTCAGGTATGTAAGTATTGTTTCTGAAGTATTGAAATATTCTGTTACTGATAAATATCCCCTTACTGCAATTCTCAGTAACCTTCTTTATTCAGAAGATTCTGATTTTAACAAGGAGCTGGCAAAAACAACATTTTCATCTTCACTACACAAAATAACAATTCCGGTACTGGTTATATGGGGCAAATATGATTTCACCTGCCCTCCTGCATTAGGTGCGGATTTTTATAACAGAATTAATTCAGGCGATAAGAAGGATGGTCATTTCACCTGTTAGTGGACATAATGTAATTTTACAGGATAAAAAGCTGTTCTGTAATGAGGTCAATGCGTTTGTATCTACACATAAGTAACTTTTAGAAATATGACAACCAGATTATTATTACTTGCGATTTTCGGAATTGCTATGGCGCATCTTGAAGGTGTCGTAGTTGTTTACCTGAGAAAAGCCCTGGGGATGCTGGATTCGGAATCAAATAAGGAATCTATTGAAAAATTTCCGGAACGTTATCTGAAAATTGAGATGTCCAGAGAAGCTGCAACAATAATCATGCTTGCTGTAATTGCTTTTCTGGTTGGCTTTTCCTGGGTAGAGAAAGGTATATTCTTCCTGTGGACATTTGCTTTCTGGGATCTGTTCTATTACTTGTCTCTTTATATTTTGATAAAATGGCCACCCAGGTTCACCACCATAGATGTTCTTTTTCTGATTCCGCGACCATGGATAGCCCCGGTGTGGTTCCCAATAAGTGTTTCTGCCCTTACAATACTTATTATTACTCTTCTTGTTTTATTTGGGATTATTTAAACAAAATTGTTAAGAGATTGTTTTCATCTTATTATTCGCAGGAATAATCTGAACGACTTTCTTGTCAGAATTAAGTTATTTCCAAATATATACTAAAAGAGAAAAAATGAAAACGTCTTTGGTTTTTTTCAGTAGTTTGCTACTCCTTGCATTTGGGTTAAGCCTGCAGGGGCAGAATTCCAAATCAGAGTACAGTATTGTAAATAAAATCCATTTACCGGGTGATGGCGGATGGGATTATCTTTCTGTTGATGAAACCGGGGGAAGATTATTCGTCTCGCATGGAACGGTTGTACAGGTTGTTGATCTGAAAACCGGACAGCTTGTGGGAACAGTTGCTGAGACACCAGGGGTGCATGGTATAGCAATTGCACAGGATCTGAACAAAGCTTTTATTAGTGTAGGCAGAAGCGCTTCAGTAAAAGTTATCGATCTGAAAACACTGGCAACAATTATTGATGTTAAGGTAACCGGAGAGAATCCTGATGCAATTATGTATGATCAGTTTTCGAAAAAAGTATTTGTATTTAACGGGAGGACAGCTAATGCAACTGTTCTTGATGCGGCAACAAATGTTGTAGTCGGAACAATTGCCCTGGAAGGGAAACCGGAGTTCCCGGCTTCAGACGGCAATGGGAAAATTTATGTGAATATCGAAGACAAGAGTCTGATCTCCGTTATTGATGTCAAAACACTCAAAGTTGAGAAATCCTGGCCTATTGCTCCCGGCGAAGAAGCAAGCGGACTGGCTCTGGACAATGAGACTCATCGTCTTTTTACAGTTTGCAGTAACAAACTGATGATAGTTATTGATGCCCTTGATGGCCACGTTGTTGCAAATTTACCGATTGGGAACGGATGCGACGGTGTGAAGTTTGATCCTGGAATGAAGAGAGCTTACAGTTCAAATGGAGACGGAACCATGACAGTTGTGCAGGAAATAAATAAGGATAGTTTCAATGTTCTGGAAAATGTCACCACAATGCCTGGTGCAAGAACCTTAGCTCTTGACACAAAATCTCATCATATTTATATGCCTGCTGCAGAATTCAATCCGGCTCCTGCGGCAACCGCAGATAACCCCGGACCAAGAAGGACGACCAAACCCGATTCATTCAATATCCTGGATATAGCGCCTGTAAAAAAATAATACATATTTTGTAATTTTTTTGGGAAATTGTAGGGACATGCCATGGCATGTCCTTACATTTATGGAAAAAACTGATGAATAAGGATGGGCCCGGGAATGGCAGGGGCAGATTCAAAATAGTATTCCGTTCGCTTCAATACAGGAATTACAGGCTCTTTTTCAGCGGACAAAGTATTTCGCTTATCGGCACATGGATGCAGAGGATTGCATTGCCATGGCTTGTTTATCATATGACCGGATCCACGCTTCTTTTAGGAGTTGTGGGTTTTGCGGGACAGATACCAACTTTTCTGCTTTCACCTGTTGCAGGGGTGCTTACTGACCGGTGGAGCAGATATCGGGTATTGCTTATTACACAGATCGTTTCGTTGGTTCAGGCAGCTGTTCTCGCCGGTCTTTGTCTGACGGGAGTTATACAAATCTGGCACATAGTAGTTTTAAGTATTATTCTTGGTTGCATCAACGCATTTGATGTACCAGCGCGGCACTCATTTGTAATAGACATGGTTGAGAAGAAGGAAGATCTGGGTAATGCCATTGCTCTTAATTCTTTGATGTTTAACGGAGCCAGGCTAATTGGCCCTTCAATAGCTGGTGTAATGCTGGCTTCCACAAGCGAAGGTATCTGCTTTCTGATTAATGCCATTAGCTATATATTTGTGATTATATCTTTGCTAATGATGAGGTTACATGTTAAAGAAACTCATATTAAGGATGAACGGATATTAAATGAACTTAGCGAAGGACTTCGTTACGCATTTGGATTTGCACCGATCAGGCATCTCCTGATATTATTGAGTATTTCAAGCCTGATGGGTATGTCCTATTCCGTACTGATGCCGGTTTTTGCTAAAGAGATCCTGCATGGAGGATCAAACACATATGGTTTTCTTATGGGAGCTGCCGGGTTTGGTGCACTCCTTGGGGCATTGTTCCTGGCCTCGCGCGAATCAGTTCTGAAACTGGGTAGAATTGTTCCTGCTTCAGCGATCCTTTTTGGAGTCGGGCTGATTGTATTATCATTTTCCAGGATCTTTTCCCTTTCATTGGTGCTTATGCTCTTTATTGGTCTTGGAATGATGATGCAAACTGCTGCAAGCAATACTATTCTTCAGACAATAACCGATGATGATAAAAGGGGAAGAGTAATGAGCTTTTATACAATGGCAATAATGGGAACAGCTCCGTTCGGCAGCCTGATGGCAGGAGGATTGGCAAAGGTTATCGGAACACCATGGACAATCTTTACAGGTGGTATAGCTTGCATTATAGGTGCTCTTTTCTTTTTACGAAAACTTCCTGAACTCAGAACGATTGTAAGACCAATCTATATTAAACTGGGCATAATTCCTGAAGTAGCGGAAGGTATTCAGAGCGCATCAGATATTCATTAAATAGTTTTTCAATGTAACATTCCGATCAAAGCCTGCGTAAAAGAGGTCTGAACCTCAAATATTGAATTTATCATGAAAAAATTCATCTTAATAACTTGTTTGTCACTTGTTGCAATGATAATCGGATGTAATAAACAAGATAATCCTGCTGTATCAAAAGATCTGATAATTGATCACAATACTAACGGAATAAATGCTATTCCTGGTCAGTGGATTATTTCTGCTAAACAGAATCTTCATATCGCTTACGGACACACTTCGCACGGGAGTCAGTTAACTGATGGAATGACCGGACTGGCTGGCTTCAAAGGGGCGGCTTATAATTGGAATAACGGCGGTACGGGAGGCGCTCTGGACCTTCATGATTACGCCATGAGTGGAGATCTTGGCGCTCCGGACCGGACAACCTGGGCTGCATTGACCAGAACCTATTTAGCTTCCAATACCGATGTAAATGTGATCATCTGGTCGTGGTGCGGGGAAGTATCTACTGCTTCAGAGTCGGAAATCAATACTTACCTTAACCTTATGACAGCTCTGGAAAATGATTTTAAGAATGTCAAATTTGTATATATGACAGGTCATCTTGATGGTACCGGACTAACCGGGAATCTTCATCTTCGTAATGAACAAATCAGAAATTACTGCAAAACCAACAATAAGATATTATTTGATTTTGCTGATATAGAATGTTATAACCCCGATGGAGTTTATTTTGGTGACAAGAAACCTAACGATGCCTGTGATTATGATTCAAACGGTGATGGCAGTCTCGACGGCAACTGGGCAATTGAATGGCAGAATGCCCATACTCAGGGGATAGACTGGTACACATGTTCATCAGCACACAGCCAGCCTTTGAATGCAAATCAAAAAGCCTATGCTGCATGGTGGCTCTGGGCCAGGCTTGCCGGATGGGATGGTAATTAGTACACTCTCAGCCGAATAATTGAAGATTTATTTTTCAAAATATTCTTGGTTATAAGTTATTGTAATAATTTTGAAAGCAATAGCTTTTACTAACCATTCACTGTTTTATAAAATGAATCTATCACAGACTCCTGTCAGAACTATAACACTTATTATCTTCACTCTTCTTTCGATCAGGTCATATTCATCATCTTCCGGTGAGGTACCTGTAAATCCTCAGGACACTGTGCGTACACAGAATTCCACAAAGCAACCTGTTTACGATGCTTCACGACTTGTTACCGCAAAACCTGTTATTGATGGAAAACTTGATGACGAATGCTGGAAAAAAGGGACGTGGGCAGGCAATTTCACACAATGGATTCCAAATGAAGGAGCAAAACCAACATATCCTACAGAATTAAATCTCCAGTATGATGACAAGAATCTTTATATTGCTTTTCGTGCATATGATGGAGAGCCAAAAAAGATTCTCAGATTAGCCGGTGTAAGGGATGAACTTGTAGGAGATGTAGTGGGTATTAACTTTGACAGCTACCGCGATTACCGGACGGGGTTCGAGTTTAATATAACCGCATGGGGTCAGAAGGTTGATAATATATTATTCAACCCTATGAACGCTGATTTCAACTGGAACCCCGTCTGGAAGGCAAAAGTGGGAAAAGAAGATTCTGCATGGGTGGCTGAATATGAGATTCCTCTGAGTCAATTGAGGTACAGCGGTGAAGATGATCAGGTCTGGGGAATGCATGTGTGGCGATGGATTGCCCGACTTCAGGAAGAAAGCGATTGGGAGATACAAAGTAAGACAGGACCGGGAATGCTTTATAATTTCGGTGAGCTGCGTGGTATAAAAGGTCTGAAAAAATCACATCGTCTTGAAATAATGCCGTACATGCTCGGCGACTTAAAAACTATGAAAAGGGAACCGGGTAATCCTTTTGCCGACAAGGGAAGAGTGTGGGGAGGTAATGCCGGACTTGACGCAAAGATAGGAATCTCAAGCAACTTCACAGTTGACCTGACTGTCAATCCTGATTTCGGACAGGTTGAGTCTGACCCTTCTGTAATGAATCTCACTGCATTTGAGACATTTTATGAGGAAAAAAGACCTTTCTTCATGGAAGGGTTAACTATTTTTGATTACACGTTTGATAACCAGAGCCTGTTTTACTCAAGAAGGATTGGTCATGCACCCTCAAGACCTGTTACCCCTAACGAAGTTCTTTTTGTAAATTCTCCCGATAAAACCTCAATCCTTAGTGCGGTGAAGTTAAGTGGAACAACCTCGAAGGGACTTTCAGTGGGATTGATACAAAGTGTTACTGCGAATGAATTTGCCACGCTCAGCGATAATGATGGCAACAGAAGCAGTATTAAGGTAGAACCACTCACAAGTTACACAGTTGCACGTATTCAGAAGGGTTACAATGCGGGAAATACGGTAATAGGAGGAATGATTACCTCTACAAACCGGGATATCGAAGATAAAAATCTGGAATCTCTCAGCACTAATGCATATACCGGTGGCCTTGATCTTCTGACCCACTGGAAAGATAAAGAGTATTATATTGATGCCAGGCTTATCGGAAGCTTTTTAAATGGTAACAGGAAAGCTATTACAGCGCTTCAGAAATCATCAGCACGATATTATCAGCGACCCGGTGCAGGCTATTTGAAATTTGATACTTTAGCTACAGCACTCAGCGGGTACGGAGGCAAGTTTGTGATCGGAAAAGGTTCCAAAGGTTTATGGCGTTATTCAACAGGAGCTAACTGGCTTTCTCCGGGTCTGGAACTAAATGACCTGGGTTACATGAATACTTCTGATCAGATAAATCAGGAGAATGTGATTTCTTATATGATTAATCAGCCGGTTTCGATCTTCCTTACATACGATATTAGCCTTGAGCAGTTCAATAGCTGGAACTTTGATGGAAAGTACCTTGGATCCGGAGCTCATCTCTCCTTTTCATCAGGATTCAAAAACCAGTGGAGCTTTGCTGCTAATCTGATATATTCCTCAAAATCACTGGATACCAAAATATTGCGTGGCGGATATGACATGGAAATGCCAAATTCACTTGAAGCCTTCGGAAGAGCAGCCACCGATCCGTCAAAGAAATTGATTGGCAGTGTGAATTACAGCTATGGACATAAAGGAAATAACTCTGCAACTAATTATCAGCTTGAACCGGGACTAACCTACCGCCCGATAAATAACCTCAAAATTGGAATTACAGCAAATTATATGTATAATCGTGATAATCTGCAGTATGTAACCACGAATTATTCCGTACCAGGCAACAGGTATATTCTCGGTACTATTGAGCAGAAAACCTTTGGGCTGACTTTCAGGATAGATCTGAACCTTACTCCGGAGTTTTCAATACAGTATTATGGAAGTCCGTTTGTCTCGAGGGGTAGTTATTCACAGTTTAAGCATATTACAGATCCCTCTGCAAAAGTTTATGGAGACAGGTTTGAACTTTATAATGATCCTGTTATCTCAGACGGGAAATATCAATTATATGATTATACTAATGGCCCCAGGATAGATTATTCAATCGACAATCCCGATTTTAACTTTCATGAGTTCCGTTCGAATCTGGTGGCAAAATGGGAATACAGGCTGGGATCCTTCATTTATCTGGTCTGGTCATCAGAAAGGTCAGGTAGCACAAATGCTTCACACGCTTCTATTGGAGATTCATATAAACAACTCAGGAGGATATTTCCCAACAATATCTTTCTTATTAAATTGAATTACTGGTTCTCATTATAAAACAAATTTTATCCTTTGTAACCTTTGAGAATCCTTTAGTGTCTCTTGGGTAAAAAGAAATCAATCAACCACAAAGGAACCAAAGGAAGCGAAGAAGCAGGGGGCAAAACACAAAGAACACTAAGTAAGATGCAATAAAATGGGAATTATTTTCAGGCTTATCGAAGAGAGAGACAATAAGGAAATTGCGGAACTTATCCGGACGGTCTTTCGGGAATTTAATATACACAAACCAGGAACTGTATATTTTGATCCGACTACAGACAACCTGTTTGGACTATTCAGAGCAACCGGATCAGAATACTGGATTGCAGAAGAAAACGGAGTTATCCTTGGTGGTTGTGGTGTTTATCCTACTCCTGGTTTGCCTGAAGCGTGTGCTGAACTTGTTAAGTTCTATCTGTCAGCATCACAGAGAGGTAAAGGAATTGGATGGCAGCTAATGGAAAAAACTTTTGATTCAGCCAGGAAGTACGGATACCAACAGTTGTATCTCGAATCACTGCCTGAATTAAGCAGGGCAATTAGTCTTTATGAAAAAGCCGGATTCAAATTTGTTCAGGGCCCGATGGGAAATTCAGGTCATTTTGGATGTAATATCTGGATGCTGAAAGAGCTCTGAGAGCTAGAAATCGGTTGAAGCATTCCCAAGAATCCTGAAGTTGTATGTAACCATGAATATCGGCTGTCCGAATATTGACATCTGATAACCTCTCACTTCTCCGTTCTCCGCTTTAAAGAAAATGGAGTAAGGATTACGTCTGCCAAGGGCATTATAAACGGTAAATGTAAATGAGGAATGATTGAGCTTTTTTGCCTTGAGGTTACCGTTTATGGTAGCAGCAAAATCGAGCCTCATATAATCGGGGATACGGAATTCGTTCCTTTCTGAATAAAATACCCGGGTTACATTCAGAAAATTATAGTATGCTACCGGGTAAGTGATAGGCCTGCCGGTATTATAAACAAAATTGGTCGTAAAATTAAATCTTCTGAAAAGTTTTGTGTTCATTACGAATTTGAGATCATTTGGTTTATCATAATTTGCAGGAAAATATTGTCCCCCGTTAACTTTTTCTTCTTCAAATTGACCATTCACTTTCAGAAGTACTCTTGAATAAGTATAACTGATCCAACCCGTGAGCATCCCAAGCTGTTTCTTTATCATAAGTTCAACCCCGTAGGCTTTGCCATTCCCGTTGATTATATCTGTTTCCAGATGATCGTTCATGAGCAGTACAGCACCACCTTTATAATCAAGAACATTATTCAGGCGTTTATAATAGGCTTCGACTGACAGCTCAACTGCTTTATTATTCATATTTTTATATATACCAAAAGAGAGTTGGTCGCCTCTCTGGGGTTTTATATAATTATCACTCAGCTTCCAGATATCAGTGGGAGTCATTGAAGTTGTATTCGATATCATATTCAGATATTGATAATTTCTCTGAATTCCGGCTTTGATGGAAAGATCAGGAGTAATTACAAAGCGGGATGAGAATCTGAATTCCAGCCCGGGATACGATTTTAAAATGCTTCCTTTACTGTAAAAGATCGTATCAATAATGTTCTCAAGGGTTCTTGGACCATTGGGCTTATATACGTTTTGTGACCTCGGGCCGAATGTTGTAAACATCGTAAACCGCAATCCGCCCGATAATACAAGTCTGGGTGAAACTTCATATTCATCGCTAATATATAGCGAAGGTTCCAGAGCCTTCTCACTCTCAAGTGTTTTTGGAAGAATATCAGAATAAACTCCAACAGGTTTCTGAACTCCGGGAAGGAGAGAATAGCTGGTAGCATCAAGACCAAAATCAAACTTATGTTTGTCAAAAGGGCGGTAAGTAAAATCTGCTCTGAGAATTTGTTGATTTAATTTGTAATAGAGTGAGTAATACGAAGTTGAATCCTGTTTTGAATTATCCCGGTAATCGTAATTGCTAATTGTCGCAGATAATTGAGAAGAAAATTTCGGGCTAAAGACATGCCTCCATTTTAGTGTGGCAGCAATATTCCTGTAATTGATAGCGCTTTCCCTGTAATAATCAAAATTATCATTGCTTAAATACCCTGAAAGTGAAAAGAAGTTTTTGTCATCCGGATCAAAGACCAGGAGTCCCTGGATATCGTAAAAGCTCGCACTGCTCTTTTGCAACTGAACGTTCTTAAGTTGTTTCAGGATCCAGTCAGAATAAGTTGTGCGGGAACTGATAATAAACGATGCTTTATTTTTAATAACCGGACCCTCGATCATCAATCGTCCGGTAAGGGGGCTGAAGCCTCCGCTGACATTAAATTTTTGTTTGCTTCCTTCCTTAAGAACAATATCCATAACTGATGAAACCCTTCCTCCATACTTCGCCGGTATGCCACTTTTATAAAGAGTCACGTCTTCGATCATATCGGAGTTAAATGAGGAGAAGAATCCAAAAAAATGGGAGGGATTTATTACAGGCGCTCCATTTAACAGGATTAGATTCTGATCGGCGCTGCCCCCCCTGATATTGTAACCATTGGAGGCTTCCCCTACCGATTGTACTCCGGGCAACAGTAATGAACTTTTAAATACATCCACTTCTCCCATACCCATCGGAATTTGTTTCAGCATCTTTACATTGATCTTTTCAACTCCCATCTTTACATCCCTCACAATGTTTTCCCTGTTTGCAGAAACAATAACTTCGTTCAGCTGATTTGTATTATCAGTCATCTGGACATTTAACGTTCCATTGGAATATATTATAATATTTCTTACTGTCTGACGCATACCTACCATCCTGAATTCAACCTGGTACTGACCGTTTGGCAACTCAATTGAATAATAGCCGACGCTATTGGTCACTGCGCCAATTTTTAATTTGCCGACATAAACTACCACTCCTGCAATAGCTTCACCAGTTTCCGGATGAGTTATGGTTCCTGACAGAATAACCTTCCCATCAATGGTCTGACCCGATGGATTACCGATTTTAAATACTTTATATTCATCATTAATTAAATTATCCTCGGTCTTAGGAACTGTACGGGCGTAGTTTGTTGTATCGGCTTTGGCCTGATTTTTTTCAAGGTATTCGATATACTCTTTCCTGAAGTTTGTTTTTATAGTATATCCTTTCGACAGAATGATCTTATTATCATCTGTTATGATGAAAGAGAGACCGCTTTTTGCTACAGATTTATTTAAAACAGCATCTAAAGATTCATTTTCAGAATTAATGTTCAGATAAAGACTGTCTACCCAATTGTTCGAAAAGTAGATCCTTACCGGAATCCTTTTTTCAATTGTGTCGGCAAGATCTCTGAAAAGAATCTGTTCAAACTGCAGAGAAAGCTTTTTCTCCTGTGCCCCGGCATTAATTGTCAGTACTGCAAAAAATAATAAAATAAGTAGTTTTTTCATCAGGGTCGCCGGGAGGTTAAAAAAAGAGAATCAAAATGTTTCAGTATATCAACGAACTGGTTTCGGTCAGCCTGTCCCATTCGGAACCGGGATTCATGTAAATACTTTTTCATCACACCGGATTTTTCTCCGAATAATTTCAGAAGACTTTTCTTGCTTTTTATTTTATAGTATACCTCACCAGTACTTATATAGTACTCAAGAAAGTGATCGTATTCATTTATGCCGTCTTTCTGGTAAAAAGACGATTTATGTTTAATGACGAATTTGCTTCTCCCCTGATATGCAATTTCATAGAAACCTTCCGTAAGATTAAGTTTACTGCATTCGGAAAGGTTGAGGAATCTGAAAACTAAACTGTCATCTACAAAGTAAAGATTAAAACCCTCGACGATATCTTTATTTAGCGCAATCTGAGGAAACCTGTCATTCACTGTCCTGCTCTTATCAGTATAAATCACTTCGTCCTGAAAAGTATCATATTGAAGGTATAGATTTTTGTATTGTCTTGTCCTGGTAAAAAGGGTTGCAGTTCTTGGCTTGTCGGGGAATAATAGTGGTTTGGATTGGCTCCGTCTGTAATATGATTCGTACTCCTTCCCGTTAATGATTTCATTTGGTACTTCAATTTTAGCGGAGTATGAACTTTTTATATACTGTAGCTGGCGGTCAATAAGAGTTGAAAGGTTCATATCTTTTGAACCATTTAACGAATTGATATTTAATAGCCTGCTGTCTTGTCCCTGAAGAGGGTAAGGTACGAACAGAAGTAAAATAATTAACCGGGATGTTGTCCTGAAGACAATACGAATGTATTTCATGACCCGAAATAACAAATTTTTATAATCTGAAATGCTTTTCATAAGATATTTTTTATCCCGGGTGAAAATATTATCAGAAAGAAATTGTCATTTTTATGCCAGAATGGTTTCAAATAAAAACCGAGTGGTAAATAATTAATACTATTTTTACTACCCTATCTGTTATTGTTCTTTTGGAATGATTAGTGATACCAACAAGGTTTCATGTTAAAGCCAGGACCCAGATCTATTATTATCCTTATCGTCTTTGCACTCTGTACATGTATCGACCCATATAGTCCAAAACTTAGAGGTTATGATTCCATTTTGGTTGTTGATGGTCTGATTACAGATGCAAATAGCTCCCATACAATAAAGTTGTCACGAACATTTCAGGATCAGAATTCCATCCCGGCTACTGTCTCTGATGCAACTCTCTTTATTTCTGATGACACAGGCAACAAAAGCTATCTGAAAAGTAAGGGTAATGGAATGTATATAACTGATAGTATTGAATTTAAGGGAACTATAGGCAGAACATATATTTTGCATATACTTACTCACGAAGGTGTTGAGTATGAATCCGAACCTTGTCTGATGCAGTCTGTTCCGGATATTGATAGTATATATTTTGAAAAGGACAATGAACTGGTTAACAATGGAACTGAAAGCCAGGAAGGAATAAAAATTTATCTGGATTCAAAAGGAGGAGATAATAACCAGTATTATCGCTGGACATTTGAAGAGACCTGGAAATTTAAAGTTCCGTATCCGAAGAAGTATGATTTTGATATGAACGATAGCACGATCATTCCGGTTGCCGCTGTAAAGGATTGTTGCTGGAAAAGCAGAAAATCTGATGAAATACTGATTCATTCGATTTATGCCGAGAAAATAACCGTATTGAGAAGCAACCATTATTCTTTATTGCATCTGATAAATCCGACAGGCTACTTGTGCAATACAGTATTTTAGTCAAGCAGTATTCTATTTCAAAAAAAGAATACGATTTCTGGAATAATCTGAAGCAGGTAAATGAAAGTGGCGGAGATATCTTTGCAAAACAACCATTTGCAGTTATCAGTAATATTCATAATATAAATAATCCAGAGAACGTGTTTTAGGTTATTTCCAGGTCTCAGCTGTAAAACAAAAAAGAAAAAACATTATATTCAGTGATGTTGCAGGACTTGATCTCCCTTTTTATCAGTTTCAGTGTGAACGATTTGTGAAAGAGCCAGGGGATTTTTTGACCGGATTTGGACCTCCAATCACATGGGATGATCTTTATGAAATGTTTTGTATAACATCGACTTATTATTTTGTTGAGCCAAACTATATTCCGGGCACAACTAAGCTTCAAAATCTGGTATTTGCCAGGCCTGAATGTGCAAATTGTGAATTGACCGGAATCCGACCAAAACCGGATTTCTGGGTTGACTTAGATTGATATAGCATTAGCCGTTAATAGTTAATTGTCGTTTTTATATGAGAATCTTTTCAATGAAGAGATAATGGTGCATAATAAATATTATTTTTGCTTCCCGATCCATTACTGTTCATTGAAATGATCAATAAAACAAAATCGGCTTCATGTTAAAAGCTGGGGCCCAAATCTATAATTACCTGATTGCTGTCTTTACACTCTGCACATGTATTGACCCGTATAGTCCAAAACTTGCCGGTTATGACATCCCTCTTGGTTGTTGATGGTCTGATTACCGATGCAAATACCTCCTATACAATTAAGTTGTCAAGAACATTTCAGGATCAGAATTCCGTCCCAACTGACTATCTCTGATGCAACTGTCTTTATTTCCGATGATACAGGCAATAAAAGCTATCTGAAAAGCAAGGGTAATGGAATCTATAAAACAGATAGTATTGAATTTAAGGGAACTATCGGCAAAACATATATTTTGCATATACTTACTCATGATGGTGAAGAATTTGAATCAGATCCATGCCTGATGCAGTCTGTTCCGGATATTGACTCATTTATTTTGCCAAAGATCAGAAGGTTGTCTAATAATGGAACTCAGTCCCAGGATGGGATAAGTATTTATCTCGATTCAAAAGAGGGAGATAATAATCAATATTATCGGTGGGCTTATGAGGAGACCTGGAAATTCAAAGTGCCATATCCGAAAAAGTTTGATTTTAATGTTGCCGACTGTACAATTGTTCCTGTTGCCATAATAAAGGAATTCTGCTGGAAAAGTAAAAAATCCGATGAAATACTGATTCACTCTATTTATGACGGAGAATTAACACAAATAAAAAGGAACCAATCTTATTTATTGCATCTGATAAGTCCGACAGATTGTTGCTTCAATACAGCATTCTTGTAAGCCAGTATTCAATTTCAAAAAAAGAGTACGATTTCTGGAATAATATGAAACAGGTAAATGAGAGTGGGGGAGATATCTTTGCAAAACAACCATTTTCCGTAATCAGTAATATTCATAACATAAATAATCCGAAAGAAAGGGTTCTAGGTTATTTCCAGGTCTCAGCTGTAAAGCAGAAAAGAAAATACATTGTATTCAGTGAAATTGCAGAACATGAATCTGCCTTTTTATTATTATCCGTGTGAAAGAGTAGAAAAGGATCCGCCGATTTACAGGTTCCTGATGGGCCGACTGATACATGGGACGATGTATATGAATGTTTTTGTATAACATTCAGAGTATTCTTTTATTGAACCAAAATATGTTCCGGGAACAAGTCAGCTTGAAAAAATGGTATTTACAAAACCGGAATGTGCAAATTGTGAGTTGACCGGAACAACGAAAAAACCAGATTTCTGGATAGACTTAAATTAATATGAGGAATCTTATAAAATAATTAATTTGTTAAGGAACAGAATATTTGACTGAATGTCAGGATTTTTAATTCTATCCTGATTTCTTGTTAGCCAGCAATTATATTCTCAGCAATTAAGTGATAAACCGGCAGATATCGGATATAAGAAACTTTAAAGAGGAGCTTTTTGTAAGGACGGATCGTGATATATATATTACCGGAGAACAGGTATGGTTTAAAGTCTATAAACTGAACGGACTGACTCATACTCCATCTGATATCAGCAAAGTTGTTTATCTGGAAATGCTTGATAAAAACAACTTCCCCTTAAGACAATTAAAAGTAAAAACTGAAAATAGTTCCGGTTCATCAAGTTTCATTCTTCCTGATAATATAAGTTCAGGCAATTATATTATAAGGGCATATACAAACTGGATGAAGAATTTTTCGACTGATCAGTTTTTCTATAAAACCATATCTGTGATCAATCCTTTTGAAAGTATTGATCATCTTAAACTTCCTTCAGGAGTGACCAGTAGATTCTGACTCCGCCATCTCAATTATGAGTGGTCTGTCCGAATCAATTACTTACTGATGAAGATGGAAGTCTGATAACCAGGAGATCTGTTTCAGAGCGAGAATAAAAGCAGATTAAATTATACAATCACTCTTGAAAAACCTGAATATTCATCAAGGGAAAAAGTAAAAATAGAGATTTCTGCCACCGATATGGCAGGTAATCCGGTTGAAACGGACTTGTCGGTTTCAGTAGCAAAATCTGCTGTTATCAATTCGACAGGTTCGACAAGTTTTTATTGTTTTAACCGGAAATGATGGACCGTAAGAAGAGTGGGTGACCAGGGATATCTTGCCGAACTTGAGGGACATCTTATAAGTGGTTATCATCCGGTTAAAAGCCACTGATGAACCATTGAAGAATACAGATCTGTCACTCTCCTTTGTCGGGAAAACTGCCCGGTGCCAGTTTGGCAAAACAGACGAAAACGGAGAGTTCAATTTTGTTATTAAAGAGTCAGGGCTGAATGAAATAGTAATTCAACCTTTATCTACTGATATTATCGGGATATTATATTGAACTTAATCAGCCATTCAGCAGTTCATTCAGCAAATTTAAACCGGTAGCATTTTATCTTGACAGCAGTAAAATAGAATGAGATAAATAAAGTTATTGTAAGCATGCAGATCAATAATATCTATGAGCCATTCAGACAAAACAGACCTGATGAATCAAAATCCGTTATTCCTGATTTTTACGGAAAGCCTGAAAACACTATAAAAATGGCTGATTATATTGAACTTACTTCATTAAGAGAAGTTGTTAAAGAGATAATTCCTAATGTCTATACTCTTAAACAAAACGGGAAGTATGATTTTAAGCTTATTAACAAATTCAGGGGTCAGCCTTTTGAAAATAAGCCTCTGGTCTTAGTCGATGGAGTGCCGGTCTATGATTTTGAAAAGGTATTAAGTATTAATTCAAAAGAGATTGAAAGAGCAGATGTAATCAATACCAGATATTTCTTTTCAGAAAATGTTTTTGACGGGATTGTAAGTTTTGTTACTAAAAAGGGAAATCTGAGTGTTATGGAATTTGACAACTCAATTTTCAGGCAAGTATATGAAGGATGTCAGATTCAGAATAATTTTTATTCTCCCGATTATAGTACTGTGGTAATTAAAGATAGCCGTATACCTGATTTCCGGAATACATTATTCTGGAAACCTGATCTGCATACCAGGAAGGATGGAAAGCCGAAATTAGCTTTTTTCACCTCCGATGAATCAGCCGATTATACAATTGTTGTCGAAGGGATAACCTCCGATGGGAAAACAGGTTATTCATCTGCTTCCTTCAGAGTAAAATAATTTCAACCTTTTCAAAAGAAATAATCTTCAATAACTTCTTCACTTATGCAATTCCTGCGAAAAATGCCCGGATATTGTTAAGATTACCTTAAAATATCAGCTGTGACTCTAATTATATTTATATTTCACATTAAATTCTTCACGAAGATCATGAGATTTAAAAATAAAATAAAAATGAAAAGAATACTGGTTATTGGTGGAGTTGTTCTGGCCATTATTGCATTGGTAGTTTTCAACAGAATGACATCAAGAAAAGGTGAATGATAATTCATATACAGAGGTTAAAAAAGGGCTTTTTGAAATAACAGTGACAAATTCAGGTGAGTTAATTGCAGAAAAATCAATTGATATTAAAGGACCCGAAATAGGTATGGGATCGGATCGGGGCGGCGGAGGCGGCGGAGGCCGTAGCGGTGGTGGTGGTGGTGGTCATGACATGCATGCAATGGATCTTAAGATACAGGACATTGTACCTGAAGGTACTGTCGTAAAAGAAGGTGATTATATTGCACAGCTCGACAGGTCATCTTATGCAAACACGCTTAAAGATGAACTTGAAAACCTTAAAACGATGCAGAATAACGTGGATATGAAAATACTCGATACGGCGGTAGTGCTGACTAACCAGCGTGACGATATTAAAAATCAACGGTTTGTAGTGGAAGAGGCAGCCATTACTCTTGCGCAGTCAAAATATGAGCCTCCTGCAACAATCCGTCAGGCAGAAATTGCCCTGGATAAAGCCAAAAGAGCACTCGATCAGAAAATAAAATCATATTCTCTGTATGTTGCTCAGTCAACAGCTGATCTGAACCACCAGAAAATGCATCTTACGAGACAAATAAGACTTGTTGATGATCTTCAGAATTTTATATCAAAGTTTACAATAACAGCACCGGCATCAGGTATGGTAATCTATAAAAAAGACAGGAATGGCACTAAAAGAAAAGCCGGATCAACAATAAATCCTTTTGACCGGGTAATTGCAACACTTCCTGATCTTTCATCAATGATTTCAAAAGTCTATGTTAATGAAATCGATATAAGTAAAGTCAAGCCGGGACAGAAAGTTAATATCAATGTTGATGCATTTCCTGAAAAGTCATATAACGGTACTGTACTTACTATTGCAAATATTGGTGAACAATTGCCGAATTCCGATTCGAAAATGTTTGAGGTACAGATAAGAGTCGATGGTTCGGATCCAGCTCTCAGGCCTACAATGACTACCGGTAACAAGATAATTATTAAAACCTATAATGATGCCATATTTATTCCTACCGAATGCGTGCAAACCGGATCCGACAGTATTCCTTTTGTATACGGGAAAAACAAAACAAAAGAGATTGTTTTACTTGGTGAATCGAACGAGAAACATGTAATTGTTGAGAAGGGACTGGAGCCCGGCAGCATCATTTACCTTATTCCACCTCAGAATACCGAGAAATTCAGAGTTGTTGGTGAAGATCTTGTTAGCCTTATCAGAGCACGCAGATAAGAAACACTGTTGCTTTTAATTCTGTATAAAATCAAAAATCCATCCGGATTAGATACCGGATGGATGGATCTATATTGAGATATTCCCCTCGTTTCAGTTTTTTTGTGGCAGGGGAATCATCTTAGTAGTAAATTTCCATGTAGAAACTAATATCAGTTGGTAACAGTAACTGATGCAGTCATTGTTGGGTGTATCTTACAATGGTACGGGTAAGATGCGGCAGTTGCAAATGTGTGGCTGTAAGTTCCATTCGGACCGATTGTCCCGGAGTCGAATAGCCCGGTGTCGCTTGTAACTGTGTGGGATACTGCATCTTTATTAGTCCATGTAATAGTAGTATTTGCAGAAACTGTGATTGTTGAAGGGTTAAATGCCATTCCCTGTATAAAGACTTCATTCACTCCTGGTCCTCCGGTACCACCTGTTCCCCCTGTACCGCCGGTATTTCCGGTCATACTGCTATCGGATGATTTATTGCAACTGTATGAAATGCTGAGAATTGCAAAAAGCAGGCTGATACCTGTTATTAATCTGCTTTTGGAAACAATTAAATTATTCATAACTTCATTATTTGTTTATTTAGACTAATTAAACACAACAGAATAATAAAAGTTCAAAATATGATGAAAATAAATTTTTCAGAAGAATGCATACCCAAATACCAATTTGCATATAATGGTATGGCAGGTTATTCCCTTTGGGCAAGTCCAAATACAGATCTGCTCTTAACCTTATTGTACAGCATCAAATATTTGTAAAATTTCTTCTTGTGATAAAACCCTATCATAGATCCTAAGATTATCCATTTTCCCTACAAAGAAATAATTGTTATGATCAGAATTACCTCCTATTATTGTCGAACTACCACCCCAATCCCAGGAACTGCTCATGCTTTCCTGCAATTTACTATCGATGAAATACTTTAAAATCATTTTACTATCCCTGGTTATTGATAACATATGCCATTGGTTATTCAACAGGCTTTCTGATAAATCATTCGAAAAAATTCCATTTAACGAGTTATTTACTTCCAATTTATTCGAACTGTTTATTGAAATATAATTGGATTTCTTTTTATCATTCTGACAGTAAATGACAAAATCATTACTACAGGTTTTTATCCAGAAAGATATAGTCCATTCTTTATTAATGCTGGGAAAAAATGCTTTTGAAAAATGTAAAGGGTGGTAGAAAAATTGCATCGAATATCCCGCTTTACCAGGAACATCTTTGGAAATGCTACCACCGTGGATACCATCATAATCATTGATATAACTTTTATTACTATGCTTATAATCGAAAGTATAGTATGATAGAAGTCCTTCGGTGATTATGGGGGGAGTGGTTATTGTCGAGAACCCATTGTTAAGCATCTCCTTAGTCATTTTCTTGATGTGAAAACTACTGTAATTCATTAAATTTCGCAACCAATCAGAAACAAGATTTTCGTATACATACAAGTATTCATTTTCAGGTATTCTGGAGAATATCAATTTTATTACATCATCCTGACCGCCATCAGATTTATAAAAAGGGTCACCCAGACTTGTTACAGTAGCAATCGGAGTATCAGGGTTATCTAAAGTTATACCCTGCGGAGGAAAACTTTTGTACTCCTGTGAAAAAATCAACTGATCTCCTTCTAATATTTTCACATCATAATCCTTGAAAGTTACATTTTCTTTAGCACCGTGATTGGAAGTATAGGTACGTACGTAATAATTTATTCGTATATCAAAAAATAGTTTCTTAAAGTATTTCTTAAATACTGGTTCATAAGCCCATATTCTTGGATCAGAATCCTTAGCATAGAAATCATGATAATTAATCTTCTTGTCTTGCTTTAAAATTGGATCATATTCATTGCCACTCTTGATGAATTTACTCAATAGTATTTTACTTTTCTCCAAATCGTCAATGTTTCTTAAAGCATGCAAGCCTGATTCATCAATATGTTTACTAACAAATTCCAACAAATATTGCTGATCGGTAATTTTATCCAGAGCAGTCAATAAAAGTTGATTATTTTTTGTGCTACATGCAACCTCAATAAGAACACTCTGATCAGTAATACCTTTTATTGCCTGGAACTGACCTATCGGATTATTTTCATTTTTAACAATAATGCTTAATGATTTACAGGCACTTTGGTCACCTTCCTGACACCTGGATATTAACTTATTAATTTTTGAAACGGACTGTGAATATGTATTGTGAGAAATTGCCCCTAAAGTGGCAATAGTAATGTAAATGAAGGTTCTTAATGATATCATTATGTTTTAAATATTATGGACAACTAATTTCTTCAGAATTAAAGATAAGCAAGATTTGTACTTCTATCAATTAAATAAGGGAGTATAACTGCAATAAATCTTCTATTGGCTCAATTCATTGCAGAAATTTAAAATGATCTTGAATAGGTGCAAATCGCTATAAATACAAAAACCAACCATTAATAATCAAATAGTTGGTTTTAAATGTACCCGGAGCCGGGATCGAACCGGCACAGCATTGCTACCACTGGTGTTTGAGACCAGCGCGTCTACCAATTCCGCCATCCGGGCCTGAAAAGATAGGACTGCGAAAATAGAAAAAAATCCATTAACCGCAAAGATCGCAAAGTTTTTACGCAAAGATCGTTAAGATACCAGCTCTCCCAGTCACCCTTTCTCCCCTTCACCCATTCCCCCCTTCTCCCTTTCTCCCTTTCATTTTCACAAGTATTTCCCTTATCGCCAGTTCAATCCCTTCAGCATCAAATCCGCACTCCCGATAAAGTTCTTCCTGTGTCCCGTGCTCCACAAAATAGTCTGGTATACCGAGCCGCCTTACCTCAGAGTTGTACCCATTATCGCACATAAATTCAATAACGGCACTTCCGAATCCGCCTTTAAGTATCCCATCCTCAACAGTGATTATATGTTTGAATTTCTTAAATACAGAATGAAGGACATCCTTATCAAGAGGAGTAACGAACCGCATATCAAAATGTGCAACTGAAATATTTTCTTTTGAAAGTTTACTTACAACTGAAGAAACAACTACTCCGGGATGGCCGATAGATAACATAGCCAGATCATTGCCTTCACTTATCTGCCGGGCTTTTCCGATTTCAATCTCGCTGAAAGGTTTTTTCCAGTCGGTAAATATACCTCGGCCGCGTGGATAACGGATTGAAAATGGAAATTTGTTTTTCTCAAGCTGAGCAGTATACATAAGATTCCTCAGTTCAATCTCATCCATCGGGGCAGAGACGACCATATTGGGAATTGCGCATAAATGCCATATCGAAAAATCCATGATGTGTGGCACCATCGGCTCCGACAAGTCCTCCTCTGTCGATACAAAATACAACATGCAGATTCTGGAGTGCAACATCATGAATTATCTGGTCGTAAGCTCTCTGTATAAATGAGGAATAGATATTGCAGTAGGGGATCATACCCTGTGTCGCAAGTCCTGCAGAAAAAGTCACGGCATGTTGTTCCGCAATCCCCACATCAAATGTTCTTTCCGGCATCTCCTTCATCATAATATTGAGAGAACACCCTGTTGGCATAGCCGGAGTTATACCTACTATCTTATCGTTGAGTCGTGCAAGTTCCAGAATAGTATTTCCAAATACCTCCTGGTAAGGAGGTGGAGAATCTTCAACTGATGTTTTGATTATCTCACCTGTTTTTTTGTTGAATCTTCCCGGTGCATGGAAAGTAGTCTGATCCTCTTCAGCCTGTTTGAAACCCTTTCCTTTAACCGTAAGACAATGAAGTAATTTTGGTCCGGGAATTTCTCTTCAGATCCTCAAGAACTCTTGTCAGATGCAGGACATCATGACCGTCGATCGGACCGAAATACCTGAAATTGAGACCCTCAAAAAGATTGCTTCTGTCGAGTATTGTGCTTTTGGCTCCTGCTTCAAGCTGTGCAGCAAGTGTCCGGGCATTCGGACCAAGTTTTCCGAATATTCCGAGCATTTTCCATACCCTGTCCTTGAACCTGTTATAGGTTTTGCTTGTGGTAATATCAAGAAGGTATTCCTTCAGGGCACCTACATTAGCATCGATTGCAATATTGTTATCATTAAGGATCACAAGGATATCTGACTTGCCGATACCTGCATTATTGAGACCTTCAAATGCCTGTCCTGCCGTCATTGCTCCATCACCAATCACTGCAACAACATGCCTGTTCTCTCCTTTGCTCCCTGCAGCAACAGCCATCCCGAGAGCGGCCGAAATTGAAGTCGAAGAGTGGCCGGTGCCAAATGCATCATACTCACTTTCAGCCATCTTTGGGAATCCGCTTATCCCTTTATACTTTCTGTTGGTAGCGAAATTTTCGCGCCTTCCGGTAAGAATCTTATGTCCATAGGCCTGATGCCCGACATCCCATATGATTTTATCGTAAGGAGTATTAAATACATAATGAAGAGCTACAGTCAACTCAACCACTCCAAGACTGGCTCCGAAATGGCCGGGATTATTGCACACAACATCAATAATGAACTGCCGGAGTTCGTTACTCACCTGCGCAAGATCGTCCGGAGTAAGTTTCCTGAGATCATCAGGAGTATATATTTTAGAGAGTAAATTCTCTTCCCTGTCCATTAGGAGATGGTTAAAAGAAGTAACCTGCAAATATAACAATTATTATTCCTGAGTGATTGCTGATGCATACCCGGGATTTTCTTATTTTTGTTTTGGAATTCAATGGATCGGATACAATTTTTACTAGGGGCAGATGTTATAAATAAAATCAAATTGAGATTATGAAGAGATCAATTTTTTACATTCCGGGAATTTTAGCTCTTGTAATATTTTCAATATCATGTGTTTCCGGAAAGAAGTTCAGTAGTCTGCAGGATACCAGCAGACAATTCATGAATGAGAGAGATGCTTTTAAGACCGACAACATTGGTCTTGAAATGCAAAACAAAGAATTGAAGGCAAAACTTGCTTCCCTTGAAAAGGAGATAGATACTGTAAGACAGGATATTACAGCTGCTCAGAACTGAACGCGATAAGGCTGTTGATGATTATAACAGAATCTTATCCAAATACAACGAATTACAGAATGCACAGGAGGATCTTATCAAAGGCAATGTGAAAGAAACTCAAAAATTGCTTTCCGAGCTGCAGACAGCTCAGGCAAACCTTCAGAAGAAAGAAGATCTTCTTCGTCAGCTTGGACAAAACCTTGATACAAAAAAGGCATCTCTTGATCGAGCTTACTTTTGAACTAGAAAAGAGAAATGCAAGAATGGCTGAACTGGAAAAAATACTTGACGCGCAGAAGAAAATTGTACAGGATCTGAAGAATAAAGTATCTGAAGCTCTGCTCGGTTTTGAAAACAACGGACTTACAGTTACAATGAAGAACGGTAAAGTCTATGTCTCACTGGATGAAAAGCTCTTGTTTAAATCGGCCAGCTGGGATATTGATGCCAATGGAAAAAATGCATTGAAAAAACTGGCAGGTGTTCTTGAAAAAAATCCGGATATACAGGTCATGATCGAAGGCCATACTGATAATGTTCCTTATAACCCCGGGAATAGCCAGCTGAAGGACAACTGGGACTTAAGTGTTAAAAGGGCTACTACGGTTATCAGAGTGCTTCTTGAAGGATCAAGGATTGATGCCAAAACGATCTGACTGCCTCAGGAAGAAGCCAATACCTTCCTGTAGATGATCGTAATACTTCAGATGCCCGTCAGAAGAACAGAAGAACTGAGATCGTACTTACGCCAGATCTGACGGAACTGTATAATCTGATAAATAGAAATACTGAAATTCAATTATTTCGAAAATTCCTGAAGTTTCACATTCATGTTCTTGAGAGCCTGAAGCAGATTGTCTTCGGGCCGGAGGAAATCCTGATTCTCCCCAGAACAGGGGGTCATAGCTGTTTATTGTCTTTGAAAAAATTGAATGAATCGGAGCAAGTTCTTCCCTGTCAAACCGTGTTACATTCTATTAACTCAGTTTCAGTAATTGCCAAGTTCAAAAAACACTTTAAACTGCGTATTGAACAGTTTCTTCTTCTGGCTTGATGTAAATATAAGATCGCCTCTTACATGATTTAAAAAATACCTGTTGTTCATTTTCCGGTAACTGACAGAGTATTTTACCGATATAGGCCATGTGTTAAATCCGTGTGATGCAGTTGAAACATATGAATCTTTCATCTTATGGATCATACTTCGGGTTTATCTCAAATTCAGCATTCAGGATGCCATAATCAGCATGTATTGATATAAATAGTGCCTTTAAAAAGAGGCAGGTCAACACTTGCTCTTTGTTCAAATTCGATCGCATAAGCTGTTTCATCATCGTAAGTAACAATATCTGTTATCCTGTAACATAATCAGCCATACTCTCCGGTAAGAAATTCAAAGATATTCTTAGCTCCGTCCAGATCGAGACAGGTGCTCAGACCTGCTTTAAGCCGTAATGCAAGTGTATCGCTTCGGTCTGCATTCTCGATCTTCCTGCTTTTGTAAACTTTGATCTGATCGCCGAATACGTTCCGGAATATGAGCTCTTATAAATCTGCAAAATTGCTTCAGAATAGGTCTGAAGTTCAGATTTTCTTCAAAATTCCTTCCCTGTAAAAGCCTGTCATGAAAGCAGGTGTGTTACCATAATTTTTAGGTATTGATTTTAGCGCCCTGTAAATTATCTCCTGTGGATTCTGATTTTTTATGATGATCTCAGGAATGGAGATATAATTCTCGTTTCATCGTAATTGTAAGGTTGTTTCCGAAGGCTTTTTCAACAGGAATTTCCCTTCCGGAATATCCAAGATATGAAACCGAAAGAGTGTCGTCAAAGAGATCAGGATGTGATTATTCATTCCAAATTCACCATTATTATTTGATACTAGTACCTCTCCCTGTATTTTTTAGTGCGAGTGTGGCAAAAGGTAAGGGTTCGAATGTCTCATCATCAATAATTTTACCTGTGATATATTTTACTCTTTCAGGTGCAATGACGTATCTGCAGGAATGAAGGAGATACTTCAGGACGCGAAATGATTATATATTTATCAATTACAGAAAAAACAAGGGAATCATTCTTCAGAATACTATTCAGAATCACTCTGAGTTTTGTATCTCTGAAAGTCATTACCGTCTCTTTTCCTGGTCAATAAGACGGCTGTCGTAAGTAAAATTGTAACCGGTTTGTCTGGTAATAATATCTAGTGCATTGCCTGTTTTCACTGTACCCGCTTTGAAGGTAAATGTCGAGTCAAGAATGCTTCGCTGGCAATTCGGCTCTTTGGGGTAATATCAGTATTGTGAACAATGCAATGGCAAGGACTTTTATAAAAATATTGCCATCTGACAATGACATTTTTTATAATGAGTTATTTTTTTGTAAGATGGTAAACATTGCCATCTTTTGTATAACTCAGGTTAAAGCTACGACAAATTAAACGAATTATTGTTTCCTGCGACGAATTATCAATAGGGGAATGTCCATGGGTATTCAAGAATAGAGGGATCATCAGCAACAATATCCATATTATAGACCTTCTTCAGATCCTTGAATACAACCTTCACTTTTGATCGGTGTAAACAAGTTGACCGGTTTTCCACGAAAGGTAGTTCGGATCGTTATTGACGTTTTTTCCCGATGTCTTTGAGTCCATTGTCCCAATATAGCCAGGATCGAGCTGAAGCGATTGTGATCCTGAATTATCGGAAAGCAACACCTTCCCTGTTTTTACAAAGACCTCAACTGCAGATTCCTTATTTTTTGTTATAACATTGAATGATGTTCCGACAACTTTTACTTTTGCTTTTCCGGCATCGATTATGAAAGGTTTTGAAGCATCATCGGGGATATTTCAAAGAAGGCTTCACCCGTTAAGTTTTACATCCCTGCTTTGTTTCGCCGAAATTTGTGCGGTAGCTCAATTCAGAATTCCGGTTAAGAAAGATCTTGCTTCCATCGGGAAGAGAAACCAGGAGATTCTTCTGATCATTTCCGGCAGTAGCAGTAATTTTTTTACTGAAAATACCTGAGTTATACATGTAAATAGCAGGCGGATCCAAGGCTTAACAAAATAAGAGCAATGCTGCAATTCTTAAAATGGATGGTCTCATAAAACTGATTCTGGCATGACTGTACTTTCTAATAGTTCATTTTCCTTCAACCTTGAATAAACTTTATTCCAGGCATTATCAACATCTATTTCCTCTTCACTATTCATATTCTTTAAATCTTTCCACTGTTTTCCGGTATCATTGATATCCTCAGCCATAAACCGGCTTGAGGAGATCTGACTTCATCCTTCTCATCTGAAAGGATAGAAGCAAGTTCTTCCCATTCCTTGTCAGTAAATCTCTCTATTTTTTTCATCTCTTTCATTATTCTGCTAATTCCTTTCTGAATTCCTTAAGTGCCCTGCCCATATTTGCTTCAACAGTTTTTATCGAGACAGATAACTTTTCAGCTATCTCAGCATATTTTAATCCTTCAAATCTGCTCATGTAAAAAATCTTTCCGCATCTTTCAGGAAGTCTTTCCAGAATCCTTGCTATTTTTCCTGGAGCTCTTTGTAATTAAGGATGTCTGAAGGGCTCTCGTGACTTTCCACCTGGCGGTTCGACATATCTTCAGCATGCCGTTCAACAACCCTGATATGCTCAATATAATGCAGGCATTTATTGTGAACTGATCTGAAGAGATAACCATTTAAAGAACTTTCAATATTTAATTTTTCCTTGTCCTGCCATAGTCTGAAAAACAGATCCTGTACTATTTCTTCAGCAGTATCATGATCTTTTATCAGAGTCTTAGCGTATCGTACCAGGGAAACATAGGAGGATCGGAAAAGCATCTCAAACTGTTCTACATCGCCTTTTCGGATCCTCCCAATTATCTCAGTATCCCTGATCATAGATCTATTCTTGCTTGTTATTTTCTCTATCGCTGAATTTTAGTTTTCTGCTAAGTCTGCGTATTGCTGATTCAATGCTCTGGTCGGGTTCAATCACGTTATAATCTCCCCAGAATTCTTTATCGGTAAAGGCAGTGACCTTATCTGAAAACACGTCATTGTACCTGATCTTATCTTTCCCTGCAAATTTAATAACTTCCTGGTCAGTACGATCAGTAACGGCTATTTCTGACATTGTTGTATAATATGTATTGAAGAGTTTTTTAGTCCAGTTGACTTTAAATTTAACTTCAGCTCTGGAGTATGCAAAATGCCATTTGCCACCCTGTTCACGGTATTTTGTCCTGTAGGTTGCAATTTCCGGGGTCACTTTCATTCCGAGCGGTTTCTTCCTGATAAAAATCGATTGTGCAGCCTCTTTGTTTGAAAGATTGAATCCGAATTCTGCCTCAGTTAATGCATAGGAGTCCATATCAATGTAAAGACTTCCCATGAATAATGGTATTTCAACCGATGGTTTTTGAATAAAGTCAATCACATAGTGCGGCTTATTATCGATTTCGATAACACCGGAAAGCGAGTAATTATAATTCTCCATAGCTTCCCTGGTAAGAACAGATTCAGAGTTTTTAACAATATCAAGCTCTAAAACGCTTATCGGACCTCCCTGAAGTTTAAACAGAACTGTGTCCATTTTTTCAACATCAGTACTTTTTCTTCCTTTATAGATCCTGGCATTATCATAACGAATATCACTATTATAAGGCGCTTTGAAGATCTCAACAACTGCTTCTCCTATTGATACATAAGTACGGTTCTTTCTTATAGTCTCCCTGTAGAATGCAGTCATCAGATTTGGAACTGTCTCGTAGTTTTTATCTCTGTTATTGATAGTTTTCTCGACAATACTGATAGGATCAAGAGGTTTGACAATAATCTCCTTAATAGGAATAGGTGCTGACTCAAGCGCAATAACATTTTTATAACCATTGTCTTTAAGATCACTTAGAGGAATAGTTTTGTTTTTATATCCCAGAAATGAGACCTCAAGGCTTTTTGATGTTGAAAGGTCCCCAACTTTAAGAGTGAATTCTCCATCAATGTTTGTTACAATTGCTACATTTGATTCTTTTACGGCAACAGTTGCAAACACAAGAGGAGCTCTGCTTTCTGCATCAACAACCTTCCCTTTAATTGTTACAAGATTCTGTTGGTCGTTCTTTTTTTTACCTGAGTTATTCCCGGCATATGCAGTCTGGGCCGCAAAGGCCAGCAGAAGAACTACTGCAATAAGCGAAAAATGTTTAAAAGTTTTCATGGTATTAATTTATTAAGTTTTTAATTTAAATTCATTTTGTTTCCGAATACCGTATTCTTTCCATTTCAACACTAAGACCTTTGACCTGACATTATACCCTATTATATCATGACTATTATTTTTTATATCTTACCCTCATTAATTGGTACCGAAGTTATATCAAGCGACTTTTACCCCCTTTCGTTTTCCCCCAAGGGGGAAATGTTATTACTCCCTCCCCCGTGGGGGAAAGCCTGCCCCGCTTCGGCGGGGGCTGGGAAGGGGGTATTTCAGATTAGTGGAAGATAAAATTATTAAATCACTGTGCTAATAAACAGGTTGTTTTGCAATTTTAAACTCAATTATGGAAGGTCTTATTAAACCTTTTAATTTTATCAGGTCAGGATATTCTTATCTGAAAGGCTCAGTTACAGGTAAGGCAGATATCAAAGGTATGCCAATTGCTGTAAGTACTGAGCTTACCAACAGATGTAATCTTCACTGTCCCCAATGTTCAACAGGTTCAGGCATGATGCTGAGAAAGAGTGGATTTATGGATATCGGTCTTTTTAACAGGGTCATTAAGGAACTATCTCCCTACCTTTATTGTCTGAATCTCTATTTTCAGGGTGAACCCATGCTGCATCCTTTATTCTTCTCATTTATAGATGATTGCCCGAAACCTTATACTATTGTATCAACGAATGGTCATTTTCTGTCAGTTGAAAACTCGGAAAGAATTGCACTATCAGGATTGAATAAACTGATCATATCGATCGATGGTATCGACCAGCGAACATATTCGGCGTACAGGGTAAATGGAAGCATTAATTCTGTTATTGATGGAATAAAAAATGTAACCCGGCAAAACATATACACAATTCATCTTTAAACATTGAGTTACAATTTCTTGTAAACAGACTTAACGAACATCAGATTCCTGAGATCAGACTTTTAGCAAAAAGCGTGAACGCCCCGCTCCGTTTGAAATCGATGCAGATCATTGATAACGCAGATATTGAATTCTGGACACCATCAATCGGAAAGTTCAGCAGGTATAAAATGACAGACGGGGGATTTGTCATTAAAAATACCATGCCTGACAAATGTGCCAGACTTTGGTTCAATCCGGTAATAACTTGGGATGGGAAAGTAATTCCATGTTGTTTTGATAAAAATGCAGAGCATGAGATGGGAGATCTTAATCATGATTCATTCACTGACATCTGGAACGGACCAAAATACAGGATTTTCAGAAAAAGTATTTTAATGGGCCGGCACATGATAGAAATATGCAGGAATTGTACTTCAGGGTTGAGGGGAGTAAGATATTAATTGAAAAAATCAAACTGTCATCACATCTTTTTCTTTCATTGCCATTACCTTATCAATTTTTGTATTGAAAGAGTGGGTCATTTCCTGTACAAGATCAACAGCTTCTTTTTCAAGATCTTCTGGCAATCCGTCTTTGAGTGACTGTTTCAGTTCGTCATTTGCCCATTTCCGGGCAGTCCGGATGCTGATCTTGGCTGTTTCACCTTCATTCCTGACCTGTTTAACGAGCTGATGCCTTCTTTCTTCAGTAAGAGGAGGAATATTTATACGGATAACCTCACCATTATTTACAGGTGTAAGACCGATATTTGCAGCCATAATTGCTTTTTCAATTGTCCCAAGCATATTTTTTTCCCAGGGTTGTATCAGAATTGTTTTTGGATCAGGAGTATTGATATTTGAAACCTGGGTCAATGGGGAAATAACTCCATAATAGTCTACTGTAATACCATCAAGAAGAGCAGGATTTGATCTTCCGGCACGAAGCCTGGCAAGTTCATGTTCAAGATGTTCAAGGGCTTTTTCCATTCTTTCCTTGGTCTCTTCTGTTATCAGTTCAATTTCTTCGTTCATATGGTTCAGATTATAGAGTTTGATATACAGTTAATTACTTAGTAAAATCGTTGGAATAGCAACAAAAATAATAAAATAGGTCGGAATAGCAATACCCATTCAGATCCCTGCAGTACAATAGTTCCGATTGTTTCTCCGTCTATCAGTTTAGCCAGATTTCCGGCTTTATTCATATCAAATACAACCATTGGCATATTATTTTCCCTGCACATTGTAAATGCAGTTGAATCCATTACTTTAAGCCTTCTCCTGATCACTTCTTCGAATGAGATATGTATCAAATTTTTCGGCTTTGGGATCTTTTTCCGGATCAGCGGTGTAAACTCCATCAACCCTGGTGCCTTTCAAAAGAACATCAGCTCCTATTTCAACTGCTCTCAGGGCTGCAGCGGTATCGGTAGTAAAGAACGGATTGCCGGTACCTCCTGAAAGAATGCATACAGTACTGTTTTTCATTGCTTCAAGTACTTTGTCCCTGTTATATAATTCTCCTACAGGTTCCATCCTGTATGGAAGTGAATACCTTTGCTTTTCCTCCGAGACTGGTGATAGCACTTTCAAGGGCAAGACTGTTGATAACGGTTGCCAGCATTCCCATCTGATCGCCTTTTAACTCTGTCAAATCCTGATTCTGTACCGCTCAGTCCGCGAAAAATATTTCCACCTCCTATAACAACTGCCACTTCACAGCCTTTGTTTACAACTTCAATAACCTGTTTTGCATATTCATTCAGAACAGAATCATCTGATTCCATGGTTCCCGTTACCTGAAAGTGATTCGCCGCTGAGTTTTAATAGTATCCTGGAGTATTTCATAAAATTGTTTCTTTAATGTAAAGATAGAAAATATGAAATTATTAAAATAGGGTGAGTCGTGCAGAACAGATAAAAAAGTGGCGCCTAGAGCGCCACATAATATTGAAATATGAACCTACGTATTACAAGATTAAGAGAATAACGTTTAAATTCCGTAACAGTCAGCTCCTTATTTACAGATTGCAGATACTGTCTGATAGTCATTTTATTATCCTTTACAAAATCCTGGTTAAGGAGAGTACTTTCTTTAAAGAATTTGGTAAGTTTGCCCTGGGCAATTTTCTCAAGCATATCTTCAGGTTTTCCGTCACGTCTTGCCTGTTCCTTGCCGATTTCAATTTCCTGGGCAATAACTGTTTCAGGAACAAAATCCTTATCAACTGCTACCGGATTCATTGCAGCGATCTGCATTGCAACATCCTTGTAAACCTGTACATCGACTCCTGATTTTGTAAATCCTACCAGAGTGGCAAGTCTGTTTCCCGGGTGAATATAAGCCTGAACATGAGCAGCTTCGATTTTTTCGTAATATGAAAGATCAAGCTTCTCACCGATAATTCCAACATACTCAACAATTTTATCACCTATCTTTCCGCCATCCAGTGGAAGTGATTTAAGTTCATCAAGATTTGCAGGTTTTTTCGCACAGCGCTATATCAAGGATTTTATTTGCAAGAGCCATGAAATCGGCATTCTTTGCAACAAAATCAGTTTCACTGTTCAGCACAATTATTGCTCCGAGTTTTCCGTCGTGAAGATACTTTTGAAAGAACAACTCCTTCTGTAGGCTTCCCTGTCAGCACGTTTATTTGCAACTGCCTGTCCTTTTTTGCGTATTATTTCAATTGCTTTGTCAAAGTTGCCTTCAGCTTCTTCAAGAGCCTTTTTGCAGTCCATCATTCCGGCCAGGGTCACTCTTCTTAATTTGGCAACATCAGCAGCATTTATAACAGCCATAGTAATATCTTTATATTAGTTTATAATTATTTTATTCTACAATTCTTCTTCAGTTTCATCAATTGCTTTAACGAGATCTTCCTCTTCATCAGATTCACCGGAACTACATCATCATCTTCATCTTCACTTCTATCCTCTTCTTCTTCTTCAACAATAGCCTCAATTATTGCAGCAGGAATATCTTTTGTTTCAAGTTCTTTCCTCATTATTTTCTTGTCTTTCATGCTGAGGTTCCTTATCTTTTTCAATTTTTCTTTCATTAAGGCCCTCTTCGATAGCCTGGCACAGGATGCCAATGATCAGTGAAATTGATTTTGATGCATCATCATTTGCAGGGATCGGGAATTCAATATCAGAAGGATCAGAATTGGTATCAACCATTGCAAATACAGGAATTCCAAGTCTTTTTGCTTCCCTTACGGCAATATGTTCTTTGCTGACATCAACAATAAAAAGAGCTGATGGGAGTCTTGTAAGATCAATAATACTTCCAAGAGTTTTTTCAAGTTTTGCTCTCTGCCTGGTAACCTGCAGTCTTTCACGTTTTGAAAGGTTTAGAAAAGTTCCGTCAGTAGCCATTTTGTCGATAGATGACATTTTCTTAACTGCCTTACGGATAGTCGGGAAATTGGTAAGCATACCACCCGGCCAACGTTCTGTAACATAAGGCATATTAACTGCTTTTACTTTTTCGGCAACAATCTCTTTGGCCTGTTTTTTAGTTGCAACAAATAAAACTTTCTTACCTGATTTGGCAATATGTTTCATTGCTGAAGCAGCCTCATCAATTTTTACTGCTGTTTTTTCAAGGTCAATAATGTGAATTCCGTTACGCTCCATAAAAATATAAGGAGCCATTGCAGGATTCCATTTTCTTTTAAGGTGTCCGAAATGCACACCGGCATCAAGTAATTCTTTGAAATTTGTTCTTGGCATTTTTTGGTTTTTTAAGTTTACATTCTTTCAATCAATTGCAAAGTAGTCCCGCGCTAGCGGGAGTCTTTACAATTTAGATACTAAACTTGCATCTATATCGACTGACTATTAATTTCTAACGTTTACTGAACTGGAATCTCCTGCGGGCTTTTGGCTGGCCTGGTTTTTTCCTTTCAACCTCACGCGGATCGCGTGTAACAAATCCCTCTGCTTTAAGTGCTGATTTGCATTCAGCATCAATCATAATAAGAGCTCTTGTAATTCCAAGACGAAGAGCTTCAGCCTGTCCTTTTACTCCACCACCATCAAGATTGACATTGATATCATATTTGTCAGCAGCATTTAAAAGAACCAGAGGCTGGGTCACTACATACTGAAGTGTTTCAGCGCCAAAATATTCTTTATAATCCCTGCCGTTAACAGTAATTTTTCCTTTGCCATCGCTTAAATATACCCGGGCTACAGCTGCTTTCCTTCTTCCAAGAGCATTGATTGGTTCCATATCTGTTGCTTAATATATTTTAAAGTTCAATTTTTTTTGGTTTCTGTGCTTCATGAGGATGTACGGTTCCGGCATAAACATGCAGATTTCTGTAAAGTGCACTTCCAAGTCTGTTTTTTGGTAACATTCCTTTTACAGCATTCTCAACCAATCCTATAGGATTCTTTTTCAGCAGTGCTTCAGCAGTTGTAAACCTCTGACCTCCCGGATAACCTGTATGGCGGACATAAACTTTATCTGACCATTTTTCACCGGTTAAATCAATTTTTTCAGCATTGATAACAATTACATTGTCACCACAATCAACATGAGGTGTAAAGTTGGTTTTGTGCTTTCCTCTGAGCATTGAGGCCACAACGGAAGCAAGTCTTCCAAGAACCTTGCCTTCAGCATCAATAATTACCCACTCCTTGTTTACAGTAGCTTTATTTGCCGAAACTGTTTTATAGCTTAAGGTGTTCACTTGTTCTTATTTTTTAATTGATATACTTTATATTAATGCAATTACCCCATTATTTTGGGGTCTGCAAAAATACAACATATTTCCTAAAAAAAAAGAAATCTGTTGAGATTTTATTTTTGTTATGCAAAAGTTAGGTTAATTTTACAACTCAATTATATATATGAGCCTTTGTAAATAACTAGATTATAACTATAATATTTTTATATAGAACCCCCTTCCCGGCCTTCCCCCAAAGGGGAAGGAGTTAAAACAATCATTTCCCCCCTGGGGGAAACAAGAAAGGGGGAAAATCATTTAAGAATTGATCACTTATTATGGAAAACGACAAATTTTTTCTCCGGAAAGCAAATGAAATTGCAGCAAATGGTATCTCAAATGGTGGCGGGCCATTTGGGGCTGTAATAGTTAAGGATGATAAAATTATCTCAGAAGCTTATAACAGGGTAACTTTGAACAACGATCCTACTGCGCATGCAGAAATACTTGCAATAAGACAAGCTGCTTCATCTCTGGAATCTCACGAATTAAATGATTGTACTCTCTATTCGTCGTGCGAACCATGCCCAATGTGCCTTGGAGCTATCTACTGGGCGGGAATAAAGAAGGTCGTTTATGGATGCGACCGTAGCGATGCTGAAAATTCCGGTTTCAGCGATAAACTTATTTATAAAGAAATCAAGCTTGATCCTTCAAAAAGAAAAATTTCATTTATACAGTTGTCTGAGGCTGAAAGTAAAGAGGTCTTCAGAAAATGGGATGAATTTGAAAACAAAATTCCTTATTGATAAATGAATTCGCAGAAAAGATTATCAAGAGATTTTTATGTAAGAGATGTTCTTGAGGTGGCACCGGAGCTACCCGGTAAAATTATTGTTGTGAAAATGAGCGATGGTTCTTTAAGCCGGCTCAGGGTCACTGAAGTCGAAGCTTACAGAGGGACTGAGGACAAGGCATGCCATGCTTTTAAGGGAAGAACAGCCAGAACTGAAATTATGTTTCATGAAGGAGGCCGTTTGTATGTCTATCTTATATACGGGATGTATTGGATGCTGAATATTGTTACGGGAGGAAAGAACAATCCTCAGGCCGTTCTGATAAGAGGTCTTGAAAATTATCCCGGACCCGGCAGATTGACAAAATTGCTTGGAATAGATAAAACATTTTATGGGGAAGATCTGGTCAACTCGGCAAGAATCTGGTTAGAAGATCCGGGGTTAATTCACAGGGTTAAAAGCGGCCCCAGGATTGGTATTGAATATGCCGGTGAATACTGGAAGAACAAGCCATGGAGATACTTCTTATAGAATTAGTTTGAGGTCATGCCATGGCATGACCCTACATCTACATTTGGATTGGATGTAGGGACACGCCATGGCGTGTCCAATAAAAAAATCGTTCTGAGTTAAAGAGATGTTAATTAGAATCATAATTGAAGTCAAATAAATTTTTTTTACGTTCTTTGTTCAGCTATTAATCAAAAAAATTCCTTTATGGATTCAGTATGGGGCAATTACCGTCGCTGGAATAATTATACAGGATGGTTTGTATTTATCGTTTCAACTATAGTCTATTTATTGACTCTTGAACCAACAGTTAGCTTCTGGGACTGTGGTGAATTCATTCTATCTGCTTTTAAACTGCAGGTCGGTCACCCTCCCGGCGCTCCACTGTTTCTGATGATGGGACGAGTTGCCACGCTTTTTGCGGGAAGCGACACCACTAAAGTTGCCGTAACGGTAAATACTTTGTCAGCCTTGTGCAGCGGTTTTGCTGTTATGTTCCTTTTCTGGACAATTACCCACCTTGTACGAAAAGTATTCGTGAATGGGAAAACTCTTGAATCAACACATGTTCCCGCAATAATATGCAGCGGTGTGTTGGGAGCCCTCGCATTCACATTTTCAGATACATTCTGGTTTTCTGCCGTTGAAGGTGAATTGTATGCCCTCTCTTCACTCATAATTGCTCTCGTCTTCTGGGGAATGCTGAAGTGGGAAGAAGAAGCTGATGAAACGTATTCCGGAAGATGGATAATATTGATTGCTTATATCATGGGACTTGGTCTCGGTGTTCATCGTCTTAACCTTCTCATTATTCCGGTTCTTGTTTTTGTATACTATTTCAAGAAATATGAAATTACAACCAGAGGAGTGATAAAAACCGTTTTGGTTGCACTTTTGCTTCTATGGCTGATGGTTTTTGTTTTGATGCCGGGAATTCCTCAGGTAGCCGGATGGTTTGAACTGTTATTTGTAAATGTTCTGGGCTTACCTTATAACAGCGGACTTCTGTTCTATATAGTAATTCTTTTTGGAGGCATGGCTTATGGGATCTATTACTCTTTAATACATAAAAGGATAATTCTGAATTTTATCATGACCTCACTGACTGTGATAATGATCGGCTATTCATCCTATGCAATGATAATGATCAGATCATCTGCCAGGCCACCGATGAACCAGAATAATCCTTCTGATGTTTTCTCATTGTCGTATTACATTAATATGAAGCAATATGGAAGTGCTCCAAAATTCTTTGGAAACTACTACAGTGCTCCTAAAATAGACGTAAAAAGAGTAATTGCCGGATATAATAAACTGGATGGAAAGTATAAACCGTATTACCAGTCGGAATATACATACGATAAACAGTTTGAAACATTCTTTCCGCGCATGTACAGTGAAGATCCTGACCACGAGAGTGCCTATAAATACTGGGGAAAGATTGTTGGCAGAAAATACAGGGTAAATTCCGGTTCCGATAAAGAGGCTATTGTTTGTCCGACTTTTAGTGAAAATCTCCGCTATTTCTTTCGCTACCAGATTGGATTTATGTACATGAGATACTTTATGTGGAATTTCGCAGGCCGGCAAAATGACGTTCAGGGTAACGGGAATCCCATTCATGGCAACTGGATAAGTGGTATTAAATTTATAGATGAAGCACGACTGGGAAAGCTTGATAATCTTCCCGGTGATCTGAAAACCAATCCGGGTAACAATAAATATTATTTTCTTCCGCTGCTGATCGGACTGGCAGGTATGTACTGGCAATACAGGAGAAACAGAAATGGATTCTGGCTTGTGCTTGCATTTTTCATAATGACAGGACTCGCAATTATTTTTTATCTTAATCAGTATCCTAATCAGCCGAGGGAACGCGATTATGCATATGTTGGATCATTTTATGCCTTTGCAGTGTGGATCGGAATAGGATTTATGTTTGTTTATGAGAGCCTTCAGAAGTTACTTGGAAATAAAGGATCATTGGCTGTTACTTTTTTGGTTCTTATTGCTGCTGTCCCCGTTTTAATGGGTGCTCAGAATTGGGACGACCACAATCGTTCTGGCCGGTACACTGCTCGGGATATTGGCGCAAATTATCTGAAATCCTGTGCACCGGGCGGTATCTTATTCACTTACGGGGATAACGATTCATTCCCTGTATGGTATAATCAGGATGTTGAAAAAGTGGGAACTGATATCCGTGTCGCGAACCTGAGTTACATACAAGCCGGCTGGTACATCGATATGATGAGACAGAAAGCATATGGGTCCGATCCACTGCCATTTACTCTTCCGGAGGATAAATACGTTGAGGGTGTGAGAGAACAGCTACCTGTAAACAACAGGGTCGAAAAACCTGTTAATCTGAAAGATATTGTCCAGTTTGTGGGTAATGATGATAGTAAATATAAGATTGATCTTAGCGGACGGGGCGATTATATGAACTATATTCCGGCAAATAAATTCATTATTGATGTAGATTCCTCTAAAGTGCTTTCAAACGGAACAGTAAAGGACTACTATAGAAACAGATTGGTTTCCCCAATGATTTGGGAGTATTCCGAGGCTGATGCTTTTAAAGGTGACCTTGCGATTATGGACCTGATCTCCACAAATAAATGGGAAAGACCTATATACTTTTCTACTACGGTTCCTTCAACTCAATATAAGGGACTTGAGAAGTACTTTATTGAGGAAGGCCTTGCTTACAGAGTTGCTCCTGTAAAGACTGATAAACCTGAACAGGGGGAATTCGGAATGATCGATCCCATTGTAATGTACGACAATATGATGAACAAGTTCAAATGGGGGAATGCAAGTGATCCTTCTGTATATCTCGATGAAAACAACAAACGAATGTTTTGCAATTTCAGGAGAATTTTCGGATCCCTTGGTAAGGAGTTGGTTCTGAGGGGAGATACAATAAAAGCTGTCGAGGCGGCTCACCGGGGACTCGATCTTGTTCCTGCCCAAAAAATGCCATACGACTTTTTTACCATCAGCCTTGCAGAAGTTCTTATCAGGGCTGGAAAGACGGATGAAGGGAAAAAGTTAATCAACGATATCATAAATTATTCAAAAGAATATCTTGATTATGCAATCAGTTTAAGGCCTGAAGAGAGATATGGTCTGGAATACACTGAAGGGATTAACATGCAGGGATTGCTTGATATTTATAATCTTTCGATAAGATTGAAATTGGATTCTATAACAACAACTATCGAACCATTGATAAATAATTATTACGGTAAGCTTTACTCGGCAAAATAAATTCTTATGCGGCTTTTCAGGCCCGTTTTTTTAGCAGGATGGTTTTACCCTGAAGCAATTTTCAGGGTAAAAACCTCTTCTAAAGTGCTTTATCTGACTTTTGATGACGGTCCCGATCCCATCTCTACTCCACGATTGCTGAGTATTCTTAAAATGCACGATATCAAAGCATTGTTTTTTTGCGATGGTCGATCTGCTGAAAAATTTCCTGATCTTATTATTCAGATCAGAAAAGAAGGCCATCTTATTGGTAATCATGGCTACAGTCATCTTGATGGATGGCATACCGATCCTGATAAATATATTAGTGATGTAACGAGGGCCTCTGAATTTACATCTGACAGGATATTCCGTCCTCCGTATGGAAGACTTTCAACTAAACAACAACGACTGCTGAAATCATATAAAATAGTATTCTGGGACATTATGGCTTTTGATTTTGATGTCACATTCGGGAGTACGAAATCACTTAATGTTCTAAAAAAAAGAAAAAGACCAGGATCAATCATTGTATTGCATGACAAAGAATCAAGCTGTGCTAATGTTATTATAGATGAATTTATATCCTCATCAATCAGTTCCGGTTATCGATTTGAATTGCTGGATGTAAGATATTAGACCAGGAAAGCTGCCGCTTCTGCGAACACTTTTTCAAACCAGTAATCGACTTTTTTTGAAACCGGAAAATCAAGAACCGGAAAAGGATTTTCGTGAGTATATTCATATGGGAAATCCCATACATCAACGATGTTCCTTTTGTTTAAGTTGCCGAGTGTTGATATTACTCCTTTACTGGGTATTACAGCATCTTTCAATAATGTTACTGTATGAATCTGATCCTGTAATTTTTCTAAAATATTCTCCCTGAATGTTTTAAGTCTTCCAAGATCGATCATTGACCTGAATGCCATTCCGATCTGACTCGAACGCAGAAATTCTACCAGAGGACTTTTACCAGTGAGAGTTTTTTCAAAATCATTAAGGTAATATTTATATACCCTGTCGAATGCAAGACTATCCATTATCAATTTAGAAGAACCATGCATATTGCTGAAGACCGATCCTCCGCAGAAAATAAAAAGCCTGGAACCGGTCAGCAGATTCTCGGGATTTCCCATTAAAATAATTTCAGCCAGAAAAGCGCCAATTGAATAGGCAAAAATATTGATATTACTGGTCCGGGGGATAATTTCATGCTCCCCATCTCTGATACCTGATAGAAGTTTTACTATGTCAGTTGTTGTCTGATAACCTGACTTGAAAAACCGCCCGGGATCTTCGGTCAGACGGCTGCTGATAGCTATATTGGCAAAACTCGACATATTTATTTCCCCGATAGAAGAATTCCGGTCTTTCATGAAATTTATCATTGTACGTGGATCTTTCCAAACTGATGGAGACCTGTTAATATGAAATGAGATCGGAAAAAGAACGACAAAGCTGTCGGTATACTGTGCAAGATAATAAGCCCATACCAGATACTTTACCCAACTTCTCTCATTAAGCCCATGAAGTAACAGAATTACTTTGTTGCTTTTAACATTCCGGGGAGAAAATACCGGATATGAAAAGGTCTGGTTTTCAGGAATCAGGGTATCGTTGATATTTGAAAAATCATATTTTGGAATATCCGAATTGAATCCTATGGTATGAATTTCAATATCTGAATCCGGAATAACCATCTTTTTATTCTCATTTTTGAAGATTGTTTTAAGCTCATTAAATGTCTTTGTATACTCCATCGGCTTAATATAAATACTATATTGTGTACAAAGGAAGTTGAGGGATGCAGAGCGTACAAATTTTTGTGTCGGTCTAAGGCTTGAAGTGATTAAAATTTAAAATATGGGATGTAATTCAATTATTTGTGACCAAATTTTGATCAGAATAATGCTCTGAGTTCATTTCAGATGGATTTAAAGTAAGAAAATACTTAATTTTGCCGTAGCTAAAAGAGTCTCGATGATCGACTTCCAAAAACCGATACCTCCATATCTGAATGAAAAGCAAAACATTGTACGTCTGGTACTTTTTACCTCACTCTTTGCGTTGGTTTTTATAAATGCCTACTCTCCGTTTGGTGCTGACAGGTGGTACAATCTGACGCGACTTGAGTTTTTTACATATTCAAGTCTTACGATTCTTGTTGGAGTGCTGGTCGTTGTTTTAAGCCGGATTATTATGTATCAGGTCAGTAAAAGATATACCATTATTATATGGCAATATCTGGTCTGGATTCTTGCCGAAATACTATTTATGGCGCTGGCATATACCTTGTTCGAAAAACTAATTCTCAAAGACACCCGTTATTTTGCGGTTCTTATGAAGAATTCCTCACGGAATACTGCCCTGGTTCTTCTGTTGCCATACTCAATTCTATGGCTTTATTTCTCATGGCAGGATAAAAAAGAACAAATCAAACGTCTGGCCGATTTTCAACCTTTATCTGATAGCACAAGAAACATGATACCCTTTTATGACGATAAAGGGATATTAAAATTTTCAATTAAGAAAGAGAATCTTCTTTATCTCGAATCTGCTGAAAATTATGTGAACATATGCTATCTTAATAAAGGAAAAGTATCAAAATACCTGCTCCGGGATACCCTCAAAAAAATTGAAGAGACCTTCTCCGGGACTGAGATTGTCAGATGCCACAGATCATATATGGTTAATTTTGAAAAAGTTAAAGTTGTAAGAAAGGATAAAGACGGTTTGAAACTGGAATTTGATAATCCTTCCGTAACAGATATTCCTGTTTCAAAAACCTATGTAAACTCTGTTATGCAGACATTTTCAAAATACTGTCAGACAATCGATGGGAGCTAAGGGTTTTCAAGTATATCGATTTTGTTTATCAGAATGAAATGTTACTTTTGAAATGATAAAATATTTTCTGAATAATGAATATTCTCATTCTGGGGTCTGGTGGCAGAGAACATGCTCTTGCCTGGAAGCTTGCTCAAAGCAAAAAAGTCAGTAAAATTTACATTGGACCGGGAAACGCCGGGACTCTGAAACATGGAACAAACCTGAATCTGGATCCTGAAAATTTCCCCGAGGTAAAGAGAGCTGTATTAGAAAACAAAATTAATCTTGTAATAGTTGGGCCCGAAGGTCCCCTTGCAATGGGGATAGTTGATTTTTTTCTGAATGACGAATCACTAAAAGACATACCTTTGATCGGTCCGGATAAATCTGCTTCCCGGCTGGAGGCTAGCAAAGATTTTGCAAAGGCTTTTCTCATAAGGCATAAAATTCCAACATCACATTACAAAAGTTTTGACAAAACGACACAAAAAGAGGTTTTCTCTTTCTTAAAAACTCTTAGTCCTCCCTTTGTAATTAAAGCAGATGGTCTTGCAGCGGGTAAAGGAGTAGTGATAATTGATGACATTAATGAAGCTGAACAAGAGGTTGCAGCGATGTTGAACGGAAAGTTCGGTACTGCAGGACAAAAGGTTGTTATTGAACAGTTTATGAAAGGAATAGAACTATCGGTATTTATTATTACTGATGGTTTTACATATAAATTATTGCCGGAGGCGAAGGACTACAAAAGGATAGGAGCCGGAGATACAGGTCTCAATACCGGGGGAATGGGAGCTGTATCACCTGTACCTTTTGCAGACCATTTATTCATGGATAAAGTGAAGAATAGGATAATCGACCCCACTATCACGGGACTTTCGGAAGACGGGATAGTTTATAAGGGATTTATTTTTTTCGGGTTGATTAACGTTAATGGTGATCCATATGTAATTGAATATAATACCCGGCTGGGAGATCCCGAATCTGAGGTTATAATTCCAAGAATTAAGTCTGATTTCTTCGATCTGATCGAAGGAGTAGCTAACGGAGATCTTGCTGAAAGAAAATTAGAGATTGATAAACGATTTGTCACTACCGTAATGCTGGTTTCAGGAGGTTATCCGGGTAGTTATGAAAAAGGTAAACCTATTAGAGGACTGGATCATACAAGTGAAAGCGTAGTATTTCATGCCGGCACAAAGAATGAAGCTGATAAAATCGTTACCTCAGGAGGACGTGTCCTTGCCGTAACCTCATGGGGAACCAAAATGAGGGAGGCACTTAATACTTCTTACCTGAATGCTGATTTGTTAAAATTCGAAGGGAAATATTACAGAACCGATATTGGATTTGATTTATAGGATAAATGCTTTTAAGACAATTTAAAGGGACCGGGCCGGGCACCATATTTCTGATTAGTGTTACTCTTTTAGTAGTATGGGCCAGCGCATTTATCCGTCTGAAAGGTCATTTCTTTTTGTACTTTGATCTGGATCCAATGCCTCTTTATGGTATTCTTTCAGATCTGATCGGGACCAATCCATTCCCCGGAGTAATTTTCTCATTACTGTTGGTTTCGGTGATGGCTTTTCAAATGGTAAATCTGAATACCAATATCTTTTTTATTAATGAAAGAACTTTTCTCCCGGCTTTATTTTACATTCTGATAAGCGGACTTTTACCACAATATCAGTTGTTGAACCCTGCAATATTTTCTGCAATATTTTTGATGTTGGCAATCAGACGGATAGTTGATTCTTATCAGGTTCAGGGAACAGCTTACAGCTTTTTCGATGCCGGATTACTTATTGGCACAGGAAGCCTTTTTTATGCTAATCTTATCTGGTTCGGATTACTGGTCATTATAGGGATTTTATTACTCAGAACAGCGATTATTAAAGAACTTGTTATTTCCGTTATCGGGTTAGTGACGCCGTTTATTCTTACATTCGGAATATACTATCTGTCTGGAAAAGATCTGAAGGATCTTTCAGCACTCATGCTGTACAATATTTTTGGGGATCAGGCAGGTTTTTCATTTACCTCTTTATCAATAATTGCTCTTATCCTTGCAGGTTCAAGCACACTGGTAAGCATTGTTTATCTGCTCCGGCTGGTTAATACAAAAAAGATCAGATCACGCAAAACATTTTCTTTGCTTCTCTGGTTATTTGTGATTACAGTTGTAGTCTATTGTGTTGTGCCTTCGGTTTCAGTAGAAATAATATGGATAGCTGGTATCCCCGTGAGCTATTTCTGGACACACTATTTCGTGTTTAGTAAGAAGAAACTTATACCCGAAATCTTCTTTTCCCTGTTGCTTATACTTATTCTGATTATACAGGTCTGGTACCTGCGCTGAATGAATTATTTTATCATAGAGACAACACCAACACCAGAGCCCTGTTGTCCGTTATTGAAATCATAACTTATCTGATAGATTCCGCTTTTCTGACATTCAAAATCAATGAAAGGATAGATCTTGCCGGTTTTTTTATCGAATGAAGAAAGAATCACTTTATTGGCTTCATCTTTAATTGCCAATATAAGCTGACCCTTTGAATTCTCAGCATTGCACATTGTAAACCGGTACTTGGTATTTTTCCAGAGCGACATATTTGCTTTGTATCTTAAGTCACTCTGAGGTGCAGTTTTTCCGAGTTGAATGCGGAAATCCTTCAGATATCTTGCATTGGCCCCGGCGTTTGTCGCACATTTACTTATGAGAGGATCTGTTACTTGTCCGTAAGACAAGAATCCGAGAGTAAATAAAAATGTGAGTGTTATAATACTTTTTTTCATACTAATTATTTAAAATTAGCCTGTTTCTGATATTCCTGGTAATTTCAATAACGCCGGTCAGTTGTTCTTTAGTCATTGTAACAACACTCGTTTCCGTCTGTTTAATTGTCAGTCCTCCATCTTTTTCCACACTTATGGGTTCTCCCTGGGTATAGGTAATTCTAATATCGCGATACTTTTCTTTAATATCCTGCATATCCTTACAGAGATTCGCAAATTGAGTATCGCGGTTACAATATGGACTGATAAGGAGGAGAAGATCGTTAAGGATAATTTTCTGTTCCCCTATTCTGTCGCTAAGTTTTTTATCATTATACTGGTTTACCACTTGTGTTGCCAGATACTGTCCTTCAATCCAAACACCGATTATCATCAGAGCTGAAAACTGGCCACGGTCATTGCTCCTTAGATAACTATCAATCTTGTTATAAGAATCAATCGAAATAAATAACAGAGAGTCAAGGTTGGATTTGTTTTTCGATAATCTTTTTATTGATTCGAAATCGAAAAACTGCCCTACTTTAATATCCTCGGCAATCTTCCTAATGGAGGAGAGAACATCAAGGGAAGAACCTGTTTTTTCGTACATATTCAGATATCCGAGGTCAGCTCCGAGAATACCAAGTTTAAGAGCTTTGTCAAAGTTGGTACTTTGTTTATTGGCATCAATTGATTCAGCAAGGTAATTTTGTGAGAAGGGAACCTGAAGGGTCTGAAGCAGATTGGCAATCTCAACGGGTGATGAGATATTCTTTGAGATATCAGCAATTGCTTCCGGGCTTAATTTTTCAGCTTCAGAAACCGGGACCGAATCGGATTGAGGAAAAACAAATTCAGCAGTTTTGCTTTTTGAGTTTCTGCATGAGAAACCAATAGACACTATGATCAGCAATAAAAATACTCTCCCTTTCATTTAGGATGATGCATAAATTAATACAAAAATACAAAAAAACAGATTAACAATGTATTAAATGTTTATTTTCGGAATTTTAAATTTTCAAAAAACCGTACCGCCTTTCCAAGCAATTCAAAATAAAGCGTTAGATAAAGAAACAACGAGCCAAGAAGAACCAGAGAAATATTAAAAACAAAAGTGTCGGTCTTTAGCCCGAATATATATTTTGCCGGAGCATAAAAATGTGTTCTGAAATTAAGAAAACCGCTCTTGTACGGATCAAGATAAATCGGATCAGTATTTTGAACAAGAGAGTTATTATACAAAAGAATTTTCTTCCTTTCGTAAGGTTTTGTAACAATTTCTAGAAGTTTATAATTATAATAATCATCCTCCAGTTTCTTCAGTAATAAATCATTCATATTGTAAAAAATATCCCTCCTGTCGCTTGCTGTATTTGAAATTTTGCTAAATAATCTGTCCATTCTGTTGAAGTAAGATGATAGAGAATCTGCAATCCCGGGATTGAATTCATAAGGTGTCAGGTCAGAAATATATGTGAATGCAGGAACATGATAGACAGCAGTCATCTTTTCCAGTTCGTTTTTCAGCAGCTGCAGCTTACTGAACCTGCGTGTCGACTTCTTTACAACAGGTACCTCGCTTTTTACAATATTTTTGGGGTTACTCCTGTATTCGAAAAGAGTAGTCTCAAGAGCATCCCGTAATGCTTTAATCCGGTGAACCTTATTAAAGTCAGCTTCACTGATTTTCTTTTGAAGCTGGTAGTATGTCTCACCGTCCTTTGTAAATTGAGTTTTACTGTATTTATTATCCTTAAACTGAGAAACAATAAGAGCTTCATAAGTCCACCGAGTGGGCATTAATTCGGCAATAATGGGCACTTTATCAACATTGCCTATGCTTCTGTTCAGTTTGTCAAAGGGAAACATAGCTCCGCTAAGCACCATCATTGGTATTATCATAAGAGGAATAACAATGTAGATTGTGATGGCGGAATTAAATGAAGCTGAAATATTCAACCCAAGCATGTTAGCACAAAATGCAGTGGCAAACAAAGCGAGCCAGTAATTAAAATACATGCCTTTTATTCCAAGGATCGGATTTGCTATTAAAACGAAAAGAAGTGTCTGGATTGTAGATATCATGACCAGAATTGCAACCTTGGAAAGCAGATAGCTGTTGCGGCTTAAGTTAAGAAAACGCTCTCTTTTCAGAATTTTTCTGTCACGGAAAATCTCCTCAGCACTTATTGTCAATCCAATGAACAGAGCGACGATCAGGCTCATGAAAATGTAGATCGGGATATTCTCATTTTCTGAAAAGATGTAGATTTTGGAATCGGGATCGGGTATGTACCTGATAATGAATGAAAGAACAAATCCAAGGATGGGAGCCTCAAGAATAGTGAGCAGGACATATTGTGTGTTGGAAATTTTACTCTTTAAGTCTCTGGAAAAATAAATCTGGAATTGTTTCCAAAGACCTGGTCTCTGCAGATTCTTATGAGGTGGCTCCTGAATCTCAGGTACCCGTTTAAAAGGATGTTTCGAACTAAAAGTATTAGCCCACTCCTTTGGCCTGACTTTTCGCTTCTCAGTATACTTTCCAAACTCGTCAACAACCTGGGTTTCAATGATATTAAAGATAGTTTCAGGATTTACATTTCCACACGACGGGCACTCTCCCTGATTTGAGTTTATCTGCGCATCGAGAGTCTTAAAGTATATAACTGAATCGACCGGATTTCCAAAATATGCCATATACCCACCCTGATCGAGGATTATGACCTTATCAAACATTTTGAATATCTCAGAAGATGGCTGATGAATGACCGTAAAAACCAGTTTCCCCTTAAGTGTCAGGTCGCGAAGAAGGTCCATAAGGTTTTCGGAATCTCTGGAAGAGAGGCCCGAAGTTGGCTCATCGAGAAACAAAACCAATGGTTCTCTTATAAGTTCCAATGCAATATTCAACCTTTTTCTCTGCCCTCCGCTTATAACTTTGTTAAAGGGTGATCCGACTTTTAATCCTCTCTTTTCAAGTAATCCCAGATTTGAAAGGGTATGATCAACAAGTGAGGTTATCTCCTCCCTTGATTTATCTTTAAAGCATTGACAGGCAGCAAAAAACAGATTCTCAAATACAGTCAGATCTTCAATAAGCAGGTCATCCTGAGGAACATATCCAAAAACGCCTTCAAGTTTTATATTATCCCTTACCACATCCAACCCGTTAATCCTGACACTTCCCGAGGAAGGTTTCTGAATACCGCTCATCAGATTCATTAATGTTGTCTTTCCCGATCCGCTTGCTCCCATAATTCCAATTAGCTTTCCTTCCTCAATTGAAAAGCTTACATTATCAACTGCTGCATGGCCTTCTCTGAAATGATAGGAGAGATTTTCGACTGTGAATGAAATTTTATGTATAATTATATCGGAAAGAAAACTTGAACTGATGTCGCTGTAGTAAATTGAATGTCCTTGTTGTGATTTTATTGAACCTCCTTTAGCAAATGTGTACACCTGGCCCGATCTTATCGGAAGGCCATTGAGATATAACTGATCTTTTGAAATATACCTGATAAAATACAGGTCAACACTCGCAATTCTTAAAATGAAAATTCTTGTGTCCTGATAACCGGTTTTCATTCTTCTGCACAATTCACATTCTTCATCACCGGGAGCTAGAACAAGAATTGCAGGATTCCTGAGATCTTCCGGATTGTCATTTTTAACAAACTGTTCAGTTGCTGCAAATTCTCCGGAAGATATTTTGAAAACCTCTGCGACAGTATTTATTATGTTCATTCTCTGAGGAGTGAACTGCCTGTCGGTATTAACCAGTTCATAAAGTCGCATCAGAACAACTACTTTCTGTTCCTGATTAAGAGTGCGGTTAATCTTTTTACATATCCCCAGAATCTTAACCGAGTCTTTTACAGATGGTGTGGAGAGTTCTTTTACAACAGATCTTTGAAGAACCTGTCCGGCATGCTGATCAAATAAGGCCAGATATTCATCCACGGTTTCTTTGGTAAGCTGTTTGTTCAGAAAACCGGAAACATACTCACGTTCGTTCAAAAGTATTCCTCCGTCCTGTTTTACAATCAGGGCAAATAGCTCCATTAACGCTTTTAAAATCTCTTCACTCATAAATTGGTTGCGACGATCAGCGTTGCGAAAAACCGAAGTTAGAAAAAAACTGATTCTTTTCAGTATATGGCTAAATTTTTTTTTACCTATTTAGCACTGAATGAACAAATCATCAGAAATATGTCTGAATATTAACTGAATATTCTTCAGATTATTGCCATTATCTGATGGAACATATTCTGCAGATAGAAAAGCCCTCCGTCGCTAAAGCTATGGAGGGCGAAGGTGGAGATTGGGAGAATCGAACTCCCGACCTTGTGACTGCCAGTCACACGCTCTAGCCAACTGAGCTAAACCCCCAAAGAGTTGTCAAATGTAAGAAAAAATTGAAATATAAAAATATAGTGAAGGGTTGAAAAGTTGAATGGGTTGAAAAGGTTAAGAATCTCCAGCCTTAACCTTAACCTTAACCTTAACCTTAACCTTAACCTTAACCTCAGCCTTAACCTCAGCCTTAATCTCAGCCTCAACCTCAATATTTATGATTTACTTAACATTATTGTTTTGGCAAAAAGCCACTATTTTGGTATTTTTGCCGCGCATTTAAAAATTAGCAGACAGAAGTCAGAAGTCAAACTTCCGACTTCCGGCTTCCGGCTTCAGTTGATTTGTTCCACTTGTAATAATGGGACACTTCAAATAAATAGACGAATTACAGGAATGTTCGATAATCTAAGAAAATGGCTCGATTTTGATGATCTGCTTTTTCAGGCGCGGAACAGGGATTATGGTGCTTATCAGCTTCGTAAACGATATAATTCCGTGGTTATTACCGGATTACTTCTTGCCTCTTTAATAGTAAGTTTATTAGTTATTCTCCCATTTGTTCTTGTTCCTCATACCAATAATGTGCTTAATGGGTCTGGGAGTTATGTTCAGGTAACCATGGAAAATCTTGAACCTCCTAAAGAGCAAATATTTGTTCCTCCTTCTCCTCCTCCCCGGCAGGCAGTCCACGTGGAAGAACTGGTACAATATGTTCCACCGGTAGTAGTTGACAGCGTATCGCCTCTCGAAAAATCACAACCTTCAACGGATGAAATATTAAATGAGACAACAAAAGATAATTCTGATGTAAAGGGAACAGGTGCGGGTGATAATCTTTTCGGACAGGATGGAACTGAGTCAGATGAACCCTTTTTCCTCGTAGAAGTAATGCCTACATTTAAAGGAGGTGGTATAGAGAAATTCCGCGATTGGGTACAAAAACGGACTAATTATCCACAGGTTGCCTACGATAAAAAGATTAGAGGAAGAGTGTATCTCACATTCATTGTTGAAAAGGATGGCTCAGTAAGCAATGTGACAGTTGTTAAAGGGGTAGATCCATTGCTTGACAATGAAGCAATAAAAGCCATTTCCGAATCGCCCAAATGGACACCAGGTCTTCAACGAGGTGAACCTGTCAGGGTAAGATATTCAATCCCTCTGAATTTTATGTTTTAAATTTTAAGTATCAGAAAAAGAGGCACTTGCGGATATTTTGAATTTCAATGTTTTTCTTATCTTTATACTGATATATTTTTAATTTAAGCTATATGAAAAAACTTGTACCCTTAATTTTTGTATTAACCTTAATCGCGTCGGGCTGTGGTTCTTCCAAGAAGCAACTCGTAAAAGGAAACTATGATGCAGCTATCCAAAAAGCTGTTAAACAACTGCGGAAAGATAAAACTGATATCAAACAGATAGATATTCTCGATCAGGCATACAAAATTGCTAATGACCAGGATAATGAAAGAGTTCGTATGCTGAAATTGGAAGGTAAACCAAATAACTGGGACGAGATTTATCTTGTATATAAAGCGCTCAACGACAGACAATCACTTGTAAGAACTGTAACTCCGTTAGATTTTAACGGGAAAACTATTAATTATTCTTATATCGATTATTTACCTGAAATGATCAATGCAAAGCATAAAGCGGCAGATTTCTATTTTGCTCATGGTAATGAACTGATGAAGAGCGGCTTAAAAGAATCCTACAGGCAGGCATTTGCAGAATTTGTCAGGGCAAAAGAGTATGTCGGAGATTATGAGGGAATTGATAATAAAATACAGGAGGCAAAACTTAATGGAATGAGCAGGGTATTTGTCTCAATTCAGAATAGTTCAATCCTGAAATTTCCCAGAGAGTTCGAAGATGATCTTCTTGCTCTTGATCTGCCGCGTCTGAACTCGGAATGGGTTGAATTTCACACACAGAATTTGGATGGCAGGACCCAGTATGATTATTTTGTAAATGTGAATATAAAAAATGTTGCAGTCAGTAACGATCAGTCTGTGCAAAGGGATTCCGTTATTAAAAGGGATATTGAAGATGGTTTTTCTTATGTTCTGGATAAGAAAGGCAATGTAATGAGAGATTCTCTTGGGAATGACATCAAACAGAAAAAATACAAAACTGTGCAATGTGCTCTTGTCGAAACCATTCAATCAAAAGCTTGCCGCATAGACGGTGATGTGGAAGTGATCCAGGTGAACCCGAATAAAGCACTGACAAAGGATCCGATAGGAGCCCAGGCAAATTTTGAAAACGTCTCTTCACGTGCTCTTGGTGATATCCAGGCTCTCAATGCAACACAGCTGGAGAGAACTAAAACATCAATCGTTCCATTTCCAACAGATATAGATATGATTATGCGATGTTCTGAATCGCTTAAAAGGGCAATCAGGGGAGCTATTCAGAATGACAGGCGGTTTATATATTAAGTTATTGTATAATAGTTAATATGCACTGTAATAATTCTGGAGACTGTCAAGAAAGTTATTAATCTGCATTGTATTTCCTTTGTGTTACTTTGTGTTATACTTTGTGTTACTTTGTGGTTAAATGAATTAGCTTTTACCACTAAGGTACACAAAGGTTTACACAAAGGTTCACAAAGATTTTTAAGAAATCCTCAATTGAAGAATTATTGTATTTAATAGCAGATGATCGATACAAATAAACCCCCGGAAAGGGCAATTCTTATTGGGGTATTATATCACGGGCAGGAAGAAAGTGAAGCCGAAGATTTCCTGGAAGAACTCTCATTTCTGACGGAGACTGCCGGAGCAGAGCCTGTTAAAAGATTTATCCAGAAGCTGGATGTCCCAAATCCACGTACTTTTGTAGGATCAGGCAAGATAAAAGAGCTTGGCGCGTTTGTTACTGAAAATAAAATTGATATTGCCATATTTGACGATGAACTGACACCCAGCCAGTTAAGAAACATCGAAGAAGCCCTTGGTTGCCGTATTCTCGACAGGACAAATCTGATCCTTGATATCTTTGCACGGCGGGCACGCACCTCTCACGCTCGCACACAGGTTGAATTGGCGCAGTATCAGTACCTTCTTCCCCGACTGACAGGAATGTGGACACATCTCGAGCGCCAAAGAGGAGGTATTGGTTTAAGAGGACCGGGTGAAACTGAAATAGAGACTGACAGGAGAGTCATCAGGGACAGAATTTCGTTACTTAAGGATCAGCTTAAAAAGATTGATAACCAGATGATTACCCAAAGGAAAAACCGTGGAAAAATGATAAGGGTAGCTCTTGTCGGTTATACGAATGTCGGCAAATCGACTGTTATGAATCTCCTGAGCAAATCAGATGTGTTTGCAGAAGATAAACTCTTTGCAACACTTGATACTACAGTAAGGAAAGTTGTTATTGGTAACCTGCCGTTTTTGCTTTCGGATACTGTCGGTTTTATTCGTAAACTCCCTACTGACCTTATTGAATCGTTCAAATCGACCCTGGATGAGGTAAGAGAATCGGATTTACTTGTACACATCATTGATATCTCACATTCAACATTTGAAGAACAGATCAGGGTTGTAAATAATACTCTCAAAGACCTTGGCGTCTCTGATAAACCATTAATGCTGGTTTTTAATAAGATCGATGCATTTACTTATATAGTCAAAGATGCGGATGATCTTACTCCTGTTTTGAAGAATAATTATTCTTTAACCGATTTGAAAAAAACCTGGATGTCGATGGACAAGTATCACCCGACTGTATTTATTTCAGCAAAGACTAAGGAAAATATTGAAGAACTCCGAAAGCTTCTTTATGAGGAAGTAAAGAAGTTACATATAAAAAGGTATCCTTTTAATGATTTCTTATATCAGACTGAATAATAATTTATCTGACAGCTCTGTGACGCTCTGTGTCTTCTCTGTGTCTCTCTGTGTAACAATTTCTTAAGAACTTACACTGAGTATCACAGAGGAGGCACAGAGGACCACAGAGAATATGATTAATATAATTTATTAGCCGCCATATATTCTGCAATCTGAATCGCATTTGTCGCTGCGCCTTTTCTGATATTATCTGATACGATCCAGAGGTTAAGACATTTTTCTTTCGAAAAGTCCCTCCTTATCCTTCCAACAAACACCTCATCCCTGTTATGCGCCAGAATCGGCATCGGATATTTGTTCTCTGCCGGATTATCATAAACCACAACCCCGGGGAACTGATTTATTAATCTTACCACATCATCGATTTTGAATTCTTTTTCAAACTCGACATTTACAGCTTCCGAATGTCCTCCTACAACCGGGATCCTTACCACTGTTGCTGTCACCTGGATAGTATTGTCTTCGAGTATTTTTCGGGTTTCGTCGACTAATTTCTGTTCCTCAGTAGTATAACCATCGGGTTGAAAAGTTCCGCCATGAGGGAAGCAGTTTTTATCAATTTGATATGCATATGCCATCTCACCCTTTATTCCTGATCTCTCATTCTCCATCTGAACAACAGCTTTAACACCGGTGCCGGTTACCGATTGATATGTAGCAACTACCAGACGCCTGATCCCGTACTTTCTATGCAAGGGAGCCAGGGCCATAACCATCTGTATTGTTGAACAATTTGGATTGGCGATTATTCTGTCTCCCTTCTTTATAACATGACTGTTGATCTCGGGAACAATGAGCGGGACATTCTTATCCATACGCCAGTATGAGGAGTTATCAATTACCACAGTCCCGTTTTTTGCAAAAACCGGAGCCCACTCTTTTGATGTTGAAGCACCTGCAGAGAATATCGCAAATTCGGGTTTTGCTTCAACTGCTTCCATAACACTTACTACCTTAACAGCCTCTCCCTTAAAAATAACATCTTTACCTACTGAACGCTCGGAGGCGGCGGGTAACAGTTGTGATACGGGAAAATTTCTTTCTTCAAGTACTCTCATCATTGTGCGGCCGACCATTCCGGTAGCACCTACAACAGCTGTTTTCATAGTTTTCGTTTGGAATAAATTAAGTTATTGCATAAATTTACTGTGACGTTAAAACTGTCAAAATTAACTTTTTTTTTTAATTCGTCCCGCTGCATGAAAAAAGTTATTTTGCTGGCTTTATTAATGCCTCATATGGCGTTTGGCCAGATTGTCGAAAACTTCGAGGCTGGTGCTATTGTCAATTGGATACAAAGTACTGAAGGGCATTGGAAAGCCGATACTGCGGCAAGTCTTTCCGGGAGATTTTCATTGCATCATATATTTGACAATCCTGATGCCGGAATTGACCGGATCGGAATTCCACTAAAAAACCTTCATCCAACCCGGGGAATGACAAGCTGGTCATTTCTTGTCAGACACGGCTATGATCCTTCATCATCAAATAACTGGTCGGTATTCGTAATGTCTGACTGCGATCCATCCGGAATGCCATATGATGGAGTAACAAATGGATATGCAATCGGAGTAAACCTTACCGGATCAGACGATACTCTCAGGCTCTGGAAAGTTAAGGGTACCCTGATCACTAATGTTATAAATTGTCGGATAAACTGGCAGACAGAGATCGGAATAAACGATGCTGCCGGAATTCTGGTAGAAAGATCACAATCGGGAGACTGGACAGTTACGGTCAGAAGACTGGCCGGTAGTATTATTACAACGTCGGCTGGTAGTGACAGTGAGTTATTCAGTCCGGGTTGGTTTGGAGTATGTTACAAATACACCTCAACAAAAGACAGACTTCTCTGGCTCGATAATATAAGCATTGAAGGAATTTTTTATGAAGATAATACAGCTCCCTTTATTGAAGGGTGCAGAATATCAGGAAAGAATTCATTAGAAATCACATGTAGTGAGGAACCCTTAAGCGGAATAATGGTTCCTGAGAACTTTTCATTAAATGATGGAGCAAGCAAATCAATATATGTTGAAAAGAAAAATATGCTGACCTATAAAGTTGAATTCGCTGAATCATTCAAGAATAAAACATTAAACAGTCTGACTATAAATAGGTTATGTGATAATTCGGCAAACTGTTCCCAGACACTTCAGATAGGATTTACTCCGGTATGGGCTGAAACAGGAGACGTTGTAATAACAGAAATTATGGCCGATCCATTGCCTGAAATCTCTTTACCCGGACGGGAATACCTTGAAATATTCAACAGGACAGAATATTCATTCAATCTCAAAAACTGGAAATTATCTACTGAAGGCCAGTATACTTTATTCCCCGAAACATTTATCCATCCTTCAGATATCGTGATAATATGTGCATTGCAGGACACTCTGATTTTTAGAAAATTCGGTAATGTAATCGGAGTAAAGCAATTTCCTTCTCTTACCTCAGGCGGAAAACTCATCTGCATAACCGACAGTAGCGGTACGACAATTCATGGTGTGGAGTACTCTTCCACCTGGTACAAAAGTGAATTAAAATCAAAAGGAGGATGGTCGCTTGAGATGATAGATACCAGATTCCCATTTTATGATGAAGGGAACTGGACAGCTTCTCTGTCGAAGAAAGGAGGTTCTCCGGGTTCAATCAACTCAGTTGCGGATAACAACCCTGATGTATTCTTCACCGGAATTCAGAATGTATTTACTGAAGACAGCACAATAGTCCGTGTACGTTTTTCCGAGCCTGTCTTTGCTCTGGCTGATAAAATGAATAGTTTCAGGATAGAAGGCAAGGCTATAATCGATCTCCATCCCACGGAACCTTTATTCAGGGAATTCTCGGTAAAATTGTCTGATGCTCTTCATACGGAAGAGGTTTTTCGACTCGAAATATCTGAGGACATAACCGATTTTGCTGGAAACGCGATTCAAAAACGGAATTTCAATTTTGGCGTTACAGAACCTGCAATAAATGGTGATATTCTTTTTAACGAGTTATTGGTCAATTCATTACCAGGCGACCCGGAGTACCTGGAAATGTTCAACGGTTCAGGAAAAGTTATTGATGCATCGAGGCTGCAACTGGTTTCAGTAAATGACGATACCGGTGATATTTCTGATCCTGTTATGGTGTCGGATGTGAAGAGGTGTATTCTGCCTGGCACATATTATGCAATTACTACCGACTCAAAAAGAATTTCTGAAAGGTACCCCTCAACAGATCCTGATCATCTCTTTGATATCAGATCACTTCCTTCAATGCCTGATGATAAAGGGCACCTGATACTATATAGCAGAGAGCTTGACAGGATCGATGAGGTACGATATTATGAGGAGATGCATTATTCTCTTCTGTCGACAAAGGAGGGTGTAGCTCTTGAAAAGATTGGACCACAAAATAAATCAGATGAGTCAGCCAACTGGCATTCTGCCTCGGAAAGTTCTGGCTGGGGCACTCCGGGAGCGCAAAATTCGGCGTTTGTTGAAATGCCGGCAACCTCCGATAATGTTGTTTTTTCGTCATCTAAAATTACCCCTGACAATGATGGCAATGAAGATTTTCTGAAAATATTGCTGCGTCTGATGGGAAATGGAAATGTGGTATCTGTAATTGTTTTTGATGAAGCAGGCAACTATGTGAGGAAGATTGCCGCAAACCTGTTTGCCGGATCCGAAGCATCTGTGATCTGGGATGGAACCTCTGATGATGGTTCAATCGTAAAAACCGGGATTTATATTATTCTTATAACTATTTATGATGACACCGGAAAAACAGTAAGGTGGAAAAAAGTTTGTACTGTAATTAGAAAGTAGAGGCTAAGGCTAAGGTTAAGGCTAAGGCTAAGGTTAAGGTTAAGGTTAAAAGACCATCAACCTTAGCCTCAACCTCAACCTCAACCTCAACCTAAACCTTAAGAAAATGATATATAGGAGTTTTACTGAAATGCCGGTCTGGCAGAAAGCACATAAACTTTCAATTGAAGTATTTATGCTGTCGGTCAATCTGCCTAGGTCAGAAGATTACGGATTGACTTCACAGATTCGAAAATCATCAAACGGTTCCGCTGCTTGCATTTCAGAAGGATTTGGAAGAAGCACAAATAGAGATAAATCAAATTTTTATGTAATTGCAAGAGGTTCGAGTTATGAAACACAGAATCATCTCTTATATGGACATCGAGTAGGATACTTTGAATCTCAAATTACTCAACTCCTTTTCCAGGAGTACAATGACCTGATTTTTGAATTGAATAAATTAATTAAGTCACTTTCTTAATCTCAACCTTAACCTCAACCTCAACCTTTCAAAGAGACGAAATCATCTCAGTCATTATAGTAGTCATCCGGGATTCGGTTTTGGCTGCCTCGTTCTGAACGGATTGATGTGTTGTATATTCAATTTTCCCTTCTACTCCCAGGTCAGTAATTACACTCACTGCAAAACAAGGCAGATTCATATGACGGGCAATGATAACCTCAGCGGTGGTAGACATTCCGACTGCATCTGCACCGATGATCCTGAAATATTTATATTCTGCCGGCGTTTCAAAAGTAGGACCACTCGTTGAGAGATAAACACCTTTATGAATTCTGATATTCTGTTCCTCAGCAATAAGTAAAGCCTTATTAATAAGATATTTATCATAGGCTTCCCCCATATCCGGAAATCTGGCTCCTATCCGGTCATCGTTGGGGCCGATTAATGGATTTGGCAGAAGATTGATATGGTCTGTAATAACCATTATGTCGCCTATCTGAAAAGAAGGATTTACTCCACCCGCTGCATTTGAAAGAAAGAGACACTTGATTCCCAGGTATTTTAATACTCGCACGGGTAATGCAACCTGTTCAGAACCATATCCTTCATAATAATGAAATCTGCCTTTCATTGCAACAATTTTCTTCCTGCCGAATTCGCCATATATGAGTTTGCCAGCATGACCTTCAACAGTTGAGACCGGGAAATTCGGGATATCCTTATAATCTATTTCAATACGCTTTTCAATTTTAGAAGTGAGTTCACCCAGACCGGTTCCAAGTATTATGCCGGCATCAGGGTTAGTTATCCCTTTTGATCGCAGAAACTCTGTTGTTTTGATGATTTTTTCTAACATATTCAATTATCAGATTATCAAACTCTTCCTTGTCATCATTCAAAAAATATATTCCGATAGGTATATAATATAACGCTGATCTGATCGGTTCTGCAATATTAGTAAATTCCCGCAATCTCACAGCATCTTTTTCTGTAGTGAACAGGTACTTCTTTTCTGCTTTAAGTTGATTATAGGCAGTTGAAATACTGAGTATATCTTTTTCTTTGAAATTATAATGATCAGGGAAGACAAGATGGATAATTTCGCTGTAGCTCTTCTCCAGGTACTCTTTAAGTGGTTTAGGATTGGCTATTCCCGTTATTAGAACGATGCCACAACCAATAGATTCTGAAATGTGTGATTGAGTGCTGTTGTGGTCTGGTGTTTCAAAAACTGATACCGGCGGGTCGTATTTAAAAGAAGTGAAATAAAGATTCTGATAAGGCGACTTGTCAACTTCTTTTACTATCAGCCGTCTCTGGATAGGTGATATATTTTCCGGAGATTTGGTGATCAGGATTGCGTCGGCTCTTCTCATATTTGTTTTGTTTTCTCTCAGATTGCCGTATGGCAGCATATGATCTCTTACGAAAAGCCTGTCAAAATCAGAAAGAAGTATTGAGAATCCTGGCGTAATTCTTCTATGTTGGAAAGCGTCGTCCAGAATTATCACTTCAGTTTCCGGGTACTCCTGCATGATCCTTTTTACTCCATTAACGCGGTTTCTGTCAACTGTAACGAGTACCTCAGGGAACTTGTGGAAAATCTGCAAAGGCTCGTCACCAATATCAATTACCTCAGATGATGATGAGGCAATTCTGAAGTCACGGGTCTTTCTTTTGTAACCCCTGCTAAGGATTGCCAATCTGAATTTTTCCCTGAGCAATCCGGTAAGATATTCAGTATGAGGAGTTTTACCGGTTCCTCCTACAGTGATATTTCCTACACAAATTACAGGTAAATGGAACTCCACAGATGATAATATCCCGGTATCGTACAAAAAGTTCCGGATACCGGTAATCAATCCATATAAGAGGGAAACAGGATACAGGAATATTTTTAGTATGTGTTTCATATAGTCAAGAAGTGCCTAGAGTGCCTAAAGTTTTGCCCCCCTGCCCCCCTAAAGGGGGGTCAAAAGTTTTGTACTCCGCACTTCCTCTAACTCTAAACATTCGTTCAACTTTTCAACTTTTTCAACCTTTTCAACTTCAAGTACTCCAAACTTTAGCTCACTCCAAACTTTCTTCCTAATGAATGTCAATAAAATAGGGTAATCGTGCCTGTATCCCCGACATATCTTTTATTTCCTGTAAGATATTGTAATACTTAACTGATTCTCCAAGTTCCTTTTTCAGAATACTTATTCTTAACTCTTCACCAAGCTGGTTTAGTATTTTGGTATACGGGTCTTCAACTGCTGGTAATTCTCTTATTGAATAGTTCTCAACACCTGCCAGTTTTGCTGCACCATCTATTGCATCTTTCAATCCGCCGATCTCATCCACAAGTCCGATTTTCAGGGCGCTGCTACCGCTCCAGACCCTTCCCTGTCCGATGCTGTCAACCGACTCAGTTTTTAACTTTCTGCCCGATGCTACCTTGCTTACAAAATCGGTATAGATCTTTTCAATGCTCAATTGCATTATCTCTTTTTCATAGGTGCTCATTGGCCTGAAAACTGAAGGAAAGTCTGAATTCTTATTTGTATTTACAATTTCAGTTGTCAATCCCAGTTTCTCCTCTAGCAATTTACCTGCATTTGGTAAGAGACCGAAGACACCAATCGAGCCCGAAATTGTCATCGGGTCAGCATAGATTTTTGTTCCCGGGGCAGAGATGTAATATCCACCTGAGGCGGCATAGTTACCCATAGAGATAACAACAGGTTTTACCCTGGCAGCAAGATCCAGCTCACGCCATATAATATCTGAAGCAGTAGCACTCCCTCCAGGGGAGTTAACTCTGATAACAATTGCCTTAAATGCAGTGTCGAGCCTAACCTTCCTGATCACATCTGCATAGAAATTTCCTCCTATGTTTCCATCACTTCCTTTGCCGGTCACAATTGTCCCGGAGGCATATACTACTGCTATCCGGCTTTTTGCAGAGAGGGTCGTTCTGGAATCGGATACTTTGCTGTATTTGTTCATAGATACCAGGTTGAGATCTTTATCTTTGTTTACTCCACTCAGTATCTTAAGGGTATCTATCAGTTCATCACGGTACATGAGTCCGTCAACAAGTTTGCTTTCAAGCGCTCCGGGAGCCAGGTTGCCGGCCAGATTGTCTGCGAACCTGTTGAGTTGTTCAGCCGGAATATTCCGTGATTCTGATATGTCGGCAATAATCTGCTTCCATATTGATCCGGCATATTCTTTTATCTGGGTCCTGTTCTCTGCACTCAATTTATCGAGAAGAAATGGTTCCACAGCCCCCTTAAATTTACCATGACGGGTTACCTGAACCTCTACTCCGATTTTTTCAAGAGCTTTTTTAAAAAACATTACTTCGCTGCTCAGACCCTTAAAGTCAACCATTGATGCAGGATTGATATAGATTTTGTTTGCTGCAGTAGCAAGGTAGTAACACTCCTGGGTCAGAACATAGTCAGAATATGAAATGACAAACTTCCCTTCCTCTCTGAATTTTATCAGAGCATTCCTTATCTCTTCAGTTGTCGCCCATCCCGATGGGAGGAGTCCGTTTTCGATAAGAATACCTTTTACCTTATTATCGCCTGAGGCTTTTTCAATGTTATGTAGAATTTCATTCAACCCGGGAGCAGGAGTAAGAGTAAAATTAAAAAGATCGATTCCGGAAAACGGATTCTGATTTCCCCTGTCAGGAATTGTTACCCCTGCTTTTAGAACCAATATCGAATTGTTACTTATTGATACGGGTTTGTTGCCTGAAGAAACTATGGCACTGAAACCAGCAAGCATAACTATAAAGAATAGAATTGAGGCAACAATTATTCCGGTTATTGTTGCAAGAGTGTATTTAAGAAAATTTTTCATCTTTCAGACGCTTTAATGAAATGAATTTTAAATATATAAAAAACAAAATGAATTTGTAAAGGTATGTATGTATTTAATACATTTGATAAGACATTTATCTGATTATGACAACGGTATTTCTTGGTATCGGATCGAACCTTGGAAACAGGGAGAACAATCTTGAACAAGCAATTGCACGAATAGAGGAATATATTGGACCGGTTTTAAAATCTTCTTCAATTTATATTACCGAACCATGGGGATTTAAAGCTGAGGAAGAATTTCTTAATATGGCATTGAAGATCGGAACAAAGCTGACCCCTTCAGGATTATTGGGGAGAATCCTCATGATAGAATCTTTATTAGGCAGAGTGAGGGGTAAAAAGCACTACTCTTCAAGGGTGATCGATATTGATATCCTGTTATATGAAAACAAAATAGTTGATGAAGAAATTCTGAAGATTCCGCATCCATTACTGCATGAACGGAAGTTTGTGCTGGTTCCTTTGTGTGAAATTGAATCTGAAATGATTCATCCGGTTCTGAATAAGTCAATAGCTGAACTGATGGAATCATGCAAGGATCAAAGTGAGGTGAAAAAATATATTGCCCCCAATCCCGCTTAGGCGGGACTAATTTCACAACATCCCGTTATCCGCAAAACTGTAATAGTCCTTATCCGAGATAATAAGGTGATCGAGCAGCTGAATATCCATCAGATTCCCTGCCTCTTTTATTTTTTGGGTTATCTTGGAATCAGATTCGCTTGGATTAAGGTTTCCTGATGGATGATTATGGCACACTATGATACCCGACGCGAGGTACTCAATAGCCTTTTTCATTACCATACGCACATCAGTAACAGTACCGCTGATACCACCCTGACTCAGTTTCATTTTGTTGATCACTTTATTTGATCTGTTAAGGAACAATATCCAGAACTCTTCATGCAGAAGGTCGGAGAGTAAAGGCTGAAAAATATCAGCTACATCTTTTGAGCTTTTTATCTGAGGAACATCCTGAACTTCAGCCAGTTTTCGTCTTCGGCCAAGTTCAAGCGCGGCAGCAATTGTTACAGCCCTGGCCGGGCCGATGCCACGCAGCTTTTTAAGGTCTGATATTGTCAGTTTTCCGAGAGTATTCAGGTTATTGTTTGCAAAGCCTAATAATTCACGGCCCAGATCAACAGCCGATTTATCCTTTGTTCCCGAATTGATAAGTATTGCAAGCAGCTCAGCATCGCTCAGACTGGCAGTGCCTTTCTGAATAAGTTTTTCTCTGGGTCTGTCTTCAACAGCCCATTCAGTAATTTTAAGAGACATCTAGCAACCTTTTTGAAATGCATATGCAATATAAATAAAGCTGAGGACACTTCAAAAAAAATGAGACTAGACAAACGACGGCCGTTATACTCAACCCCACACCCCCATTGCCGTCAACCTACGGAGTTAAATATTGTAGAATAGTGAGAGGTTATAGTACAAAAACAGAATGTAAAGTATTGAATATATGCCTGATACATTTCCTCCCGCTAAAAGCGGGACAGGCTCTCCTTTTGAAGGCTCATCTTACATCACATCTTTTTCCTCTCGTACATGGCAGAAGTATCTGTCAAGGACAAGAATGAATCAAAAAAGTATTCGTTATAATGATTGGGAGATCCCTCAACTCATCCACCACATATCCAGTGCTTTAGAAATGAGTCAAACGGTGGATGAGTTTCGGGATGACAAGTTTTTTGAGTGTATGAGGGAAGGAAGAAGCGGCGATTCGACCGAAGTCTCTCAAAAATGGTGAAATTTTTGTTTCGAATCGCCGCTTCTTCCTTCCCATTGTTCTCCCTTAAACGATTGTCATCCCGAGCGAATCCACCCCTCTCATTTACAGATATTTGAAGGTGCTGGGTGGATGAGTCGAGGGATCTCCAGGATCTAAACAAAATTTCGAAAATAATTTTATTAAAAAAGATGTGATGTAAGATTAGTTCAAAAAGGAGGTGAAACTTTTTATGCAGTATCTCATTCATCCCCAAAGCTTAGGTTGACGGTCTATACCCCCCAAAATAATGGATTTAGGGGGTTATAAAATAAAAAAAGGCCGTACCATTGTTATGATACAGCCTCCTGATATATTATTATTGAATATTATAAGCTGCTAACGTGCTTCACTATTGAAGACTTCAGATTGGAAGCCTTTTTCTTATGAATAATATTCTTTTTTGCCAGCCTGTCGAGCATCGAAGTCAGCTTTGGAAGAAGAACTGCAGCCTCTTCCTTATTGCTTGTTGCACGAATAGTCTTAAGAGCATTACGGGTAGTCTTAGCATAATATTTATTATTCTCTTTTCTTACCTCGATCTGCCTGATCCTTTTTTCCGACGACTTATGATTTGCCATGTATATATAAATTATTCAAACTCCAAAAATTGTAGTCCATAGGGGAATCGAACCCCTGTTACCAGGATGAAAACCTGACGTCCTAACCACTAGACGAATGGACCGTACAAAGAACTTTAAAATGCGGATGCAAAGAAAGGATGTTTTTTTTGATCTGCAAAATATTTTAACCTAAAAAATACCGGATCAACCGGGGAATTCTATTTCAATACCTGGTTAATGTCATATCCGTCAAAATTCCCTGAACTCATAAAAAGGTAAACCGGACATGAATAGTTTTGAGCCTTTATAAAAGAAAACATTTCTTCAGAGTTATCATATACTTTGATATTTTCTCCTCCAAAGGCATTGCCTACATCTTCTTTGGAAAGTGATTTCAGTTTCTTAAGCTGAATAGCATGCGGGTTAAAATAGACAAATGCAACGGATGCATTTGCAAGTGTTCCTTTATAAAGGGGCAGAAAGTCATTGCTCAGACTTGAATAGGTGTGAAGCTCCAGGCATGCAATGATCTCTCTTTTCGGATACCTCGACACGATCGCATCAACGGTGGCTTTAACCTTTGATGGAGAATGAGCAAAATCGAGATAGATCAACCCTTTCTCATTCTCATTAAGTTTCTGTAATCGCCTTGATGTACCTTCAAAACTTTCAATTGCCTCATAAAAATCATCCTCTGAAATACCGGCAGCCAGACACGCCTTCATGGCAGCAGAGAGGTTTTGCATGTTATGTTCCCCGAATATTTTAACAGGTATAACCCTGTTATGCGTTGCTGCGAAGAATCCGGTTTTATTTTGAAAGTACCCATGGACTTTATATGGGATCTTTTTTATATTTTTTCCCGACGAAAGTGCAATTCTTTTTACTTCACTATCGCCATCAAAATAAATCAGAGATCCTCCTTCAGAAATTTTTTCGACAAAAATCCTGAATTGATCAATATAGTTTTCAAAAGTCGGAAATACGTTCATATGATCCCAGGCGATACCGTTGAGCACGGCAATGTCAGGCATATAAAGATGAAACTTTGGTCTTTTGTCGAGTGGTGATGTCAGATATTCGTCCCCCTCAAAAACAGCAATCTGAGCTTCATCCGATAATCCTACCATAGTCTCAAATCCATCAATCTGAGAACCAACCATGTAGTCAAATTTTATTCCAAGATATTTGAGAACATGCATTATCATAGCAGTTGTTGTGGTTTTGCCATGGCTGCCTGCAACTACAATCCGTTTTTTCTCTTTTGTCTGTTCATAGAGATATTCGGGGAATGACATAATTTTTATCCCGAGTTCATGTGCCTTTAGAAGTTCCGGATTATCAGGTTTTGCATGCATACCAAGGATGACAGTATCTGTCTCTGCATTTATCCGGCCCGGGTGCCATCCATATGCTTCGGGAAGGAGTCCATACCTGTCTAATCTCGACCTTGATGGTTCAAAGATCTCATCATCAGAGCCCGTAACAGTGTACCCTTTATTATGCAGGGCAATTGCCAGGTTATGCATTACTGCTCCGCCAATTGCAATGAAGTGTACTTTCATGCTACACATCACATATCATGATACATTTCCGCAATGATTCCAGTTTATCCTTTTGTGCCGGAACAAATTCCTGACCTACAAAACCTTTATACCCGGTTTTTAAAAGTGCTTTCATTATTGCAGGATAATTCAGTTCCTGCGTCTCATCAATTTCGTTTCTTCCGGGAACACCTCCGGTATGTATATGGCCAATGTACCGGCTGTACTTTGTAAGCGTATCGATAATGTTACCTTCCATTATCTGCATATGGTAGATATCATAGAGGAGTTTGAATCTTTCCGATCCAACCATTTCACAAAGGGCTGAACCCCATGTTGTTTTGTCGCACTGATAATCTTTGTGGCCATAACTGTTCAGTAATTCCATGATGATGGTTACACCGTGTTTTTCGGCAGACGGCATAAGCTTACGCAGTCCTTCTGCGCAATTTATCATACCTTCATTATCATCCTGTCCTTCACGGTTTCCTGAGAAACAGATAAGGTTTGGAACACCAGCTGCAGATGCTTTTGGTATCATGGTTTCAAAATCAGAGATAAGCTTTTCGTGGTTTTCGATCCGGTTAAATCCTTTTGGGATACCCCAGTCTGTGGCATAACCTACAGCACATTTTAGTCCGGCTTTAGATACTACTTCCCAGTCCTTTTCACCAAGCAGTTCGATAGATTCTATACCCATCTCCCTGCAAGCCTTTGCAAAATCCTCAAGAGGTATATCATTATAACACCATTGGCTCACCGAATGATGGATATTGCCTTTGAGTTGTGTCGATATCCTGTCATTTTCATTAAAAACACTGTTTAAAGGGCTTGCGGCAGTTACCACTGCTGCCCCTGCAATATTTCCTATCATTTTTCTCCTGTTCATGATTTATGAGCTTAGAAAATTCAGTTTAAAATTAGTAAATATTTATTGTTCTCAATCAATTAACCACAAACCTGCCTGCCGGTAGGCAGGGGAACACAAAGTAAAACACAAAATAGCGCGAAAGGAATGTTGTTACAGTCTTTCAGACAATCCCCGGAAAAGCGGTTAAGTTGATTAAATAAAACTATTGTATCACGCTCTAAAATAGCGTTCCTGATGTTTATATTCTATATTTGTGTAAGTGATTCATGCGCTGATTTATTTTATGAAGATAGCTTCACGATACAATTATAAAGGAGGACATTCGATACAACTGCTACGAAGCGGAGAGAACTTTTTCGCTTCATGTGAAAAGGCGATAGATGATTCAAAAAAGTATATACATTTTCAGACCTATATCGTTGATGATGATGAGACTGGCAGGCGTATCGTAAATGCACTTATCAGGGCAGCAAAAAGAGGGGTAAGGGTATATTTTCTGCTTGATGCATATGGCGGGAATAGTTTTTCAAAAGAGCTGATAAACAAAGTTGAGCAGGCAGGGATTCTTTTCAGAATGTTTTCTCCTGCATTAATAAGCAAAGGCTTTCAGTTCAGTCTCAGGCTACATCATAAAGTGCTGCTTATCGACGGCTTTACCGCGATCATTGGAGGGATGAACATAGCTGACCGTTATCATGGCAGGAAAGATTCAAAAGAGTGGCTCGACTTTGCCATTCTGATAAGGGGACCAGAGTGTGCACATGTCCTATTTATTCTTAAAGGACTATGGAACAAAGCATTCATCTCAAAGAAGGAGCGTTCGAGCGAGACTATGCATCATCCGGTTCATTATGCTGAAAATGTGAGATTAAAAGTCATTCAGAATAACTGGTACAGAAATAAAATCGAAATATTGAAGAGTTATCGTTCTGCTATAAAGCATGCACAAAACAGGATGACAATATTTGCGAGTTATTTTTTACCGGGAAGGAATGAACGCAGGCTCCTTCGGAATGCTAGCCGTCGCGGAGTGGATATAAAAATAGTGCTCTCGGCAGAATCAGATGCACCAGTATTTAAACGTGCAACCAATTTTCTGTATGATTTTATTCTTCGTAACAACATTACCATTTATGAGTATCTTCCTTCCAACCTTCACGCAAAAGTAGCCACTGTTGATGGCAAATGGAGTACAATCGGTAGTTATAATCTGAATCACCTCAGCGATTATGGCAGTATCGAAATGAATGCAGATGTACTTGATAAACAGTTTGCTGAAAAGTTTGAAGAAATTCTTCTGGAGGTCATTAGTAAAGATTGCCGTCAGGTAACCTTTGAGGATTATATTCACCGGAAAACATGGTTTTTTCAGATTACTGACTGGTTTTCTTACCAGATGATCAGGATTCTGATGAGACTAATGTTCGCACTTGCTGCGAAAAGGTCGAAACCAAATTATCCCTGACACTAGTACCATCCTGAAAAAAAATTGCGCAACGGATAATGACTGAATGATAAAAGCGGGAACAAAATCTAATTTATATATGTTTTATAAATAAAGTCCATATGAGAATTCATCTCTTTAATATATCAAATTTCAAAGTTGATGGTGGTGCTATGTTCGGGGTTATTCCCAAAGCGCTTTGGTCGCGGGTATATTCATCAGATGAAAATAACCTTATCGTTTTAACTCTCAGATCGATGGTAATTGAATCAGCAGGACATATTATCCTGATTGACACCGGATGGGGAGATAAGCAGAATGTGAAATTCTTCCGGCATGTGAATCTGCATGGAGGTGAAGGATTAATCGGCGGACTAAAAAGCAGAGGGTACCAACCTGAGGACATAACCGATGTTTTCCTGACCCATCTGCATGCTGATCACTGCGGGGGAGGAGTAATGAGAAAGGAAGGAGGGGATGGTTATAAACTGACTTTCCCGGAAGCTACCTATCATGTCAGTCGTACCCAGTGGGAGTGGGCTCTGAAAAATAATCTGCGTGAAGCTGATTCCTTTCTCGAGGAAAATATTTTACCTTTAGGACAGAGCGGCCATCTTAATCTGGTGGATGAAGAAGGCGAACTATTTCCCGGATTTTCTGTAATGATATGCTATGGACATACACCGGGACTAATGATTCCGATAATAAAACACAATGATAAGACACTGATATATACAGGAGATCTTATTCCGACGATTGCCCACATTCCACTTATCTGGAACATGAGTTACGACATAGAGTCTCTAAAGACGATTGAAGAAAAAAAGCGGGTTCTGAATGATGCTTTGGACGGTGGTTATATATTTGTTTTTCAGCACGATGAATATGTTGAATGTTGCAATCTGGAGATGACGCCCAAAGGTATAAGGGCTAAAGAAAAATTTGATCTTTCAAAGATATTGTTTTAATCATTTCATTGAAAAAACTAACACTAACTACATATGGCAGATTTTATCTACGAGAAACCTTTTCAGATGGAAAAGGACTCAACTGAGTACAGACTGCTCACAAAGAAGTATGTGAAATTAGTTGAAGAAGGCGGAAGGAAGATCCTTAAAGTAGATCCTGAAGGTCTGGAGATTCTTGCAAAAGAGGCTGTCTCCGACATCTCATTCTTCTTCAGAACATCTCATCTTATAAAGCTGGCTGCAATACTTGAAGATCCGGAAGCAACTGATAATGATCGTTTTGTGGCATATATGATGATCCGTAATGCAGTGGTATCGGCAGATGAGGATCTCCCGGGATGCCAGGATACAGGTACAGCTATAGTGATTGCGAAAAAGGGAGAGGATGTATTTACCGGAGCCAGAGATGCCGAATACCTGTCGCGAGGTATTTATCAAACTTTCAATGATAAAAATCTAAGGTACTCACAGATTGTTCCGTTTTCAATGTTTGAAGAAAAAAACACAGGAACAAATCTTCCGGCCCAGATAGATATTTATTCCACCGAAGGTAATTCCTATGAGTTTCTTTTTATTACAAAGGGAGGCGGTTCTGCGAATAAGACATTTCTTTACCAGCAGACCAAATCGTTACTCAATGAGGAGGCACTTGTAAAATTTGTAAAGGAGAAGATTAAAGATCTTGGAACTTCAGCCTGCCCTCCTTATCATCTTGCTCTTGTCATCGGCGGAACTTCCGCAGAAGCCACACTTAAAACAGTAAAAGAAGCATCGGCAGGATATCTCGATAATCTTCCTCTTTCAGGCAATGTAGCGGGACGGGCATTTCGCGATATTGAATGGGAAAAGAAAATCGAAAAAATTTGTCATGAATATGGTGTGGGGGCGCAGTTTGGAGGAAAGTATTTTGTTCATGATGTAAGAGTAATAAGACTTCCCCGGCATGCAGCCTCATGCCCGGTTGGAATCGGGGTTAGTTGCAGTGCTGACAGAAACATTAAAGCTCATATAACAAAAGACGGGATTTTTCTTGAGGAACTTGAACGGAATCCTGCACGGTTTATGCCGAAAAAAGCACCTGAACTTGAAAAACCAGTTGAGATCAATCTCGACCGTCCAATGAAAGAGGTATTGAAAGAACTCTCAAAATATCCCGTTAAGACCCGCTTGAATCTTTCCGGGACCTTAGTTGTTGCAAGAGATATTGCTCATGCAAGAATTAAAAAGATGATCGATGATGGCAATCCCATGCCTGATTATTTCAAAGATCACCCGATTTATTATGCAGGGCCTGCAAAGACACCTCAGGGAATGGCATCGGGCAGCTTCGGTCCGACAACAGCAGGACGTATGGATTCTTATGTTGATCTTTTCCAGAGCCTTGGAGGGTCGCTGATAATGCTTGCAAAGGGTAACCGGAGCAGACAAGTGATCGATGCATGCAAAAAATACGGTGGATTTTATCTGGGATCGGTCGGCGGTCCGGCCGCTTTACTTGCTGCAGAGAACATAAAATCTGTGGAGATGGTTGATTTCGAAGAACTTGGGATGGAAGCTATCAGACAGATCAGGGTAGAGAATATGCCTGCCTTCATTATTACTGATGATAAAGGGAATGATTTTTTTGATGAATACAATAAATAGAAGGGGAGAATCGGAGACTGGGGGAAAGGGAGACTTTGTGTTGCGTTAGGTATCGGAATTTGAGGTTAATGGATTTTTCTTTTAAATTTCCAGGAAGCAATCAAGAAGGCGAAACTCACCCAGATGGTGAGGACAACAAAACTAAGGTGCAGCGACCTGAATTCCGCTATGAACCCCAGCAATACCGGACCAACAAGAAATCCAATGTTTGTTGTTGCAGCAATGAAAGAAACACCATCAGCAGTTTTTACTCCATCAACGTTTGAAGCAAGTCGGTATACTTCTGGTACAATAACAGAAAAGCCAAGTCCAACTACAAAAAATCCCGGTATCGTAAAGATCGGGTTGAGAATTAAAACTAACAAAAAACCGAGAATAGCGATCAAGCTGGAATAAGTTATTAATTGCCAGGAGCCAAGTTTTTTACTTAACGAATCACCTGTAAAACGTCCGGTCATCATCGCCAAGGAAAATGCTGAATATCCGAAGCCTATATACTTAATATCAAGAAGAATAATCTTTTTTAGATACAAAGCACTCCAGTCAGCTATAGCACCTTCCGATACCATAATGACAAGACCAACCAGAGCAATTACTAAAAGCGGTATAAGATTATTACGATTATGTTTTTCTGCCAGGGGTTGTACACCTTTTCGGAAATAGTATTGTGATTTTAATTTGAATTGAATTATCTGTATTGCAAGAACGAGAGCAATAATATGCAAAATCGGGTTATGCACTAAAGCAGCTATAAAACTCCCTGTCGCTGAGCCAACCATACCGCCAAGACTCCAGAAGCCGTGGCTTCCCGACATTATGTATACACCATCTTGTTTTTCAATGGTAGCCGTTAATGAATTTAATGAAATTGCATATGAGGAACCTGCCATCCCAAAGATGAACAAGCTTATACAAAGAGAAACATAACTATTAGCCAGAAATGGACCAAAAAAGCAAATACAATATGTCAACAGTGCAAAATAAGTGTACCTGCCAACACCTATCCTGTCTACGAAATGTCTGCAAATCCGGATCATGAAAAATGCCCCCAGAGCTGAAAAGAAGATTGCCTTTCCTATCCTGCCTTCTGTGATTCCGATTTTCTCAGCAATATGAGGAATATATGTTACCCAGGTGCTGAAAATAAGACTAAAGCAGGAATACAAAAAAGCAGAGGCAAAATATTTTTTGTTCTGAAAGAAAAACTTAATTGAAATCATATTTAACGCAAATTTCCACTTATGTCTTCATAACCTCTGATACAAAAAATGGTTTAATAGTTTCTGCCACGAAGGTATATAAAAGTTAACACGAAGGTTCACAAGGGATTTTTTTGACAACCACCTGCTCTGTACTTTAAAATGAATGATACCTGTATGTGATAATAGATATTTTTCTATCTTAAACCTTTCAAATTACCCTTCATGAAGAGATTTCTTTTGTGGTTTTTCCCGGGACTAATAATTGGCTCATTGCTTATCCTTGGAGGAGGAAAAGCACTGCAGCTTACATCAACCAACGATTATTGTGTCTCATGTCATATTCATCCTATGGCAGATGCATCGTGGAAAAAGTCCGTGCATTACGATACGAGGTCGGGATACCGGATTGCATGTGTCGATTGTCATCTTCCTCCGAAGGGCAGGGGTTATCTCCGGGCAAAAGCAGAAACAGGTTTACGCGATCTGTGGAACAAGTGGACAAAAGATTCAGCTTCTTTTGACTGGACAGACAGAGGACATCTTGGACAGGCCCGGGGTTATGTCTATGAAAGCAGCTGTATTAAATGTCATGAAAATCTTTTTCCTGCAAAGCTTACAAAAGCTGGTGAAGACGCACACCTTTATTATACGCAGACAAAAAAGACTGCCGAACTTCACTGTATAAACTGTCACCTTAATGCAGGTCATTTTATTGAGGGATATACTCATGGAAGCAATTCTGGTTTTGGGAATACATCTTCAATGGCAAAAGAGATATTTACGGAACCCTCAAAAGTGATCGGATTCAATAATTTCACAGAGCGTATACCAAAATCTTCTGTTTCGTTCAATATGATTGCGATACCTGGTGGGAACTTCAGGATGGGTAGTCCTGAATCAGAGCCTTTCAGAAAAGCTGATGAGGGACCAGTGAGAGAAGTTAAAATAAGCCCGTTTTTTATGGCTGAGATCGAAGTATCATGGGATGAGTATCTTGCTTTTTACGTTCAGACTGCTGCTGAAGGTCGTTCCACTGATTCGGAAGGACTAAGAAAAAATCAATCATCGGTGACTGATGCTATTTCAGGAGCCACCCCTCCGTACGGACAACCTGATCAGGGATGGGGGCTGGGAAAAAGGCCCGCTATATCTTTCTCTTTTCATGCAGCAGAAACTTATTGTAAATGGCTCACTATTGTCACGGGAAAGACCTACCGGCTCCCAACCGAAGCTGAATGGGAATATGCCTGCAGGGCAGGTTCGACCGGCCCTTATTTCTTTCCTGGCGATCCAAAAAAGTTTGAAAAAAGCGGATTAAGAGCAAAACTCTCTAAAAATGATACTACCCTGATCAATACCTATATAATTTTTAAAGGCAATAGTCCGACTAAAACGCAAACCCCCGACAGGGTAAAGCCAAATCCATTCGGATTAAGGAATATGACAGGTAATGCAGGTGAGTTCTGTTCCGACTGGTATCAGCATGATGCATATTCGCAATATTCCGCTGGTATTATTGTAGATCCGAAGGGTCCGGCGGAAGGAGTTGAACATGTCGTACGCGGAGGTTCATTTTTAAGTTCGGCAGGTTCATTAAGAAGTGCAGCCCGGGATTATACTCATACTGAGTCGTGGTTGAAAACCGACCCGCAAATGCCCAAGAGCATCTGGTGGTACTCCGACTGTTTCAATGTTGGTCTCAGAGTAGTATGTGAATTCGATGAAAAAACCGGGAATGCTGAAGTTAAAAAACATTAAACAGGTTTATTTATTTGCTTTATCAAAAGCCTATATTTACATTTGGTTACATCCGAAAACTATCTGACCTGGTCATATTATTATCAATTCTCTTTAACCTGATCAAAATGGAACAAGCAAGTATTTCAAGACGCAATTTTCTTGGTAAAGCTGCAACTGTTGGAGTAGCAGGAGTGATCGTTCCTTCAATTTTAACGGGCTGTTCCAGAGATACAAAAAAGGTTGTTCCAATAGCTGAGATGGTTGACCGGGCACCGGACGGACCGGTTCTGAAAGCCGGAGTTATTGGTTGTGGGGGTCGTGGAACAGGTGCTGCAATCAACTTTTTGGGAGCCGGCCCTAATCTTCAGATAGCTGCTTTGGGAGATACTTTCCAGGATAGGGTTGATTCCTGCAGAAAGGAGATTTTAAAACAAAAAGGACAGGAAGTGCCACTCGACAAATGTTTCGTAGGCTTCGATGCATATCAGAAAGTTATTGAGGCCGGTGTTGATATTGTTATTCTTGCTACACCTCCATCTTTCCGTCCCGAACATCTTTCAGCTGCAATACAGGCTAAAAAACATGTATTTGCGGAAAAACCTGTTTGTGTCGATCCGGTTGGAGCCAGATCGGTGATGGCCTCATCGCAAAAAGCAAAAGGCATGGAATTATGTATCGTGACAGGCACACAGCGGCGTCACCAGCGTGATTATATATCTACATGGCAGCAAATTGCCCAGGGCTCCATTGGTGATATCGTTGGTGGCAACGTTTATTGGAATGGAGGTAAACTCTGGCATCGCGAAAAAAATCCGAAATGGACCGAGATGGAATGGATGATCCGCGACTGGGTAAACTGGACATGGCTTTCAGGTGACCATATTGTTGAACAGCATGTGCATAATCTGGATGTAATGAACTGGTTCACGGGAACGCATCCTGTTAAAGCAGTGGGAATGGGCTCAAGACTACGTCGGGTTACTGGTGACCAATATGATAATTTCAGCGTGGACTTTACTTTTGAAAATGGAATCCACTTCCATAGCATGTGCCGTCAGATTGACGGATGCATAGATAACGTATCTGAAAGAATCCAGGGAACAAAAGGTTCTTCCAATTGCAGAAATTCCATTCTTGACCTTGCCGGCAATGAGATTTGGAAATATGAGTATCCAGAGGACAAAGATGGGAAACCATCTACCAGCGTAAGTGTCGACCCTTATGTTCAGGAGCATATTGATCTGGTTACGGCAATCCGTAAAGCTAAACCAATAAATGAAGCGGAAAACACGGCAATCTCAACAATGGTTGGAATTATGGGTCGTATTTCAGCATATACAGGGAAGGAAACCACTTATGAAGAAATGATGAACTCCGACCTTAAACTGGGTCCGAAGGTTTTTGCATTTGGCCCTGTTGACGTTGACAAAACTATTCCGATAGCCGGACTGGCTTATGTTCCGGAATCTGCTGCCAAGTAAAGGTGTTTCTCAACTGCTTGCAGGAGAAGCACGGGTTGTTCATACTTATCGCTAATGTGGAAATTTTAAGAATAATGAAAAAGCCGTCGAATGTTTTTGTTCTGATATTGCTTTCTTTTCTGATCGCTTTAACTGCTTTCAGGAAGGACACCAGAAAACCATATAAGAATTACGTCCTTCTTGTATCGCTCGATGGTTTCCGGTGGGACTATAGTAAATTGTACCATACTCCGAATCTTAATAAACTCGCTTACGATGGTGTGAATGCTGAAAGAATGTATCCGTCATTTCCAACAGTTACATTTCCTAATCATTATTCCATTATAACAGGGTTGTATCCCGATCATCATGGTCTCATAAATAACAGTTTTCCTGCACCTGATCTTGGACTCTTTTACAGAATGGGTGATAGAAGTGCGGTTGAGAATCCGGCATTTTATGGCGGAGAACCATTATGGGTGACTGCTGAGAAACAGGGAGCAAAATCAGCTTCATTCTTTTGGGTAGGTTCGGAAGCCCCAGTTAAAGGTATCCAGCCTTCCTACTGGAAAAAATATGATGAGTCTGTTACATTTGAAGCAAGAATAGATACAGTAATAAAATGGCTTGGTTATCCTATCCCGAAACGTCCTGAACTGGTTACTCTTTATTTTGATGAGCCGGATGCAACCAGTCATATCTTCGGACCTTCGTCACCTCAAACCGGTAAAGTTGTGGAACGCCTCGATAGCCTCATAGGAGTGATGAGGACGAAACTTTCGGAATTGCCGGAAGCAAAAAAAATTAATCTTATTATAGTGTCTGATCATGGTATGTCGGCTGTGTCGCCTGACAGATATATAAATATCAAGTCGCTGGTACCCGACAGAATGATTGCTTCAATATCAGGAGGTAATCCCGTGTATCTGATTAGTCCCTCGGAAGGGAAGAAAGACAGTGTCCTGTATCTGTTGAACAAATCAAAAGGGCTGAAGGCATGGAGTAAGGCAGAGCTTCCTCCTGAATGGCATTATGGCACCAATCCGCGTATCCCGGAAATTGTGATTGTTGCCGACAGTTCATGGAGTATAGGTACCAGGTCTGATGGTTCTAATATCAGGGGAGGTGCTCATGGTTATGATAATTCAAACTCAGATATGTTTTCTATCTTCTATGCCGCAGGTCCGTCATTTAAGAAGAATTACAAATTCAAAGAACTGAACAATGTAGATATTTATAACCTGGTCTGCAGAATCCTTGCTATTTCACCTGCTAAAAACGATGGAGATCCAGCACATATAAAGGGTTTGCTGAGATAGGCCTTCTCCTCCCCAGATAACTCCTCTCTGTGTCCCTCTGTGATTCTCTGTGTCTCTCTGTGTAACTAAAAAATCAAGAACTCACACGGAGTTACACAGAGTATCACAGAGTATCACAGAGTTGGTTTTTTAAATGCGATCAATTGATTTTGTTATTCCCGAATTTTCTCCGTATAATTATTATCAAAATCGAACCCTGTATGAACCGCCGGAAATTTGTTGAAGAATTAAAGAATCAATCCGAAATAGTCTGGGATATTATTGTTATCGGTGGTGGTGCAACTGGCCTGGGAATAGCGCTTGATGCAGCGTCGCGCAACTATAAAACGCTGCTGCTCGAACAATCCGATTTTGCCAAGGCTACCTCGTCGCGCAGCACAAAACTTGTACATGGAGGTGTACGTTATCTGGCCCAGGGAGATTTGCTTCTGGTTATGGAAGCTTTACATGAGCGTGGCTTGATGCTGAAAAATGCACCCCATCTGACATTAAACCAGGAATTTGTTATTCCGGTTTATACACTGTGGGATGTTTTTATGTACACTGTTGGGCTAAAATTCTATGATCTGCTTGCAGGACGCTTAAGTATGGGGAAATCTTATTTTATCAACAGAGAAAAAACACTTTCACGCTTACCACTCCTGAAGGAAAAAGGATTGCGGGGTGGCGTAGTTTATCACGATGGGCAGTTTGATGATTCACGCATGGCTTTTGCCCTGGCGCAGGCTTGCGTTGAAAAAGGAGGTATGGTGCTTAATTATTTCAAAGTTACCGGATTGATAAAGGACGAAAGAGGGAAAATAAGTGGTGTGATGGCTGAAGATGTTGATTCGGGTAATGAATTCACCCTGAAAGCTAAACTTGTTATAAACGCAACAGGCGTATTCGCTGATGAAATTGCCAGAATGGATATTCCCGGATCAAGGGCTACTATCAGACCAAGTCAGGGAGTACATATTGTTCTCGATAAATCATTTCTTCAGAGTGATTCGGCTATCATGATCCCAAAAACTGAAGATGGGAGAGTCCTGTTTGCAATCCCATGGTATAACGAGGTTGTGCTAGGTACAACCGATACTCCGCTTGATACAATTAGTCTTGAACCGGTTGCTCTTGAAAAAGAAATCAATTTTATTTTACAGACTGCTGAAAAATATCTCGTAAGGCCACCCCACAGGGAAGATATTCTCTGCATTTTTGCCGGATTGCGGCCTCTGGCGGCCAATCCCGACAACCCTGCTTCCACTAAAGAGGTATCACGAAGACATAAAATAACTCTTTCACCTTCGGGACTTCTCACTATTATTGGCGGTAAATGGACCACTTACAGGCGGATGGCTGAAGAGACTATTGAAAGAGCAATAAATGCAGGCTTTCTTAGAAGAACAAAATGTGTTACTTCAAAACTTAAACTTACAACTCTTACTGATGGTAACTCATCAGGCCGGTTATATATTTATGGAGATCACTTTACTGAAATCGAAAAGATAATAGGTGAAAATCCTGCTTTAGGACTTCCTATTGATCCCAGATTCCCATATACAAGAGCAGAGATACTTTGGATTTGCAGGAATGAAATGCCATTAAATGTGGAGGATATCCTGGCAAGAAGAACCCGTTCGTTGTTCCTCAATGCCAGTGCAAGTGCAGAAATCGCGACTGAAGTAGCTTTTATAATGGCAAGGGAATTCGGATATGATCTGAAATGGCAGAAAGAGCAGGTTGAATCGTATAATACACTGGTTAAGAACTATATTTAATTATAAGGTAGTTTCATTTAATAAAGAATTTATGAAAGAATTATTTTAGCCCTCGATCAGGGAACAACAAGCTCCCGTGCAATAGTTTTCGACAGGAATGGCCTTCCCGTGGCAACTGCACAAAAGGAATTTACACAGTTCTACCCTAAGCCCGGCTGGGTTGAACACGATCCTGATGAAATATGGTCAACACAGCCGGGAGTTGCACTTGAAGCAATTGCCAAAGCCGGCCTCGACAGTGTCAACATTGCTGCCATAGGGATCACTAACCAGCGTGAGACAACATTAGTCTGGAATAGGAAAACAGGAAAACCGGTTTACAATGCGATAGTATGGCAGGACAGACGTACTTCTGATTTCTGTGATCATTTAAAAAATGAAGGACACAGCAGAATGATAATGGAAAAAACCGGACTGATTATTGATGCCTATTTTTCTGCTACAAAAGTGAAGTGGATACTAGATAATGTAAAGGGTGCGAGGAAGCTTGCAGAAGACGGACAACTGGCTTTTGGGACTGTCGATTCGTGGCTCGTATGGAATCTTACCAGAGGGAAACTGCATATAACTGATGTTTCTAATGCTTCAAGAACGATGTTGTTTAATATTCACACTCTTAAGTGGGATGAAGAGTTACTGAAGATTTTTAATATTCCGTCAGGTATGCTGCCTGAAGTAAGATCTTCAAGCGAAGTCTATGGGAAAACTGAAGGTCTGTTTGCTTCTTCTATACCTGTTGCCGGGATTGCCGGTGATCAGCAGGCTGCTCTGTTCGGGCAAATGTGTATTGAACCCGGTATGGTAAAAAACACCTATGGAACAGGTTGTTTTATGATGATGAACATTGGCAATAAACCTATAGAATCAAAAAGCAAACTTCTCACTACCGTTGCATGGAGGATAGGCAATGACACACAATATGCACTTGAAGGTAGTATTTTCATTGCAGGTGCTGTTGTTCAATGGCTTCGTGATGGTTTGGGAATAATCAAAAATTCTGGTGATGTTGAGAAACTGGCTGCAAAGGTAAAAGAAAGTGAAGGAGTTTATTTTGTTCCGGCTTTTGCCGGACTGGGTGCGCCTCACTGGAATCAGCATGCACGTGGTACCCTGGTGGGTATTACACGAGGTTCCACATCAGCTCATATTGCACGTGCTGCTCTCGACAGTATTGCCTATCAGACACTGGAGGTGCTGCTTGCAATGCAAAAGGATTCCGGAATTGACATTCGTGAATTACGTGTTGATGGTGGTGCTACTGTTAATAATCAGCTTATGCAATTCCAGGCAGATCTATTGCAGGCAAAAGTAGTACGACCAAAAATCACTGAGACCACAGCCCTGGGTGCCGCATATCTGGCCGGACTTGCAGTGAATTACTGGGGCAGTATTGATGAGATCAGAAACAATGGCAGATCGATCAGATCTTTTCCCCACAGATAGAAGAAAGTGAAACAGTATCATTGATTAAAGGATGGCACCGTGCTGTTAATGCAGCAAAAGCCTGGGCTGATGATTCTGAATAATATGTGTAGGGACGTTGCATGCAACGTCCCTACATACGCAAATTTTTATACAATTATTAAAACTAAATAAATGAATGCATTTTTTGCTGAATTTTTCGGAACTGCCATAATCATTGTTTTTGGAGGAGGTGTGGTATCAAACGTCGTCCTCGGTAAAACAAAAGGAAATAATAGCGGCTGGATAGTAATATCATTTGGATGGGCTGTCGGGGTCTTTACAGGTGTATTGATTGCAGCACCGTTCAGTGGTGCCCATCTTGAATCCTGCTGTTACTCTTGCACTGGTTCTTGCAAATAAGTTTTCAATTTACTTTGTACCAATGTATATGTGTGCCCAGTTGCTTGGTGCAATGTTTGGAGCTTTTCTGGTATGGCTGGCATATAAAAAGCATTTTGATGCAACAGAAGATGCCGATTCAAAACTGGCTGTTTTCTGTACTGCTCCAAATATCCGAAGTTACTGGTATAATGTTTTGACAGAAGTCATAGGAACCTATGTTCTTGCCCTGGCCGTCCTTTATATGGCTCAGCCTGAAGTAGGTCTGGGTTCATTAAATGCATTACCGGTGGCTATTGTTGTGCTGGGTCTTGGTCTCTCGCTTGGAGGTCCTACCGGATATGCTATAAATCCGGCACGTGATCTTGGTCCAAGCATAGTACATTTCCTCCTGCCAATACCCGGTAAACGCGACAGCGACTGGAAATATTCATGGGTGCCTGTTCTCGGACCATTTGTCGGAGCATCGCTTGCAGCTGTAATGTTTCTGATGTTTAATGGAGTGTAGGGACGTTGCGAGGGGTGCAGGGACGTTGCGAGGGATGTAGGGACGTTGCATGCAACGTCCCTACATGTCCACCAACGTCCCAACGCGTCCCCAACGCGTCCCGGTCCCAACACGTCCACCAACACGTCCCTACACTCATATTCAGCTATGTTTGTCGTGCCTTTTACAGAATTCATCAAAATAATTTTGAAAAAAAGATAGCTTACTTCTTTTCCTGAAATACAATTTGTAAATTAGCTTTACTTTATGAAAGAGTAAACAAATATCTGAAAATTCTTGTTTAATACTAAATTAATGACTAAAACTTAAAAATTATGAAGAAACTTTTACTTGTATTATTCGTTGCAGTCTTCTCTCTAACACAACTGTTGGCTCAGGAATCTACTTTTAAACAGGGTGACAAAGTTCTGAACCTTGGAATCGGGTTTGGATCAACATTTTATTCTGGATACAGTTATAAAGCCGGAATACCCCCTTTATCAGCTTCTCTTGAAGTTGGAGTTAAGGATGGGATATCTCGATAAAGGATCAATAGGAATTGGTGGTTATCTGGGTTATTCCTCACATAAATGGGAATATACTGACTGGGGCTGGAAATATACAAATATTATACTTGGTGTAAGAGGTGTCTTCCATTATCCTCTGGTTAACAAACTTGATACCTACACCGGTCTTTTGCTGGGTTATAATATTGCAACCTCAAAAGAGTTTGGAACTGCAGTATTCGGATATAACTATAGTGCATCATCCGGTGGTATTGCTTAGTCATGGTTTGTTGGTGGAAGATATTATTTCAGTGACAAGTTTGCCGTAATGGTTGAACTCGGATATGGTATTACCTACCTTAACCTTGGTGTTGCCCTCAAATTCTAATTCATTAGAATCATTACTGGCTGAATAGAAGTTTTATAGAATTCATATTGAGCAGTCCGGGTAATAATCCGGACTGCTTTTTTTGACATCCCTACGCAGGGGCGAGCAAGCCACCTGGTGGACGAGGGGGTATTCAATCACAATCCTGTTCAACTCTGATAATAGTTTTTACATCATATCCATTATCGATAGCTTTCTGCAGTAACATTCCATAAGTTGATTCATCCATTGTCTTTTCCCTGGCAAGTATCCAGAGGTACTTACGCGAAGGATCACCAACGAGAACATATCTGTAATCTTTATCAAGCTCCATAATCCAGTAATTTCCTGAAAACGGCCAGAAAAACTGTACTTTGAGTTTTGCAGGGCTCTTTATATCAGGTACCCATGCAATCCCCTTAATCGAGGAGGATTTTTGAGGATCGGTAATATAATTTCCTTTATTCAACACTGTTATCCGCCCATCGTTACGAAGAGTATACGTTGCAGACGTACATTTCAATTTTCTCTCGAAATAGTTTGGTAACCGGGCAATCTCGTACCACAAACCCTTATACCTGTTTAGATCTACTGTCGGTACAACTGAAGGTAATTTCTGAGATTGGGCTGAACTGAAAATCATTATTGTAAAAAGTATTAGTGCAGTTTTCTTCATATAGGTTGTTTTCCTAAAAACAATTGAAATTTGAATCTGTTCCATCCATTATTAACACAATATTAACAACATTTCGACATCTTATGAACAGTCGGGCCGGGTATTTCAAAAGAATTATGTTTTTTTGTACCTGGACTTAAATATATTTCTATTTTTATATTTTACAATTACCAGTCCTCAGAAACCAAATAGCTTGAACAATTTCAAAGGCGCAATCTTTCTTGCTGAGGATCGGGATTTGTAATAATATTTTGGATACTTCATTTATGATTAATTAACTTCATAATTCAATTTTAAAATGAGCATTTTTATAAATTCTTTTGCTGTGTTGATGTTCTTTGTCAACGGAGTTGCAGGCAGACCTGATAATCAGAGATCTGTCAACACCGATAACCAGGGTTTGAAAAGTATTGTCCAGGTTCAGGATATTCCACCTGCTACCTCTCTGGTATATCCAGGGACCAATGGACGTCTTGTATATGTCGCTGACAGTCTGGGTAATATAATACCTGATTTTTCCAATGCCGGCTATAAAGGCGGAGGTGTTCCTATTCCATTTGTAGCAATCAAAAAAGTTATATGGCCGGTAACAGGAGACAATTCAGTCAAGATCCAGGCAGCAATAGACAGTGTTTCTGCCCTCCCTCCGGACGCGGCAGGATTCAGAGGTGCCGTGCTTCTGAAAATGGGTGAATATGAGCTTGAGAAGCCAATCTATATAAAAGCGTCGGGTGTTGTGCTTAGGGGAGAAGGGATGAGTGATATTGGAACAATTCTTATCGCCAAAATACCAAAGGACAGACAGACCTTTGGAAGAGGTGGTCTTATAAATATAGCTGGTGCTTCGGCTATAGTTCCGCAGGAAGAAACAAAACAGAAAGTTACTGATAAATATGTACCTGTTGGTACACGTAGTTTTAATGTAGTATCAGCTAAAGGATTTAAAGTGGGAGATAAGGTGCTTGTAAGGCGGATAGGTAATCAGGACTGGATAAAGGCTATTGGCGAAGACAGTGTTGCTGCAGGCAGAAACAGATGGAGACCTTTTAATATTACTTATGACAGAATAATAGTCGATATCAAGGGAAATACAATTACGACTGATGCCACCATTTTCACTGCTATCGATTCACGCTGGGGAGGAGGAGAAATTCTCAAATACACCGATGAACGTATCGAACAATCGGGAGTGGAAAACCTGCGTGGAATTTCAGAATATAATCCATCAGTACGTACCAGGAATTATGGCAATATGGATCGTGACAAATTAAATCCAAAATTTCAATATCAGGGGGATGAATATTTTTCTGATGAGAATCATGTTGCTAATTTTATAGTTATTTCCAATTCAAAAAATGTATGGGTAAGGAATATCAGCGCTCTTCACTTTGTTACCAGTGTGGTACAGAGTAACGCAGGTTCAAAATGGATAACAGTGCAGGATTGTGAATCGTGGGAGCCTGTCTCGCCAAGAGTTGGTGGCAGACGATTTATCTACCAGATGAACGGCCAGCTATGTCTTGTTCAAAGGTGTTTTTCCCAGAAAGGACGGCATTCTTTCGTATTGCAGGGATCGGAAGCAAGCGGTAATGTGTACCTTGAATGTACTGCCGTAAATCCGTATTCAACGAGCGAACCACATAACCATTGGGTAAATGGCATTTTATACGATAACGTTAAAGCTCCGCTTACGGCCCGGTACTGGGATTACATTATTGGCTGGGCTGGTGCAAATATTGTTTTCTGGAATTGCGAGGGTGATTTTCTTGTTCAGAAACCACCAACAGCACAAAACTATTCATTTGGTCACATCGGGATAAATGCTGTCATATTTAATGCGGGTTTGCAGGATCTTACCAAACCAAATGGTCATGTAGAATCTTTGGACTACCATGTTACTCCAAAAAGTCTTTACCTGACTCAACTAAAAGAAAGACTTGGGGAAGAAGCGGTTAAGAATGTAATAAAGTAAAATCAGATAACGTATTATTAACACGCTAGACAAATTATTTTACTATGAAAAAATCATTTCTGCTTATTATACTCGTAATTATACTTTCGTTGAATTCTCCGGCCCAGGACGAAGTGCTGAACACAATTATTGCTGCTGGTGCCAAACTTGAAAAAGTAGCTGATGGATTTTCGTTCACCGAGGGACCAACTGCTGATAAAAAGGGCAATATCTATTTCACCGATCAGCCAAACAACAGGATCCTTAAATGGAATGATAAGACCGGTCTTTCAACATTTTTGGAACCTTGCGGCCGTTCGAACGGGATGGCATTTGACAGGAAAGGAAATCTGTGGACCTGTGCTGATGACAAGGGTGAATTATGGATGATTACTCCTCAGAAAAAGGTTGAAATTATTTCCGCATCATTCGATGGACACAGATATAACGGACCAAATGATGTTTGGATCGCTCCTGACGGAGGACTTTATTTCAGCGATCCGTTCTATGTCAGAAATTACTGGGAACATAAAACAATGACCCAGGATAAACAGTGTGTTTATTACCTTAAACCCGATCATAAAACGGTTGTCCGTATAGTTGACGATCTCTTACAGCCAAATGGGGTTATTGGCACACCTGATGGCAAAACACTTTACATTACCGATATGCAGGGCCGGAAGACCTGGTCTTATTCAATTAATGCGGATGGTACCCTTGCGGATAAAAAGCTTTTCTGCGAAATGGGTTCAGATGGATTGACAATTGATGAAAATGGAAATCTTTATCTGGTAGGCAGGGGTGTCACCGTGTTTGACAAATCGGGTAAGAAACTGGGGAATATTCCTGTCCCTGAAGGATGGACAGCAAATATTTGTTTCGGTGGTAAAGATTTTAAAAGCCTGTATATAACAGCAAGCAAAGGACTGTACAGGATCAGAATGAAGGTAAAAGGTGCTGTAACAAGCTGACCCTGGTAATCTGGAACTTTCTGACTTTAATTTACCTTGTCACAATCTTTAATAACATTTTGCAATGAATATTTTCGTCTATTCGTTTGCCATGTTGATTTTCATTATCAACGGAATTACCGGCAAACCCGGTAAAGAGGTATCTGTCACGACCGATAACACGGTTTTGAGAAGTAATTTACAGGTTCAGGATATTCCACCAACAACATCACTTGTATATCCCGGCACCGATGGGAGACTAGTGTATATTGCTGACAGCCTGGGTAATAGAATACCTGACTTTTCAAATGCCGGGTATAAAGGCGGAGGAGTTCCTATTCCATACGTGGCTATCAAAGCAACTGTCTGGCCGGTAAAGGGTGATAATTCAGCAAATATTCAGGCTGCAATTGACAGTGTAAGCAATTTGCCAGCCGATCCATCCGGATTCAGAGGAGCTGTATTGCTTAAAATGGGATTATATGAACTGGAATCGCCAATATTTATCAGGACCTCAGGTGTAGTTTTGCGGGGAGAAGGAATGAGCGATACAGGGACAATCCTTGTTGGTGTGACACCCAAAACAACAACTGGCGGCAGAGGGCAAAGACAAGCCCTGATAAATATAGCCGGTGCATCCGGAGTTACTCCAGGTGAAGATACCAAACAAATAATTCTTGATAAATATGTACCGGTAGGTGCATTTAGTTTTAATGTGACATCAGCAAAAGCCTTTAAAGCCGGAGATAAGGTACTTGTGAGACGCATCGGTAATCAGGACTTTATTAAAGCTATTGGTGAAGACAGTACAGGGGCCGGAAGGAACAGGTGGAGACCATTTAATATCACATGGGACCGGGTAATAAAGGCGGTAAAAGGTAATACAATAACAATTGATGCCCCCATATTATGTGCTATTGAAGCACGCTTTGGTGGAGGTGAAATACTGAAATATGATGACAAAGGACGTATTGAACAGACAGGGATTGAAAACCTCAGGGGAATTTCGGAATATGATCCTGAAGTACGTATGACATCATATGGGAATATGGATCGTGGGAATTTTGATGACAGGACCAGACCTCATTACGAAGGAGATGAATACTATTCCGACGAGAATCACTATTTCAACTTTATTAATTTAACCAACACTATTAGCAGCTGGGTAAGGAATATCAGCGCTCTTCACTTTGGCAGCAGTGTCGTCAATGCCGCAAATGGCACAAAATGGATTACAGTTCAGGATTGTGAATCGAGAGAACCTGTCTCAATAAGAGCTGGCGCCCGACGGTTTACATTTATGCTGAGCGGTCAGCTTTCCCTTGTTCAGAGGTGCTTTTCACAAAAAGGCCGGCACTCTTTTGTTCTGGGCACAAATGCCACAGGTAATGTCTTTCTTGATTGTGAGGCGGTTAATCCATATTCAACAAGCGAGCCACATGCAAATTGGATCACCGGTTCACTTTATGATAATGTCAGGGCCCCGCTCTCTGCCAGATACTGGAAAGATATAAGTATCGGATGGGCAGGAGCAAATATTGTGTTCTGGAACTGTGAGGGAGATTTTCTTATGCAAAGTCCACCGACTGCACAGAACTACTCTTTCGGACATATCGGTATTAACGCTGTAATATTCAACACATTTTTTCAGGACCTTACCAAACCGAGAGCTCATGTTGAATCATTGGATACACATGTAGCTCCAAGAAGTCTTTATCTTACACAACTCAAGGAGAGACTGGGGGAGCAGGCTGTTGAAAATATTATAAGGAAAGATAAGACGGTAGAGTAATCAAAATCCATTCTCTTCTGAAGGGCTATCGACAAATTATCCCCCCTTTAGGGGGGCTAATCTTTATACAGATCTATTCGATCCGAAGTTTGGCTTCGTCGAAAACTCACTTCGTTAGATTCGTTTGTTTCATACATACTCACCCCCTTCCCCTCTCTACTTCGTAAAGAGGGGCGTGGACACGATTAGGTACCAATATGAAGATTAAATTTCTACCATTTAGAAGTAAAGTGTTACCATGCTGAAACAATATTATTAATAGAAAAAGTATATTTTCCTTGTAGTGATTCATAACATTCAGCATATCTGTGAATTGCCCCCTCTTTACAGGGTCAAGCGTTAAGAAATAGCCCAGCGGGCTATTTTAGCGAAGGAGCCAGATTGCAGAGGTGGCAGAGGGGGTTGGGGGGTGAGTACAAAAAAGCTAAGATAAAAAGATGTGTATAAAGATTAGTTTAGGGGGGCAGGGGGGCAAACACAATAGTTTGACGGCTAAAGGATCAGGGGTAAATAAAAGAGGCTGTCTCTACTTTTTGAGACAGCCTCTTTTATTAATCCTTTTCTGAATATTCTCTTATTTCAGATAGTTTACATATCCCTCCATATTGGTACGGATCTTGTAAACCCACTGGTAACTAACAATATATAATGTTTTCATATCATTATCACCAAAGCAAAGACTTACCGGGAAGTGAGGTAAATTAATCATACCTGCAAATTCACCTTTTGAGTTGAATATCTGAACACCGTAATAAGTGCCAACATAAATGTTACCCATTTTGTCTATTGCCATACCATCGGCACTTGATGATCTCCCCTTTCTGTCGAGAACATTGTCGACCAGAAATAAAGTGCAAAACTTTCTGCCGTTTGCAATTGTTCCATCTTCTTTTACATCGTAGGCCCAGATAGTATTCTTTTTTGTACTCTTCACAGGGTACCATGATTCATCATCGTAGCAGTTGTTGATGAAAAGAGTTTTACCATCAGGTGAGAGAAGGATACCGTTTGGCATTGCAAACTCATTTGGTTCAGTGATTCTTGTTACTTTCCCATCTGTTGAAATATAATATACAGCACGTCCGGGCTGGAATTTAACTGCTTCCATAGTGAATTGCGGATCGGTGAAATAGATGCCACCCTTTGCATCGGTTATAATATCATTCGGACCATCAATTGATTTACCTGCATATTTATCTGCAACTACCCTGACTACTTTACCTTCGGTAGTCATTTCAATAACTTTGTGACCAATCATGTCACAAACAAGAAGATTGCCGTTTTTATAAGGGTAAAGACCATTTGACACCATCTTACCTGCAGAAATATTCCTGTACGACCCGTCCGGTTTCAGTTCAACGACAGAACTCTTATCCGGACGTGCTCCCCAACCCTGATCAAATCCCATACTTGAAAAATAGACCTTTCCGTTCATCCATTTTGGGCCTTCACCGAAAACAAGACCTGGTTTGGTATTTGTACCGTCCACAAGCAGCTCAAGCTTTGAGCTTTCAGGAATAATTGCGTGATAAGCTTCAAGTCTTGCTTTTTCCTTCTCACTGTAATCAGCTCTTGCAGGCCAGAAAATGTCGATCGCATCGCAGCCAAGATCGCCTATTTTTGCTCCGTGCACCATGTTGCCAGGAATTAGAACAACATCATCTTTCACCATTGGCTGCTCACTATCAAGCAGTATTTCATCACAGCCGCCACGAAGTACAAGCATTGTCTGTTCTTCAGGATGTATATGGCGATCAAACAAAGCACCGGGATCCATTGAAATAAAACTGATCTGTGTGTTTTTACCTGTGATCAGCCTTGAATTAGCGCCTGTGGTAAGCGGACTAAGCTGAAAATCATAAAGATCATATACCTGATTCGGCTTAACATTTGGTGTAGCTGGTGCAGTAATATCAACATTTGCAGAAGGAACATTAGCTGCTCCGGCCTTCTTTAGATAGTCGAGACGCACCGGGCTGTATACTTCAACAACTTTTGCACCAGCCGGTCCGGCTGTCAATGCAGTTTTGCTCCCTTTTTCGAGATAAATGAAATCGATCCTTGGAGTTAAACTGTGTGTTCCATCCTGTGCCTCTCTTTTAAGAGCAATCATTTTCACGTTTGATCCGTCAACGAGCTGACTCACTTCTCCTTCAATAACAAATAGGAACCTGTCAACTGGCAGGGCTTCCTCAGGAATCTGTGCATTAGGGTCAAGTTGCAGGATTGCTGTCATAGTACCTGTTCCCCAGTATAGTTTTGCATTTACACCAGGATACAAAGATGCAGAAGCGATAGATTCCAACTTTGTGACTTTAGCTGGTTCAAGGTTTGATACAATTTTTGTTTTTGGTAGACTGGTTAGCTTTCTCTCTGTAAGTGTATATTGCTTGATCAGTTCCTTATTCTTTTTTTGCCACTCAGGTGTAGGAGCGCATTGAGTGAGGATAAGCAGGAATAAAGCGAGCAGACCCGGAATAATTAAATTTTTTGTTAATGTCCTTTTCATAATTTTCTAGTTTATATAGGTTTTGTTTGAATTTGATTATTGCTTTTCGATTGTTATATTTCTCTGGCCTATCGGATCTCCAATCTGGTCCATTCCAACCACATCGTAACCAATCCACTGAAATGATTTTGCCATTGCCGAAGTTTTTGCCCATGCAACATCATGCTCCTGGGTTTTGGTCCATGCCACACGTTGTTCCTCCTTTTCGAACATAAGCTCCATCTCAAAGGTGAATTTGGATTCAGGTGACCCATTTCTTTTTGATATGTCAGCAGGGAAGATCCTCAGGAGCTTTGATCCAAGATAACCGACCTGTCGCCTGAGAGCAGGAACATAAACATCGATATAGTTCTTTTCGAAAGCAGCATAATTAGAAGGTTCAACCTCGAAGAACATCTGCAATTTTGCCATTGTAAGTGGTACGTCAACCACATCCAGTTTTCCTTTTTCAAGAGCAATTCCGTAAATAACCATTTCAAGTGGTTCGGTAGCTGAGCTTTCAAAAGAATGAACTTCCCCGGCTTTTACAGGTACTGCATCACCATAAGCGATGTCAGCGTTTTCATCATTAACATGAACTTTCCCTTTCCCTTTGATGACCAGATAAACTTCATCCACGCCTGCATGATAATGTCTTCCTACGGTTGATCCGACAGGAATAAGCAGGTGATCAAAAAACGCCCAGTTTGATTCGAATGACCCTGGTCCCAGAGCTCTTCTGTAAAAAACTGTATCTTTTCCTCCGTTCATACTTACAACCGGACGGAGATTTTCTTTGGTAAGCTGACGGGTATTAATGAATGTAGGTTTCTTAACGAGAACAGCATCGGACCTGTCATCACCCATTTCAAACAAGTTTGTCGGATCTGCTGAGTAATTATATGAGCCCCTGCGCATCGGTACACTACCCTTAACAGGCGGAGTTGTGGTGCCAGGCTGAACCGGATCAGCAATAAGAACCTGGAAATTAACCCAGTCAACCGGTTTTGCAGAAGGATTATACACTGCATGCGAACTTCCTGCTTTGCATGGAACGCCTACCGGCCCTTTAATCAGAGCGGTCTGACCATTTACCGTAAACTGGCAATCGCCGTCGAGAATCAGGAACATTTCATCAGAATTGGTATGGAAATGATGTCCGATTGAGCTCTTTGGTCCGAGTGGACCGTGGTGCATAAAAGCAAGATTCTTCACAGCTCCTCTGCCAAGAAGCGTCTGCATACCTAAAGTGCCTGTACCCTGATGCACATTTTTACCAGGCATGGCTTTGGCAGGATCGGTATGACCGATACGATTAATAAGCGGAATAACATCTGCTTTTGCCTGTCCGGTAGGTTGTGCTGGCCGCTGCACGGGTACCTGATCGGGCTGCTGTCCATACATGGGAGAACTGAACAACCAGATCAGCATAAGTGTTGAGATGGCAGCTGCAAAGGATATTTTCGGCTTTTTTATTCCCGTAATATAGTATTGGAGGTCTTCATTTTTTTTCATAATCGATTTATTTCAGGTTAATTAATTTTTGTGCAATCTTTTTAATGTTAAATCTTTACCATGCAGCTTTCCCGATTAATGACTTACCATTCCATTATCTACAAATCTATGCAAATAGAAAAAATTTGTGAAATGTTTTATATAATTTATTTTTTACAAAAAGCAGATTAATTGAGGCAATGTCATCTATAATCAGTATCTGAATGATCAGATTTCTAAATCCACAGTTTGTCGTAGGACATTCCGGTCCTGTTCCACTCCGGTGTAGGTTCAAAGTACTTTTCACCTTTGTTTGGCATCATTGCTTTGATTGCTTCATCATTAAGCTCAATACCAAGACCCGGGGCATCCAGAGGAACATTTGCAAATCCGTTTGTAATCAGAGGTTGTTTCCCGGTCATTTTGACCATACCCTCCCATCTCGGGTTATCAATATTATGATGCTCAAGGGCAAGGACATTTTCAGTAGCTGCTGCACAATGAATGTTTGCCATCCATGCTACAGGTGTACTGTTAGCATGGAGTGCCATTGCAATACCTGCCTCTTCAGCATAATCGCCGATTTTCTTTGTTTCGAGAATACCGCCGGCACTGACCAGGTCGGGATGTACAATATCCACAGCCCGTTCGTCTATTAGTTTCTTGAATCCGCCCAGCATCCCTCCAAGCATATAAATATCCTCTCCTGTACAAATCGGTGTTTCAAGAGCGTCCTTTATCGTTTTAAGCTGATCAGGATAAATCCATGCAACAGTATCTTCCAGCCATGCCATCCTGTACTTTTCCAGCGCTTTTCCAATACGGATGATCTGATTCATATCAATATGGCCGAAATGATCACAACACAGAGGTATTTCATTTCCGACGACATTTCTCACATTTTCAACGATTTTCTGAAGTCCTTCCAGACCCTTATCTGTTATCTGAACCTGCGTAAAAGGCTGCTCTTTCTTCCAGTAATCGAGATATCCTCCGTCTGCAAAACTCCTTCCCATGTACCAGTTGCTTAAATTGCCGCTGTTTTTAGCCCAGAATTTCGAATTTACCAGCGATTCGGGATCTTTTGCTACTTCATCCATCCCAATATCCATTTTAAGCCAGGTATAGCCGTCGGCCAGTCTTTTCTTAAGTGCTTCAATCTGTCTTGTGGGATCAGTTTCTTCAGGTGTATCGGCATATATTCTGACCTTATCACGATATCTTCCGCCAAGTAACTGCCAAACAGGGACATTCAGGGCTTTGCCACATAGGTCCCAGCATGCCATTTCAACTGCGCTTACACCACCACCCTGTCTTCCATGACCTCCAAATTGCCTGATTACTTTAAATATCATTTCGACATTACAGGGATTAAGACCCACGATTTTGCTCTTCAGGAACAATGCAAATCGCTGGTCGGTACCATCACGGATATCACCCAATCCGTAAATACCCTGGTTGGTATCTATACGAATAATACGTGCTGCCATTGATCCCGTGTTGCCTTTCTCAGCAACACGGAGATCGGTGATCTTAAGATCAGACGGGCCGGATGTACGGGAAACATTCTGTGTAGTCTGGGCTATTGTATCTTCAACCGACAGATGCCACAATCCCCCGAGAGCAATACCACCTAAAGCAGCTTTTTTAAGAAAGTTACGGCGATCGCGGGAGGTGCCCGGATTATTCAATTCAGCTTTAACAGCTTCTCTATCCGCAACTTCTTTTTTCCTGGTTTTATCAGCAATTTGCTGTAAGATTGTCTTCATGTTGCATTATTTATTAGTAAGTAAGCTATATCATTTGCATTTAAAGTTTGATAATACTATATCCACAATTTGTCGTATGTCCTCCCCGGGTTGTCCCACTCGGGTGTGGCATCGAAATATTTGGAATCTTTTGGCATCATCGATTTTAGTGTCTCGTCGTTTAATTCTATACCTAATCCGGGAGCGGTCAGAGGGACGAGTCCATAACCCTTGTCCATCAGAGGCTGATTATCGGTCTTGATTACCATTGATTCCCATTCCGTAAGGATATCGCCGCCATGGAACTCGAGTACAAGTGCATTCTCAGTAGCCGCTGCACAATGGACGTTTGCCATAAAAGCAACGGGACTGCTATTGTGGTGCATAGCCATGGGGATACCTGCCTCTTCAGCATAATCACCGATCTTCTTGGTTTCAAGCAGACCGCCTGCACTAACAAGGTCGGGATGAATAATATCCACACACCTGTCATCAATCAAAGATTTAAATCCGCCAAGCATTCCTCCGAGCATATAAATATCCTCGCCAGTGCATATCGGTGTAGAAGAAGCTTCCTTAAGGGCTTTCAGTCTGTCATGATAGAACCATGGAACAGTATCTTCCAGCCAGGCCAGCCTGTAAGGCTCTATAACTTTTGCAAGGCGGATAAACTGGTTCTCATCCATATAGCCGAAGTGGTCGGTAGAAATTGGAATTTCCATTCCTGCCATTTCACGGACTTTCTTTACTCTTTCGGCCATGAGTTCCAGTCCTTTATCAGTTAACTGAATTTGAGTGAATGGAGCCTCAGTATTATTATAGCTCATGTATTGGTTCATGCTGGCCTCAGGCACAGGGCGGGGTCCGGCAGGTCTCTGACTGCCAGCTGCTCCCTGCTGCGGAGGCATTGCCGGCCGGGGTGTTCCGAATCTCCAGTAATTATTATTCACCAATGAGCCCGGATTTGTTGCTGCGATTGCCGCTGATGAAAGATCCATTTTGAGCCATGTAAAGCCTTCCTCTTCAATTCTTTTTTTGATTCTGGCTTCCTGATCAGCTTCATCGCGTCCATCAGGGGTATCAGCATATAGTCTCATCTTGTCACGGTATCGTCCGCCAAGCAGCTGCCATACCGGTACATTCAGCGCTTTACCACACAGGTCCCAGCATGCCATCTCAACAGCACTTACACCGCCTCCCTGCCTTCCATGGCCTCCGAACTGCTTAATTACCTTAAAGATCATTTCGACATTGCAGGGATTTAGTCCGACAATTTTACTCTTAAGGAATAAAGCGAAACGCTGATCAGTCCCATCCCGTATGTCGCCGATACCTGTAAGACCCTGGTTTGTATATATTTTGATAATTCGTGAAGGAAATGATCCGGGTCCTTTCTGCGCAACGCGAAGATCAGTAATTTTAAGGTCAGATGCACTTGATGCCCTCGAAACATTCTGTGTTGTCTGAGCTATGGTATCCTCGACTGACAGATGCATGAGTCCTCCCAGGGCTATTCCGCCAAGCGCAGCTTTTTTAAGGAAATTACGACGGCCATTCAGGGTAGCAGGATTTGCAATCTCTGCGTTGATTGCTGCTCTTTCCGACCTTTCCTTTTGTTTTGATTTTTCTGAAATCTGTTGTAGAATAGTTTTCATAGATAGTTGTATAAGGATGTTTCAATAGTTGAAAATCTTGAGTTCCATGGAGGTATATTAAAAACTAAGGAGCCAGATTTACTCTGACTCCCAAGTCATTATTATTCATTTTGAAATATAATTACATGATGAATGAGTTTTCATTCAACAAGTTTTATGGTATATCCCAAAATACTCTGTTAACTAAATCATCAACCCAGCCAGTCAGATTTGCAACTGCAGCCTGGTAGTTCACCTTATTTTTCGGCAATTCAGCATCAGGATAAGAAAACCTGTGAACATAGCCATCACCACCATTAGCCAGCAGTTTAGTCATTATATGTATTACGTGCCAAAACAGGGAAACCGGTTCTTCTGTAGTTAGCCCAGGCTTCTGAACTAATCAGGAAATTAGCTATCCAGTATTGTGTGTTGATCTGGTTAAGAGCGGTAGCCGGATCATATAAAACTCCAGCTTGTGCAATATAGGTATTATAGTCTGTTACAGAAACCGGAGAAAGTATAGGAACTACAGCATTTGATGGCTTATTAGTTCTGGTTATAATCAGAGCATAAGCATCCATATCGGCTTTTATTCCTGCTTCATAATATGTCTTGGCAGCAGCATCACCACCGGGATATAACCTCTCTTTGCCGCGTCTGCGAGAAGCAAAGAAGCCTGTGCATATGTCATCCAGTAAGTCGGGGTCATCAAAGAGGCTGCTACGTTTACATTCATCTGTGAATAATTTAACCCACCACCCCTTGTACCTCTGTGGCCAAGAGCAACAGTAAGGTTATCGGAGAGAATCCCGATAGGAACACCAAACTGAGCTGCAACGTTAGTATTAGGGTTAGGATCAAGTAACGGGGCACTTGGATCTGCAAATGATGCGACCATATACTTGCTGCGTGGATCACTTGTCGATTTCAGCTGATTTACAAAAGGCTCTGCCGTATAATAGTATCTCGGGTTATTATTTATCAAATTAGCGTTACCATTATTTGTAAAAAGAGTACCATCATAAACCACGAGTGCATTGTCGGCATTCGATGTCATCACTCCACCATTAAATGCTTCAGTCGCGATCGATGCAGCTTTGGTTGGATTCAGCTTGGTATAGCGCATGCCTAATCTTAACAACAACGAATTACCAAGTTTTTTCCATTGTGCCACTTGCGTTGCTGCATTATTAACAGGAATATAAGCTTTTGACCCGTAAAAAAGGTCAGCAGCTACGTAATCCCCGGCAGGATCCAATTTACTCAATGCATCTTTGATCTCGAGGTATAGGTCATCATAGATAGCTGAATCATCGTCGTATGCAGGGAAGAAGGCTGTTTCACCTTCGATCCCGGCGAGACCTGTCTTAAAGTAAGGGACATTCCCGTAAGTGTCGACAATGTTCATAAAGACCTGAGCCTTCCAGATACGGGTAATGCTCTGCAAATTAACCTGAGTTGTGGTTCCTTTCAGTGTAAACAGAATCTGTGTAAATGCTTTGACCGCACCTGTATATTGATTCCAGGCACCAAGCTGGTAGCCGTCAATGTCCTCATTAAAATTGAAAGCAACAGTGGTTCCAAGGTTAAACGGAACAACAAATTGCTGCACTATCGTACTTTCTGAGTCCCAACCACCATTGTTGACACGTTGTGCACCGGCAAACAAAAGTCCCGGGTCAATGGTATTTATTGCAAATGGATTTGTATTTATTTCCACAAAGTCCTTATCGCATCCTCCTATCAAAACTAGGAATGCACTTAAAAATATTAATTGTCGTATCTTTTTCATAATCCTTAGAATTTAACATTTAATGAAAACATAAAATCTCGGGTTGTAAGTAATGATGAGTTCTCATAACCTGCTCTCGTGTCACCGGAAGATTGAATGGCTTCAGGGTCAAGGTTAGGAATATCCTTATAAAGAATCGCCACATTCCGACAGGAAGCCTGCAGTGTTAATCCCTTGATGAAGCTGAGGAAACTAACATTTTTCAATACATTGCTGAGATTATATGATAACGTAATGCTTCTCAACTTAACAAAATCTGACTTGAATGTGAAAGGATCCCCGATCTGAAGGTTCCTGTAGTCAGCATAAAAATTCGCCAGATCAACAATGGTAACAGGCGTGGTATTAGGCTGATAATCAGTAATATTTGGATCAGGATTTGCATCATAAACACCTGGAAATACTAAACCTGCTTCTATTGTACCGTCAGCTTGTATTCTCCGGCCTTCGAGTGAAAGCGGTGACATACCTTGTCTTGTCATATTTAACAAAGTAGATGATAATACCGTACCTCCCAGTTTGTAGTCGATGAATACTCCGAGAGAAAGATTTTTGTACGTAAATGTATTGTTCCAGCCACCGGTATGTTTCGGGATCGAACTTCCAACAGGTCTGGCAGAAGGTGTTGCAAGCAATCTACCGTTGCTTTGAACGATAACCTGACCCTGATCAGTTCTCTGATATGTTCTGGTATATAACTGGTTCATCGCCATACCTACAGTGTAATGCAATTCTCCAAGAAACTCGTTGCCGGTAGTATTAAAGTTAAGAACCAGAAAATCTTTAATTGGTGTCCCATCAGGACTCTTGCCAACGGAGAGTACTTCAGTTTTCAGATAAGTAGTGTTCCATGAAGTCGTCCAGCTAAAGTCTTTAGTTTCAACAGGAGTATACTCTAATAAAAATTCCACACCACTGTTCTTTAATGAGCCAAGATTTTGCTTTGAAGAAGTATATCCTGAAGCATCGGAAAGCTGGACACTCATTATCTGGTCTGTTGTCAGCTTATAAAAGTATCCAAAATCAAAATGCACTTTGTTGTTAAACAACCTTGCTTCCAGACCTACTTCTTTTTCAGTAACCGTAAACGGCTGCAAGTAGCAGATTAGGAGCAGCGCCTCCGCCTGCAATACTTGCTGTAGTCTGACCATTAAACTGGTTAGTACCAAGACTATAGGTCAGGAGACCATCATAAGCGTTTACACCATTTGAGCTACCTACCTGTGCCCAGGAACCTCTCAGTTTACCATAAGTAAGCCATTTCTGGTCTTTCAGCAATTCTGAGAAAACAAAACTACCGGATACAGATGGATAAAACTTGGAATTATACGTTGGATTTAATACGGAGAACCAGTCAGTTCTACCGGTAAAATTGAGGTACAACATTGAGTTATATCCAAACTCGGCTAATCCATAAAGTGAATTAACCCGGGTCTGGCTAAAACCATAGGTTGGGGTTTTAGTAACACCGTTTGCAATGGAGTAAAAGTCCCTTACAGTAAGATTTGTAGCCGTTTCGTTAAAATTGTGACTTTTAGCTCTGAATGTGTTTCCCCCAAAACTTGCATCAACAGTAAACTTATTAAACTTTTTGCTTGCGCCAATAAGGAAATCAGAGTTTACGTTTGTTCCCCATCCTTCTCCAACTGTATAACTTCCTTTATAGGTACCATCAGAATTTGTTGGAACACTGGTTGCTATACCGGCTGGAGCTTTGAGTCTCCGTGAAATTAATGGAATAATCGTAGTTAAACCTGCCCTGAGCATACAGCCAGTCAGTGATATCCCAGCGTAATGTAGATGTCCCCAGAAAACGGTCTCTTGTGTTGGTAAATGAAGCGCCTGCTGCCATAGCATAGTAGGGGTTCAGAATTGTACCCTGGAAGCCTGAAGTTACCGCCTCTGTTCCGTTAGTAACGTTGGTGTTATTATATCTTAAATTCTTTAGTGGAATGTTCATAGCCACCGGGTAAGAAAGTTCATGGAGCCAGCTCCCTGTTGTCCGATTTGCGGTGGGTTAAGGTAGTCCTCTTTGATGTAATTGATATTCGTAGTGAATTTGAGTCTCTTAGTAATATCGTGAGTGACACCTATATTGAAAGATTTCTTTTTATACTCATTTGTCGGTTCTATACCAGAGCCATTCGTTGTTGAGAATGATGCTCTGAAGCTACCGTTAGCCCCACCGCCGGAAAATGCAACTGTATTGGTTTTAATTTGCCCAATGTGAAAATAGTCGATTACCCTGTTTGGCTGAAATGAGTAGGGTACAGTTGTTCCATCAAAAATAGTAATGTCCGAACCATCTAACTTACCACCCCAGGTTCAATTGACCTGTAGAAGCGGCTAGTGCTGCAGTGGTTGGTTTATTCCCTGCTGTTCCCTGACCATAAACATCCTGGAAGTCAAAGTAAGACAGAGGTTTCTGTGCAGTAAAACTGGTGGAATATTCTACACCGATAGCCTGATTTTTCTGACCGGTTTTTGTGGTAATGATGATAGCGCCATTTGCTGCCCGCGAACCATAAATTGCGGCGGCTGTTGCACCTTTCAGTACAGTCATACTTTCAATGTCATCAGGGTTAACATTACTCATATTATCCCCTAAGTCACGCTGATTGCCACCATTAGCACCTCTTGCACCCTGATCCATGGGCAGGCCATTAATTACGATTAACGGGGCGTTGTTTGCTCCATCGAAAGCAGCCTGTCCACGCAAACGTATTTGTGAACTGCCACCAACACCGGAAGCCGGAAGCGTTATGTTCAGACCTGCAACTTTTCCTTCAAGCGTCTCCATCATGTTTGCAGATTTGGTTTTCAGCAGTTCTTCCGTTTTAACAGATGTAGCTGAATAACCGAGACTTTTCGCTTCTCTCTTAATACCAAGTGCCGTTACGACGACTTCGTCCATCTGTCTCATGGTTTCTTCAAGAGCAATATCGATAATTGTTTGTGCTCCGACAGCCACCTCTTTTGGGTTCATGCCAATAAATGAGAATTGCAAAATTGCCTCATTGTTAGGCACAGCGATAGAATATCGCCCGTCGACGTCAGTAGTCATTCCGATAGTAGTTCCTTTAACTAGAACAGTAACCCCCGCAAGCGCGGTATTATCTGCAGTTTTGGTAACTCTACCCGTAATTGTCCGTTGAGCAAAAGCAACCTGTAACCCCGCGAACAACAGGAGTACAAGCAGTGTTGTCAATTTTCTCATAGTTTAGTAGGTTAGGTAAATAAAATGAAATTGTTAGTTAATCAATATATTCAAAAGTATATTTTTCCGGGTCATGCTTTCTTTAAAATATCAGTCATAATTGTTAAAGTTTCAATCATCTATCGGACAACTCTGGCGCTTCCTCCCTTCATAACTTTCTCTGCTTCAGTTCTTGTAGCCCAGTTCCAGTCCCCCATAAATCCATGACAAAGCGCTGAATAAGCAGCTGAGAACTCTATAGTCTCCTGTGGCGCTCTTCCCTTCGAGCATACTGCAAATAAGTGCAGAAGCAAAACTGTCACCTCCACCTGTCCTGTCAAGAATTTCAAGATTTTCATATTTCCTTGAAGCGTAGAACTCGCCCTTATAAAGCATTACAGTCTGCCAGTCGTTAAGAAGTGCCGTTCTGACATGTCGTAGCGTGGTTCCTACAACCTGCACATTCGGAAACTCTTTAACTACCTGTTTTGCCACAGATTTATAGTTTTCAGGATCAAGATCAGAGTATGATTCTGTTCCGCCTTTAGCTTTTATTCCAAGCATTTTTTCAAAATCCTCTTCATTGCCGATTATTACATCAACGTATGGCATTACCTTTTTCATAACCTCCTTTGCCTTTTCCGCGCTCCACAAAGTCGAACGGAAATTAAGGTCGAAGCTCGTTGTAACACCAAGCTTCTTGGCTATTTTCAGGGACGTAATAGCTTCAGCCGCAGCATTATCAGAGATAGCTGTTGTTATGCCTGTCGTATGGAACCACTTGGTCTGTGTCAGTACTTTTTCCCAGTCAATGTCTCCCGGTTTAATTAAACTAATTGCCGAATGTGCCCTGTCGTACATCTGTTTGCTTGCCCTGGGTCGAATGCCGACTTCAAGATAGCATAAGCCATTTCTTACAGTTCCTTTACCGTCAAAAGGCAGAAGTATTACCCCCGACATATCAACTCCATGCTCCCTTCCTTTATTGATAATATATTGTCCCGACCATATATCGACAAGTTTGGATAACCATGCAGTCTTATGTCCCAGCCTTGAAGAATTTACAGTAACATTCAATTCTGCTGCCGCAATTGCTACAAGGAGATGCGATGATTGTTCAAGCCGGCCGTGATCAGGTGCAGTGAATCTTATCATTGCCTCACCAAATCCGATAATATCGTATTTCTTTTCTGTGCTCATTATATATAGGTATAACTCTGTTCTTATTTTATATTCAGTCCTTTTCTGTTAAATATTGATCTGGGTTGTCTTCCCTCCAGAAAATCAACAATACCTTTTGCAGCTTCGCAGGCGACTCTGACAGTACATTCATTGGTAAGAGCTGCGCTGTGAGGGCTTACAATTGTTTTCGGGTTTTTAAGGAAAATCTCACCATCAACAGGAGGTTCATTGGCAAGAACATCAAAACCTGCTCCGGCAAGTCTTCCCTCATCAAGCATTTTACAAACATACACTTCATCAACAATATTTCCTCTTGCTGTATTGACCAGGTATGCTGAAGGTTTCATTAATGAAAGAAGCTTCTCATTAATATGGTTCCTGGTTTCCGGGGTCATAGGAACATGTACGCTTATAACATCTGCTTCTTTATATACATCTTCTTCATTATTATACCTTATAACTCCGGGAGCAAGGACATCGTCTTTAATATAAGGATCATAAACTATCACCTTCATATTAAAAGCGCCTATACATTTTTTTGCAACCTGCTTTCCTATTCTTCCGTACCCTATGATTCCGATGGTTTTGCCATCAAGATCAACAGGGAGGTAATATCTTCTTGCAATCTTAAACTTACCCTGACGTGTTTCAGAGTCAAGGAAGACAAGGTGTTTGGTCAAAGCTCCGATGAAGGCTACTGTATGCTCTGCAACTGTTACCGTATTTGCATCAGGAGTATGAAGTACCATTATACCTCTCTGGGTTGCTGCATCAACATCAACATTGTCTACACCTGTCCCTGTCCTGCTTATCACTTTCAGGTTCGGTGCAGAGTCCATAAGCTCGCCGGTGAATTTAATTGTTGTATCAAGCATTATGCCTGAAATATCTTTAAGCATACTAATAATCTCAGCATGATCACCTGATGGAATATAAACGACCTCTGCAGCCTGTTTAAGAATATTCAGAGCGTCAGGACTAACTTTTTCATTTACCAGTACTTTTTTCATGTGTTATATTTTTATTTTTAATGGTCGCGTGGAACTCGCAATGAACTTAAACATGCTTATTTGTAAATTTAAGCTGTTTAAATTCATGTTCGTTTCATATCAGTTCTTCTTTTTTAAGATAATCTTGTATTTTCTTCTTTACATCTTCGCTTAGTGGCAAAAGTGGAAGCCTTGCACTTCCTCCATACAGACCGGCAAGGTCCATAGCATATTTCACTGCAGCTACACCTCCTGTACCAGATACTGATTTGTTTGTCTGAATCACCTTCTCGTTCAGTTTGAAAGCTTCTTCATACTTCCTGGCGACTACCAGGTCATATAGTTTGCAGGTCATATCAGGGAAAATATTTGCCAGGGAGATAACACCACCATTAGCGCCCATAAAGAGAGCGTTCATAAAGAAATTGGCTGAACCGGGTATAACATTGAATGAATCTCTGACAGCAAACAGGTAACCTTCAATATTTGCAGCATTAGATGAATCTTTAACCCCAACGATATTTGGATGCTTTGCAAGGTCTTTGATCAGGCCTACTGACAAAACAGTACCACCACAAAATTGTGGTGCATTATAAACCAGACAGGGTTTCTTTACACTGTTTGCCACATCTGAAAAATATCTCAGCAGAACTGCGTCAGTCATCTCCTTTTTGAAATAAGAAGGTGGGAGTAAGGTAATAAAATCTGATCCCAATCCCTCTGCAATCTTTGCAAACTCAATAGTCTCCTTTGTAGATTCAAAGATACATCCGGCCATTACAAACTGGTTGGCTCCCTTGTGCCTGATGATAGTATCAAGAACCTTTGTTTTTTCCTCTGTGGTCAGACTTTTATTTTCACCATTTGAGCCAAGAGCCAGATATCCTTTCAGACCTGATTTGGCGTAGAACTTCATATTATCTATGAGCTTATCGTATGCAACCTCTCCTTTTTCATCAAACGGAGTTGTAATTGGTGCGAAAACTCCCATTAATTTTGTTTCCATCGGTATTATTTTAATTATAAACTTAATCTAAAATTCAATCATAATGAAACTATTTATGTCCTTTAGCAGCATTCATAAATCTCCTCTGGTAATTAATTACCTGGGGAGTGGTTGTGAATTTGGCAAGGTATTCCGGCTCAGCAGTTATTATGACCCTGTCTGCCATATCGCTAAACTCAGGTTCAGCGAGAAGCTTATCAATGGCAGGGTAATTCTCTTCTCCTTCCATGCTGCAGATAATCAGCCGGGTATCAGGGAGGTTAGCATTTCGGAGCATTCTAAGGTTGTGACGTACACTATCGAGCTCGTCACTTCCTTCAGGGTTATCATAATTCCTGTATTTAAGTATTTTCTCGGCTGTCTTTTTTACCTCACTCAGACTCAAGCCATTGACTGACGGAGGCATGAAATCCTTTTCAATAAAAAATGTCTTCAGCTCTTCCAGGAACTTATTTTCATTTGTTTTATTGAACTCCTCAATATAGTTCTTAATCGTTCTTGAGGCTATACCGCGGTGTCTGATGAACGAATTGATGAAATATGGTCTTGCCTGGAGTGCCAGAGCTGTCTGATAAGGCTCAAACATCAGGGTGAAGTTAATACGGTAGCCATGTTCGTGCAGCAGGAGTGCAAGATTATGTCCCCTGAATTTATCCCTTGTAGTTCCACTGTCATATGACCTCTGGAATTTTTTATCGCCTTCAAGAAGTTCTTTGACATTCTCTCCATTAACAGGTCCTGTATGCGGGACTTTTATCACAACTCTGTATTTAGAAAGCATTTCTTTGAACCTGGCTGCTTCCTCGAGTAATTCATTTATTGAATCAGAGAAAGGGTTATTAAGTTCTACCGAGATGTCGCAACCAGGGCCAAGAATATTTCCTATCTCCTGCATTACTTCATCTCTTGTCTTGAACTTGTTCCCTATATTGGCTTTAGGATTGTTGATGAACAAGTCGTAGATTATGCCAGGGTTGCATGTCAGATTTGAAATTATGTTTTTCACCGACACAATCTCATATGGATTTGCACTATCAGCTGAAAATAATAGTTTTGTCGGTCGCCTTGTACCATTTTTATCATATGAAATGTCACGAACAAGATCAAGTCGTAAAACATTATTCTCAACCAATTCGTACTGGATCTTAAATCCTGCAGGGGTTTCCCCGGCAGGGACCTTAAAATAGTCAATGACCTCGCGGAAATTCTGTGTAACTCCTATATATCTTATATTGTTTTTCAGGAAACTGTAATGATCGGTAGAAAACGGTGTATTGAGAACCCGGTCGACATATTTTTCATCACTGGCAATAATCGCAACTGCACTTTCTTTGTCACCGTGCGAAAACAAGAAGGTCTTAAGAGATATTTTTATTTCGTTCACTTTTTATTTAATTAGTTAAAAAACATTTTCAATTACGGCTGCTTCGGCTGGATTGTTTGATTTGCAGGCTGTGCCGGAGCTGCAGGTGCATTTGGTGCAGACGGAGGTCTCTGGCCAGGTCCTGTAGCCGTACCAGGCAGAGGATCCTTCCATTCAAGCTGTTGCGTGATATTATTTGGCATTTTGTATGCAATAACGCTTTTTGCCGGGTCTTTTCCACCAACAATATCAATTTTATCTCTGTCTATGTTCCCCATTCCGGCTGCAGCCAGGTAATTAAGGTACCCTACATTTTCCAGCGGAATATCCATTAGTCTGGCAGCCATACTATCAATGGCAACAGGATCAAAACTGGCCATTGCTATCCTGTGGTCAACGGGTGTCCCGTTTATTGGCCCGTTACCCTCCATACCCTCCATACCGTCGATAATTGCGAAATCGGGCATAACATGCGGAGCCATAAGAAACATATTATAATGAAGGAATCGCGATCCTCCTGAATGCATATTACGCTTATAACTTATCGGTTTGGAGCCGTTAACAGCTCCCGGGTTCAGGGGAGCAGCCATAGCAAGGTTCTTTATTGCACCAGTCATCACTACGCTGTTATGCGTCTTAAGTCTGGAAATTGATATAACATAGCTATTTGGATCTGTCAGGATATCGGCTGCCTGAATTTTATCGAGATGCATGTTCCGGTCCAGAATATAAACCGGAGTCCCGATACTTTGTGAATTAATGTCAAAAAATTTCAGGTCGAATTCTTTTGCAAGATCAAGATAACCGTAAGCCTTGAAACCATCAGATGAGTTAACAGAGGAACTGGATTCCGCGATAATTATCTGGCCCTTATACAGGGGTTTTACAAATTCCAGTAAAGCCCGCAATGCATCAACGTGTGTTGCACATAAAGCTTTATTGGTAACCACCATATTTGGCTTGATAATAAGCTGTTTCTTTTTAAGACCGGCTTTGATCTCGTTCTGAAAGGGTTTCATAACCTCATATAACGTCTGTCTGCGCTCAGTGCCTGTTGTAAACGCCACAGAACTACGACCCTCAACAGCAAGTGATTTCGGCTTTGGCCTGTCTCCCTTTGGTTCTTTGGCAAGAACATCTTTGAAACCGACTGTCAGCATCGCTGCTGAACCAAGTCCAAGCATTTTAAGGGCGCCACGACGTCCAATGACTAATTGTTTTTCGGATGATTCCATAATATTTTCTTTTTCTTATTTATATTATCTCTTAAATCTTCATCAGGACTTACCAAGACCGTATGGTTCAACAAGCGATGAATGAGGTTTGAACCTGAACAGGCATTCGTTCAGATTAGTTCCAATGACGTTGATTTTGTCAAGGTCACCCTGTCCCATTCCTGCCTCATTCATCGATGACAGATAAAGTATCTGAGTCGGATCAAATCCCATGATCTTCGTTCCGAGAGAATCGAGGGCAAGCGGGTCAGTGCTCGCAAGTGCCAGTCTTGTATCAACTGGTGTTCCGTCGATAGGTCCTTCACCTTCCATGGATGTGAATGCATCAACTACTCCAAGATCGGGATAGGCTATTTGTGCAATCTGGAAAAGATTGTAATGCAGGACAGTATCCTTGGTAATTGTAAATTTGACACCCTTCTTCATTGTTTGAGGTGACCAGCTATGCATTAAAAACTTATCATTCTGCGTTTTATAGTCATTTTTTGGAGCGCCCATAAGAATATTCTTCAGCGACATGGTAACCAGAACACAATTATGTGTTTTCATCTTACCTGCCGAGATCAGATACTGGTCTCTGTCGAGGTATTTTGAAATGATACGTATCCCCTGAGGTCTGTTACCTTCAGTATTGAATATGTAATGCATTGTGTGAGCTTCCAGATTGAGGTCGAGTAGTTTTACCCCATACTCCTTTTCAAGTGGAAGATAGCCATAATCTCTGAAGCCTTTAAAGGTTCCCTCATCACCCATTCCGCTTCCTTTTGCACCTGATACCGTAGCTTCTCCTATTTCAATCGGACCCTTGAAACGTGGTCTGATGAAATCGAGTATCCCACGTACGGAATCCACGCTGGTAGCAGCAAGAGGTGTGGTCACTACCACAAAGTTGGGTTTGATCAGTATGCGTTTCTTCCCTTCGAGAGATGCCATAATTTCGTCTTCAATGTTCTTAAGAGCATTAAAAGTATTGTCGCGGGCATCATTACCTTTTATCAAACTTACATTTGATGGTTTAAGCACTTTTTCAAAAGTGGCTTTTTTACCATGACCTGTATAAACAGGTTCAGAAGAAACTGAGACTTTTTGTGAAGAGGATGTGGTACATCCGGCAAGCCCAACTCCTGCTGCCCCTATTGCCAGGTTCTTAAGGATTTCTCGGCGATTCATATCTGATTTATTTGGGAGCAGACATTGTTTCACGTTCTTTTACATATGCCCTTATAAATTCAGGGGAGGGAGCGGCTTTCGGGTCATCAAAGAATTTTCCCATTGTATCAACGTTGTCCAGCATCCATTTATTAAAATCCTTGTTCATCTGAGGAGTGAAACTGCCATCGGCCTGCTGAGCGGTAAACTTACCCTGTTTCACACCATCATGAGCAAATACATCCTGCATGCGCGTTCTTTCTGATGTCTCAACGACTTTCTGGGCAAGCTGAGGAGGAATAAATACAACACCTTCGCGTGTTCCCAAAACAATATCACCCGGCATAACAGTAACATAACCAACCTGGATCGGGCAATTAACTCCGATAACAAGGTTAGAGCTGTTTGCCTGAGGTCTGAAATCGCGAACCATCACATTCCATTCCGGATTAACTGCCAGGTTACCATAAAGATCTCTGAGAGTTCCCTTTATAACAGCACCGTTACCTGTTTTGGTCCATATTGTTGTACCGAGGTTATCACCAACATGTGAGGCATCAAGCATAGCTTCACAGACGTCGGCAACATAGACATCGCCCTTCTGTAGCTGATCAATTCCCCAGGTATATTGTCCCCTGCCTCTTCCGTCTTTTGTTCCCTGCTGTTGAATCAGGCCATTAAGGTCGGGACGATAAGGCAGAAAATGGATTGTTGAAGCTCTGCCGCAGATGACAATGTTTTCCCTCATCATCTTAAATCCTCCGTAATACTGATTGGCGTAAGTAGCTCTACGGAACTCGCCAAAGCTTGTAGGGCCCTGACCTTCAACAGGATCACTGGATCCATTAAGAGTCTGCCATGCTTCAGTAACGGATACATATTTCATTCGCTGAACGATGTCGTCTGAAACTTTTGGCCGTCCGTCGGGAAAGCGATCCCCTTTCCAGACGGAAGTATAATAAAGCATTTCATCTTTTGTCAGAGAAGTCGGCTGGGCGCTAACAGAAGAATTTAAAAAAATTCCTGCCAACAAAGATAGGCAGAGTACAAAACATAATTTTCTGATTTTCATAGTATTTCCTCCCATTTTAAATTTTAATGATTTCTATTCCTGCCGCCCGATGAACCTGATTCTCCGAGCAAAAACGTGAATTAACAGTCTAAGGTAACCGGCAAATTGTTTCGAATATAGTTATAAAGATCAAAAGTAAAATAACAATCGGTTGCAGTTAAATATTTTTTAAATATTTTTAACATTCATCATTATAATGATATTTTTCTGATCAGCCGGTTTTTTCTTTTATCGATTTTTCCTTTGGTACCCGCTGGCTCCAGAAAGTGGCAAGTGAAGAAGCCGATATGTTCATCCATGTACCGAAAATAAGTGGCGCAAGCGCGGCAGCCTGACTCTTGAGAACATCATAAGCCAGACCCACGGCAAGACCTGCATTTTTGGTTCCGACTTCCATTGTTATTGCCCTGCAGTCGGCTTCATTGAAGCCAAATGCTTTTGATAAAGAATATCCTGAGATAAATCCAAGTATGTTATGGACAATAACGGCGATAAAAAGTGCCGGGCCTATTGACAATAATGTTGCCTTATTATGAGCTGCGACTATTACTATATATAACATAATGGCCGTCAGGGAGAGTTTTGGCAGTATGATATCCATCCAGTTTTTCGGACCATTGGACCTGCGAACAACAATAATGGTAACAGACACTATTGTAATTGCCCAGGCAATAAGGATGAATCCCAGTTTTATTGATTTTATAATTGCCGGAAATGGAACGAAAAGCAGAACAAATCCGACAATAAAACCGATAACTGCCATTGCAGCAATATTTATATCCTTCTTTGTCCAGTTCAGGTTTCCATAGAGAATTTTATTTATAATTATACCAGCCAGAACAGGGATGAAAAGCATATTAAGAATACTGATCATCATTCCTACAGCATCGACTTCAATCAACTGACCCGCAAGCAATTTCATCAGGAATGGTGTAGCAAGTGGCGAGATTAAGGTAGTAAGTGTAGTAACGGTCATTGACAGAGCCAGATTTCCTTTAGCCAGGTAAGTCATAACATTCGAAGCAGCACCAGCAGGGCCAACACCCAGCAAAATTATACCGGCAGCAACTTCCGGAGGGAAATGATAGACTTTTATTATTAAAAGAGCTATCAGAGGCATCAGAACATAACACATTATACTTGCGATAATGACTTTGAGGGGTTTTGTCAATTCCTTTACAAAATCAGAAATGCTTAGTTTCGTACCCATACCAAACATAATAATCTGGATGGAGGGAACTATAAGGCTGTTTGTGTTAAATCCCCAGTTTGTGAATAATTGAGGGAAATAGAGTGTAAATGAAACAAATGCGAATATCATACATGTAAAGGATAGTCCTTTTAATTTTTCTGTTCTCTGCACAGTAAATGAAAGTGCAAAAAACATAGCAAAAAGTAACAATCCGGATATCCAGAGACTCCCTTTTCCAAAAATCAGTAACAAGATCTCAGCTAAGGCAAATATGATTGCCAAAGAGAGAAAGATTTTCATTGCGCCGGTGTTTTTCATATTTGTATTCAGGTTGTTAGGTTATTAGGTTATTAGGTTAAAAGGTTATTAAGCTGACAAAAACTTAATTACGGTATCTTTAATCTGATCAGCCTGAAGGCCGTGTTGTCCCAGTAATTCTTCATAGGGTCCGTTGCTGGCATTATGGTCGCCGATTCCGATCATTTTAATTCTGACAGGGAATTCCTGGCTGCAAATTTCCGATACAGCACTTCCTAATCCTCCGGCAATAAAATGTTCTTCCACAGTGACTATTTTGCCAATTTCCTTTGCTGCCGCCAGGATGAGGTCCCTGTCCAGAGGTTTCACAGTATGCATATCAATAAGGCGGACACTTATACCTTCTTTTTCGAGCAGAGAGGCTGCAGCAACTGCTTTTGAGAGTACAGTTCCTGTGGCGATTAATGCAACATCCCGGCCTTCCCTGATAACAATTCCTTTTCCAAGTATAAAATTAATATCCTCAGGGTACAAAACCGGCATTTTTGGGCTTCCGATTTTCATGTAGCAAGGTCCAATGTGATTTATCATTGCATGAACTGCCTTTTTAATTGTCACCGGGTCACCAGGATTGATAATTGTTACCCCCGGTATAGTCCGGATGATTGCCACATCGTCAATAGAGTGATGGGTCGGACCAAGCTGATCATATGTCAAACCGCAACAGCGGCCTACAATTTTAACATTCTGATGCATATATCCCAGGTCGTTCCGGAACATCTCGAAAGGACGAGCGGTAACAAATGGCGCTATGGCTGCAAAAACCGGTATCTTTCCGGTAGTTGCAAGTCCGCTGGCAAAGCCTGTTACACCCTGTTCCATTATGCCAAATTCAAAATGCCTCCCGGGAAACCTGCCGGGAAATGCTCCAAGTCCTGATCCTGAACTGCTGTCAGCAGAGAGGACAACCACATTCGGATTTTTTTCCGCTGCTTCAATAACAGCCTCTCCAAAGGCTTTTCTGGGATCTATTAATTCGTTCATTGCCAGCACTCTTTCATTTTTTTTCTTTCAACATTTTTTCGATGGCATCTAAATCTCGTTCTGCCTGTTCCATCTCTTCCGGAGTAGCTTTCCAGTAATGATAATTTACTTTTCCTTCGGCAAAGCTGAGTCCTTTTGATTTGATCGTATCAGCGATAATAATTGAAGGTTTGCCTTTTTCAAAAGGCATCTCCTTTGCATTGGCTATGATTGCCTGGAGGTCGTGACCATCGATTGTCCTGACGCTCCACCCGAATGAACGCCATCGTTCATTGAGAGGTTCGTAGTTCATTACATCTACTGTAGGGCCGCTTATCTGCAAATGGTTCCTGTCGACAAAAACAAGCATATTATCCAGCTTGTGCATTGATGCAGCTGAAGCTGCCTCCCAGTTGGAGCCTTCAGCCAGTTCCCCGTCGCCCATTAAAACATAGACCTTTGACTGTGAGTTGTCCATACGCAACCCTAAAGCCATCCCTCCGGCTATTGAAAGACCATGTCCAAGCGCTCCTGTATTTGATTCTATCCCCGGAAGTTTGTGCATGCTCGGATGCCCGGGCACCGGACTGTCAAGATCTCCATAAGTATCAAGTATTGATGCATCAAAAAAACCACGTTCGGCAAGTGATGCATACAGAACCAGACATTTATGTCCTGCTGACAGAACAAATCGGTCGCGTAGCTGCCATTTTGGATTGGCCGGGTCAATATTCAGCAATTTAAAATAAAGTGCAGTAAGAATTTCAACGGAGGATAGTGCCCCTCCGACATGACCAGCCCCTCCCGCCCTTATAAGCCGTAAAATATTTCGTCTTATATTGAGTGCCGTATATTCCAGCTTCAAAATTTCCTTTGAGTCCATTAGAATCGAAAAATAATGGTTATATTTTTATACCTGGTGTCTCCGGGCATAATCAACATAGCATTCTACCTTAGGTTCCGAAGATGTTCCAGTCTGCCAGGTTGATTCCATCCAGATTTTTACTATCTGCTTGGCTACCTCAACTCCTGTAGTGAATGCTCCAATGGTGAGTATGTTAGCATTGTTGCTTTTGATGGCCCGTTCGGCTGAATAAGTATCGCTGCAAAGAGCTGCAAATACACCCGGGACCTTGTTTGCTGCAATACTCATTCCAATGCCGGTCCCGCAGAGAAGAATTCCCCGGTCATATTCATGTGCTGCAACTGCCTCTCCTACTGTGAATGCCACCCTGGCATAAATAGGATCTTCACTTCCAAAATCCTTAACAATATGACCTGTCCCTTTAAGCTGGGTAATAATTAAATCTTTAAGTGCCGCTGCATTAGGATCGCAACCGATTGCAATAGTCGGTTTTTTATGTTCAGCTTCTTTAGCATCCATAATCAGATATATTAAAAAAATTTAAATCCTGATTCTTTTAGGTATTTGTCAGAATGCAATGATAGTTAAATTTATAATCAGTCAAATCATAAAAAATGTTAATTTGCCAACAAGTTGATGAAATCGATTGAGTCTCATGTTTTTTCAAGGTATGAATCAGGGAATTTAAACAAGGCAGACAGAGATGAAACAACAATATTTTATTTCTTTTTTCGAATGAATTTCTTATAGAATTGATGAATAATTAAATAACCATACGCTATTTTTGAGTAATTTTCAATATTTGATTGATAGTTTTTAAAATTGATTAATCGCCGGGATGAGATTTTTCATTATATCATTTATCATATCATTACTATCCATAGTGACGAATGGGAGATCCTATTATTTCAGTCATTACAGGAATGAAACCGGTTTGTCTAATAACTCTGTTCTGGCATGTATACAGGATAAGAGAGGTTTTATCTGGTTCGGTACAAAAGAAGGTTTGAACAGATTTGACGGCTTTCATTTCAAAATCTTTCTTAACAACCCGTCAGTGTCAAACTGCCTGGTAAACAATTTCGTAACCTCCTTATCCGAAGATGCCGATGGATGGATCTGGATCGGCACCTCTAAAGGAATTTGCTATTATAAACCAGATAATGATTATTTCGGAACAATAAAATCTGAAGGTAAAGAAATTGAAGAATTAATTCTTGTTGTCAAAGCTGACATTAAGAATTGCATATGGTTTGCAACTTCCTCAGGAATATATAAATATGAAAAAGGCAGTAATAAGCTGAGATATTATCCTGCAAATCAATATTTCATACCAAATAGTATTGATTTAACAAATTCAGGCGACATCTGGTTTTGCGCAGCCGATGGTAAGGTTTATAAATATGATGAACGAAATGATAACTTCATTGGCTACAATATTCTTACCGGGAAAGAACTATCGGCATCTGTTACTCTGGTAAATATTTTGGATGCAGGCAGTTATGGAATGATTATATCAAGCGATATAGCGGGCCTGAGACAATTTGAGCCGAATACCGGCAGGGTTACCAGTCTGTTCTCAAACGATTATAGCTGGAACAACAAGCTTATACGAACAACTTATTTAAATAATAGTGAGGAAATATGGGTCGGTACGGAATCCGGTATTTATATCTGTAGTCTGAAGAGTGGTAATGTCACGAATCTCCAGATGGTTCAGACAGATCCTTTTTCCATTTCAAACAATGCAATCAGGACAATTAATAAAGACAGGGAAGGTGGGATATGGATAGGCACCTTTTACGGAGGTATTAATTATCTTCCACAGGAAAACAAACCTTTTGAAAAGTTCTATCCGACAGGGTTACCCGGGGCACTTAATGCAAATGTTGTGCGAGAGATCCGTGCAGACTCAAATGGAAATATCTGGATTGGTACCGAAGATGCAGGTCTTATGAAATTTGATCAAAAGACAAAGCTGTTTTCAAATTTCACGGATGGTTCTAATCATATAAAATTAGGAAGCAGAAATATTCAGGGGCTCCTTGTTGATGCGGATAACCTTTGGACAGGGACCTATGATAATGGAATATATCTGATAAATATCCCTACGGAAAAGATTACTGCTCATTTTTATTTAGGAGATGGAAGAAGTGGCCTTAAAACCAATTCATTTATTACATTCCTGAAAACCGCCGACGGAACAATTTTTGCCGGAAGTGTAGTTGGATTATACCGGTTTAACCGCGAGACTTCGTCATTCAAATTAATGGAAGGTGTCGCTGCAGGGACATTTATCCATTCTCTGTATGAGGATCATGACAGAAATGTGTGGATTGGAACATATGGAAACGGGTTGTTTAAATATGAAAAATCATCAGGGTTTTGTAAAAAAATATTATCCGGCACAGGGGACTCTTCAAATCTGGCACGTGAGCATATTACTTCAATTTACGAGGATAGTAATAATAGAATCTGGTTTACTACTGAAGGTAATGGTTTCGGCTATATTGAAGGAGAAACGGAAAAAATTACCAGGTATTTACCAGGTAAAGGAATCGATTTTGCATTATATTGTGCCATGTTGCAGGATGGTCATGGGAATTTATGGATAACATCGACCAGAGGTCTTCTTTGTCTTGACCCAAACTCAAATAAATTTGTAACATATACTAAAGATGATGGCCTTTTGGATAACAACTTCAGTTATAATTCAGCTTATCAGGACAGGAATGGGAAAATGTACTTCGGAACAGTCAGCGGTCTGATATCATTTAATCCTGCCGATATAAAAGAAAGTACATATAATCCGCCTGTCTATTTTACAGGATTCCAGGTTAATGGCAAAGAATATATGAACAATCCGACCGGAGCTCCTGATTTTAAATCAATTCTTGTTAATACTAAGATTTCGTTAAAGCATAATCAGGCTTCTTTCAGTATTGACTTTGTATCCCCAAGCTTTACCAGCCCTAATCTTACCAGGTATAAATTTATTATGGAAGGATCTGATCCTGATTGGGTTCTTATCTCAGGCAACAGAAAGGTTTACTATACTAATCTGTCTCCCGGAGAATACAGGTTTAAGGTTGTTTCTTCTTCCGATAGCAATGTCTGGAGCTCAAATGAATCACTTTTGGATATTAGAATTTCTCCTCCGTTCTGGCGCTCATTACCGTTTTATGCTCTGTACATTCTTATTTCTGTAACAATCATATACACACTGATCAGCTTTTATTTGAAAAAGAACGTGCTGGAACAACAAAGAAAGATTGATATACTGGAAACAAATAAGGAGAGGGAAATCCTCAATGCAAAAATTAATTTTTTCACCAATATTACTCATGAGGTTCGTACGCCATTAACTTTAATAAAAGGACCCCTTGACAGAATTTTTAATAATCGGAATAAAAAATTCAAAGGATAATGAAGATAATCTTTTGATGATAAAAAGAAATACCGACCGGCTGCTGAACCTTACCAACCAGTTGCTCGATTTCAGGAAAACCGAGAAGGAGATGTATAAACTGAATTTTATTAAGACAGATTTATATGAGCTGATTGAATCGACATTCAACTTATTCCTTCCATATAGTGCAGAAAAAATGATATCACTCCATTTACATTCTCCTGTAAATAAGTTTGATCTGGCAGTTGACAGAGAGGCTATAATAAAGATATTGAGTAATCTTCTGTCAAATGCCCTTAAATTTGCCGGATCGAAGGTTGACTTATTCCTTGAACTCGAAACCGAGAAGGCAAACATCATAAGGATACGTGTAAACAGCGACGGTAAATTAATACCAAAAGGGGATAGCGAAAGAATCTTTGAACCTTTTTATCAGATTGACTATAATCAGCCAGGGGAGAAAGGAACGGGACTTGGGCTGCCTCTTGCCCGGTCACTGGCGGAACTTCATCATGGCAGACTCTTTCTTGATACTAATGTCAGACAGTATAATTCATTTGTCCTGGAACTGACCAGGTACCATGAAGAATCAATTTCCAGCAATATAAATGAGTCTGACGGATTGATTCCGGGTGAACATAACGAATTTGAATTTTTTGGCTCTCTTGAAAACACTTACTCCAACATTCTTCTGGTAGAAGATGAAGTTGAAATGGGGAAATTTATAGCTAAGGAATTATCGGGTGATTTTAATGTCATACTCACTGTTAATGGAGATGAAGCATTGAAAGCACTTAAGAAATATAATATATCTGTGGTTGTCAGTGATGTTATTATGCCAGTTATAAACGGATATGAACTTTGCAGACAGATTAAATCTAACATAGAATTCAGCCATATACCGGTTATACTGCTTACTGCCACCATACATCTTAATGCCAGGATCGAAGGCCTTGATTCCGGCGCAGATGGTTATATTGAAAAACCTTTCACAACAGAACTTTTAATAGCCCAGATTCTTAATCTCATCAAAAACAGGAGTCTGGTCAGACAAAATTTCATCAATTCTCCGCTTACCCATTTCAAATCGGTGGCAATGAACAAAACTGATGAGGAATTCCTTAAAAAATTGAATTCCTTCCTTATGGATAATATTTCAGAGAATGATTTAAATGTGGAAAGGATTGCAGATATGATGAGAATCAGCGTTTCAACTCTTTACAGAAAACTAAAAGCCCTTACTGATCTGAATTCAGTTGAATATATAAGGCTTGCCAGACTTAAAAAAGCAGCAGAATTGCTGGCAGAAGGAAATTACAGGATCAATGAAATATCTTACATTGTCGGATTCTCATCTCCGTCATATTTTGCAACCAGTTTCCAGAAACAATTCGGCATTTCACCATCTCAATTTGTCAGGAAACTGCAGTAAGAAAGGAGATGGAATATCTCCAGTCCAAAATCGTACAATCTTAATAATCTTATTTGAAACTTCATCACCTGTGCTCCCCTCTTTATAAAGGTAATTTCCTATATATTGGCAAAAGGATTTTATTCTAGAAACTAAAATGGAATGGGTCATGCCATGGCATGACCCTACTCTTGACATTATGATAGATGTAGAGCCACGCCATGGCGTGGCTCATGATCATCCGTACGAGGTAATCGAATCTGATTAAATCTCAAAAAAACTCAGATTGTCAAAACTACTGTATCACTCCTTCTAAAGGTAAGGTCCGGTTGAACCTTGAATTGTTGCTTTTAATATCAAAGAGTATCTTTTTCTTTCCTATTGCATCGAAATTAATAACTATTTTTTCCGATGACACATTCTCAATATATCTCAAAGAAAGTTCAAGAGTCTTATCATCCAACCAGGTGTAAGCCTGAGCAATTTTAAAGGGAGCCAGCCCTTTCTGATTATACTTTGCCTGTGCAAATATTGAAGGTCCGTGTTTGGTTGTTTCGCCAGGTTGCCACCTCCCCGGGGCAAATGAATAATCAAAAGAAGCAGTATCAGTTTTCAGATTAAGCAAACACAGGTCATCCTTAAACTGAAGAGAAATGCTCTGAATATGTTTATCGTTCTGTGCGAATGTGAAAGTTTTGCCGGATACTTTGGATGATATTGCATCGTTACTGTTTTTTGGCGGGATTGGAAGAGCAAGAGAAGCCAACCTCTGCTTCAACTCAGTTGAAGATTTTTCATCCTGCGGTAAGGTCCTTTTCTTTATTCCCGGGTAAAGGTATTTCCATACCATGTCGAGTTCACCGAACATATCGGGAGAATCGGCAGTAAATATCACTACTGCATCCTGATCAGGCATAACGAGTACAAACTGACCATTAGCCCCGTTAGCCATATATGAATTGTGACGTGCACGCCAGAACTGATAGCAGTACCCCTGAACATCATCTCTGGAAGAATCTCTTTTTGACTCGCTCAACTCAGGTCTCTGATATCTTTTAAGTGAAGTAGCTTCTTCAACCCATTTTTTCGGAAGAAGCTGCTTACCATTCCATTTGCCTTTCTGAAGATAAAACTGCCCGAACTTGGCCAGATCTTCAGTCTTCAATCTCAAACCCCATCCACCTGTGTTGATGCCATAAGCATCTGTTTCCCAGTCCATTCCTTCTATCGCCAATGGTTCAAATAATCTTGGAGTCAGATAGTCAATAACCTTTTGACCGGTTACTTTCTGAATAATTGCCGATAACATATAAGAAGCCACTGAACTATAACGATATGTTGTACCCGGTTCATTAATAAAAGGCATTGCCAGGAATGATTTAATCCATATTTTGTCACCTGAAAGCGATGGTTCACGTCTCTGTCCGGTTGACATACTCAGTAAATCCCGTATTCTCTGTTTTGACAAATTTACACTAATCGTATCAGGCAGGTATTCAGGAAAGAATTTAGCTACCTGATCATCCAGATTGATTCTCTTTTCATTGATTGCAAAACCGATTGCAGTAGATGTAAAACTTTTGCTTGCAGAATTAAGAGTATGTTTCAGATCGGGACGGTAAGGATTCCACCAACCCTCGGCAATTACTTTGCCATGCCTGAGAAACATAAAACTATGGAACTCATATTTGCTGACAGCTGCGGAGTCAAGGAAAGTAATTATATTTCTGGAAGATACTCCTTCAGCTTCAGGTACACTCCTTGGGAGGGATTTGCCAACCTGTTTGTTCGAACACGAAACGAGGCTGAAACAGAGGATTATTACTACTATGGACGATCTGTTAAAAATATTTTTCATTGGGTCAGGTTTGATGAGTTAGGGAAAACAGAGATTATTTTACGTAAATAAATTTGTCAAAAATAATAAGAGTTCATTATAATAGGGGTATTTTATACTTTATTTCTTGATGCATTTCGGATTTACGCAGATTTCCTATTCGTAAATTTAAACACCAAAGTATTCTTCAACAAATCATGATCTCCCGGGAAAATTATTATATTCGGCCCTCATTAGAAATCATAATTGATTCTATAAGGAATCTCAATTTTAATTTTTCATGCGTCGACTTCCGATTTTCGATCATATCGACCATTTAGAAATGTTAATGAAGCTTAAATAAAAAAATTAATGATCAGCATTTTCAAAATATTGTTAATCTTGCAGAATAACTTTTAAGGACATCTTATCATGAGAATTGTGAAATTTGATATTTCCAGGTTAAAAGGCAGATTGGGAAGAATGAGAGACTGGCTTTCAATGCATCGGCTGCCTTATAAGCTGATATTTATTATAATGGGTATTGCTTCAACAATATGGTTTCTGATCAGGATAATTCCAAAACCATCAAGAGCAGCTTATCCATGCATGAGAGTGGCTGCGCCATTCATGTCGGGATTTGTTACTTATCTCCTTGCAGTTGGCGGACTGACTGCAATATCGAGGAGGACAGGGTGGAAAATATTAAATGTGAGATTCGGTGCAATGGTAATGCTTCTGGCTGGAGTAATAGTTGCCATGGCAGTAATCCCGGGCAACATTCCGGAGACAGTACAACAGACGACAGAGACAAGGACAGGACCTGAAGATGGGCCAAACAAACCTATTGGTGAAGCAAAGGGTATATTCCCGGGACGAGTAGTATGGGTATGGAATCCGGATGCAACAAACGAAAAGTTTCAGCATAATGATCCTGACAAGGGCGATTGGTTTGCAAATCCGGAGAACAATAATGGAACAGTTCAGGGTAAGATGTTTCACGACGGAATTCTTAAACTCACTGGTAAGAAAACCTCTGCAAAAGCCTGGGATGAAATATTCAGGTATTTTAATAAAAACAAACATGGCAAAGCCAAAGGGTATACAAAAGGTGAGAAGATTTTTATTAAGATAAACCAGGGTCAGGCAAATTGGACCCTCAGCAAAGCAGATAAAGAAAATGGTTACGCACTTCCCAAATCACTCCCTGAAAAAGATAGCAGGAGAGTAAGTATGGAACCTACTGAAAATGGTCCGTATGTTGTTCTTGAATTGTTGAAGGAACTCGTTAATGAATATGGGGTTGATCAGTCTGACATAGCTGTTGGAGACCCGATGAATCCGATCTATGCTCACAACTATAATGTCTGGGTAAAAGAATTCCCAAACGTAAAATATCTCGACAAATTCTCGACCAGCTTTGGGCGCAGCCTGGTAAAAATAACTGAAAAACCGCTGGTCTATTATTCTGATAAATCGACTACCGATAAGCTGTATGATGTTATTGAAAATGCCAATTATTTGATCTATTTGCCGGTTCTTAAACCACATGGAGCAGCCGGTATTTCACTTGCAGCAAAATTGAATTTTGGTAATATCGGGAGAAATGGTGCAGGGCATCTGCATCGTTCGCATGTTGCCAACAGGAGAGAAGGGGTGCCCTCCAATACCGGTTATCACAAATACAGGGTCTTTGTCGATCTTATGGGGAGCAAATACCTCGGACAAAACGCTGTTCTCTGGTGTGTTGAAGGTATGTTCGGAGGAGGTTCGAGTGAAATAAAAGGACCTGTAAAATATTTAATGCCTCCGTTTAATAACAACTGGAGTAACTCTATCTTCATGTCACTTGACCCTGTTGCAATAGAATCAGTAGGCTACGACTTCCTGAGATCAGAGTTTGACGGAGTTCATAAGCATGATGCAGTAAATAATGAATGGGAAGCTATACCCAATATGTTTGGTGTCGATGATTATATGCACCAGGCAGCTGACAGTACCAATTGGCCAAAAGGAATTAAATATGATCCCGACAACAGCGGAAATCCTTTGCCAGCTCTTGGGACTCATGAACACTGGAATAACCAAACTGATAAACAATATTCACGTAATCTCAGAACAGGGAAAGGCATAGAACTTGTATCTATACCGGAAGATCTTGTTAAGAGTGTAAAAAAATAGAATAAATATGTACTCAAGTAACACAATGACCAGGTTTTTTAAAGGCAGGATAACTGCAAGAATAATTACTTTACTGATTGCTTGCATAATGGCAGGATTGTATCTGACTGAAATTAATGCACAGACCTCCGGAACAATGCAGTCTTTTGGAGAAGGGATCTCTGCTAAAAAGTTCTATTCTTCAACAATTGATGGAGATAATACAATCTGGTTTCTTACCGAATCGGGTATTGTCAGTTTCGATGGAGCAAAATGGACACTGCATAACAAGAACCGTAAGGTAGCTGCCTCCGGACTGAAAAGCCTGGTATACGACTTTTCTTCATATGGTCCGGAACTCTGGATAGCTACTCAGCAGGGTGCAACTGTTGCGTCAACTCCTGTCGACGCAAGGTCGGGTGCCACAACATATTATGCTGACAACTCAAAAATTGTAAGTGAAAATGTACTTGCTGTAGCAGTAGGAAAAAAGGAACTTAGGTGGTTCGGAACCGATAAGGGAATATCAGCATTTAAAAGCAAGAAATGGCTGACCAACAGTTATAACCGGTCTATTCCTGAAGGTATTTTCCAGGATTATCCTATAACATCGATGGCAACCAGTATCGATGGAGACTCACTTTATGTCGGCACACTTGGTGGCGGGGTTCTTAGAGTATTCAGGAATGATGTCGATGGTATTTCAGGTGCTTCAGAATATGCTGCATGGGGACCTATCCTTATGCCTTCTGATACTGTTTACAGCGTTCATATAGCTGCTGATGGTACGCAGTGGATTGGAACAAGAAGAGGAGTTGCACGACATACAGGTTTTAAAACACTTGAAGGCTGGACAGTCTTTACTAAAGAGCAGGGATTGGCAGATGATTTTGTTCAGGCTATTTCATCGGATTCCAAGGGGAAAATATATTTTGGAACAAAGAACGGATTATCAGTATTTGACGGGACACAATGGACTCCATATAAGTCGGAGGATGGACTTGCAAGCAACAACATTCTTACAATAACTGTCGATAAAAAAGATTGTGTCTGGCTTGGAACCGATAATGGAGTAAGCAGTTTTAAAAATGGGAAATTTACCAGTTACCGTTAGCATTTGATCACATACGCAAAACCATTTTATAAGGGTGTCTGAAAAAAGCACCCTTTTTATAATATTTTTAAAAATATTTTCAATATGCAACCAACCAGATTTGATATTTCAAGGTTAAAAGGAAAATTAGGACAAATGAGAGACTGGCTTTTAAAGCATCGTCTGCCATACAGACTTATATTCATCATAATGGGTATAGCGTCAACAGTGTGGTTTCTGCTCAGGGTAATTCCAAAACCATCGAGGGCAACTTACCCTTGTATGAGGGTAGCAGCACCATTCATGTCGGGATTTGTCACTTATCTCCTTGCAGTAGCCGGACTGACTGGAATATCGAGGAAGCTTGGTTGGAAAATATTAAATGTGAGATACGGGGCAATGGTCATGCTTCTGGCCGGAGTAGTAGTTGCTATGGCGGTAATACCTGCCGACAATACAGAGACAGAACAGGCTAAAGAGACAAGGACAGGTCCGCAAGATGGACCAAATCAGCCGATCGGACAGGCAAAAGGTATTTTCCCGGGACGCGTGGTATGGGTTTGGAATCCGGATGCAACAAACAAGAATTTTGAACATAATAATCTTGATAATTACGACTTCTTTGTAAGTCCTCAGAATAATCATCCCGAAGTCATCGCCAGAATGTTCCGTGATGGAGTTCTCGGGCTTACAGGTAAAAAAGATATTACGAAAGCCTGGGATGAAATGTTCAGGTATTTCAATGAAAAAAAGATAAGCAAAAAGAAAGGGTATACAAAGGGCGAAAAGATCTTTATCAAGATAAATCAGGGTCAGTCCAGATGGCTTCTCAGCAAAGCCGATAAAGATAATGGGTTCGCTGTTCCACGGAATGTTCAGGCGGGGCAGGATAGGATTAAATCAAGTCTGATCCCCACAGAGACAGGCCCATATGCCGTTCTTGAACTGCTAAAGGAACTCGTTAATGAAGTGGGAGTAAATCAGGCGGATATTTCAGTCGGCGATCCCATGTGTCCAATCTGGGCTCATAACTATGATGTATGGGTTAAGGAATTCCCCAATGTCAGATATCTCGATAAATACTCAACTAACTTTGGGCGTTCTGTTACAAAGATTACGGAAAAACCTCTCGTTTATTACTCCGACAAAAGTGATAGTGACAAACTGTATGATGTTATTGAAGATGCCGATTATATGATCACTATGGCAGTACTTAAATCACATGGAGCTGCCGGTATTTCATTAACAGCAAAAAGTAATTTTGGTAACATCGGAAGGGCAACGGCCGGCCATCTTCATTATTCACATGTTGCCAACAGGAGAGAAGGGATGCCCACCAATACCGGTTATAATAAATACAGGGTCTTTGTTGATCTTATGGGAAGTAAATATCTTGGACAGAATACACTTTTCTGGTTTGTCGAGGGTCTGTACGGAGGAGGAGCTAACGAAACAAAGGGACCCGTGAAATATTTCATGCCACCTTTTAATAACAACTGGTGCAATTCCATGTTTATGTCGCTCGACCCGGTTGCCATAGAATCGGTTGGTTATGATTTTCTGAGAACAGAATGGGACGGAGTCCATAAACATGATGCAGTCAATAACGAATGGGAATCAATGCCAAATACCTATGGAGTTGACGATTATATGCACCAGGCTGCAGATTCTGCCAACTGGCCAAAAGGTATAAAATATGATCCGGATAAAAGCGGCAAACCTGTTCCTGTGCTTGGCGTACACGAACATTGGAACAACCCTGTCGATAAGCAGTATTCACGTAATCTTGGAACCGGGAATGGTATAGAACTTGTATCTGTACCGGAAGGCCTTGTTAAGAGTATAAAAAAGAAGGATTAAAACCGGATTCGATATATTGAGGTGAAGTAACCAACAAATTTTCATTTGTCCTTTATGTATCCAGCCTCCCGGTAATATTTTTCAGCACCGGGATGCAGAGGTACGCCGTAATTCTTCCAGACAGTGTTCTGATCGTAAGTATATATCCTGATGAACCATTTGAGGGCGCTGTGGTTTTTATCAATAGCTTTTGCCAGGTCGTAGGCAGCCTGTTCAGGCGTATCCTCACGTGCAAAGAAAGATTCACCCGACCTGCCCAGGGTTTTTATCCGGCGGTTAATACCCCGTAGCAGGCTATGCTGCACCTCAACAAATTCGGCATCCACATTCTGCTGCGCCATCATTTTCAACAATTCTTCAGGCAATTCTAAAAAGTACAGATCGAATTTCTGGCTTAAGGTTGTCCATGAAGAAGATTCGGGATTTAATGAAGGGCTTGCCAGGAAACCGGAAACGATATCAAAATCACCTTTTAAAGCTTCTTCCATGGTAACCCCGATTTTCCCTCCCCACGCTTTGATATCATCCGCAGATATGCCATAATACTTCAGGATCGTCATCATGTTGTTATCGGCGCCCAAAATTTTTACCGGCTGCTGTAATTGTTTTATGCGGGCAAAATCTCTGATTCCCGATTCTTTTCTTGCTGCAACCAGAAAATAGAACGGATCCTCGATTTTTGCTATCAGTCGCAGATTACTAAATGGTTCTTTGCTGCCAGAAGCCCCTTTGTAAGCTGCACTCAGCATGGCACTGGAAGTTACTCCGAAATCAACACGGGCATTAATCCTGACATTAGTGCCATCACCGAGATTTATTTCATCAAGCGGAGGAGGATAGTCGTGTGTTGAAACCAGGCGGGGACCATAAGATCTGTTGCAATTACGGCAGAGAATAACCGAATAGCCATATGGTTCCATTGCTTTTTTAACGTAGTCCCCAAGTTCTCCCCATGGACATCCGCTTTCACAAGCTGCAGCCATTACAGGTCTTTTAACATCCCAACCGGTTTTGCCAACATCAATGGTTTCCTGTGCAAATACTGATTTCCAGGGAAGCAGTATTAATAAAAAAGCTATTACAGCCGTTAAGCATTTAATTACTGAATCCGGTTTTGATGATGGAGTTTTCATTTTATACACAATTATTAAAATTTCTCACAAGGACAATTACAAAGATAAATTATTATTAAAGCATGTCACCCTGAGAAACCTGAAATCAATTTACCACCAGGGTCACAAAGGATTAATACAATATTATCCAACATAAGTGAATTTGAAGTGCTCTTTTATGAACTATTTTAGTAATTTAATGCCCACAAATGAAACAGGTGTTCATTAACCATCATAACCATGAAGAAAGCCATCATTATCAATTTGTTTTTCAGTATTCTGATCGTGGCAGGATGTACCAGCCGGGAGAAAAAGATTTCCAGATTCGATTTTACAGGACCCCGTGATCCATCTTTAATTAGAGGGTTCAATTATACACCTGCCAATGTGGCTTCTCCAAGGCATCATATCGATTGCCTCGTGCATTATGACTCTGCAACTATTAAATTTGATCTGGATCTGGCAAAAAGTATTAATCTTAATCAGGTAAGACTTTTTGTTCCTTATGCAGTTTATACAGAGGATAAAGAAGCTCTCCCTGCAAAGCTGCGGCATTTCATACGCGAATGCCACAAGAGGGGGATTGGGGTTATGCCAGTAGTCGGAAGCGGTCCATGGATAAAGGATACATCACTACGTTCGCAGGGAAGAGAATGGATTAAGTTCCTTGTTAATTCGATATCTGATGAACCAGGACTGGCATTCTGGGATGTTATGAATGAACCTGACTGGCCGACAACTCCAAGAGAGAGGGTTTTACGTAATTTTGAAAACTGCAAATTCATGTCCAAAACCTTTCATGAACTTGACCCGAATACTCCTGTCACTATTGGGATGGCATTTGTTGATGGCATGATTGAACTGGCCGATTATGTGGATGTACTGCAGTTCCACGATTATATGCAGACCCGCGAACAGATAAGAAACAATATCATAAGGGCAAAAGAATTTGCAGCAAAAGTTAAGAAGCCATTGATAAATGGTGAAATTGGCTGTATTGCACGCGCCAACCCTTATGACATCACCCTTCAGGAACATATGAAGGCAAATGTAGGATGGTATATATGGGAACTGATGATAGTCCGGCAAGGATGGGGTACAGTCCACGGTGTATTTTATGAAGATGGGAGTGTAAGAGACCCGTCTATCGCAGCTGCAATCATGGGGTTTTTTCGGAAACGGACTGCCGACATACTTCCGTCAGTTCCCGACAAGGAAGGTTGGGTCACAAAGGTGATCGACCTGAGTAACAAATGGCTTAAAGATCCTGCAGGAACGTGGAAAGACGGATTGGATCTTGCCGAAACTGCTGCCAACCTGCTGGAAGCCGGTGAACTGACTGCGATGAGAATTCCTCCCACCCAGCAGGTGGAGATGCTCAGGCTTGGGGAAGTTAACATAAAGGTTCTTAAAGGATTGATTATCAATTTCAAAGATCAACTCGAGCCTTACAGGATTAAGCAACCCGGGAATAATTGAATTGTCATATTCTTTTGAACTTTATTATGTATCTTTCAAGGCACTACTTACAGGTATATGCAAGAACTAATTTTTTAACGCGATTTATATTCGTTTTTTAATTTTCAGTCACTATTTGCACTAAATTTAAACTATTCTTGAATATTTAATTATGACTTTTGTCTTCTTCATAATTCATATTATCTATTGTTTGTTTATAAAACTCTAAATGCCCGTTTACTATGAAAAAATCATTGTTATTTGTTTTACTGATTCTCTTGTCAGTTAGTGAGATCTGTTTGGCCCAATCGGGTCAGGCTTCAAATGTTTTTGATGCTGATACAGCACATTCATCGCCTTACAATCTTTCAGGCGCTAAGTTCCCTCGTATTTTGGCCGATTCGCGTGTAGCCTTCCGCTTTAACGCTCCTACTGCACAGAAGGTGCAGGTTTCAATCAACAATGTACCGTTTGATATGGCTAAAGGTGACGACGGTGTTTGGACTTACACCAGTGAACCGCAGGATAAAGGTTACAGAAACTACTGGATGATTGTTGATGGCGCTATCGTTCTTGATCCGGCTACCAACGCATTCATTGGGTATGGCCATATGTGTAATGGTTTTGAAATCCCTGATCCCGATGGAGGTTTCTATGCCTTAAAAGATGTACCCCATGGCAATGTACTTATAAAGAATTACTATTCAACGGTCGCCAAATCATGGAGGCATATTTTCATTTACACTCCTCCGGATTATGATAAAAACATTAAAAAGCGTTACCCGGTGCTCTATCTTCAGCATGGCGGTGGTGAGGATGAAAGGGTATGGATTGAAATGGGACGGACTAATTTAATACTCGACAACCTTATAGCTGATGGGAAAATCAGCCCATTTATTGTTGTTATGGAAACAAGTGCTGTTGGTCCCGCAATGCCAATGGGTCCCCGTCCTGCTGCTCCCGCCGGAGGTGCTCCGGTTGCTGGTGCTCCTGGTGCCCCGGCCCAAGGCGCTCCTGGTGCGCCAGCCCAAGGTGCTCCTGGTGCTGCTCCACGTTTCCGCTTCTCTTTTGACACTTATGCAAATGTTATGCTCAACGATATGATCCCCTGGGTTGACAAAAACTTCCGTACGGTACCTGATCAGGCACATCGGGCTATGTCAGGTCTTTCGATGGGTGCCATGTGTACCAAATCGGTCACATTGGCTCATCTGGATAAATTCGCTTATATAGGCCTTTTCAGCGGCGGTACAATAACTCCTGCGGAAATTACCGACAAATCCAAGGTCAAACTCGTATTTATGAGCTATGGTAGTCGTGAAAGAGGTTCCGATGGTGTCAAAGCGGCAGCAGATGTATTGCAGCAGGCAGGTATTAAGAGTGCATCCTATGTTTCCCCTCTTACCGCTCATGAATGGCAATCGTGGAGAAGGAGTTTGCGTGAATTTGCTTTGCTTTTATTCAAAAACTAAAATAGAAAAATTATGAGAAAGTATTTAATTGGTTCAGTTCTGATATTTATTTTATCTGGTTCTATGTGTTTTGCACAGACAGACCAGCCAAAGATTATCGAAGATTTTAAACCTTCAACCTTAAATCAACCGCAGCAAGAGTACCCGCAGGTCAACTCACAAGGCTATGCACGATTTCGTATTGAGGCGCCCCAGGCCCAGAGTGTTGTTGTGAGCCTTGGACTTGGTGGTACCAGGGGAGGAACTCCTCTCACAAAAGCAGAGGATGGTTCCTGGACAGGCACGACAGCTGGTCCGATGGAGGAAGGCTTCCACTACTACCACCTGACGATCGACGGTGGGGTATTTAACGATCCTGGCACTTTAAACTTCTATGGTTCTACCCGTTGGGAAAGCGGCATCGAAATACCCGCTCATGACCAGGACTTCTATGCATTAAAAGACGTTCCTCACGGTAAAGTGCAGCAGATTCTGTTCCCTTCCAAGAGCACAAAAACCTCGCGCAGGGCATTTGTATATACCCCTCCAAGTTATGATAAGGAAAAATCACGCTATCCTGTCCTATACCTTCAGCACGGATGGGGCGAAGATGAAACTGCATGGAGTAATCAGGGTCGTGCAAACCTGATAATGGACAACCTGATTGCAGAAGGCAAAATAAAACCTTTCATTATTGTGATGACCTATGGAATGACAAATGAAGGAGGTTTTGGACCCGGTGCCAGACGTCGTCCTGCCGGTGCTCCTGCTGGTGCTCCTGCTGGTGCACCTGCTGCCGCTCCTGCCGGTGCTCCTGCTGCCGCTCCTGCTGCCGCTCCTGCTGGTGCTCCTGCTGGTGCTCCTGCTGGTGCTCCCGCTGGCGCTCCCGCGGCTGGTGCTGGTGCCCGCCCTTCTGGCGGTATGGCTCGAATGCTGAATAATGGGTTCGAAGCAGTTCTCGTTGATGAACTTATTCCTTATGTTGATGCTAACTTCCGCACAAAAGCCGACCAGGCTAATCGTGCAATGGCCGGTCTTTCTATGGGCGGTATGGAAACTCACTCAATTACTCTTGCAAGACCTGCTGTGTTCTCATCTTTTGGTCTTTTAAGCGGCGGTGTATACACTCCTGACGAAATTAAAGACAAGTCAAAGGTTAAGCTTATTTTCCTTAGCTGCGGAAGTTTTGAAGGTCCTGATAATATCAGAAAAGCTGGTGAAACTTTAAAAGCTGCCGGCTTCAATGCAGTATCTTATATTTCAGAAGGTACACGTCATGAGTTCCAGACCTGGCGCAGAAGCCTGCTTGAGTATGCACAGCTTTTATTTAAGTAATAATTGAATAAATGAGCCGAGTATCATAAATACTCGGCTCATATTTTTAAAATATTTAACTGCACATGAATGGCTATCGTTGAGAATATGCCTGTGCGAATATGCTCAGCTTTTATTCAATAATTTTTTTAAAAATAATCTATGAAAAAGTATTTATTTAGTTTAGTATTACTATTGACTATATCAGGTTCTCTGTGTCTTGCACAGACAGTCCCGTCCCAGGTTCTCGACGATTTCAAACCTTCAACACTGAATCAACCGGGACAAGATTATCCACAGGTTAACTCACAGGGTTACGCACGATTCCGTATCCTGGCACCACAGGCCCAAAGTGTTGTTGTGAGCCTCGGACTGGGTGGTACCAGGGGAGGAACACCCCTTACGAAATCTGATGATGGCTCATGGATTGGGACAACTGCAGGACCTATGGAAGAAGGTTTTCATTACTACCATCTGACGATCGATGGTGGCGTGTTTAACGATCCCGGCACTCTGAACTTCTATGGTTCTACCCGTTGGGAAAGTGGCATCGAAATACCTGCCCATGACCAGGACTTCTATGCATTGAAAGACGTTCCGCACGGTAAAGTACAGCAAATTCTATTCCCATCCAAAAGCACAAACACTTCACGCAGGGCTTTTGTCTACACACCTCCCAGTTACGACAAGGATAAATCAAAACGCTATCCGGTGCTCTACCTGCAACACGGCTGGGGCGAGGACGAAACTGCATGGAGTAACCAGGGTCGCGCAAACCTGATTATGGATAACATGATAGCTGAAGGCAAGATCAAGCCTTTTATCATTGTGATGACCTATGGTATGACCAATGATGTCAAGATGGGTGGTATGGCAAGTTTCAAGATCGAACCATTTCAGACAGTTCTTGTTGATGAACTGATTCCTTATATCGATGCTAATTTCCGTACCCGCGCCGATCAGCCTCACAGAGCCATGGCCGGTCTCTCTATGGGTGGCATGGAGACCAAGACGATTACCCTTGCCCGACCTGATGTGTTTTCGCACTATGCACTCCTTAGCGGTGGAACTTATGCGCCTGCAGATATCAAAGACAAGTCGAAGGTAAAACTCATCTTCATTAGCTGTGGTAGCTTCGAGAATGCTGATGGCGTCAAAAAAGCAGCCGCTGCACTCAAAGATGCCGGCATCAATGCCGTATCCTTTGTTTCTGAGAAAACACGTCATGAATTCCAGACGTGGCGCAGAAGCCTGCTTGAGCTTGCACCGCTCATGTTTAAAGATTGATAGTCTCTTAAAATTTATATAAACATTTTCAAAGGAGTTAATCACGATGAATTACAAATCTATTTCAATTTTTTTAGCAGCAACATTAATAAATGGTTTCTGTTTAGCTCAGTCTGTCCAGAACGCTGTAGTGGAGGATTTCAAAACAACACCAACTACCCAGCCTGGCAAACAATATCCACAGGTCAATTCTGAAGGCAGGGTACGCACAAGCTTATCAGCGCCTCAGGCTCTAAAAGTTCAGATTGATATCGGAGCTAAAAAATACGACATGATAAAAGATGAGAAGGGTGTCTGGACAGGGGAATCAGCCCCACAGGATGAAGGATTCCATTATTATCAGCTTAATATAGACGGGGCTTCGGTTCCCGATCCGGGAAGCCTGTACTTTTACGGTGCAAGCCGTTCAGGCAGCGGGATTGAAATTCCTGCCAAAGATCAGGATTTCTATGCTCTCAGGGATGTTCCTCACGGCCAGCTGCGCGAAGGTCATTATTTTTCAAAGACAACTAAAAGTATTCGTCGTGTTTACATTTATACACCTCCCGACTATGACAAAAAGAACAAAAAGCGTTACCCGGTATTATATCTCCAGCATGGTATGGGGGAAGATGAAACAGGCTGGGGTAACCAGGGACGTGCAAACCTGATTATGGACAATCTGATCGCTGAGGGCAAGTGTACACCCTTTATCATAGTTATGGAGAATGGCAGTATCAATTTCGGCGGTGGCCCGCGTGGTCCCAGACCTGGTATGGGTGCCCCCGGACAAGCGGGCGCCCCGGGTCAGGCTGCTCCGGGACAAGGTGTTCCTCAAGGTCCTCCACAGGCTCCTCCTGCACAGGCTCCTGGCATATCTGCTGCACCAGGACAAGCTGCTCCTTCTGATACCATACGAAGGAGACCTGGTGGTCCAATGAGCGGAATGAATATGGCAGGACAATTTGAAAGGATACTCTTCGACGACCTGATTCCCTATATTGAATCAAATTACAGGGTAATAAAGGATCAACCTAATCGGGCTATGGCAGGCCTCTCTATGGGCGGAATGCAGACAAGATCGATCGTTATAGCTAACCCCGATAAATTCTCTTACGTAGGCTTGTTCAGCAGCGGAACCTTCTCCCCGTCTGAAATCAAAGATATGGAATCCTTCAAAAAGAAAGCCAAAGTAGTGTTTATGAGTTTTGGCGGTCGTGAAGCCGGTTCATCCAGGATTCAGGGCGCAGCCGACGAATGGAATAAAGCCGGCATAAAGGGTGTCTCCTACGTTTCTCCATTAACGGCTCATGAATGGCAATCATGGAGACGAAGCCTTCATGAATTTGCACAGCTTCTGTTTAAAAATTAAACAATTTTACATAGTTTTTAAGATGAAATACAAATCTATTATTATTTTATTTGCGGCCTTAATAACAGGTGGTATCTGCTTTGCTCAGGCAAACCAGACTGCACCTGTAGACGATTTCAGGCCGGCCTCAACTAATCAGTCAGGCAAACAATATCCCCAGGTGAATTCTGAAGGTCGGGTGCGTGCCAGTATTTCGGCGCCACAGGCCCTGAAGGTCCAGCTCGATTTAGGTGGGAAAAGATACGACATGACAAAGGACGAAAAGGGTGTCTGGACAGGTGTTTCAGATCCCCAGGATGAAGGTTTTCACTATTACCAGCTCAACATCGACGGAGCTCAGGTTCCCGATCCGGGTAGCCTTTACTTCTACGGCGCCAGCCGCTGGGGAAGCGGCATTGAAGTTCCGGCCAAAGATCAGGATTTTTTTGCTCTGAAGGACGTTCCGCACGGCCATGTAACTGAAAATCAGTATTTTTCAAAGATTACTAACGCATGGCGCAGATGCTACATTTATACTCCACCTGATTATGACAGGAATAACTCTTCCCGTTACCCTGTGCTTTACCTTCAGCACGGAATGGGTGAAGATGAGACAGGCTGGTCTGTTCAGGGAAAAGCTAACCTGATTCTTGACAACCTGATTGCTGATAAGAAGGCAGTACCGATGATAATAGTAATGGACAAAGGTTATGCAACAAAGCCAAATCAGACACCATCGCAGGGAGGTGCAGCTCCGGCCAGGGCAGCTGGTGGTATGTCAGCTTTTGAAGAGGTTATGATAAAGGAGATCATCCCGATGATAGATGCAGATTATCGCACAATGGCAGACAGGGAGCACAGAGCAATGGCGGGCCTTTCTATGGGTGCAAATCAGACTATCCAGATCACTATGAATAATCTCGACAAGTTCTCCTACATCGGGGGTTTCAGCGGAACCTCAAACTATCCCAATATCACTACGATTGACCCTGTAACATTCCAGAATGGAAAATTCCGGGACGGGGAAGCACTTAACAGGCAGATCAAACTGTTCTGGCTGGGGCTCGGTACAAAAGAGCCCAGTCCATTCCCTGGTTCTGTAAAGGCGTTCCGCGATATGCTGGAAAAGGTTGGTGTCAGATATGTCTATTACGAATCCATAGGTACTGCTCATGAATGGTTAACCTGGAGAAGAGACTTGTACCAGTTTGCCCCGTTACTTTTCAGATGAGAAGCTGAATTCGCAAACGGAAAGCTTTACAATAATTACATAAAAAATCAGAATAAATTATGAGACATTTAATCATTTTTATCCTAGTATTACTGGCGTTTGGCTCTAATGCCAAATCACAAAATACGGTAACGCCTGCACCGGAAGGTTTTGATATTGCACTCACGGCTATTCCGCATGGGAAAATCGATACAATTATCTACGATTCAAAAACCGTTGGCAACAAGCGGAAAGCACTTATCTATACCCCTCCGGGTTATTCAAAAGAAAAGAAGTATCCCGTACTCTACTTATTACATGGTATAGGAGGAGATCAGAAGGAATGGCTTACAGGTGGCCAGCCACAGGTAATATTTGATAACCTGTATTCAGAAAACAAGCTCGAACCAATGATCGTTGTAATGCCAAACGGCAGGGCTATGAAGGACGACCGCTCAACCGGTAATATTATGGCTCCTGATAAGGTACAGGCATTCGCAACATTCGAGAAAGATCTGCTAAAGGATCTTATTCCATACATTGAAAAAAACTATCCGGCGATTAAAGACGCTGAACATCGTGCTATAGCAGGGTTGTCAATGGGAGGTGGTCAGTCACTCAATTTTGGCCTTGGCAATCTCGACAGATTTGCCTGGGTTGGTGGATTTTCTTCAGCTCCAAATACAAAATTGCCTGCTGAATTAGTGCCTGTTCCTGAAGATGCCAGGAAAAAATTGAAATTGCTCTGGATATCATGTGGTGATAAAGACGGACTAATTACCTACAGTAAACGCACACATGACTATCTGAACACAAACAACGTTCCTCATATTTACTACGTCGATCATGGGTATCATGACTTTAATGTCTGGAAGAACAGCTTATACATGTTCTCTCAATTACTGTTTAAACCTGTTGATGTGTCTTCCTTTGTGAAAATAAGTAATGCCGGCCGGCCAGCCGAATCTAATGTAAGATCAGCAAGATACCCGCAAATATTACCCGATGGACGGGCTGTTTTCCGCATAAAAGCTCCCGAAGCTCAGAAGGTGCAACTTGACCTGGTTCGAAAATATGACATGATAAAAAATAGTGAAGGGATTTGGGAAATAACGACCGATTCATTAAGTGAAGGCTTTCATTATTATTCGTTGATAATAGACGGTGTTGCTGTGGCTGACCCTGCAAGTGAAACTTTCTATGGTATGGGACGCATGGCAGCAGGTATCGAAGTACCTTTTAAAGGTGATAGATATTATGAGGTCAGAAATGTTCCTCATGGCGATATCAGAATCAGGCATTATTATTCAAATGTAACAAATACATGGCGTGATTTTTACATGTATACACCTCCCGGATATGACCAGAATGCAAGTGAAAAATATCCTGTACTTTATATTATGCATGGTGGTGGCGAAGACGAACGCGGATGGGCTACCCAGGGTAAAACCGATTTGATTATCGACAATCTGATTGCCGAAAAGAAGGCTGTTCCAATGATCGTGATTATGCTTGATGGAAATTTCCCGTTAAATGGTTTTGGCGAGGAAGTACTGATAGTATTGGAAAAAGAGCTGAAACAAAGTATCATCCCATTTGTGGAAAAGAATTACCGTGTGAAGGCTGATGCCAAAAACCGTGCCCTGGCCGGGCTATCTATGGGTGGAATTCAAACACTTTACGCCGGAATTAATAATACAGATATGTTCTCCTATTTGGGTGTATTCAGCTCGGGCTGGATTCAGCCGGCACAAAACGATCTGGCCAATGCGCAGTATGCGTTTATGAAAAATAACACCGACAAGATCAATGCTAATCTGAAACAACTATGGGTAGGCATGGGCGGTAAGGAGGATATTGCCTGGAAGAATTGCAATATCATGCTTTCCAAATTTGATGAGATGAAGATAAAATACACATACAGTGAGTATCCGGGTGGTCATACCTGGCCGGTGTGGAGGAATAACCTGTTTAAATTTGCACAGCTCCTGTTCAGGTAATTTCTCTGGAATAATATATACAATATCAGAATCTTATGATGAAATCTTTTTCGTTCATTAGTATGGTTTTATGCATTCTTTTATTTTGCAATGCTAGCAAGGCCCAGGAGAGACTTTATCTCAATGAATTCCCTTTACGGGATGTCACATTGCTTGAAGGGCCTTTTAAACATGCCCGAGATCTTAATATTCAAACTCTTTTGAAGTATGATGTTGATCGTCTACTTGCTCCTTTCCGCAAAGAAGCAGGTATGCCGGAAAAGGCTTCACTTTATCCTAACTGGGAAGGGCTGGATGGCCATATTGGCGGACATTACTTATCGGCAATGGCAATGAATTATGCCGCAACTGATAATGCTGAGTGTAAAAGACGGCTGGAATATATGATCACAGAACTTAAAGCCTGCCAGGCAGCTAACGAAATAACTAATAGCGACTGGGGAAAGGGATATGTTGGCGGAGTTCCGAAAAGTAAAGCAATCTGGAGTACTTTGCAAAAAGGAGATTTCAAGGCCTATCGTTCAGCATGGGTACCCTGGTATAATGTACATAAATTGTATGCAGGATTGCGAGATGCCTGGATATATACAGGAAATGAAGATGCCCGAACTATTTTTTTAAAATTCTGCGATTGGGGCATAAATATCACATCTGCCTTGACTGATGAACAAATGCAATCGATGCTTGATACTGAACATGGAGGCATGAACGAGATATTTGCTGATGCATATCAAATTTCGGGTGATGAAAAATATCTTGTTGCCGCGAAAAGATTCTCCCATAGAATGCTGCTGGATGCAATGTCGTCTGATATTGATAATCTTGACAATAAACATGCTAATACTCAGGTTCCTAAAGCCATTGGTTTTCAACGAATTGCCGAACTCACACACGACAGGAATTTTACTGAGGCAGGCAGATTTTTCTGGGAAACTGTCACAGGTAAGCGATCGCTTGCTTTCGGAGGGAATAGCAGAAAAGAATTTTTCCCGGACGCATCTTCATGCATCGATTTTGTAAATGATGTCGAAGGTCCTGAATCGTGCAATTCACACAATATGCTTAAACTGACGGAAGATCTGTTCAGAACGGATCCTTCGGCAAAATATGCTGATTACTTTGAAAGAACTTTATATAATCATATTTTGTCAACCCAGCATCCCGCACACGGAGGCTATGTCTATTTTACTCCGGCCCGTCCACGTCACTACAGGGTTTATTCTGCCCCGAATGAAGGAATGTGGTGCTGTGTAGGAAGTGGTATGGAAAACCATGGTAAATACAACCAGTTTATTTATACCCATAATAATGATTCTTTGTATTTAAACCTCTTTATAGCATCGGAATTGAACTGGAAGGGAAAGGGAATAAAAATCAGGCAGGAAACTGTATTTCCCGATGAAGAGAAGACTAAACTGAAAATAACTGAAGGGTCATCACACTTTTGTTTAATGATAAGATATCCTTCATGGGTGAAAGATGGCTACCTGAAAATCATTGTAAATGGCAAAGTTGAATCATACAAATCCCATCCGTCATCTTATATTGCTGTTGACAGGTTGTGGAAGGCAGGTGATGAGATTGAGATTTTACTGCCAATGCATAATTCAATTGAACAGTTGCCAAATGTGCCTTCTTATATTGCCATTATGCACGGCCCGATCCTGCTTGGTGCCAAAACCGGTGCAGAGGATTTAAAAGGGTTGATTGCAGATGACAGCAGGTGGGGCCATATCCCTGGCGGTGAAAAACTTCCTGTAGACAAAGCGCCTGTAATAATTGAAGATGATATTTCTAAAATCACTGATGAACTGGTGCCGGTAAAAGACAAGCCACTTACGTTTACTGTCCCCGGAATGAAAATGATCAATCCGATTAATGTTGTACTTGAACCCTTTTACAGGATACATGATGCAAGATATATGATTTATTGGAGATTGCTGACAAATACACAGTCACGTTCATATATCGACTCGTCGACAGTAAAGAATTAATAAAAGAGTTCCATGATACTGATCAGTCCTAATTTTTATATATAATCTTCATAGTGTGAAAAGATTGCACCAATTATTTGTCAGCAGATTTATGCATAAAGTTATCTTGTTACTTGGACTCACTGTTTTTGTTTCAACGACAGCTTCATCGCAAAATGTTAAGGGAGGGAAAAAAATCAGCCCCGATCTTTTTGGTTTGTTTTTTGAAGATATCAATTATTCTGCCGATGGCGGACTTTATGCCGAACTTGTTCAAAACCGGTCTTTTGAATACAGCCCCACCGACAGACCGGAATGGAATCCGTTTTCTTTCTGGGAATACATAACTCCTGGTTTTTCGTATGGTTCAATTAGTGTGGAAACAGGTTCACCTGTTCATCCAAACAATCCTCATTATATTGTTTTGAATATTGAACATGTTGGAGAGGGAGGCGGAATGGGGATTAAAAACTCCGGATTTGATGGAATAGTTGTCAGAGCCGGCGATAAATATAGTTTGTCCCTGTTTGTCAGTCAGCTCACGTCTGAACCTGTATCCATATCTGTCAGTCTGCAAAACAGGAAAGGGAAACTTCTCGCTGAAAGTTCATTTTCCACATCTGCCAGAGAATGGAAGAAATATGCAGCAACTCTTATCCCTAAAGAGAGTAATGACAGTGCTACCCTGGTAGTTTTGGCTACTACAAAGGGTAAGCTTGCTCTTGATGTAATATCTCTCTTCCCTGAAAATACTTTCAGGAACCGGCCTAATGGTATGCGTGCCGATCTGGCCCAGCTGCTGGCTGATATGAAACCTAAATTCATTCGCTTTCCCGGTGGTTGTCTGGCTCACGGCGATGGATTGGGAAATATGTACAGGTGGAAGAATACGATCGGGCCAATCGAAGAGCGGGTTGAACAGAAAAATATCTGGAATTATCATCAGACAGCAGGGTTAGGTTATTTCGAGTACTTTCAGTTTTGCGAAGATTTAGGAGCTAAACCCGTGCCTATACTACCGGCAGGAGTAAGTTGTCAGAATTCAGGAGGAACCTGGAAAATCGGAAGCACCGGGCAAAAAGCAATCCCATTGGACGAAATGCCCGCATATATTCAGGAAGTACTGGACCTGATTGAATGGGCCAATGGCTCCGCAACTTCAACCTGGGGAGCCAAACGTTCAGCTGCAGGGCACGCTGCACCGTTTAACCTCCAGTATATTGGTATTGGCAATGAAGATAAGATCACACCTGAGTTTGAAGAACGTTTCAAAATGATCTACAATTCGATAAAAGCGAGGTACCCTGAAATTACTGTTATTGGAACCGTCGGCCCCGGGCAGGATGGTGATGATTTTACAAAAGGCTGGAAATTGGCGAATCAATTAAATTTACATGTTGTTGATGAGCACTATTACTGTGAACCAGAATGGTTCATGGGCAACCTTAATCGTTACGATACTTATGACAGAAAGGGTGCTCAGGTTTATTTAGGAGAATATGCTTCATGGGGAAACAAGATGCGCAATGCCATTACTGAAGCGGTTTATCTTGTCTCACTGGAACGAAACGGTGATGTCGTAAAGATGGCGTCTTATGCCCCGTTGCTGGCGAAAAAGGGTTTCACTCAGTGGAGAACGGATATGATATATTTTGATAATGTCAAAATCTGTCCTTCAGTAAATTATTATGTGCAAAAAATGTTTTCGACCAATCAGGGAGATCTTTATTTCAGCAACATAATCTCAAAAGAAGCTAAAGATTCTACAGTGGCCGCTTCATGCGTTAAGGACAGCAAAACCGGCGATATAATCCTGAAGCTGGCAAATGCAGGGAATGAGCCCAAAATCATGAAAATTAACCTGTCCGGGTTTAAAAATTTAGTATCTTACGCTGAAAAAACTGTTTTTGCCGGCAACGCTGATGCGGAAAACACTTTTGAAAATCCAAATACTATAGTTCCTCTGTTATCAGTACATAAAATAAGTTCAAAATTTGATTATTCTGCTCCGGCCATGTCGCTTACGGTGATACGGATTAAGAATAAAAGTAATTGACTCAATAAACCATATTTAATAAATATACAAGAATGAAACGCATAATTTTATCAGGGCTGTTTATCTTATTTACATTAACAGCTTTACCGCAGAAAGTAACAACGGTTTCACCAAACAGCAAAGTTATTGTTGCTCTCTACAGCAATCAGAATGCAGATGTTGGAGAATGGTTTTTAAAAGTTAGCTATTCTGATAATGGTAAAATCTCTGTGGCTATACCCCGGATAACACTCGGGATATCACGCAGCGATCAGGATTTTTCGAAAGATCTTAAGTTTTTGAAAACAGGAAAACCCCGTCTGGTAACTGAACAATATTCAGCTTTGATAGGAAAAAGGGCTAATCGAAGCAATTCGGCCAATGAAACGGTTGTATCTTTTGAAAATCAGGGTAAAGCAAAATTGAATCTGATCATCCGGGCTTATAATGACGGAGTTGCCTTCAGTTATGAATTCCCTGAGAAAGAAGGATCTTTTACCGTTAAGGATGAGTTTACTTCATATGATATTCCCACATCGGCAAAGCGATGGCTGGAAAAATGGAATACTGCAAATGAAGGACTCTATAGTGCTATGAACGACGATAATACGCAACAAAGCTGGTGTTATCCTGCCCTCTTTAATTTGGCTGAAAATGGAATCTGGTACCTTATACATGAAGCCGATGTTAACCGTAGTTATTGCGGATCAAAACTTAGTAATGCTGCCGATAAATCTCTCTATAAAATCACATTTCCCGATCCGAAAGACGGAAATGGGCAGGGGGCATCGGCTCCTGTCATTACTCTTCCATGGAAATCACCCTGGAGGATAATTATTCTGGGCAGGCTTTCGGATATTGTGGAATCGACGCTTACTGAAGATGTTTGTCCCCCTTCTGTTATAAAGAATACAGGTTGGATCAGACCAGGAAATGTATCGTGGAACTACTGGTCGAGTAACCATGGTACAAAGGATTATAAAATCGTGTGCGATTTTGCTGATCTGGCTGCCAGCATGGACTGGCCATACACTCTTCTCGACTGGGAATGGGATGCAATGGCCAATGGAGGTAATCTTGAAGACGCTTTAAAATATATCCTTTCAAGAGGTGTTAAACCTCTTATCTGGTATAATTCCGGTGGGAAACATACAGGGGTGACTGCAACCCCCCGCGACCGGATGCTTACACATGAAAACCGGATGGAAGAGTTTACAAAACTTAAGAAATTGGGAGTTGTTGGCGTTAAAATCGACTTTTTCGAGAGTGAAAAACAGGATATGATCAAATACTATCTTGATATTCTGGACGATGCAGCCGTTTACGAAATGATGGTCTACTTCCATGGTTGTATGGTTCCACGCGGGTGGGCACGTACATATCCTAATCTGATGACTCAGGAAGGAATACGAGGTGCGGAATGGTATAACAATGGGCCCGATCTTACAACAACTGCACCTGAACACAATACCACAATACCATTTACACGAAATGCTATCGGGTCTATGGATTATACACCGGTAACATTTACAAATTCTCAGTTTCCTCATACCACATCATATGGTCACGAACTTGCTCTCAGCGTGGTCTTTGAATCCGGTCTGCAACACCTGGCTGACCGCCCGTCAGGTTATCTCGAATTGCCGGATGCTCCCAGGACCTTCCTTAAGGAAGTGCCTAATACCTGGGATGATACTAAACTGCTCGAAGGATATCCCGGCCGTGATATAATCATTGCACGCCAGAAAGGTGATGCATGGTTCATTGGAGGACTTAATGCCGAAAGATTCGAAAAAACCAAGATCGTGAAATTTGACTTTTTACCGGAAGGCACTAATTATAAACTGACCCTTATTTCTGATGGTAAACATGATAAAGAATTTACAACACAATATCTTGTTGTGGATAAATCAAGCTCTGTAAGTGTAAAACTGTTGCGCAGGGGAGGTTTTGCTGCAAAACTGAAACGAATACTATAAAAAATGTCCATCTTTATTCTCTGTTTATAATTCAAACATTATGAAGAAATCTTTATTTATTACTTTGGGTTTAATTTTGACATTAAGCCTTTTCGGACAGCAATTTCCATTTCGAAATCCAGGTTTAAGTTCTCAGGAACGGGCCAAAGATCTGATAACCCGTTTAACACTGGAAGAAAAAGCTGCATTGATGTGCGATCAATCAGATGCCATCCCGCGCCTTGGGATTAAGAAGTTTAACTGGTGGAGTGAGGCCCTTCATGGCCTGGCTAATAATGAAAAGGTTACTGTTTTTCCTGAACCGATAGGCATGGCTGCCTCATTTGATGACCAACTGGTATATCGTATTTTTAATGCCACTTCAGACGAAACCCGTGCCAAATATAATGAAGCAGTACAAAAGGGGCAGGAGAACACACGATTTCTCAGCCTCTCGGTATGGACACCTAATGTGAATATTTTCCGCGACCCGCGCTGGGGCAGGGGTCAGGAGACTTATGGTGAGGATCCTTACCTTACTTCACGGATGGGTATCTCAGTTGTAAAAGGTTTACAGGGGCCGGCCGATGCCAGGTACAGGAAGCTCCTGGCCTGCGCCAAACACTTTGCAGTACACTCGGGCCCGGAATGGAGCCGTCATTCACTTAATGTCAGTAATGTGGACCCGAAAGACCTGTATGAGACCTATCTGCCGGCTTTCAAGGCATTGGTACAGGAAGCAGATGTCAGAGAAGTTATGTGCGCTTATCAGCGTCTGGAGGATGAACCTTGTTGTGGTAATTCGAGGCTGCTGCAAAGAATTCTCCGTGAGGAATGGGGATTTAAATATCTTGTTACATCTGATTGTGATGCGATAACCGACTTTTATAATGGACATAAATACTCATCGGATGCCACTCATGCAGTGGCGAAAAGTATCCCGGCAGGAACCGACGTTGAATGCGCATGGAAAGATTACAACTATAAGAATTTACCTGAAGCTGTTGCAAAGGGTCTTATCACAGAGGAGGATATAAATAAAAGCTTAATGCGTTTGCTTGTAGGACGTTTCGACCTTGGCGAAATGGATGATGATGCGCTTGTACCATGGACAAAAATTCCGGCTTCTGTAATAAATAACGAAGAGCATAGAAAACTTGCCCTGGATATGGCACTTGAAACAATGACTTTGCTTCAGAATAAGAACAATATTCTTCCGTTAAAGAAATCCGGCAAAAAAATTGCTGTAATTGGTCCTAATGCAGATAATGCGAGAGTGTTATGGGGGAATTATAATGGAACACCAATCCGCACAATTACGATTCTCGATGGTATTAAATCAAAAGTATCCGGCGATAAGATATTTTATGATAAAGCATGTGATATTGTTGAAAATAAAGTGCTTGAAAGTTTTATCACAAAATGTTCCATTGACGGGAAGCAGGGATTCAGAGCCACTTATTGGAATAATAAAAATCTTACTGGTGATATAGCTGCTAATCAACAACTTGCAGGTCCTTTGAAGTTGGCGACAGAAGGAAAAAGTCCGTTAGCACCGGGAGTGCAGCTTGAAGGATTTTCTGCAAAGTTTGAAACCGAGATCACACCTTCCAGAACGGAAGAGATTATATTTAAATGCGGAGTAGCCGGTTCTTTCGAGTTACTGGTAAATGGCAAATCCGTCACAAAATTTGAAGACTGGAGGACACTGATTTCAAAAACTCCATTTAAAGTTGAAGAGGGTAAGAAATATAAAATTGAAATACTCTTCACCCAGCAGAATAACTGGCAGGCAGCAATCGAATTTAATCTCGGAAGAGAGGTTGACATGGATTATTCCCAATTGTTGGATAAGCTGAAAGGAATTGATGTTGTTGTATTTGTTGGAGGCTTGTCCAATATTCTGGAAGGAGAAGAAATGCCGGTGTCATTCCCGGGCTTTAAAGGTGGTGACCGTACCGATATCGAATTACCTGCCGTACAACGTGATTTCATCAAAATGTTGAAGCAGTCAGGGAAGAAAGTCATTTTAGTGAATTGCTCCGGATCTGCAATGGGATTCGTTCCGGAAACAGAAAGCTGCGAAGCAATCCTCCAGACATGGTATAGCGGTGAATCGGGAGGACAGGCTGTTGCCGATGTCCTTTTTGGCGATTATAATCCTTCCGGAAAACTTCCGGTCACATTCTATAAAAGTATTAATCAGCTGGGCGATTTTGAAAATTACTCAATGAAAGGCCGGACATATCGTTTTATGTCAGATCCTCTCTTTCCTTTTGGTTTTGGACTGAGCTATACGACTTTCTCAATCGGGACTGCCGAAATATCAGGAAACAAAATCAGCAAGGACGGAAACGTTGAACTGACCATTCCTGTATCAAATACGGGGAAACAGTCCGGAACAGAAATCGTTCAGGTTTATGTTCGTAAAACAAATGATACTGGTGGGCCACTTAAAACGTTGAAAGGATTCAAGAGGATTGAACTGGCTGCAGGAAAATCAGGTCAGGCAGTCATTTCCCTGCCTTCTGCTTCATTCGAGATCTTTGACCGTACAACCGGTAAAATGGCTGTCACTCCCGGCGATTATGAAATATGGTACGGAAACAGTTCAGATAACCATGACCTGAAAATGGCAACCTTAACCATTCAATAGAATCCGGTTATTCCGGATTATTTGACGATAGAATCGTAGTGTTATTTTAAATATTTTTTAATTGCTTAAGATATGAAGGTTTTGCTTAGCTTGTTTATGTTGATACAATCTGTATTCCTTCAGGCTGAAGATGGTCATAATCTCTGGCTTAGGGCCAATAGTTCCTCGCCTGTGAATGTTATCTGCACAAAGAAGTCAGCTACCATCGATATTGCACGTGAGGAATTACAGAAAGGCTGGCTTGGAAAGACAGGTGAATCAGTAGTTCTTACGGTCAAACCCGATAAATCGGTTAAAGGAGATGGTTTTAAATTAACCTTAAAAGGGGTTCAGGCAAATAGCGACCTGGGATTATTATATGGTGTTTACGAACTCCTGCGTCACCAGCAAACAGGCGAGGCCATAAAAGAGGAAATTTTTAATCCATCGTATGAAAGACGTTTGCTGAACCATTGGGATAACCTCGACGGAACCATTGAACGCGGATATGCAGGACGTTCCATATTCTGGCGCAAGGAAAACCCTTTCGATGTTACGGAAAATGATAAAGCTCTCTGGAAAGAATATGCCAGAGCCAATGCTTCCGTAGGAATTAACGGGGCAGTGCTCAATAATGTCAACGCTTCACAATTAATGCTGACCGTTGAATGCCTTGCAAGAGTAAAATCGATTGCTGAGGTACTGCGTCCATACGGAATTAAAACCTATCTTTCAGTTAAGTTTTCTTCTCCTGCATTAATTGGCGGGTTAAAAACTTCAGATCCTTTAAACCCGGAAGTGATAAAATGGTGGAAAACGAAGATCGAAGAAATCTATAAACTTATTCCTGATTTTGGAGGATTCCTTGTAAAAGCCAATAGTGAAGGGCAGCCAGGGCCGCAGGATTTTGGACGAACTCATGCAGATGGGGCAAACATGATGGCTGATGCATTTAAGCCTTTTGGAGGGATTGTTATGTGGCGTGCATTTGTTTATAATCCAAACGACCAGGATCGTGCCAAACAGGCTTATAATGAATTTATGCCGCTCGATGGCCAGTTTCGCGACAATGTTATTATTCAGGTCAAAAACGGGCCGGTCGATTTTCAGCCACGGGAACCATTCAGCCCTCTGTTTGGAGCAATGAAAAAAACATCTGTTATGCCTGAGTTACAAATAACCCAGGAATATCTTGGACAATCGACTCATCTGGTCTTTTTATCGACAATGTGGGAAGAATGCCTGAAAAGCGATACTTACCAGGAAGGAAACGGAAGTACAGTCGCCCGCTGTACAGATGGATCCATTTACCCTCAGAAACATACCGCAATTGCAGGTGTATCAAATATAGGGCTTGATAAGAACTGGTGCGGGCACCTTTTTGCCCAGGCAAACTGGTATGCTTTTGGTCGTTTGGCATGGAACAATAAATTGACCAGCGAAAAAATTGCTGATGAATGGATTAAACTAACCTTTTCTCAATTCCCTTCAGAAAACATTGATCATACTGATGACTGGACCAGTAAATTTCTGAATCCTGTTAAAAAAATGATGCTCGATAGCAGGGAAGCGGCCGTAAACTATATGATGCCGCTGGGACTTCATCATATTTTTGCAGGCGATCATCATTATGGCCCGGGTCCATGGTGTGCACCCAAAGGCTTGCGATCGGATTGGACACCGCCATATTATCATAAAGCCGACACAATTGGAATAGGGTTTGATCGTACCCAAACAGGCAGCAACGCTGTTAGCCAGTACCATGAGCCATTAAATTCATTGTTTTCAGATTTGAAGACCTGTCCTGAAATTTACCTGCTGTGGTTTCACCATCTGCCCTGGGATTATAAATTACAAAACGGTCGAATTTTATGGGATGAGATATGTTACCGCTACGATACCGGTGTACAGCAGGTCCGGCAGTTTCAGAAAGTATGGGATCAGGTACAACCTTATGTTGATCAGGAGCGGTTTGCGCATGTTCAAAGAAAACTCCGCAGTCAAAGTATAAATGCACAGGTCTGGAAAGATGCCTGCCTGTTGTATTTTCAGCAATTTAGCCGGAGACCTGTTCCTTATGATATAGACCGCCCTGTGAACAATCTCGACGAGTTGATGAAAAGCGACAGGAGAAGACAATAGAGTATACGTGTTCACAGCAAACATAGTATCAAACTTAAGTTGCCGGGACTTTTTTGAAGCACTTTAATAATGAATATAAATTTATAAAAACGACTAATGAAAAGAACTCTGGTATTTCTATTGCTTGCAGTTCAGATAACTGTTTACGGGCAATTTCCCGATCTGGCCAAAACTCCGCCGATGGGATGGAATTCGTGGAATGCGTTTGACCTTAATATTAATTCTAAGATCGTAAAGGCTGTGACCGATTCAATGGTGACTAAAGGCCTGGCGGCTGCGGGATATCAGTACATTGTAATTGACGATGGCTGGCAAATAGGCCGCGACAAAAATGGTAAAATTATCGCCGACTCCACCCGTTTTCCTGAAGGGATTAAATATATAGCCGACTATGTACATTCCAGAGGATTGAAATTCGGAATTTATACCTGCTGTGGAACAAAAACATGTGGTGGACGTCCGGGAAGTTATGGATACGAAGCGATTGATGCAAAAACATATGCTGAATGGGGGGTTGATTTTATAAAAGAAGACTGGTGTAATACGGATGGTATGGATACCCGCACCCAATATAAAATTATGAGCGAAGCCATTAAAGCAACAGGCAGGCATATGCTGCTCAGTCTTTGCGAATGGGGAGTTTCGAGCCCGTGGGAATGGGCCGAAGGAACAGGAGCGATGTGGCGCACAACAAGCGATATACAGGATTGTTTTGATTGTGTCAGAAACTGGGGAGGAATGGGATGGGTCCCGCTTCTTGAAAAAAACGTAAATCTGGCTCCCTATGCCGGTCCTGGTCACTGGAACGACCCCGATATGATGGAAGTGGGAAACAAAGCCTTAACGCCCACTGAATGCCGTTCGCACTTTGCTATGTGGTGCATGCTGGCAGCACCTCTTATTGCCGGAAACAACATCAGCACAATGAATGATACAATTAAAGATATTCTTACGGCTCCCGAGATTATTGCTATTGACCAGGATCCCCTTGGTATTCAGGGAACCCGGATAAGGAACGATTCGGGACTGCAGGTTTGGCAGAAACCGCTTGAAGATGGTTCAATTGCAGTGGCTCTGCTGAACCTGACTGCAACACCTGCAAATATGTTCGTTTCTCTTGAGGAGATCGGTTTCGAAAAAGGAGTTTCAGGCAATGTCCGGGATTTATGGAACAGGAAAGATATCGGAGCAGTTAAAGACTCTTTTAAAAGCCTGGTAGAACCTCATGGAGTGGTTGTCGTAAAGATTAAGGGTAAAAAGGCACATGTATCAGAGCTGAAATTCAATCAATCTTCGATTGAACTGAACCTGGGTAACCATAAATTAGTGCAGTTATCGGTTACCCCTTCGATAACTCCTTTAACAATAACATCTTCCAACGAGGAAATTATTACTTTATCAGTTGCAGGTGTAAATACTTACAGGTTATCTGCCAGGAAAGAAGGAAAATGTACATTAAAAGCTGCAACGAAAGATGGCAGTATGATCACATCCTGCGATGTTCGCGTTTTGGCTTCCAATATTCCTGCTCCATGGACAATGAATGATATTAAGGGCGACAAAGCTTCAGCTGTTTATGTAAACGGCATTTTTACTATTGAAGCTGATGGTAGTGATATTTGGGGTGCTATTGATCAGTTCGCGTTCCTGAACAGGAAAGCCAGTAAGAATACATTTATTTCTGCAAGAATTATTTCCCAGTCAAATTCCGATCCCTGGGCAAAATCGGGCCTCATGTTAAGGGAGGGTATTGCACCCAATAGCAAATTTGTAATGCTATGCGTTACACCAGCTAATGGCATATCCCTGCAATGGCGCGATACCGCTGGAGGTATTTGTAATAAGAAGGATTTTAGTCCGGCCGCGTTACCGCTGTATCTAAAACTTTCCAGGAACGGATCCACATTCAAAGCCAGCAAATCAGTTGATGGAAAACAATGGGAGGTATTGGGTGACATTACCCTGAACGGGTCATTTGCTGAGCCATACCTGGCCGGACTGGAAGTAGTCTCTCATAGCACCCATGTGTTGAACATCTCGGAATTTGATCAGGTAAAAGTTGAAGCCGGGGGTTCAGAGTAGAGCCGTTAACCTAAGGGGTTAAATATAGTAAAATAGTGAGAGAATTTAGTACAAAAATAGAGTGTAAGGTATTGAATATATGTCTGATACGTTTCCTCCCGCCTAAGCGGGAGGTGGCCGGACCACTTTTTAAATATGAGACAAATGATCATACCGGCCGGGGTGGTTGATTGTTTATTCAAAGTCCGGATCTTTTCTTTTGAAGGTTTTTCTTATCTCATTTTTTACAAATTCAGGTTCCTGGAATACTAAAATGTTTCTAAGAAATCAATGAATCAACCACCCCGGTCGGGGAATAAAATTCTGTATATATAAGATAATCAATCCTCCCGACCACCCCTCCTTCAAAAGAGACTGTTTTGCGGGAAACTTTAGTAAACGGTTCCTCATTCATCCCAAAAGCTTAGGTTGACGCTTTCACTGTGTCGCTCTGTGTATTCTCTGTGGCCCTCTAAGTTACAAATATGACCTGTCTCACTAATGCATATTATATACATGATTCCTGAGACTTGGTTAATTTAAAATGAGTTGTCATAAAAATCTGTAAATTTTTTTTGCAACATAATATTTTATAAGAATTATTGATATCCGGTTAAAAAACGGAAGAAATAACTCTTTATTCACTATAGCTTATCAACCAAAATAGTTGATAAAGTTTCAAATGTCCTTTTATAGCTCAGCTGATATATAAAATGGAATCTGCTATAAAATCGAAAAAATAAGTATATTGTCACGGGATAATCCTGATCGATGATCCTGAAACAGGTTTATAGTATTGTTATTATTCTTCGAAACTAATTTTTGCTTTCTGAAGCATATTTATGTTCAACGAGATTGATAATGTCGATGATAATCTTCTTGTAACCCGCATCCGGCATAGTGATAAAGATGCCTTCAGATCGCTGTATAATCGTTATAGTAAGAAAATTTACTTTTTTTCATTAAGGTACCTTGGTAATAGTATTGAAGCTGAGGAATTAGTTCAATCGGTATTTATTAATGTCTGGGAAAACCGGGAATCTCTCGATGCGACTAACTCTGTTAGAAGCTATATTTACAAAGCTGCAGTAAATTACATTTATAATTATCTGAAAAAGAAAACCATCCATGCCCGATTCATGGAATCCCAAACCCATAATGAGGAAATTCATTCAAATCATACATATGATCAGGTTTTTTACCACGATCTGGAAAGTCTGATAAATTCTATAGTTGGAAATCTGCCATCTCAGCAGCAAAAGATCTTCATGTTAAATAGAAATGAAGGTCTGACACATATTGAAATAGCAGGTAAGCTCCACCTTTCAGTTCGCACTGTTGAGAATCAATTGTATCGTGCTCTGAAGACGATAAGAACAGCCTTAAAGGAGAAATACTTCTGATATGTATGCTGAGTCTTGAATGAATCATTGATCTTTACAATAAGATCAAACAATTTGTGAACTTTACTCCTTTAAGTCATCAATTTTTATTTTCAATTCAATGAGTACTTTACCCTCCATGATTGTATTAGATATGTGTTAACCAAAAATAATCAATGAAACCAAATTTTATAAAGGATACAGATATTTTAATTACCAGATATCTTGAGAATAAATGCACTCCGGGAGAGAAGGATCAGCTTCTTACGCTTCTGAGTTCGTATAAGAATGAAAGCGCATCAAAAGAGGCATTGTTCTCAAAATTAAATGAGTTTAAGGAAGACCAGGATGAAAACCATACTGTCGACTTTGAAAAAATATATAATGAGTTAGTTTCTGAAATTGCCCGCAGGGAATCAAGAGAATCAGAAAGGTATGTGCTTCAAAAAAGAATTAAGGTAAAAAGATTTGTTCTTCAGGCAGTATCAGTGGCAGCAGTTTTTTGCCTCGCTTTTTTCCTGGGTACTGTTTTCAATCGCCATCCTAAAACAGTCATTACTGAACAATCCGTAACATTCCACTGCATACAACGAAATAAAAGCTCCTTTGGGTGCTAAGATCCGAGATTAGACTTAACGATGGTACAGAGGTAATGCTTAATGCCGGAAGTTCGATAAAATATCGGAGTGATTATAATTTAAACAACAGAGACCTGGTGCTCGAGGGTGAGGCATATTTCAAAGTAGCTAAAAATCTAAATCTTCCCCTGGTTGTTAATGCCGGGAATATAAACATCAAAGCTACAGGTACTGAATTCAATGTAAAAGCATATTCCGATGAAGGGATGATCGAGACAACCCTTGTCAACGGAGAGGTTGAGATTTCGTCGAAAGGGAATGAAAATAAAGACAGGATACTGGTGCTGAAACCTAACCAGAAAGCTATTTATGCCCAGCAGTCTGATAAGTTCACTCTCGAAAAGATAAAAGAACTTGAACCGCTGGCAATCAAACCTGTTAAGATTATCACAGACAGATTGATGGTTTCCTCAAAAACCGATGTTGAACAGGTAACAGCCTGGACCAAGAATAAACTTATAATAAGAAGTGAGAATCTGGAAAGTCTTTGTACAAAGCTTCAGAGGAAATACGATGTAACTTTTGTTTTCGCAGATGAAGATATCAAAAAGCATCGCTTTTCCGGGGTGCTCCTCGATGAAACTCTCCAGCAGGTAATGGATGTTATAAAGCTCACAGCTCCTGTTGATTATTTTATTGACCGCAAAACTGTTTTGTTGTTTTCAAATAAACAAAAGGCTGGAATAAATTCAAAGAATGAGAATAAAAATAAAAAGTAACCTCTGCTCAACCTAACCTAAACCTTAATTGCCTATGAAGAAATCAATCTGAACCTAAAAAGAAGGGGAACTAGTTTACGGCTATTTCCCCCCTAAAGAAGTCAAAGTTAATTACAACCAATTCCCCAACGATCTATTGGGATAAACTATGTTTAACTCTAACTAACATCTCGTAAAATTATGAAAATAAAAGCTAAGTCCTTATTTTTCCCTAAGAAAAAAATGTAAAATCCTTTTAATTATGAAACTTTCAGCCATACTAATGGTAGTTTTTACCCTGAATACTTCAGCAATAGGATTTGGACAGTTTTCCTTCACAGCAGAAGGAAAAACAGTCAGAGAAATCTTTAATATCATTGAGCAGCAGAGCAATTACCGGTTCTTCTACAATGATGAATTTGAATCTGCCAGTAAAATAATAGACCTGGAAGTAAAAAACCAGGATATTAACCAGGTTCTCGACAAAATACTGGCATCAACGGATTATACATATAAGGTTTTTGAAAACAATCTTATCGTGATCTCCCTGAAAGGAGATATCCGTGAACTTACTGATCTCCAGCAAAAAATCGTCAGGGGAGTAGTCAATGATGAGAATGGGAAACCTCTTACAGGGGTTACAATTATGGTTAAAGGTACAACCAAAGGAACTACTACTGACTTAAATGGGAACTATGTATTGGAGGGTGTTGATCCTCTGTCTACTCTGGTAGTGTCTTTTATCGGATATAAAAACCAGGAAATTCTTATAGGTGACAAGGCGCAAATAAATGTTGCTATGGAGCAGGAATTAACCGCTCTCACTGAGGTAGTGGTTGTGGGATATGGTACTCAACGGAAAGAATCTGTAACTGGTTCAGTTGCTTCAATTAGTGGAACCGGGTTGCGTGATGTGCCAGCATCCAATTTCTCACAGGCAATACAAGGCCGCATGCCCGGGGTTGAATTATCGCAAACCTCAACCCGCCCGGGTTCAACTTTGCAGATCCGTGTCCGTGGTACACGCTCGCTGACTGCAATCAATGATCCATTGGTTGTACTTGACGGGATCCCCTTCGTTGGGTCCATCAGTGAAATCAATACGAACGACATCAAGAGCCTTGATATTCTGAAGGATGCTTCGGCAACTGCCGTTTACGGTTCACGTGGTGCCAATGGTGTTATAATAATTACTACTAACAAAGGACAAAAAGGACAAAAGGCCAGAGTAACCTACAATGGCCGTACAAGTCTGGATAAAGTATTTTCCAAATTCCCAATGATGAACGGGCCTGAATTTGTCGCTCTCCGTGCAGCCTCCGGCAGGTACACAAATGGGCTGGATGAAGCTGATGATGTAAATACCGATTGGCAGGACCTGCTGTATCGGGACGGTTACCAGATGAGCCATGACCTTGGACTTTCCGGTGGCACAACCAATGGCAACTATAGCTTCGGCATTGGCTATCTCCAGGATCAGGGTGTTATCCCCACAAACAAATTCACCCGTTATAGTTTGAGAGGTTCAATTGATCAGGAAGTTGGTAAATATTTCAAATTCGGATTCAATTCGAACAGTAACTATAGCATGAATGAAGGTGGTCAGGTAGGGCTGTACGGTATCTTAAGCATGTCGCCAATTGCCAACCCGTATAACGCTGATGGAACATTGAAAAGAACTATAAAAATGCCATTGGATGAGCAGTTTACATATACAAGGAGTATTATAGAAGGATTAAAAGATAAATGGTTAAGCCAAAACAGGGGCTATGCAACATACAACTCTGTGTATGGCGAAGTGAGAGTTCCCTGGATCGAGGGCTTAAAGTTTCGTACTACCCTGGGTTTGGATTTCTCGCAGAGTATCAACGGCAACTACACCGCAGAGGGCGTAGGCAGCAGCATTGCTACCACGGAATCAACTGCTAATGTCAACAATTCTCTTAACTATCATTGGAACATTCAAAACCTTCTTAGCTACGACCATATCTTTGCCGGGAAACACAGGCTAAATGCAGTGGCGCTTTACGAAGCCGACCAAACCACAGGCTTCAATTCAGGCATATCAGCAAAGGGCATCCCGTCCACGGCTTTAGAATATTACGGTTTGAGCCAGTCCGTTGGTGAAATCACTGTAAACTACAATCCTACGGGACCTGACGGAGGTTATGCCCAGTCCGGATTGATTTCGTATATGGGTCGCGTGATGTACGAATACAACAACAAGTATATGCTTACGGCTACTGTCCGTTCTGATGCATCATCAAGATTGGCAAAAGGGTTTAAATGGCATACCTATCCTGCTGTATCTGTCGGCTGGAATATCAAGAACGAGTCGTTTATGAAGAATATCTCAGTGATAGACATGTTGAAAATCCGCGTAGGTTACGGACAAACTTCCAACCAGTCTGTTAACGCTTATAGTACTCTTGGCCGTTTAAGTTCCAGGAATTATAATTATGGTACTACCTATGCTACAGGGTACTATGTAACCCAGCTGCCTAACACTGGTTTAGGATGGGAGTACTCTGAAACATGGAACTATGGCGTGGACTTCACCATCCTGAAGGAGCGCCTTACCGGTACTATTGAGTATTATGTAACGAATACCAAAGATCTTCTGATGAGTCTTGGTTTGCCCCAGACATCAGGGGTACTCAGTTATACTGCAAATATCGGGAAAACTCAGAACAAAGGCTTTGAAATCTCACTTAACGGTACAATCCTCAACAATGTCAACGGCTGGACATGGGAAGCAGGCATTAACTTATATTCCAACCAAAACAAACTTACTGCGCTTGCTTCCGGACAAACCAAGGACGAGGGTAACGGTTGGTTCGTTGGACATAACATAAATGCAATTTACGATTACAAGAGAATCGGGCTATGGCAGCAGGATGATCCGTATTTAAGCATTCTGGAACCGGGCGGCAATGTCGGTATGATTAAAGTACTATATACCGGCGATTATAATCCGGATGGTACACCGGTAAGGCAAATCGGAGCCGACGACCGGCAAATTATGGATGTTGACCCCGATTTTCAGGGAGGTTTCAACACCCGCGTTGCTTATAAGGGATTTGACCTGAGTATTATCGGAGGCTTCCAAAGGGGTGGCATTCTTGTCAGCACCCTTAATGGGGGATTAAGTTACCTCAATTTGATGACCGGGCGCAGGGGGAACATTAAGGTGGACTACTGGACACCGGATAACACCGGCGCCAAGTATCCTGCTCCGAGCGGTGTATTAAGCGGTGACAATCCAAAGTATATGAGCACTGAGTCGTTCTTCGATGGTTCATACCTGAAAGTACGGAATATTCAACTGGGTTACAACTTTAATCAATCATTGTTGAAAAATTCAGGTCTTAATTTGCGTATGTACTTCACCGTACAGAACCCATTTGTGATGTTCTCAGAATTCAATAAGGAAATGGGATTGGATCCTGAAACCAACTCATACGGTAACGATAATGTTGCAACGGGTGGCTTCAGTCGTCGTATACTGACTGTAGGCTTTAACTCACCTTCAACCCGGAACTACGTAATTGGAGTTAATCTGACATTTTAAAAAAGGAGAATAATGAAACACATAAAAATTAAATCTATTATAGGAACATTTATGTTTATATTGTTCCTGGGAGCGTGTACTGATATTTTGGAAGAACAGCCACGCAGTATTCTGGCACCCGGTTTTTTCTCAACCGAACAGGGTGTTAATGGTGGATTAACCTCGCTATATGCCCACCTGCGCTACATCTACGGTAATGCCTATTTTTATAACTCAGGTGTAACCGGTACCGACGAAGCAACATGGGCTCAGAGTGCGGATGCAAACTTTAAGGTTATGGATGTAAGCGGTCAGGGAAATATTACTCCGGTTGTAGACGGGGGTATTGGCAACTTGTGGTCAAATGCATTTCCTGCCATAAACACCTGCAGCGGTATTATTGAAAATGCTACTGCTGTCAACCTAAAAGCATCCCTGGTTGCCGAAGCCCGTTTCTTTCGCGCATTCGACTATTTCATGCTGGTACAAACCTACGGAGGCGTGCCATTAGACATGGGCGCAGGGGAACTGAAATTCAACACAACACCGGCAAGGACATCGGTACGCAACACCGTACCCGAGGTTTACACCAAAGCCATCTTCCCGGACCTGCTGACGGCAGTAAACGATTTGCCGGATGCCGGACGTCTGACAGGCGCTGTAACCAAGACGGTTGCCCGCCTGATTTTGTCAAAAGCTTACCTTACTTATGCATGGTGGCTGCAAAACCCGAATAATATACCTACTTATCCGGCAAGTGACCGCAACGACCCTGATGGACATAATGCAGCATGGTATTTCCAGGCGGCTTATGACGTTGCAACAACCGCAATTGACGCTCCTGCTGGTTACGGATTAATGCCTACATTTTATGAAGTGCACGTAGGTGGAAATGAACGTAACAAAGAAATATTGTTTTACGCTGACCATACAGAAGCAAGCGAAAAATACAACGGAGCAAGCATTACCTACGGCAGTGGCGGCGGCGCCGATAATTTTGCCGCCTGGATGATGACCTGGAACTACACTGAAATCAGAAGTTATAAGGCTGCAGACCTGTCTGGTGCAGCAGTAAGTACTGTCCTTCGTGAGGCAGTTCAGGACCTGGGACGTCCCTGGACACGTATGGCCCCTCCCGCTGGTGTATTTGAAACCACTTTTGCCAACAAAACGGATGACTCCCGGTTCGACGGCACTTTTACAACCGTTTACCGGGGCAACTGGCCTAAAAATAACGATAAAACCCCATTTTATTATGGCGCAAATGGTTTGGTTGTAAACCCGGGAGATGCTATCATGTCTTTCGTTCCGGATGAACTGGGGATACCTATTACTTACACTGCAGGTGCAGGTAAAAGTAATGTTGGTGCAGGCACTACGCCTGGTAGAGCTGATTTTGTGACAGCGCTTAGCGGCACAAGCCGGGTAACATACCCGGGCACATGGAAGATCAGCAACTACCGCACCGACAATGGCACCGGACTGGGTCAGGGGGTAAATGCCGGTAGTACCCGTCCTTTCAACATTGCCAAATTCTCTGAATTTTATTTCGTTGCGGCCGAAGCAGCAGTGAAGGGTGCAACTACAAAAGCCGGTAAAAGCGCCAGAGAATTGATTAATGTTATCAGGGCACGTGCAGGCAAGTGGAAGTTCAGCAGGACTCTAAATGCTGGGAAAACAACGGACAACAGCGCAGCTATGGTTGCTGCCACACCGGCAACAATAGATATCAACTATATTCTGGCAGAAAGTTCGCGTGAATATTATGGTGAAGGTTTTCGCTGGTACGATTTGGCTCGGACCCAGAAATGGGCTGAAATTGCTGGTAGCTACAAAATAGCTTCAGTCAATAAAGGAGACCATACGGCAGTTACAGTTACCCGCTCCATTCTGCCAAATCTTTATCTGCGTCCAATACCGCAAGGCCAGCTCGATGGCATGCAAATGACCGCCGATGAAAAAGCTGCTTATCAGAACCCGGGATATTAGTAATATGATCTTTATTAGTAAAATTTACGGTTAGAATTATTGATATTTAGGTTAGTGAACGAACTGAGGTGTGGATTTCTGCACCTCAGTTTTTTTATTGCCTGCCAGACGGGTTATGATTCAGAATTTCGGTAACAAATTTTAGGTTATCTTTTTTGATTTTTACCCCCTTTCATTTTCCCCCAGGGGGGAAAGGTCTTGATGCTCCTTCCCCCTTGGGGGTAAGCCTGCCCCGCTTCGGCGGGGGCCGGGAAGGGGGTAATTTGCTTTAAAAATTAAAAATATCTATAGGTTAAGAATATGTTACCATTATTGTGAAGAATTACACTGTTCTAGAATGAAATGTAATTTCTCCCCATAGAACCGTTGTGCGAATTAATTGTTATATATTAAGTTTGTAATAGAATTTATTTATTGAATATATGTTAACGATAGTGAAGATAAAAAAATAAAAATTGAGAAAAATGAAGAAATTGTTGTTGTTAATGACACTGCTTCTTGCCGTAATTCCGGCATTTACCCAGCCAGAGAAAGGAAACCCCATACCTGTTACTACGAAATCCAAACCGGCATTGCTGTATTACAACCAGGCAATGAAGCAATTTGATGACGTTAATGTGAAGGCAGCTCTTGAAACCTTTATGAAAGCTCTTGATCAGGATAAAGATTTTTTCATGGTAAATTATCAGCTGGCGGTTTACTATTTTATGAATCGCGATCGTGATAATTTCAACAGGTACTCGGATGCAGCAAAAAATTGCAAAACTGTCCTAAGTGATGCAGAGGAACTTCTGAAAGATGCTTTAGGAAGAATGCAACAGGGAGACAGAAACATTGTCGACCTCGGTAAAAAGCTTGTAAGTATGTATCCCGGTGATCCAAATTCATACAATAACCTTGTTACATTTCAATCACTGGCCGGTGATTCAACAGGAGTGGTTGAAACTTTAAACAGTGCAATTAAGATCGCTCCAAAACCTGCATCATTCTATAACCAGCTCGGATATGCTTATTTGACACTGAAACAGAGTGATAAAGCGGAAGAAGCCTTCGACAAATACATTGAGCTGGATCCGAAGAACCCGAACGTGTATGATTCAAAGGGGGATTTCTACATGGTCGTTAAAAAATACGATAAAGCGTACGAATCATATATGACGGCTAATTCCATGGATCCTTCCTTCAGCCATGAAAAGGCTGAGGTGGCAAAACAGCTTTATGAACAAACTGAAGGCAAGAAACTGGAAATAATTTCCATGTAATGTTACTTCTGTTTGGCAATGTTATATATGTATTTTCAGTTCATATTAAGCTACTTTGTGCCTCATAAAATATCGTTAGTAGTTCACCGGTTCGCTCCGGAACTGAGCTTTGCTGAAATCCCCGGTATCAGGCAGAAAGATTTTATATACTGCTTTGGCATCATAACCGATATTAAGCGACCGAGCTGTGAACTCCATAAGGTGCCCTCCCAAACTATGGTCATCAGAAAGGAAATGAAGATGGAATCCTGCTGTATTAATGTCACCAATGTATGAAGGACACCAGAATCCGACAAGAGTACCTTTAACATCCTTTCCTTCAAATACAGGCCTGTCTGACAGCATTTTTGCCAGTGATCTGTTATACGGTTTCTCCTGAATGTTTGCACCGCCACATTTGATATATCCGAATTCTCCCGTAATCCGGAAAGCATAGAAACGATTTCGGGAAGGAACTTCTCTTTTCCACGTATGCTTTAAGCGCCTGATAATTGATCTCGCCACTCATAGACAATGTATCGTCCTGATTGTAAAAAGTGATGACTGAATATGGAATAAGGGTTTTGTCGTCGGGTTGCATGATTTTACCATCCGGCAGGACCCTGTAGACGACATGATCCAGTATGATCATTTCCCCGTTAAGTTTGTTGAAGGTACCCAGTCCAAAGTCGCCGTGCTTCTTCAGCTCACCAGTCTCCATATTGCCTTCAAGAACTCCATTGTCGAGGGCTTTTAGTACAGAATAGTGGAAGATCATATCCTTCTCCTCTGAGCAACACACAATCAAAAGCAAAACGGGTATCAGCAATAAAATCTTCTTCATATTGTTTGCGATTTTTATCTTACTATTATTAAGAATGTTTAATGTACCAAAGTCTTATTTCATTCCGGGAGTTATTATCCGGTAGTTCCCGCTTAAATGCATTAAGCTGAAAAGATACAGCAAACCGTCATAATATGGATCGAAATAGCCATCGGGATAAGGTTCCAGTTTTGCGTTCCATACCGCATCAACAAATTTCCAGCTTTTAGCCTGTGTACCCATTATGGAAGCAGCTGCAGATGTGCCTACCAACCCGATTGAATGGCGTAATTTCTGATACCCTCCGGCCTGAAGTATAAAGGTCGGTAGAGTTCCGTCCTGATTGAACTGGTCTTCGAAAGTATCAATACCTCTGCAAAAAAGAAAGTTCTGAATCCGTTTTGCATAATCTTTCTGCCATTCTTTATCTTTTGCATACCATGAATAATCCATTGCTATATTCATAGGCACCCTCCAGGAATCGTACCTGAAAGCGCTTCCCATACGACCTCTTGTTTTTACAGCTCCGCTGAATTCAGTGTAATCACTGTTCAGACCGGTTACCGGATGACAGGCTCTGTGCAGGAATGCTCTGGAAGTGTCAGCACAATCCCTGTAGAATTGTTCCCGTCCGTCTTTGGCATATTCAGCCCATATTTCGAAAAACGCCGGGAGATGATACGAAGGATCGGTCCAGTTATAGCCTGATTTATCAGGTACAAAAGTTATTTGTTTATGTTCTACATTGATAACATTCATTGGCCCGTTAGTCCCGTCTTTACTCCACATAGCATCAAGTATCCTCCTGGCTTCTGCATAGTAATTGATACCGGTATTGTTTCCCCAGCGGTTTGATGCAAAGAGCAGGTCGGTTACAAAATATAGTTCCCCGTCAGAAGCTGATCCATCCGAATTACGTTTACCGGTTTCAGGTTTTACACTCCATGCAAAATATGCATCCCGCGGACCACCCTGGTGCTGCATATATTTTTTTGTCCAACGCCATAAGCGGTCGAAAACATCTTTCTTGTTTAGCTGGACGGCTACCATCAATCCGTAAGAAAGTCCCTCCGTGCGTGCATCGTGATTTTTCAGGTCAGAAACATATGCCATCGAATCACCGACCTCGAAATAAACTCTGTTGGGTCCTTCAAATACGTCATGATATGCTTTTGCAAGCTTGGCATCAATATCAGCCTTTTTATATCCGGCATCTTTGAATACATTTCGATATTTGCCCGTTTCCCGGGCTCCTTTTTTCCAGGGCTTCATTACCCCGCGTTTGTCCTTAATATCTTTTGCACAGTCTTCACCTGGTGCCGCACCGGTGGCAAGACACCAGCCACAAATCGCGAAAAACAGTAAACCTGAATAAAATATTCTTTTCATAGGGAGAAAGTTATGGAGTGTTTAATAATAGAAGATCATTCCTGAAATTTTTAATACCTCTGATACAAACTTATACCTTATTCTCATCAAGTCAATCAAATTGTGAATCAAATTTTCCATTGGACAAAAAAATCCAGCAATCACCGGATTTAAGTTTTTTTATACGATGGAAAGCTTATCATTTCTCAATATTCTGCTAAATTTGAAAAGATTAATTGTTTCTTAATCCTTTGAAATATATGAATAGATTAAAATTTTTGGCATTTTTACTTGTCCCGGCACTGTCAATTCCCGGAAATCTGCAGGCGAAAAAAAGTGAGCCTGTTATCAAAGAGGTGCTGGGCGAACATAACGGCAGCGAAGTAAGTCTTTTTACGCTGACCAACAAATCGGGTAATGTATTGAAACTGACAAATTACGGAGCCAGGATCGTATGTATAGAAGTCCCTGACAAAAATGGTATAAGAGATAATGTCACAATGGGATCCCAGACACTGGAAACAATAATAAAAGGTGATGCCTATGGAGGTGCCACTATCGGAAGGTATGCCAACAGGATCGCAAATGCAAAATTTACCCTTGATGGTACAGAATATATTTTAACTGCAAACAATAGACCGAATACGCTGCATGGTGGCCGTAATGGTTGGTTTACAAAAGTATGGACTGCGGAGATACTTAAAAACAGTAAGGTGCCTGCAGTTAAATTCTCATATATTAGTCCCGATATGGAAGAAGGATACCCCGGAACTGTAAAAATTGCAGTAACATTCTCATGGACCGATAAGAATGAAATTGTAATCGATTATGAAGCATCAACTGACAAGAGGACGGTTCTGAGTGTTACAAATCATGCTTATTTCAATCTTCACGGGGCTGGGAAAGGGTACATATTTGACCATATCCTGAAGATTAATGCTTCTGCTTATACACCGTTTAATACAACCAAGATTCCGACAGGTGAAATCCGTCCGGTGAAAGGAACGCCATTTGATTTTACAGCTCCTCATTCAATTGGTGAGAGTGTTGGGTCAAACTTTGAAAATGCAGTATTTAATGGTTATGATAATAATTTAGTACTTGACAAAAAAAGTAAGGTTGCAGCAGAGGTTTATGATCCTGTCAGCGGCCGTGTTATGGAAGTAATAACTGATCAGCCGGCTATCCAGTTATATTCAGGTAACGGAATGATATGGAAAAAAGCTGCGGAAACTGCCAGTAGTGAAGTTAAAACCAGGTCTGCTTTTGCTCTCGAAACGCAGCATTTTCCTGATAGTCCTAATCAGCCAGGATTTCCATCAACAATACTAAGCCCTGGTGAAAAATTCAAATCACAAACCATATACAGGTTTTCGGTAAGGAAAGACAAATGAGATTGCCAGCATCATTAATTTCCCGGGATCTTGCTATCAGATTAGCTTTAGCGCTGATATTGACCGGTTATGGAAATATTTCCTTTGCTCAGACAGCCGAAAATCAAATTAGTGGAGATACCGTAGTTTTAAAAGTTGATCTGTCAGCTGAGACAGGTAAGATGAATCCTGCATGGGCATGGTTTGGATATGATGAACCCAATTATACCTATATGAAAGATGGTAAAAAACTTCTTTCAGAAATTGCCCGGCTTAGTCCGGTACCGGTTTATGTCCGTACCCATAATCTCCTTACCACCGGTGATGGGTCAGCCTCGCTCAAATGGGGCTCCACAAATGTCTACACTGAGGATAAAGACGGCAATCCGGTCTATGACTGGACAATAATTGACAAGATATTTGATACTTATATTGAGAGAGGCATGAAACCTCTTGTTGAACTAGGTTTTATGCCGGAAGCATTGTCTGTAAAACCTGTTCCTTACCGGCATTTATGGCCTGAAACATTCTCCACTGGCTGGGCATATCCTCCTAAGGATTATGATAAATGGGCGGAATTGGCCTATCAGCTTACCAGTCATTGCATATCGCGGTACGGACTAAAAGAGGTTGAGACCTGGTATTGGGAGGTATGGAATGAACCCAATATAAATTATTGGAATGGCTCGATGGAAGAATATTTCAAGATGTACGACTTTGCCTCATGGGCGGTAAAGAGGGCCTGCCCCAATGCCAGAATAGGTGGTCCGCATACTACAAGTCCGAGAGATAAAAACGCTGCAGCCTGGCTGAAAAGTTTTATCGATCACTGTATAAACGGGAAAAACTTTAAAACAGGACAAAAGGGTTCTCCTTTAGATTATATCGGGTTTCATGCTAAAGGATCACCAAAAATTGTTGACGGACATGTTCAGATGAATATCAATCTTCAGTTGCAGGATATATCAAAAGGATTTGAAATTGTTTCATCATTTCCGGAAATCAGAAACCTTCCGGTAATAATTGGAGAATCAGATCCGGAAGGATGTGCAGCTTGTTCTATGACCCGGAATCCCTCAAACAGCTATAGAAACGGAACTCTTTATTCAAGTTACGAAGCAGCTGTTTTTGCCAGAAAGTACGCTCTTGCTGATTATTTTAAGGTAGATTTCAAGGGTGCAGTCACCTGGGCATTTGAGTTTGAAGATCAGCGGTGGTTTGACGGATTCCGTGATTTAGCCACCAATGGTGTAGATAAACCAGTATTGAATATATTCCGGATGTTTGGAATGATGAGCGGAACCAGGGTGGCAGTTTCAGGCGGAGCTTATGACCCTTTAAAGATGTGTGAATCGGGAGTGAAATCAACTATTCCTGATATTAATGCCCTGGCATCCAAAGATAAAAATGGTATATCAATAATGGTATGGAATTATCATGATGATGACTTGCCTGCAAACGCATCACAGGTCAGAATAGATATTTCGGGTCTTTCTTCTGAAAAAGTGCTGGTTAGTGAGTACCGTATCGACAAGGAAAACAGTAATTCATATGAGGTATGGAAAAATATGGGTTCACCGCAAAGCCCGACCCCGGTTCAGTATGAATCTCTTGCAGATGCTGGTGGGCTAAAGTTGTTGACTTCACCTTTCCGGAGAGATATAAGGAATGGATCTATAAGCTTGTCATTGAATCTGCCCCGGCAGGGAGTTTCTCTTTTCAGGCTGCTATATTAAAAATGGTTATTCAGCTTTCAAAATAAACCCCGTCTTTTTCCAGTTTACTTCTGAGTTCTGTGTAAGGTAAATCACGCGTACCACAATTCTTTAAAGCACATAAAGCTGCTGCAGTTCCTGCTCCCTGACCCTGTCCCATGCAACTCACTGTATTGCGGGTTGACATATGTGCATCGTGGTTTGAGGTTATGAGCATTCCTGCTGCAAGCAGGTTGTCTATACCCTTTACTCTTAGAGCTTTATATGGTATGCCATAAGTGCCGCCATTCTTTATCTTCATCCTGGGAGCAGAATCGTGGAAGCCATAAGCCATAATATCATCCTCAAAATGCCTGCCTTCAAGAACATCGGATAAGGCAATATCATAATCACATGTGATTGTTCTTCCCCTCCGGATATTTAAGGATGGACTGGTTCGGGCTATGAATGCCTTTTCACAACCGGGAAGATATTTTTTGAAAAGTTCAAGGGTTTTATACTGGTTCTGCCTTATAACAAGTTCAGCCTTTGCAACAGCATCCCGGTTTGTGGGGCTGATCGCCAGCTTATAATTTATTTTTATGAACATCATGTAATTGTCATGGACTGTGGTTGTTATAAGCCCTGAACCAAGTTTCCTCATACCTTCAACAAACTCTGGTGGAAATAAAGCATCCCTGCCTCCGGTCCCTTCACTTCCCATCCTGATAATCTGTCCCTCTTTCCCGTCGCGTATCCCCAGCGCCAGCTGACCGAGAGCATTATGCGATTTAAGGAATTCTGATAGTTTTTCAATATCTACATTCCCAAGCCCCATACTGTTACAAACCGGATGATCATTTAGTTCGATAAATTCCGCACCGGCGTAAGCAGACAAATCACCATAACCGGTGCTGTCAATAAAACATTTGGCTTTGAATAATTCTCTTCCCATGCGGCTTTGAACAATCACCCCTTCTAAAGCAGACCTTTTTCCTGTAACACCTGCAACAAGGCTGTTGACAAAAATAGATACTCCTGCTTCCGATAACATCTCAAAAACCACGAGTTTGTACAGTTCAGTATCTATCGAAGTACAGACGGAATCATAGTCGTAATTGGTCAGCATTTCTGCATGACCGGAGCTACCGCCAACAAGAAGAAGACGATCAATGATCTCCTGCGGTATACCATTTACTACCTGACGTTTCCGGACCCCTGGAAATGCCTTCCAGAGATTAAAGAAGCTGTGAAGGGCTGTTCCTCCTTCTACAACAGTTCCCCCCGGATATCCTTTGGTCTCAATGATGGCGGTTTTTGCCCCTTGCCTGGCTGAAGCCACAGCCGCCACTACTCCTGCAGTTCCGGCACCGGCAATAATAACATCAAATTCCCTCACAGGAAGCTTATTGTTTTCTTCTTCCCGGAATCCCTTTCCTGCAGCATCCGGGGTTAAATTAATAGCAGGCATGGTCAGTCCGGCTATCAGCATATTTCTTGAAAATTTTCTGCGATCCATATTAACAGTAATTAAATTACAGTTGGTTATTTGCCTGATCAATGTACAACTAATTTATTTTGATAAGAACACCGGTTATCCGAAATTAAAATGGATAACATAATATTAAGAAAACAGATCAGGATTATGAATATATTTGAAATTATATTATAATCGTGCAATCAATCAGCTTAACATGAAAAAGATTCTATTTATTTCAGCAGTAATTATGATCCCCTGTTTGATTTCCGGTCAGCAGGCTCAGAAGGCAAATATAAACATCAAATCTGGTACTCCTTCCGGAATAATTGATCCCATGATATACGGTCAGCTTTTTGAACACATTTATTTTTCAGCCGATGGTGGATTATGGGGTGAGATGGTTGCAGAGCGCTCATTTGAGCCGGAACAGTATCCGGGGATCTCCCCACGCGAAGGGTTCTTCGATGGCTGGTATGAAGATGACAATAACATTCTTAATTCTCCTACTCTCTTTGAGCAGCCGATCCCTATGACAACTGTCGAAAGCGGAAGTTATGTTATAAGCACCGATATTAAATGGCGTTCATACAAATTTGCCAGGCATATGTGGAGCGGAGGATACGCCGATATGAGGGTTGAATTCAGAAATTCAGGTGAAGGAAAGAGTTATCGTTTCCGACTTCACGATCCTCAATATGAATCTGCTAATCCGCGAAATTCCCAACAACCAAAAGAGGCTTCATTTGCTATCGAGAAAGCATCAACAACTGAACGGAAGGGACGTGATGGTAAACCTATGACCGTGACTGTATGGGACCCGGTAGCAAGTGCAGCTGTAAAACCCGGACAGATTGACAAGCCCGGGGAATGGCATAATCTTCGTTTAGACTGCAGTGGGAAAAGTGTTAAGGTTAACTGGGATGGAAAGCAGGTTCTGGCATTCAAAGAACTTGCAGTTACTGAAGGAAAGAACGATATAGCTTTTGGCGTAAATAACACTGAAGCACAGTACAAGAACATAAAAATAGCCTCTTCTGACGGGAAAAAGATTTATCTGGATGGCATGCCTTTAGTTGTAAAAAACCCTGCCGTGGCTCCTCAATGGAAATCTTTCGGCACCGGTGGATTTGAAATGGTGAAAGGTGATGCTGTTAATATGAAATACTCCCAGAGAATAACAGCCGGTTCTGAACCTTCGGGAGTTTTTCAGGGTCCGTTTGCTTTAAGAAAAGGGGAAGTTTATTCAGGTTCGATATGGGCAAAGGGTGACGCTAAAGCAGAATTGACAATAGCTTTTGTCTCCGGAGGTAAAAATATCGCTGCACAGCTAATTGGTAAACCTGGTGCTGAATGGAAGAAATATGAATTCTCACTCGAGTCTGCAGGATTTGAAGATGATGCAGACTTAACAATAGCAGCAAAAGGTGGAACTCTTCAGGTTGACCAGGTTAGTATGATGTCGCGTTCGGCAATCAACCTCGGTGGTTTCAGACCCGATATCTATAAAGCAGTAGAACAGCTTGGTCCGACAAATCTCAGGTGGCCGGGAGGCGGTTATGCGGCTCAGTATAGCTGGAAATGGGGAATTGGTCCTCAGGAAAACCGTGAGCGCTGGGCGCACTATATGTGGATGAATTACGATCAGAATAGTTTTGGTACTGATGAATTTATTCAACTATGCCGTCAGATTAATTCCGAGCCTGTAATTGTTGTGCGAATCGGTTTTGACAGACCTGAATCGGAGCATGCTATGATACTTCAGGAAGCAGTAGAATGGGTAGCCTATTGTAATGAGCCTGCTACAGGCAAATGGGGAAGTAAAAGAGCTGCTAACGGACACCCTGAACCATATAATGTGAAGTTTTGGGAAATTGACAACGAAATGTGGGAGTATGGAATTGACAAATATGAGGCTGCTGTCAGAGAATTTTCCACTGCAATGCGCAAAGTCGATCCGGGTATTAAGATCATAGTATGCGGAGGCTATGGGAATACAACAGATAAGGAGTTCTTTAATCGTTCAGGTAGTTATTTTGATTATGTCAGCCTTCATCATTATGAAAGTGAAAACGGATATGCTACTGGTCCGGCAAGACTCGGAGCTCAATATGATCAGTATGCAGAAATGATTGCCCAGTGCCCGAATCCCAATATTAAACTTTATATCTCAGAGTGGAACCTCCAGAGCATCGACTGGCGCACCGGTCTTTTTGCAGGCGGTTTTTTGAATGTATGCGAGCAGCGTCCGGTCGTTGAGATGGGGGCTGCAGCCCTGTTCATCCGTCGGACTGACGCTCCGGCCTGGAATAATGCGTTCATAAACTTCGATTATAAAGGGGTTTTTGTGGCTCCAAATTACCTGGTAACCAAACTATGGCACGATAGTTTCTCGAAGTACCGTCTGACCTACACTGGTGAAACAGGCAGCCTTAGTATCATCACTACTCTCTCCGAAAATGGCAAAAATGTAATTGTAAAAATTGTTAATCCCTCAGAGAATGCATTTGAACTTAGAATAGAGGGAGACTGGAAATCATTAACCGGTGCAGGATACGAATTTATTGCTCCAGGTTCGCTGAAAGCAGCTAATTCAATGGAATTGCCCAATGCCGTGTCAGTTGAAAAGAAGGAAATCACTCCTGTCAGCAATAATGTCCTCTATGACAGTGGCACCGTTATCGGCAGGAGTTCTTACCCTGACAAAAGGATTTTAAGAATGATAAAAGCATTCAGGTTACTTTTCTTTCTTATATGTTCATCCGGTATTTTTGGGCTTGAAGGAGTTTCACAAATTAACTTATATCCAGACTTATCTGTAAAAAAGGACAGTCTGGAAAATCAGATACTCTATAATGGCCGTATCTGGAAAAATCAGTTTGGTATCACCACCGGGGATCAGTTCTTTCTGTCGCCTGATTTTGCAGCCGGGAATATAAGTGTTGACGGCTATAATTTCAACAGGATTAAGATAAAGTATGACTTGTTTTACGACGAACTCCTTTTACAAAAAAATGACGGTACTATTATACAACTAAACAAAGAGTTGATAGATTCTTTCAGTCTCTTTTATAATGAAAGGACATATCTTTTTTTGAATTTTGATAATGCGTCCAAAGGGAATTTAACCGGATATTGCCATTTACTCTATGATGGCGATATCAAAATCTATGTCAAATACATAAAGGAGATAATATCCAACAACAATTACTAACGGTCTCCCAAAATTCAGCCAGATAAATAAAATATACATATTAAAGGATGGTATGATTCACAGAACGTATAACAGGAAGGATTTACTGAATCTATTCAAAGAAGGGGAAGAGCAGTCAATTATAAAAAAATATTTAAGAAGTAATCAAATAATCATTTCGAGGAACAATCCCGAAAGTTTCCGACGCGTGATCGAATACTATGAATCAAAGACAAAATAATCATATTACTATTAAAATCAGCATATTAGTTGTTGCAATTACTCTTCTTTCAGTTAACCTGATTAAAGCGCAGGGTGATGTAAAGATCACGTGGAATTATGATGGTCTTACTTTTAAACAATTTGTTGCTGCAGCTGAAGAAAAAACAGATGTCAGGTTTTTCTTCAGGGACGACTGGGTGCAGGAACTCAAACCCGGAGATTTCCCGGGGATGACTTCGCTGGTTGAACTGTTTGAGAAAATGTTTAACGGGAAATTTCTCTATTTCTACCGTGACGGTAATGGAGATTTCATAATTACCAAGAACGTCGAGATTGAACATATTGATAAAACCGGAGCGGAAAGAAACTCCTTCGTACTGGAGGAATATTCCCTGGAACAGGAAAAACAGAAGAATTCTGAAAGCGTGCAATATCGATATAGGTAATCCTTCTGAGAAAGACCTTTCCGGCAAAGTCAACCTTACCGGGTATATAATTGAAAGCGATTCCAGAGAATCTCTTTCCGGGGCTTCAATATATGTTCAGGATCTTGCACTGGGTACATTATCAAACCAGTATGGTTTCTTCAATTTAGACCTTCCCCGGGGGGCTCATATCATACAGTTTTCCTTTATTGGTAAAAAGGAAAAACGTGTTTATGTCAATGTTTACGGATCTGGTGTTCTGAACATTGAGATGAATAGCGCCCTGATACCTTTACAGGAAACTATTGTCTATGGTGAGAAGAAATGCAATTCTCCAACGGTACGAATCAGGTGCAGTTAAAGTCAGTATTGAATCTCTGAAATATCAGCCAACTTCAATGGGTGAACCGGATATTACAAAAAGCCTGCTGCTGATTCCGGGCGTCCTTTCTGTGGGTGAGGGATCTGTCGGATTCAATGTAAGGGGAGGATCGGCCGACCAGAACCTGATGCTTATGTATGGCGCACCTATCTATTATCCTTCTCATTTCTTTGGATTTTTTACTTCCGTAAATGCCGACATAATCAAAGATTTTACAATTTATAAGGGAGGCATCCCGGCAAGATACGGAGGCAGGATCTCATCCGTAATCGATATCAATACCAAAGATGGAAACAGAAGGGAATTGAAAGGGAATGCCGGTATAAGTCCTGTCACCACACACTTGTTACTTGAAGGTCCTATAATTAAAGATAAAGCTTCCTTTGTATTCGCTGCCAGGACCACCTATTCAAACTGGGTGCTGAGGTTACTTGATGATCCTGCAATAAGAAATAGTACAGCTTCTTTTTATGACCTTAATGCAAGTATTTCATTCGACATAAATAAGAACAACAAAATCGAGATCTCTTCCTACCTCAGCCACGATGCATTCAGGTTAAATTCAGATACTCTGTATAGTTACAATAACAATATTGTTTCTGCCCGCTGGAGACACTCATTTTCTTCCAGGCACTTTGTTGTTACAAGTCTGTATAACAGCCATTTCAATTATAATATGTCGGGTGAGAAACCTGCAACTGAAGCATTTGTTTTGTCGCACCGTATTAACAGCACCGGGTTGAAAGCTGATTTCAACCTGTACACTGGCAGCCATGAAATCCGGTATGGACTTGAAATGACTGGTCATTCTGTACTTCCCGGCAGTTACATTCCTTTGAATGGTTCCTCCCTTGTAAAAACCAAAAGGTTACCTGTTGAGCAAGCTCTTGAATCGGCGGTATATATTGATGAACGGTATCCGATATCAGAATCGGTTTCCATAAATGCGGGACTAAGATTCTCTGCTTATCGTTCGCTTGGCCCCGGTTCTGTTTTGGTATACAATCCTGAGCTTTCAAAACAATCAGCCTCGGTAACGGATACTATGAATTTTAAGAGAGGTCAAACAATCAGCCATTATGCAGGCCCTGAATTCAGACTATCAATAAACATCAGGGTGTCGGAAAATAGCTCACTGAAGATCAATTATAACCATATGAGACAATATCTCAACCTGCTTTCAAATACCTTCGCAATATCACCTACCGATACCTGGAAACTTAGCGACTATTATATTAAGCCACAGATCGGTGACCAGTATGCAGCTGGATTCTACAGACTTTTGTCAGAAGGAAAAATTGAGGCATCTGTTGAATTATATTATAAACGGATAAAAAATATGGTTGATTTCAAAGGTATGTCAGACCTTATTATGAATGAGCATATTGAGATGGATCTGGCACCGGTATCAGGTCAGGCATACGGGATTGAATTAATGCTCAAAAAGAGCACAGGACGAACCAGGTGGGAAATCGGCTATACATGGTCGCGGATTAAGTTGAAATCAACCGGAAATTTCTGGGATGAGATCATTAATGGCAGGAGATGGTTTCCGGCAAATTATGACAAGCCAGGCAATTTAACAATTACACATACATATCTTTATTCACGACGCTTAAGCTTTTCATCCAATTTTACCTGGAGTACCGGCCGTCCCGTAACATATCCAATAACATCTTATTATATTGGAAATAAACTTGTTGTTCAGTATTCCGACAGAAACGCAAACAGGATCCCGGATTATATACGCCTTGATGTCTCTTGTACAATAAATGGTAATCTGAGATCGCATAAGATTGCGAACCCCCACTTTATTTTCTCGGTTTACAATCTTCTTGGCAGACAAAATCCTTATTCTGTATTCTTCAGGAATGATAAAAATATTATTTATGGTTACCAGCTCTCAATATTTGGAAGGGCAATTCCATCTGTGAGTTTTAATTTTGATTTTTAAATATGAAATTTTCAGGGTATATATTTGCTTACATTCTGATTATCACGGCCAGCGGTTGTGTAAAACAGTTCTTACCGGATTCCGGCACGGACCCGCAATTATATGTTGTTGAAGGATTAATCACTGATCAGCCAGGCAGACATAGCGTAAAGGTTTCCAGATCAATACCTCTCGGAACTCAATCAGAAATAAATACGGTAGGTGGATGCAATGTCTGGATCACCAATGACCTTGGATACAAATATGTGCTTACCGAATTATCAGGAGGGACATATTTCACAAGTTCAGATTTCAAAGGCATTGTTGGCAGGAAATATAGTCTTCATGTAGAAGTGACACACTATGACCCGATTTACAGAAAAAAGGTTGTTGATCTTACTCTGCAATCGCTGCCTGCAGAAATGCTTCCTGTTCCTCCTATCGACAGCCTGTATTATGAAAAAGTAGATACAAGGGAGGAAAACGAATTCCCTATCGAGAGCGAAGGATGCCAGGTACTTCTTAATACAGCTGATCCATTGAATAAATGCAGGTTTCTAAGATGGGATTATTCTGAAACCTGGAAAATTGAAGCCCCATTATTCAACAGGACAATTAATAATGTATGCTGGATAACAAATAATTCGGATGAAATAAACGTTAAAGACTTTACCGGTCTTAGTGAAAACAGGATCGAGGCATTGAAAGTCAAGTTCATCTCGAATCAGACAGACAGACTTATTGAGCGTTACAGGATCGAGGTAAATCAGTATTCGTTAGACGAAAACGAGTACAATTATTGGAGCGATCTGGAGAAAATTACTCAGCAATCCGGTAATATTTATGATGTAACCCCGTCATCAGTTTCGGGCAATATGTACTGTTCAGGTGATCCTGATCGCCAGGTTCTGGGATATTTCAGCGTGTCAGCAATGAAAACCAGGACTATTTATATTGATGACTATTTTAAGGGATTAATTGATCCCTATCAATACTGTCTCAAAGATAGCCTTCTACCTGTGTCTGGAGAAAAGTTTCCCCCTCCGGGGGTCATGGAAAATGCAGGTGCGAATTATTGGATTGTTGAAGTAGATCCCGAAACTGCCTCCCGGATACATAATATTAACAGAGAATAAAGGGTGCGTCGATTGCACCGTAAGCGGAACTAAGGTAAAGCCTGATTTCTGGAAAGAGGCATGGGAGCCGTCCAATAAAGATATTCAGGACAAATGATGATACAGGGAAAGAGAATGCGTTTCAATGCCGCATTACATAAGAAAACATGAGACTAATTTTAACATCAGCCTTGATTATTATCCTGAATTCCGGTGTTTATTCTCAGGTCAATAATGATATTCTGGAGAATATCACCCGGAAGTTTCAAACATACTGCGAATCATTTCCACGGGAGGAGATATTTGTGCAATCAGACAGGGATGTCTATATTGTTGGTGAGGAAATTTATTTCAGCATCTTCCTTTTCGACAGACAGACTGCAACTCTGACAGGAGCAAGCAGGATTGCCTATATCGAGATACTGAATCAAATCAACAGGCCTGTTGCACAGCTAAAAGTCGGGCTTAACAGTGGAACAGGATCGGGGCAGGTGGTTCTTCCGGATACTTTAAGTCCCGGTGTATATACCCTGCGGGCCTACACAAACTGGATGAAGAACTTCATGCCTTATAATTGTTTCAGCAGAAAAATTAAAGTTTATGGTACAGAGGGAGACAAGAATTTCTCCGTTCCACTGGAATCCGTGAAAAGCGCTTCCGGGAAAGGACCTGTTCAAAACGGTATAACAGCCCGGGTAAATAAAAATAGTTCAGGGCTGATTGAGGTTTTGATAACAGCGGATACTGATTATCGTACAAGAAATAATAATATCTGTTATACGTTTATCGAGACTCACGGAATAATTAATTATAAATCGGCTCTGATTCTGTCTGGGGACACAAACCGGCTTAAAATACCGGCTTCAGAAATTATACCGGGAATAAATCATCTTACGGTTTTTGATGCATCAGGGAAGGTTGTGAGTGAAACATATTCATATACAAAGAGCGAGGATAAGAATATATTTCACATAAATGTAACTGCTCCTGATACAATCCGGCCAAGAGAGAAAATATTAATAGACCTGGAGCCGGTTGACCCTTCTTTAAAAGATGACTCTGCCATTCTGAGTATTTCTGTTGTCCCCAAAGGAACTAAAATATTTACCGGCATTGAAGACTACATGGTTTTTGGATCGGAATTTGGTCAATTGCCTGATCATATAGCGGAATCGCATTTAGAAGATATCCCCGACACATTAATGAATAATTTTCTTTCCAATGCAAAGAGCAATTGGATAGACTGGAGTCTTATTCTGCAGGGGCGTCAGACAGATATAAAATATCAACGAGAAACCCGTTATCATTACCTTTACGGTTCTATGTTTTATGATAATACCACTGATTCTTCGTCTAATCACCATGTATTTCTTTCCATTCCCGGAAAAAATTCTACACTTCAATACTCGATCACAAATCCCGGCGGAACTTTTTGTTTCGCACTTCCGGTTGATGACAGAACAAGAGATCTTGTGATACAAACAGATGAAAAAAGAAACAATAACAAAATAGTTATCCAGTCTTCATATTCTGACAGATACCCGTCTTTTAGTTTTCAGACACGAGATGAAAAAACGCTTCCGGCAATTGTGCCTAAACTCGATATTAATAACCGTGTAATGAAGATTTACAAAAGTTTTGAGCCCCGCGCAGTAAGAGTTCAGGAAAAACTCACAAGCGGTACAAAGAGATTTTATGGTAAACCTGATATTGAGCTGGTCATGGAAAACTTTATAAAATTACCAACAATGCAGGAAGTTTTCTTCGAACTTCTGCCAGGTATTTCCATAAAGTCAGAGAATGAAGGATATAAGGTAATTATAAAAGATCTCTTCGACAAAAGGATCAATGCTGATCCTCTTTTGCTGATTGATGGTGTAGTGATCAGCGATCCTGCATTAATTTATAATCTCGATCCTGAAGCAGTTGAGAAAATCGATGTGATTAAATCGCGATATGTTTTTGGTGATTACATATTCGCTGGCATGATTAATGTCATTACAACCAAAGGAATTCTCGAAAACATTAAACTTCCTGAAGAAGCCGTAAGGTTACTCTATAGAGATTATGAACCGGGGGTGAAAATAAACTATCCTGATTATTCTTCAAGTGAGTCCTTGCAGAGTCATATGCCTGATTTCAGGAATACGCTTTACTGGAACATTGTGCCCTTATCACAGCCAGGGGAAAAAGACCCGGCTTGAATTTTTTGGATCAGATTTTATATCGGATTTTGAGATAATAGTTCTGGGTGTAACCACAAACGGAAGTTTTATTACTCAAAAAAAATCCATAAGAATTCAAAAGTGATTTAATATTCTATTTAAGTTGAAAAGAATGATTTTGAATAATATTATCCTTCGATCGACCTGGAATCACCTGAAGAACAATAATTTTCATGCATTACTGAATATATTTGGTCTTGCCTTAGGATTATTATTCTTTATTCAGCTTGTCATCTATATTGGTTTTGAAAGAGGATATGATAAATATTTCAGGTCTGATGACCGCATTTTCCGTAAAAACTAAATAACTCAATTCTGCCATTATCATGAAAACAAAAACGATCAGATTATTTCGTATTGCACTTCTAATTTATTTATTTACAGGAACCGGGTCAGGATTCTCCCAGCAAAACAAAATAACTATCCTTAACAGTTCATCTGATAAATCGTTAATCATTTGCAGTTGATGAAATAAAGAAGGCAGCCATTGACAAAGGTTATGTGGTAACGATGTCAAATACAATAAATGCCAGATCAAATGACAAATTAGTTGTAAAAATCATTTCCGATTCTGTATCAGTAATTAAAATTGCCATGTCGGATGTTTTAAAAATGCCGGAACAATTTGGCTGGCAATGCTATTCTGTGAGGATTAAAACAACAGCAGACCAAACAGTTATATACATCTTATCTGGTGATAAAACCGGCGCCATGTATGGTGGACTGGATATAGCCGAAGCGATACGATTGGAAACAATCAGTAAAATATCTGAGTCAGACAACAAGCCTTACCTTGAACGACGTGGTATCAAATTCAACATTCCGCTCGATCTGAGAACCCCAAGCTATTCAGATCTGGGTGATGCAGGTCAACAAAATATTCCAGTTGTATGGGAAATGGAATTCTGGCAGCAACAATTTGATGAAATGGCTCGTGACCGCTATAATGTAATATCACTGTGGAGTGAAAATCCATTTCCGTCTCTTGTGAAAATTCCTGAATTTCCCAAAATTGCACTAAACGATGTCTGGCGGACCAAAGTAAAAATAGATGATAATTTTAATCACACCGGACTCGGATTTATTACTCCCGAGATGCTTAAGGATCATGAGGTAGTAAAGAAAATGACAATTGATGAAAAAATAGCATTCTGGAGAAAGGTGATGGAATATGCACATAACAGGGGAATTGAAGTCTACTGGTTTACCTGGAATATTTTTACTTATGGTATCGAAGGGAAATATGGTATCGACGACAGACAGGACAACGACACGACCATTGCCTATTTCAGAGCAGCTGTCAGGGAAATGGTACTGACATACCCCGGATCTTGACGGTATTGGAATTACTGCAGGTGAAAACATGCAGGGGACAAGGAGTAAATACAGCAATGAAAAATGGCTCTGGAAAACATATGGTCTGGGAATTAGTGATGCCCTAAACAAACAACCGGGACGTAAAGTGAGGTTAATTCATCGTTTTCATCAAACCAACCTCACTGAGATTCTGGATGCATTTAAAAATTACCCCGGAACACTTGATCTAAGCTATAAATATTCAATAGCACATATGTATTCAGTTCCAGCTCCAATATATATTAAATCGTATATGAATCTGTTTTCTCCCAGACTTAAAACCTGGCTTACTGTCCGAAACGATGATATTTATAGTTTCCGCTGGGGGAATCCTGCATTTGCCCGGCAGTATATTTTATCTATTCCTGAACCGGAGAAAATCGTCGGTTTTTACATGGGATCTGATGGTTATACGATGGGGAAGAGATTTCCTTGGGAAAGATAATATTTTGCCCCGACCTTTAATTATTCAGAAGCAATGGTATTCTTTTATGTTGTGGGGAAGATTAAGTTATGATCCGAATCTAAAGGACAAACTGTTTCTCAAAACCATTGAATCGAGATTTAAAAACATTCCTTCTCAGACCCTGATGGATGGATGGTCAGCTGCTTCCATGATTTTCCCCTGGGTTACACGGTTTTGCTGGGGTGACATAGACATCAAATGGTTTCCGGAAGCTTGTAAAAGTGATAAAACTTTTAAAGGCTTTTATACAGTAAAAGATTTCATGGAAGTTGAACCTCAGCCGGGAAGCAATATAAGTAACGTGATCCGCTGGGCTCAGTATTACAGGCTGAATCGTACCTGACAGTTTAATCTCACCCGTTGCTGCTGCAGATACAATATCCAGATATGCACGTCTGGCATTGATAAACCTGAAGTCATTGCCGCAACGGAAGATCAACTCATCAGATGAACTTGACCTTACTCTGGGTGATATTGAAGCATTTGCAACATTAGGAAACTATTATGCCGAAAAGATAAGAGGGGCATGCAGCCTGGCACTATATAATTTCTATGGACTTAAACAAGATCAGGATGAGGCAGTTCAACATCTTATCAATGCGAAGTCTTTTTGGGCAAAATATGCGGCTATCTATTCATCTCAATATAAGCCTGCACTTTTCAACAGGATCGGATTCGTTAATATTCCTGCAGTTAATTGAAAAAACAGATCAGGATATTAATATAGCAATCACGTGGCAGCCTGGCACTATAAAGGGATATACAAGAGGGAAAATAATCTACCCATAAAATTATAAAGTTTTTAAAATTGTAACTTATGCATCAGGAAAATCAAATCTCAAACACAATTGTCTTATGAGAAAAATTCAAATGCTTCTGGTCTTTCTGTTTATTGTGTCATCCCTTTCCGCAAGGAAAAACGATGGCTGGGTATCACTTTTCAATGGGAAGGACTTATCAGGCTGGCATCAATTGAATGGTCAGGCAAAATATCATGTTGAAAAAGGTGAAATAGTCGGTACTACAGTTGCAAATACTATAAACTCATTTCTTGCTACTGATAAAGAGTACGGTGATTTCATTCTCGAACTCGACCTGATCGTAGATAATGACATGAACTCCGGAATACAGTTACGCAGTTTAAGTAAACCTGAAGTAATGGAAGGGAGGGTTCATGGCTATCAATGTGAAGTCGATCCTTCTTCACGTGCCTGGAGCGGAGGTATTTACGACGAGTCTCGTCGTGGATGGCTATATACCGGCGAGTTGAATCCTGCTGCCAAACCAGCCTTTAAATCAGGCCAGTGGAACCATTACCGGATTGAATGTATCGGAAACAGTATCCGTACCTGGTTAAATAATGTCCCGGTTGCATATCTGATTGATGACATGACTCCAAGTGGTTTTATTGCCCTTCAGGTACATGCTATCGGAAAAGATGAAAAACCAGGCAAGCAAATCCGTTGGAAAAATATCAAAATCAAAACAAAAGATCTGATACCAACTGAGACACCGGATGTTTATGTTGTGAACTTAATACCCAATACGCTTTGTAAGGCTGAAAAAGAACAGGGATGGGAATTACTTTTTGACGGGAAAACTTCAAATGGCTGGGTATCAGCTTTTGGCAACAGTGATCAGTTTCCTTCTGAAGGATGGAAAATAGCAGATGGAATTATTGCAACTGTACCAAACAGACCAGACGCACCCGTGAGAGGTACCGATATTATAAGCAAAGAAAAATTCGGCGCTTTCGAACTCCAGTTTGAGTTTAATTTTGCTGAAGGAGCGAATGGCGGAGTAAAATATGGTGTTGGAAATGGTGGCCCGGGAATTGGTTTGGAATACCAGATCCTTGACGATAAAAGACATCCGGATGCGAAAGGTGGAGTTGTGGGAAACCGTACCCTGGCTTCGTTGTATGATCTGATTCCCGCAGACAAACAGGAAAGATTCACAAAAGGTCCGGATGAATGGAACTCAGGTAAAATTATTGTTTATCCTGATAACCGTGTTGAACATTGGCTGAATGGGATGAAAGTTGTCGAATATGTACGTGGATCGAACATTTATAGAGCACTGGTTGCCAGAAGTAAATATGCCGAATTCAAAGATTTCGGGATGGTTAAAGAGACACCAATTTTACTCCAGTATCATCAGGATGAGGTTAAATTCAGGAGTATAAAAATCAGGAAACTATAATAGAAACCGACAAAGTTATGAGTATAAGTAATACACTGAAGTTAAATTTTAAGTTCAGGGAATAATTCTGTGATTAAAAAAGTAGTAAATTTGATTACCTAAATTTAAACACATGAAGAAATATACACTTATAATTGTTGTTTTCCTGTGTTTTACCGCGTGTAAAAAGGAAGACAAAACTGAAAATCTTTACTATAGTGACACATTGTTGAGCCAGGTCAATTCTGGTAATCTGGCGGTTCATGGATTAACCTATAATAGCGATTATCTTATCCGTGAGTCAACCGAACCGTTCACTTATAAGAAATTTTCATATAATACTCAAAATGCTTTATCCAAAGTAGAACTGGCTTTTTCTTTCAATGCCTTTAGCTGTGTAATGATACCTGGCCAGTCGCTGGAATCCGATCCAAGAAAAGCCAGGATATCTCAATATTCAGAATTTGAATATGATGCTGATTTAAGATTAAAAAAGAAATCGACATACTTTATCGACAATGGGAACTCAAAGCTTAATTACTACTACACATATGATTATGCAAATGATAAAGTGGCAAAGTTAAGTATGTTCAATCCACAGGGATTACTAATACAATATAATTCTTACGCCTATGATGATAATGGCAATATTGTACGGGATGATCTCTATTCGAATAATTCAGGTATAAGATTGGTAAAATCTCTGATCTATGAGTATGATAACAAAAATAATCCCTACCAGGTGTTTGCATGTGAAGGTATGCCAGGTATTTACACTAATAAGAATAATATTACAAAAGAAACATATGTTTACTATAATGGTACAGCCGAATCGAGTTCCATAACAATGCATTCCTATGAATACAACAGTTTAGATTTTCCGGTCAAAATTGATCAATTGGAGTGTGTTTATGGGAAATAACCCGAGAATTTAACTTTGGGAAAGCGATTTACATATCTTTTTCTCCTGCTAACAGTATTATTGTCGGGCTGTAAGAAAGAAGTCGACGATAACAATTGGCTTGTCAGCGATTACTCAGGCACTTATAAGAATGTTGAATATAGTGAGAGACTGCTCAGGGAATTTACAGCCGGTATTTACGATGAAAATAATATTCCCGAAGAAATAAAACAACTTCAATATGGTAGAATAGAGATTGATTTTAAGTACAATGGCGGAGGACTTGCTTATTTCATGCCGTTGTTTTACTATGGCTCAATAAATAAAAACAACAACGATGACAATGCAGAAGAACCTAAATTCCACATCGCCATAGAAATCGGACATTATAATGTCATACCTTTTCCTGTAGAATATCTATTTTATACAATAAGTACATATCGCCAACCTCAATATTGCAGGGATACATATAGTCCGGTAATCACAGATGGATCTTATACTTTTATCGTTGATAAAAGACCTGAGGGAATGATACTTCAGTTGAAAAGAGGCGAAAATATATTGAATATTTTCCCTCATGCTTTTTTCCCTGATTCCTCACAGATGTTTTTTAAAGATGTTACATCTTATATAGATCAGAACAGGGGTGATTCTCTGAAAAAAGTATTGATGATAGGAAAAGGATTTGCAGGTATCGATAAAGGAATTCATGATTTTAATGGTCAGGTGACAAGTCTCAGGATCATAAAATATACAATTACTAATCCTGATTCAGGATATGAATTAAAACAAGTCAGAAATCAACATACAGAAAATCAGCAGGTTATTTACTCTGCCCGTGACAATTTATCAGGGGATGACAAATTCATAATATTAAAATACCAATTTTATCCATATAAATTCATAGATGGTGAATTAATTCCCACAGGAGAAATGCAAAGTGGTGAATCATCCAAAATGCAGAACGATCAATCGGCCGGTTATAATTTAAAATCATCTGATATTGGTTTTTATAGAGTGGATATTTCCACAATTGATAAAGACAATAATGTTCTCAGATCCTCGGCGAAACCTTTTGAGATCTGGGTATACCCGAAAGAATGGGATTTTGCATTTTATGAATGACCTGACTTTCCAATGCAACTTACAACTTAATAATAACTAAATAAAGTATGACCGTATGAAAGTAAGATCAGTTCATATCAGGGTGCTCTTTGCAGTAGTTCTTGGGTTTGCGTCTGTAATCGGATACTCCCAGCCTGTAAATTATCCCAACGCATATGATGACGGATTAACAAGAAGTACTCCTGAAGAACAGGGTGTTCCTTCAGCGACCATTGCCCGGTTCTTTAAAATGATTGAAGAGAAAGGCTATGATATGCACGGGTTGATGATGCTCCGTCATGGAAAGGTGATCGCTGAACACTGGTGGGCGCCATATGCACCTCAGTATCAGCATGCCATGTATTCGGCCACGAAGACCTTTACAGGTACTGCAGTCGGCTTTGCCGTGAAAGAAGGTTTGCTGAATATCGAAGACAGGGTGATCTCCTTTTTCCCCGATCTGCTTCCCGATACGATTTCACCCCAACTGGCCAAACTCTCTGTGAGGCATCTGCTGACTATGTCGGTCGGTCATGCCTCAATGACTTATTCCGGTTCGGGCAACAGACAGGTCCGTTCATTCCTTGCTGCACGTTTCGCACATGAGCCCGGCACCTCTTTTGCTTATAATATTACTGCTTCTCACATGTTGTCCCACATAATTACAAAGGTTAGCGGAGTATCACTTTATGAGTACCTGAAACCGCGTCTTCTTGATCCGCTGGGAATTGAAGATGTAATATGGGAAATGGATAACGATGGCTATAACATGGGTAACGGCGGTACACACATGAAGACTTCGGATATGGCCAAGATGGGTCTGTTCCTGATTAATAAGGGAAAATGGAACGGTAAGCAGCTATTGGAAAGGGCATGGATCGAGGCTGCCACAACTCCTCATATTTACCAGCATCCTGAACGGACTCCTGAAGAGAATGAGAAGGCTGCAGACGATGGCTCGCAGGGATATGGCTATCAGATCTGGATGGGACGCGAACACTCTTACAGGGCCATTGGAGGGCAGAACCAGCTGATTATGGTGATTCCGGATTACGATTTTATCCTGGTTTGCCACAGCAGTATCGGAGATGAAGCCGGTTTCAATAAGCTGATTTACGATATGCTTCCGACTATGAGCGATAAGAAAATCAAAGGTGACAATTCGTTCGACCTGAAAGCAGCTATTTCGGGATACGAAATTAAACGTCCGTTTGAGGGGCACGGTTCCGGCAAGGTTACAATGAGTACCCGTCGATATCGTTTGGAGGACAATGTCGCTGGCATTAGTTCTCTCCTGTTCCGCTTCGATGCCTCCGGGAACTGTTATCTTACTTTTGTTACAGCCGGTGCCATCCACAATATTCCGTTTGGACTCAACAGCTGGTTGTACGGTATGACTGACCGATCGCTCTCCATAGCCCGCACTGTTTATCCCAACACAATGGGCGTAACCCCGGTTCATACGGCGGGGATCTGCACCTGGACAGACGTTAATCAGCTTTCAGCTTACTATCTTTCGATGTTTAATCCCGGGTCAGATGAGAATTTCAGGTTTACATTCGATGGTGATATGGTAAAGGTTGAGATCATAGCACCAACCCGGCGCAGACTGGGTCCTCCGGGTATGCAGCAACCTGAACCTGTTAACCTTATCTTTACAGGAACGAAAATTAATTAGGTAAGTTATATTGGAGCCATGCTAAAATCGGCTTATCCGGCAGCTTTCTGATTTGTTCATAATCAACACTAAAAATTTGTAAATTTGAGAAGGATAATAGTATCTTGAAATTAAAATTGTTTACATTAACAGATTAAATCCTAACTTTTTTTATTATGCAAAAAACTCTTATTTTTTTTATTGCTTACCTGATTACCGGATTGTGTTATCTGAATCCTTTAACAGCCCAGGTGACCTCAGCTTCAGGGCAGACAGGTTCACGTACTGTGGAAGACGGTGGAACCGGCCCTTACAAGGCTATAATGATTACAGAAAACACTTTGCAGACGCATACAGTTTTCAGACCAAAAGACCTGAGTGTTTTCGGGGAGAATAATAAGCTGCCGATAATTGCTTGGGGGAATGGGGCTTGCGCCAATTCACCCTGGGAACATGTTAATTTTTTGTCAGAGGTATCCTCGTACGGATTTCTGGTGATAGCAATCGGACCCATACCACAGGAAGGACAGCGGGGTGGCGGCCAATCGGCTTCATCTAAATTAATTGATGCAATTGACTGGGCAATTTCTCAAAATAGCGATAAGACAAGTCCATATTATAATAAGATCGATATAAGTAAAATAGCAGTGAGCGGTATGTCGTGCGGTGGCTTACAGGCGCTTGAGACCGCTCCCGACCCTCGTGTTACTACAGCTGTTATTTGCAACAGTGGTATTCTGGGTAATCCGGGTAGCGGGATGGCGGGTATGCCTAATCTGACTAAGGATCATCTATTAAAACTTCATACACCTGTTTTATATATACTGGGTGGGGAAAAAGATATTGCTTACGGTAACGGCATGGATGATTTTAAACGTATTAATAATTTGCCGGTTTTCGCAGCAAACATGGATGTCGGGCATGGCGGAACTTACAGCAAACCACACGGAGGCGAATTTGCAAAAGTGGCAACTGCCTGGTTCATGTGGCAGCTGAAAGGTGATAAGAAGGCCGGGAATATGTTTACCGGTGATCCATGTGGACTTTCCAGAGATCCTCTCTGGAAGGTTGAAAAGAAAGGTATCCTTTAGCAAAATTGTTGGTGTGGAAAGGAAGAGAAATTTTTTAACCATTACTTATATTAATCTGAAATAAATTCTTACTAATCTTTTAACCTGAAAAAATTTATGAAAAACTTATCATTGATTTTGATATTCGCAGCGCTGGCACTAGCCTCATGCAGTGATTCGAATCCGGTATTGACCATTGAAGGTGGTAAAATAACCGGTATCCAGACCCCGACGAAGGGGATTATTGCATATAAGGGTCTCCCTTTTGCAGCTCCACCTGTTGGAAGCCTTCGTTGGAAAGAGCCACAGCCTGTGGTGCCCTGGGAAGGTGTAAAGAAAGCAGACACTTACGGTGCTGCTGCCCAGCAAATAACATGGGATCCCCAAAGTTTTTATGGCAGGGAATGGCGGGCCAGCGGCTCTGTTCCGTTCAATGAAGACTGTCTCTATCTTAATGTGTGGACTCCTGCAGCAGGCCAGACAGGAAAGAATCTGCCCGTTGCCATGTGGATCCATGGAGGCGGCTATCGCGAAGGCTTTGCCTTTGAACCTGAAATGGATGGAGGAGAGGAGTGGGCTTCAAAGGGTGTTATTTTTGTATCGGTTACTTATCGTCTCGGAGTAATAGGGTTTTTCTCACACCCACTTTTATCGGCTGAAAGTCCCAACGGGGTATCGGGTAATTATGGTTTATTCGACCAGGTTGCAGCACTTAAATGGATTAAAAATAATATCGGACAGTTTGGTGGTGACCCCAACAACATAACCATATTTGGTCAGAGTGCCGGTGCAGGCAGCGTGCAGTCATTATGTGCTTCCCCACTATCAAAAAACCTGATCGCGCATGCAATAAGCATGAGTGGTGGCGGTCTGAGCGATATGCGACCAGGTACACTCCTCGATACAGCCCAACTGGCCAACAAGAAGCTGATGGATCTATTTTAAAAAGACTACACTGGAGGATATGCGTGCCCTGTCGTTCGAGGAGCTGACAAAAATGTCGAAAGAGTATATCGGATACCACTAAAAAGTGTATTCATGTGGGGCTCCGGTTATCGACAATTATCTCTTAACAGGTACATTCACTGACTGTAGCACGCGCTAATGAAATTGCCGATATCCCTTATATGTTTGGATACACCGCCAACGATATGAGTGATGCAACCCAGGCAATAAAAGATTTTTGTGCACTGCGCGCAGAAAAGAGTAGCAAGCCTGCTTATGCATATTTATTCGCACGTCCTCTTCCGGGTGACGATAATGGAGCATGGCACTCCGCGGATTTGTGGTATGTGTTCCATTCTTTCAGGCACAGCTGGAGACCCTTTACAAAGGGTGACGAAGCATTGAGCCTTCAAATGGTCGATTACTATACCAACTTCGCAAAGTTCGGAAATCCGAATGGCAAAAACGCCGGTCCATGGACTCCTTACACTACCTCAGCTCCTAAAGTTATGGTATTAAATGTAGATGGAGACAAAGCAGCCTGCACAATGACAGACTCTCCCGAATTCAAAGGCCCATCTGCAAGGAAATAAAGGTCGACTTTACCTTCCATTGCGTTTGCCTATTTCTGCTTGGATTGCCCCCCTGCCCCCCTGAAGGGGGGTTCGTAATCGGTAACAAGATAATAAACCCCGGTGCGAAAGCGCCGGGGTTTATCTTTGTAAGCCAGAGGTGTGAAATATCAAACCTCTATTCTTTCGAGTATTATAACAAGTATTATTTATTATACCTAAACGTCACGACAAATTTCCCGAATTCCTTCCCGGGGATAACCTTCATTTCCATCTGACCAAGAACTTTTAATCCTTCACCGAGAGGGGAAAGAGTATCTGTTTTTGTGACCTGATCCGCAGAACCTATCACATCAGCTTTAGTTAACTCTCCTTTCCAAAGTACAGGACCGAAAGTATGTCTTAAGGTGTATTGGCCAGGTGCAATACTGTCAAAAACATATTCATTAGTATTCTCATGAATCATAAGTCGCTTGAGCATTTTTCCATCTTTCATAAGTTCGATTTCTGCACCCCTTCCCATCGTCTGTTCCGTTCTTTCCCTGTAATAATCTGTTCCGCTGTCGAATGCCTCAACCTTAAAGAAATATTCAGGATTTTTGTTGAGACTGTGGATTGTCAGAGTATATTTATCATATACCATGTAGCTGTTGTAAAGTTTATCAGGTTCGATACCGTAACGGACAACATAACCATCGGCTCCTTCTACAGGTTTCCAGGTAAGGGTTGCGTCGCGACGATCTTCCGGGTCGCGGACAATCATAACATTTTTAACCTCTGTGAATTTAGCTTTATCAGGGTTTCCGAAAATTCTCAAATCCTTTACAGCAAATTTCCCGCTATCGGGAGTGAATACATTGGTTAATTTTACATACCTGGCAGTTACAGGTTCTGAAAGTTCGGTATAATCATGTCTGTTATCCACAGCATTATTACTTTTATCAATCAGCATCGACCAGTTCTTATTGTCGTTTGAGGTCTGAACCGTAAATGACTCATAGCGGCTAAGACCAGGTGCCATTCCAAAGCCCCTGCCAAATTTTACCTTTGCATCCTGCTGGTCAAAATTGAGCTGCAACGCATATATTTTACAGTCCTTGCCAAGATCTACTGTCATATATTCTCCCGGATTCCCAGTTTGAGCACTCCAGTGTGTCATGAAATTTTCATCAACAGCATTCTTAACATCAAATCCCTTCAGTGTCGATGATGCCTCAGCATATTTCTTATTGGATAAAAGCATCCATTTTGTAAAGTTATTTTCAACTGCATCTTTTTTAATACCGGGATAATATTGCGGGTAATCTCCAAAAGCTGTATTGGAATGCATTACACCCTCAGCATCAACAGCTGTTGGGAATAAAGCGAGTTCACCTCCACCTCTTCCTCCATAAAATGCAGGGATCATACAAATTGTCCATAAATCCCCGTTCTTATCATGGAAAGTGCTACCATGACCAGCACCGGGAGCAAATCCGGTTGTTTTGAATGTAAGCGGATTATGTTGGGAATATTTAAATGGCCCCATGGGACTATCAGCCACATATACCCCGTGAGAATAAGACAGGAATTCGAGGCCGATCGCAGCATATTGCAGATAATATTTTCCATTGTGTTTTATCATCCAGGGTCCCTCTATCCAGGGAGATTCTTCCGGGAAGTAGGGCCTGTGTGTAAAGTAAGGAAATATTACATCTTCACTTCTCCTTCTTTCAAAACCATGTTCAGCATAGTTACCGAAAAAACAGATAGCAGGCTTACCTATCTCCTTAAAACCATTTTTAGGGTCCAGCTCAACAACCTGGAATGGTAAAATCTGCGACCATCCCCAATACATATAAAACCGGCCATCGTCGTCGCGAAACATGTCAGCGTCGCCATAATCTCTGTCCATGGTACCAACCTTTGTCCATATTCCCTTCTTGGGATCAGTGCTTGTGAATACATCCCTTGCGTTCATTGTACATGCAAATAGAGCAACCCCATCAGTTAGCACCGATGGGCAACTCCCCGGGAAAGTCGGTACATTAACATATGTCCAATCCCTCATATTGGGAGAATACCAGTATCCTCTGCCACCGGTAATAAAAAGATAATAATCGTTCTTATAAAGAACTACGACAGGCTCTCCGGCCCTGCGTGCCCTTTCTGAGCCTACACTCAGGTTGAGAGGATTACAGAATGTCATCGGCTTGTCCGATATCTGAACAGAAAAAGGCTTCGATTTGTCTGAACTTCTGGATTGTCCGGAAATTGTGTTCCACGAAGAACTGGTAATCAATGTGATGATTACCAGCAGGGTTATTGTTTTTAATTTCAATTTATTCATTATTTGTTTGGAATTAATTATTGATTCATAATCGTTTTTATTTGAAGATGTATTTGTAAAAATAATTTATTATTCGCGGAATAGAATGGCAAAACATAAATAAAAACAAGTAATTAATGATATTTAAGAAATAAGGAGAACAAGGTTCAACTTTATTTTACTTTACGATTGGTGAATAGAAGAATTAGAATATTGTTTAATTATAAGATGGTTCTGTTGCAAGGAGGGATTAAATATCTAAACTGATATTGGCTGAATCATTTGTAAAATTCTGAAGTTCATAGATGTTGCAGTTGCCTGGGAGTCCCTGAGTCCTACGCACTACCTGACTTTCAAAAGAGCTCAGATAGAGATCTTAATGTCGAGTATTAGTTAGTATAAACTAAACATCTTAAAGCACAGGATGCTCTGAAGCAGGCTGCATATACTTATGTAGTCGCTGCATTGTTCGCTTGTAACTTTACTTTACTACATTATGGTTTATTTGGGGAGAAGAGAATAATCCGGTTTCTAAACAGAAAATTTTCTCTCTATTCCTCCGGTTCATTTCCGTTTTCCTCACGTTCTTTATCTCCTTTGCCATTTGCTTCTTTGTTCAGGCGGAATGTCAGGGTAATAAGAAATTGTCTGGATGAAACTGATTTTCACTTCTTGAATATAAACCTTCACTGTCAATAATTGACTTTCTTTTACGGCTGTTAAATACATCCCGGACATTAAATGCCAGAGTGCCTTTACCCTTAAATACCTCACGGGATACTCCAAAATCTGCAAAACAGACTGCTAAATCTTTACCCTGAGGAGTAATTCGTGGTGCACGATAATTTAATGTTGTCTGAAAATCATTGTCAAATAACCTTATTGCTAAAGATGAACGATTTGTCCAGGAGTAGGTTTTACTTGAAAAATCTTTCTGATTATAACTGCCTTCGGTAATTGCCTTGTAAAAATTAAAATTCGAATTAAATCTTAAAGTCCTGTCCAGTTCATAAGTGAGATTAAGTTCCAGACCATAGGCATTCTGAATAGACAAGATTTATTGGCACAATGTGTGTAATACCTACAGAATCCACCGAAGAAAACTCCTGTATTACTCCCGTCCGATGACGATAATAAACAGTCGAAAGAAAATTGATTTTTTCCAGATCCATGAAATAACCGGTTTCATATGAGTCTGTGTATTCCGGGTTCAGATCCGGATTTCCCTGTTCGAGTATGCGGGAATCACCAAAACCATCGAAAGGCATTAGATTCCGGAAATTAGGACGATTAAGACGACGGCTGTAACTGATCTGCAGGGTATTTTTTTCATTCAGTTTATAAGAAAAATTTGCGCTTGGAAACAGGTCAAGATAAGTGCGGTGATTAGTCTCATTGGTTTTTGTGAGCTCCGTTTTTATATCTGAAAATTCCCCTCTTAATCCTGCCTGGACAGAAATATTTTTAAATTCATAGCTCGACATTATATATGCTGCATGTATTTTTTCATTATAGACCAGGTTGTTAACATAGGCAGGCAGTGATATCCAGTTTAATGAATTATCCTGTCGCTCGTAGAAATAATTGCTGTTTACTATACGCAGATTGCCTTTAATACCAGTTTCCAGCTTAACATTATTTAGAAAAGGGTGGACATAATCAGCCTGAAGCAAATAATTATACTCATCTTCACCAGTCCCTGAGCGTTCATTGAGATCGTTTATTCCCGATGCATTATATTGTTTTATATCAGCCTTGTTTGGTTCTGTAGTCTGCATCCATTTGAAATCCATTGTAAACTCCTGATCTTTTCTTTCAAACTTCTTTTTGTAACTCAGAGCTGCTTCAAAATTATTTTCCGTTGCCTTTTCCGTTTCCTCTCTCCTGGTAGATTGAATAAAAGTATTGTCGCCGGTATAATCTGTATAGTCAATATTGCTGGTACTCTTTTCTCTTGCATTTTCATACAAAAATGATGCAGTCAGAATACTTTTTTCAGTGAAATAATAATCTAATCCAAACGTAATGTTGTTCGACAAACCTCTACGGAGACCTGTATTTTTTTCATTGAAAATGAATGATGTATCCACACCGGAATATTTTTGGTATGTACTTCCCTTTCCCGGATCGGTCCTGTAGGATACCCCGTAATTTGAAAAGAAATTCAACTTGTCTTTGCGGTAATTGATACTGTATGATCCTCCATAATACAAGCGGATATCCTCCGTTTGCAGTAAAGACTCCATTCAATCCTTTATTCCTGTTTTTCTTTAAAACTATATTTATTATACCAACCTCACCTGCAGCGTCGTAACGTGCCGATGGATTTGTTATTACTTCAACTTTCTCGATAATGTCACCCTGAAGCTGCCGGAGGGCATCAGTACTTCTCAGTCCAACTAAACCCGATGGTTTTCCGTCAATCAGAATTCTGACATTCTGGCTGCCTCGTAAAGAAACCGATCCGTCCATCTCCACCGACACCGATGGAACATTATTTAAAACATCAGCTGCACTGCCGCCTAAGTTTGTAATATCTGAACCAACATTAAATACCTTTTTATCGAGATTCAGCTGAAGCTGGCTTTTTTGTCCGGTTACAACCACCTCATCCAGCAACTGGGAATCTTCTGAAAGAACTATCTTATCCAAGGACTATTCCGCTATTTATGATTTTTATATCTGAAATTGTTTTAGTATGATAAGATAAAAATGAAATTTTCAGGTAATAATTACCCGGAGTAGCCGGGATTTCAAAATTCCCATCCTCGTCAGATGTCGTACCTTTTGTTGTTACAGAATCAGGGCTGTTGTATAATAATACATTTGCAAATGGCACAGGAATACCTTTATTGTCGATTACTGCTCCTCTTATTTTATAATCACGTAATATCGCTTTCTGTGCAAATGTCACTTCGCTGAGAATGACCAACAAACTTAAAATCATCAACTTTTTCATAATTATTTCTGCCTTTCCACTTTAAAAGATTTCTTAAATACACTCAAAACTATAGAAAGGAGGACCATAGTTGGTATAAATCATAGTGAAGTTGTTGTTTTCGACGCTGAACTATCAAAAAGTAGATTTAAACTGTCAAAACCCTTTTTTGTGTAATTTCATATAAATTGGCAAAAGGATTTTATTTTAGAAACAAAAAATGAAATGGGTCATGCCATGGCATGACCCTACTTCTTGACATTATGATAGATGTAGAGCCACGGCATGGCGTGGCTCATGATCATCATGTCTAAAGAGAGTGGGGAAAAATGACATGGAATATATCAAAATGGTTGAATAATATTTACATGACAGGCGTTTTAGTTCGACTAAAAGAGCACAATAATATCTAATTTATTGCTAAACAAACTGTTACAGCCGAAATATGCCTATAGCCAGGAAATTACCCTTTTTTGCATGATCATTTCAATGAAAGAGATTGAAGAACAGATAAGAAGACTGTGGCCAAAAATCTGACTGAGGTGTATCAGTTGGTATTCCTGTGAAAGAAATATCTAAGTTCCGAACCATTTTTTAAATTCTGATATCTTTAGTCTGCTTATAATTATTTTTTCAGGAACACCTATTTTAAGATTAACCGACAACCTGTTGTTAAACCAGATGTCAATATCTTTTATTGCTTCCCTGGAAATAATATATTGACGGTTTGCACGGAAGAAAAGTTCCGGATCGATTAATTCAGTCAGTTCGTCCAGAGTAAAATCAAGATTATAAGCTTTACCTTCAAAAGTTATTGCTCTAATTATACCTGTATCGATAAAGAAGCAGGCGAGATCATTTGTTTGAACAGGCATCAATTTGTCACCTTTTACAGGAATAAGAAAATGTGTTTTATATTTTGAACTCTTCTTAAAGGTGCTGACAATACAATTAATAGCATTTTGCATAATCTCCGGAGTTGAAATTTCTCTCAGCTTCTTTAATGCGTTCTGTACATCATTAACTTCTATTGGCTTGAGCAGATAATCGATACTGTTTACTTTAAATGCTTTAAGAGTATATTCATCATAGGCCGTTGTAAAAATAATTGGACAGGTGATTTTTATTTGTTTAAAGATCTCAAATGCAGAACCATCTGAAAGATGTATGTCCATGAAAATAATCTCGGGCTGGGGATTATTTTCAAACCATTTAACAGACGATCTGACTGATTCAAGAACTGAAATGATTGTAAAATCACCGACTTCCTCCAGAACCATCTTTAAATGCTTTGATGCGAGAATTTCATCTTCTATTATCAGCGCCTTCATTTGTTATTGTTTTATCAGGGGTACCTCCACTCTGAAATTATTATTAATGTTACTTACTGAAATATCTTTACCGATGAGTAGCTGAAACTGCTTTGCCAGATTTGTAAGACCAATACCGCTTCCTTCTTCCTCCGTTATCTTCTTCTGAATATTATTCCAAACTGCAAGTCTTTCATTATCTGTTGCTTCAATAACAATATGCAGAGGCTTTTCTGTGCTGATCTCGTTATGCTTAATTGCATTCTCCATAAGAGTCTGGATTGTAAGAGGAGGCAGCATGTATGAAAAGGATTCATCTTTTAATTTTATGTTTACTGAAAGGTTTTCATTGAACCTCAACTTTATCAGGTAGATGTAAGAATCCATGAAATCCATTTCCTCCTTTAGAGTAACAAGGCGTTTTTCATTGCTTTGTAATGTATAACGAAGAGCCCTTGACAGGCTATTGACATAATTCTGGGCTGTTTCAGGAGCTTCACGGATAAGGGTTTTAAGAGCTGTCAGAGAATTGAATAGAAAATGAGGGCTTAACTGATTTTTCAAAGATTCAAACTGACTTTGAAGTGCTTCCCGCCTAAGTGTTTCGTTTTCGAGGTTAATACTTTGTTTTTGAAATATAAGACGAATGATCAATACGCTCCCTACCACAATTGCTGATACAAAAAAGTTAGTGGAATCAATTTCGTGCCTATGTACTCTGGTTCGGGGTATTGTATCTATAAAGTTTTTAATTGAGTTGAAAAATAGATTTAATATATATACAGAGATCAAAGTTAAGAAAACAGACAGAGCAATATTTAGTAAATTTATTTTTCTGTGTGATTCGACTGGTTTCAAAATAATAAAATTCAGGCTGAACATTAAAAATGCCAACAGGAAAGTTATCAGAAGCTCAGTTCCCAGCTGGGTAAAACTTATAATTAGCTCATCATCATGGTTGCTTTTCTCATCTTCAAATAGCAAATTCATAACCATTGGAAAATGAATTGTCAGTGCAATCGCAAGCGACAAGAGCAGTGCGGTTAAAAAATATTGATTTTTTGAATTTGCATTCACTTTGCGTATAGTTTTATAAAGTAATGAAAAACTGTTTAATGTATTTCCTCAAAAATGCCATTCAATATTCCAAATATAACAAAAAAAGAGTAGTCAAATGTTTACGCCTGAGTCAAATAACCCTTTCGGCTACTTAAAGTGCCTGAAGTTTCTGACAAATATATCAATTGAAAAAGCATCCAGTCGAAGAAACTGAGTGAAGTGATAAAAACGAGGTATGAATACACCTGTTTTACAGGTGAATCTGAAAAGCCCTGCATCCGCTTTCGCGACAGGGCTTTTTCTTTGTAGACAAGAGATTTGAAATATCGAACCTTATCAATGATATTTACGGGATAATTGAACTGTCAGAAATTCTGTGTGATATCATTTGACCTGGAGAGAATTATTTTTGTATTTAGTTTCTTTAATTCTTAAATTTGAAACAAACCACTTAATTATCAGATGTCAAGCATCATTGAGGGATTTAACTGCGACATTTTCATCAGCTACCACCAGAATGACAATAAGCATGATGGCTGGGTGTCGGATTTTGTTGAGAACCTTAAAGGTGAACTTGAATCCACCTTCAAGGAGGATATAAGTGTTTATTTCGATATTAGTCGCGATGATGGACTTCTGGAAACTCATGATGTGGATGCTTCCCTGAAAGAGAAACTAAAATGTCTGGTCTTTATTCCGGTAATAACCTGTACTTATTGTGATCCCAAAGCCTCCGCCTGGGAGCATGAGTTTAATACATTCGCGGATCATGTTGCACGTGTCAATTTTGGTTTAAATGTCAGGTTGCCAAAAGGTAATACAGCAAGCAGGATATTACCCATTCAGATCCAGGATCTTGTTCCTGGTGATCAACATTTGCTCGAAAAAGAATTTGCAGGAGAGTTCAGGTCAACAGAGTTCATTTATAAATCTGATGAAGTGAACAGGCCTCTTACATCTGAAGATGATGATAAATCGAATCTTAATAAAACGAATTACCGGAATCAGTTAAACAAAGTTGCACTTTCAATAGAATATATAATTCGAAGCATAAAGGCTGCTTATACTTCTGACAAGACAATTGATGAGGATACCCGGGCTGATATTTGGGAGCGTCTGGGTAATAATACACTAACCAGAAGAAAATTTGTTGAAGGGGTCGCCGGATCAGCTGTTTGTTGTGCATGCTTATCGCTGGATTTTTTGGAAGCCTTCGACAAGGAACAAGGGCAAAAGATCGAAGACGCCAGGGACAAGGGACATCTGGCATCCGTTTGCGGAACATATTGCGGAGCCTGCCCGGCTTATATCGCTAAACACAGCGTAGACGAGCAAATAAAAATGAGACATCAAAAGAGATTTTCATCCGGACCGATGAAGGCAAGGAAGACGATTCCTGATCAGGGTTGGATGGATGGCATTCTTTGCGACGGTTGTCTAAGTGGCGGCCAGATTGCAGCACATTGCCAAAGCTGTGCTATAAAGGCATGCACAGTGAACAAACAGAATGTGATTCGTTGTTCTGACTGTAAAGAGTTACCCTGCTATCGCATAACGAACATGATTAATACCGGCTTGTTACACCGTGCCGAATACATGCCGAACCTTGAAAAAATTCGAGAGATGGGTGTTCAGGAATGGGTGAAATACGAAGAAGAGCGCTGGCGTTGTCCCCGGTGCGGCCTCCCAATGAGCTGGTATGATGCCGAATGTGCCGGATGCGGGGCGCCAAGATCTGAGAAACTTTTTCCGGTTATTTGATTATTATACGGCTTTATTTATTGAATCGATTCACTTCTTGAGTTTAAGCATTTTAAAAATGTATCGGCATTTTTGTTAATTAAAAGAGGACCTTGCAGCCGCCTTAATAAATCAGTACTTCTGCATTCTTCATTCGTTTGTTCAAATGTTCTTACTTTGAAGAGGATTACGCCCCACTACGTTTGGCGTGATCCTCCAGGGCTTGACAAAACCCTCACTCTGATTGAAAAGGTATTTCTATGTGATAAATCTTAAAAAAACACTTATTTTAGCAACTTAGTGAACTTAGAATTTGGGGAAGATAAGTACTCTGGATTTCTAAAGAAATATTAGATCAGTAGTGATATAAAAGTGTTTAAAAATGAATAAAATTTTACATGTTTTGAGAAGACCGCAAGTAATATTATTAGTTGCTTTTATGTTTCTGTTTTCTGTAAAAGAATCAAGAGGTGATAATGATCAATCGAAAAAAGACAAAACGTTAACTCTATCCAATCATCGGTTTGCAGGCAATCCATATCTGCCGTTATGGGAGCATTTGCCCGATGGTGAGCCACGTGTTTTTGAAGATCCCGACAAACCAGGGAAATATCGCATTTATATTATCGGATCTCATGATGTCAGATTTAAGAGTTATTGTGGACCGGATATAAGGGCCTGGTCTGCACCTGTGGAGGACTTGTCAGCCTGGCGGGATGAAGGATCCATTTTTACATATCAAATTGAAGGACAATGGGATGTTATGTACGCTCCTGACCTGGTTGAGGTGAAAAGAAAAGACAGTACAAAGGAATACTATCTATATCCGAATAACCGTGGTCAGAACAGGGAAGCTATGGTAGCCAAAGGAAAACGTCCAGACGGTCCATTTACTCCAATCAACATGACAGAGGATGGTTTGAAAACTCTACCCGGAAGTACCATGGGATTCGATCCGTCAGTATTTATTGAATACATCACTGACCCGAAAGACCCTGATTATGAGATCGGTTTCAGAGGGTACGGGTTCTGGGGATTCCAGAGGTCGTCAGCAGGTCAATTGGATCAGAAAACCATGTATTCGCTCAGGCCCGGGACCGAAGCTATTGGCTATTTTATTCCTGCAAGTTCCAGATACGGTGTTGTAAGAGACCCGCAGGGAACAGCCTATCCTGCCGTCTATAAGGGTGAAGATCTTGGTTCATTCAATTTCTTTGAGGCCGCATCAATTCGACAGATTGGAAATAAGTATGTATGGGTTTACAGCGGATATTCAGGTCCTGAATATGGCCTAAGCAGTACCAACTCGGCGTTACGCTATGCCTACGGCGACTCTCCGCTTGGTCCATGGAAAAGTGGAGGAGTTCTTGTTGATTCACGCGGACCTATACCTGGCCAGGACGGAACCACGCTAAAGACCGGTTATTCGGGTCACAATACCCACGGTAGCATCCAGATGATCAACGACCAGTGGTATGTGTTCTATCACAGGGCTCCAAGAGGATACGGATATGCACGTCAGCCGATGGTAGCACCGATCTCGATCACATGGGATGAAAAACCTGTGGCAGAAGGAGGGAAAGTTGTTATCAGGGGATTTGATCCATATTCAAAAGATAATATTTGGACCGCAAAGGATAGTCAGGGAAAAGAATATACCGGAGCCGAAGTAACTTCGGAAGGCTTCAACATCTACGGCCTCGATCCCTATCAATATTATTCTGCTGGATATGCCTGCTTTCTCTCCAATCCCAACAGCCAGCAGGATTCGTGGGATATATGGGATAATGATATGCCCATTACAAATGTGGAGAACGGTAATATAATAGGGTACAAGTATTTTGGCTTTGGAGGGCTCGATAAAGACAAGAAAGGTTTGAAGACCTTCGAAGGGACCAGGCCAAAGAACAAAACAGCATTTAATCTATTTCTTACACCAAAGACAAAAAGCGCATTTAAAGTCAATGTATGGTTGGACGGGCCATGGGACAATGAAACGTGGAAAGGCAAAAAAATCGGTGAAATAAATGTACCTGCAAGTTCTTCGCAAGGAATTACGAAATTCACTATAGACGTTTCAATGTTTGTTGACAATTTGGATAAAAAGCATGCTATTTACCTTGTAGCTGAAGGTGCTGACTCGGGTGGTCTTTTCGATTTAATCGGATTGGGATTCAGCTCAGACAAAAAGAAAATAGTTCGTCCTTTTGCCCCCGAGGTAAGTATTAAGATCAACGGAAAAGAAATAGATTTGCCGACCACTCCGGTGAGATCAACAAATGCCAACGGTATTGTCAGTTTGGATCTTTTTGAGACTACTTATACAATTACGTCCGACATGACGGGAATACCAGCTGTATCGGCATCAGCGAGCAATCCGGCTGTAAAAGTGGCTATTACACAGGAGGAATCGAAAACGGGGACGGTCGTTGTGCGATTTAATTATAATGGCGTTGTCAAAACTTACAGAATCCTGTTTGTTACTCAATAAATATCTCGAAGTTTGCAGCTTTAATATTGGAGGACTGATAATTGAAGTCGGTGGTAAAGGTAAGAAGAGCAACTAGGTTAAGCATTTGAATAATTGTTTGATTGCTGCCGATGATATTGAAACAGGATCAACAAACAAAGCACCTGTCTGGATATTTGGTTTTTTATACTAACTGAGATTGGTCTTTTGTGAATTCATTTTTTCTCGCAAAGTCTCAAATTATGAGAAGTTCAGAGGGTATTAAAGAAAAACTCCCCATCAAAAATGATGAGGAGTCTTCTCTTTAAATGGAGGGAGGATTACGCTCACTGCGGTCCTGTGATCCGTTCTATGGAGTACTTAACTGAGAAAAAGCCCTGCCCCGCTATTCATAAAGAGTAAGTTAAAGATGTTGACCGACTTAAGCCCCCTTTAGGGGGTTTGGGGGCAAAAAGCAGTAGGATGATAGGGTAAATTTGTAAAGAGGATTGCTCGTCACTTCGTTCCTCGCGATCCTCATGGGGAAGCTTAACAAAGAAAAAGCCCTGCATCTCTGACTTCTGCATTCTTCATTCGTTTGTTCAAATGTTCTTACTTTGAAGAGGATTACGCCTCACTTCGTTCGGTGTGATCCTCTGGGGTTAACAGCCCAAGTTAAAATCCCTGCATCCGCCTTCGGTGTCTGCTGGGTCTTTTTGTTTTTTAACCTCGCCATTTGTAGGGACGTTGCATGCAACGTCCCTACATGTTCGGTCTAAAAACAAAAATCCCCGGCGCTTTTGCGCCAGGGATTTTAACTTGTAGCGGAGGGAGGATTCGAACCTCCGACCTTTGGGTTATGAGCCCAACGAGCTACCACTGCTCCACCCCGCAATATCGAGGGGCAAAATTAACATTTTAAGAGCAATTACCAAAATAAAATTGATTTTTTAAAAATATACACAATCAATAGAGTGCTACAATTATCAGCAGTCTTACATTCAATATATGATTGAGTAACTCACGAAACTTCAGCTAGGCTGATTTCATAATAAAAAAATTCAATAGGAAAATTAGGTTTTTTAAAAACTTTTTGATACGTTTATATTAATGAAAGTCAGAATGAATCTGGAAATTCAGACAGACTTATTTTGTTCTTTTAAGACCAGTTAACTAACTAAGATTGTAAGAATTGCAAATTAAATATCTTAACATTTTATTAATTAGTATCCTATGAAAAAACTATTCGTCTCAGTTTTTCTGGTGTTTTTTGCAGGTTTTACTCTGCTTGCAAATGATGCCGATCTGTTCAAACTCGATTACAATGCCGTTCAGACAGAATTTGCACAACTGAACCAGCTGGCTGCTATGGTTACTTCCAACTCCGAAATGACCTATAGTAACCTGATGCTTACAAACAGTAATCTTGTTGCATCTTTAAGACTTGTTCCTGAAAGTGCACTGCCTGGTGGCGGGAACAATCCGGTTCTTGGTATTCCTTCATTCTTATGGGGATGCGGCCTTGGTGTAGTTGGTATGCTGGTCGTATATCTTGTTAGCGATAAGGACATGGTTGAAACGAAAAAAGCATTGTGGGGTTGTCTCTCCTGGACTGCCGTGGTTATAATTGTTGATGTTATTTGGTGGGGTGCAATCTGGGGAACACACAGCGGAATCTAGATCAAAACCAGAAACGAAGAGTATATCAAAATATCTTTTTGATATACTCTTTTTTATTTGTAATTGACAAGATATATAACTGTTATTTATATTTTTGGAAGTTTTGATTTCTATCCGGTTCCCAAAAGAATTATAAAGTGATAAAATTTATCTGTCTCCTGTTATTTCCTCTTTCAATATTTCAGCTGGAGCCCCAGTTTTATTTCAGAATCAGTACCGATTTCATTATTAAGGCAAAATCTCCCACAGGAGAGCAGCAATTAACTGTCGGCAGACTATTTTATGATAAAAATATAAAACAGATTGTTTATAAAGTGAGTTTCCCTGAGAAAGAAATCTGGGTCCAAAAAGATACTGTTTTATATAAAATAGTAAATTCAAAAGTTATCGGGAGACAACGTCTGCCGGGTGGGATCGAGTTCTCAATTTACAACCTGGTGCTAAATGGAAATCTAGCAGATTACGGTTTGAAAAAAACAAAGTTCAGAATTAAAAAGGTAGAAAAAATCGATGGTAATGTTATTTCGACCTGGGAGCCTCCTGCTACCTCAAAAAAATATTTCGGTGATATACTTTTATCGAATGTAAACCAGCAACTTAGCGGAATGATCTTCAAAAACAGCTCAGGTGAAATTGTTGTCAAACAATTTTTCAGGAACTATATTAAAGTGAAGGGTCTGTCATTTCCACAGGAAATTGTAAAGGAGAATGTTGTGAACGGGCAAAAGATTTATGAGTTGACAAATTTTTCAAATATCATAATTAACGACTTATCAGGTGAGAATACATACGATTATAAAATTCCTGCAGACTGAAAGGGTCGGGTTGGCAGTAATATTCATTTCAATTTTTATTGGTCCACATTATTCTTTGTGCTATTCACAGGACCTGTATAATAAGGAACATAGTCAGAAATATGCCGAATATCTTTCATCCAGCATGCAGTATGCTCTTGCCGCAGAAGAATATGAAAGACTCGTATATTTTGATAATAGCAGTGTCAGTTATAAATACAACCTGATAAAGTCATATCGATTATCGGGCGATTTGAAATCAGGAATCAAACGTATTTATTTTTTTTATGGGAAATCGCTTGACACAATGCCTCAGATGTTGGCCTCTGAATATGTAAAAATGCAATTATTAACTGATTCATTGCCGGCTGCAGGAATATTTATTAATCAACAGAGCAAATTATCACTTGAGGACAAGGCAGTTTTTCAAAGTTATGGATTGCTTTTAAGCGGGCAGTACAAAGATGCCAGTCTTTTTGCTAAAGAGTCTGCCACCAGATATCCTGCCTTTCCTGCTGCTGTATTAAATCTATCACAAAAGGCCGAAAAGATAAAAATGAAGAGCCCTTTTATTGCTGCGGGTTTTTCCGCTATTATTCCCGGTACCGGAAAATTCTACACAAGGAACTGGAGCGATGGATTGTTTTCGTTGTTATTTGTGGCAGGTAATGCCTGGCAAGCCTACAGGGGATTTAATGAACATGGTATAAAGAGCGGTTATGGCTGGGCTTTTGCCGGTCTTTCTGCGAGTTTCTATGTAGGGAATATTATCGGTGCTGTAAAAGCAGCCAAAAGGTACAATAAAAATAAAAGAAATGAAGTTGATAATCAGGTATTTGAATTTGTCAATACTGATAGTTTTTAACCTCGCAACATTTCAAAAACTTCCGGCACAGAATTTTGAAGAAACAATAGACTTCGCCGATCACCAGTTCAAATCCGGAAATTTTGCATCAGCTTTGAAAACGTATCAGAGAGCTCTTTTCTTCAGCGAAGGAAGAGAAAATCTGTATTTGTTCAGACAAATAGCTGAAATTTCATATTCCGGTAATGACTATGAATCTGCTCAGAAATACTTTGGACTGGCATATAATCAGTCAGATAATGATAGTTTAAAAACAGAACTCCTTTTTAGTAAAGCATTTTGCCAGATCCTGAACAAAAACTTTCAGCTTGCCTTAATAGATCTGTTTTCTGTAAACGATACCTCAGGAATAATTAAAAGACGTTTAAACTTCTATCTTGCAACATGTTATTTTGGCCTTGAGGAATTTGGTCAGGCTAAAACCTACTTCAGATTGTGTGTGTCAGCTAAAGATAGTGCACAGCTGACTGAACTTTTTAAACGCAGGAGTTTATTGTCTCCTTCCCCTCAAAAAGCCAGGATAATGAGCATGATTCTTCCGGGATTGGGTCAATCTTATTCCGGCGATTTCAGGTCGGGACTGAATTCATTGCTCTTAACCTCCGGCTTAATCGCATTGGGAATAAACATCGGAATCAGATACAGTCCGGTCGATGCTATATTTGCGATTCTGCCATGGTATCAACGATATTACACTGGCGGTTATGGCAAGGCTGAAGAAATTGCCGAAAGTAAACGGCAACATAAAAGAAATAATGTATATAATAAAATTTTGAAACTGATTGCTGAAAATTCAACTGCGTATTAACTTAATCTTAAAAAGAGTACGGTTTAAATGAAAATACTCAGGCCGACAGGACTTTCTTTGTTAATTGTTTTTATGGTTTCACAAGTAAATACCGGATTTGCTGGGATCGCAGAACGGCCTTATGAAAACAGCATGATAAATTGCTTTTTCAAAAAAGTATATGATTTTTCATTTCGTGAGGCTGATTCAATTGTTGTGCTTATGAGTCATTCAGAAATGGATAATAGCACGCTTTCAAGTATAAAAGCTGATCTGTCGTGGTGGAAATTGTTAAGCGGAGACTCAATAGGAAAAAATTTAAGGACCTGCGATTCCATAATACATGAATCGCTCAACTCAAGTCTGAATATCAAGAAGAAAGATATCACCTGCCTTCTGAACATAATATACTACTATTCACTTAAAGCCCGTCTCGAAAACTACAGGGGCAACACACTGAAATCATTAATTTATTTTTATAAATCATTCTCTTACATTGAAGGCTGTATTCAAAGTCCTGTTAAGGATGAGAAGCTGAATCTGATTTTAGGGTTGTATTTTTATTTTATCGATTATATTGAAAAAGAATTTTTTTTGAGCAGGGCCATGTTTTTTACTTTCCCGAAGGGTGACAAGATCAAGGGATTAAGATACCTTGAGGAGTGTTCGGTAGCCGGTGATGAAATGATCGGAACGGAAGCGAATTACTTTTTGATGAAGATATATACCTATACCGAAAAGGATTATTTAAAAGCCTATCTGAAGGTCAGGATTCTGACCCAACAACATCCGAATAACCTGGTTTATAGCATTGAACAATTTAAGCTTTTGCTGAAAATGAAAAAAGATGATGAAGCTCAGGTATTCAGAAGAAAGCTGCTAGAGGAGATCAGGATGGCGAAATACTTAAGCAACAGTCAACAAAATCATTTCATTTCTTTGCTCGGAGAACCTGCAAAAGACTTTGCTAAATAATATTTGATAATATGAAAACCGTAGTTGCAATTCTTCTGTTCTTATTTTCGTCGTTAAAATGTCTTGCACAAAATCCTGAAGACTTAAAGAAATTTAAGAATCTGTTTGCTGAAAAAAATATCAGTCATCATTGGGGAGAACAGTTAAAGGACAACAGGAATGAATTGACATTCATCTTTTCAGGCGTCTTTTTTATTTATAAAGAAATTATCTCTTCTCAGGATATTGATGCATGTGTTTTTACTCCATCGTGTTCAGTTTATGCTATTGAGAGCATAAAACAAATTGGAATTATTAAAGGCTATTTCACTGCTATTGACAGGCTTACAAGATGTAATCCGATACCTAAAAAAGACACTCCGGTTGATTTGAAAACCGGGAAGTATTATGACCCTGTTGAAAAATAATGACGAGTTTGAATAAAATCTGATATCTAAGTCCGAAGTCCGAAGTCCGAAGTCCGAAGTAAACCGCTTCCGTCTTCGGACTTCTGACTTCCAACTTCCAACTTTATTTATTAATTTTGCTACAAATATTATTCCGCCTGTTCAACTAATTTATTCTCGCCATGCCAAGGGTATTTAAAGCAACTGAAATAGAGAAGGAAGATAAAGAGATAAAGCGCGATTATCTCGACCGTCATATGCCTCATGTGTTTTGTCCCGATACGGTTAAAAGAGGAGAAAAATTTGAGGTTAAGGTTAAACTTGGTGAAGAGTATCTTCACCCTGATGAGCATGATCATTTTATAAGTGTCATTCAACTCTGGAACAGAGAAACATTGCTGGCAGAAGCACGCTATACTGCTGGTGTTTACGGGAATGTGCCTTCTCATTTTGAGATCGATTTTTACATCGTGGCGCCTGAAGTGTCAATGAACCTCTCAGCAATGTCGGTATGTACAAAACATGGGCTCTGGCAAAGTGAAGACAAATTGGTCAAGGTCGTTTAACCGGTTTAAATTCCCATTTATGGTTCTGTTAACTCGTTTGATGAGGCAGGATTATTATCTTTGCATGCCAATCAAATAATATAAAATGGCTAAGGACGACAAGAAAAAGAGCAACTGGCGCGACAAATACAGGTTTTCTGTAACAAACGATCACACCTTAGAGGAGATCTGGCGGATAATTCTTACAAGATATAATGCCTTCCTGCTTATCACATTTCTGGTAGTTTTTATTATTGGGGTACCACAACCGCGTTGATTTCATTCACAAATCTCCGGGAATTTATACCGGGTTATCCTGATGTAACTATGCGACGTAATATCCTTATGAGTGCGATCCGCCTTGATTCCCTCGATCGTGAACTTAAATTAAGAGATAAATACTTCGAAAATCTGAATTCAATAATATCCGGCAATGCACTCGCTGGAATGTCTTCACAACAAGATACAGTAAAAAATTATAAAGCAATTAAATTCAATACTTCTCCTGATGATTCTGCCTTAAGGGCCCGTGTTGAAAATGAAGAAAGATATAATCTTACTCTGGGTCCATCAGCACCTGAATCAGTATCAGGATTGGCCAGTCTCCATTTTTTCGCTCCCGTAAAAGGAATTGTTTCAGGGAGATATGATGTGAGAACAAAACATTTTGGTACAGATATTGTCACAAAACCCAAAGCACTTGTTTCAGCTGTACTGGATGGAACAGTTATTTTCACGGGATGGACAATGGAAACAGGATTTGTAATTGAGGTTCAACATCCGAATAATATTGTTTCAGTGTATAAACATAATGCCAGCCTGATTAAGGAGACAGGAGATCTTGTTCGCGCCGGTGATGCAATTTCTGTAGTCGGTGATTCTGGTGAACTATATACCTCCGGTCCTCATCTTCATTTTGAGATCTGGTACAAAGGAAGTCCTCTGGATCCCGAGAAACATATCTTATTCTAAGAACCAGAAGAATTGGTATGCCGGAAAGAATTGCATCTGTTGGGATCAACCGGGTCAATCGGTACCCAGGCTCTGGATATCATTTCAAGATATCCGGAAAGTTCCAGTTGTTGACGTTCTGATTGCAGGAAATAATATAGATCTTCTTGTACAACAGGCACATAAATATCCAGCCAGATTCAGTTGTAATCGCAAATCCCGATCATTACCTGCAATTAAAAGAAAATCTTCAGAATTCAAACATAAAAGTCTATGCAGGCAATGAGGCAATAGAACAGGTAGTTGCTTCCTCAACTAGTCGATGTAGTCATTGCTTCCATTGTAGGTTATTCTGGTGTGAGGCCAACTATTGCCGCAATAAAAGCCGGGAAAAAAGTGGCTCTGGCAAACAAAGAAACGCTTGTTGTGGCAGGAGAGATTATTGGTAAGCTTGTCAGAGAATCAGGAAGCATCATTGATACCTGTTGATTCAGAGCATTCTGCAATTTTTCAATGTCTTGTCGGAGAATCGGGAAATCCTGTTGAAAAGATCACACTTACTGCTTCCGGAGGTCCTTTCCTGAATTTATCAGGGGAGATGCTGAAGAAAGTAAAACCCTGTGATGCGCTGAAACATCCAAACTGGAATATGGGATGCAAAGTCACAATTGACTCAGCTTCACTTATGAATAAAGGATTAGAGGTGATTGAAGCCAAATGGCTTTTTGATCTTACTCCCGAACAGATTTCGGTTATTGTTCATCCCCAGTCAATAATACATTCGTTTGTGCACTTTGCAGATGGATCAGTTAAAGCCCAGCTTGGTGTACCCGATATGAGGGTTCCTATCCTTTATGCTCTTTCATATCCCGACCGGCTTCAATCAGATCTTCCGCGACTGGTACTTAATGAGTGTAAAACTCTCACATTCAGCGAACCTGATATTAAAAAATTCAGGAATCTTTCACTGGCATATGAGGCTCTCGCAAAAGGAGGGAATATGCCATGTATATTAAATGCAGCCAATGAGATGGCCGTTGAGGCATTTCTTGACGAAAGGATTGGATTTACACAAATGCCCGATGTTGTGGAGTATACAATGGAAAACAGTATGTATTCCTCATCACCTGACCTGGATATCCTTGAACTATACTAATACCCGCGCCAGAGAAACAGCTCTGAGTTATATTAATAAACTTCAAAAAGAAAGATGACTATACTTATTAAAATCCTGCAATTTATAATGAGCCTTTCAATTCTTGTAGTGATTCATGAATTGGGACATTTTACACTGGCTAAAATTATTCAAAACCAGAGTCGAAAAGTTTTATCTCTTTCTTCGATCCGTGGTTTTCCCTGTTCAAATATAAGAAAGGCGAGACCGAGTACGGTATCGGATGGCTACCGCTTGGTGGTTATGTAAAGATATCAGGAATGATCGATGAATCAATGGATAAAGAGCAGATGAAACTGCCACCTCAACCGTGGGAATTCAGATCAAAGACATCGTGGCAGCGACTTCTGATAATGACCGGTGGTGTTATCTTCAATTTTATTTCAGCAATGCTGATTTTCATATTTGTCCTATTTGCATGGGGTGAAACCTATCTGCCGACAGCAAATGTCAAATATGGTATTGTAACCGATTCAGTGGGATATGCAATAGGTCTGAGAAATGGAGACAAGATCATTACAATCGATAATCAGCATGTTGAGAATTTCCATGGAGATAACATCAGATATTGTCCTGAACAATCGCAAAACTATTCAGATAGAACGCGATGGGGCATCTATGAACATTGATATACCCAGGGAATATGTTCCAAAAATGCTTAAGGGAAAAGGACAGATTGAGACCAAGAATGCCTTTCGGACCATATGTGATTTCAAAGTTTCGGGAAAGGATCTCAGGCGAAAGCAGCCGGCGTCCTTTTGGAAGATCAACTTGTTGGCCTCGACGACAAGAAATTTACATACTTTGATGAATTTCAAAAGTATCTCTCCGAAAACAAGGGAACAGCCCGTAACTCTGAACTATTCTGAGAAACGGAGTATCCTCAGAATATTACTACAACAACCTGATTCGTTTGGTGCTCTGGGTATTGGCAGATCAGGTGCTACTGAGTCAGATCTTTGATCTTAAGACACTTAAGTACGGATTTCTGAAATCCATTCCTGCCGGTATTGACAAGGGTTGAAAACAATAACTGATTACCTGAAACAATTCAAACTCATATTTTCCAGACATACAAAGGGCTATGAATCTCTAGGTGGATTTATAACTATTGGCAGTATTTTCCCGGGAGTATGGGACTGGCAGCGATTCTGGGATCTGACAGCATTTCTTGTCAATTATACTGGCTGTAATGAACATTCTTCCGATACCGGCCCTTGACGGGGGTCATGTACTGTTCCTGTTATTTGAAGTGGTAACAGGCAAAAAGCCCAGCGACAAGTTTCTTGAATATGCACAAATTGCCGGAATGATCATTATTATTGGCTCTCCTGCTTTATGCCAATGGGAATGATGTTGTGAGGATGATAAGGAACAAGTTTTAATTATAATCAGGATTTGTATTTGAATAAAGTATTTTTAACTTTGTATAAATTCTAATACTTAAAGAGATGGGAAAGATAGGTATGACAGAGATATTGCTGGTATTAGTTGTGGTAGTACTGCTTTTTGGTGGTCGTAAGATTCCTGAACTTATGAAAGGTATCGGTCAGGGAATGAAAGAATTTAAGAAAGCTTCCAAATTTGATCCGGCCAATGAGGATAACAGAAGAAGCAAGCAAAAGACTAAATCTGACTATTATTATATTTTAATGAAACCTGCATTTGAGAATGCAGGTTTTTTTTGTTTATGTAGGGAACGGTCGCGACCGTTCCCTACATTTATAAAATTACACCGGTTCGTATTTCTGATTCCTTCTCCCGGGAACAAATCCTGCTTCTTTGATTATCGACTGCATCTCATCCGCATTGAAACGATTATTTGCTCCGGCTGCACTGACCACATTTTCCTCAATCATAATGGAACCAAGGTCATTTGCACCTGCATGAAGTGACAGCATGCCGATTTCCTTACCAACAGTAAGTATTGAGGCTTGTATATTCCTGATATTATTTAGTATGATCCGGCTTATTGCAATCATTCTGATATAATCCGGTCCGTTGTAACTGCTTCTGATCCCATGTTTCTTTAGCAAGCACAGTTCCCTCATCCTGAAAAGGCCATGGGATAAAGGTTATGAATCCATAATGATCCTTCATCTTTTTCTGCCTGCAGATCACTTATCCGTATAAGATGTTCGATTCGTTCCTCAATAGTTTCTACATGGCCGAACATCATTGTTGCAGATGTAGGTATATTTAATCTGTGAGCCTGTCTCATTACCTCAAGCCACTCTTCTGTTGTTGCTTTTGCAGGAGATACAATCTTCCTCACCCTGTCAGAAAGAATCTCTGCACCCGCACCAGGTAGACTGTCAAGTCCTGCAGCAATAAGATGAGAAAGTACCCCGGAATATGATAATTTTCCTTTATTTGCGAGGTGAACAATCTCCGGAGGCCCGAGAGCATGAAGCTTTAAGGAAGGATAAAGTTTTTTTAAATTTCTGAACAAGTCCACTATAAAAATTCAAGATCAAGTTCGGGATTCATCCCTCCCTGCAAAAGAAGCTGGTCTCCACCAAGCAAATACATTTCATCAACCTTCGATTTGTAATCATTTATCTGAGGTAACATAAGCATCGTCAGAGCCTTTTTTCCTGCAAAAATTGCAAAAAGAACATTGTGAAAAACAAACATTCGTAATATTTACATTTCTGTCAATCATCCATCCGACAATATTGCCCGGATTATGATAATGCCTGAGTCTGTTCGCAACAAACATAAGCTCTTCAAGGGGAGCCATGTTATAAAGGATAATTCCCTCCTCCGCATTTAGCGGAACAAGTCCTAAGGCTTTCTCATATAGGTCTGTCTAAATATCATCTGTGCTAACAAATTAGTAAACAGTAAGTCGGAAGATGGAAGACCGAAGTCCGAAGTCCATCAATCATTCTTACTTCTGACTTCCGACTTCCGATCCCGCCTTGCGGGATTTCGTCTCTTCGTTCCTCTGACTTCCGACTTCCAAAGGTAACTCTTTGGAAACAAAAGAATCAATATTTTAGTTAACTTTACATCTCTAAAATCATCGCATACTACTATGAAACCTCAGATTCAAAGAATATCTAAAATATCATCCAGACCAATCTGTTATATGTATCCTGGGAAGTGATCAGATACCTGAAAAATTAAAACTTACAAAACAGGAAAAAGATTTTGCCAGAAGCTCAGATTGAAGCTAAAGCAGAATATATTGTACTAAACTCCTACAACAGATATATTTACCTTATCAGATTGAAGGAAGGACTTGTCAGGTACAAGGTAAGGGAGGAACTCAGAAGGACCTCTTATAATATCAGAAAGACTTATAAAAGGAAAATAACCACTCTTCGCTTGTCATAACTTCAGGAAATGCTTATAAAGGAGCAATTGAAGATTTCGCTGAAGGGCTTCTTCTGAGCATTTACTCTTTTGACAAGTATAAGACGCAAAAAAGATGATGAGAGAAAAAGTTCTATCCCGCAAAACTTTTGCTGCTTGGTGAAATAGATGATTCAGCTGTCAATTGGCTTACTGAAATTACCGATGCGGTATACTTTACCCGGAATCTTATTAAAGAACCGGTAAATCAGCTGAATGCAACCGCTCTCGCAGAAGAAATAAAAAAAATCGGCAATTCAGCCGGCTTCAGTGTTGAAGTATTGACAAAGGGAAAAATTGAAGCTCTCAAGATGGGCGGACTTCTGGCTGTCAATAAAGGAAGCGTCGATCCTCCGGTTTTCTCTATCCTTGAATGGACATCCGGCAAATTGCCTGAATGATAAACCAATAGTTCTTGTCGGAAAAGGAATTGTTTATGATACCGGTGGTTTGAATATTAAAACAGGCGAATTTATGGCCGGAATGAACGGCGATATGGCCGGTGCTGCAATTGTTACCGGTGTAATGCATACGATGGCAAAAACAGCAGTTCCGCTTCATATAATCGGATTAGTCCCTTCAACTGACAACCGTCCCGGAGGCAATGCCTATACCCAGGGCGATATCATAACAATGTTTAATAAAATGACTGTTGAAATCGGGAATACCGATGCTGAAGGAAGGCTCATTCTGGCAGATGCAATAAGTTATGCATCAAAATATTCTCCCGAACTGATAATAGATATTGCCACTCTTACCGGTTCGGCAGCAATGACCTTTGGAAATCAGGCTATTGCTGTAATGACAAATGCCGACAGAAAATATATACAACCTGCTTGAAGAATGCGGTAATGATGTTTATGAAAGAATTGCTGAATTGCCACTCTGGGACGAATATGGAGAATTGCTGAAATCGGATGTTGCTGATCTCAGAAATGTTGGCGGAAGGGAGGCAGGAGCTATCATTGCAGGTAAATTCCTTGAGAGATTCGCAGAATACCCATTGATACATCTTGATATTGCCGGAACAGAAATGCTTGAAAAAGGATGACTATTACAGACTGAAGAGCGGTACTGCGATCAGGGTTAAGACTACTGTCAACATTCCTGCGAAGGATTGCAGAAAACTATTCAGAAAAGAAATAAAGATTTATGGAAAAGAAAACAATAATTGCCGGGATCTCACAAGGAGATATAAATGGTATCGGATATGAGGTTATAATAAAAGCTCTTTCCGACACGATGATAAATGATATTTGTACACCTATCGTGTATGGCTCTCCAAAAGTCGCCGCCTATCATCGTAAAGCATTGAATGTTAATAATTTCAGCTTTAATAATATCAGGACTGCGGAAGAGGCTAATGCCAAAAAAGCCAACATGATTAATTGTCTTGATGATAATATCAGAGTTGAACTTGGTAAGTCAACACCTCAGGGAGGGGAAGCAGCTCTTATCTCTCTTGAGAAAGCTGTTGAAGATCTTAAAAGCGGTAAAATTGATGTTCTTATTACAGCACCAATTGACAAACAGAATGTTCAATCGGAAAATTTTCAATTTAAAGGGCATACGGAATATCTGAAATCGGTAGCAGGTGTCAGTGAAGTTCTTATGTTTATGATCGGAGAAAGTATGAGAATAGGAATTGCAACCGACCATGTACCTCTCAGTAAAGTTCCGGGACTGATAACTCTGGATACACTAATCAGCAAGATAAGGTTGATGAATCAATCACTTATCCTTGACTTCGGAATCCGAAAACCCCGGATTGCAGTGCTTGGACTTAATCCGCATGCCGGCGATAATTCATTGCTCGGGACAGAAGAAGTTGAAATAATCAATCCTGCAATTCAACTGGCTCAAAAAGAAGGGATATTAGCTTTCGGACCTTTTCCAGCTGATGGTTTTTTTGGAGCGGGATCATTTACAAAATTTGACGGGATCCTTTCAATGTATCACGATCAGGGTCTTACTCCATTTAAAGCACTGTCATTTGATTCCGGTGTCAACTTCACAGCAGGACTGCCTTTTGTCAGAACATCACCTGTCCATGGGACTGCTTTTGACATTGCCGGGAAAGGTGAAGCTTCAGAAAATTCATTCCGTCAGGCCATTTATCTTGCATGCGACATTTTCAGAAACAGACTGATGTATAAAGATATATCGAGGAATCCCCTGAAGCATCAGGATATCGAAATTCATTCTGACCGGATAGATGAACTTCCTCCTGATATTTTTAATCCCGAATCATAATTATGATAGACTATATCAAAGGAGACATAACACTGATCACTCCCACGTTCCTTACAATGGAAACAGGAGGTATAGGTTATTTGATGAATATCTCTTTAACCACTTTTTCCAAGCTTGACGGGAAGAAGGAATTTAAGATGCTGGTACATGAAGTCATAAGAGAGGATAGCCATCAGTTATTCGGATTTGCTGATAGCGAGGAAAGGGATATCTTCAGGTTACTGATATCAGTCTCAGGTGTCGGGGCGAATACTGCCAGGATGATGCTTTCTTCACTTAGTCCGGCGGAGATAGAAAAAGCAATTTTAGGCTCCGATTCAGAAATTCTGAAAAGTGTAAAAGGAATAGGTTTAAAAACGGCCCAAAGGATCATTATTGACTTGAAAGACAAGCTTGGCAAACATACAGTAGGTGGTGAAATATTTGCCTTTGCTGACAATACAAAGCGTGAAGAAGCGTTATCTGCATTAGTAATGCTTGGATTTGCCAAAAGCGCTGTCTCTAAAGTCCTTGATACAATAGTCAGAGAACAAAAGAATCTGACAGTTGAGGATTTGATAAAGAGAGCGCTTAAAAACTTGTAATTCTGAATTTAATCCGGATTGGGATCAGGGATATCATATAAAAATATTCTGATATTTTCGTATCTTTTACTCTTGGCTTCATTTCTGCTGAAGTCGACTGAAGCGAGCGGGCAGGCTGCTTTGCAAAAAACTGTTACACAAGATACCACACGCAAGTCAATTCTAAAACTTAAGGACGATACCGGCAATCCCTGGGAAACCAAACAGAAAGCTCCTCTTTTCCTGGATAAACCATCTAATCTATAAATCTTCGGTAATTTATAACCCGGAAAAGAACGAGTATATCCTGTACGAAAAAATCGGAGCTTTCGATTATCGCACTCCTGTTCACATGAATCCTGAAGAATTCCGGAAATATGAATACTCAAGGGCAATGCGAGATTATTGGCAGTCGCGCATATCTGGCCATGATGCTGGTTTCAGATCAAACCTGATACCTCAGATTGAGATCGGTGGTGCTGCATTTGATAAGATATTCGGAAGCAATACAATCAATATCGTACCACAGGGTTCAGCTGAACTTATATTCGGGATAAATATATCCAAAACTCAAAATCCAACTCTTCCGGTAAAACTACAGACAATTCCGACATTCGATTTCAAGGAAAAAATTCAGATGAATGTCACAGGTACAATTGGTGACAAAATGCGTCTTGGTGTAAATTATAACACCGATGCTATGTTCGAATTTGAGAACAGAACAAAGCTTCAGTATGCCGGGAAGGAAGATGAAATTCTTAAAAAAGTAGAGGCTGGCGATGTTACTTTACCCCTTACCGGGACTCTTATCACAGGAAGCTATAGTCTTTTTGGTCTGAAAACAGAAATGCAATTTGGAAAACTTACAGTCACTACCGTCCTCTCCCAGCAAAAAGGACAATCTTCAGTCATAACAGCAAAAGGAGGCGCTCAATTGACAGACTATGAAGTATATGCGGATGATTATGAGGCTAACAGGCATTTCTTTCTTTCTCAATACTTCAGAGACACATATGATGAATCTCTTAAAAATTTACCTGTTGTTAGTTCAGGAATAAATATTGTACGGCTTGAAGTATGGGTGACAAATAAGTCGAGCAGTTTTGAAGAAGCAAGCAACAGGAATATAGTTGCTTTTATGGATCTTGCGGAAAACGTAAATCACATCTTTAATAAAGTCCCTGCTTTTCAGGTAACTCCCGGAACGCAAATATACCCCGACAATAATGCCAATAAAATGTACGAGCAGCTTACAACCTCCTTTGGTATTATACGGAATGTTGATCAGGTAACCAATGCATTTGCTCCGTTATATCCGGGATTTCAGATTGGAAGGGATTTTGAAAAGATTGAGAACGCCAGAAAACTTGATGAAAGAGAATATGACTTCAACAGACAACTGGGATATATTTCGCTTAATACTGCCCTGAATACCGATGAGGTTCTGGCTGTTGCCTATGAATATACACTTGGAGGTCAGGTTTTTAAGATAGGCGAATTTTCGACTGACGGAATTACAGCCCCACAGACGCTGGTTCTGAAACTCCTGAAAGGAACTACTCTCAGTCCGAAATTACCAACGTGGAAACTGATGATGAAAAACATCTATTCGCTCGGATCGGGGAAGCTTGACAGGAAAGATTTTGTGTTGAATGTTCTTTATCAGGATGACAAGACCGGAAATTCTGTCAACTACATTCCGGAAGGAAGCCTGGCTGATAAGATCCTTCTTCAGGTGATGGGACTTGACAAACTGAATTCACAGCTTGACAGGGAGCCTGATGGATTTTTCGATTTTATTGACGGAGTGACTGTTATGGTCGACAGGGGAAAAATCATTTTCCCCAATATTGAGCCTTTCGGAAGCCATCTGAAGAAAATGATTCTTGATCCTGTACTGGCAGGTAAATATGTCTACCAGGAACTATATGATTCGACTCAGACTGTGGCAAGACAGATGGCCGAGAAAAACAAATTCAAGCTTGCCGGGCGATACTCTTCTGAATCAGGTTCTGAAATCAGGCTTAATGCAACCGGTATACCCCAGGGTTCCGTTAAGGTTACTGCTGGTGGTGTACCCCTCACTGAAAACACTGATTACACTGTAGATTATAATATGGGTACAGTGAGGATCATTAACAGCGCTCTGATTGAATCGCAAACACCTATTCAGGTTTCGTTGGAGAACAACCAGTTTTTTGGATTCCAGACCAAGACACTGGTCGGCACACATCTGGATTACAGAGTATCGGATAACTTTGATATAGGAGGAACTGTACTTCATCTTACGGAGAGGCCCTATACACAGAAAGTAAACTATGGAGAAGAACCGATTTCAAACACAATCTGGGGTTTAAATACATCATATAAATCAGAATCACAATTACTTACAAAGCTTATTGACAAGATACCACTACTCAATACAAAAACTCCATCCACATTCTCCTTTTTCGGTGAGTTTGCCAATCTGATCCCCGGACACTCAAAGGCAATTTCAAGTGCCGGGAATTCTTATATCGACGATTTTGAAGCCAGTGAAATTCCTCTTGATCTTAAATCCTTTAATGCCTGGACAATTTCAAGTGTCCCGCAGGGCCAGGATCAGCTTTTTCCTGAAGCAAGGTTTAATAACAATCTTGTCAGCGGGTATAACCGGGCTAAATTAGCCTGGTATGTGATAGACCCTCTCTTTTTACGCAACGGATCGTCTACTCCTGAATATATTAAGCAACATGCCGATTTACAGTCGAGCCATTTTGTAAGAGAGATTTACGAAAATGAAATATTCCCTTTCAAAGAAAGTCCAAGCGGAATCCCCACAAATATAGCTGTATTGAACCTTGCATTTTATCCTGATGAAAAGGGTCCATATAATTATGATGTTAATCCCGGACCATATTCCGGAGGGATGAATTCCGACGGTAAGCTTAACAATCCTCAGTCGAGATGGGGTGGTATTATGAGAGAAGTACTTACCAGCGATTTTGAAACCGCAAATATACAATATGTAAAGTTTTGGGTCATGGACCCTTTTGTTGATAATCCTAATCAGGATGGAGGAGACCTGTATATTAATCTTGGAAATGTTTCAGAAGATATCCTCAGGGATTCAAGAAAAAGTTTTGAAAACGGTCTCCCTAATTCACCGGTAGTAAAAAACGTTGATACTACCGCATGGGGAAGAGTACCAACCATTCAGGCAGTGGTTCATGCTTTTGATAATGATCCGAAATCAAGAGAGTTTCAGGATATTGGGCTCGACGGGCTTATGGATCAGGACGAACAGACATTTTTCGCAAGTTATCTTCAGAGATCCGCACTTATTACCAGCCCTGAAGCATTCCAGAAAATACAGGAAGATCCTTCGAGTGATGACTATCACTATTTCAGGGGATCGGATTATGATGGGCAACAGCTTGGAATTCTCGACAGGTATAAAAAGTATAACGGCGAGGAAGGGAATTCGCCAACTTCCGAGAATTCAAAAGAATCATATCCGACTTCCGGTTCAACTTTACCTGACATGGAAGATATTAACCGTGATAATACTTTGAATGAAACAGAGAGTTACTATCAGTACAAAGTAAGTATCCGACCCGGTGACATCAAGGTTGGAAAGAATTTCGTTGTTGATGAGATTGAATATGAAGCTACATTCGCCAACGGTGTAAAGTCGAAAGTAAAGTGGTACCAGTTTAAGGTTCCTGTTACTGATTATCAGAAGGTTATTGGTCCAATCAAAGATTTCAAATCAATCCGCTTCATAAGAATGTTTCTCAAGGGATTCAACGAACCTGTTATAATGCGTCTTGCGAAACTCGACCTTGTACGTGCGGAATGGAGAAAATACAATATTTCATTTATGGAAGGTGGAGAGAGGATTACCATACCTGAAGCTACGGATGGTACATTCGAAATCAGTTCTGTAAGTATTGAAGAGAATTCAGGAAAGATACCGGTTAACTATGTTTTACCTCCGGGTTTTGACAGGGTGACCGATCCGCAGAATCCCCAGCTGAGACAACTAAATGAACAGTCTATGGTACTCAAGGTACAGAATCTTGAGGACGGCGATGCTCGGGCAGCATTCAGAAACGTAAATCTCGATATCAGGCAATACAGAAAACTTCGTATGGAGGTTCATGCTGAAGCCATTATCGGGCAGCCTTTACAGAATGATGATCTGACAGCCTTTATAAGAATCGGATCGGATTATAAAGGGAATTTCTATGAATATGAACTTCCTTTAAAACTTACTTTACCAGGTCGTTATGATAATAAATCAGATGATGAAAGAAGAATAGTATGGCCTTTGGAGAACAGTTTTGATATCGACCTGTCTGTTCTTCAGGATGCAAAAAATGAACGCAACCGCCAGATGCAATTGCCGGGTTCATCACTGAGCGTATCAGATGTCTTTGTATATACTTCCGGCTCTGCAAGGGTATCAGTCTCAGGTAATCCTAATATGAGCAATGTACGGGTTATTATGATTGGAGTAAGGAATCCTATCAGAACACGCAACAGATCAAAAGATGACGGGAACCCGAAATATGGCGAGGTATGGTTTGATGAACTGCGTCTTAACGATTTTATAGAGAATGGGGGATGGGCCGCGAATGCACATTTACAGGCTCATCTGGCAGATCTGGGTACTGTTGATATGGTTGGTCAGGCAAGTACCCCCGGGTGGGGAAGTATCGAGAAGAAAGTAAATGAGAGAAGCAAGGAAGAGATAATGAAATATGACATATCATCAAGTGTGGAACTTGGTAAATTTTTCCCTGAAAAAATTGGCGTCCGACTTCCTGTTTATATCGGTTATTCAGAGACGAGGATCAGACCTCAATATAATCCCCTTGATCCCGATATTCTCTTAAAGGATGCTTTGAAAACAGCAAATAATAAAACCGTAAGAGATTCAATTATAGCTATTTCAGATGATTTTTCAAGAAGAAAGACTATTACTATAAGTAATGCAGGGATAACAAAACGGGGAGAAAAGCCACATGCATGGGACCCTGCAAACCTGAGCGTGAACTATACCTATAATGAGATTTACAGCAGCAATACCAATACAGAAATAAACCTTGAGAAAAACTACCGGGGAGGATTAAATTACGACTTTCAGGGGCAGCCTGCGAATATTATGCCCTTCAGGAATGTGAAATTTCTGAATTCCCCTGTCTTCAAACTGGTTAAAGACTTTAATTTTTATGTATTTCCAAAGAGCCTGTCATTCAGAACCGATCTTAGCCGGTTCTACAATGAATTAATAACAAGAAATATAAATAATCCCTACCTGAAAGTCACCCCTTCATTTAAGAAAGATTTTGAATGGAGCAGGATCTATGATATAAAATTTGATATTACTCGTCAACTCAAATTTGATTTCACTGCTACAAATCTCTCAAGAATTGATGAACCTTCCGGTGGGGTTGACAAACAAAGGTATAGAAGCAGTTATGATGCATGGCGCGATTCAGTATGGGTTAATTTGAGAAAGGGTGGACGCACAACAACCTATAACCATTTCATAAATGTTACCTACAACATTCCTGTAAATAAGCTTCCGCTTCTTTCCTGGGTAAATGCAAATGCACGTTATAGTTCCGACTACACATGGCTTGCCGGCCCTCTGTTCCCCGACAGCTTAAATATCCATCTTGGGAATTCGATTAAAAACCATAGTGAGCTGACATTTACAGCAATGGCAAACCTTTCTTCACTTTATACCAAACTGAAATTCCTCAAAAGCATTGAAAATAATACTCAGCCGGGTGCAGCCCAGAAAATGAAGGCTGAATTATTAACAGTTACCTATGTAAAGGAAAACGTAAATTTCAAAGCAAACACCATCAAGGCAATAATTCATAATCTTAAAACAAGGGACGTTAAGGTTAAAATTATCGGAAAAACCGGTAAGGAGATCAGGGGCAAGATGGAAATTGTAAATGAAAACAGGGTTAATTTCACAGCAGCGGAACAGGCGGACGGGGCTAAAGTTTCAATTGAAGGGAAGGTGAAGAAAAACAGGAACCCGCTTATTATTACAGGAGAATATCTTATAAGGGCACTTATGGGTGTGAGGTCAGTAAGTTTGACTTATACAACATCGCAGGGCCAGTTTCTTCCGGGTTATGACCCTGAAACAAAATTCCTGGGGATGTCAACCTTTAACGACAAGCTTGCCCCGGGATGGCCGTTTATTTTAGGATACAGCGACAGAAACTTCTTTGACAGAACGGTTACTAACGGGTGGCTTTCAAAAGATACCCTGCTAAATACTCCTGCGGTATACAATATTAAACGCGACCTGTCATTAAGAGCTCTTGTTGAACCATTTCCCGGTATGAGAATTGACATCAATGCCGACAGAAGATACCTGGAGTCAGAAAACTCCTACTATGTTGCCGATAGGAATGGAAACTTTCCCGACAGTACCCGTAACCGGATTATTTCGGGGAATTTCTCCATATCCATTATTTCGTGGGGAACTTCATTCGAAAAGATATCAAAGAACAATGATTATGTGTCACCTACATTTGAAGCTTTCAAAAATGATATCATAGTTATTTCTGCAAGGAGAGCGGCCGAAAGACAGAAGATTGATCCCGGTTATGACCCTGATACCGATCCGCTTACCGGGTCTCCGATTGAAGGACCATATAAAAGCGGATATGGGAATACATCCCGGGAAGTGATGATCCCTGCATTCATGGCCGCTTATACAAAATCCGATCCAAATAAAATAGGACTTGATGCGTTCCCGTCGGCATTAAGAATGATGCCAAACTGGCGTATAAATTTTGATGGATTGTCGAAATTTGAGTTTGTTCAGAGATTTTTCAGATCTATAAGTTTAACACACCAATACCGAAGCCTGTACCAGATCGGTTCGTATACAACAAATCTGGGTTACCAGGACGATGGTTACGGTTTCAGCAGATTAAGGGACTTACAGAATAATTTTATCCAGCAATATGAAATAAGTGTTGTGACAATCAGCGAACAATTCAGTCCTCTTATCAACGTGGACATGAACTGGAAAAACAGTCTTACTACCCGGTTTGAATGGAGAAAATCGCGAACGGTTACTCTTAATCTGACCAGTAACCAGGTTGCCGATGCCCGGATCAATGAACTTATTTTCGGTGCCGGATACAGGTTTGATAATGTTCAGATTATTCTCAAAACCCGACAGGGACAAAGAGCTCTGAAAAGCGATCTGAATATACGTTTTGATCTTTCAATTCGTGATAATAAAACACTTGCCAGAAAGCTTATTGAAGATGTTAATCAACCAGTTGTCGGGCAGAGAGTCTTTTCAGTCGGAGCTACTGCCGATTATGTTTTAAGCGACAGATTTAACCTGCAGGTATTTGCTGATCATACAATGAATGATCCGTTTGTTGCAAATACTTTTCCAACCTCAAATACCAATTTCGGATTCAGTCTGAAATTTACTCTGGTTCAATAACAGAAAACTACCGGCGGAGTAACTTTTTTCAGTTTTTCAGAAAACGTTTGAAACAAAGTCTATCCGTTCTTTCTGCCTGAAAATCAGCTAATATGCTATAAAATAAATGACTGAGTTGTGTCATTTATCGAACCATTTTCCCTATTTTTGAGAAGGAATATGTAGTACTTATTTTTTACCTTATAAATGGCCACCGTATGAAAAGATCTAAACCACAATTGTCATTCTGGCAGATCTGGAATATGAGTTTTGGTTTTATGGGAATTCAGTTCGGATTTGCACTTCAAAATGCAAATGTCAGCAGGATTTTTGAAACGCTCGGCGCCAAAGTAGAAAATATTCCAATATTATGGATAGCCGCTCCCGTCACCGGCCTTATCATTCAGCCTATAATAGGGCATATGAGCGATAATACGTGGAATAGATTAGGACGCAGGCGTCCGTACTTTCTAACAGGCGCCTTACTTGCCTCTGTTGCACTGATAATAATGCCAAACTCGCCTGTATTATGGATAGCTGCAGGAATGTTATGGATAATGGATGCCTCCATTAATATATCAATGGAGCCATTCAGAGCTTTTGTAGGTGATATGTTGCCGGCAGAACAGCGGACAACAGGTTTTGCTACTCAAAGTTTTTTTATAGGTACGGGTGCCGTTATTGCCTCGGTTCTTCCATATGTTCTTACAAACTGGTTCCATGTCCAGAATACTGCACCTGCAGGACAAATCCCTTTATCAGTGAAACTGTCTTTTTATATTGGCGGAGCAGCATTTATCTCAGCTGTAATCTGGACAGTAGTTAAGACTAAAGAGTATTCCCCTGCTGAACTGAAAGAATTCTCAGAAGATGAAAATTCTTCTGTTAATTACCTTAATAACGCTGAAGACTCATTTGGTACCAGTATGTTTGTTAAAAGAGGATTCTACTGGATCTTTGCCGGAATCGTACTAAGTCTGGTTGTTTACTTCTCCTCTCTTGAGAAAGAATTGTACATTCTGTCTGTTGGGATCGCAACCTTCGGATTGATTCAGATCATTTCCGGATTGTTCGTCTCTGCAGGAAAAACATCGGCCGGACTGGTAGTCGTTTTAAGTGATCTTTACAAGATGCCAAAGACAATGGGCCAGCTCGCAATCGTTCAGTTTTTTTCCTGGTTTGCCCTTTTCTCAATGTGGATCTATACTACTTCAGCTGTAACGAGTCATTTATATGGTACCAAAGATCCTACAAGTGAGCTTTATAACCAGGGCGCCAACTGGGTTGGTATTCTTTTTGGAGTGTATAATGGATTTGCCGCTCTTGTTGCGTTTTTACTTCCTGTACTGTCGAAACTGACGAACAGACGTATTACGCACTCAATAAGCCTTATTGCCGGAGGGTTGGGATTAATCTCAATTATCCTTTTTCATACCCCAAATATGCTGATTCTTTCAATGCTTGGTATCGGAATGGCCTGGGCAAGCATCCTTGCAATGCCTTACGCAATTCTTACCGGATCGCTTCCCGTCAGCAAAATGGGTACTTATATGGGCATTTTTAATTTTTTCGTAGTTATTCCCCAGATACTTGCCGCAAGCATACTTGGATTCTTTGTTCGCGATGTTTTTGGGGGTGAGAGTATTTATGCTCTTGTAGCAGGAGGTGTCTCCATGTTTATTGCTGCGGTGCTGATTCTTTTTGTTAAGGATGTTGATGAAATAAAATCGAAAACAGTTTGATGCAAGTAGCCGCATGTATTTTTGATCTTGATGGGGTAATTGTCGATACGGCCAGATATCACTTCCTGGCATGGAAAAGACTTGCAGATCAGCTTGGTATTAAATTTACGGAAGAAGATAATGAACGGCTAAAAGGTGTAAGCCGCATGGCTTCACTTGAAATTATCCTGAGTCTTGGCAACATAAAACCTGACGAGATCGAGAAACTAAGATTTGCAACCCTGAAGAATGACTGGTATGTCGAATATATTAGCAGAATGACACCTGCAGAGATCCTTCCGGGTTCCATATCATTTATTAAGGAATTAAGAGATGCAAAAATCCCCATGGCAATAGGATCAGCAAGCAAAAATACTCCTGTGATACTTGAAAAGGTCGGTATCAGGAATTTCTTTGATGCTGTGGCTGACGGGAACAATATCAGCAGGGCAAAGCCCGATCCGGAAGTTTTCTTAAAGGCTGCTGAGATGTTAAGCGCAGATCCCGGAAAGTGTGTTGTATTTGAAGACGCAATTGCCGGTGTGCAGGCAGCTCTTAATGCCGGAATGATGTGCATTGGTATCGGATCGGCAAATATTTTGAAAGATGCTCATTTTGTCGTAGCAGGACTTTATGAAATGAACCTCGAAAAACTCTTAATCATTGGTAACGAAATACGGTTATGAACAGTTTCTATAAAAAAGATGAGTGGAAAATAATTGAAGAAGGATTCCATCCTGAAATGAACAGGGAGTCGGAAAGTATTTTTTCGTTAGGGAATGGTTACATGGGTCAAAGAGCAAATTTCGAAGAACAATATTCAGGTGATACTCTTCAGGGAAGCTATGTTGCAGGTGTCTATTACCCTGATAAAACCAGGGTAGGCTGGTGGAAGAATGGCTATCCTGAATATTTCGCAAAAGTCCTTAATGCACCAAGTTGGATAGGTATTGATATATCAGTAAATGGAAAGGCTATTGATCTGGCATCATCCAGGTTCATTTCATTCACCAGGATTCTCAATATGAAAGAAGGTTATCTTGAAAGATCTTTCAAAGTAGCAGTAGCGAGAAACAAAATAATTGAGATCACTGCCAGCAGATTTCTTAGTATGGCAGAACCTGATCTGGGAATTATCAGATATTCAATCAGATCTATAGATTTTGAAGGAACACTCAAATACGTTATTTATATCGACGGTGATGTAAGGAATGAAGACACGAATTATGGTAAAAAATTCTGGAAAGAAGTCAGCAGGGAAATAAATAAGGACAATGGAATCCTTGTTACCAGAACATTGAAAACTGATTTTCATGTTGCAACCGGTATGTGTTTTGAGTTTAAGCGAGATAAGGATATATTGGAAATAAAACCAGATATAATCAGTCGCGAAAAATATGTAGCCAATGTTGTTTCCATCGGAATCAGTCCTGGTGAGGAATTGGTCCTGAACAAATATGTTTCGGTTCTTTCTTCACTTAATAATCCAAAAGAACATTTATCTGACGATATCAGAATCCGTCTCAGGGAAACAAAGGCAAAAGGGTATAGTAAACTGTTTCTGGATCATAGAAAAGAATGGGAAAATATATGGGCTACCTCTGATGTGGTTATCGAAGGAGATATTTCGGCGCAACAGGCAATACGTTTTAATATTTTCCATCTGAACCAGACCTATACCGGAAAAGACGAGAGGCTCAATATTGGTCCAAAGGGATTCACCGGTGAAAAGTATGGGGGAAGTACGTATTGGGATACAGAAGCATTTGGTCTGCCATTTTTCTTAAAAACCGCAGATCAGAAAGTCGGGAGAAATTTGCTATTATATCGATACAAGCATCTTGAAAAAAGTATTGCAAATGCTGAAAAACTTGGTTTTAAAAACGGTGCAGCACTGTATCCTATGGTAACAATGAACGGAGAAGAGTGTCACAATGAATGGGAAATTACATTTGAAGAAATTCACCGGAACGGCGCGATCGCATATGCTATTTATAATTATATCAGGCATACTGGTGACCACGACTATATGGAAGATTTTGGTCTGGAGGTGCTGATAGGTATTTCGAGATTCTGGAGTCAGAGAACTACATTTTCTGAAAATCTAAAAAAATACGTGATATTGGGAGTTACCGGGCCTAATGAGTATGAAAACAATATAAACAATAACTGGTATACAAACTCTTTAGCCGTATGGACCTTAGCGTATACTTTAAATAATATAAAGATCCTTGAGAAGAAGAATCCTGGCAGACTACATATTCTTTTCAAAAAGACTAAATTCATTTATCCTGATGAAACTGAGAGATGGAGTGATTTGATCAGTAATATGTATTTTCCTGTCGATACAAAGCGCCGTGTATTTCTTCAGCAGGATGGATTTCTGGATAAGGAATTGATACCAGCAAGCAATATTCCTGCTGAAGAAAGACCCATCAACCAGCACTGGTCGTGGGACAGGATTTTAAGATCGTGTTTTATAAAACAGGCTGATGTTCTGCATGGTTTGTATTTTTTTGAAGATCAGTTTGATACAGAGACTATAAAGCGGAACTTTGACTTTTATGAACCAATGACCGTGCATGAATCATCTTTATCTGCATGCATTCATTCTATAATTGCTTCAAGGATCGGGAATATTGAAAGAGCATATGAGCTTTACCTTCGTACTGCCAGATTGGATCTTGATGACTATAATAAAGAAGTATCCGATGGATTACATATCACAAGTATGGCAGGAACATGGCTCGCTATAGTTGAAGGATTTGGTGGAATGAGGATTCTGGAAGGTAAAATATCGCTTAATCCCCTTATCCCCGTTAACTGGAAGTCCTACTCATTTCATGCCCGTTTTCGTGGTGTACTGTTTGAAGTGAAAGTGACAAAATCAAACGTGACAATAAGCAATATTTCGGAGAAACCATTAAACATGATAATGTACGGAAACGAATATCAGATAGAAGGATCAGAGAATATTTTACTTGATCTCAAAACAGATTTTTCTTCCTGACGCTTACAGATCAGATTATTTTTTATTAATAAACTATATAATTTTTCAGAGCATGGAAAAACTACCATTAAGTATAGTTGGATTGTTATTGATAGTTGCAATAGTATTTGCCGGATGTTCGATTTTTGGAGGGAAAAAGAAATCGAAACCTCTGATTTCTGAAGTTGTACACCCTGAATGGTCAGGGAATTCAGTTTTATATGAAGTTAATATAAGGCAGTATACAAATGAAGGAACTTTTAATGCTTTTGCAGAACACCTTCCCCGTCTGAAAGCTCTTGGTGTTGACATATTATGGTTTATGCCTGCTTTTCCGATTGGTGTTGTAAACAGGAAAGGCGAACTGGGTAGCTATTATTCAGTTAAAGATTTTATGAATGTTAATCCGGAATTTGGAACGCTCGGTGATTTTAAAAATATAATAACTAAGACTCACGAAATGGGTATGCACATTCTCCTCGACTGGGTCCCAAACCACACTTCATGGGATAACAAACTCATTGTTGACCATCCTGATTGGTATGTGAAAGATTCAGCCGGTAAATTTACTCCACCACTTGGAACCGACTGGACAGACGTTGTTCAGCTTGACTGGTCAAAAAAGGAACTCCAGGATTACATGATTGATGCCATGAAATTCTGGGTAAATATGGGAGTCGATGGATTTCGTATTGATCATCCCCATAATACACCTAAGGAATTCTGGGAAAGAGCAAGAATTGAACTTACTAAAATACGGCCGGTATTGTTAATTGGCGAAATTGAAGAACCAACCGGATTCCTGGAAAAGGGGTTCGATATGAACTATGCCTGGGAGATGCATCACCTTATGAATAATATCGCACAGGGTAAGGATAGTGTAAAGAAACTTGTGAATTATTATAATAAGGAGCGGTCAGTATATCCGAACAATGTTTACCGCCTTCAGTTTCTCACAAACCATGATGAGAACTCCTGGGCCGGGACAATTGATTCTCTGATGGGCGACGCACAAAAAGCGTTTGCAACACTAATATTTACCGCCCAGGGTGTACCATTACTATATAGCGGCCAGGAAATGTGCCTTGGTAAAAAACTAAAATTCTTTGTGAGAGATCCCATCAAATGGGATACCTGCAGTCTTACAGATTTCTATAAAAAGCTGATATCATTAAAACACAATAACAAAGCTTTATGGAATGGAGATTCCGGAGGCCCGATGGTTAAAATCAAGACTAATAACGATAGTAAAATATTTGCGTTTTACCGCGAGAAAGGTGAAAGCCGGGTGGTGGTTTTGCTGAATCTAAGTAAGAAAAGCGTTGCCGTAAAGCCACTTCCGTATGAGCTTAATGGTGAGTACAAGGACTATTTTGCAGGTGTAAAAACAGATCTCCCTGTCACCGATTCACTCAGGCTCGATCCCTGGGGGTTTAAGGTGCTGGTAAGATAAAAGATAAAGATAAACGTACACAGATCAACGCCAGAAGTAAATGGTGAAGGGGTCAGAGGGAGACATGGAGAGTGAATGACATAATTCCGTGATACTCCGTGAACTCCGTGGTTAAAAAGGTAAAATATTTTATTTGATATTGTCAGTATATCCGTACCTATGTATCCGATAAAGAAAATCTTTTTATTCGCAAGTGTCATTGGCTTTCTTCTTGCCGGATGCGTACAGAATCAAAACAAGTGAATTCAAATCATTCTGTAAAATCGCTGGCCTCTGTTCCTGACTGGACAAAAGAAGCAATCTGGTATCAGATTTTTGTTGAAAGATTCCGGAACGGTGACCGGAATAACGATCCATCTCCGGCTGATATGTACGGTTCTTATCCTGAAAAAATTCCTGCAAACTGGGAAATCACACCGTGGGGTCACGACTGGTACTCACATGAACCATGGCTTGACAGTGTAAAAGTAAATGGATTCTATTCGAAAATACAAGCGCGTCGTTACGGAGGTGACCTGCAGGGTGTACTGGATGAAATTGATTATATTCAGTCGCTGGGAGTCACCGCAATCTATTTTAATCCTCTGAACGATTCTCCGTCACTGCATAAGTATGATGCACGGAACTATGCACATATTGACCGGAATTTCGGTCCTGATCCCAAAGGTGATGTAAAAATAATGGATGAAGAAACTCATGATGATCCTGCAACCTGGAAATGGACTTCAGCCGATAAACTATTTCTGAAAGTTGTTGATGAGTTTCACAAAAGAGGTATCCGGGTGATAATGGACTATTCCTGGAACCATACTGGTAAGGAGTTCTGGGCATTGAAAGATATCAGAAAGAATGGGAAGAACTCAAAATTTGCTGACTGGTATAATATAATTCAGTATGGAGATGCGGAAACACCGGGGAAAGAGTTAAAGTATGAGGGATGGGGCGGCAATAATCCGTATATGCCTGTATTCAGAAAAGATATTATTCCTCCGGATGATAAGATAATGCCTTTTGAAGGCAACTTTCACTCTGAATCGCTGAAACAACATATATTCAGCGTTACGCGAAGATGGCTTGATCCGAATGCTGATGGTAATCCGACTGATGGGGTGGATGGCTTCAGGCTTGATGTTGCAGGGGAGATACCAATGGGATTCTGGCGCGAATATCGGAAAGTGGTTCGTTCAGTAAACCCCGATGCTTACCTGATAGGAGAGATCTGGTGGCTTGAGTGGCCTGATAAATTATTGGAACCCAGAGTGTTTCTCAGAGGCGATCAATATGATGCAATAATGAATTACAGATGGTACAGGATTGCCCGTGGTTTTTTCGGCCAGGCAGAACCGGTTCTCGCACCAACAGGATTTGTAAAAGGGATCAACAGGATCAACAGCGGTATCAGACTCGAAAACCTTCAGGCAATGATGAATGTAACCTCAACACATGATTCACCAAGACTTTCAACATCGCTGTTCAATAAAACAATGGATAAATATAATGCCAAACCATCAGATAATCCGGATTACAAAATAAACAGGCCCGACCTGTTTACCAGACTGGAACAAAAGCTTCTCTTAATTCACCAATATACTTTTCCTGGAGCTCCCCAGATATGGAACGGCGAAGAGGTTGGAATGTGGGGTGCGGACGATCCGGATTGCCGGAAGCCAATGATATGGGATGATCTGGTTTATGAAGATGAACGTGCAGATTTTGACCCGGCTAAAACAAGACCAGTCGATGTGGTCAAACCTGATACTGTGTTACGCTCTTTTTACAAAGAACTGTGTACGATGAGAAAAGAAAATCCTGTTCTGGTATACGGGGATCTTACGTTCACGGTCGCTGATGATGAGAAGATGGTTCTTGCCTATAACCGCAGAATGGGGAATAGTGAAATAATAGCAATATTCAACCGGTCTGCTGACCAGCAGACAATAAAAGTACGCACACGATTTAACGGGTATTACGGGGATATTCTTTCCACAGGAAATAATTCCGTTAAAAGCATCAATAACCTCATCGAAATCACTATTCAGCCAATGTCAGCTTTGGTTATGAAGAAAAAATAACCTTTTAGTTATTTTTGATCTTAAGGTTGGGGCTGTTGAAAAAGTCTTCTTTAGACTTTTTCAACAGCCCTATTTTGGAGGTACATAAAAGAGGCTGTCTCTACCTTTTGAAACAGCCTCTTGATTTAATTACTAACCTGAATGTTATGGTACGGGTACCATAGAAATAATAAGATCAATCATGTTGACAGTGATAACATAACTACCTGTGGTCCCGGTAAACTGGAAGTTTTTGTCACCATCATTGGCATTTACAAAGAGATTGCTGATTGTACCTGCAGAAAAATAGAGATAATTATAACCAGTCGGACCCCAATCCTTCTGACCAAAGAAACGGAAAGTACTCGAGGCTCCTGAATTTGTAAATGTGGCAGTTGCGCTGTAGATTCCATTACTGAGCCATGTCAGTTTAACAAAATGAGTAGTCCAGTCCCATCCTCCTATTGCCTGACCAGTCATAAACAGTGTTGGTTCAGGAACAGATGTCATGGATACCGATTTGGTTGTCATATTTACTGTGACCTGGTAGTATCCCGAGGTTCCGGTAAAGAGGAAGTTTTGGTCTCCGTCGTTGGCATTTGCAAATAGAGTGCTGACCGTCCCGGTAAAATACGGGAAGTTATACGATACTGGATTCCAGTCAGTCTGTTTGAAGAACCTGAAGGCCTGGTTATTGGTAAAGTAGATAATGCTGGAATAAATATTTGGAGCAGAGCTTTTCAATTCCTTATATGTGTAAAGGCTCCAGCCCCATCCGCCTGTTGCTGCACCTGTTGCGTAAATAGGCGGGAAGACAACTGCATAAGGGAATACTTTAACCCTGACAACGTTGGAATAAACCGGGGCAACATTTGGATTGATAACAGTTTTTACTCTGAGTTTTATGGAATCGGCTGCATCGGTACTCATTCCAAGGTTCAGCAATGCTTTATTTAAGTCTCCTACAGTCACGGTCGCCTCAAGAAGATTTGGCACTGTCACAAGATCAACCGGTGTTTCAAAAGTGCCGGTTCTTTTGTCAACCTGGAGGGTATACGAGATGGCTGTTGGGAAGCCGTAATCTACCTCAGTCCAGTTAAAAGTCTGGAATGTATTTGCTGCGTCTGACATCTGAAGTACGAATGATCCTGCAGATAAACCGGAAAGCTGGTTTGCCTTAATCGTACTTTTAATCACGACTTGTGTCAGGTCTTTTTTACAACCTGAGAAGGGAAAAGCCATGATCAGAACCAATAGGAATAATAATATCTTTTTCATTTTCATAATTTGTTAATTATTATAACCAGGATTTTGAATTAGATTAGGATTTGCACCCATATCTGTAGATGGAATCGGGAAAATATCAAGGTGACTGTCGGTCGTTGTTCCCTCAGCTATTCCACCTTTCCATGGCCATACATATGTCGAAGCGCTGAATTTGCCAAATCTTATGAGATCGGTTCTTCTTTGGGTTTCGCCATATAATTCCCTGGCCCTCTCATCAAGAATGAAATCAAGAGTAAGGGAGCTTGATCCAATATTGCCTGACGCATTTCCGTATGCTCTTGTACGCAGATCATTTACATATCCGAGAGCAATAGTAGCATCACCGCCTGTTCCACCTCTCAGTACAGCTTCTGCATAGATCAGATAGGCATCAGCCAGACGAAATACAGGGAAGTCAGTATCGGGGAAAGTCGGATCAGATCCTGCTACTCCGCCGGAGGTAACATTTTTCCATTTGGTTAGTGCATAACCATTCGTAAAATTAAACATGTCGGTAATAACCAGATTCTGCCCATTGGTATAGAACATTGCTCTTTTATCCGTAGCGCCTGTGATATCTGAAAATTTGGAAACAAAAGCACTAGTTGTTCTGGTGCCGGACCAGCCACCTGCAATACCGAAGTTCGCCGGAACCATGCTTCCGCCAACCTGAGCATTTACTATAAAGGTCGTTCCGCCCCATGATTTTGAATGGATCCCATCGAATGTTATCGGGAAAATAATCTCATTGCTGGTATTATTGTCCGCCTGGAAGAGGTGAGCATAACTGGGGTCGAGTGTATAAGGGGTTGAAAGGACCTGTTTTATATAAGTAAGGCATTCCGTATTCTTATCTGTACCGATATACACTTTTGCATTCAGGTACAGTTTGGCCAGGAGCATCCATGCTGCTGCTTTATCTACTCTTCCATATTCATTCGTTTTTGCATCTTTCAGTTTTGTTGAGACATCAATCAGTTCTGATTCGATGTATGCGTAGAGATCTGCACGTTGTTTCTGAACAGGGAGAAAAGATCCAACCTGATTGGTTTCATCAACAAATGGAACATTACCGAACAGATCGAGTGCATGCCAGTAGCTGAACGCCCTTAAAAATCTTGCTTCAGCCAGATATGTGGCAACGGAATCAGCAGAAGCACCGGTAATACCTCTGCCGGAAACTTTTCCTGGCTGAGCTTCCCTGATAAACTCATTACACAGAGAGATCTGGTAATATATCCTGTTATACATTGCCCTGATAAATTCCCCGGCCGGAGTCCATGTCTGATAATGATAATCTTTTAGTGTACCGTCGTTCCAGGCTATCACTGCTTCATCAGTAGTTAATTCCTGTGCATACCAGAATTCCCTTAGATACTGTGAAAATCCTTCATCGATTCCACTGATATCCGGGCTCCCGCTTGGACCTTGCTGACCACTCAGGGCGATTCCTGCATAACATTTTGCAAGAACCTGTTTGTATACAAAGGCATTTTTATATACAGTTGCTGAAGTAACAACATTCGGATCTATGGGAATGGTATTCAGATCCTTGACGCACGAAGAGACTGTAATCAGAATAGCCATCAACAACGTGCTGAAGATTTTATAATATTTTGTTTTCATATTTTCAAAGTGTATTAATATTAAAACTCCAGGTTTACACCTAACATAAATGTTCTGGGCCGCGGATAAATATTGTTGTCAATACCACCGAAAATTTCCGGATCAAGACCGGTATACTTAGTAATGATAAAGAGATTCTGCACATTTGCATAAACCCTTAAATTGGTCTTTCCAAGGCCAATATTATCAATATTGTATCCGAGCGTTGCATTATCAAGCCTCAGGAACGATCCGTTCTCGAGGAAATAATCTGACCAGTACTGTGGATTTGCAAACTTAGTGGAGAGAATGCTTGCATTAAGGTTATTCAGGGCTCCGGCAGTATTAAACAATCCTGCATATGAGGATCCTGAAGCAACGTTGTTGTAGACATAGTTTCCAATACTTATTCTTCCGTTAAAGCTGAAATCGAATTTTTTATACCTTATCATTGAGTTAAATCCCATCTGCAGATCGGGTGCCGGCTTCTTGATATGATATTTGTCTGATTGTCCCTGTGATGTTACAGTACCATCCCCATTTCTGTCGACAAATAAATTATCGATAGGATTGCCCTTGGAATCATAAACCTGCTGAGCAAGATAAAATGAGTTAACAGGATATCCGACTGAATTCATCTGAACATAGTTTCCTACACCACCCGAAATAGACCCGGTCTCAACTCCGATAAACGCAGGATTATTAACAAGTGTGAGTTTAGTAATTTCGTTTCTGTTGTATGTAGCATTCAAACCGAATGACCATTCGAAATCAGGATTAACAATTGGCTTGAAATTCAGCGTCAGCTCTACACCTTTATTCACAAGCGTTCCGACATTTGTTGTTATCCTGTTTGTCAGGTTTGTTCCTGCGGGCACATCAATTGTGTTCAGAAGATCTTTTGTTGGTCTGTAATATACCTCTGCAGTACCTGTAATCCTGTCTTTAAGTAAACCAAAATCAAGACCAATATTATAGGTGGTTGTCTGTTCCCATTTAAGGTTTACATCATATCCTTCAGGCCTGATCGTAGTGGTGAAACCATTTCCAAACTGGTATTGAGCATTATTATATCCGAATGTATATCGGGCCAGATACGGGTAATCATTTCCTACATCCTGCTGACCTGTTACCCCATAACCCAGACGGAGTTTCAATTGAGAAAACAGATTGGAGTTCTTTAGAAAATTCTCTTCTCTTATATCCCATGCCAAGGCAAGAGATGGGAAGAGCCCCCACCTGTTACTCGAAGAAAACTTTGAAGAGCCGTCATCGCGGATCGTAGCAGTAAGAAGGTACCTGTCCTTAAATGTATAATTTAATCTGCCAAAGAATGAGACCAGGTAGTTCTCCGTGGCGTATTGTGTATTGGTATACACAATAGTTTTTACATAGTTATCGGTAAGAGTCGCTCCTCTGTTATAAAAATGCTGCCAGGAATAACCTGCGGTAACTACAACTTTACTGCTTGCGGAGGGTAAGACTTTTGTATAATTGCCGTAAATTTCAAGCAACTCATTCTTCTTCGTCTGGGAGTATGTGCCATACCTTCCGACACCGTTAGTAAAATACCAAGCAGCCATATCGTTAACTATGTCTTTCCCGCTGCTTGTCGAATAGTCTGTCCCGGCATTGACTGTCACTTTGAGATCCGGCAGAAAATGAAGCTTATAATCGACCTGAACATTGCCGAGAAATCTGTTTACATCCGACTTATTATTTCTTTGCTCAAGTAATGCGAGAGGGTTACTTGTAACCTGGGTCATCGGAACCCCGTTATGCTGTTTCCAGGCAAAGTATCCGCCATATTGGATATTGGCCGGATCATAAACTGGTTGGGTCGGGTCCATAGATATTGCAGCTCCTATCGCTCCGGTATCAGCAAACCTGTTCCGGACATTCATGTACTTGGCACTGACACTTACCTTCAGATGATCATCGAGAAATGTCGGATTAAGGTTAAGTGCAACAGTAAACCGCTGAAGTCCTGATGTTTTCAGAATACCCGTCTGATCGGTGTAGCCTAGTGAAGCTCTGTATGGCGTTGCTTTATAACCTCCTGAGATGCTCAGGTTATGATCGTGTGAAAAGGAAGTCTGGTAAATCCGGTTCTGCCAGTATGTGGCGGATTGTCCCATCAGGGCAGCCTGTGAAGATGTAGCCCCGTACTGGGAATTTATAAGCGAAACAAACTGCCTGGGAGTAAGAATATCTATTTCACCGGTTTTTGTTCCTACAGAAATAGAACCTTCATACGTCACTTTCATTGGTTTTCCAGCCAATCCTTTTTTGGTTGTAATGAGAATAACTCCGTTTGATGCTCTTGAACCATATATTGCTGTTGCTGAAGCATCTTTGAGTATCGTGAATGATTCAATATCATTGGAGTTGACAAGGTTAAGTGTATTTGGCATTCCTTTAATTTCATTATTATCTACCGGAATACCGTCTATTACGATTAGCGGATCGTTGCTTGCCGACAGTGATGAACCGCCCCTGATCCTGATAGTTGCACCGGCTGTGGGGTCCCCGCCACCGGTTGTGATCTGAACGCCGGGAATCTTACCCATGATCAGATCCTGCGGCCTCGATAATGCGCCGGTATTGAAGTCGCGGGTTCCGACTGCAACAACCGAACCCGTGGCGTCTTTCCTTGCAACTGTACCATAACCGATAACAATTACATCACCAAGTTCCGCAACAGCTAAAACCATTGAAATGTTAATTTCAGTTCTGCTGTCAACTTGAATTTCCTGCGTAGTGTAACCAATATAGGAAACGATCAGTGTAGATGTTGGCGCAACAGTTAAGCTGAAGCTACCTTGCACATCTGTTAATGACCCGTTTGTGGTTCCCTTTTCCTGGATGGTGACTCCAACCAGGGCAGAACCATTTGCTGCATCAGTAATTTTACCGGTAACCTTAATACCCTGAGCATTTATTGCTCCGGTAAAAACGATTCCAAGTAAAATCAGAGACAACATTCTAAAAATTCGTTTTTTCATAAATTGTCAGGTTTTAATAGTGGAAATTTATTTTAATCAAAAAATAGAATATTCCTTAGCGTTTCAACTGATACAAATATATTAAAGAATTATCAACTGCAATTAATCGAAAGCATTAATTTTCAATTGGTTAACATACAGTTCCGCAAACGTTTGAAATGATTGTTTCATGTACTTTTTATCCGATCTTTTTTCTGAATTGTTTGGTCGTTTTCACAATTTTGAGGAAAATAAATTCTTAAAAGGGTCAGATTTGTCTCTATTGTGCAGGAGAAATATTTAACAATTTCTTATTATTTATACTATTCCATGACTGTAACAATTATTTAAAATCAAATGTTCTAAAATTTTTGTTTTTTTCGACAACTCGGTGCGCAGTCATTGTTTTCTTAATTCACTCATCCGCGACCGGACAAAAGAGAAAAAATCCCGGCCCGGTTTATCAGCTCAGTTCTTCATTGGTCTTGCGAATGCCAGAATATTTAGTTATATTTCGGAAAGAGAAATGATTTCAGGATAGTTGAAAATGTTCAAAGGACAGGTAACAATAAAAGATATAGCAAAAGAACTGGGGATATCTCCATCCACAGTTTCAAAAGCGTTAAAGGATCATCCTGACATAAGTAAGGCGACTAAACGGTCTGTCCGCGAGCTTGTCGAAAAATGGAATTATAAACCCGATCCAATTGCATTAAGTCTTAAAAGCGGTCAGACCAGGACAATCGGAGTAATTGTTCCTGAAATAGTACACTATTTTTTTTCTACTGTAATAAGTGGTATTGAAGATCTGGCATATGACTCAGGATACCATGTAATGTTTTGCCAATCGAATGAATCGTATGAGAGGGAAGTCAAAGCAGTTCAAACATTGCTTTCAAGCAGGGTAGATGGAATTCTTGTCTCTGTAACAAAAGAAACGAACGATTTTAAGCACTTCAGAAAGATACAGGAAAATGGGATTCCCCTGGTTTTCTTTGACAGGATATGCAATGAACTCGACACAGACAGGGTAGTAGTAGATGATGAAGTAGGTGCATTTGATGCAGTAAGACATTTAATTAGCACTGGCTGTAAAAACATTATACACTTGTCCGGGCCACAGAACCTTCAGATCGGGAAAAGCAGACAGGAAGGCTATGTCAGAGCCTTGAAATACTCAGGCCAGCCAATCGACTATAGTAATATAATTAGATGTGATACCAGGGAAGAAGCCAGGATAGTTGTTCCTGAATTAATGAAACGGGCAAAGCGTCCGGACGGGATTTTTGCTGTAAATGATCTTACAGCAGTCGAAGCAATGAGAATGATTCAGGAGAGTGGTTTCAAGGTACCTGACGATGTTTCTGTAGTCGGTTTTACCAGTGGGATGATTTCTGATATAACATGTCCGACTTTGTCATCAGTTGAACAACATGGATATATTATAGGCAGGGAAGCAGTAAAACTGCTTATCGATCGGCTGGAGAAAAAAAATGACCTGCCATCCCAGACAATAGTTGTTAAGACAGAGATGGTAGTCAAAGGATCTTCAAGGAGTATTTAACAATTCGCGGAAAGAGAAATTGTAACATATTCAAAAAAAGGTATAAATCACCCTTTTTAACTAAAAAAATATTTATTTTTGGCCGAATCGACAGAAGGCAGCAATTAATATAATATTATCTAAAACCACATCAGATATGAATGTTCCTTTAAATTTATTTTACACTAAAGACCATGAGTGGCTTCGAGTAGAAGGAAACAATGGTTATGTTGGAGTAACTGATTTTGCTCAGGGTGAATTAGGTGATGTCGTTTTCGTTGAGATCGAGACTGTTGGAGAAACTCTGAAAAAGGAAGAGGTGTTTGGTACTATCGAAGCAGTAAAAACAGTTTCCGATATGTTTATGCCTGTAGGCGGAGAGATCCTTGAAGTGAATCCTGCACTTGAGGAAACACCTGATGTTGTAAACAAAGATCCTTATGGGAAGGGATGGATGGTAAAGATCATAATGACTGATCCTTCTGAAACCGCCAGTCTTCTGACTCCGGAACAGTATAAGGCTCTTCTGTAAATTATTCTTGTTTTTCCTTTGTGTTACTTTGAGTTTTACTTTGTGACCCTTTGCGGTTAAATTTTCTATTTTTTACCACGAAGGAACACTAAGGTTATCGCTAAGGTGCACAAAGGATTTTACATTGATTCCCCGAAGTGGACAAATCTTAAAGAGTCTTTTTGACTTCGAATTCCTGGTACCCTTCAACTACATCACCAACTTTTATGTCGTTGAAATTATGGATGTTAAGTCCACATTCATAGCCGCCAACCACTTCTTTAACATCATCTTTGAACCGTTTGAGTGATCCCAGTTCCCCGGTATAAATTACAATACCATCCCTTATTATCCTTACCCTGGTATTCCTTGTTATCTTACCTTCTTTAACATAGCAACCTGCAACAGTTCCGACTTTCGTGACTTTGAAAATCTCACGTATTTCAAGAGTTGCGACTATCTCTTCTCTGACTTCAGGCATTAACATACCTTCCATGGCAGATCTTATTTCTTCAATAGCATTGTAGATGATTGAATATAAACGAACATCAATCTCCTCTTTTTCAGCGAGTTTTCTGGCACTTAAAGATGGCCTTACCTGGAATCCGACTATAATCGCGTTCGAGGCTGCTGCGAGCAGAACATCTGATTCCGAAATCTGTCCTACCGCCTTATGAATAATGTTAAGCTGGATCTCAGGTGTGGAGAGTTTTATGAGTGAATCACTGAGGGCTTCCACTGAACCGTCTACATCACCTTTTACTATTATGTTGAGTTCCTGGAAATTGCCGATTGCAATTCTCCTGCCTATTTCATCAAGAGTTATATGTTTTTGTGTACGCAGGCCTTGCTCCCTCTGGAGTTGTGCTCTCTTGGTTGCAATATCTTTTGCTTCGCGATCGCTCTCCATCACATTAAATTTGTCACCTGCCTGTGGTGCTCCATTCAATCCGAGAATAAGAGTAGGAGTGGCCGGACCTACTTCTTCAACCTTGTACCCTCGTTCGTTGTACATAGCCTTGATATGACCAAAACAACTGCCTGCAAGCATGATATCACCGATCCGAAGTGTTCCGGCTTTAACCAGAACAGTGGCTGTAAATCCTCTGCCTTTATCGAGTGATGATTCAATAACTGTTCCAAGGGCAGGTTTGTCGGGATTGGCTTTTAGCTCAAGCATTTCCGCCTCAAGCAGGATTTTATCGAGAAGAAGATCTATATTGAGTCCGGTTTTTGCAGAAATCTCCTGTGATTGAAACTTGCCTCCCCAATCTTCCACAAGGTAATTCATACTAGCCAGTGCTTCTTTGATTTTATCAGGATTCGAGGTTGGTTTATCGATCTTGTTTATAGCAAATATTATTGGAACCCCTGCAGCTGAAGCATGATTAATAGCTTCTCTTGTTTGAGGCATCACACCATCGTCAGCTGCAACGACAATGATTGCAATGTCGGTGATTTGTGCACCTCTGGCACGCATAGCAGTAAAGGCCTCATGACCAGGAGTATCGAGGAATGTTATCTGGCGTCCATCCTCGAGGATCACACCGTATGCTCCGATATGTTGAGTAATGCCTCCGGCTTCACCAGCAATCACGTTGGTGTTACGTATATAATCGAGCAGTTTCGTTTTTCCATGATCAACATGACCCATTACGGTAACAATCGGCGGCCGGGGTTTGAGATCTTCTTCTTCATCATCCTCCTCACGTACTGCTTCCTGTAATTCTGCACTTACAAATTCAACTTTGAAACCAAATTCATCAGCAAGAAGTGCCATCGTTTCAGCATCAAGACGCTGATTGATTGAAACAAAAAGTCCGAGATTCATACAAGTTGATATGATATCGGTAACAGGAATACTCATCATTGAAGCAAGTTCGTTAACCGATACAAACTCAGTTACTTTAAGAATATTCTTATCGAGTTCCTGCTGATCAACAACCTCCTGATGTTTTTGACTTATTGCCTCTCTTTTCTCCCTCCTGTATCTGGAACCCTTTGATTTACCTTTAGTTGTTAGTCGCGCCAGAGTCTCTTTTATCTGCTTCTGTACTTCTTCTTCGTTCACTTCTGCTCTGACTGGTCTTTTCTTGACAACCTTTTTGGTTCCCGGTTTTTCTTTTTTATCCGTAGTAACAGGTTTAACAACAGGAGTTCCCTCTTTTTCTTTAAGTATTCTCTTCCTCCTTTTCTTTCTCCTGAATTCTGATTCGCCACCAACTCTGACTGGCTGAAATGGTGTGGTTTTCTTTTTCTCCTCGACGGGCAGATCTATTCTTCCGACTACCCTTGGGCCAACCAGTTTTTTAAAATCAGTTTTGTATAATGCTACAATATCTTCTTCGGGTTCAGTAATTAAAGCATCGTCAATAATATCTTCAATAGCTTGTTCTTCAATAACCGTATCGGGGATCTGCTCTTTAATAATTTCAGGTTCTTTCTTTTCAGTAACTTTTGTTGCAGCCTTTTTCGTGACATCTTTCGATTTGGTTTTCTCTACTGGAGTTTCTTTTGGCTTCTCTTTATGTTTCTCTTCTTTTACAGGTTTAGTCTCTTTGTCAATAGTTTCGAGTTCAATTTTCCCTACAATACGAAGATCAATGTTCGATTTGGATATCTCTTCTTTTTCAGGTTCAGCTTTTACAGGGGGTGTATTTGCCGGATCAGGTTTTTTCTTTTCACTCTTTTCAGTTTCGACTGGTGCCGGAGCAGGTTTTTGTACCGGTTCCTCTTTTGCCGGAACAGCTTTTTCAACTTTCGGTTTTAATGTCTTTTCAAGATCAATTTTCCCAACAAGCTTAATATCGGGCTTTTTTATTTCAGTCTTTATATCAACAGTTGTCTTAACTCCCGAAGAATCTTTAACAAGCACATTTTCATCTTTTTCAAAATCTTCGGTTTCCGGCTTATCTGAAAAATCACCTATAGAAACAGATTCTTTCTTTCTGTGAAGATCTTTAAGAATAAGTTTTTCAGACTCTTTTTTTACGCTGATATCTGTACTGTATTCCTTTACAAGCAATATATAAGCTTCATGCGGAAGTTTAGTATTTGGGTTGGGATCAAGATCAAACCCTTTCTTATGAAGGAATTCCACAATTGTGGATATTCCAACATTGAATTCGCGGGCTGCTTTGCTTAATCTTGTAACCTTAATATCCTCTGTCATAAATATGTCTTGCCTTTATTAAATCTTTTAAAACCCAGTTAGTAAAAAGTTTATATTTTGATATTATTCAAATTCGGCTCTGAGAATGTTGACTACCTCTTTAACAGTTTCTTCTTCAAGATCAGTTCTTTTTACAAGATCGCTTATAGAAAGGTTAAGTACACTTCTTGCAGTATCACAACCAATAGCTTTCAGTTCTTCGATAATCCAGTCTTCAATTTCATCTTCAAATTCCTCGAGATTTACGTCTTCCTCATCTTCTCCGCCCGGTTCTCTGTAAACATCAATCTCATATCCGGTAAGCTGGCTTGCAAGCTTAATATTCAGACCACCTTTGCCAATCGCAAGAGACACCTCATTGGGTTTCAGATATATCTCAGCCCTCTTTGTCTCTTCAACGAGTTTGATAGAAGTTATCTTTGCAGGACTAAGTGCTCTTTGTATAAATAACTGATTGTTAGAAGTATAGTTGATAACATCAATGTTTTCATTCCGCAACTCCCTTACAATTCCATGTATTCTTGAACCCTTCATTCCAACACATGCGCCAACCGGATCAATTCTTTCGTCATACGATTCAACGGCAACTTTGGCTCGTTCCCCCGGCACTCTTACTATGTTTTTAATTGTTATCAGGCCATCAAATATTTCAGGGACTTCAAGTTCAAATAGTCTTTCAAGGAATACAGGTGATGTGCGGCTGAGTATAATGAATGGTGTATTGTTTCTCATTTCCACCTTTATCACAACTGCTCTTATCGAATCTCCTTTACGGAAATGATCAGAAGGTATCTGTTCGCTTTTAGGTAAAATAAGTTCATTGCCATCATCATCCAGAACAAGTATTTCTCTCTTCCATACCTGGTAAACTTCGCCGGTTACTATTTCACCAATTCTGTCTTTGTATTTAATGTAGATATTATTTTTCTCAAGATCGAGAATTCTTGCTGTAAGATTTTGTCTTAAAGATAAAATAGCTCTTCTTCCAAAGTCAAGAAATTTGACCTCATCAGATACCTCTTCGCCGACTTCGTAATCTCCATCAATCTCTTTGGCCTTTGAAAGCGGTATCTGGATCACAGGATCGGTCAATTCCTTGTCATCAACAACAACCCTGTTTCTCCATATTTCAAAGTCACCTTTATCGATATTGACAATTATGTCGAAATTATCTGCCGAACCATATTTCTTTGCAAGCATACTTCTGAATACATCTTCAAGAACGCTCATCATTGTAGGCCTGTCAATATTTTTCAGCTCCTTAAATTCCGAAAAAGTGTCGATTAAATTAACATTTTCCATCTGGTGTAAAGCTCTTTTATTATTTAATTGTCAAAATTACTCTTGTTGATTTAATTTGTTCAAAATTGAACGAAACATCCTTCAATTCTATAGGTCTCCCTTTTGTTTTTTTCTCAGTTTCAAGCTCAAATCCCCCTGTGGTAACATTTTTAAGCTTTCCTGTATATTTTGATCCTTCATTATCAACGACTTCTACTTTCTCCCCTTCGTTTTTTAAATACTGTTCAATAACTCCAAAGGGCATGTCAAGGCCGGGTGATGAAACCTGCAACTCAAAATCCTCTTTATCACGGTCAAGTCCATTTTCAATATGCCTGTGAATAGCTGCACATTCATCAATTGTTATCCCTTCATTTTTATCAGCAAGCACAATAATCCTGTTGGCATTGCTGACTTTTACAGTAACAAGAAAAAGTCCGGTCCCTTTAATGAACTCTTCAACCAATCCCTGTATTTTTTGCTTTTCGATCATTTTTCAAAAACCGGGAACAAAATAGGGGACTCTGGTCCCCTAGCTCAAATTCTCCTCAATTCGTTGGCAAAGGTACATATTTAAATTAAATCACCAAAATAATCGATATTAATATTGAAGTATTATGCTTGTGGCTCAAATATGTAGCTTAAAAACCGGGAAACTTTCAGATCTTTGCAAACGATTTAAAAACGACTTATAGCAGGATAATATTTTCAGTGAAGACTGTGAAACAGGCAGATATATATGACAAAAATGACAGACAAATTCTTGAGGATTGTACCTTATGTCCCAGAGAATGTCGAATAAACAGGTTCGAAGAAGGGACAGGATACTGTGGAACAGATGCGGCACTGAACATTGCAGCGGTGTGTATTCACAAGGGAGAGGAACCTGTTATAAGTGGAGCCAAAGGCATCTGCAATATATTCTTTTCAGGCTGTAATCTTCATTGCCTTTATTGCCAGAATCATGAAATCAGCCAGGGACAGACATTAACCTATAGAAGTGGTACTGATCTGGTTGAAGTTCTTGATCAGATTGCTAAATTTCTTACTGAAGGCATATCTGCAGTCGGTTTTGTATCTCCATCGCATGTTGTACCACAGGTCAAGGCAATTATAAGAGGTTTGAATTCACGTGGGTACAAACCAATAACCGTATACAATACAAATGGCTATGATAAAGTGGAAACAATTCGCAGCCTTTCAGGAATGATCGATGTGTTTCTTCCCGATTATAAATATGTTACAAAAGTAATTGCATCGGAATATTCTGATGCACCGGATTACCCGGAAATAGTCCTCAAAGCGCTCAGGGAAATGTATTATCAAAAAGGATCGACTCTTTCACTTGATGAGCACGGCAGAGCTGAAAACGGTTTGATAATCAGGCATCTTGTTTTACCCGGCCATGCCGAAGAGAGTAAAAAAGTTTTACATTCAATAGCTGAGGAATTATCACCCGGAGTTAATCTTTCACTTATGTCGCAATATCATCCTGTAGAACAGGTCAGTAACCATCGTGTACTAAACCGTCCTCTTTATAAAGAAGAATACGAGGATGTTGTTGAGACAATGCAGACACTGGGATTCAGAAATGGCTGGGTTCAGGATATGGATAGTAGTCTGAATTACAGGCCGGATTTCAGTAAAGAGAATCCATTCGACTAATTTGAACAAACGAACAAAGAACATCAGAATGCAGAAATCAGAAGTGCATATTAGTTCATAATTCGCTATTCGATTGTTCTTCATTCTTACTTCAATTTATGTTTACATAAATTTTTCCCTCTTCTGCAGGTTATACAGGCCAACCAGCAAGAAGATGACTGACCCGATCGAGAGTATCAATCTGTTTTTAAAAGTTATAATTGCCCAGGCAGCTTCATTAACGCCATAAGGAACTCTGAAAGGATTCAGGAAAATATTCCACTGACTTTTCTGTATGGCATCTGAATCCATAAACATCATAAAAATAATCCCGAAGATGATCATAATTACCGCAGTACCGTTACCATTTCTTATCACTGTGGAAAACATGAAAGCCATCAAACCAAGAAATACAACAGGGAACATTACCTGCACGGTAACGCCCACGAAACGGAATCTTACTATCAGAACTGATGACAGAAAGGTAAATAAAATCATTATCAGGAAGGCAACCACGAAGATCAGGATTATTCTGATAAGCCATACTTTGTACCTGTAGTTTGGAATGCCGAAGAGTATTTCGATTGTTCTTGCATCCTGATCGTTCTGTATACCGAAGGCAGTAGGATAAAACACAAGAAGGACACCTGAAAAAAGAAATACGCCATAGAGGTCCCACATATTTGAAACATCCTGATCGAAAACATAAATTACAGAAAGGCCAAGATAAAAAATTACCGATCCGGCAAGAAACCATATGAACCTGTTGGCAAAGATTATTCTGAGGTTATAGACAATCATCTTTTGAACAAGGTTAAAAAAGTTGTAAAAGTCAGTCGATTTCATTTCTGTCAGTTTCAATATGTACCTAACTCTGATATTCTTTCCTTCTTAAGAGCCATAGATAAGCATCTTCGAGATTTGGAGTAGCATTTATGGCGCCTTCCCAGGGAGAAGACTCCGATATCACTCTCACTCTGATATTTTCTCCTTCCGACATATGATGGACCACCAGATGACTTTCAACAAATGCTCCGAATTTTTCTGAGGGAATATTGAAGTGCCATACATGTCCTTCCGCTTCATGTGTCATATCTATTGGTTTACCGATATATCGGAGTGTCCCTTTATTAAGTACAGCTACCTGGTTGCACGAACTTGAGATGTCTTCAATAATATGAGTTGAGAATATCACAACTCTCTCGCGGCTGAGTTCCACAAGAAGATTCCTGAATCTGATCCTCTCCCTCGGATCAAGACCTGCAGTTGGCTCATCAACAACAAGAATACGCGGAAGATGCAAAAGTATCTGTGCGATTCCCATTCTCTGTTTCATGCCTCCGGAATATGATCCGATTTTATCATGTCTGCGTTCTTCCATATGTACGGCGTTCAAAACATATGTTACGCGTTCTTCGCGTGTTTTTACATCAATGATATTCTTTAACATAGCCTGGTAATGAAGATACTCATGCGCAGTCATATTTTCATAACTACCGAACTCCTGGGGCAGATAGCCGATAAGCCCCTGAAGTTCTTCTCTCATCTTCTGGGTATCGAGCCCGTTAATCCATACTTTCCCGTAACTCTGCTCAAGGATTCCGCAAATAATTCTCATAAGGGTTGTTTTCCCGGCTCCGTTAGGACCAAGTAAGCCGAACATTCCATTTCCAATATTCAGCGATACACAGCTTAATGCCTTAAATGGTTTCTTCTTTTTACCTATCAGTGGCACAGAAGCTACAAATTTATAGACTGTTTTTCTTAATCCTTTAAAGCGACCCTCAAGTCTGTAGATGTCAATATTCTCAACGGTAAGCTTTTGACCGGTTTTATAGATAAATAAACCGGTGAACCAGAGGAAGCCGAGAATTATAACAACCACAAGGTTATCCCATTTATGCTGAAACCATATCAGGTTAAGCAGCGGGATGATCCAGAATATCAAAAAATCGGTTATCGATAATATTTTCAGCCAAATTTTCCCCCTGTTCGCAGCAAGATTTATAAAGAGTTCACGAAAAATGTTCCATATGCCTGAAAGCATAAACCATGTACCTAAACTGAAAACAAATACCCAGAAACCTTTATTAAGGTAGAAGTAGGTAAAATAAATAACGTATCCCAGCAAAGGCGCTTGCCAGGCTACCTGGTTCAAATCCTTAATTGTTCTGATTTGTTTCTGAAGGCCCAGGCGTTTTCTGATCCTTGCACCGGCCCTCCATTCTCTTGTCCAGCGGTTTTCTCTTTCATAGATCTTTACCAGACTCTGTACATAAATGTTTATGTTTTCATCTGCTGAGATAACAGTTTCTCTCGCTTTTCTCAGACTGTTCATCACAAACCAGGTCGACGCCGGAATCAGTATCACAGCCAGAATTGTACAGATCAGTTTCCAAAGGAATTTATCTATGTATATGTAAATCACGAATATCAGAATAGAAAACAATACAATTTGAGTTAGTTTGTTTTTCCAGGCTAATGCATAGAACCACTTCAGGGCATTTTCAAGTCCGGTGTAAAAAGTCGGGATAAAGATCAGAGTCAGTAGTGTACTCAGAGTCAATCCGCCGATTACTGTAATAGCGAATGATGCGCCAATCACCGATACATATTCTGACTGTCCCATAGCCAGGGGTACCATTGCGATTACCGTTGTTGAGGCTGTTATCAGAATTGGACGCAAGCGTGCCATACCTGCTGTCATAAGGGCTCTTTGTACCCTGAAACCCCTTTTTCTCAGAATGTTGGTATAGTCAATCAAGATAATACCATTATTGACCACAACTCCAAGAAGGATCAGAAAACCCATAAGTGTATTTGCATTCAAAAGGGAGTTCCCTGTGAGTATCAGGGCAATAAGCGATCCGAGTGCAGCCAATGGAATACTGAACATCAGAACAACAGGAGTTGCAAGTGATTCGAACACTGCCGCCAGGATCATGAAAATTAGAAGAAACGCAACTCCGATCAGGTAGTAAAAATCCTTTAACTGATCTTCTTCCTGAACAACTTCTACTGCAATACCTGCAGGAATATTTATGCCCCTGACTATCGATTCGATCTCCATTCTTGCTCCCTGGAGGAGATCTTTTGAGCTTTTGATCTCTTCATTGAAATCATATGTTACTGTTATCCTCTTTTCCTGATTTTCTCTATGTATGTTTCCCATTCCGGAAGAGAAGACTATCCTTGAAAGTTCTTCCATATCCATTACCGAACCATTCGTGCCATTCACTTCAAGATGTTTCAGATCATCAATAGTTTTGTCTTTGATCTCTTTTACTGTGCCAGGTTCATCAGCATACTTGATGATAATATCATAGCTGTCGGTTCCCTGTTTGAAAGTAGCGCCTGATGAATATTCACGTCCGAATGTTGCAAGGGCGGATGAAAGATTAAACAGGGTAAAATTATTTCTTCCCATGTAATCCATATCGAACAGGAGATGGACCTCTGGTTTGTTAGACTGGACATTTATACCGGAACTGTTTATCGTAGTCAGATTATCAATGTAAGATTTAATGTCGCCAGCCAGGTTTTTCATCTGTTCAAAATTCTGACCTTTGATTACTACACTTTCTTTCTTTGATCCTATACCAAGCAGGTTCATAAAATCTGACCCCGGATTATAGCTATCCTCTCCACCTCCTCCGGAAAACCCTCCGTTTGTTGAGAGTTCATCCATACTTATTTCTGCCGACGAAATATTTTTTACCTTTCTTGAGATATCATTTTTAATCTCAGGAAGAGTCCTTTTGCTCTTTTTATTCCAATCCTTCGATAGATTTACTGTCACAGTGGCCTGCTCTTCCTCAATGCGGCTGACGATGTCTTCTTTTTCAGGTATTTTTGCCAGTCTCGATTCGATCTCAGCTACAACTGCATCTGTCTTTTCAAGTGTCGACCCACCCGGCATTGTAACCGAAAGCCTGAAGTTAGGTGTCTGTACTTCCTGAGTACTGCTGATGCTCAGAGTCAGGCTTATCAGCAGGGCAGCAAAGAAAACTACAAGAGTACCAATAATTGTTGATGCGGGTTTCCTCATACTCGCCTTCAGCACCAGATGGTAACCCTGTATAAGCCTATTGTGAATCGACAGCTTTTTGAATATTTCCGAATTGCTTTTTGAGGATTGTGCAAGAAGGAAATTGGTTGCCATCGGGATGAACAGTAAAGCAACAGCGAGAGAGATCAAAAGTGTGGAGATGATTGAAACCCCAATGTTTTTGCCTATTATTTTTACCATGAAATTTCCGGAAAAAATAAATGGCAGAAAAACAATAATGGTTGTAAGAGTTCCTGCAAATATAGATCTCCAAACTTCTTTAGTGCCTTGTTTGACTGAGGTTCCCGGGTCTTTGCCCAATCCGGCCAGCCGATAGATGTTTTCCAGAACTACAACTGAATTATCGACCAGCATACCTATTGCAAGCGCCATCCCTACAAGAGTAAGGCTATTTATAGTGATATTAAATGCATAGAAGAAATTAAAAGCTGCATAAACTGACACCGGTATTGATACAGCAATTATTGTAACAAGCCGTATGTTTTTAAGAAAAAACCAAAGTATCAGAACTGCCAGTAACCCCCCTATAATAGCCAGATGAATGATCTCATTTATGTTCTTCTCCATTAGTTCGGCATTGTTGTTCTGCACAACAATCTCAACTCCCGAGGATGCAAGTTTTTTATTTAGCTCCTTTACCAGATTAAGTGAAGTATGTGAAAGATCAATAAGGTTTGCCTGATTGTCATTTACAAGAGTGAGAGTTACTGCATCAAGCCCGTTCACTCTGCTGTAAGAGCTCTGTTCTTTTACTCCATAGAAGATATCAGCCACATCGCGCAGAAGAACCGGGCCGTTAGTCTTAACAATAAGATTACCAATCTCTTTAACGTCGGTATATTGGGAAGTAACATTGACAAAAATTTTGTTTTTCCCATCCACCACTTTCCCGGCAAAAGCCTTGTTCGTGCCATTGTTGTTCAGTAAGCTCCTTATCTGTCCTATTGAAATGCCATTTGCCTTACATGCTTTTTCATGAAGCCTGACCTCAATTGAGTTTTCATGACCTCCATAAACCTGCACACCTGCAATACCTGAAATATTTTCAAACTCGGGTTTAATTTCCCTGTCAGCTATATTCCTGATCCTGTCTATTCCTCCTTCACCCCGGACCTGAAGCGTACATAAACTGGTTTGTGAGTTGTTTAAGATCAATTTTAATTACGTTTATCAGAAATTCAGAAGGTATTGAGGTTTTAACAATATCAATTTTCTCCTGGAGTTTCAGATTGGCATATTTCAGGTTAGTACTCTGGTTATAATAAATAGTTATAGTACCGTATTGCGACGTAATATTGGACTCGATCTTTTCAATCCCGTCAAGTGTTCCGATAGCTCCCTCAATAGGTACAATTGCCTGAGTTTCAATATATGCAGGATCCATTTCAAGAGGTGTTCCTACCTGTACTATAATTGCAGGAAGCTGAGCGTTGGGAAACAGCTCTACTGGTAGTTTTTTATACGACACATAGCCCAGCATTGTAAGCCCTATAAAGAGCATACTGATAAAAATTCTTCGTTTTAAAATAAAGTCCATTTTTGGTCTTGTAAGAAAATTATCGGTGCTAAACTGTTATTTTAACTTTCAACCAGGTGCTGAAGTTATCGAAAACCCAATATACGCAAGGAATAACCACCAGCGTCAAAAGGGTGGAAGAAACCATTCCGCCAATAACAGCAAGAGCCATCGGTGATCTCAGTGAGGCGCTTTCACCTATTCCAATTGTCAGTGGTACAAGTGCTATTATTGTGGTAAGGCTTGTCATCAGAATTGGCCTGATTCTTTGTGATCCGGCCGTAACAATCGAATCCTTTTTGCCTAATCCGGTTTCCCTTAACTGGTTTATTCTGTCAATAAGAATGATCGCATTGCTCACTGCTATTCCGCAGAGCATTATGATCCCGATATATGCCATCATATTAAGTGATTTCCCGAAGATGAGGAAGGTCAGAATAGTCCCTACAGCTGCAAAAGGCATGGTAAGCAAAATCACAAAAGGTTGTATTATTGATTCAAATTTCGCAGCAAGAACCATGAATACCAGGATAATAGAAAGAATCAGAGCGAAGGATAGATTTGCCATTGTGTCCTTCCTTTTAAGTTCTTCACCTGTTATCTCAATTTTATAATCGGCAGGAAGAACAATATTATGGAGCGAAGCCTGAGAGTCTTTGACTATGCGGTCAAAAGTTTTTGTCTTGTTTACCATAGCGTATATATAGCAGGTACGGGTCTGATCAGACCTGGTTATTTCCCGGGGTGAGACTACTGTTTTAATCTCAGCCAGTTCGCTCAATGGTAATTTAACAGAACCGGCAGTTATCATAAGATCCTGAAGTTGTTTTAATGAGATATCTTCAAGCTTTATTGTAATATCCTTTAATTCACCGTCTTTTTCAAAACTACCGGCAGAAGCTCCGGCAAGATAATTTTTTATCTGGCCGATCACGTTGTCGACAGTAACATTGAAATAGCTTGTTTTGAACCTGTCAACGGCAATCTCAACTTCTGGTGTACCTTCATCCAGCGAGGTAGTAATATTATATAGTCCGGTATTCGATAGCAGCAACGACCGGGCTTCCTTAAGTATTTTCTCCATCTCCGGATATTCTTTTCCTTTTATTTCCACAACAAAAGGAGCGCTATTTGTTCCCAATGTTGTTTGAAGGGCACTCTCTTCACGGCTTAATGTAACTTTTATTTCAGATGGGATGGTTTTAAGATACTGCTGAACAAGGCTTAATAAACCTTCCGATGTTTTTGCAAATTCCTTTTTAAGAAAGACTTTAATATTGGCATAGTTTTCATTTCTGGTTGTCACAGATTGAGCATCTGTTGAATTATTGTCTGCGCCTGTCTGGCTATAGATCATTTCTATCTTGTCTCCCAGCAATTCCCTGATAACTCCTTCTGTTTTGCTTACTGTATTCCGGGTGCTTATCAGATTAGTTCCTTCAGGCAATGTTAATTCAATTGTAAATTCGGATGAGACTGCCTTTGGCATGAACTCGCTACCCAGTCTGGGGATCAGAAGAGCACTCAGGCCCATAAGAATGACTGAAAGGATAATTATAAGATTTCGTTTCTCAAGAATTGATGAAAGAAAGCGTGAATACCATTTGAATTGAAGAGGGCTGTTAATGTGCCTGGTTTCCTCTCCTTTTTTATCACGGAAAAGTGTATTCACCAGCATAGGGATAACAAACATTGCCACGAACAGCGAGGATATAAGAGCGAATGCAACAGTCCAGGCCTGATCCTTGAACATTTCACCGGAAGCACCATGAAGATAAACTATTGGCAGGAAGACAACTATAGTGGTAACTGTTGAAGCAGTAATTGCTCCGCCAACCTGTCCGGTACCAATTATTGAAGCATCTCGTAGCGACATTCCTTCCTCGCGGTTTCTGGTAATATTCTCAAGCACAACTATTGCGTCGTCGACCAACCTGCCGGCCCCCAGCGCAAGCCCGCCAAGTGTCATGATGTTTAATGTCAAATGACTGAAATACATAAGATTGAACGTTGCGATTATAGAAATTGGTATTGCAACGCTGATCACCATTGTTGTCCCTATCCGTCTCAGGAAGATATAAAGAATAATCACGGCCAGGAAAATTCCAACGAGAGTTGAATTCTTAACCTCTTTTATTGCATTGTTTATATATTTTCCCTGATCCTGGATACCTGTAAATTTATATCCGGGCAGAGCTTTCCCGAGATCAGCAAAAGCTCTGTTGAGGCTTTTAACAACTTCAACAGTATTAAATTTTGGTTCCTTATAAATTGATAAGCCAATACATCGTTCCCCATTTATTGTAACTATGTTTTTAGGATCTTTGTTTCCGAATTTTATTTTGGCTACATCCCTCAGATAGACCGGTACTCTTCCTGCTGATACGGTAGAAGCAGCGGCAGCAGATGAATTCTGAACGCCAGCTGAAACATTCGGAACTGATTCCTTGAAACCTACAACTATGTTTTCCAGATCATTCAGATCTTTCAGAACGCTTACTCCTTTAACAACGTACTTGAGACCCATGTCGACAATAGACCCTCCGGAGACATTTCTGTTATAATTGCTTATCTGAGCTGCGATTGCATCGCTGGTAAGCCCGAACGATTCGAGTATGTATTTATTTGTTTCTATTACAACTTCGCTTTCTTCTATTCCTGTGAGCTTAACATCAGCCACTCCTTCTATACGAACCAACTCATTTCTGATATAGTTTTCAGCAACTTTGCGGAGTTCATCCATATTGGTTATGCTCTCATTTTTCAGCCCCACTATCATTACAGGGGTGGCATTCGGATCGTACTGGGAAATTGTAAAGCTTTCAAGGTCAGAATTCTGCCTGAAGGTATTGAGATCTTTCTGTAAATCAAGAAATGCTTCATCCATATCCTTGTTCCAGTCGTATTCGACAGTTATTGTAGCTGAACCAACCTGAGAAACCGATGATACCTTCATCACACCACTCTGACGTGTCGACAGTGACTCAATCTGATCAACGTAATTCTTCTCAATCTCTTCAGGAGGTTTCTGTCCGGCTTTGAGTTCAATATAGATCTTCGGATTGTTCAGATCGGGGAACAGATCTGTCCCCAGTTTACCGAAGGAGATAAATCCCAGAAGAACAATCCCAAGCACCAGCATTAAGACTGTAACCGGGTATTTTACAGCAAATTGAGCAATCCTGTTCATGTCTGTTATTTAATGATTTTTACCTTCGACTTATTGCTGAGTGTTTCAAAACCGCTTATTACTATACGTTCATTTCTTGCCAGCCCTTTTGTAACTTCCACTTCTGTAGCATTCTCAAGTCCGGTTTCTATAATTCTTTCAGCAACAACTCCCCGGTCAAATGTGAAGACGGTTTTTCCACGCTGACGTGATAATATTATACTCTTGGGGATAACTATTACGGAATCTTTGTGACTGGTAACGATATCGGCTTTAACAAACATACCCGGGCGGAGGAGATATTTTTGATTGTTTACTGTTATATTGCCCTTAAAAGTTCTTGATTCAGCATTTATTGCAGGTGATAACTGGGTTATACTTCCGACTATAGTATCCTCGGGTATTGTATAATTTGTCAGTTTAGCCAACTGTCCGGGTTTGATCACCGAAATATACTTCTCAGGCAACTGAACGTCTAAATACATAACCTGGTAATCCATAATTTTAACGATTGTTGAGCCAGTCTCAACCTGCGTACTTTGAGTATAATAAGGAAGGTCAACAATTACTCCGTCGATGGGTGCCACAATCCTTGTTTTGTCGAGTTGAAGTTTTGAATTCTCCAGTGTCGATTTGGCATTTTCATAATTGATACCTGCGGTTTTTAAATCTTTCAATGTTACTCCACCCTTTTCGTAGAGTGACTCCTGTTTTTTAAGTTCGCTCTCCGTAAGTTCCATGTTAAGCTGATTAGTTTCCAGTTTTATGGAATTTACATATTCTTTATCCTCCAGCCTTGCAATGAGTGCCCCGGCTTGTAATTTATCGCCAAGTTGCCAGAACCTGCCAGTCTGCGGATTCTTTTCAAGAAAATAGGATGCAGTTATCTTCGATTTAAGCGTGATTTCTCCTTTAGGAAAAGCAGTACCGGTTGTGTTTATAAATTCTTCAATCGATTTTAGTTTTATATTTTCGACCGAAACCGGGACTTCTACATCCGCATTAAGGTTTTGTTCCTGATTTCTGCAGCTGGTAAATGCTATTATCAAGGCTGCAATAATGAAAATGCTTTTTCTCATTTTATTATCATTTATTATTAGTTATTGTCATTACGGGAGTAACTCCTTGTTTTTTCTCAAAGTCGTACAGAGTCTGGATTTTAAGATTCAGGAGTTCGAGTTTGTATGAGATCAGTGAATTTGTATGTGATAGTTTCTTCTCAGAAAGCTGGTTCTGGTAGATGTTCAGGTCCATTCCCGTAAGATCGCCGTTTTTATATCTTTCCAGATTGAGATCGTAGGTCAGCTGGGCATTTGTTACGTTCTGTCTTGCTATCTCGATCTGGTTCCTTAAGTTGATAAGGTTTCTATAAACTTTTCTGATATCAAGAATAATGTTGTTCTGTTGATGTTCCAATGAAATCTGTGATGTTGCGATAGATGCTTCTGATGCTTTTATCATTGATTTTCTTTTCCCCCAGTCCCATAACGGTATTGAAAGCGACAATGTTACCGATTCATTGTCGGTGCGGCTTGCTTTGTCAAAAACATTTCTGAATTTGTCGTTATCTCCAAAAAGACCGACAGATAATCCCAGACTCCCCCTGAATTCATTTTGCGCTTTTGTCTGGATCAGATCGAACTGTGAATTTTCAATATCGATCTTTCTCTGACGAAGTTCCATTCTGTTCTGAAGACCCTGATCAATTGCAAATGAAATGTCAACAGAAACCGTATCCACTGCAATATTTGGGATTACAAGAAGATCTTCATACAGACTCATCCCAATGAGAAGTTTAAAGTCATCCTTTGCATTCTCAAGGGAGACCTGTTTGTTCTCATAATCCGATTTTGTTGTGGCCAGATTCAACTCAGCCTGAAACATCTCTTCCTTAGGTGATATGCCGGCATCAACCTTATTTTTTGAAACTTCATAGCTCTTCTGCATGTTCTGGTAAGCCTGATTTGCAATTTCCAGACTTTGCTGCTGCTGATAGACATAATAAAATGCCTGGGTGACCTGTTTCTCAAGATCAAGCAATTGTATAGCATAATTCAGCTGTGCATTTTCAAGAGCGAGCTGAAGCTCTTTAAGGGTCATCTTTGTCCTGTTATATGTAAACAGTGGTTGATCAAGACTGATTGCCAGGCTATTGCTAAATCCTTTTTGCTGCTGAGTCGCAAATTGACTATAACTGTCGAGATATCCAAAAGTATTGGTAAGGGAAACCGCAGCATCAGTCCATATTACAGGTTGCATAATTGTAAATGTACCATAAGTCTGTGTTTTCTTCTGGCTGTTATAAGTGGAGATGAGATCATTAAACGCACGGTTCTGGCTGTAGCTGATAGGTGTCAGCATAAGTGAAAACTGAGATTTCAGTGAGGCATTCTGAGCGTTCAGGTTCTCCTGGCTTCTGATCAGGCTTAGTCGCGTTGTTTTCATTGAAGGGCTGTTCACTTCCGCTATACCAAGCGACTTTTCGAGGGTAAGTCCTTCCTGTGAAATCGAATTTGACACATTGATTACAAGTAAAGCCAGTATCATTAAACTGACCTTTATTTTTTCTTTTAAGTGTTCTTTCATATAATGCTTCTTATGTTTCATTTCCAGAATCTTGCTTCTTATATTTATTATATTATTCTTAACCACGGAGTTCACGGGTTAACGCGGATCTAAGATCTCCTTTTCTCTTTTTCTCCCATTCCCCCCTTCTTTTCACTTCTGCCTTACCCATTTTATAGCATCTCCTATCACAAGCCTTCCGGTTGATTTATTCGTCAGTACCACCTTCGAAGTATCGGCCCGGAGCCAGAATTGTCCCAGATTATTCCATCCACCTTCCGCATTCTCATAATCAAGAGTGACATCATCTATTCCCTGCTCATTATAAATCTTGTAATGCATGTCTTTGTATGTATTGTCTTTCTCCTTCTCTCCAGATGAATCTCCAGAGGTTCCGGTACCGGAACCGTTTTTGACAGTCATACGGTCGATGGTTTTTCCTACATAGGAATAGATATTATAATACCCTGGTTCTTTTATAATTGTTGTCCAGGTTATCTTCTTGTCACCGGTACCCGCACGAGTATAAACTGCAGAACGGATATACTTCCCCCAGTAAGTTGTAAGGACAACCGGTTGCCAGTAGTCAGGAGTATTCCACATGCTTATCTTCATATAGGTTTTTCCTTTCTCATTTGAAATTCCGAGAAGCTTCTTCAGAGGACTCGATGTGATTTGCTTACTGGAAATGAATCCGTCATCCTCGTTATCAACAATAATTTCTGAAGGATCAGAATATTGAGGGATCGATGCCAGAGTCTCCTCTCCCGAAAATTCTTTAATGTTTCCTTTTGCTTTTGTGATATCGTTGACTGGCAGGTTTATCTCACCAGGTATATTTTTGGCAAAGAGAGTATTTATTATCATCGCTCTTGGCTCAGCATCAAGAACAATTCCTATTTTCTTCGCTTCATCGGGCCCCATGAATATAATTTTTGTAATGTCATCAGCATCCATTCCACGACCCCTTAAATCCATTGAAATCTTATTGCCACCACCTCCCTGGATCTGGATATTTTCTAACTGGATCTTTTTGGCAAGCAGATCATTAGCGCCTCCGGTTCTGAAAGAAATATTAAATAACCCATCAACTGGTTCGTGATTTGAAGCAACGAATGTCACCTGGTATCTCGATCTCTCTCCTATAATTATCTCCGATGCTTTTAAATCAGTGATCAAAAAACCCGGTTGTTCCCGGTTATTAAACCAGGCATTGAGCTCAGGATAAAATTCAAAGCCGAATCTGACTTTGAAGTCCTGGTTAAACTTCATGATGTCTATACTTTTAAAGCGATTGTTGTCAATGTATTCCGAAAACCAGGGTTTAAATTCAAATATTCCGGCTTTCGATCTTAAAAGATTAAAAAACCAGTCGCCTTTCACAGTCAATACAATTCGCAATGTATCGCCTGAGGGATTTCTTGCCAGCAGATCACGGAAGCTGGTCTTCTTTAAAATAAGATTGGCTTTATCATTATCTGAAAGAGCTCCGAAACCGGCCATGAAACCATCTGTCTGCGCCTGTTGTGTCAGATGTTGAAGATGGGATTCAAAAACAGCATTCATTACCGGATAATCAGAAGAATAAAAATTGTTTTTAAAGAAATAAAAACTGGGACCCAGACGATACCGTAAAGGTTCATTTGAGGCAACCCCATTTACAAATCTGTAGTTCTCACCACTGATAAATACGTTTCTGATAAAATCATTAAATAATCTCACCTGCAACTCCTTATCTGTAATTACCTGGTTATTCCTGGCCATTCTTTTTTTCTGGCGGATGAATCTTTTATTGAATCCTGCATTTTCAATAGTCGATAATTTCTCAGGAAGCAGAACCATTGAAGGCTGGACTTCAGCTCTGGTCTGGGTATTTTTTTTGGGGAAAGAATAGTACTGTATTGGCACTTCAAGGAGACTCAGCGTCTTAAAAGGATATTTGGTGGAAAAGTTTGTCTCAAGCTCTCTCATAATACCTGAGACCAGATTAGGCAGTGTATCTTTAATTAAACTGAGATCCTTTTTGTAATAATCGTGTCCCGGGAAGTAGTAACTCAGATAATTTACAGAATCAACTTTGAGAGAATCTGTTTTGTAATTACCGATTGCAAGCGTAAGTCCTGTAAGAGGATTCTCTGGTTTACACCAGGTATATCCATTTTCAGTTTTCATTCTACCCTGTGAAACAGCAGTAAGCCCTTCTTCGGTTTTAACCCTGAGGGTATACCTGGTAAAATCAATTTTTATTCGGGCAGGATTATTGGGATAATAGTTAAGTGCCGCTACCGGGTACCAATGAGTTTCCGGTGTCAGCAGTACATATTTTTCATCAAGAAACGCCTGCCTTTTATTAAGATTCATCAATGCGATTCTGTATGGAGTATATCTTATATTATCGGTATAATCCGGATAGCAAAATGACTCGTTGATTGTTCCGGAGTAAGATATCTGCAGACTGTCAGTTTTTCCGGGCTGGAGAGCTGTCATTGGATCTATCGCAATTATCTGATTTGTTTTTGTAAATTTAAGCTCACGACCTTCAGTGGTTACTTTTGTCACTGTTAAAGATGGATTCAGGGAGAAGATGTATCGGTCAAGCGATACTTTGTTTTCGTTGATAATTTTAAGGACAGCTTTTGCCTCAAACGATTTTCCTTTGTGAATAAAGTCGATCGCGGCATCTGTTATTGTGGCGAAATTCTCATCCTCAAACTTCCTGTTTGTATCAATAACACTTGCTTTAAATTTTATACTATTACTGTAAAGTGAATAAGAATTAAATCCGCATACCAGGGCCCCTGACATAAATACTACGAGAAAGATTATTGTTATTATTCTGTGAATTCTCGATTGAGGCAATCGCTTAAAGAGCAGCACTGTTGCAAGAACAAGCACCATTCCCAGAAAAAAGTAAAGTAACCTTTGGTTTACAATGAACCAAAGGTTATCAAAGCCGATAATTCCCGACTTAAACACCGGAATTCCAAAAGCCATGTAATCGAAAATCGATCCCATTCTGAACCACAGCCAAAACATATCGAGAGCTGCTATGCCAAGCAGTAAGAGAAAAGTTATAGCCTGGTTTCTGATCACTGACATCATAACAAAAGCCAACCCCAGGCTGAATACTAATGTAGGCACTGAAATTATAAGCAGGTAGGAGATATACGACATGAAATCAATCGACATGCTTTTGGAAATAATATTCATAAGCATCCCTATCGACAATATCACAATATTGAGTCCGAGGAACAAACGAAGTATACCCCAGGTCTTGCCCATGATATACTCAAAATTAGACATTGACCTTGTATATAAAACTTCATTGGTATCGAGTTTCTTGTCTCTCTTCAGAAAATCAGAGGCAAGAAAAATCACTACGATTGCCTGTCCTATATTAAGAAGGTATAGGTTTAACTGTGGAACAGAAGATGAAATAGAAATCATTTCCCAGTCTTCGTCTCCGATTGGTGAGAATAATCCTATGTTCAGAATTGTAAATATGAAAAGGGAACCCAGGGAAAAGAGTCTGAAAAACCAGCTCCTTCTAAGTGTTTTTGCTTCATATTGTGCAACGGTCCTTATATTATTTAGAAACGCCATTAATGTAGTTCGTTGTTAATCAGTTATTTCAGTATGAAGTTTGTGTTCCATGTAATAAACATAGGCATGTTCAATATTCGGGACAATATTTGTTGAAGCAAATTCAGGAACAGTATCGGAAACTATCTGCACTTCCCAACCGGCTTCAACAGGTATCGTGGAAATAACATTGTAGTGTTCCTTGACTTTCTCATAATCATACGGATTTACTGTAAGTCTGAAAACGTGGCCTTCAGCATTTTTTACAAGATTCTCGGGCGATCCGGAAAAGACAAGTTCTCCCTTGTTGAGAAGAGCCATACCCTGACAGGTAGAGGAGATATCACCTACAATGTGGGTTGAAAGAATTATGGTCACATCGTGCTGGCTCAGTTGCGAGAGAATATTCCTGAATCTGATTCTTTCATCAGGATCGAGACCAGTGGTTGGCTCGTCGACAACAATGATTTTAGGATTCCCGATAAGCGCCTGGGCTATACCTAATCTGCGTTTCATACCACCCGATAATCTGTTGGCCTGTCTGTCGCGAACCTCAAGCAGACCAACCTGATCAAGTAGTCTGTCTACTTCACTAAGTCTCTCTTTTTTGTTTCTTAATCCGGCTAGAGAACCCGAGTAGTCGAGGAATTCCCAGGTTTTCAGCGATGTAAAAAACCTGAAATCCTGAGGAAGGTACCCCAGCATGCTCCTGAGTTCTTTCCTGATCTTCTGAATATCTTTTCCGTCTACCAGAACCAGTCCTGAAGTCGGTTTCATCAGTGTGACCATTATCCTCATCAGGCTTGATTTACCTGCACCGTTTGGTCCGAGAAGCCCGAACATACCGGTTCCAAACTCGAGGTTAACATCTTTCAGGGCGTGATTCCCATTCGGATATATCTGGTTAAGTCCCTGAATCTCAATTTTCATAAAACTCTGGTTAGTTCAAAAAGGTCAGATTGTATTTTATGTTTGACGCTATAAAGACGTCATTTTTTACAAATGTGGCAATAATTATTTATGTTGTACAACATAAGGTTGATTTTTCTATTATTAAACTCCTGGACCCTAAGCACATTGGGGTTGTTCACAAAGTACTCTCAAAGGTACACAAAGGAGGAATGTCAAAATAATGTGCTTTCCATCAGCCCCTGCTCAGACAAAATTAAAAGGGGAGTGTGTGGTAAATTAAAAACATTACAACCATTGTTGTTAAATGCTCTTAATTTCTAATTTTGTAGATAAAAATTTCGAGGTGGTTTATCTGACTAACAAGCGAAAAATAATCAACGACCCGGTTTATGGTTTTATAAGCATCCCGGGAGATTTTGTGTTTGACCTCATTGAGCATCCCTGGTTTCAGCGATTGCGAAATATAAAGCAACTTGGGTTGACAAGTTTCGTATATCCGGGTGCAAATCACAGCAGGTTTCAGCATGGACTTGGAGCATTACATCTGATGAATATGGCTATTGCCACACTCAGGAGCAAGGAAGTCAAAATTTCTCCTGCCGAGGAAGAAGCCACTCTGATAGCAATATTACTGCATGACGCAGGGCATGGTCCATTTTCGCATGCACTGGAAAATTCAATAATCAGCGGTATTACACATGAAGATATTTCTCTTTTACTCATGAGAAAACTGAACGAAAGATACAGTGGCAGACTGGATCTTGCGATTGAAATCTTTACAGGTACATACTACAGGAAATTTTTGCATGAATTGATTTCCGGACAGATAGATATGGACAGGCTTGATTATTTGCGAAGGGATAGTTTCTTTACAGGAGTAATTGAAGGATCGGTGGGATCGGACAGGATAATAAGGATGCTGAATGTTGTCGACGATTGTCTGGTAGTAGAGGAAAAAGGCATCTATTCGCTCGAAAAATTTCTTATAGCCCGTCGCCTCATGTACTGGCAGGTTTACATGCATAAGACCGTCCTCTCTTCCGAAAGCCTGCTGGTAAAAACACTTAAGAGGGCAAAAGAGCTGGCCGACGAAGGATATGATTTATATACGACTCCGTCACTCAGATTCTTTTTATACAACAATCTCAGTCAGTCCGATCTCACAGATAACGGAAAATTTACTCCCGGTCTGATTGCTGCAAATTTTACGCGACTTGATGATGCAGATATAATAATCTCTGCAAAATACTGGGCTGACGATTCTGATAAGGTACTTTCGGACTTATCAGGCAGATTGTTACGGAGAGATCTTTTTGCCATCGAACTGCAAAATGAACCATTCCCTGTCAAAAGGGTCGTGGATCTGAGTAATTCGGCTGGGCAACTTATGAATGTGCCTCCGGAGTTAGCAGACTATTATGTTTTCACTAATAGTATTTCTAATCTGGCTTACACACCCGATACTCCGGAAGTTAAAATACTGCTGAAAAATGGGAAGACTGCTGAAATTTCAACTGTTTCGGATATGTTTGACCACAGATTTCTTTCAGAGAGAATAACAAAGTACTTCCTTTGCTATCCAAAAGAATGTCGATAATTAAAAATTGAATATTATGGAATTTACTGCTGCAACAATTGCCGGATTTTTAAAAGGTGAAATAGAAGGAAACCCTGATGTCAAAGTAAATACTATAGCAAAAATTGAGGAGGGCCAGATTGGTGCTTTGTCATTCCTTGCCAATCCAAAATATGAACATTATATATACGAAACAAAGTCTTCTATAGTGCTTGTTAATAATAGTTTCGTACCATCGTCTAAAGTTCATGCCACTTTGATCAGAGTAGAAAACTCATACGAGGCATTTGCCTCGCTTCTTCGACTTGTTGATCAGGCAAGACCCAGAAAAAAAGGAATCCACCCTACTGCTATTATTGAGACAACAGCTAAAATCGGTTCTGATGTTTTCATCGGACCCTATGCATATATTGGGGAGAATTGCGTCGTAGGCGATGGATGTTCTGTTTATCCTCACGTTTATATTGGAGACAACACTAAACTGGGAAAGAACTGTACAATCAACCCCGGGGTAAAAATTTATCATGATTGTCTTCTTGGTGAAGGATGTATCGTTCATGCAGGCAGTGTGATAGGAGGCGACGGATTCGGTTTTGCCCCTCAATCCGACAGCGAATTCATGAAGATTCCGCAGTTAGGGAATGTCATATTAGAGGACCTTGTTGAAATAGGAGCGAATGTTGCCATTGACCGGGCAACAATGGGATCAACAATTATACGAAGAGGAGTCAAACTTGATAATCTTATACAAATAGGTCATAATGTGGAAGTTGGTGAAAATACTGTTATGGCCGGACAGACTGGAATTGCAGGTTCAACAAAGGTTGGAAAGAATTGCATGTTTGGAGGACAGGTCGGTATTGCCGGACATTTAAAGATAGCAAATGGCACAAAAATAGGAGCCCAGGGCGGAATTCTCGGGGATGTTAAAGAAGAAAACACGGTTATTCTCGGTTCACCGGCTATTGAAATAAAACAATTTCTCAAATCGTCAGTTGTTTTCAAAAAGCTTCCGGAATTGAAGTTGAAAATTGATTTATTGGAAAAGGAGATAGAGTCTCTGAAAAAGAAGTAGTTTTGTTTGAATACCTGTTGAAATAGTAGCTGATAAATTCAGTTTAAGTACAAATTTCTGGATTGTTCGGATTTTTTTTATTTTTTTTGTACCCGTAATTTAATAATTTTTACTGATGAGTGAAAAACAGAGGACGCTGGCAAAAGAGATTAGCCTTACCGGGAAGGGATTGCATTCGGGGAAAAGTGTAACAATTACATTTAAACCGGCTCCGGTAAATCATGGCTATAAATTTTGCAGGGTGGACCTTCCGGGTAAACCTGTAATTGATGCTCTTGCTGAACATGTAACAGATACTTCGAGGGGTACAACACTCGTACAAAACAATGCTTCTGTAACAACTATTGAACATGTTATGGCAGCTTTTTATGGCTTACGGGTTGATAATGCGATGATAGAGATGAATGGACCCGAGACACCTATTATGGGCGGTTCTGCCTGGAAATTTGTTGAAGCTATTAAGGAAGCAGGCATTATTGAACAGAAAGAAGACAGGAATTATTTCATTGTCAAACAAAAAATCACCTTCTCTGATGAAGAACATGGAGTTGACCTTATAGTGTATCCCGATGATCACTTCAGTGTCAATGTTCTTATCGATTATAATTCAAAGATATTGGGGAACCAATATTCCATACTTGATTCAATTGAAGACTTCGAAGAGAAAATATGCAAGAGTCGAACTTTTGTGTTTTTTCATGAACTGGAGCCATCTATTTAATCAGGGACTTATTCGCGGAGGCGATCTCGATAATGCAATAGTTATTCTCGAAAAGGAGGTTGAACAGTCTGAAATCGACAGAATTGCCAAACTTTTTAACCGCCCTGGCATCAATACTCACACTGCCGGAATACTGAATAATACAGAATTACGCTACCCAAATGAACCCGCGCGACATAAACTTCTCGATATTATGGGTGACATTGCTCTTGTCGGCCATCCGATAAAAGGTAAAATTGTTGCAACTCGTCCCGGTCATTATGCTAATACACGCCTGGCAAAAATTATAAGGCAGGAGATGAAAAAAGCTCTGTCAAAACATGATATTCCTGTTTATGATGCTTCATTGCCTCCGGTTTTTAATGTTGAAGAGATTAAGAAAAGGTTGCCTCACAGATTCCCTTTCTTATTGGTTGATAAAATAATAGCACTCGATGAGTCGTCAATTGTAGGTATTAAAAACGTTACATTTAATGAGTCTTTCTTCCAGGGTCATTTTCCTGACGAACCAGTTATGCCGGGTGTACTGTTGGTTGAAGCTCTGGCTCAGACGGGAGGAATTCTTATACTAAGTTCAGTTGAAGACCCCGAAAAATACTCTACCTATTTCCTTAAAATCGATAAGCTGAAATTTAAGAATAAAGTAGTTCCAGGAGATACTGTGATACTTAAAATGGAATTGTCCGATGTAATGAGAAGAGGAATAGCTACAATGTTTGGTCAGGCATTCGTTGGGAACAAACTTGTTTTGGAAGGAGAAATGACTGCACAGGTAGTAAAAAACAAATAATAGATCAATGATCTCAAAATCAGCATTTATTCATCCTGACGCAAAAATAGGCAAGGACGTTACTATTGAGCCCTTTGCATATATTGCGGGGAATGTTACTATAGGTGACGGAACGTGGATCGGTCCAAATTCAACTATAATGGACGGAGCCAGAATAGGAAACGAATGCAGAATTTTTCCCTCCGCTGTTATATCCGGGATCCCTCAGGATCTTAAGTTCAGGGGAGAGGAAACAACAGCCGAACTTGGTGATAAAACAACTGTAAGAGAGTGTGCCACAGTAAACCGGGGCACTGCTGCGGTTGGGAAAACTGTCGTTGGAAACAATTGTCTTTTAATGGCTTATTCTCACATTGGTCACGACTGTTTTATCGGGAGCAATGCTATTATTGGTAACTCCACCAGCCTGGCCGGTGAGGTTAATGTTGGTGATTGGGCAATCCTCAGCGGTGGTACACTGGTACATCAATTCACTCATATTGGAGCTCATGTGATACTTGGAGGCGGCTCAAAAGTAAGGATCGATGTTCCACCATTTGTCAAAGCGGACCGTGATCCTTTATCTTTCCTTGGACTGAACTCAGTCGGACTTACCCGACGAGGATTTGAAAAGGAACGAATTGATGAAATACATGAAATATACAGAGCCATTTATCAGAAAGGGATGAATTTTTCACAGGCCTTAGACTACGTGGAAAAAGAATTTAAATCTTCACCCGACCGTGATTATATCCTGGAATTCATAAGAAAATCTGAAAGAGGAATTATAAGGGCCAGGTAATACTCTGTTTAATCTATCCAGCCCTGAGCTGACATTTCTGCTTCGGAACCGTCATCCCCGATTATATAATATCCCGAGTCTTGAGAAGTCATATAACCTATTACTTTAACAGATTTTATCAATTTGATTTTCTCGGTATATTCCAGTGGAATTGTGAAAAGCATTTCGAAATCCTCACCACCGTTAAGAGCAGGAGTAATCGGATCAACATTGAATTCTTCAGCCAGTTTTGAAGTTTCATAATCAATCGGTACTTTACTATAAAAGATCCTGCAGCCTGTTCCTGATAACTTGCAGATATGCAGGAGATCGGAAGCCAATCCGTCAGTAACATCAATCATCGATGTGAGTCTGATCTCTTCTTTTTTAAGATCTGTTAAAGTTGAAACCGGAATTTCCGGTTTAAGCTGCCTTCCAATAACATATTCAAAACCTGTAAGATCGGGTTGAGTTACTTTTTCTTTTGTAAATAGCTTCCTCTCCCTTTCAAGTAGCTGAAGACCCATAAATGAAGCACCAAAATCGCCGGTAACACAAATAAGATCGTTGACTCTTGCACTATCCCGCCTGACCAGATTATTTTTTTCGACAGTACCTATACCGGTAACCCCGATTGTCAATCCGGTCAGCGAACTGGTTGTATCTCCGCCAACAAGGTCAACCCCGTATTTTTCACATGCAAGCGAAATCCCTTCGTAGAGAGCATCTACCTGTTCGACACTGAATTTTGTGCTCAGGCCGAGTGCAATCAGTACCTGTCCTGGCGTTCCATTCATGGCGTAAATGTCAGAAATTGCCCTGACAACGGCCTTATATCCCAGATGTTTAAGCGGAGTGTAAATCAGGTTGAAGTGGATTCCTTCCAGAAGAAGATCTGTCGATACAAGCGTAAGATTGTTTCCCGAATCAATGACTGCGGAGTCATCGCCGATACCTGTTATTGTTGTTGCATTTGCAGTTCTGACTTTTTCTGTCAGATGTTTTATAAGACCAAATTTCCCAAATTCGTTAATTAATCTTTTTCTATTTTCAGATTTGTCCATGTTTTTGTTTCCCCTTTGTGTTACTTCGTGTTCCTTTGTGGTTAAATAAAATAGTTTTCTACCACAAAGGTACACAAAGGTTTGCACCAAGGATCACTAAGGAGTCTCGATACAACCCTTTTCATTTTATGACAATATCTCTCCCAAATGGAGATAATGCAATTGCAGTAAGTTTAAAATGCTGCAATCCGAAGGGGATTCCTATAATTGTTATACAGAGAAGAACCCCGAATATGGCATGGGTGGCTGCAATCCATAGACCACCGGTAAGCAGCCATATTATGTTCATAAGAATGTAAAGGCATCCTGATGCTCTTGAATGCACAACAGTATCACGTCCAAAGGGCCATAATGAAAGAGAAGCCATTTTTAATGTCTGTATACCGAATGGAATTCCCACGATGGTTATCATAAGTACAATACTTCCAATGAAATACTCTATAGCTATGATCAGACCACCAAATATCAACCAGATTAAATTGCCAAAAAAATTCATAGATATCCAATTATATATTTATTCCAGAACTACAGTTTTGTCTTTCGGATATTTGACAGAATAGGTAAGCACTACCTGTTTGGTTTCCTGCGGTTTTATTTCAAGATCCCATTTTATTTCACCAGTCTGTCCATCGAGTCTTCCACCTGATAAATCGATAGGTTCAACGGTAATACTACTGTTTGATGAGACCGGAATCTGATCATTAAGAGTGATTTTGACCGGATTTGATTTATTATTTCTTAATGTAATAAGGTACGAATAAGTATAGGTCCTGTTAGCTCCGATTACCTTCTGGCTGGTGAAATCTTTGCGTTTCTCCCTTTTTACAAGGATACTGTTATCTGTTCCGAGTGAAATAGTCAGAGTATCTTTTAACTGGTTGACATTAAGGGTGGACTTTCCAACGAACGAATTTTCGAAATATAGTGTCGCCTCACCGGTTTGAAGACTTAATTTTGCCCAGTCAGTAATGTTTGCGGTAAGATAAGCCAGTTGTGATAACTTGGGCATAGTAACGTATTTGTAATCAGCAGGTGCCGTAACCCTCTGAATTTCTACAGTCTGCACTTTCCCGTCAGACTGAATCGAGTATGGTATGGCAACATCAAATGTTACAGTTGTTTCCCCGACCTGCTTTTGAACAATTACCGGAGCAGCCTCCATTGACTTTTCCTCCATCTTTTTGTTATCTGCCACTTCCATTACAGCCGGTGCAACACGGTCGTAGGATTTTGAAGCTAATCCTCTGATCCTGATTGTTGAAGGATAGTAAAAATCAACAAACCATGGATATAAAACCGGAATATCCCCGGCAATCCAGGGCGTTGCATTTGAGAAACTCAGTTTAACATTTTTCCATTCAACACCGGAATTCTGAAAGACATTGGCCTTATAATATATGGTCACAGGATTTTTTACATCATCAACCCGGATATCGTAAGAAGGATACCATCCTGAATTAGAAACCACATAGCTGAATGTGAGTTTTCCTGAAACTTGCTTTTCAGAAGAAATGGAGACCATTATTTCACCTGAAGGAAGCTGCTGTTTTCCAAGTTTATCGGCTACCTGTTGCTGAAGTGCTGTAATCTGTTTATTATAATCTTTTATCAGCCTTTGTTTTTTTAATCTTGTTATAGCAATCTGATCCATATTATTTGTATACAGATCCATGACATTTTTCAATTGTTCAAGTGTAAACGTTGATTCCTTTACAAGGATTGCCCTGTTAGCAATAAGGAAATCCTCTTTTTCCTTGAGGGTACTGATAGCTGCACCCTCATCTTCAACTTTAGTCTGGAGAGCCTCAATCTGACTCCTTATGCTTTTCACTTCAGGGGAATCTTCTAGATTCTGAAGATAGTTATTCTGTTGATTAACTGAAAGTATTGTAAAATCGCCATAACCTTTAACCTGGATACTCTGTACATCGATATACGGAGAAAGCCCTGAAAGTTTAAGAATGCTTTTCCCGGGCTGAAGCGTAACAGTAGTCTCATGGTCAATCTGAGCCCTGTCAGGGAACACTGTGACATGCTTAATATCGGCCTTTATCTCCTTCTCGGTCTGGGCAGTAATTCCATTGACCGATGCAATGAGAAATATTGATGCAATTATTGATCTTTTCATATGTTTCCTGAATATTTACACTCTAAAGTTAAGTTTTTTTGAAATAGGAAATATGTTTCCCGCAGATTACGCTGATGAACGCAGATAAGAGTGAGGTTCTCTGCGAAGATCTGCGCGATCAGCGGGAAATTGGAACGTTTCTAAGCAGATTGTTACTTACCGGCCTCAAAGCCTTATATATTGCGCCTTTCCGCTATTGGGTAATTTCGACCGGATTCTTTAAATTATGTTAAATATCTCTTTTTCTGCCGGCGATCGGTTAATTGGTCTACCTTTGATAAAAATAAAAAACATAAAATGAAGGGATTAAGAATTGGGAATCTTGCTATTGCAGTGCCAATTATACAGGGTGGAATGGGAGTGGGGATTTCTCTTTCAGGGCTGGCTTCTGCAGTTGCAAATGAAGGTGGAGTGGGTGTTATTTCAAGCGCCGGACTGGGGCTTTTATATAAGGAATTTTCTGCTGATTTTCTGGAGGCAAGTATATACGGACTTAAAGAAGAAATACGAAAAGCACGCGAAAAAACATTAGGTGTTATCGGTGTTAATGTTATGGTTGCAATGACCAATTTTACCGATATGATTAAAACAGCCATTTCTGAAAAGGTTGATTTAATTACTGCCGGTGCAGGTCTTCCGCTTGATCTGCCATCATTTCTGAAAAAGGACAGTACCACTAAGCTTGTCCCGATTGTCTCATCGGCAAGGGCAACGAAAATAATTTGCGAAAAGTGGAAAGCCAACTATGATTATCTTCCTGATGCAGTAATTGTGGAAGGACCCAAGGCTGGAGGACATCTGGGGTTTAAAGAAGAACAGATATTCGATACAGATTATTCTCTTGAAAAGCTTGTTCCTGAGATCGTAAAGGAATTGAAAATATTTGAGGATAAATATGATATTAGAATCCCTCTAATAGCTGCCGGCGGTATTTACACAGGAGATGATATTCATAAAATACTAAGTCTGGGAGCCTCCGGAGTTCAGATGGGTACTCGTTTTGTAACCACTGACGAATGTGATGCATCCCCGGCTTTCAAACAGGCTTATATAGATGCTGAAAGTTCCGATATTGAAATTATCAAAAGCCCCGTTGGTATGCCCGGTCGGGCAATTTTGAGCAATTTTATAACAAAGGTGAGGGATGGTAAAAAGCAACCGAAAAAATGTCCTTTCAAATGTATCAAGACTTGTGATATTTCCAAAAGTCCATATTGCATAATCATCGCCCTGATCAATGCTCTTAAAGGTAATTTCGAAGGAGGGTATGCATTTGCCGGATCAAATGCATTCAGAGCTACAAAAATTTCATCAGTAAAAGAAATTTTTCAATCCTTGTTAAAGGAATACAGGGAAAGCAAATAGAACCCTTATCTCCTTCAACTATTCTTGATATTCTCTGTGCAACTCTGTGAATGCCGCTGTGTCTCTCTCCCGCTTCGCGGGACAGGTTGTGTAAGTTCATAATTTTTTCTGCCAGATCTATTTACCACTGAGTTACACTGAGTTGTTCTCAGAGTTACACGGTTCTGATTCTCCTGCACTACTCTTTATTCTGCTCATTTTATTAAGAATTTATCTTCGATTGATTCATCTAATCCTATTTTTGTATATTTTTGTATGTTTATTTAGATTAAATACAATTAACGGAATGGTTTTTGTGAGTTGTTTTCTACCCCCAAACCCCCCAAGGGGGGCTTAATTATGATTTTAATGATATAAGGCTCGATAACAAGTGAAATGGAAAAAGATCAGGATAAAATAATAAGTGACGTAACTACAGGCGAATACAAATACGGATTCTATTCCGATATCGAGATGGACAGGATCCCAAAGGGTTTGAGTGAAGATGTAGTCAGGATTATTTCAGCAAAGAAGAACGAACCTGAATGGTTACTGGAATTCCGTCTGAAATCATATCGTCACTGGTTGACAATGAAAATGCCAACCTGGGCAAATCTTAAAATTCCGCCAATTAATTATCAGGAGATCATTTTCTATGCTGCTCCAAAAGAGAGAAAGAATCTTAACAGTATAGATGATATTGATCCGGAACTGAAAAAAACATTCGATAAGCTTGGGATCCCGCTCCAGGAGCAAAAGCACCTGGCCGGGGTAGCTGTTGATGCTGTAATTGACAGTGTTTCAATAAAGACGACTTTCAAAGAAACGCTGGCCGAAATGGGAATAATATTCTGTTCTTTCAGCGATGCAGTGAAAGAGTATCCCGACCTGGTAAAAAGATATATGGGTTCAGTAGTTCCTTATACAGATAATTTTTTTGCGACCCTGAATTCAGCGGTATTCAGCGATGGTTCATTCTGTTATATACCAAAGGGTGTAAGATGCCCTATGGAGCTCTCAACTTATTTCAGGATAAACTCTGCCAGTACTGGTCAGTTTGAACGGACTCTGCTGATAGCAGATGAAGAAAGCTATGTCAGTTATCTCGAGGGATGTACTGCTCCGTCCAGAGACGAAAATCAGCTTCATGCCGCTATAGTTGAAATTGTGGCTGAAAAAAATGCGGAAGTAAAATACTCTACCGTTCAGAATTGGTATCCAGGTGATAAAGAAGGAAAAGGTGGCGTTTTCAATTTTGTAACAAAAAGAGGGATGTGCAAAGGAGAAAGCTCAAAGATATCGTGGACACAGATTGAAACGGGATCTGCAATTACATGGAAATACCCTTCGTGTATTCTGCGTGGTGACAACTCAACAGGGGAGTTCTATTCAGTTGCTGTTACAAACAATCACCAGCAGGCTGACACCGGGACTAAAATGACTCATATAGGTAAAAACACAAAAAGCACTATCGTTTCAAAAGGAATTTCGGCCGGTCATGGTCAGAACAGTTACAGAGGACTTGTTAAGGTTTTAAAAAATGCTTCAAATGCAAGGAATTATTCCCAGTGTGATTCCTTATTACTTGGGGATAAATGCGGAGCTCATACCTTTCCGTATCTCGAAGTTGATAATTCGACCGCAATTGTTGAACACGAAGCAACAACTTCCAAAATCGGGGAAGATCAGATTTTTTACTGCAATCAGAGAGGCATTTCAACTGAAGATGCAATAGGTCTGATTGTTAACGGTTATGCTCGGGAAGTAATTAATAAACTGCCAATGGAATTTGCTGTAGAAGCTCAGAAGCTTCTGCAGATAAGTCTTGAAGGTAGTGTTGGATAGGTAAATAGTTGTCAATTATATATTATCATGCTTATTATTAATAATTTAAAAGCCTCAATCGAAGGCAAAAGTATTCTAAAGGGAATAAGCCTTGAAGTTAAACCCGGAGAGATCCATGCAATAATGGGTCCAAACGGATCAGGGAAAAGCACTCTTGCAGCAGTTCTTGCGGGACGGGAATTTGTTGAGGTAACTGAAGGGACCATTACATATTTGGGCAAGAACCTGCTCGAAATGGCCGCAGAAGACAGAGCTAAAGAGGGAATATTCCTGGGATTTCAGTATCCGATCGAAATTCCTGGTGTTAGTATGGTAAATTTCATGAAAACAGCTGTAAATGAACATCGTAAACATAACGGTCTGGAACCGCTGTCAGCATCAGATTTTCTTAAGCTGATGCGCGATAAAAAAGAACTTGTTGAGATTGATTCAAAACTGGCAAACAGATCTGTGAATGAGGGTTTTTCAGGTGGAGAAAAGAAGAAGAATGAGATTTTCCAGATGGCAATGCTTGAACCGAAGCTTGCTATTCTTGATGAAACCGATTCAGGTCTGGATATCGATGCCTTACGTATTGTAGCAAATGGAGTAAATAAACTTAAACGTCCCGATAATTCATTTATCGTAATAACTCATTACCAGAGATTACTCGACTATATTGTACCTGATGTGGTTCATGTTCTTTATGACGGAAGGATAGTAAAAACTGCCGGAAAAGAACTCGCACTTGAACTTGAAGAAAAAGGATACGACTGGATAAAAAAAGAGGTTGAAAATAATGTTATAGCATGAACGGAATATCTGAAATATCAGAAAAATATCTTGAACTTTACAAAGGGAATATTGATAAGATTTCCGGTATATCCTCACCATTTATTAACTCATTCCGACAACCGGCTTTTGAGAAATTCAGAGAGCTGGGCATTCCAACCAGGAAGAATGAAGCCTATAAGTATACCAACCTCAATATCTTTTTTGACCACGATTATGATAACTATTTTATGCCGGTTCCTTCTGATTTTGTCAAAGCAGAGGAATTCCGTTGTGACGTAACCAGATCTTGATGCACATGGGATCGTTTTACTGAATGGATTTTATCCTACATTAAAGGAGAAACTTCGTCAGTTGCCAAGCGGTGTCTGGATCGGCAGTCTCAATGAAGCTGCATTACGTTTCCCTGACATATTTGAAAAGCATTTTGGTAAATATGCAAAAAGCGATACCGACGGGCTGATACATCTTAATACTGCAATGGCATCTGACGGTGTATTTGTGTATATCCCTGAAGGTGTTACTCTGACAAAACCTGTCCAGGTAGTAAATCTTGTCCAGTCGGAGAATGATATGTTCAATCAGCACAGGAACCTGATAATAGCTGAAAAAAATTCGGTATTCTCCATAATAATCTGCGACCATACACTTTCACCTCAGAAATTTCTGACAAATGCTGTTACTGAAGTATTTGTCGGTGAAAATGCTCATTTCGATATTATCAGAGTGCAGAATGAACATAATAATGCGTGCAAAATAACCAATACATTCATTCATCAGGAGAAAAACAGTGTCACCTCCTCAAATAATATTACTCTGCATGGTGGTCTGATACGAAACAGTACATATCATTACCTTGGGGGCGAGGGAGCTGAAAGTTATTCGTATGGATTATTACCTTGCCGATAAATGGCAGCATATCGATAACTTCGTGAATGTTGATCATGCTTTTCCTCACTGCACAAGCAATCAGCTGTTTAAAGGAGTTCTTGATGATATGTCAACAGGAGCTTTTAATGGTCGTATCCTGGTGCGTCCGGATGCTCAGGGTACCCTGGCATATCAGAAAAATAACAACATCCTGCTTACCGACGATGCAAAGATGGATACCAAACCACAACTCGAGATATTTGCAGATGACGTAAAATGCAGTCATGGTGCTACAGTAGGCCAGCTCGACGAAGAAGCCTTGTTTTATATACAGTCACGTGGAATAAACAAGCGTGAAGCCAGACTGATGCTTATGTTTGGATTTGCTCATGAAGTAATCCAGAATATTAAGATTGAAGCTCTCCGCGAAAGAATGGACAATCTTGTTATGCAAAGGTTGAAAGGTGAGCTTTCCAGATGCGCTAGTTGTTTGGTCAGGTGCGGTTAATCTGAAATTATTGTGAGAGATATAGCTGAAATCAGAGCCGATTTTCCTATCCTAAGCAGGAAAGTTTATGACAGGCCACTCGTTTATTTCGATAACGGTGCAACTACACAAAAGCCCCAGTCTGTTCTGGATGCAGTAGACGAAGTATATAAATCGTATAACGGCAATATTCACAGGGGAGTACATTATTTAAGCGAAATGTCGTCGGAAGCCTATGAGAAGGCAAGAGAAAAAGTAAAGGCATTTATTAACGCTGATAAAAGAGAAGAAATAATCTTTACTTCAGGTACAACAGGTTCAATAAATGGAATTGCTTTCTCCTTCGGTGAACGATATATAAAGACGGGTGATGAGATAATTCTCAGCTGGCTTGAACATCATGCCAATATTGTTCCGTGGCAAATGATGTGCGAAAGAAAAGGAGCCGTTTTGCGTATAATACCTATCAATGATAATGGTGAAATTATCCTTGAGGAATATTATAAATTGCTCTCATCAAAAACCAGGCTGGTATCTGTATCACAGGCATCAAATTCGCTGGGAACAATTCTGCCAATAAAAGAGATAATTGATGCTGCTCATGCTGTCAATGTACCTGTTCTTATCGATGGGGCCCAGGGCATTCAGCATGGTATAGTTGAAATGAAAACACTGGATTGCGATTTTTATGTTTTCTCAGGACACAAAATTTACGGACCTGCAGGAATAGGTGTATTATATGGTAAGGAGAAATGGCTCTCCGAACTTGCTCCTTTTCAGGGTGGTGGCGATATGGTAGATAAAGTCACTTTCGAAAAAACCACTTACAATGAGCTTCCTTTTAAATTTGAGGCTGGTACTATGAACTACCCGGCTGCAATCGGTCTGGCAAATGCACTCGATTATGTATTAAGTATCGGGAGGGAGAATATAGCTTTACGTGAACTGGAGCTTCTTTCTTATGCAACTGAGCGACTGTCAGGAATTAAAGGAGTAAAAATATATGGCAGAGCTAAAAGCAAAATTGCGACAATTTCGTTTCTTATAAAGGGTATACACCAGTATGATACCGGTATGATTCTTGACAAAATGGGTATAGCCGTCAGAACAGGAACTCATTGTGCCCAACCTGTAATGGAACGTTATGGCATTGATGGCACAGTAAGAGCATCTATGTGTTTTTATAATACCACGCAGGAGATCGACACTCTTGCTGCAGGAATAGAAAAAGTTATAAGTATGTTTGCATAAACTGTTTTTATGACAATCAACGAAGTACAGGATAATATTATTGAAGAGTTTTCTTTGTTCGAAGACTGGATGGATAAGTACAATCTGCTTATTGATCTGGGAAAGGAATTGACGACTATTGACCCAAAGTACAAAATAAAAGATTTTCTTATTGAAGGATGCCAGTCAAAGGTGTGGCTGCATCCTGATTTTGATGGTAAACTTATAACATTCACTGCCGATAGCGATGCAATAATAACAAGAGGAATTGTGGCTCTTCTGATAAAAGTTTTATCAAACCGGACTCCGGAAGAAATTTTAAATTCAGATCTTTATTTTATTGATAAAATAGGGCTGAAGCAGAATCTCTCTCCGACCCGTTCCAACGGATTACTTTCAATGGTACGCCAGATGAAACTCTATGCAATGGCATGGGATGCGATAAAAAAATAAGACTACTATGGACCCTACAGAACAGCTGGAAATAGAAACCAGAATTGGTGAAATACTAAAGACCATTTTTGATCCTGAGATCCCTGTAAATATTTATGATCTTGGTTTAATATATGAAATCAATCTCGATGATGAGCATGTTGCTCATATCACTATGACACTTACAGCTCCAAATTGCCCTATGGCAGAGGAACTTCTTGAGGAAGTGAAGTATAAGGTGTCCGGTATAAAAGGGGTAAAAGATTGTGATCTAAAGCTTACATTCAGCCCACCCTGGGATAAGAATATGCTAAGCGATGAGGCTAAACTTGAACTTGGATTCCTCTAAACTATATTTTATGGCTGGCTCAGATGATAAAACCTCCTCTTTTCTAATAAAAGAATATGCCAAAGAAGTTGGATTTGATCTCTGTGGTATTGCCCGGGCACGATCGCTCGATGAGCACAAACCGATTTTGACAAAATGGGTTAATAGTGGTATGAACGGCAGTATGTCATACCTGGGTCAGAATATCGGGAAAAGAATAGATCCGCAGAATCTTGTTCCTGAAGCAAAATCAATTATTGTCACAGGACTAAATTATTACACTGAGAAAGAACAGGGAGGCAATGGCATCCCTGTAATATCCAGGTACGCATATGGAATTAATTATCACGATGTTATCAGAGGAAAGCTTAATAAAATACGTGACTTTATTAAAAGCATCCATCCTGAAGCAGCAGGAAGATCATTTGTTGATTCTGCACCGCTCCTCGAGAAAGCCTGGGGAAGGGAAGCAGGTTTGGGATGGCCCGGAAAGCATTCTATACTTATAAACAGGAAAATCGGATCATTTTTCTTTTTGGGAGTTATTGTTACTGACATTGAGCTTGAGTATGATCAGCCTGCAGAAGCGGATAATTGCGGAGAATGTTCCTTATGTATTGAATCATGTCCCGGCGGAGCCATTAACGGAGACAGAACTATTGATACACGAAAGTGTCTGGCTTACCTTACTCTCGAATCCAGAGATACAATCCCGGATGATCTTGTCAGTAGACTGGAAGGAAGAGCGTTTGGATGTGACAAATGCCAGGAGGTATGTCCATGGAATAAAAATTCGAAACCCCATAATACTCCTGAATTTGAACTTCCTGCAGAGGTGGCCAATATGACAGCTGAGGAATGGAAAAACCTTTCGAGGAAAGAATATAAAAGACTATTTGAGAGATCAGCCATCGGAAGAAGAACCTATTGCAGATTCATGGATAACATTGAAGCCGCCTTCTCTTCAGTAAGCTGAAACATTAATCCCCCGTTGCAATAACTGTAACAACTATTTCTCTCTTTTCACGGGGTCCGTCAAATTCACAAAAGAATATGTTTTGCCAGGTAGATAATCCCGGGCTATAGTCTGTTATTGGAATTGTTTCGGAAGGACCAACCAATCCTGCTTTTAAATGGGCATCACCGTTATTATCCTGGTGATCATGTTCCCATATTCCTGACGGAATCATCTTTTTAAGCAGCGAAATGACATCATTCTGAACAGATTGATCCCAGTTTTCCTGAATCATTATAGCAGCTGTGGAGCCCCTGGCATAAACAGAAGCAATCCCTGTCTTAACCTTGCTTAGCCTGATTATCGAAACAACCTCGGAAGTGATGTCATACAATCCATTCTGACGGTCGGTTTTGAGTGTGATTGTCTTTTGCATAACTGTAGATTTGATATTCTATCAGAATAAAAATTCTTAATCATATATCCCTTTGTGTTACTTTGAGTTTTCCTTCGTGCACCTTTGTGGTTAATTGAATTATTTTTTACCGCAAAGGGACGCAAAGGTTATCACTAAGGTTCACGAAGGACTTTTAAAACACTTTTCCAGTAAAATTACCACATGTTTTTTACCTTGCAGTTAAATTGACGTCTTATTAATACAATTCAAAAAAGCATTTTGATAGATATAAAGCTCATAGAAGAGTGCAGGGGAGGAAATTTTAACAATTTCAGAAAGCTTGTTGAACTGACATCTCCCTTTGCTTATTCAGTTTCTTTCAGGATGCTTGGTGACGAGGATCTGGCAAAAGATATTGTTCAGGAAACCATGATTACAATATGGCAAAAACTTGGAAAGATCAAATCAGCTGAAGTCTACATGACATGGATATACAGAATTGTTATTAACAAATGTTATGACCAGATGAGAAAAAGGAAAAGAAACCCTGAATTTGTGGCAGATGAACAGACCTGGGCCCTCATATCGAACAGGATTTCAGAAGTACCCTCCACTGTTCTCGAAAATAAAGAAACCTCAAAGATAATAGCTCTCCTTACTGAAAACCTGAGTCCGAAACAAAAAGCAGTTTTTATTTTATCCGGTCTTGAAGAGATGTCAAATGATGAAATATCCAAAATTACCGGTATCAGTAAATCAGGTGTTAAAGCTAACCTTCATTATGCCAGAAAAAATATTTCCGAAAAGATTGAAAAATATTTATAGCGATGAAAACGGAAAGTGAAAAGTATAATAAAGTTTTGAATATTCTCAGAAATTCCAGGCCAAAGCTGGATTCAACTGAGGATATTGAACAAATCGTAATTAATAGAATAACTAGAGCTCATCAAAGCAGTTTAAATCTTTCAGAAATAATTGATTTTTTGTTCGGATGGGTATATATCGGATGGGTCAGGAGAAGTCTGATTACGGCGTCTGTAATATTAGTAATTGTTTTTGTATATCAGCAAGGGGTCATCCTGAAGCGGATAGAAGTTATCAGCCGGCAGACGGTTATTACTGGCAAAGGTACTGTGTCGACTCCTGCGGATGAAATAGAAAAACTGCTGTTGGTTTATAAGAATTCGGTCAGAAGATTCCCTTCGAAAACAATTACTATATCTGAAAAGGAGATGAAGGATCTTCTTGAGGCGGTAAAAGAGTTGCAGATCAAATATAAGGATCTTGAAAACCTTATCGAATCCGATCCTGAACTTAAAAAGCTGATTGAAAAGAAATTGATAGAAAACTCACATACAAAAACTAATCTCTGAAGCTATGAAGAAAAGATCAATTAAGCTGGTCCTTACTTTGATTCTGATACTGATCGCATCTTGTAATGAGCCTGAGACTGTTGTCACTGACATAGTTCATGCGGATGGATCTGTGACACGAAGGATAATCATGAAAAGCATAGAGCCCAATACTGCTAAAAGATTTCTAATTTCCGAAATTCAGCTGCCTCTTGACAGCACCTGGATTATCCGGGATTCCGTTGAAGTGAATAAAAAAGGAGATACAATCTTTGTACGACGGGCTGAAAAGCTATTTCCAGACGTTAATGAGATCAATCTGGCGTATAAATCAGATTCAAGCTCCAACAGAGAGTTTTCACGACATGCTGAGTTTACGAAAAAGTTTAAATGGTTCAATACCGAACTCAGGTTTTCTGAGAAAATCGACAAGATATTATCTTTTGGCTATCCTTTAAAAGATTTTCTGAACAATGAAGAGCTCCTGTATTTTTATTCCCCCGATGATCTTAAGAGCAGTAAAGAAAGTGGACCGGATAGTCTTAAATATAAGGCCCTGAGTGAATCAGTAAAACAAAATACAGATAAATGGACAGAAATAAACCTTGTATCGGAATGGATAGGTGAGTTTTCCAGACTCACTTCCGGAAAAGCAGGAGATGATATGTCATATAAATCTTTGAAATCGAGAGAGCAGGAGTTTGTGAAGATCATTGAGAAATACGATAAGCAATTAGATAGCTTATGGAAGAATGGTATCCTGCTCAGAGATTTTATCGGTGCGGAGAATGCTCTGAAATACAAAATTGAAGCTGATTCTGCCATTTCATTAGTTACAAAAGTTATTTCCTCTGGCTTCAGTAACTATTCAGTAAGAATTGTAATGCCCGGAAAACTGATCGGTACAAACGGTTTTATAGACAGTAGCAAGGTATTACTATGGCCTGTTAAATCTGATTATTTTATGTCGGAACCATACGAAATGTGGGCTGAGTCTAAAATTCCAAACAGGTGGGCCTGGTTTGTTTCCGGTTTATTTCTTTTATTTGTTCTGACAGGAGTCATTATGAGGATAATAAAAAGAGGCTGATATCTCAGCCTCTTCTTAACCTAAATCTAAACTAACCTTAACCTAAACCTAAACCTAAACCTAACTATAGCCTGACCTATTAATGTTCAAAACTACCTGACATAATCTTTTAACATCAGCATTAATTTCTGCCGTGTGAAGAAAATTCTGCTTTTTACAGTTCCGATTTTTAATCCGAGCTCATCAGAAATCTCTTTATATTTATAACCTTCGATATGCATCCTGAAAGGAATTCTGAATTCATCACTTAACGAATTAATTGCCTTTTCAATTTCACCTTCCGAATAATTGGATTCCGGTGAAATAAAACCTTTGTCGTGTGGCTGATTAATGTAATAGAGGTCCTGGGTTCCGTCAATAATTGTGTTCTCTTTTACATTTCTTCTGTAATTATTTATGAAGGTATTCTTCATTATTGTAAATACCCAGGCTTTAAGATTAGTATAATCGACGAATTTATCTTTATAAGTGATGGCTTTAAGGTAAGTATCCTGTACCAGATCCAGAGCACTGTCACGATCAGAGGTGAGACTCAATGCAAATCTTTGAAGATTAGTCTTCATTTCAATTAGGCTGGTATTAAATTCATATTGTGTCATTTCTCATAGTTTTTATTGTTGAAACAAATCTATACAAATAAATAAAGACAAACAAATCTTAATATCTCAATATCGGTTTAATCTGCGAAATTTATAAATAGCATTATTTCTTATAAACATGGTATTCAGTGAAATAGAGTTGTAATAATTCTTAAATTCTAAATTTTGTATAAATTGAAATCTTAAATTATTCATCTTTCAGGATCGTATTTGTTTTTATTGAATGTGAGTTTCTTTGCTTCAAATCTTATCTGATACAAATCTACACCATGCTGTTACGTGCGGGATTAATATTCGGTTAAGGTTAGATTAAGGATAAATTAAAAATCGATACACTCTGTTTATAGATTATTTACCCAACTTTCGTAATTTTAAAGAAAATTGAATATGGATTTTAATATTAAACTCAGCAACGGGCTGCTTTTAAGAGGCATAATTCAAAGTCCCGGAGAAAACACCAAAGCGGTAATTATTCTTGTTCATGGACTGGGAGAACATGTTCAACGATATTTTTACTGGGCAGATTTATTCAGGAAAGAAGGTATAGCTTTTCTTGGGGTTGATCTCCCGGGTCATGGTCGTTCAGATGGAAGAAGAGGTAACATTAGAAGCTATAACAGGCTTGGAGAGATGTTAGATATTCTGATCAGAAGCTGCAATCAGACTTTCCCGGGATGCCCGGTATATATCTATGGACACAGTTTAGGGGGTGGAATAGTCCTTGATTATCTCCTGAGGAGAGATCCCAAAGTAAAAGGTGCAATAGTAACATCTCCGTTCCTTCGTCTTGCATTCGAACCGCCAAAGATCAAACTTTTTATAGCTTCTGTTATGAAAAATCTGCTCCCCGGCCTCATCCAGCCTTCCGGACTTAATGCTGATCACCTCTCTCATGATACGGCTGTTGTTGAAAAATATAAAAACGATCCACTTGTTCACGATAAAATTTCAGTCAGTCTCTTCTCTGAATCGATGACTGCGGCAAAGCATGCGCTTAAACATGCATCAGAACTAAAAGTGCCTACACTTATTTTACACGGAAGCGATGATATGATACTTTCGCCGGAAGGCAGCAAAGAATTTGCAGCAAAGACAAGTATGGTGGACCTGAAAATATGGGAAGGCGGTTATCATGAATTACATAATGAACCGTTCAAAGACGAGGTATTTAAATATATTATGGACTGGATTAAAAAATAATCCGTAATCGCGTATGGAACTCAGGACTACATTCTCTATTGAACCCTGCCCGGAAAAAATCTCCTACAACGATAGGGTAATGTTCATTGGTTCGTGTTTCGCCTCTGCAATAGGATCACAATTGGAGATGGGGCGTATGCCGGTAATGATAAACCCTGCAGGTACCGTCTTTAATCCTGTATCCGTCTGCAATACTCTGGAGACTATTACAAATAAAAAAGAATTTTCTTTGGATGATCTTTATTTACACGATAGTACATGGCTTAGTTTTTATCATTACACTGATTTTTCATCAGACGACCCGGTAACTTTACTGGAAAAGATCAACAGAAGATCAACAGAAGCATTTGACTTTTTAGTGAAATCTCGTTTTTTGTTTGTAACACTGGGTACTGCCAGGGTTTTCAAGTGGAAGAAAACAGGCCTGATTGTATCGAACTGCCATAAAATACCATCTGATCAATTTGATCCTGAATTACTCACTGTGGATGAGATTGTAACTTTGTGGACAGAACAACTCGATAAATTGAAGCTACTCTTTCCTCAATTGCAGGTTGTCTTCACAATAAGTCCGGTCAGGCACTGGAAGGATGGAGCTCATAGCAATCAGGTGAGTAAATCTATTCTGTTTCTGGCAGTGGAAGAATTGCTAAAGCACAAAATAGCTCCGAAATATTTCCCTGCTTATGAACTGGTTATGGATGATTTACGCGATTACAGGTTCTATGCCGACGATATGTTGCACCCTTCAGATTCAGCAATCAATTATATCTGGGAAGCATTTGCCGGAAGTTATCTTACCAACAATACATTAAATACCTGGAATGAGGTTGTTAAGGTAACCAAAGCATATAATCATCATTTTAATACTGATTCAGAGCGGAAAAAAAGGGATTTTGCAGAGAGTATCCTTAAAAAGATTTCTCAGATCGAAATAAAAGTTCCGACAATAGATCTTTCCCGGGAAAAGAAATATTTTCTCAATTTGAGAAATACCTGATATCTTAAATATGAGGTTATTGACGTGCTATTCTTTGATTTACTCCAGAAATGGAAAAATCTATAGAGACTCAATTGCCTTCATAAAAGCCGAAGGATCTCGTGCAATTATAAGTTTATCGTAAGTTTTACGTGTTACAAACGTTTCCGGAGAATCGGTGAGGATAATCTTCTTGATCATAAGCGATTTCCCGATGGAGCTGAAATACCCTATTTTCTTTTGAGCAAAATCAAAAGCACTTGAGTTAACTACAAGATATTCGAATGGTTTAATTTTATGAATCTCAATTACTTCAGATGCTGGCAGGATTCCTCCGGGGAAGATAACATCAAATCCTCTTCTCTTCAGGCAATACTTATAAAAAAGAAAATTGTTATCGGTAAGATTATCGGAAGTATTTATCATTGCAACAGAAGGTTTTGATTTTCTGGTGACAGGTTTAAGAAGGTTATCTTCAATAATAATGATCTGTTTGACAGTATTTCTGACGAATTGTTCCTGCGCTCTTGAAAGACTTCCGGTTTGCCAAAGGATCCTTGCTTTTTCAAGAAGAGGATAAAGATACTTTGAATATGCATTTTCAATACCCAGACGCTTGATGAAGGGAGACAGAGCCTCTTTAAATGATGTCTCACTGAATCTTATTGCAGCCATAAGGATTTTACCGGGTTGAAAATTCTGATCCAGATCATCATGCTTGCTGCTTACAGTCATTACCTGTTGAGTCAGTTCATCCTCGTCGAGTCTGGCGATTTTGGATATTTTCAGTCCATTTCTGTTCAGGTATGCAACATTAAGGATCTTTTTAAGCTCTGTTTCGCTGTAAGTCCTTATATTTGACTCAGTTCTGTCTGGCTCAAGTATTTTGTACCTCTTCTCCCATATCCTTATCGTATGCGCTTTGATACCCGAGAAGTTCTCGAGATCTTTTATTGAAAACACATTTACCCCGTCTTCCATAGATACGTATAATAATATTTAAGACTACAGATCATTACAATATAAAATAGTTAACAATTATTTAAGATTATTGTTTATTAAAAATTAAATAAAAAAGCTTGAGGATTATCTTATCCGGAAGTTAATTTCCCGGAAGATTTTCTGAAAAACTAAAACAGTGAATTGGCTTTTATTCAGATTCTTCGACCATTATTTTTTTTACGACTCTGGTTCCGTCGCTGAAAATAATAGTTACCAGGTACATACCTCTTTTAGGATTATCGAGGGAAACCTTTATCAATTGCTGCGGGTCATTATATTTCAATTTGAAAATATCCTGACCGATGATATTTGTAATCTTAACCAGAGAGATATCCCTATCAGTTTTAATTGTAAAACTATTGTCCCTTACTGGAACCGGATAGATACTTACATTAAAACTATTCGGATCTTTTGAAATATCCCTTTGGGCAACCTCACCAATAGCATCTATTGAGTTCTTCTGTCCATGAAGGGTTAATGTGAAAATTAAAAGGAAGATAATGGGTAAACTTTTCCTCATAAGCGTTATTTGGATAATCAACCGCAAATATCGTGCTAAAATTAGTAAAATTTTAAATAAAGTGTTTTAAAAGTATTTTAGCTTTTTCGAGATCCTCCGGAGTATCTATGCCTATACTTTCCCATTTAGTCACCGCTGTTCTGATCCGGTATCCATTTTCCAACCACCTGTTTTGTTCAAGCGATTCCGAAATTTCAAGCGGACTACGTGGTAATAAAGTAATTTTTTTTAATATTTCTGTTCTGTATGCATAGAGCCCGATATGTTTATAAAAATCATGTTTCTGCGACCATTCATTCTGCCCGGCATCTCTTATAAAAGGAATTGCTGCCCGGCTGAAATATATCGCATCTCTTTTTGCGTTTAGTATTACTTTTGGCTGGTTTGGATTGAAGATATCCTCTCCGGGTTCCACCTTTCTTATAAGTGTAGCGATCTCTACTGTTTCATCTGAGAAACATTGCATCAGCAGGTCAATCTGTTCAGATTTAATGAATGGTTCATCACCCTGGATATTAATAACGATATCTATTTTCGTCAGCGTTTCAAGGTTAATTTTTGAAACAGCTTCCGCACATCTGTCAGTCCCGCTAAAATGATCAGGAGAGGTCATTATTGCCTTTCCACCGAAGTTCTGAACTGCATCAAAAATCCGTTTATCATCCGTTGCAACGTATACAGTTTCAAGGGTTTCACCGGCCAATTCATAAACTCGTTGTATCATTGGTTTGTTTCCTATCATAACAAGGGGTTTCCCCGGGAACCTCGAAGAAGCATAACGGGCTGGTATAATTCCGGCAAATTGTTGGTGGAGGCCTTTTTTCATTCTGCGAATTTACGAAAAATGCATTTCCCAATGTTTTAAAAAAACCTTAAATTCGCAGCATTGTTAAAGATGTTATGAAAGATCTCCAGAATATTAAACAAAGATTTGGAATAATAGGCAATTATGAGGGTCTTAACAGGGCTATTGATATTGCCGTACAGGTTGCTCCTACCGATCTTTCCGTACTCATTACAGGTGAGAGTGGGACCGGGAAGGAGATTTTTCCGCAGGTGATCCATAGTTTTAGCACCAGGAAGCATGGTCAGTATATTGCAGTAAACTGTGGGGCAATACCCGAAGGCACCATTGATTCTGAACTCTTCGGACATGAAAAGGGCTCTTTCACAGGGGCCTCCGATAGCAGGAAAGGTTATTTTGAAGTTGCCGACGGCGGGACAATATTTCTGGATGAAGTAGCTGAGTTGCCGTTATCTACCCAGGTCCGTCTTCTCAGAGTACTTGAAGCGGGTGAGTTTATACGTGTTGGCTCCTCCAAGGTTCAGAAGACAAATGTAAGGGTTATTGCGGCCAGCAATGTAGAAGTGCCAAGGGCAATTGATTCCGGCAAATTCAGGGAAGATCTTTTTTACAGACTAAATACCGTTCCGATAAAAATCCCTGCCCTGAGGGACCGTGGTGAAGATATTTTTCTTCTTTTCAGAAAATTTGCTGTTGATTTTGCAGAAAAATACAGAATGCCGGCAATAAGACTGGATTCCGAAGCTAAAAATGTTCTGCTTAACTATTCCTGGCCAGGCAATGTAAGGCAACTTAAAAATATTACAGAGCAGATATCCATAATTGAAAATGAAAGAGAGATCGTTGCTCTCAATCTACGCAATTACCTTCCCGATTTTGGAGGGATTAAGCTTCCTGCTATAATTAAAAAAGATGAAGACAAGTCATTCTCTTCCGAACGTGAGATTTTGTATAAGATCCTTTTTGACATGAAAAGTGACATGAACGATCTTAAAAAACTAGTTTTTGATCTCATCAGGCATGGCGATACGGATGTCACACTTCAGGAATCCAATTCAAGAGTAATAAAGAACCTTTTCAGCGAAGTTAAGCAGGAAACAGATAACTACAGTAAAACTGAAGCACCTCTGGTTGATTTCTCAGCACACCAGTCTATGAATAATATTCAGGATACTGAAGAGATTATCGAAGAATCACTTTCGCTGGCCGACAAAGAGGTAGAAATGATAAAAAAAGCTCTTGAAAAGTATAACGGTAAAAGGAAAATGGCAGCTACAGAACTCGGGATCTCAGAACGTACCCTTTACAGAAAGATTAAAGAATATGGAATTGAATCATAAATCTATTTCCGGAATTTCAAAGTACAGGTATATATTTTATGTTCTGGTAGTTTTTACTGCATTTTTTTACGGATGCACAGTGCAATATAGATTTACCGGAGCTACCACTCAGGGATTAAAGACAGTAAGTGTACAATATTTTCAGAACAGGGCTCCTCTTGTTCAACCCGGGCTCAGCCAATTTATAACTGATGCTCTTATCGATAAATGTAAAGCTCAGACAAATCTGAAATACACAACCTCGACAGGCGACGCCAATTTCGAAGGAGAAATTAGTGATTACAATACCAGACCTTTGACAGTGGCAGCAGATGCTCAGGCTGCATCTAACAGGTTTACAATTTCCGTAAGAGTAAAATATACAAATAGTTTTGATCCTGAGCTCAGTTTCGACCAGGTATTTTCGAGGTATGAGGATTACAGCAGCAGCCTTGACCTGAGTGCTGTTGAAAAGGACCTCTCGGATAAAATTGTGGAAATGATTATTGAAGATATTTTCAATCAGGCCTTTGTTAACTGGAAATAGGAATGAACAGAAATGATTTCTTAAATATGATTGAGGATAACTTTCCGGTTAACAGACAAACGATCGGAGAGGTTTATGAGTTAATCGATATTTTTCCATATTTCCAGAGTGCACATATGATTCTGCTTAAAGGTTTGCAGAACATTGCGGATGTAAAATTCGAAAATCAGCTGAGAAATTCTTCTATTCATATTGCTGACCGGGAAGTGCTGTATTATCTTCTCCGGACCAGGTCATTGGCGGAGACTGAAAAAAAAGAAAACATAGCGGTTACTGATTCAAAAACAGAAATTGTATCCGATACTGAGCAGACTGTTATAGAATCGGCGAAGAACAGTAATTTTATGATCAGCGATATTGAAAAAAACTCAGACGAAGCCAGGGTCAAAGATATTAACGATCCAGGGGGCCCGGTTCCTGGCCACTCTATAATGATCGACTCTGAGCCGGATATGATTGAACCAGCTGCAGTTATGTTTCTCATGGAGGAAGAGACTTTTCCTTCTGAAGAAAGAGTATTCTTTATGGATCCCGGATTTTCGATTCCTGAACACTCTGATCTTCTTGAACTGGATCTCGATGAACACGAAACTAAAATATTCCCTGATGAAGAGATCGGACACACCGATCCGGATCAAAAAAACAGGGAAAAGCAAATTCAGTCAGCGCTAATTGATAAATTTATTATTACCAATCCCCGGATAGAGACGTCTAAGGAAAAATCAAACGTCCCGGTAGATGATATTTCAAAGCCTTTTGTTGAGGAATCCGGCGGTTTGGTAACCGAAACCCTTGCAAGAATTTATGTCAGTCAGGGCTATTACTCAAAGGCAATTGACATTTATGAAAAATTAAGTTTGAAATTTCCGGAAAAAAGCAGTTACTTTGCGTCTCAAATTGAAAAAGTTAAAGAACACATAAAAAAGTGAACTGATGGGTATCTATATTTTTATTTCTGTATTGGTAATAATTGCATGCGTTCTTCAGGTACTGATTGTACTTGTACAGAATTCAAAGGGAGGGGGACTGGCTGCTAATTTCACTTCTGCAGGTCAATCAATGGGAATTCGTAAAACTGCGGATTTTCTTGAGAAGTCAACATGGACACTTGCAGCTGCAATTCTGATCCTTTGTGTTGTCGCAACAGCTTCAATACCACGAGGTTCAACTGCTGGACGGTCGAGGATTGAACAACAAATAAAAAATACTGTTGATCCGAATGCAATTCCAACGCTTCCAACTGCTGTTCCTTCAACAACAACTACTCCTCCTGCCAGTACGGGCAATCCGGCTAAATAATCTGACAGGATATAATACTTAAAAAGAGTGTCAGTTTGTCATATACTGATGCTTTTTTTTTGTGAGTAAACACAAAATGACATTTTTTTCAATTTGGCATGGAATGTGATTAAAGAGGAAGTCGGAAAATGATGTTTAACTTTAAAACTAGATAAAATGGCACAATTAAAAGGAAAAATTTTAGCAGGCAAGGTTCTTGTAAAACCTAATGAAGCTGAAGAAAAAACTGCAAGTGGAATAATTATCCCTGATTCTGCAAAAGAGAAACCACGCCAGGGTAAGGTAATTCTTGTTGGTGCAGCCAAGAAAGATGAAGAGATGGAAGTAAAAAAAGGCGATGTCGTCCTTTACGGAAAGTATGCCGGGCAGGAACTTACAATAGACGGTGAGGATTATCTTCTTATTTCACAGACAGATATCCTTTTTATAGCTTAATATTCAGGAAACATTTATAAATCATAATGATATGGCAAAAGAGATTAAATTCAATATCGATGCACGTGCCCTTCTTAAAGAAGGAGTAGATCAGCTTGCTGATGCAGTTAAAGTGACACTTGGACCTAAAGGTCGTCATGTGGTTCTTGAGAAAAAGTACGGAGCTCCTCAGATCACCAAGGACGGGGTGACAGTTGCAAAAGACATAGAACTTTCCGACCCTTATAAGAACATGGGTGCCCAGATGGTTAAAGAGGTGGCATCAAAAACGGGAGATATCGCCGGTGACGGTACAACGACAGCTACGGTTCTTGCTCAGGCTATTATTAATGTCGGACTTAAGAATATTACTGCCGGAGCGAACCCAATGGATGTAAAGAGAGGAATTGACAAAGCGGTCGAAAAAGTTGTGGCACATCTTAAGTCACAGGCAAAAGTTATTGGTGACGACCTGAAAAAAATTGAACAGGTAGCAAGAATTGCAGCCAACGATGATGAGGAGATTGGCAGACTCATTGCCGAAGCTATGGGTAAAGTTCATAAAGAAGGTGTTATTACCGTTGAAGAATCAAAAGGAACTACAACATCTGTTGAAGTAGTTGAAGGTATGCAGTTCGATCGCGGATATATTTCTGCATATTTTGTAACAAATGCTGAAAAGATGGAAGCCGATCTCGAAAATCCATATATTCTTATATACGACAAGAAAGTATCTACTATGAAAGATATGCTTCCTGTTCTTGAAGCAACAGCTCAAACCGGACGTCCTTTGTTAATTATATCTGAAGATGTTGAAGGTGAAGCACTCGCAACACTTGTTGTAAACCGTTTGCGTGGTTCATTGCGGGTTTGTGCAGTTAAGGCTCCCGGATTTGGTGACAGAAGGAAAGAGATGCTTGAAGATATTGCCATACTTACAGGAGGTACTGTTATTTCAGAAGAGAAAGGCCTGAAGCTCGAGCATACTACTCTCGATATGCTTGGTACTGCAGAAAAAGTCACAATAAACAAAGAAAATACAACAATCGTTAATGGTGCAGGTGACAAGGAGATGATCAAGGCTCGCGTAGGTCAGATCAGACAGCAGATGACAACTACAACTTCTGATTATGATAAAGAAAAACTTCAGGAGAGGCTTGCTAAACTTGCCGGTGGCGTTGCAGTTCTCTATATAGGTGCTTCTTCAGAGGTTGAAATGAAAGAAAAGAAAGACCGTGTAGATGATTCACTTCATGCAACCCGTGCTGCAATTGAGGAAGGTATTGTTGCCGGAGGTGGTGTAGCATATATTCGTGCAATAAGTGCCCTCGAAGGATTAAAAGGCGATAATGAAGATCAGACAACAGGTATCGAAATTGTAAAACGCGCAATAGAAGAACCTCTTCGCCAGATTGCAGTCAACGCTGGAAAAGAAGGCGCTGTTGTTGCCCAGAATGTAAAGTCCGGTAAAGGAGATTACGGATATAACGCACAGACCGATATTTATGAAAAACTTCATGGGGCCGGCGTCATTGACCCTGTTAAAGTTGTTCGTGTAGCACTTGAAAATGCTGCTTCGGTTGCCGGTATGTTCCTCACTACCGAAGCCGTAATTGTCGAAGAAAAAGAAGATCATCCTGCCGGTGGTCCTCCACAAGGTATGGGCGGCGGTATGCCCGGTATGATGTAAGATTCCGTTAAAACGATAAATTCCAAAGTTGAGCCAGGTCCGAGACCTGGCTCAACTGTTTTTATAATCCTGGTCTTATTACCCCCCAACCCCCCCAAAGGGGGGCTAAATTAGAATTGAATTAAGAATTAAGAATGAAGAACAAACGAACAACGAATTAAGAATTGTTGGATAGTTCTGCATTCTGAATTCAAATGTTCGTCATTCTGATTTCATTAAGTCTCCCCTTGGGGGATTTAGGGATGAAATATCTCTGAAACCGATTCCCGTGGAGGAATAGTTAAGCCAAAATTTTGGGAGGAATTTTTATATATTTGCACCTGATTAAAAGAAACCTTAACTGATGAACAATATCCGTAATTTCTGTATAATAGCTCATATTGATCATGGCAAGAGCACTCTTGCCGACAGGTTGCTGGAGAAGACAAATACAATAACAGAAAGGGAATATCAGGCACAGGTGCTCGATGATATGGATCTTGAAAGGGAGAGAGGTATCACAATTAAGAGTCACGCAATTCAGATGGAATACTTTCATGATGGTGAAAAATATATCCTTAATCTGATCGATACACCGGGGCACGTTGATTTCTCTTATGAAGTTTCACGTTCAATAGCGGCCTGCGAAGGCGCTTTACTTGTTATCGATGCTACACAAGGTATCCAGGCCCAGACTATTTCGAACCTCTATATGGCAATTGATCATAACCTTGAGATTATTCCCGTGCTCAACAAAATGGATATGGCAAGTGCAATGCCGGAAGAGGTTAAGGATCAAATTGTTGATCTGGTTGGCTGCCGGCGGGAGGATATAATTGAAGCGAGTGCAAAAACGGGAATGGGAGTGGAAAAAATTCTGCGGGAGATTGTTTTAAAAATTCCGTCTCCCGTGGGTAACCCTGATGCTCCTTTGCAGGCCCTTATATTTGATTCTATTTTCAATTCATTCAGAGGTATTATAGCGTATATAAAGATTGTGAACGGAACCGTCAGGAAGGGTGACAAGGTCAAATTTGTAAATACCGATCACGAATATAATGCTGAAGAAATAGGCGTTCTTAAACTTAAGCAGGATCCCCGCGATAAAATGGGTGTTGGAGATGTGGGTTATATAATAACCGGTGTGAAGATCTCAGCCGAAGTTAAAGTCGGGGATACTATTACACATGTCAAAAATCCATGTGATAAAGCAATATCCGGATTTGAGGATGTCAAGCCTATGGTATTTGCCGGAATATACCCGGTGGACGCAGATGATTATGAGGATCTCAGAGTCTCAATAGAGAAATTGCAGTTAAATGATGCGTCGCTATCATTTATCCCGGAATCATCGGCTGCCCTCGGATTTGGTTTCAGGTGTGGCTTTCTTGGATTACTTCACATGGAAATTATTCAGGAACGTCTCGACAGAGAGTTTAATATGGACGTAATTACAACTGTTCCAAACGTCTCATTTAAGGCATATACTACAAAGGGAGAAGAAATTGATGTTCATAACCCTTCAGGATTACCTCCGGTAAATCACCTGGAACGAATTGAGGAACCCTATATTATTGCACAGGTAATCACTTTATCGGAATATGTCGGGTCAATCATGAATCTTTGCATCGATAAAAGAGGGGTTATTAAGAACCAGGTGTACCTGTCGCGCGACAGGGTTGAATTAACTTTTGAAATGCCTCTTGCAGAAATTGTTTTTGATTTCTATGATAAACTCAAGAGCATATCAAAAGGGTATGCCTCTTTCGATTATTATTATACAAGCTATCAGAAAGCTGATCTTGTAAGACTTGATATCCTGTTAAACGGTGAAATGGTGGATGCGCTTTCCACACTTATCTACCGGGGACATGCATACGAATTTGGCCGTAAGATGTGTGTCAAGCTGAAAGAATTAATTCCCCGTCAGCAGTTTGACATTGCAATACAGGCCGCTATCGGAGCTAAAATAATATCAAGGGAAACTGTAAAGGCAGTCAGAAAAGATGTTACTGCCAAATGCTATGGCGGCGATATTACAAGGAAAAGAAAACTCCTTGAGAAACAGAAAAAAGGGAAAAAGCGGATGAGACAGGTAGGGAATGTCGAGGTTCCGCAACAGGCATTTCTGGCAGTGCTGAAACTCGATTAATCCATTACTATTAGGGACGTTGCATTGTTGTAGGGACGTTGCATTGTTGTAGTGACGTTGCATTGTTGTAGGGACGTTGCATGCAACGTCCCTACGTGGTAATCTAGATGATTAGTTTATAACCCCTCCCATGAACGTTCAGTATTTTTACGGAAGGATCTTTCCGGAGATATTTTCTCAAACGGGTGATATATACATCCATACTCCGGGCATTAAAATAGTTGTCATCGATCCAGATGGTTTTCAATGCATAGTTCCTCTCCAGCACTTCATTTCTATGCCTGCATAGCAACTCAAGAAGTTCAGATTCCTTTGTAGTAAGTTTAATTGAATGATCCTTTAAGGCAAGCAATTGTTTCAATGGATCAAAGGTATAGCCTCCGATGATATACGATTCATCTTTTTTATGTGCGACCGGATTAGCTGTTCTTCTCAGTATTGCTTCAATGCGGTAAAGAAGTTCTTCCATTGAGAATGGTTTTGTAATATAATCATCAGCTCCCGATTTGAAGCCCTCTATTATATCCTCTTTCTGATTTTTTGCTGTCAGAAAAATAATAGGTATTTCAGGATTTGTCAGACGGATCTCTCTTGCGAGTGAAAGTCCATCCATTTCCGGCATCATAATATCAAGTATGCATAAACCGAACGATCCGGTCGAGAATGCCTCAAGAGCCTGACTACCATTAATGAACAAGGAAGTGTCAAAGCTTTTGGCAGCAAGATAATTCCTTAATAAACTGCCCAGGTTGCTGTCATCTTCTGCAAGAAGAATTTTAATATTGTCCATAGATATTATCTTTTAATATGTTGTGCCGGCAACTGACTTATCTTTCATATGAGAAATCCACTGGTTCATCTGAGACGTATAAGTGGAATAATAACAGTGAACTTTGTTCCCTTATTAATCTGGCTGTCAACCTTAATTGATCCGTTATGCTCTTCAATAATTTTCTTAACATAGCTTAATCCAAGTCCAAATCCTTTTACATTGTGAACATTTCCGGAAGGGACACGGAAAAACTTGTCAAAAATCCTTTTCAGGTTTTCTTTGCTTATCCCAATACCTTTGTCTTCGATAGTTATAAGAATACATTTTTTATTATTACGTGTAGAGATTGTTATTTCGGGTTGATCTTTTGAATATTTGATTGCGTTATCAAAAAGATTTGAAATTGAGTTCAGAAAATGTATTTCATCAATCAATGCAAGAGATCTTGTGGCCTGCAGGTCAGTATTTATCCTGCCATCTCTGTTACTGATCTGAAGTGCAAAATTTTCAACGACCTTTTCAAGTATTCCATGAACATCCATTTCAACCAGATTCAGCTTCATTTTTACTTTTTCAAATATTGCCATCTGAAGAACTTTTTCAACCTGGAATTTGAGCCTCATGCTTTCATCGGAAATTACTTTTGCCAGACTGTCAATATTTTTATCCTTTTCTGGAATAGATTTATCGGCCATCATCTGAGAGGCAAGGGAGATAGTTGATATAGGCGTCTTTAGCTCATGAGTCATGTTGTTGATAAAATCACTTCGTATCTCCGAAATCTTTTTCTGCCGGAAGATTACTATAAAAGTCCCTGTTGAAAGAATAAGTAGCAAAAGGGTAAAAAGTAAGGACAGGAATCCCAGGTTCCCGATTTTCTCAAATTTATATTGTTGTTCCTGAAGACAATATAACACCAGCTGATTCTGACTGGGAACCGGATCGTTCTGGAAAAGCTGAATAATGAATTTATTTGTACCGGGTTTGTCAGTGAACCCCGGCGTCTTCCAGATATTCCCGTATCGTCCTGACCGGATTGAAAATTCAAAATCGAGATATATTCCTACATTATTGAGAGCTGTACGGAGTTCCTGTTTAAGCTTTTCAGGATTGATTCTTTCCCGGATATCAGGTGTATTGCGAAGTATTTTTTCCATTATTTTCTCAAGGAAAACGATTTTATTACTTACTCTTCCGGTTATTTCTGAGTTCGAGAGTTGCGGAGAGGGCTCGGTAGTTTCGTCGGAAGGGAAAGGAGATGTATTTTCGGATGAGATGAATATTTTATGCCCTGAACTGGTTATTGCTATTGGTTTATTTGGATTATTAAGCCCGTACATTTCAAGAAGGGCGGAGTTGGGTTGATATCCCTGCAGTTTTTTGGCAAGGGGAGAATTCGCCGGAACTATGGCAGTGACAGAATCTGTGGATGCAGGATCAATATCTTCAACAATGTTTTTGACTAATTCCTTCTCTTCGAGATCCAGAACAACTGATTCAAGAGCTTTGTTTGCAAGATAACGAAATTGCTGATCGGTAATGGCAATTGCGTTCCGGATCCAGTATAATTGTATAAGGATCAGACCCGAAATAGCCAGGAAAAAGAAGATGGCGAGTAATATTATAGTTATCCGCTTCATCGGAATGTAAAAGTACGTGTATATATTCTATATTGACACACTTTAACTTTCTTTAACAGTGAGTAGTATTAAGTGCCTAGAGTGCCTAAAGTGCCTAAATGCCTAAGTGCCTAAAATTGTAAGAAGTTTGGAGTTATCAAGAGTTTATCGTACCTAAAGTTTTAACATGGGCAATATAAAGGAGTTTACTTAACTCTAGGCACTTTAGGCACTTTAGGCATTTTAGGCACTTTCTTAGACTTTAACATTTCATTAAATAATTGTTAATTTTCAGCTATTTAGATAAAATCATTTTTTTATCCCGGTAACTAGTCATATATTTGTAAAGGTTTTGGCACGATATTTGTCAAACAAGATATAGAGGTTTTTTTCATAGGTTAGGTTAGTTTTAGGGTTATCAAAACTGTGGGCCGCGTTCTGCGGCCCACTTCTTTTTATATAAGCGATGTTATAACTTTAATTGTTTCAATAGGTTATGCATAATGAAATGCAGGGACTGAAATCAATTCTTTTTTGACAAAGTAGTAACCTTTGTGACATTCAGGTCTCTTTCCCTGGCAGAATGGAAAATATTCTTTCTGATACGACTCGATTTTTTCTTCTGGATCCATGTAAGATCGATAACAAAAGATGATCCATCTTTAAAAATAAGCTTGACTTTTTTCTGTCGCTGCGGCATAACAAGTTCTTTAATATCAAGCCATTTGAAAGAATGTGTTGCTGGTTTGATTATTCCAAACTTGTACTCTATTTTTTCATCATCAATTAAAAAGAACAGGTCGGTCCCTTTAAAAGTAGCCAAACCGGCAATTATGGAAACCACCAGGCTTATTCCAAAAGGAGCTACAGAAAGTACCGGCGGAATGCTTTTTTGTCCAAAAATGAGACTTACAACCAGTATATATACTCCGGCACACAAAAATAAAGCAGAAAAACTCCATAAAAGAATTTTCTTTTCTTTCGAAAACTCTTCTTCTGACAGATTCAAGTATAATTTTTCCATACTCTATTGGGTTAGGTATTGTAAATTCTTATCCTTGATAGAATCAAGATCGATATTGAAAACTGCGGTAATCGTATCAATCTCTCTCAGATCTGACGTGATATCGTTCAGGTTGACTTCATTATCAGGATTCTGTATCTGAAAGAGATAATCAATGTTTTTAAGTTTATTAAGCAGATAACTTTTACCTGAACGGTTAGATACCAGGCAAAACATGAAATCGGCCGGTGTATCATTATTTGAAAACCTGCTGAATGTCAGCTCGGATTTGTTCTGCTCACTGTTAATTCTTACAGGCGATATATTCTTCAGGGAAATCCTGAATTTTTTATTTAATGACAGCGAAAGTTTGTAATCAGCTTCTGCAGAAACGATACCCAACAGGATGTAGTCATTATTCTGATCGATATTAAGTTTTAGCCGAGTGACTTTTGGAGTACTCTTCATCTCTTTTCACTGAAAATGATAAAGTTAGAAAAAAAAGAACATATTTACTCAACTGCTGTAATTATATTTAAGTCTTTTCCATGCCTGGCTCGCAGCTTCCTGTTCCGCCTCCTTTTTCGATGACCCATGTCCTTCCCCGAATTCTTGCTTGTCAATTATAAGAGTTGTGGAGAAGACAGACTTTTTCAGATTGAAATCATATTCCTCGTTATATGTGAAGATCAGTTTCGATTTATGTTTCTGTACCCATTCAAAAACAAGACTTTTATAATCTGTATCAGTCTTAATTATCAGATTGAGGTCGAGGTATTTATTAAGTACATTTTTTATAAAAAGTTTCTTGGTTTTTCTAAATCCTTTATCAAGGAATACGGATCCGATAAGCGCCTCAAAGGCGTTTCCATAAAGGTTTTTAGTAAGATGAACTGAGTTTATTTTGCTAAGAAGGATTTTATTAATTCCCATTGATATTGCAAGTTGATTAAGCACATCACGATTTACTATACGGGAACGGATTTTTGTCAGAAATCCTTCATTTGCATCAGGAAATTTTTCGAAAAGGTAATCTGAAAGAATCGCATCTAATACTGCATCACCAAGATATTCCAGTCTTTCATTGTTCACCTTTTTGCCATCAGGCAGCGTAAAGGTAGCGGAGCGGTGAATGAAAGCTATTTCATAAAGTTCCAGATTCCCGGGAGTGAATCCCAGAATGATTTTCAAACGGGAAGCGAATTCCCGTTTGTCCTGTAAGTATTTACCATTTATTCTTCTGCGGAATAGCGACACTAAACTTCAGCTTTTTTTATAACCACAGAAGCATTATGACCGCCAAATCCAAAAGTGTTACTGATGGCAACATTAACTTTTCTGTGCTGGGCTTTGTTAAGCGTTAAGTTCAGGTTCTGATCAATATCAGGATCCGGAACACTAAAATTAATTGTGGGTGGAATTATATCGTGAACAACAGCCATTATTGCAGCTATTGCTTCAACAGCGCCAGCAGCGCCAAGAAGATGCCCTGTCATCGATTTTGTTGAGCTGATATTAAGTTTGTAGGCATGTTCTCCAAAAACACTCACAATAGCTTTTGTTTCTGAGACATCTCCAAGAGGAGTTGATGTTCCATGTACATTAATGTAATCGACATCTTCAACTTTTAAGTTGGCATCGCTTACAGCAAGCTTCATTACATTTCGCGCACCGAGACCTTCCGGATGAGGAGCAGTCATATGAAAAGCGTCTGCAGTTAGACCGGTGCCAACCAGTTCGGCATATATCTTTGCCCCCCTGGCTTTTGCGTGTTCGTACTCTTCGACAATAAGTGAACCGGCACCTTCACCAAGAACAAAACCATCGCGGGTCTTATCGAATGGTCTGGAGGCGGTTTTAAATTCATCATTATTCGTGGAGAGAGCCTGCAGGGCATTAAACCCTCCAATACCCGGTTCGTTGATAGTTGCTTCTGATCCACCTGCTACAAAAACATCAGCATATCCCCAGCGTATATAATTGATAGCTTCAATTATTGAATTTGTGGAAGAAGCACATGCTGATACTGTAGCAAAGTTAGGTCCCCTGAAACCATATTTTATTGAAATTACCCCGGCTGCAATATCTCCTATCATCTTGGGTATAAAGAAGGGACTGAACCTGGGGGTCCCGTCACCGAGGACATAACCCTTTATCGCCAGATAAAAGGTTTCAATCCCCCCGACTCCTGAAGCCCATATCACACCGACTCTGTCTTTATTTACCGTATCCAGGTCTAATCCTGAATCTTTCAGAGCTTCATCAGTCGCAACAAGTGCAAACTGTGAATACAAATCCAACTTATTGGCTTCTTTCCTGTCAAAATACTTTGTTGAGTCGTAGTTTTTTAATTCACATGCAAATTTTGTTTTGAATTTTTCAGTATCAAAACGTGTAATCATTACTGATCCGCTGACACCATTTTTCAATCCTTCCCAATATTCATGCAAATTATTACCTAAAGGAGTTAAAGCTCCTAGTCCTGTTACTACAACTCTTCTCATAAACGGCTTTTTAAAAATGCAAATTATTTTGCATTCTCCTCAATGTACTTGATAGCATCACCAACTGTGCCAATGGTTTCTGCCTGATCGTCGGGAATTCCGATATTGAATTCTTTTTCGAACTCCATGATTAACTCTACTGTGTCAAGAGAGTCTGCACCTAAATCGTTGGTGAAACTGGCTTCAGGAGTTACTTCTGATTCGTCTACTCCAAGTTTATCAACTATAATTTCCTTTACTCTGGTGGCAATGTCCGACATAATAATAAATTTTAATTAATATTAATTTTTGAACCATGCAAAGAAATATATTTGTACCATATTTTTCAAGAGATTTGATGTTTTTTTATTTATGCTACAGTTTAATGTGTTGATAATTAGAAAAATAATCTTACTTTAAGCAATTATTAATAAATGTTGACAAATATGCTAATTATCAAAATATGAGGAACATAGCAATTTTAGCCTCCGGTACAGGCACCAATGCAGAAAACATTATTAAATACTTTTCGAACAAAAATACTGCCAAAGTAAGTCTGGTTTTATCGAATAAGCGTCAGGCCACGGTTTTAAAACGGGCTGAAGCACATAATATTCGTACCGTTTTTTTCGAACATAAGGAATTTTATGTTACAGGGAAAGTACTTCGTTACCTTTTGCTCTATAAAATTGACTTTATTGTTCTGGCAGGTTTTTTATGGCTTGTGCCTGAAAGTATACTCGAACAGTACCCGGGACGCATTATAAATATTCACCCGGCGCTTCTTCCTGCTTATGGGGGAAAGGGTATGTTCGGAGACGCAGTTCATAAGGCGGTTATCGACAATGGTGATAAAGAATCAGGAATTTCGATTCATTATGTCAATAAATCGTACGATAAGGGAGCTATAATTTTTCAGACACGCTGCAAGGTTGATCCATCAGATACACCTGTCTCACTCGCAGAAAAAGTTCATGCCCTTGAATATCTGCATTATCCGAAGATTATTGAGGACATCGTGGTAAAATTGCCTGATTTTTTAATTAAAGGTCCCGAGGAGGTTTAATACAACAGTTTTGATTTTTTCAAACTTTGCTTTATTATCTTCTGTCACCGGTTCCACTGGTGGTGCATCGACCTTAAGCGGATCAACAGGTGATCCGTTCTGATAGTACCTGAAATCGAGATGCGGTCCGGTCGATAGTCCGCTGTTGCCGACATAGCCTATGATCTGACTCTGTTTGACAAATACCCCTGCCGAAATCCCATCTCCAAACCTGCTCAGATGTAAATATGCTGTTGCATATACGCTGTTGTGTTGTATCCTGACCATTCTTCCTGAAGCGCCTTCATTTGTAGCCGCTGTTACTCTACCATCACCAATTGCCAGAACAGGAGTCCCGACTGGAGCAGCATAATCGACTCCGTAATGAGGACGTACAATTCTCAGAATTGGATGCATCCTGGCTGAAGAAAAATGTGAGCTGATCCTCGAAAACTGTAAAGGTGCTTTCAGAAACGCTTTCCTCAGGCTGTTCCCTTCAACATCAAAGAACGACTCTTTCCCATCCTGAATAAAAGGTACTGCTGTTATTGAGGCACCTTTCCTGTTGAACTGAGCTCCATATATCTTCCCGGTACCTAAAGATTCACCATCGACGAAAAGTTCTTCATACACTACTTTAAAACTGTCTCCTTTCTGCAATCCGAAGAAATCGACTGTCCAGGCAAAAATATTTGATAATTCATTTACCAGGGAACGAGGCAGGTCGCTACTGACCATCGCATCCCAAAGCGATGTTTCAATAGTTGCTGTTATATATTTTATTTCACTTTTAATCTCTTTTCTGAAAAGTGTTATATTCAATGAATCATTAAAGCTGAATACATAACATGTTGTGGCATCGTGTTCGTAAACAAGGTACCTGGCCCTTGCGACACTGTCTTTGTCACAGAATAGGATATAATTGTTTCCCGACCTGATTTTCCTCACATCAAAAACAGATTTGGAATTCTTTAACGTCTGATCAATCTCCTGCATGCTGATCCCATGTTTGAGCAGAATCTCAGAAAGGAACCCGTTCCGTTTAATATGGCCCGACACCAGGTCGAATGAATCCGATGGGATCCCATACATAAAAACAGGACTGTTAACATTATTATTTGATACAGAATCAGTTACTGTATTGGCCAATTCGTTTTTGGGTTTCTGTGTAGGAGTACACGAAACAAGAAGCAAGAATAATCCTGCTATTAGTAAATTCTTAATTCTTTCAGTTCTCATTATAGGTATTTAATTCTTTTATTCTGAAGTTGACTGCAATCTTTTGACGACGTAGTTGATTAATAAGCCAATTTAAACGCTGAGAACCGCTGAGTAGTCGCAAAGGGCCGCAGAGATTCCGGTATAATAAGTTTTACTTTGCGGTTCTCTGCGCATTCTTTGCGTAACTTTGCGGTTAAAGGAATCAGACATATTAACTACCCCCAATAGACCAACATTAAAATTTTCTGGTGCGGATTTGCAATCCGTGCCCCCTTGTTTCTTGTTTGCCCCCCTTTTCCCGCTAAGGCGGGATTAATTTTGACTCAAACTGAAATTAAATTGAACAGTTTGAATTATTCCCCCTTTAGGGGGATCCCGCGTAGCGGGAGGGGGCTAACCTTTAATTACAATATTAACAATCCTGCCGGGAACAAAAATAATATTGGAAGGAGTCGCATTTCCAATCCATTTTTTAGCTCTCTCGTCAGCAAGAACGATTTTTATCACTTCTTCTTTGGTCAGACTTAGAGGCAGTTCAATATTAAATCTCATTTTACCATTGAATGACACAGGATAACTAAAACTGTCCTCTTTCAGATAGTCCTCATTAAAACCGGGCCAGGGTTCATAGGCAAGCGACTTTGAATTGCCAAGCAACTGCCACAATTCTTCGGCAATGTGAGGTGCAAAAGGGGATAAAACCTTTGTGAATGTACAGGCTGTTTCCGTGGTGATCTTTCCCTTCTTTGTTGCGAGATTAAGAAAGATCATCATTGCGGAAATTGAGGTATTAAAATGCAGGCTCTCAATATCCCCGTCAACCTTTTTGATAGTCTGGTGAAGTCCTTTCAGAACCTCCGGATCTTCTTCTCCGGTAATGATATTCTCTGGAGCTGACAGAAACCTGAAAGTTCTTCCCAGGAATCCGAAAACTCCTTTTACCCCTTTTTCATCCCATGGTTTTGTAACATCAAGGGGCCCCATAAACATCTCATAAAGTCTCAGGGAGTCGGCTCCGTACTTTGATGTAACATCATCAGGATTAACTACATTCTTTAGAGATTTCGACATTTTGGCAACAATCTGTCTGAGTTCCTCACCGGTCTCTTTATGATAGTATTTGCTTTCACGTTCTTCAACAAGATCACTTGTTACTTTAGAACCGGATTCAGTTTCGAATGCGAAAGCCAGGATCATTCCCTGGTTGAATAACCTTTGATAAGGCTCATCAGTCGAGACAATTCCAAGATCATACAATACTTTATGCCAGAACCGGCTGTATAGCAGATGAAGAACTGCATGTTCCGCTCCACCTATATAAAGATCGACAGGCATCCAGTATTTCTCTTTTCCCGCATCAAAAATGAGCTTGTCATTCTTCGGGTCAATAAAACGGAGATAATACCAGCACGATCCTGCCCAATTCGGCATTGTGTTTGTTTCTCTTCTGCCCTTACGGCCATTTTTATCAGTTATGTTCAGCCACTCTTCCGAATTTGAAAGAGGTGATTCACCTGTCTCGCCAGGGAGGTAATTTTCCAGCACAGGCAATTCCAGAGGAAGTTCATTATCATTCATTACGGTTACTTCTCCGTCTTCCCAGTGGATAACAGGGAATGGTTCGCCCCAGTATCTCTGCCTGCTGAAAAGCCAGTCGCGGATTTTATAGTTGACTTTTGAAGTTCCAAGGTGTTTTGATTCAAGCCATTTTGTTATCTTTTCAATTCCGGCTTCCTTGTTTAAACCGTTTATATCTATTGACGTAGTTTTATCTGATGAATTTATGTATTTCCCATCCTCTGTCCAGCATTCCGTACCGTTCAGAATTCTTTTTTTCTGTTCAGGATCAGTTACATCAGGATCCTGAATGCAGACAATCGGGAGACTAAATTTCCGTGCAAATTCAAAATCCCTGGAGTCGTGAGCCGGAACTGCCATTATTGCTCCTGTTCCGTAACCTGTAAGGACATAATCAGCTACCCAGATCGGGATTTTTTTATTATTTACCGGATTCACTGCGTACCTGCCGGTAAATACCCCGGTTTTATCTTTTGCAAGGTCGGTACGGTCGAGGTCCGATTTAAGAGAAGTAGCCTTAATATATTTGTCAACATTACTTTTGTGTTCTTTTATCGTAATAACATCAGTAAGAGGATGTTCGGGCGCGATAACCATATATGTTGCACCAAAAAGGGTATCGGGTCTTGTTGTAAAGACAGTCAGGTTCTCATTCAGTCCTTCAATTTTAAAATCAACCTCAGCACCTGTCGAACGGCCTATCCAGTTACGCTGCATATCTTTGATACCTTCGGGCCAGTCGAGTTTATCAAGCCCGGTCAGAAGTCTTTCTGCATAAAGCGGAATCCGGAGCATCCATTGTTTGAGGTTTTTCTTCTCTACCTTGTTCCCGCATTTCTCGTGTGAGCCATCGTTCAGAACCTCTTCATTTGCACAAACAGTTTTGCAGCTAGGGCACCACCAGACCTGAGCATTATCGTAATAGGCTAATCTTTTTGTATTTATATATTTTATTTTTTCCTCTTCGTTTAATTCCGGGGAGATTTTTAACTCAGTAATTGGCCTGCCCTTCTGCAACCGGTCATCAAACCATGTATTATATAAACGGATAAATATCCACTGCGTCCATCTGAAATATTTTGGATCGGTGGTATTGATCTCCTTTTCCCAGTCATAACTGAGTCCGAGTTCTTTTATCTGCCTTCTGAAAGTATCGCAGTTATTCCTTGTGGTGATTGAAGGATGTGTTCCTGTCTGAATTGCATACTGTTCTGCAGGCAGCCCGAATGCATCCCATCCCATCGGATGCAGCACATTGAAACCTTTCATTCTCTTGTATCTGCTGAAGATATCAGTTGCTGTATAACCCTCGGGGTGACCAACATGCAACCCTGCACCGGAAGGGTAGGGGAACATGTCGAGTATATAGCACTTCTTCGGATTGGTAAGGTCATCCGGAGTTTTAAAAGTTTTATTGTCTTCCCAGTACTTCTGCCATTTCTTTTCAATCTCGTGGAAATTGTAGTCCATTTTGCTATATCATGTGAATTAATAACTTACGATTATTAAGTGCCTGGAGTTTTGCCCCCCATGCCTCTTTGCCCCCCTTTCTGGTTTTTTACCCCCATCCCCCCCAAGGGGGGGCTATCATGGGTAAAGATAGCTCTGTGTACCTCTCCCGATAAATCGGGACAAGTTGTGCTTCTCAGTGTTTCTCTGTGACAGTTCTTGAAATTAAACCTTTTCAACTTTTCAACTTTTCAACCTTTTCAACCTTTTCAACCTTTTCAACTCTAAGTACTCCAAACTTTAGGCACTTTAAGTACTTCTTCATTACAAGTCGCCAAAAGTATAAAATCTTTAGCAGATATCATTAAAGTACATACCTGATATGTTCATAAGTTCATTTATATTATAATCGATGAGTAAAACCGAATAATTAGCATAATTTGTATATTTAGGGTTGTTTAGAGGTATATAATTTTTTAACTAAAATCATGGATGTATCATGAGCGAAAATTTATCTGTCAGTCCGGGTGGAGAAAAATTTCCATTGCCAAAACCAGAGGATTATAAACTTGAATTTGAAAATCTTAAAAAACGTGTTGAACAGGAACGAAGCAGGAATCGTGAAATTGTTGTTGTAATGGGGGTTGGTTTTGTTGGAGCAGTAATGGCAGCTATTGTTGCTGATACTGTTGACAAAAAAAGCGGTCAGCCTTCTAAATTTGTTATCGGAATGCAGCGTCCAAGTGCCAGGAGTTTCTGGAAAATTCCTTTGTTAAACAGGGGTATTTCTCCTGTAAAAGCAGAGGACCCTGAAGTGGATCCTATGATCGACCGGTGCGTGAACAAGAAGAAGACTTTAATGGCGACCTATACTTATGAGGTTCTGAAACTTGCTGATGTTGTAGTCGTTGATGTACAATGCGATTATATAAAAGAAGATCTGGGGAATGTCCGTAACGGGCAAGCCGATATGGCTGCACTGGAGTCTTCTCTTGGGGTCATTGCCGAAAACATACCTCCAAAAGCCCTCGTTTTGATAGAAACTACTGTAGCTCCGGGAACTACGGAACAGGTTGCTTACCCTATAATGAAAAAGATATTCAGGAAACGGGGAATTGAATCTGATCCATTGTTGGCTCATAGTTATGAAAGAGTGATGCCCGGACGAAACTATGTTGCCAGTATTCGCGATTTCTGGCGGGTTTGCAGCGGGATCAATGAAGAGGCGAAAACCCGGGTCGTGAAATTTTTAACTGAAGTACTGAACACAGAAAAATTCCCATTGACGGTTATGGACAGGCCAATTGAATCTGAAACTGCTAAAATTGTCGAAAACAGTTACAGGGCAACCATACTGGCTTTTCTTGATGAATGGAGCTTATATGCTGAACGTAACGGAGTAGATGCCATGCCTCCATCGCCTTGCACTTCGGCGAGTTCGTCTGGTTCGAGGACCTCGACAGACACAACCAGGCCGCGAGGCGCTCGGCGTGCCTCATGTTGCGCTCACTGGCGCTGCTCGACCCCTCCGCCGAGCGGCTCGAGATCCCGTTCGATGGGGCCCAACTCGTGGCCAATCTGCGGAAGCCGGCCGGCGTGGAGCGGCCGCCCGTGGTCATCCTGATCCCCGGGCTCGACTCGAGCAAGGAAGAGTTCTGCAACTTCGAAGAGGTCTTCCTGGCTCGCGGAATGGCGACGGCCGCACTGGACGGGCCCGGGCAGGGCGAGACCTTGCAGCAACTACCCATGCAGGCCGACTACGAGCGCCCGACCGCGGCCCTCATCGACGAACTGGAGAAGCGCGACGACCTGGCGCCGGGCGCCATCGGAGCCATGGGCATGAGCCTGGGCGGCTACTTTGTGGTGCGGGCGGCGGCGGGCGAGCCGCGCATCAGGGCCCTGGTGGGCCTGAGCGGTCCCCTCTCGGTGACGGGCTGGCTCGCAGCCGGTATCTCCGACATCAGCCGCAACGCGCTGCGGGTCAAGGTGGGAGCCCGAGACGACGAGCATCTGGCGGCTCTGGTCCAGCCGTTTGACCTCGAGCCGGTCATCGATCGCGTGACCCAGCCGGCTCTCTTGATGACCGGGCGCCTGGATAGGGTGATCTCGTGGGAGCAGACCGAACTGCAGGCCAATCGGGCGCCGAACGCCGAGTTCGTGATCTTCGAAGAAGGGACACACGTCCTCAACAACATGCCGGCCGTGGCGCGCCCGCTACTCGCCGATTGGATGCAGGAGCAACTCGCACAGTATTCTTAAAAGCCGGCCGGTGCGGTGGCCACCGGCGGCGAGAGGTCTCTGACAACGAAGAGCAAGGCGGTGGATGAGCATGTTCTATCCCGTGGAAATCGACATGGTGGATCCCTCCAAGATGAAGCAGGCGGTCGTGGTGCTGAACCCGGCCGAGTCCAAGCGGCTGCTGGCCCAGACCGTCGCCGGGCTGCCCGAGATCCAGGACGCCTTCCGGAACGGCAGACTGTCGGTGTCGACCTGCTCCACCAGCGCGTTTGTGCTCGAGGAGTTGACCGGCGAGAAACTGGCTCCGCACTGCTACTGCATCGGCATGGTGGCCGACGGGATGCTCACCACCAGCGTCAAAGACGATCGCGAAGCGGCGCGCTTCTTCGTCAAGGGCGAACGCGTGACCATGGACGCCCTGCCTTTCCTGGATCAATTCCAGAAGGGCGACGCGGTCATAAAGGGCGCCAACGCCGTGGACCTCGACGGCAATGCCGGCGTACTCGCCAGCAACCCCCAGGCGGGGACCGTAGGGGCGCTCCTAAGCTTCATCGCTGTGCGCGGCCTGCCCATCATCATGCCCATCGGTCTGGAGAAGCTCATCCCGTCGGTGCCAGACGCGTGTACCGGTTGGGGCCAGTTGACGCTGCACAAGAGCATGGGCGAAAAGGTGTGGCTGGTTCCCGTGGTCAGCGGTCTGGTGATAACCGAGATCCAGGCGCTCGCCATGCTGGCGGGAGTCGAGGCCCGGATGATAGCGAGCGGCGGCATAGGGGGAAGCGAAGGCGCTGTCGTCCTGCTTATCGAGGGGACGGAGAAAAGCGTGGACAAGGCCTACGCAATCGTCGAGAGTGTCAAGGGCGAGGCCCCCATCGGGGTGCCTCGGCATCAGTTCTCCTGCTGAGGGGGTAAGCGTGGCGCGGGCTGGTAGGAGGGTCTCGACCGCCGATAGGCGCGACAGAATAGTCGCGGTCACGCTTCGCCTGGTCGCCGACGAGGGGATCGAAGGAGCGACGACCGCCAAGATAGCGGCCGCGGCCGGGGTGTCCGAAGGGACGCTCTACCGGATGTTCGGCAACAAGCGGGGCATCCTCCTGGCGGCGGTCGAAAGGGTGCACCAGAACTTCTTGCGCCTGATGGAAGCGGCCCGCAAGGACGATCCACTGGAGACTCTCGAAGAGTTGGGCCGGCTCCACACCGAATCCATGGTCTCCGCCGGCGTCGACCACTTCATAGCGCCTCTCTTCGCCTTCATGACCGCGCCGGCCCACATGGGTCTGCGCGAGGCTATGGCAAAGGGGCAGCAGCGCATTATCGACACCTACGCCGAGATCCTCGAAAGCGGAAAGGCCACGGGACTCATCTCGCCTGCCGCGGATGCGCGGCAGGCGGCGTGGATGATCGCGGCAGTGCTCTGGGCCGAGGACCTCACGTCGCTGGTGGGCATGCCGGGCTTCGTCCTCGAGGGACGGTCGAAAAAGGGTCTTGAGGCCGTTCTGCGCTGCTTCGCCAGCTGCGACGGCTGCCCGGACGCGGCCGGCGCGGACGTCAAGCCCGAAGCGCTTCCCGCGCTACCCAGCTAACGGTGTATTCCAGGCCCGCGGGCATGACGTCGAACGCGGGTTGCTCGAGCACCCATGCGCCGGCCAGGCCCTGCTCCCGGCATGCCAGCTCGAAGTGGCACATGGCTATACCCATATCCACCCGCTGCAGATCGGCCATCCTGAGCAGCGAGAAGACCGCGGTGCCCTTGCCGTAGCCCTTCGTCCGTTGGAGGCAGAGATGCCAGGTCTCTCCCGACCGGATGAGCCGCCAGGGCTGCTTGTTCGACGCCGATGGCGCCCAGCGCACCGCCTCGAGCACGGCGGCGTATCCGGCCGCGCGAGAGAGATCGAGAGCCTCTCCGGGATTCTTGTCCCAAAAGAGCTGCTCGGGTGGGAGCCGGCGCTCGCTGCCTGCGCGCTGCCTGACCCGTCCTGCTCTGCTGCCGGGCGCAGGGTATCCCAGGGCCACGACTGCGGGCACGGTCTCGCTCCGCGTAGCCCCGATCTTTCGGGCGAAAGAGCTCTTGGTGAAGCTGCCGCCCAGCCAGCAAGTTCCCAGCCCCAGGTCGGTGGCGGCCAGGACCGCCTGTTGCAGACCGTGACCGTAGTCTTCCATGTCCCGCGGACCGGGCTCCACGGCCCCCACGATGAACCCGGCGGCTCCCTTGACAAAACCGTACGTTCCTAGCCCCTTGAGGGACTCCCGGTCGTTCTCGGTCGCCGCTACGAGGGAGAACCTGGTACGGCTGCCGAGGGGCCCCGGACCAAGGGATGCCAAGAACTCCGACAGCGTCTGCCGGTCCGCCGCCTCCAGGGGCCGGTCCACGTAGGTGCGGCAGGAGTACCTGCGCTTGACCAGATCGTCGATGGAGCTTCGCAACATATTCCCCCGCTCAGTCCAGCGACCGGAACGCCGCGGTCAACTTGTCGAACGTCTGCTCGAGCGACTCGGGGATCACCCGCACGTCGCCGATGACCGGCATGAAGTTGGTGTCGCCCGCCCAGCGCGGGACCAAGTGCAGATGCAGATGGTCTTTGATGCCGGCGCCGGCTGCAGCGCCAAGGTTGAAGCCCACGTTGAGGCCGTCGGGGTTGAAACTGCTCTTGAGTGCTCGGGTGGCCAATTGGGCGAGGTCCATCAGTTCGTGGAGCGTCTCGGGCGGCAGCGTCTCCAGATCCGCGATGTGGGCGTACGGAGCCACCATGATATGACCGTTGTTGTAGGGGAAGGCGTTGAGCATCACGTAGGCGAGGGTCCCCCGGCGGACGATGTACGCGGCGCGATCGTCTCCGGCGAGGGGCTTGTGGCAGAAGATACAGCCCTCTTCCTTCTCTTTTGTCACGTATTGCAGCCGCCACGGTGCCCACAGCCGTTCCATGCGCCCTCCTCTTCAGCGGCCTCTTAAACCGGTGTCCGGATTGTACCGCCCCATCTCTGCGCGAGCAGGCTTTGTCGTCCTCACAAGCATCTGGTTGGAGGATGAGAGGCCGTCCAAGTCGAATAACACGCCACGAAGTTGTGCGCGCATGGGAGGACCCTTGGCGATGAGCATCGGACGCGGGGCTGTGTCACTGGCCATTGGGCTTCTCATAGGCATATTCTTGAGCGCCTTCGTCTTGATGATTGCGGAAACGGCTGGTACCCCCCTGCGTAGCGAGTGGCTCGTCCTCATCGTCCTGGGGGTGATGGTCGGTGGCTTCATTCCCACTCATCGTCTTGTCTGGAGAGAGACTTCAGGGCGCCAAGCTGCTCACTCCCGCGAGGAAGTGGTTTCGGCGGCCCCCCCGGGGACGGAGAACGAGGGATAGGGCGTGGGGGGAGGCGCGGGGTCTGTTTGGCAATGAACCGGCAGCACTATTGGAGGCAACTCTACAAGGAACGCCGGCCCGAGTGGGATTCCAGCACGACGGTTTACCGGCGACTGATCGGCGAGAAGGTCGACGAGACCTCCCGGGTGCTCGACATCGGCTGTGGCCGCCACGCCGGCTACCTGACAGAGGTGTATGGCAGAACGCCGTACAGCTATGGCGTAGACCTGGACGCGGACGCGCTGGCCAACAACACGACGATCAAGAACACCATGGTCGCGAACGCCGAGGACCTTCCGTTCGAGGACGAGTTCTTCGATATCGTGACGCTTGCCTGGGTTCTCGAACATCTGGAAAGACCCGAGCAGGTCTTCCGTGAGGTGTACCGTGTGTTGAAACCGCACGGCACTGTGTTCTTCCTCACGCCCAACACATGGAACTACAACGTGTGGCTCATTCGCGCCCTGCCCAACGCCTCTCACCAGTATCTTGCCCGACGGCTTTACCAAAGGCCCGAGCATGACGCGTTCCCCACCCGCTATGAGATCAACGCGCCAACGCGGGTGGAGAGACTGTTGACGAAGGTCGGCTTCGAGCGGGAACGCCTGATCCTCAACGGAGATCCCAGCTACATCTCCTTCAACAGGCCCTCGTTCGCGATTGCCTGCCTCCTGGAGCGCATCCTCGATATCGGCTTTGCCCAGCAGGCCAGAGTGCATATCATCGGGGCATACCGAAAGGCGGTGGTATCACCGGGCTGAACATCGATCGCCAGGTAGGCGGCACAGTACGCCACGGTTGGCCGATTACTGCTAGCCTTGGAGGGTGATCGATATCCGTCTAGAACAGCCGACCGACATCGACACCATCCGGGAACTCGTGCGCCTGGCTTTCACCGGGCATCCGTATAGCAGCGGCACGGAGCCCCTCATCATCGACGCCTTGAGGGCCGACGGCGCCCTGGAGTTGTCGCTCGTGGCTGAGGTGGACGGCGCCGTGGTGGCTCACATCGCGTTCTCGGCGGGCGCGGTCGGCGACTCGTCGTCGGGGTGGTTTGTCGTGGGACCGGTGGCGGTCCATCCGGACTACCAGGGCAGGGGGATCGGGCGGACCCTGATCGAGGCGGGCCTCGACGTCATGCGGTCGCGGAACGCCGGAGGATGTGTCCTCGTTGGTGATCCGGATTTCTATCGCCGCTTCGGCTTCGGGCAATGCCCGCGGGTCACCTGGCCCGGCGTTCCTGACGAGTACGTCCTTTGCCTGCCCTTCGGCGAGGAGGAGCCGGCCGGAGAGATCGTCTACCATCCAGCCTTTCTGGCCGGGGCCAAGGAGAACAAGAGATAGTAGGCGATACCGGCGGCGCGGAGGGAGCCCCCGGCCCGCGTCACTCGAACACGGTTCTCCAGTCACGTCTCATGCTCACGACCGTCCAGCCGTACTGTCTCGCCAGTTCCAGCGATCTTTCCGCGCCGGTCACGTAGTCGAATTCACGGGCCGGGTCGTCATGCAGGACAAGTAGCCGCAGAGCCGGTCGCGGCGGCTTGTTGGCGAACTGAAGCATGGGTATGTCGCCGTTAGAATTCCCCGCTGCGAGAATGGGACGCTTCCCGATGCGGCTCCAGATGCGCGGCGGCTTCTCGGGACCGTCATCCAGCACATCGAGCCGGGGTTGAGTCAGCAGGTCGCCACCGTCGCCGTCTTCGCGAAAGGCTAGGGAGACGCTGCTACCGATAACGCGCTCCGGTGGAATGCCGTAGATCTCCTGGGTTATCGGACGCATGAAGTCCCTTCCGCCGCCCGACGCGATGAACGTGGTGAACTCATTAGCTTCGAGATAGCGCAGTAGGTCGATCATGGGTGCGTAACCACAGGCGCGATAGGACCGCTTCAAGGTGGGATGCGATTGCGTTCGCAAAAAGTCCCCGGCTCGTTCCGCGAACTCCTCGGTCGTGACACCCGCAAACGCGGTAAGCAGACCGTTCATCACCACGGGCAAGTCGCTGTCGTCACCGGCATAGTGCTTGTTGATCACGCCGCCCAGCCAGGCGTAGTCTCTTTCCACGGCGGCTTTCCAGGGCTGTTGAGCGCGCAGCGCAGGATCCTGCCCCGCCATTTCCACCCAGCGCCCGAGGATGAAATCGAGTTGGATGGGCATGGGCTTTTCGCACCACAGAGTGCCGTCGTTGTCGAACGTGGCTATCCGGTCCGCGGGCGGCACAAACGTCGGGCTGTTCGGCGTCGCCACTCGGGTGACAAAATCGACGATGGCGCTCTTGGCAGCGCCATCGTTCCAGGATTGGAGCAGCAGCGACATGAGCGGTGCTCCGTTCAGCTGTTGGAGTTGTTTGAGAACGCTACCCATTCACTATGTCATACGCGGTTCGTGCGCAGCATGACTATGCCCAGCCACACGAACCACACGATCAGCAGCAACCCAAAGCCGTATGCCAAGTCCTTGAGCGCCGCGCCACTGAGAGGATACCCGCCGCGCCGAGCGCTACTCCGAGCCAGCTCAGCACCCTCGGCAGTCTCCGGGTGCGCAGCGCCGCCACGCTCACCAGCAGGACCCACAGACCGCCAAGGAGCTCACCGCCGGATCCGCCGAGGCCTTGAGCCACCGGCTCGATCGCCTGCCAGGCCGCCACGGCCTGAGTCGGATTGGAGCCATGGAGGTCGACGACCGCCGCCATGCCGGCGTTGAAGATCATCCCGCTCGCGACGAGTGCGAAGGCCCATAGGAGCCCCACAGCGGTTGCCGCCTGGGCCAAGATCGGGGCTCCGTCCTTGAGCCGGGGGTAGAGCGTCAGCGCCAAGACGGCCAGGACTATGCCGAAGATGACGTAGCTGACCAGGTACATGAGCCCCATGCTGCCATGGTGCCTCACCAGCAGAGCCACCTTCTCAACGGGATCCACGACGTTCGGGTACTTCACGAATACCAGGAAGAATGGCATGGCCGCCACAAAGGCTAGAGCAAGGTAGAGCGCTGCCAGGCCCCCGATCTTCTGTTGCCGAACACCTCCGCTTACGGACGAATTCATTTGAGTCTCCCTTCTCGACGAAGCAGGTTGCGCTTGCCGTCCACACACGTACGGTGTAAACTTATGGTGTAAGTATGA
>CAVRZV010000015.1:0-249746 GCA_963725785.1 uncultured Bacteroidales bacterium | reverse complement strand
TTTTCCGGCCAGCTGGTTTCAACAAAGCAGAGCCATTCTGGTAACCGTGGTACATATGTTGCAAGACACGTCTACGAGTGGGTTCCCTTCTCCCTCCTTCGCCTCATCCATTGCATCTATCAGAATTAGATATCGTTCTCTTCCTCCTTCAATAACAATCTTTAGTGGATTGGTAAAGAGATAGTCAAACAGTTCAGGAGGCCCTTTTTTCTCGTCAAGGGAACTAATCTCTGGTAGTGTTAGTAGCAATTTACGATAATCGGGCAGGCGTGTGGCAAGTTGAAAGGCCAGGTTGCGGAGCACCCGGCAGGCATCACGGTGATCGGGCATATTCCATTCGCAGAATTGGGTAGCAATAATCCTGTCTTTTCCAAAATGACTTAAATGGGCCGAAAAGGCACTTTTACCAACTCCGGGATTACCCATTATCCAGAAAATGCGGGAAGAACGGTCGCTGTATGTTCTCCATTTTTCCACTTCGTCCGTGAGCCATTCACGACCTACAAAACCTTTTCTCAACAATTGCGATATCCTGGAATCGGAAGAAATAGGCTTCAGATAACCAGCAAGCGTATCAATCTCACCGGCAAATCTTCGGTTTTCGTCGCTTTCAATAACAGCAGTAATTTCACTGAATTTTTCCTGGTACCAGTTTTCCCATAATTGCGGGCTGACAGATTTTTTTTCTTGCCAGTCATGCATGTCGAGCCACTGAATATGATTAATACTTGCAGGAGGTTTAACATCAACTTCACCTTCAACCAGAATGGTTTGAATATTGCCTCCTTTAACGCCAATTGCGATAGCTATTTCGTCGAGACAAACACCAGGATCTCGGGTTGAATATTTGGATAGGAAGGATAATACTTTATTACTATCCATAATTCCATCCGTTATTTTACGTCTCCATTCATGTCCAAATTTTATCTCGTCTTTATCGAACCAAACTATGTGCCCTCGTTTCTCTAAATCTGTTTTGATCAGGAGAACGAGTTGTTCATTTACATCGTGGCCGTAGGAGAGAAATATTCTGAGTTTGTCAGCGGGATAATCCTGGTCAGAATATGAATAACCACATCTGTTGCAACTATACCTGTTTCGAGTCTCAAAGAATTTGATATCGGTGGAGTGGCATTCTGGGCATTGGATTAGACTCATATTCCGGAAATTATAGACTAAATATACAATAATATTTCGTTTAGAATTGAATATGCTAGTATTAGAATCCGAAGAAAGAATAAAAGTTCTTATTATACATAAAAAGGTATTTATTATCTGGGGAAGAATCATTTTAGGGATAATTAAACCCTGATACCTCAACGAAAAATACTCTATTTATTTCATAATCTGCAGTATACAAAATTGGCACGGATTAAGGTTAGAAATATAATAAACATCAATCCGATGATTATATCTTTCTTAAAGCCACCGTAAGCCTCGATCCGATTGAGTATGTTCCCCAAACAGATGAACAGGAATTGTGTCAGATTGATGAACAGGCGATATGATAAAACTCCAGGTGCAGTTAAACGTTTTGTTTTTAACGGGGAGGAGTATGATGAAAGTAAAAGAAATATCCTTACGGATACAACTTGATTAGGTCACTTATTAAAATTGGCTAAAGAAAAGAATTGACTGATTCCCGCTCAAACTTATCATATATTCTAAAGATCAACAATCTATTTCCAAATTCCGGAAACCCAAATTCTTTCCAACACTTCAACGAATTCTCTAACGTTAGGATTTGGACCAATACCGTAATTTCTACGGCTTCCATCAATTTTCCATTCACCAACTATTGTTCTCTCAACTCCATTATATGAATCCGTCTTTTCTAAAGTAAAATACAATAATGGAACATTTTCTTGTGGGGTCTTAAGAATATCTCCTGTTTCAAGATTAATCCCTATTACAATTGCCACGAAATACGCTTCGGCGAAGTCATTAGGATCAGGAACTTTGACAACTACACAAGATCCATCATGAATCGAGAATGCCTCTACAATGATAGATTCTGCAAGAGTGGAATTAGGTATCTTTCCAATGTTAAACTTGGGTAGCTTTTCAAGGATAGATTGATCAACCTCCCCTTTCTTTTCCACTAATAGGGCTAAAATCCGAATTACTGATTCTGATGTTGAACTGTTCAGCAGAGCATAACAACCAATTGCGGGTCCAAACAAACTTAGGGCTCCTCCTAACGAAAAGTGCATTAATGCCCGATGCGCTAGAAGATAATTGTCTGCAACACGGCTTCCTCTACTTCCGCTGATTCTCTGAATATCACGTTTAAGATGCACTGAGGTATGCATAAACAGGAATCTCCAGTGCTCAGGCAGAACTTCAACATTACATCCAATTCGTGTAATGGAAGTTTTGTTCTCCTTCCCTGGCGAATTTGTTTGAGAACCACAAATAGGGCAACTTCCATCTTCTCGAATCATGTTGAGTGCAAATCCATCACCCCTAAGCAAACTGTTTGACGACTGAAGTTGAACTTCTAGAAAAGACGGATTAGAGATGTCCATACTTGTGTGTAGTAATGTGTCGCATTTTCTACAGAATAATTGACTTGACATTGTATTTTCTCCTATTATAAAATTTTACCAATGAATTTACTTAAGTTGAAATTGTTACAGATTATTTTTCCGGCCATGGACGATCAATTGGCATTGGTCTAAGGTTTTCCCAATCCTCAAATAGTTTCAGGTCATTCTCTTTGTTGCAGATTGCCAGCCATAAAGCCTCCAGAAGAAGATATTCTTTTGCACGTATGGTTTTTTTCAGGTGCTCAACCAATGCATTTGCCTGCCAGGGAACACGTTTAATTCCCATAAGAAAAAGCGTTTTGATCTGTGCTAAATACTGGCTGATATCTTTCTGTCCGGTTGCAGCAATTGCTGCAGCACAAAATAATGAACGGACCATCATCCTGTCGGGATTTTTCATACATTCATCGTACGATTGCTTAGCCAGGTCATAGGCAATTTCCAGTTCACCCTTAATTATTTTTAAAGCTGCATAGTTGCCTTTTATACTTCCATCGTGTTCCGAATTCAGACCACAGGCCCTGGAAAACAGTTGTTCTGCTTTATCATAGTCCTTTTTAGTATTTGTATGGTATACAGCATAATTGCTTAAACAATTTGCATCGTCAGGATTAATCTCCAGGGCTTTTCCGTAATAAATTTCAGCTTCTGAGTCTTTCCGAAAACACTGGTAAGCAGAAAAGCATAGTTACCAATCAGTAAGCCATTTTGGGGATCCAGCAAGAAACCCTGCTGATAAAACCATTCTGCCAATTCGTACTCATTATGATTGTTTTTAAGACTGATTGCCAGTTCATTGGCAATTCTGCTCAGATATGGTTTCCAGTCCTTGTTGTCGACCTCATTGATTAAGGCATCCGTAAATACATCGGTCATTAGATCTTTGGATTTTCTAAACTCACCGTTATTCAATTGCTCTTCAGCCTCTTTAATCTTAATAAGATACGGCAACCTTTTGTCTCCTGAAAGTGCCCACCGGTTTGCTGTGTCACGCATTTGTTTTTCAACGTCTTTGGCATCCATATCATGAAATATATCAGCCAGAAGGTTGAAATAATTCGCGAGAGACTTGTATGGTTGTGGCTGAATATTGGTCAGAAAATTTACAAATATTTTACTGAACGAAAATGCAGATTCATGACGTCCTTGACTAAATTCATTCAGCAGGGTGAAACTAAATAATTGTATTATTTCTTCCCCTTCTGTCCGGTTGAAAACAGAAGGATCTTTGTGGATTTCATTAAACAGGAATTTAAAATTTTTGTCACGTGCTGCTGTATCATTAGTTAATAAAGTTAAAATCAGAAGCATTGTGATGTCACTTACTTTAACATCATGCGGATATCTGCTTCCGCTTTCTCCGGTTTTGATGACTTCAACAGCTACCTTTTGCGCTTCATTATATCGCTTCAAAGACATATAATATTTAATGATATCGCGTCTGAAACGCTGACATTTACTATCATATGGAACAACAAACATTGACCTCATTGACAAGGCAAGTAAATTAAGATCCAACGCTTTCTGGAACTCATTTTTCCCAAAATAAAACTCTGCAATATTTGTCAGAACGACAGCTAATTCCGGATGTCCTTCAGGAAAACCCTCCTCAAACAATTTTTTTGCTTTCTCATAGTAGGGCAATGCTTCTTCCACGTTTCCTTTTGCAAACAGTAAAATGCCTTTATCATTTATTGCATCGGCCAATGATGAATAACGTGGCGGACTCTGATTTTCCTGTATTCTTATAGCCCATTCATTGTAATAGATCGATTTATCAATATCCCTTTTTGTACAAGTATTATAAAATACACACAATGCATAAACCACTTTTCCAACCTCAATACTGTCAGGCCATATTTGTTCATAAAGATCAAGCGATTCAAGATACAGAGGCTCTGCTTCTTCAAATTCACAGAGATGGCGATAAAGTTCTGCAAGGATTAATAATGATCCTGCTAGTTCTTCTTTATTAAGATTACCACTTTCTTTCAATAATTCAACAGCTCTTACTGCAAACGGAAGTGCTTTTTCATGTAAGCCCAGATCGCACAAAAGCGCTCCAACCCTGCCTGATATTTTGGCAATATGGCTTGTGTCAGATTCCTTCTCACTCAGTTTTTCCAAAGATTTTTTATAAGCGTCAATTACATCGACCTTATCCATTAAGAGTCTGCAATGGTGCATCCATTCATGTTGCCGTCCATTCTCCCAGATTATTTCCATAATATTATAATCTGTCAGAAGTTCAGTCAGGTCTTCACACCGGTTTGTTGCAGCTAAATGATAAGCCAGATATTTCTGCATATAGTCACTCAGGTCTTTATCACAACTTTTGTATTCATTCCACCCGATATCAGCCAGTTTAGTTTCACCCTGCAGGGGCTCAATATGGTATTCGAGATTATTCTTATCACGTAACCATTCAGCAAAAGAGCGGTGGAAAAAGGCGAAAGTATTGTCTTTCTCCTTCAGATAGCTGGCCAGTGTTTTAAGGTATTTCTTTAATTGAATTTCTGAAGACAGCCCGCTTGCTTTAAAGAGTAAAGTTTCATCGAGGGGCTGACGGGCCGCCAGTAAAACCGATAGTATCCCGGCAACAGGCTCGATAATCTTGTGTTGATACAAACCTATGTTTAAAAGTTTTTTCATAAAAACCGGTTAATCCGGGGGGAAATTTATCAGGGCTATCAATCTGAAAACTTCCTGTAAGCAATCCTTCTATAGCATAATGCAGATAAAGGAAATTGCCTTTACTTCGTTGTAATAACAGTTCCACTGCATCCTGAAGCGAAATATTCGAATTTTGCAAAAGAGGCCGGAGGTATTCTTCAGAGAATTTCCGGGATAAATATTCTCTTGCATCTTCAATATTCCTGATATCCTGGGCGTTTAATTTTTGAGCTCTTAACCCGGCAAGTTTGTCTAATACTGATGCATCATTTCTTGTTGTGGCAATAAGTCGTAACCAGTCAGGGAATTTGTTCAGATGATTCTGAAGAATATCAACAATTGTTTTTTTCCCTTTCAGCAGTATGGCTTCATCCAAAGCATCAACAATTATACAGCTGATACCGTCACCGGGTGCCTTTAATCTGAGTAAAGGAGCAATTATTCCTTGTTCAAATCCCTGATCCGGGTATTGTCTGCAGGATTCTACATCAAGAGCAGATTTTACGTTCTCTTCTTCTAACATTTCCTCATATTCAGGAATCTGACTGGAAATCATAGCGGCAAGGCTACGTATGAAATTGCCGGGCTCTAAAGTTTTTGCGTTGTCAACCTGGCAACAATGATACGCCAATAAATGGCCACCGGGATTTGTATATACCCATTTTCCTACGAAAGCACTTTTCCCTACACCCGGATCAGCTGCTATCAATAAAGCCTTTTCTGAGTGATTACCTTCCAGCCATTTGAGAACCTCTTTGAATAACCATTCACGGCCGATGAAACCTTTGCTCCGTTCCAGAAGAAACGGGCCAAAATCAAACGGTTCCAAGTGTCTTCTGGGCTGTTCTGTAATGAATTTCATTTCGTAATGTTGCTAATACTCCTTCAATAATTCGTTGAAGACCTATCTGGTACTCTTCTTCATTTTGTTTCCATGAACATAAATCAACATAGTCAAGTCTGTAAAGTGCGAGAGGAACCTTGCATCTGGAAACCATAACAGGCAATATTTTGCCGGGACAGTCTCTTGCGTTAGCAATCTCATCAAGGCATACGCTGTCATTCAATGCCCCATCAATTACTGACCGGACTGAGTGAGGACTCATAAGGGCAATTACCGCATTTGATCCTTCCAGGTTCATTTGAATTTCTGTCATGTATGCTGTGCCGGCTTTAATTTCGCTTTGATCCATCCAGACGTCAAAGTCTTGTTTTTCAAGGTCTTGCTTTATCCGCAGCGCCACTTCTCTGGCATCAGCTCTGCCGTAGCTCAGGAACAATTTTGTCTTGCCCATAAAAGTTTTAATATCAAATTAATATAACCGTATCGTTCTTCAGATGTTATAAAACCAAATTCATGCCAAAGTCAGTAAGTCTAAGATATACAGGCACTTATGTCTAAAAGCCTTTGTTGAGTATGTGTAAGTCAACCAATACTCTTCGATATTCTTTTTAACTCTTCAATTGCCAACTCTCTTGATTTCTCAGGGTGACATCCTTTTTGTTCAAGTAAGTCCTGTAATTCGCATTCAAAATCTTCTGTACGCCGGCCTATCTCAAAAGCATCCCTGGTAAAAAAGGTATTTGTAAAGCCGTCACTTTTTCTGAAGGAGACTGACTCAGCTAAAAACCAATCTCCAACTATAGTCAGAGATTCCCTTGATGATTCAACATCTTGGATAGCAACGACCGATGGTTCAGTATTAGCTTTTTCCAGAAAGGTTATCAATGTTTTAAATCGTGCTATAATAGCGTTTTTATCACGTCCGTGAATAACATATTCGGGAGAAATAATCAGTCTATAACCTGCATTTATAGCGTGTTTTTCTAGAGCAAGTCGTTCATTCCTTTGCAAGCGTTTATGATATTCGCTTTTTATTTCAGGAAAGTAGCGATCATTCCAAATGGGTTTTTGAATACAATCATCAGGAATGTGGAATGAACTCAATCCTCCTTTCTGTCTTACTGTTCCAAATTCTCCAATGTTGGATATTTTATCTGAATATTCCGTTATCATTCTTGTTCTTTCTTCTGGCAGGTGGGCACATAGAAAGATTGGTGCAGCTGATGTGTTTTTTAATAGGATTTCAAAGGTTTTTTTATTGAAGAACATTGATAAATTCTCCTCATTTTCATCAATTTTGACTGCATGAATTATTTGCAGCATACCTCCGGGGTCCAGGTTTTCTGTAGTAACCGGTAATACTGGAATGTTTAATGCCAAAGCATATCCGATTTCCTGATGTACCCACCCTCTTTGAGAAGATTCCTTTGTTATTAAGGGCATAAAAATGTGAGAAGATGCTATTGAATCCCTTATCTGTTCATGAAACCCGGTGCCTGCTGCCAGATTATCATCCCAGATTACATTGATTCCACATTCGTTTTCCAGGTATTTGTCTAATCTATTTACCAGTTCTTTATTCTGACGTGAGTAGCTTATAAAAACTCTGATCTTATCTTCCATAATTTGTAAACTTATATCTTCCTCAATTTGTAATTGTGCTTCTTAAGAACATCCATTGTTGCACGAATAATTGCATTATCCAGATGGATCTCAGCACTTTCCATATCTGTCATTTTTGCTACATCCTTATGTAATAATAAATTATCATTTGATTCCTTATCATATTCATATCCATCAATTAAATGACTACGTAACCAGATATTATGTTCCATTTCAATCAATTCTTTTCTGTGCTCTTCAATTATTTTGTCAATTTCCAGATCTGTGGCTATCTGCATACCAACAGGGATAATTTGGTAGCCAATACTCGCAAATTTCGCTTTTGTAAGTCTTGCAGTTATTCTATTATTCTCTTTATCTTCTTCTTTTAGTTTCTGGTAATAAACTAAGAGCGGATGAGTAAAGTTTACAGGACCATCTCTTCTTTTGTCTCCACGAACATATGGCTTTTTCGTTTTATCGGTTGGATTTTCCTTTTCCATCTTCCACTGATTGTGAATGACTTCAGCAAGGATTTCAATCAATGAATATTCTAATTCACCTTCATGTACAAGAGTGGTAAAATCATCAGAGGCATGGATCTTTAATAGCTCAGGAGAAGGAAGAGATGACGTATCGAACTGCTTGTTGCTACCTGTCCGGCTTAAAGAAATAATTGACTCCATAGAACGAGCTCCATGAAGGTATTCCTTCGTTTTAAGTAAGGCATTTACCACGCCCGGGCTGATCGAAGGCACATTATTTTTCTCAAAAATCGGCGAATGATGTTTTTTCAGATTAGCATGAATTAACAGAGCCCGGCGGATAATATAAGCACTATCGTTTTTGCCTAATGGATCAGGATTTTCAATTTTATTTGGCCCTTTGATATTCACAAATCCACGAAGGCGACTAATAAAATCGGGCCCTTTAAGTTTTTTATCTGGTAATACTACATCCTGATATTCATTAAAAGTTGTACTTGTACCACCTGCAAAGACAAAGATGGCTCTGCCAAGAGGATGGGTGTTCCCTCCTTCTGAAAATTCACCATCCTGCATCGGAGCAAGGAATTCTATTAACCAACTGTTTGAATCACTATCAAACTCATCCCAAAATACCAACGGCATTGACCCTTTAACTGTTCGGTCACGAACAATATGAAGCGCCTGGTGCAAATCCTTTTTATCCGTAAACTGTGTCAGATTGAAAACCATTGGTTCGTTTGATTTACCGAACACGGATTCCAATAATTGTTTTATCGCAAAGGATTTTCCAGAGCCTGGAGCTCCGAAAACGGCAAAAGATAAAGGTCGGTTATCTGAAGGATGACTCAGATATACGCGAATCAGGTTATGTATGGAGTTGATCCGTTCTATCTCTTCCCTGTCATATGTCTGGTAATTACCGAATTTTGCCATAGGTGCCTGTTCAAGTGCCTTATCAGGGCCTCTCATTACAATCTCAACAGCTTTTGAATGTAAAAAGTGTTCACCGTATCCTGCAATATCACTCAGCAGATCTGATCTAAAACCATTGTTTATTTTCTGTAATCCATATTCACATTTAGCATAATAACAAGGCTGAGCACTATAGAATTTCTTTAAAGTACCTTTAAATTCATAGCCTTTAGTATTTGTGTCCTGTTTTTCTTCAACAGTTTTTATACGATTCAATGAAAACACATGTCTGACAAAATCATTTATTTCTGTGAAGTTTAAAGCATTTTTTGATCCACCTCCCAATTCAATATTCTTATGGATGCAATTCAGCGCTAAGTTAAAGATGTAACTCAACGCAATTTTTTCGTTGCTATATAACAGAGTGACTGCAGCCGTGAGTATTGATAATGAGCCATAAATAGAACCTTTATATCGTTTATCCCAGGCTCCCTCATAGTTTTGTCCATCATAAACAAATCTTTCAAATGTCAGTTTCGAATCAGAAATATCTGAACCTTTAAATTTAGACGTAAGAGAATCATGAGTAAAACTTGCAATACCAAATTTATCGAATAGTACTACTACTCTTTGGCATTCGCTTAAAATGACAGAAAAGTGTCCGCTATCAAACTCTTTGGCGGTCTCTTCTATAGTTTTATCCCACGAAAATCCTCTTGTTATATAAGCTCCTCCTTCTCTGAGGGAATCAACGGTGATAACAACTGTGGTTTTTCTGAGCAATCCTTTTTCGGAAAATGTTGTCCAAAGCAAAGAATTAAAATAGTGGGAATGGGTTTTCAGAATAATATTTTTTGCAGTTTGTGCCCTGGTCAATAATGTATTAATAATGATTTTGTCATCTACAAATCCCAGACTTACGTCATCAATTACAATCATATCCGGTGCGCTACTTCCCGGGAAAATGTTGATATACTTTCTCTTTTTAATATCTTTTTTGTTTTTTCTGAACTTCTCGCATCCAAGAAAGTTCTCAATCCTCCATATTGATATTTTTTTCCCCTCTTTTTGTTCCTCAAATTTGCTCCAAACCTGAAATGCCTGATTAATTTTAATAAGGGTCAGATCTTTTTCTCCCGGATATTCAGGAATTGAAACCTGTGAATAAAATCCTTCATGGATTAATTTTATCAGTTCTGCCAGATACCATGCTCCACCAGCCTGATTTTCCATTACCATCGAGGTTAAGCTGTCGCGGTAGCCTGTAGGGTTAATGGGTTGTTTAATAATGTTATAGTCCTTAATAAAATCACCGGTCACCAGAATATTTGTTACTCCTGATTTGTTGAGATTTTTTCCCATGATATTGTTATTTGAGTTTCTTTGAATAAGCAAATTATTACATTTCTACTATCTCATACCCGATCTTTGCCAGTAACACAGGTATATTCTTTATAGGATCATAATCATATTTTCGTATCTCTTCACTCAGATCATCCCAGCTGACTATACAAGGGTTCAGTTTCTTCTTTATATCCTTTGTAGTTCCATACCTCCAGCCTGCCAGTAATCGCTCGGCATTCCACCGGGCATGTTCCAGCTGAGCCAGACGGTCAATATCTTTAAAAGTGCCGTCCAGCGGGAAGATTTTCGGATTAGCAGATTTTATGATACTTAGCCCGACCTGATTAAGAAGATGCTCATAGAATTCCACCTGTTTCAGATTCGAAGTTTTAAGTTTCGAATCGAGCTTGTCCCAGGTCATTACCACTTTCAGATCGTCGATATTCTGAGTGTCGGGTTTGAGAGTACTTAAACGTTCCTTGCGATAAAAATTATGCACCTCCTCGGCCAGTATAAGTGTTTCCTGCGGGGTTAAGCTAATTTTCCGGTTCTGGTTTACCAGGGCCCAGATTGTATCAGGATCAGGCGGAAGAAGGAGTAAGTTAGCTTCATCTTTCCACAGTGGATTTTGTATTATGTTATCAGTTGCACCTCCTGATTTATCTACGAGAGCTAAATTTATGCCCAGGCTCAGAGCAAACGAATATTCCAGTTCCGAAATCGTTTTCCCGTCAATTCCCAGAACAAGTATTTTTTCAATCGGGATTTCGCTGAACAGAATGTCGACCCAATATTTAAAAGCATCGAGAAATGAGAAATCATCAGTTGCGGAGGTCACATACCTGTCGTAACCCGTTCCTTTAGTTACATTATGAGGGAGTTTTTCCGGCATATATCCTACCAGGGTATAATTTGCCGAATCAGTTTTCCTGAGATTTGCAGTAAGTGTGCCAACAATCCCCGGCAGACCGGTGTTGGTACCTCCGCATATTACAGTACCTTCAAAACTGCGCAATGCCTCCATTACATAATTTTCGTATTTCCTGTGTTGTTTTTGTTCCATCGATCCCGACTTTCCTGCTATAACCAGCACATTGGTAAAGGAGAGCCCTGGATGGTGGTACCTTTCAAGAGAATTTTTTGAATCGGTATCACCAAAATTTTTCCAGCGGATGAGATGAAGTATACCTGTCAGAACAGAAGATTTTTGAGGTTCGCTGATTTTCTTCAGCATATCTATACCATCGGCAAAAGAATTTTCGGAGCAGGGCACCTTATGCAATCGTACCAGTTGCATAAGTTCAATCAGATTTCTGATTGCAGCATTTTCATCGCCCAGTAACCAGTTGCTGACCGCGATTGAAATAAAGGCATCGACAGTTTCGATACCTATCTCGATATGTTCCTGACATTTATTAATAATTTCCCGAAGGGAAGAAGCGTATTCGTCGATATCAGCCAGACAGTCTTTTTGCATACCTAGTTTTTCGATGATGGAATGCAACATGTAATAAGGATTTTCGGGAGAAAACTTTCTAGCCCTGTTAAGGAGTCTTATTATTTCAACTTCAGGTGATCCTTTTATTGCATAAACTCTTGCCAGCAAAAAGCTTGCTTTCGAAATATCCAGGTAGTACAAAAATTCATCTCCAAAGAGTTGTAATGACTCTTCAATTAATTGTATGCCTTTTAGAAATCCGGTGCCGGAAGGTTGGTTCTGATTTTTTAAACAAAGTGCATAACCAAGCTCGTATTTCAGCCGGCCAATCAGATCGGTTTTCTTTAGCTGGTCAATTTTAGTGAGAGGAGGCGTCAGCAGACCGATAATCTCGTCCCACATACCCTGCAAATTGTAAATAACAGCCAGTTTCAGATAATTCTCGATGGTTTTGTCATTGATAGCCGGATCAATTTCTATTAGAGTTTTAAGCACAAAGACTTCGTTTTCAAGTTTGGATACCTCAGGTGTTGGACGGTAGTTTATCGAAAACTGGTCAAGTGTATCAGAAATTTTAACGAAAGAATTATCAACTTCTTCCAGAAGGGCCGCAAGTCGGGCTGATTCACGCTGCCATTGCTTCGGTACATTTATCCGTGTTTTGTAAATGCGGTCGTGAAGTATATCGGCCCATACGTGTTCATTAAAGGTACGTACCTGTATTTCAGCTTTAAGATCCTGAATAGTCTTAGGAATTGAGACACCTAAAATCTCATCTTTAACAGGAGTCACAATATAATGAACTGACCTGTATCCGAATTCGCCGACATTTAGCCGGGTTTTTACATCTATACTGTTTGCTTCATCCACTTCAAAATTATCGCGAATGAATTTGCATATTTCCACAACCTGACTTTCGAAATGTACGATAGCACGAGCTCCGCAAAGATCGGTCATATCAAGCAAAGGATTCCTGTATTTATCTTTGCGTATAATTTTTTCCGAGAAACTTTCTATTTTTTTTGCCCTTGCCTGTACCACACCAAGAGGAGCAAAAATATCCACTGCCTTCTTAAGCACCTCTTCCAACACTCTGGCATATAGTTTATAATCGTTCTGACGGATCTTAAACTTTTCAATATCCTCTCTATGCTTCGAAACAGGTATTTTAGCCATTATAACGTAATTTAATTTGTTGAAAACAGAATAGATTTTATGTTAACGATATTTCAAACATCTTTAGACTTTTTCTAAGCTCCAGGGCCAGCTTTTTGTTAATTGCTTCTGCATAAGGCAGGATATGTAAATTGGTTTCTTCAATATATCTTTTAATAAACGAGGCATCGTGAGATGCCAGCAGTGAGTTGATATTGGATAATCTGTCGGCCAGTTTCAGAATCTTAGCTCTCTGAGAACCCTGCTGCATAATTCTTTCAAGAAACCGGTCTTTTGGTTCTTCAACACTATTTTTTACGCGGATCGAGAGTTCCGTAACCAGATCGAAAACTTCTTTTCCATCTGTATCAACAGAGATGACAGTTTCAAATGCGGAAAATCCAACTTTATGTCCATCCTCAAACAGGTCGTGGATGAGTGCAGCTTTTAACAGGACGGGATCTTCGTAGCCATATTCCAATAAAATCACAAAAGTTTCGAACTGATGCCTGAACATATTTCCTGATCCTTTTCTTTCTTTTTTTATAAGATATCGGGAAAGTTCGATGTAAGGCCAGATGTTAACGTCCATATTACTAAACGATTTCTAGAGAGATTATATTTTGATAAGCAGTTAAGTTTCCAAGTTGGAATTGTTATAGAACAAATATACAAAATCCCGGGTCCTTTGTACAAGGTACCCTTGATTTTATTGGGAGTAGATGGGAACCATTCAGGCAGGGTGTGAGTCGTGCTAATAATCTGACCGGATTGCCTGGTCTGTAAATATTTTACCTACTTTTGCGGAAAACTAAAATAATGAAGAGAATATCGAACTTACTAATCCTGTTTATCCTGGGTGCTGCTATCGTTTCATGTGGTACTACAAATAAGTTATCAAATAAGAGTACTTCAGCAATTAAACATGTAATTCTCATGATTGGTGATGGTATGGGTCTTCCTGATGTCTATGCTGCAATGACCGTCTCAGATAAACCGCTTAATATTGAAAGATGCAACATATATCGGATTACAGAAAACTTTTTCTTCAGACAATTATATTACTGATTCAGGAGCAGCAGGTACTGCATTAGCAACTGGTAATAAAACTAAAAATGGAGCAATCGGGGTCGATTCTCAGGGAAACCGTGTTAAATCAATATTGGAAATTGCAGAAGAACATGGACTTGCAACTGGTCTGGTTTCTACCTCTTCAATTACAGATGCTACTCCTGCTTCGTTTATAGCACATCAATCAAGCAGGAGCAGTTATGAAGCCATTGCCATGGATTTTCTGAAAACTGATATTGATGTTTTTATCGGTGGTGGATATGATAATTTTGCGAAAAGGGCAGACAAAGTAAACCTTCTTGATAGTCTTAAATTCAGAGGTTATGAAGTTGATACTTCAATGGACATGATCATGAAATCTGATTCCAGAAAACTTGCTGGACTTACTGCTCCATTTAATAATCCTGTCAGGTTAAAAGGAAGAGGAGATATGCTTCCTGAGTCCACATCTAAAGCAATCGAAATATTGAGCAAAAATAAAAAGGGATTCTTCTTGATGGTTGAAGGGTCTGAGATTGATAAGGTAGCTCATCTCAATGTTGCTGATACACTTATTGACGAAACCCTCGATTTTGATAAGGCAGTTGGTGTAGCACTTGATTTTGCTAAAAATGATGGACACACGCTTGTCGTAATAACTGCTGACCATGAAACTGGGGGAGTGACAATTATCGGTGGTGATAAACAAACTCACAAGGTCAAACTGAATTTTTCAAGTAAGGGTCATACTGCAGTCCCTGTTCCGGTATATGCTTATGGACCAGGTGCTGAAAAATTTACGGGTATTTATGACAATACTGATATCTTTAAAAAGATCTTGTCAGCTTTTGGTTTTGTACAATTAAAATAGTGTTGGTTTAGCTTGAATATGATTACCATAAGAACATGAAAGGCAACTATCTTAATTTCAGATAATTGCCTTTGTTGTTTTTATTTGTGGGGTGGAAGATGGGGCTCGAACCCACGACCTTCGGAACCACAATCCGACGTTCTAACCGACTGAACTACATCCACCGTTTCAGGAGTGCAAAATAAGGTCAAAATTTCTATTTCACAAAATTTTAATTTTATTTTCTCATACTGATGTCAATTGCTATCTTTGGATGGTTCAAAAAAAAATGAACTTCCCTGTACAATTTCTAATCCTTTTAAGTTGTTATCAGGAGGTAATTGTAAAAGATCTTTTCTAGGTTTGAAAAGACTAAAATTTATAGACAATATTTCAGGACTGCAACTTTTCCAGTTGATGAAGCCTGTTATTTTCCTCATTATCAGTATTGTACTTACAAAGAGTCACTGTTCCCACCGAGGATATCGGACAATGGGAAATGTTTATGTTTATCAGCGGGCTCCTGACATTTTTCTGGGTCACCGGAATAATTCAGTCGCTGCTTCCTCTTTACCACAGGAATAAAACCTACAGGAAAATCGGTGATAACGGAATAGATAAATCACCTGAGATTTTTAATGCATTCTTCTTATTGTGTTTTTTCAGCCTGCTCTTTTTTATTCTCGGTCATTCATTAAAAGACAATTTTTCGGTCTTTCATAACAGGGGAAATGTACCATTTATAAATCTTTTATTGCTGTATATTCTCTTCAGCAGCCCGGTTTGTCTTATTGAATATATCTATCTGCTGAATAACCGTTCATATCGGATTTTTCAATACGGGTTATATACTTTTGTGGCTCAGCTGATCTTTATTATTACACCGATATTATTAGGTAAAGATATAATCTGGTCAATTTACGGGTTACTTGTAATAACCGGATTCAGATGGATATGGCTGATAATTTTGTTGCGGCGATACACCGAAATGAAGATATCTGTTGATTTTATGAAGGAGCATCTTTACCTGGGCATTCCTTTGATAATAACCACTCTTATAAGCGGATCAGGTCAGTATATAGACGGTATAATTATTTCAGCCTTTTACAGGGATCCGGCTAAATTTGCATGTGTTCCGTTACGGGGCAAAGGAATTTCCCCTGGTGCTTATGCTTGCAAACGGATTGAATGCTGCATTGCTTTCAGAATTTGCGACCCGTGAAAAGATGAAGGAATCTATTGAGAAACTAAGGGTAAAGTCGAAAAAGCTTATGCACTTTCTCTTTCCTGCCACAATGGTAATGATGCTGATTGCGCGATGGCTCTATCCGCATAATGTTCAGACAGGATTTTGAAAAAAGTTCAGGTATATTTCCTTGTCTATGCATTGCTCATTATTCCACGGCTGGTTTTTCCTCAGACAATAATTGTGGGAAGAAAGAAGACTCACATAACTCTTATTGCTGCTATTCTTGAAATAGTAATAAATATTTCTTTAAGTCTCCTGATGATAAAATGGGGCTATAAACTTGTGGGTGTTGCAGTTTCAACATTTGTTGCCTATGTAATAAGTAATTTATTTCTGGTGTTATATGTGTGGTTAAAAATGAAAATCAAACCGGCTGAATATATACCGCTTAAAGTCTTTGCCTTTTATTCTTTCCTGATTGGAATCCTTTTTATCCTTATCGACCACAGGATAATTGATATACATTAAAAAGCGGGAAGACCGAAGTCCGAAGAACCGAAGTTCTCTGACTTCCGGTTTGCCTAGTTATGAAAATCTGTTTATATTTGCATCCTTTAACAATATACGTGTCTGAACAGGTCAACTGAAGATCCGATAGGAATATTATCATGCAGGTCATTGAGGTCATAACGAAAAAGGAGAAAAAGGAATTTTTAGATTTCCCCAAAGAATTATATAAATCAGATCCGTATTGGGTTTGTCCACTTGATTCTGGAATCGAATCCATTTTTGATCCAGCTAAAAATCATTCTTTTAAACATGGAGAAGCAATCCGGTGGATCCTGAAAGATAATAGCAATAAAACAATAGGGAGAATTGCAGCTTTTATTGATCAGGTTCAGGTCAGCAGCTAACAGACAGCCTACCGGAGGAATTGGTTTTTTTGAAGTCATTGAAAACAGAGAAGCAGCATTTATACTATTCGATACAGCAATTGAATGGCACGTTTCGCATGGGATTGAAGCAGTAGATGGTCCGATTAATTTTGGTGAAAACGACAACAACTGGGGATTACTTGTGGATGGGTTCATGCAACAGGGATTCGGAATGCCTTATAATAAAAAGTATTACAAGGCTTTTTTTGAGGAGTACGGTTTTAAAAATTATTTTGAACAATATTCATATCACCGCGAGGTAAGAGAAACAGATAAAAAGATAGTCAACTTTCCTGAAAGGATAATGAAAATTGCTGAATGGCTCTCAAAAAGACCAGGATATTCATTTCAACATTTTGAATTCAGGAACAAAGAAAAATATGTGAATGATATTGTTGAGATTTACAATTCCACATGGTCGGTATTTAAAGAAGATTTTACCCCTCTCGATCCCGGGTTATTGATGGAGTCGCTTGAAAAGGCAAAATTAATTATCGATGAAAAACTTATCTGGTTTGCCTATTTTAATGAAAAGCCTATTGCATTTTTTGTCCTGTTTCCCGATCTGAACCAGATACTTAAGCATTTTAACGGTAAAATGACTTTTTGGAACCTGATCCGTTTTATATATTATAAAGCAACTCATAAAATGACCAGGATGCGGGCTGTTGTTGGAGGCGTTCATCCTACTCATCAGAACAGCGGTGTGGAATCTGCCATGTTTTTGCAGCTTTATAATGTATTCATTAAGAAACCATGGTATAAAGAACTGGAGCTCTCATGGGTGGGTGATTATAATCCCAGAATGATTGCAATCTATGAAGCTGTTGGGGCAAGAAAGGCAAAAACCCACATTACTTACCGTTACCTGATAAATCCGGCACATACTTTCATCAGATATAAAGACGAAATGTCTGGTAAACAAGGATTTAAGCAGGGGTAATCATTATATAACTAATAATTTTACAATTACTTTTGCATTTTAAAGAATGTTAATTAATTTTGCAAACCCTAAACAGGGAGAATTTTAATTGGATTAATCAGGATAATAAAATATTGAACAATGAAAAATGGTATTCATCCAAGCAACTACAGATTTGTAGTTTTTCAGGATATGTCTAACGGAACTTCTTTCCTGAGTAAGTCAACGGCACCGTCAAGAGAGAACATTAAATGGGAAGATGGGAATGAATATCCTCTTATCAAGCTTGAGATTTCAAATACATCTCATCCTTTCTATACCGGGAAAATGAAACTTGTTGATACAGCAGGTAGAGTTGATAAATTCATGAACCGATATAAGGATCATATCGGGAAAAAGAAATAGTTTCTGATTAATGCAAAATAAAGTAGGGACGTTGCCATGCATGTCCCTACTTTTTTTATTTTTGTCAGACTGTGGCATAATCATTGCAATGCCCAATTCACTTCAGATGTAAAAATTTTATGTAATTTTGGCACTTTATTGAAAGACAAAAGACAAAAGATAAAAGACAAAAGACAAAAGTAGAAAGACAAAAGTGGTTGCTAAACTAAAGCTGTATGAAAGTCCTTCGTGACCCTTCGTGATAACCTTCGTGTCCCTTTGTGGTAAAAACTGAAAAATTAAACCACAAAGGATCACAAAGTACATCGCAAAGGAACACAAAGGGGAAAAATCAATAACTGCTTTTTCAACAGTCCAGGTGAAGGGGGTTAGAAGATATAAAGCAAGAAAAAGTTGGAGAAAACTATAAATGGAAAAAAAATTCAGGAAAAGTGTAAATGAGATATTGCTTCCGGATATTCTTGACGGAGAAGGAGATATAATACCTATTATTGCTGACGGTGACGATGGTGAACTAGAGGATGTTGACGTTCCGGATGCTATTCCGATACTGTCGCTAAGGAATACTGTACTTTTTCCGGGTGTGGTTCTTCCGATCTCAATCGGTCGTCCAAAATCGATACAATTGATCAAAGATGCGTATCGCAATAATAAAATAGTCGGAACAGTTGCCCAGAAAGATCCTGATACAGAAAACCCTGAATTTCACGATCTTCACACTATCGGCACTATCGGTCAGATTGTTAAGCTTCTTGAAATGCCAGACGGATCAACAACTGCAATCATCCAGGGCCGAAAAAGAATGATATTGCAGGAACTTGTTTCAGATGATCCCTATTTTATTGCAAAAGTAAGGACAATACCGGAAGTAAAACCGGAAATCCTCAATAAGGATTTTGATGCTATTGTAGGTTCCCTGAAAGATTTGTCGCTTAAAATAATTAAAATCAATCCAAATATAAGTCCTGAAGCTTCATTTGCTATTAAGAACATTGAGAATAATACTTATCTGATAAATTTCATCTGTTCCAATACCGATATTAAGGTACAGGATAAACAGAAGCTTCTGGAGATGAACAGCTTGCGCGACAGGGGTTTTATGTTGCTCGAGTTTCTTGTGCAGGAGATACAGGTTCTGGAACTGAAGAACGAATTGCAGTCGAAGGTTAAAAGTGATCTCGATCAGCAGCAAAGGGAGTTTTTGCTTCATCAGCAGATGAAGACCATCCAGAACGAACTGGGGGGAAATCCTGTTGAAAAAGAGATTGAAGAGTACAGTAAAAAAGCTGAGACCAAAAAGTGGAACATTGAAGTAAAGAAAGTTTTTGACAAGGAACTTGATAAACTGCATCGGCTGAACCCGGCAGCAGCAGAGTATTCAGTTCAGGTAAACTATATTCAGACCCTTCTTGACCTGCCGTGGGGATTTTACACTCCCGATAACCTCGATCTTAATAATGCCAGGCATGTACTTGATTCGGATCATTTTGGACTCGATGAGGTTAAGGAAAGAATCCTTGAACATCTTGCAGTCCTTAAACTTAAAGGTGATCTGAAATCTCCGATCCTTTGCCTTTACGGACCTCCGGGTGTCGGAAAGACTTCGCTTGGCAGGTCTGTAGCTAAGGCACTCGACAGAAAGTATGTCAGAATGTCACTTGGCGGCTTGCACGATGAAGCAGAGATAAGAGGTCATCGAAAAACATATATTGGCGCTATGCCAGGCAGGATAATCCAGAATATCAAAAGAGCAGGATCTTCAAATCCTGTTTTTATTCTTGACGAAATTGACAAAGTCGGACAGGATTTCAGAGGCGATCCCTCTTCAGCACTTCTTGAGGTACTTGATCCGGAACAGAATAGTACTTTTTTCGATAACTTCCTTGAAATGGAATATGATCTGTCGAAAGTATTATTTATTGCAACAGCTAATAATCTTGCAACAATAAGCCCGGCGCTGAGGGACAGGATGGAACTGATAGAAATAACCGGTTATCTGGTTGAAGAAAAACTTGAGATCGCAAAACGGCATCTGTTCCCGAAACAACTTGAAAATCATGGTGTAAAACAAGATCAGATCTCCATCGACAATAAAGTTATGGAGATGCTTATTGAAAAATACACCAGAGAATCAGGTGTTCGTGAACTTGATAAACGTCTTGCTAAAATTGTCAGGGTTACTGCAAAAAATATTGCATCTGATACAAAGTACGACACTGCTCTTTCACAATCAGTACTTGTTGAAATGCTGGGTCCTCCAAAATATACGCGTGATCTCTATTCAGGAAATGATCAGGCAGGCGTTGTTACAGGACTTGCCTGGACAGCAGCAGGAGGAGAGATCCTTTTTGTGGAAACCAGTCTGAGCAAAGGTACCGGGAAGCTTACCCTTACCGGTAATCTTGGAGAGGTTATGAAAGAATCGGCCATCATTGCTCTTGAGTATCTTAAATCGAATGCAGAAATGCTTGATCTGCCCGACAATTTCTCAGAAAACTGGAATATTCATATACATGTTCCTGAAGGTGCAATTCCAAAAGACGGACCATCTGCAGGAATTACAATGGCTACTTCCATTGCATCTGCATTTACCCAGCGAAAGGTAAAGAAATACATGGCAATGACAGGTGAAATAACACTGAGAGGGAAAGTTCTTCCTGTCGGAGGGATCAAAGAAAAAATCCTGGCAGCAAAACGGGCCAGCATAAAAGAAATAATAATTTCGGAAGAGAACAGGAAAGACGTCGAAAACATAAAGGAAATATATATAGTGGGATTAAAATTCCATTATGTGGAGACAATCATGGGAGTGCTTGAACTTGCATTACTTAAGCAAAAAGTTAAAAATCCCAAAAAAATATCATTTGAATGAAGAAGATAGCTGTTTTTCCCGGATCATTTGATCCTTTCACAATCGGTCATGAAGCAATAATCAGGAGGGCGATAAGCCTTTTTGATGAGATAATTATTGCAGTTGGTGCTAATGCATTGAAAAAGAATTTCTATTCCCTCGAAACAAGAAAAGAGATGATCATGAAAGTCTTTGAGAAATGAACCAAGAGTAAGGGTAGATCATTATGAGGGACTTACAGTTGATTATTGTAAGAAAAATGGGGCCGGTTACCTCCTTCGCGGGCTCAGGACATCTGCTGATTTTGAATTTGAAAGAGCAATTGGACAGGTTAATAAGTCAATGGCGCCTGGCATCGAATCGGTATTTCTTCTTACAGCTCCTGAACATTCTTTTATTAATTCCGGAATTGTCAGGGATATTATAAAAAACGGAGGAGATGCTTCCAAATTTGTTCCTTCAGCAATAAATCTTAAAGATTATCAAAGGGATTGAAGAACAGAATACACTTACCTGAGAATTGAACAATTAATCAGATCCATCAGCGACAGCCAGGCACTGCTTTTAATAGAATTCAATTCGTCAGGAAAAAGCCATTCAACTTTTGTTATACCCTCAGATAACTGAGGTTCAGTTATCATCTCCCCGTCATATTTCATAAGAAACCAGCTTGTTTTCTTGAGATATGAAATACCTTCCCAGCTGTATGTATGGTAACTGGGATATATTGGCTTCACAATTGTATGACCTGTTATCCCACATTCTTCACTTACTTCCCTTAATGCACATTTTTCAGGTTCTTCTCCTTTTTCAATATGTCCTTTTGGAAGATCGAGTTTTCCTTTCTTTTCAATAAAAAGATATCTGCCTGAAGTATGCTTTACCAATCCGCCTGCAGCGCCGACTTCTGTAAAATAGATCCTGAAGATCTTCCAGAGATGTTTTATATCGGGACCATAAATGTTTATGGCAGGCATGCTCTTATCTGACTGAAAATCAGCAATTATTTTATAAAGTTCCTTTGTGTCATTGAATTTATGGAATAAGCCGTATTTTTGTAACCTGTCAGGTTCAGGGCTTATCATTATGAATCTGTTCTCGAAATGAACTTTATACATACTCAAATGCGAGAATTTTGAAAAAAAAACAGCTGAATATCTTTTACAAATTAAAGCAATTAAATTGCAACCGTCAAATCCTTTTACATGGGCTTCAGGATGGAAATCACCAATCTATTGTGATAATCGTAAAACACTTTCATTTCCTGAGGTGAGATCTTATATACGCGATTCATTTGCTTCCATGATAAAAGATCTCTATCCCGCAGGCTGAAATGATTGCAGGTGTTGCAACAGGTGCAATTGCTCATGGTGCTCTTGTTGCTGACAAGCTTGGATTACCATTTATTTATGTCAGATCAGGAGCAAAGGAACATGGACTGGGAAACCAGATTGAAGGATATTTTGAACAGGGACAGAAAGTTGTAGTTATTGAGGATCTTATATCAACCGGAGGAAGCAGTCTTGAATGCTGTACAAAGCACTCAGGGAAGCTGGTTGTGAAGTCCTTGGTATGGTTGCAATATTTACCTATGAGTTTAAAAAAGCTTCCGATGCTTTTGTCTCGGAAAACTGCAATCTTAATACTCTAAGCAATTATTCCGTCCTGGTTGATACAGCTCGTTAAAACAGGATATATCGGTCAGGCAGAGGTGGAAACACTGAAAAAATGGAGAGTGGATCCGGCGAATCTGGGGAACCAAATAATAATTTATTATGTCAGATCTATCACATTTTGAAAGCAGGTCGGGAATTCTGACCTGTACCGCTGAAGAGGTATTTTCTTTTGTAACTGATATCAGGAATTTTGAAAGGTTTGTACCCAAAGGGGTCAATAAATAACTGGAAGGCAGAAAAGAATCATGCAGTTTCAGAGTTTCAATGCTCGGAACAGTATCAGTACAGACTGGCTGAAAAAGAAAAATATACTAAAGTTGTTTTTACAGGTGATGCACTGAAGAAAAATGATTTTTCACTTATACTGAATTATTTCAGATAATGATAAAGAATCAGCGGACGTAAAAGTTAATCTGAGCGCAGATCTTAATCCGATGATGAAAATGATGGCTGCAAAACCTATAAAACAGTTCCTGGAAATGCTTATTAATGAAATGGAAAATTTCAGGAGCTGGGATGAAACTATAGAATAAATTCCACCTCTTTAAAAGAATACTCTCTCAGTCCTCTCATTTTGTTCTCAATCTGTAAACTGCCATAATCAGTTATAGCAAAATACGGCCTGTAAATTTTCCATTATACATCTCTGAATTCAAACCATTCATTCAGCCGATAAAGTTTTGATTTATAATCATCTCCTGATTTGTGCATGATTCTCCTGACAATTAGCTGTTTGTACCTTTTATCGAGATCTGTTGCCAGCAGATCTAAGACAGGTTGTAAGATCATAACTCTGTCGGATAATAAACTGAAGGACACAGGATTGGGGGCATTATCAAGAATTTTTCCTGATTAATATTTAAACCTATTCCCGCAACTGAATATTCAATCTGTATTACCAGTAATGGAGCTTTCAATAAAATACCTGCTATTTTGTCATTGTTTACATAAATGTCATTCGGCCATTTTATTGAACAGTCAGGAATAAACCTCGTTAAAAAATCACAAATTCCGAGCGAAATTGTCATTGAAATAAAGAACTGATCTGACGGTTTTATAAAAGAAGGGAATAATATAATGCTGAATAACAGATTTTTACTATCTTCGCTTTCCCATCTGTTTCCCATCTGTCCTCTTCCTGCCGACTGATAATTTGTACAGATAATTGTGCCTTCAGAAAGATTATTCTTTTTAAAAGGTTGACTGTATGAGTATTTGTTGATGGCAGATTTTCAAAAAATAATAATATTTGAACCTATTATCATGATTATAATGAATTTAATTGATGACAAGTCATTTTCACTATCACGGTTTTGTTCAATGATGGTTAAGATTGGCATTGAAATTGCAAAAGTGATATTACAGTAACAAAAATACAGATTAAAGTGGTACTTTTGCGACTTAATATCAAACTGATAAATATTGATGAAGAAAAAATCTGACGGAGCTGAAGTCCTTTTAGCGAGTGTAATAAAGGGAATTTTTGAGAAGAAAGGACAAAATGTTCTGAAAATTGATTTGAGGAAACTTGAAACACAGAATTGCAGATTATTTTGTGATATGTCATGCTTCTTCCAGTACACAGGTAAGCGCTATTTGTGATTCAGTAGATGATACTGTAAGAAAGGAAACAGGTGAAAAACCATTGCATGTTGAAGGGCTTGACAACTGTTTCTGGGTTCTTCTTGATTATGGTAATGTTATTGTTCATATTTTTCTTGAGGAGTACAGGAATTTTTACAGTCTGGAATCGCTCTGGGCTGATGCAACGATTGAAGCCATTGGAAGATAAAATATAGTAAGTTAAATATTTATGGCAGAAAATTCAAATAATAATCAGGCGCCGGAAAAAAACCTGATAAGAATCTAAAACCACGTTTTAATACAAACTGGATATTTGCAATACTTGCAGTTTCGCTGATTGTCTTTTCAGTTGTTTAATAACGGAAAATCAGTACCGCAAGACAACTACAAGCTGAAATAAAGAACATGATCGCAAATCGTGATATTGAAAAAATAGTTGTTGTTAACAAGGAACTGGCTGAGATATATCTTAAAAAGGAAGCTCTGGAATCAGGAAGATATCCCAAAGTTCCAAAACCCGGAACTGGTTTTGGTATATCATTGCCCAAAGCCAAATTTTACATATAATATTGGTGATATAAGCAATTTTGAACCTTTCATTCTGGAGGCTCAGAAGAATGCAGGATATACTGAAAAAGATCTTATCTATCCTGATTATCAGACACGTAAAAACTGGTTTGGTGATATTCTTTCATGGCTTCTTACTGCCGGTCTTATTAATTAGTTTTCTGGCTTTTTATGATGAAAAGGATGTCAGGAGGTGGTGCCGGTGGTGCAGGTGGAATTTTCAGTGTTGGCAAATCACGGGCACAGATATTCGACAAGGATACAAATGTCAAGTTAAACTTCAACGATGTCGCCGGTCTTGAAGAGGCAAAGACTGAAGTTATGGAGATTGTTGACTTTCTTGAAGAATCCTAAAAAATATACCAATCTTGGGGGAAAGATTCCTAAAGGGCGCTGCTGATCGGTCCTCCGGGAACCGGTAAAACAATGCTTGCAAAAGCTGTTGCAGGTGAAGCAAATGTACCTTTCTTTTCTATTTCGGGTTCAGATTTTGTTGAAATGTTCGTCGGGGTTGGAGCATCAAGAGTAAGAGATCTTTTTAAACAGGCCAAGGAAAAAGCTCCATGTATTGTTTTTATCGATGAGATTGATGCAGTTGGCACGGGCAAGAGGACGAAATGCCAATTTTGGATCGAATGATGAAAGAGAAAATACACTTAACCAGCTTCTTACTGAGATGGATGGTTTTGGAACAAATATGGGTGTGATTATACTTGCTGCTACGAACAGTGCAGATATTCTTGACAGGGCTCTGATGCGTGCAGGTCGTTTTGACCGGCAGATACATGTTGAACTTCCTGATCTTACAGAAAGAGAAGCTATTTTTAAAGTTCACCTTCGGCCGATTAAACTTGAAAAAGATTTTGATATCGAATTCCTGGCAAAACAGACACCTGGTTTTTCAGGAGCAGATATTGCCAATGTCTGTAATGAAGCTGCTCTTATTGCTGCAAGAAAAAACAAAACTGTTGTTGAAAAGCAGGATTTTCTCGATGCTAGTGACCGTATTGTTGGCGGACTGGAAAGAAAGACCAAGATCATTTCACCGGTAGAGAAAAAAACAATTGCATACCACGAAGCAGGACATGCAACTGTAAGCTGGTTACTTGAACATGCCAGCCCGTTGCTGAAAGTAACGATAATACCTCGTGGAAGAGCTCTCGGTGCTGCCTGGTATCTTCCTGAAGAAAGACAACTTACCACGCGCGAACAGATTCTGGATGAAATGGCATATGCTCTTGGAGGCAGAGCCTCTGAAGAACTTATCTTTGGAAGAATCTCGACCGGTGCACTTAATGATCTTGAGAAAATTACCAAACAGGCCTACGCTATGGTGTCTTTTTTCGGAATGAGTGAAAAAGTAGGAAATATCAGTTTTTACGATTCATCGGGACAAAGTGATTTTGGATTCACAAAACCCTATAGCGAGAAAACTGCAGAAATTATTGATGAAGAGGTTAACCTTATTATCTCAGAATCGTACGCAAGGGCGAAAGAGGTTCTTAATAATAATATGAAGGGATTGACAGAGCTTGCTGAGCTACTACTTGAAAAAGAGGTCATTTTCAGCGAAGATCTTGAAAGGATCTTCGGTAAAAGAAAAGCTGACGTATTGAAAGAAGAGAAAGAGGCCGAAGAAGCCAAAAAAACACTTTTAGCATCCGGCAATACCGATACAAAAGAAATCAAAAAGAGTAAAAAATCAGTTAAGTCTTTATCTGAGAAAATTAAGGTCAAACCAAAGCAGAAAGTGGATGACCCGGAAAGTACATCGCCAAAAAAAACTGAGAAGAAGCCCAAGTCAAAAAAATAGCGAATAATATCCTGAAGTTTTGAATACTTTTTACAGACGGACTTTAACCGGAGCATGGATTGTAATATTCGTAATGGGAGGCTTTTGGCTTCATCCGCTCTCATTTTTTCTTACAGGCCTTATTATTCTTATTGGCACTCAGTATGAATATTATCTCATGATAAGGAATACTGGTGTGAGACCACAACTGGTGACCGGGATAATAACGGGAACTACTGCATATGTTATTTCCACGCTCATTGCCTCAGGGACAATCCCAAAAAATTCTTTTCTCGTTCTTATTCCGATGATGTTGGTAATAATGGTTATTGAATTATATAGAAAACAAGATAAACCATTTGAATCACTGGCACATACATTTTTTTCCATACTATATACTGCTGTACCTTTTTCGATGTTCCCTTTTGCAGCTTTTGCAAGGACAGGACTGGATTCATTACTTCCTCACAAAAGCATAATTTTCTCACCCGGCATAATTATTGGGTTTTTTATTCTTATATGGGCAAATGATACCGGGGCATATCTTACCGGGATGTCGTTTGGCAGACATAAACTGATGGAGCGTATCTCACCGAAAAAAACATGGGAAGGTTTTGTCGGAGGTATTATAATTGCCTCTCTTATAGCCTGGTTTTTATCCGGATGGTTGGGTGTAGTTGATAAGATCCACTGGATTATTATAGCCCTTATTGTTTCTGTAGCAGGCACTTATGGCGACCTGATAGAGTCAATGTTAAAAAGAAGTATTGGTGTTAAGGATTCCGGTACAATTATGCCTGGGCATGGAGGATTTCTCGACAGGTTCGACAGTGCAATAATATCTTTCCCGCTTGTATATCTTTTTATATCTCTTTTTGGATGATTGACAGGACTTGATTAGTTTTGTGCAAATTTTAAACAGATGAGGATTCATATTCATAAGGAAGGATATAAGATATTAGCTTATGGTTTAATAGCTTTGCTGATTCTGAATATCGTAGTGAATATTCTTTGGGCAGATTTTGGAATTGTAAAGTGGGCTTTTTTCGTCTGCTCTTTTATGCTTTATATTTTCCTGCTTTTTTTCTTCAGACTTCCTATCCGTCACTTTGAAGCTGATCCGGGACTTATATACGCCCCTGCCGACGGGAAAGTTGTTGTAATTGAAGAGACAATGGAAAATGAATATTTTAAGGATATGCGGTTACAGGTCTCCATCTTTATGTCACCTTTCAATATGCACAGCAACAGGTATCCCGTTTCAGGAATAGTTAAATATGTCTGTTATCATGCTGGTCAGAATATGGTAGCATGGCATCCTAAATCTTCTGAACTGAACGAGAGGAGTACGATTGTAATTCAAACCAGCAGGGGAACAGATGTAATGGTAAGGCAGATAGCCGGGGCAGTAGCCAGAAGGATTGTAACCTACGCAAAAGAAGATGTTAGACGTTCTTCAGGGAGATGAACTGGGATTTATTAAATTCGGATCGAGAGTTGATATTTTCTTACCGCTTGGCACTGAAGTTGAAATTCCCATACTCCAGCAGGTGAAGGCAAACAAAAGTATAATTGCCAAAATCTGAAAATGACAGATATTATGAGTGTAATTGATGATAAGATAATAGATATCACCAGTGGTATCAAATGGATTGGTGTGTTAGATTATGACATCAGGACATTTGATATTGTGATGCATACCAAATTTGGAACTACCTATAATTCCTATTTTATTAATGCAGATAAGAAAGCAATTATAGAGGTTGCCAAAGAAAAATTCAGTGAAACATTTTTTAACAAACTAAAACAGGTTACTGATCCTGCAGAGATTCAATACATTATCCTCAATCATACCGAACCCGATCACTCAGGCAGTCTGAAGCTTCTTCTTGATCTGGCTCCTTCAGCAACAGTTGTTGGCAGCGGAAATGCAATCAGATATCTGGAGGATATTGTAAATACCCCTTTTAAATCGCTCATCGTAAAAGATGGTGATTCCCTTGACCTGGGGAACAAAACCCTCAGGTTTCTTTCAGCACCAAATCTCCATTGGCCCGATTCGATGCTGACATTCCTTGTTGAAGATAAAGTATTATTTTCCTGTGATGTATTTGGGGCACATTTTTGTTCATCGGAAATGTTTAGCAACTTCGATGAACAATACACTGAATCTTACAAGTATTATTTTGACATCATAATGAGACCTTTCAGCAGGTTTATCCTGAAAGCAGTTGAAAAAATAAAACCTCTTGAATTAGATTTCATTTGCCCCGGTCATGGACCAATTCATGGAAAAAACCTCACTAAAGCTATAAATCTTTCAGAAGAGTATGCAAACCAGTATATGCAGATCGTGTCTGAAAAAAGCAAAATGAATATTATGATAGCCTATGTATCGGCTTATGGATATACAAAAGATGCAGCTCTTTTTATTGCGGAGGGGATACTGGAGACTGAAGGAATCACAGTTGACATCGTGGATATTGAGAACATCCCTCTAGGTGAGCTTGAGGAAAAGCTTATTAAATCCGACGGATTACTTGTTGGCTCACCAACTATCAATCAGAATACATTGCTCCCTGTATATAAATTATTTGCTTTGATCAATCCGATACGCGATAAGGGTAAATTAGGTGGAGCTTTCGGATCGTATGGCTGGAGTGGAGAGTCACCAAACATAATTCTCGAAAACCTCCGGATGCTTAAATTGAAGATCTTTGAAGAGACAGCATCATTTAAGTTTTCTGCTGATAATAACAAAAAGGAGAATCTGATAAGTTTCGGAAGGAATTTTGCCCAGAGATATATTCAGGAATGCGGTCACATAAAAAATCCCGGCTAACTGCCGGGATTTTGTTTCAAAGGTCACGAAATTTCAATTTGTTTAGTTACCGTGGTTTGCTCTTCAGTCTGTTTTGGAAGTGATACTGTAAGAACTCCATCTTTATAATTTGCTTCAATTTTTTCCCTGTTAACATTTTCAGGAATATAAAAACTTCTGCAGAATGCCGAATAGCTGAATTCTTTTCTTTTGTATCCATCTTTGTTCTCTTCAGATTCATTTCTGATCTCCGATGAAATTGTCAGAACGTCCTCTTTCATATCAATCTTCAGATCTTTCTTTTCGATCCCCGGAACAGCAAGGTCAAGAACATAATTCTTTTCATCTTCCCTGATATTTACGGCCGGCATCGAGCTGGTCCTGTTTGATACTACTGGGAAAAAATCATCATCAAAAATACCAGGCATGTAAAAAGGCCTGAAACTTCTTCTTGTAATTGTTGGTAACATGGTTTTGTCCTCCTATTTTTTAAGTTAAACATTTATTCATTTACTACGCTATTTTCAAACTTCATTCCAAATCAGAAAACATGACATAATGGCGTAAAGATCAGACATGTTACAGACAAATTGACAGTCGGAATAAATTCTGTTTTGCGAGTAGTGCCCCCTGTCCCGTCCACCTGTTGGCGGACGGGACTTCCCCCTAAAGGGGGACTAATTCCGGAATATTACCAGAATTATACTAAACAATAGATCGGGGCAAAAACAAGGACGCTGAAGGAGAACTATTTTTTCCGAATTCAAAAAATTTGGATTAGGTTTGTGAGAAGAAATGCCTTTTGAAATGAAAGCAACATTTAGAAACATTCTTATCTTTCTTGGAGTTTTACTTCTGTTGGCTTGCGTATGGTTTTTCCGGAACATTGTTGTATACATTTTAGTATCGGGGGTATTATCTATTATGGGGCGGCCTCTTGTTGACCTGTTCTGCAGAATCAGAATTAAAAAATGGTCCTTTCCCCGTTCTCTCAGCGCCCTTATCACCGTGCTGATAATATGGGGAATGATCATATTGTTTTTTATCATTTTCGTTCCTCTCGTTTCAAGACAGATTAGTTATTTTTCAACCATTGACAGCGAAAAAATAGTTCAGATAATCTCTGGTCCCATTAATAAAGTTGAGAATCTGTTCAGAGCCTTTAATAAGGATATTGCAAAGGATCTCTCTATTCAGGACTATATTGTAGCAAAGGTTGCAGGAGTCCTTAATATTAATATGATACAAAATTTTATCGGTTCCCTTATAAGCATTCTTGGAAACGTCCTGATAGCAATATTCTCAATCACATTCATTACTTTTTTCTTTCTGAAGGATAATCGGTTATTTTTTGAATCCATTTTAATGTGGGTACCCGATAAATATGTTGATAACGTAACACGGGCCTTGAATTCCGTAAAGAATCTTCTTACCAGATATTTCATTGGTATTGTAATACAGAGCACTTGTATTATGATCCTTATCACTATCGGAATGACAATTGCGGGAATTGATTTTCAACAGGCTCTTGTAATGGGGCTTATCCTCGGAATTTTGAATGTTATCCCTTACGTCGGGCCATGGATTGGCTTGTTTATAGCAATTATTATGGGGGTTGCTTCTCACATTAATCAGGATTTTACAACTGTTGTGATACCTCTCGTTACTTATATGATAATAGTGGAAGCCATAACACATTTAATTGATAATGTTGTATTTCAGCCGGTAATATTTTCTAATAGTGTCAGAGCTCATCCTCTTGAAATATTTGTTGTGGTACTTGCAGCCGGATTTGCTGCCGGTGTACCCGGAATGATATTAGGAATACCGGCCTATACAGTGATGAGGGTTTTTGCCCGTGAGTTCTTTAATAATTTCAAGGCAGTGCAGAAGATAACTTCCAGCCTGGATCCTGAAAACATTGGAACAAGAAACCACATGCACTTTCGGACAAATGAGGAACCGGAGATTAAATAAAATTTTCCTGTTTTATTATGACGGCTTCAGGAATATGTCGGACTGGGGTAGAAGAGTCTGGATTATAATCATCATTAAACTTTTTATTATTTTTGTTATCTTAAAGATCTTCTTCTTCCGGGATTTTCTTTATAGCAATTTCCACGATGACAAACAGAGAAGCGAACACGTCATCGATCGATTAATAAATTCATCAGATAAACATGATTGAAAATGTTGATTTAAGCCTTGTCGACTGGTCAAGAGCCCAGTTTGCCCTTACAGCCATCTACCACTGGCTTTTCGTACCTCTTACATTAGGATTGTCCTTTATCCTTGCGATAATGGAGACCATCTATGTAAGGACAGGAAATGAGGAGTGGAAGCGGATTACACGGTTCTGGATGACCTTGTTCGGGATAAACTTCGCAATTGGCATTGCGACAGGTATTATTCTTGAATTTGAATTCGGAACCAACTGGTCGAACTACTCCTGGTTTGTTGGAGATATTTTCGGTACTCCTCTTGCGGTTGAAGGTATTCTGGCTTTTTTCCTTGAATCGACGTTCGTTGCTGTAATGTTTTTCGGATGGAATAAAGTGAGTAAAAAATCTCACCTGGTTTCCACCTGGCTTGTTGCAATCGGAGCCAATCTCTCAGCGCTCTGGATTCTGGTCGCAAATGGGTGGATGCAAAATCCTGTTGGAATGATATTTAATCCTGATACTGCAAGAAATGAAATGGTTAATTTCTGGGCTATACTTTTTAATCAGGCCGCAGTAGTAAAATTTTTACATACGATTTCGTCAGGGTTCCTTCTTGCATCTATGTTTGTACTTGGCATAAGTGCATGGTTTCTGATAAGGAAAAGGGAAGAGCAGCTGGCAAAGAGAAGCATACTGATAGCAGGGGTTTTTGGACTTTTATCTTCTTTATTGGTTGCATTCACAGGCGACGGTTCTGCCAGATCAGTCTCAAAAGTGCAACCTGTTAAATTTGCATCTATGGAAGCACTTTATGAAGGTAAAAGTAATGCTGGACTGATCGCTTTCGGGATCTTAAAAGACAGCGATAAAAAAATCGGGGAGAAAGGTATCAAAGAATTTGCCTTCAAAATTGAAATACCGGGTCTGCTTTCGGTTCTTACCGGAGGCGACAAAGATGCATATGTTCAGGGACTTGCAGATCATATTTACGGGAATGAAAAACTTGGTTTAATGTCTACGCCTGACAAAATCAGGAACGGCAAACATGCCAGGGATGTTCTGGTATCTTATAAGGAGGCGAAACGGATTAATGATACCCTGCAGATACAGGCAATGAAAGAGGTTTTCAAAGACAAAGAGTTCCGCGACAAATACTTCAGGCATTTCGGATATGCATCAATTGAAAAACCTGAAGATGTAATCCCCAATGTTACAATCTCGTTTTATTCTTTTCACCTTATGGTAATACTTGGTTTTCTTTTTATTATGATTTTTTCAACAGCACTTTATTTACTTTTCAGGGGGACAATATCAGATAAAAAATGGTTTTTATGGATTGCACTTCTGTCTATCCCTCTTCCTTACATAGCTGGTGAGCTTGGCTGGGTGCTTACTGAGATGGGACGCCAGCCATGGATAATCCAGGACATGATGCCTGTATCAAAAGCTGTTTCACAGATAAGCTCAGGGTCGGTGATTACAACATTCATTCTATTTGCAGTTATGTTCACCGGATTGCTAATATCAGAAATATCAATTATGATTAAACAAATTAAAACCGGACCCAAACATCAGGAGGAAAAGTTATGACTGCGATGATATCTCAACTGTTTCTTCAGCACTACTGGTGGATTATTATATCGCTTCTGGCCAGCCTGCTTGTCTTTTTAATGTTTGTACAGGGAGGACAGTCGATGATATATACGCTTCCTTTGAACAATATTCATAAGACAATTATATTAAATTCGTTAGGACGAAAGTGGGAATTCACTTTCACTACACTTGTAACATTCGGGGGAGCTTTCTTTGCCTCCTTCCCACTTTTTTATGCTACAAGTTTCGGGGGTGCATACTGGGTATGGATCGCAATATTGTTCAGTTTTACAATTCAGGCGATAGCTTATGAATTCAGATCAAAACCAGATAATGTTTTCGGACAGAATACTTTCGATCTGTTTCTTTTTCTGAATGGTTCTCTCGGACCATTTCTGATAGGAGTGGCAGTTGCTACTTTTTTTACAGGTTCGATGTTCAGCCTGAATTCTTTGAATCAGGTACACTGGTCAACTGCATGGTATGGCCTTGAAGCCCTGTTGAATGTGCGAAACCTATCTCTCGGTTTTGCTGTATTATTCCTTGTAAGGATAAATGGGCTCCTGTATATTATAAATTCAATTGACAATGAAATTTTAATTAAAAGATCTGTTAAAAGCCTGATCATCAATTCTGTCCCTTTCCTGATCTCTTTTCTGTACTTTGTTATTTCTCTGCTCATCTCAAACGGGTTTACAGCTGACCCTGTCACAAATATTATTAGTATTGAAAAGTTTAAATATCTTCATAATTTCGTTGAGATGCCGGTTGTTATGATACTTTTTTTGACTGGAGTAACCGGTGTTTTGACAGGTATAGGTATAACATTAATAAAAAAGAGCGTTAACGGAATCTGGTTCTCAGGAGCAGGAACAGTACTTTCAGTATTCTCAATCTTCCTGATTGCAGGTTTCAATGAAACCTCATTTTATCCCTCTTTGTACGATCTTCAGAGTTCGCTGACAATCAGGAATGCCTCTTCAAGCCTTTTCACATTGAATACAATGATGTATGTCTCATTTATTATTCCTTTTGTTATCGGGTATATCTGGTACGCCTGGAGAGCAATAAATAATACTAAAATCACAGAGGAGGAGATGAATTCGGAGGAACATAAATATTAAAGCATAAGACAAAAGACAAAAGACAAAAGTAAAAAGACAAAAGTCGAAAGTTAAAAGCCTTGTCAGAACGAAGACTGCAAGACAGCAAGACCCAAGAAGAAAATACTTTAAGACAACTATTAGACATGTACATAACTCAAATTTTACAATACCTCATCTGGCCGGGTTTTATATTGGTTACCTGGTATATAGTAAAAATTACTTTATCTGCTTACGAAAAGAAATTTCCTGAGAAGAAATGACCGATGTTCAGAAGAACAATGATAATGCCGATGCAATGATATAGAGTGGTATTATTAAAGGGAATGCATTTATCCTGAAAATAGCAAAAGCAGCAAGCACCAGTCCAATAAGAATATACCTTCCTTCATTTCCCTTCAACTTCATGTTTTCAACTTTCAGAGACAGCAATGGGATCTTACTGACCATTAGCAAGGATAATATGACTGTAAAAAGTGTCAGCAAAAAAGGAGAACCGCTAAATGAGTTGAAAAGGTGCGATTGAGAATTATGTCCGGCAATTACAACTGAAATCACAGCCAGGGCATTTGCAGGAATAGGCAAACCTTTAAATGTTTTGGTCTGAGTCGTGTCAATATTAAAGATTGCCAATCGCAGAGCTCCGCACACCGGCATTATGGCTGATATAAGCATTAGCAGCAAAGCATTTACACTATTGACTTCTGCATTGACTGGAGCGTTTAAGGTAAGAGAATTACAAAGCAGGTGATACATTATTAATCCGGGTGCAACACCAAAGCTGACAACATCGGCAAGACTATCAAGTTCTTTTCCTATTGCTGAATATGCTTTTAACAAACGTGCAGATAAACCATCGAGGAAGTCGAATACCATGGCAACAAGGATCAACCAGGAAGATGTTACCAGGTCACCTTTTGCAGCAAAAATAATTGCAAAAAATCCAGCTATCAGATTAAGAGATGTTATAAAATTTGGAATATGTTTCATGATGAATAGAGATATAGTAATTAAGAAGCGAAGTAAAATTAAAATAATTTTCAGTAATCTCTGCTTATGATATTGCTTCGATTAATTAATGGTGAGTTGGCTGTTATTATTTGAATCATTATTTCCTCATTTTTTATTAGATTTGTATCAAATTATATATTCTAAATGATTGACTTCACAGGTATAAAAATTGCTATCGATTTTGACGGGACCATAGTTGATCATGAATATCCTGGAATTGGCAAAGAGAAACTGTTTGCCTTTCAAACGCTTAAGGAACTGGAAAAATTGGGAGCAAGACTCATCCTCTGGACTTTCCGGACTGGTAAAGAACTTGATGATGCTGTAAGATATTGCAGGGAAAACGGAATAGAATTTTATGCAGTTAACAAAAACTATCCTGAGGAGATTTTTGATGAAACTGTGAGTCGCAAGATAGATGCTGATATTTATATAGATGACAGAAACATTGGTGGTTTTCCGGGGTGGAGTGGCGTATGGCAGATATTGATCCCATATGAACTTCTGGAGCAGGAGGCCGAAAAAAGAATATCATCGGCCCGCAAGAATATTTTTAAGCGATTATTTACGAGGAACACAATGACGAATGAAAAATGATTATCCTATATCTGTCATTTTACTTTCAGCTGTACTGTTTCTGGCATGGATCAGTTCATGTTCAGGCAGGCCGGAGAAAAAAAACGGAACCGGTGCAAAACCTGAATCAACTCTAAATGAAGAGGCTTCTTCAAAATTAATAAAGATTGTTTCACCCGAAGAGAATACTGGTTTTAAACTCCACGAACCTGTTAAAGTAGTTCTTGCCCTTGCGGATAAAAGAACAGTGCCCGACTCAGTGGTTGTTTATTTCAATGGCAAAATCGTATCGGCCATTAAATCAGCTCCATGGGAGTATATCATACCGCCGGTTTTTAGTGTGACCTGTGGTAGAAAATCTTTAAAAGTTACAGCTTATAAAGATGGAAAACCACAGAATACAATTACTCGTTTTATGGTAATCTATTCTGACATGGTGCCAAAAAAGTATAGATATAAGGTTGTTCATACTTATCCTCACGACAAGGATGCATTTACTCAGGGGCTGGTTTATGACAACGGGGTATTATTTGAAGGCACTGGTCAGGAGAGTGGTTCAACCTTAAGAGAGGTGGAACTGGAAACAGGCAAGGTAATCAGGCAGCATAACCTCGATGGATCTTTGTTTGGTGAGGGTATAGCACTTTATCAAGACCGTATATACCAGGTAACCTGGAGAAATAAAGTCGGTTTTATATATAATAAATCGGATTTTAAACTTATAAATAAAATCTATTATCCGACTGAAGGTTGGGGTATGACCACAATGAACGACAAGATTGTTATGAGTGACGGTTCAAATGTTTTGTATTTCTACGAACCCGAAATGTTTACTGTTATCTCAAAAATTGAAGTCTACGATAATAAAATTAAAAGAGACTCACTTAACGAACTGGAATACATAAATGGAGAAATATGGGCTAATATCTGGGTTAACAATCATATAGTAAGGATAGATCCGGCTACGGGTAAAGTCCTTGGATATATCGATCTGACAGGGATACTGACAGCCTCTGACCAGAACGCCGAAACTGATGTCTTAAATGGCATTGCTTATGATAGTAAGGCAAACAGAATATTCGTAACAGGAAAAAGGTGGCCCAAACTGTTCGAGATAATAGTTACCGAATGATTTTCGTCCCGTAAACAATATTAATACAATCTGGTATAATACTAAATTCAGCAGGGGTCTGACCAAGAGATTCCCCGTCGGCTTCAGCATACATTGCGGCATCTGAGGTTACCTTAATACTTTTACATTTATAGCCTTCAATCTTTGGATGCTGCAGGATAGTCCCATCATAAAGGATTTTAAGATTCCTGATAATCTCAAATTTACCCATCTCTTTTATAATTGTAACATCAAGAAGTCCGTCATCAGGCAAAGCTCCTGGGGTCTGTCTCATACCTCCTCCGCAATATCGGCCATTACCAACATTAAGTGAGAAAACATCTGCGTTGATCTTTTCACCATCTATGACGATCTCGGCCCTGGTGTTTTTGTATGAAATAAGACTCATAAGGAGGTTATAAAAGTATATCAGTTTGCCACTATGTCCTTTGTCTTTCTGATAGTTAGTCCTTTTTACAACAACCGATTCAAATCCAAGTCCGGCAATATTTATGAAATATCTTTCCTTTTTCTCTGTTCCAATATAAAAGCTTACCAGACCAACATCATGTCGCATCAGCTTATTTTCACCGATAATGTTTATTGCTTTTCTATAGTCAAGAGGTATACCGAACATACGCCCCCAATCGTTTCCAGTTCCCACGGGTATAAGGGCCAGTGAAACATCTGTTGTTGGACAATTCTTATTTAAAAAGACGCCGTTAACGACTTCATTCAGAGTTCCGTCGCCACCTACAGTGATTATTTTCCTGTAACCTGCAGCAATACCTTCAATTGTAAAGGAGATAGCATGACCTTTTCTTTCCGTAAAGTTCACATCAAAAGGTAAAGCCTCATTTTTAAGAAGATCTGAAATTTTATCCCAGTCTTTTTTTCCTTTTCCGTTACCGGCATTGGGGTTTACGATCACCAGCCATTCTCGCCGGTCGGAATTTTGTTGCATTTGATAATCTGGTTAGTTGCCGACAAAGATGGAAATAAATAGATTAATTTTAAAAAAACCTATTCAATATCATATTAATGATACTGTTGCACAGCAAAATACTCCTATAAGTACTGGGGAATTAAGGAATTATACAACCCGAGTAAAGTCATTAATACTCAGAAAATCAATGAGATATGATTTTATGAATAAATTTTAAATGTTAATAAAATGTTGAAAACCCCGGAAAAAATGTTTACAATTACATCTTTTACTTCCTGCAGCAGTAGTGCATAAATAGTAAATTTGAAACTCAAAATATAACTCGAAAACTGAATGACGATGGGTAGGATTATAGCAATAGCAAATCAGAAGGGTGGGGTAGGGAAGACGACAACAGCAATAAATCTGGCGGCCAGTCTGGCTGCGCTGGAAAAAAAGGTGCTGATCGTTGATGGAGATCCTCAGGCAAACGCAACTTCCGGTATAGGTATCGACACACGCCAGATAAGGTGTACTCTATATGATTGTCTGATCGACGGAAAAGAACCCGGGGAAGCTTTGCTGGGCTGTGAAGTTGAAAACCTTTCAATCATGCCCTCAAATATTGACCTTGTTGGTGCGGAAATTGAAATGCTCGACAGACCTGAGAGAGAAAAAATCCTTAAAGGAGTTCTCAAAAAGATCGAAAGCGATTATGACTATGTGCTAATCGACTGTTCTCCTTCGTTAGGTCTGCTTACCGTTAATGCTCTGACTGCATCAGATTCGGTAATAATCCCTGTTCAGTGTGAATATTTTGCTCTGGAAGGACTCGGTAAGCTACTCAATACTATAAAAATTATTCAGAATAATCTTAATCCTGAACTTGAGATTGAGGGATTCCTGCTTACCATGTATGATGCCAGGCTCAGATTATCGAACCAGGTTGCTGATGAGGTCAATAAACATTTTCAGCAGATGGTATTTAAAACTATAATCCAGAGGAATGTAAAGCTTTCAGAAGCTCCGAGCTTTGGTCAACCGGCTATTCTGTACGATGCCGATTCAAGAGGTACTGTTAATTATCTTAATCTGGCTAAAGAGCTTATTGAGAAACAGGAAGACAGAGCTAAAAAATAAATACCGGACTTTTCAATTACAGGAAACAGAAATGGATATGACAAAGAAAAATGCGTTGGGAAGAGGTCTTGGTGCATTGATAGATGGTGTAGAGAAAGAGGTCCTAGAGAGAAAAGTTGAAGCAAACCTTGATATCTCTGTCGATTCGATCGAAGCTAACCCGTTTCAGCCAAGAACTAACTTTGATGAAAAGGCACTTGAAGAACTTTCAGCTTCTATTAAGAAACTTGGTATTGTTCAGCCGCTTACAGTACGGGAGATTGGCGCAGGCAGGTTTCAATTAATTGCCGGAGAAAGGCGACTCAGGGCTGCACGTCTGGCAGGACTTACGCACGTTCCTGCATATATAAGAACTGCAGACGATCAGGCTATGCTCGAACTCGCGCTTGTTGAAAATATCCAGCGTGAAGATCTTGATGCTGTTGAAGTAGCAATAAGTTTTCAAAGACTCATTGAAGAATGTAAACTCACACAGGAACAATTAAGCGACAGGGTCGGCAAACAGAGATCAACTGTGGCAAATTATCTACGGCTTCTTAAGCTTCCCGCCGAGATCCAGCTCGGTATAAAGAACAAACACCTGATGATGGGCCACGCCCGCACACTTGTTAATATTGAAGATCCGAAAAAACAGATCAGTGTTTATTATAAAATCATCGATGGTGAACTGTCGGTGCGTCAGGCCGAGGAACTGGTAAGACAACTTCAATCTGAAAAAAGCAAAGATCCGGGGAAGATTGAAAAGAAAAGGAAACTGAATGATGATTTCATTCAGCTCTCGGACCATCTTAACAAAATATTTTCGGCCAAAGTAAACTTCAGAATAAACGAACAGGGGAAGGGCAAAATCGTGATCCCATTTGAAACTCCGGATGAGATGGAACGCATTTTAGGAGTATTTGACCGTCTGAACTCCTGAAAATACTTATCTTTATCGCGTCATTATACTGGTTTTAGAACATTAAAGACCGGTTAGATTTTATTTTGAAGACTTTTCATAAAATACTGATTATACTTATTCTGCAGTTGTTTTGCTTTCAGCCGGACATGTTTGCACAGGATACTCTTGCTGCTACAAAACATGTGAAGCATAAATTCAAACCCGAAACACTCAAGGCAACAATGATGGCTGTTTCATTCCCCGGTCTGGGCCAGATTTACAACAGGAAATTCTGGAAAATCCCGGTAGTTTATGCGGGTTTCGGAGCCCTGGTCTATGCTGTCGGATTAAATTCAAAGAATTATACATTGTATCTGAAAGCATATCAGGATTTTACAGATAATATAAAATCGACCAACAGTTACCTGAAGGTTATCTCGCCAACTGTTCCTCAGAATTCATATGACATAGTCGTGTATCCCGATCCCGGCAACCCTCTGCAAATATCATCTTATAATTATTATGAGGGTGCAATGCTCCGGATGGTTGATTATTATAAGAGATACAGGGATCTTTCGTATATTGGCATCGCCGGATGGTATCTTATTTCGATACTTGATGCAAATGTCGATGCCAGCCTTTTTAACTATGATATAAGTAATAATCTTGATATTGCAGTTGTCCCGATGCAATTGCCGTTACCAGGTGGATATATCGGGGCAGGGATAAATGTGAGTGTGAAAATAACATTTTGAAAAATTATTTTATTATGAAGTTTACAGCAGTAGTTATAACATTTTTCTTGTCAGTCTTTAGTGCAAATGCCGCATATGAGTCAGATACTATTATTATTAAGTCAGACGCCAGCGGCGAAAAAATAGCCAGGGATCTTGATAGCCTGGTTAATACATGGTATGTCAAAATCGCTATTAAGAATAACCTGAAAGAATATCTGGGTGACTCAGTTGGATTACAGTGTCCTGATACAGTTTACGAAAGCAGGTTGAATAAGATTAATTCCATAATCAGGCTGCCTTTCAATGATATCATCAGGAATCATATTGAGGTTTATACTATCAGGCAAAGGGAAAAATTCAGCGCTGTTCTGGGGCTGAGAGATTACTATTTCCCCATGATCGAAGATGTATTTGATTCCTATGGGCTTCCGGCTGAACTAAAATATATGGCTGTGATTGAATCGGCTCTCAATCCGAGTGTTGTCAACGGACGTTCCGGAGCAACCGGTCTATGGCAATTTATGTACAGTACCGGACGGATGTACGGGCTTACAATAAACTCTGTTATTGATGAACGCAGAGATCCTGTGAAGGCAACCCATGCTGCTGCAAGATATATTAAAGACCTCTATAGTATTTATAATGACTGGGTCCTGGTTATTGCTGCGTATAATTGTGGTCCGGGAAATGTAAATAAGGCAATTAAAAGATCAGGTAATAAGAAGGATTATTGGGATATATATTATAGGTTACCCAGGGAAACAAGAGGATATATACCTCAATATATTGCTGCAAATTATGCAGTGAGCTACTATGCTGAACATAATATACAGCCATTGCCTCTGAATATTCCTGTAGCAACCGATACAATTATAGTTAATAAGGATATTCATCTGGCACAGATCTCGGAAGTGATGAGGATTCCATTGGGAGAGCTCCGGGCACTCAACCCTCAATATAAAACCGGACTTATTCCCGGTTCTTCTAAACCACAGGTTCTTACTTTGCCGATGAACCATCTTGGAGATTTTATTGATCTGAATGATACTATTAGAAAGTACAAATCAGATGTTTATTTAAATAAATCAACCCGTATTGCCGAACCAACACGCTCTTCTTATATCCCAGCCGATATAAAAGGCAAATCAAAACTTATTTATACTGTAAAGGATGGTGATAACATTGGATTCATATCGGAATGGTATAAAGTAGGGCTATCAGATCTCAGGAACTGGAATAATATTTACCGGAACACTATCAGGGTAGGACAGAAACTGGTAGTTTATGTTGATCTTTCAAAAACAGAATATTTTTCCAGGATCAATTTGATGTCATTTGAAGATAAACAGGCTATGATTGGAAAAACAGCAACCTCCAATTCCCTGACCCTGGCTCCAATCGCTCCTGTTGAAACTGATGGTGAGTTTGTTACTTACACTGTTCGTAATGGAGATACAATCTGGGATATTGTAAAGATGTTTGATAATGTTACGACTACACAGGTACTTGAATTGAATAATATATCTGATCCTGGCAAAATAAAGATTGGGCAAAAGCTGAAGATCAGGAAAAAGAGCTGATTCTTTCTTAATATATGCGTCCTTTAAGGTCATTTCTGTTATTACTGATCTTTCTGGCCTGTTTTACCGGTCTTCATTACATAATTCCGGCAAATCAACTTTTCCCGTCAGTCTATGAGTTCATCCCGGCGGAAATTATAACTGATCTGATATCAAAGGGAAAGAGTTCTGATATTCTTCCAAAACAACTTACAGATTCTGTTAAATCAATCTCTGCTGATACTATATCAGTAAGAGAATCGTTCCCTCCGATAGCTGAAAAACTTTCCGCTGATCCTTTGGAGAAAATTCTTGATTCACTCAGGTTTTCAGAAGGGCAGGTGAGGGTAATTTATTATGGTGACTCACAGATTGAAGGCGACCGCATTACATCCTATCTCCGCCAGTTATTAAGAAAGGGGAGAGGAGGGACAGGCCCCGGGCTGTTCTTGCCTATAATGCCTGTAATGTACACTAAATCAATGTGGTTACGATCATCATCAAACTGGAAAAGGTATAATTATCTTTCATATAGAAGCGGGGAGATATCTCACCGGTACCTGGGTCCGTTTATGGCAATATGCAGATACTTACCTGAAGGAGAAATAGCTTCAGAACCGGTTAAAGCTTATATAAGAATAAGACCATCAAAATTTGCCGACAGTGCCTCTGCCAGGTACGATAATTTACGGATCTTTTACGGAAACACAAATGGTGCTGTGAATATTGCAGTGAAAGCTGATGATAATGAATTGTTATCAGATTCTTTAAAGAGAGGTAGTGGTTACAATGAGATCAGATGCCGGTTAGGAGATGCAACAGATATCGTAATTGAATTTGAAGGAAAGGTAAGTCCCGATATTTATGGTATCAGCATCGAAAGTGACAAAGGAGTTATAGTTGATAATATACCTCAACGAGGTAGCGCCGGTCTCGAATTTACTATGGTTGATAAGGAAAACCTCAGAGAATCTTATGCGAAATTATCGCCCGACCTGTTTATCCTGCACTATGGTCTGAACATTGTAAAGAATGTAAGGGACGATTATTCATATTATCAGAAAGGATTGGTCAGACAGATTCAATTGCTTAGGGAGATATCGCCTCTTACACAGATATTGGTTATTGGTGTAACTGATATGGCAGCAAATGAAGGGGATAGCATAATATCCTACAAAAATATACCTGCAATAGTTGATGCACAGAAACGAGCTACTCTAAATGCTGATGTTGCATTCTGGGATTCCTACGGTGCTATGGGGGGTAAATCGTCAATTATTAAATGGGCAGAAAAAAAACCACCTCTTGCCCAGAAAGATTATATTCACTTTACTTATCCCGGAGCCGATACCCTTGCCGGACTGCTGGCGTCTTCAGTATTTGTAATACCGGCAACTGATACTGCTCAGCGGACAAGCACAATCGTACCTGCCGCCAGGGTCGAGGTTCCTCCGGAAATCATTATTGATAAGACCCAGTCTGACGTAAGAGTAAAAAGTATTGCAGAGAAATGTATTGAATCGGTTGTAAATTTTAACCCCGACAAAGCTTTTGTCTTTACATCACCCGCTTTCTGGATATTCTTTCTTTTTGTACTGGCCGGTTATAGCATATTATATAAAAAACTGCGAGTCAGAAATGTGTACCTGTTTCTGGTGAGCCTGTTCTTTTATTATAAGGCAGGCGGATTGTTTTTGTTTATTCTGATTTTTGTTACTGTAATTGATTATACCAGCGGGTTTTTGATCTATAAATCGAAAAGACGGGCAGCAAGGAGGTTTTTTGTTCTTTTAAGTGTAATCTCAAATCTCGGACTTCTTGGTTATTTTAAATATACAGCATTTATTATCAACTCGATAAATGAGCTTTTCGGAACCCAGCTAAAGGTTTATGATCTTCTTTCAGGTTTTTCAAATTCAATTCTCGGAACATCTTTTGATATTAGTTATATAATTCTTCCAGTAGGTATTTCCTTCTTTACTTTTCAGTCACTCAGCTATACGATTGATGTTTACAGAAGAAAAATGGACCCGGTAAGGAATATTATTGATTTTGGTTTTTACGTTTCATTTTTCCCTCATCTTGTTGCTGGTCCTATTGTAAGAGCTTCTGTTTTTATTCCTCAGATTTATCAGGAGTTCAGGCTTTCAAAGCCTGAATTCAGCCATGCTCTTTATATGATCTCCAAGGGATTAATAAAAAAAATAATCATATCTAATTTCATTGCACTTAACCTTGTTGACCGTGTTTTTGATGCCCCATCAATTTATTCCGGATTTGAAAATCTGTTGGCCATATATGGATATGGTTTGCAGATCTACTGTGATTTTTCAGGGTACACTGATATTGCAATCGGTGTGGCATTGATTCTTGGTTTCAGATTACCGGTAAATTTTAACTCACCCTACAAGGCAAGAAGCGTTACGGATTTCTGGAAAAGATGGCATATATCTCTTTCTCAATGGCTTCGCGACTATCTCTATATTTCGTTAGGAGGTAACAGGAAGGGAAAGATACGTACTTACTTTAACCTGATGATTACAATGCTTCTTGGCGGATTATGGCATGGAGCTTCCTTAAAGTTTGTGATATGGGGAGGATTGCATGGAACCGGACTGGTAATTAACAGGATATGGGATTCAGTTTTCAAAAGACATACCGGCAGAAGTTGGATTGGAAAACTGCTTGGTGTCTTTATTACGTTCCAGTTTGTAAACTTCTGCTGGATCTTTTTCAGAGCTCCTGACCTTGATAGTGTAAAGATTATGTTAAAACAGATATTTGAGAACTTTTCTCCGGGATCTTATATGACCGTGCTCCCTGCTTACAGCAGTGCCTTATTATTAATGGGTGTGGCTTATATAATTCATTTTCTGCCGGAAAGGACCAAAGAGTCATACAGAGGACTGTTCATAAAAATCCCTCTTGTTGCTCAGCTGGCTATTATTATGCTGATAGCCGTCCTGCTTTTTCAGATGAGGACAACAGAAGTTATGCCGTTTATATATTTCAGGTTCTAGCTGGCCTCTCCCCAACCCCTCCCCCAGGAGGGAGGGGCTAAAAACCCGGCTAGCGCGGATTTGTAATCCGTGCTAATAATATCAGTGGCACGGGTTGCAAACCTGCGCCATCCAGGTTCTTAAGTGACACAAAAAGTATTGAGGGGAGTCAGAATATTAAAGATATGTATTCTGATTTCTTTCTCCTTTTACAAATGGCGCTATAGCCCTTTCGTATATGCCCTGTACATACGCGATTGCCATACCGTAATTAGTAACCGGTACTCCGGCTTTGATTGCGGGCAGAAGCCTGTTATGAAGCTGCTTTCGGGTGATCATGCAGCCTCCACATTGTATTACAAGCGAATAATCGGTAACTGGTCTTAAAATAGTATCGAGTCCCGCAACAACATCATACTCAATCTTTTTACCTGTAAATTTTGTTATCCACCTGGGAATTTTGGTTCTTCCTATATCGTCGCAGGAGACATGATGAGTACATGATTCGAGAAGAAGCACCCTGTCACCATCTTTCAGGCGGGAGATTTCCGGGGTGCCTTTGAGGTAATTTTCAAAATCTCCCTTGAAACGGGCAAGCATTATACTGAAACTGGTAAGAGGAATATCCTTAGGAATGGACGCATCGGCTTTTACAAATACCTGAGAATCGGTAATTGCCAGAGCCGGCTTGATCTTTGTCTTTTTAAGGAAAGCATCGACCTCCCTTTCTTTCAGAACTATGGCAACTGCTTCATTGTCAAGAATATCTCTTATAGCCTGCATTTGAGGAAGAATGAGACGACCGGCCGGAGCTTCAATATCGATCGGGGTTATGAGAATTACAATATCGCCGTAACTGATAAGATCACCAAGCAGAGTCTGTGTCTTATATGAGTGTTCCGGTATTGTATCGCGGATCAGTGTTATTAATTCCTCATAATTACGTTTATCAACAGATGAAAATTCAAAGAGTGGACTTGCAGTGATTGAAAATATCTTATTTTTAAATTCAACTGTTGGCTCGCTGATATCAGATTTACTGTGTATCACAATAAATGGAAGGTCGTGATCGCGGAAATTCTTTATAAGCTCATCTTCAAATCTTCCCCATGAATTCGTAGTAACAATAAGCAAGGCGAGATCAACAATCTCAAGTGTTTTTATTGTCCGGTCCACTCTTTTTTGTCCAAGATCACCGGAGTCATCTATACCTGCAGTATCTACCAGTATCACAGGACCAAAGCCTGTGATCTCAAAAGATTTCTTTACAGGGTCGGTGGTTGTTCCGGCATGGTCAGATACAATAGCAATATCCTGTCCTGCCAGGCAGTTGATCAGGCTGCTTTTGCCACTGTTGCGACGCCCATAAATCCCGATGTGAGGTTTTGACTCTCTTCCTTTTGAAATCATTTTGAGAAATTTGATGCAAAATTAGCAAATTTATTAGTTTTCTCTGTGCCACTCTGTGGACCCTCTGTGGCTCTCTGTGTAACAAAAATAATAAGAACTGACACAGAGCACCACAGAGGAGACACAGAGAATTATCTGCGTTAATCTGCGGAATCTGCCTTCGCAAATGCTTCGGCAGACGCGTCAGCGGGAAAATTACAGTTCTATTTCCCGCAGATAACGCTGATTTTCGCAGATTTTATTTATGGCACGGATTTAAAATCCGCGCCAGCCCTACTAATCCTTTTTTAAAATACGGTATTTTACCCCCCTTCAGGGGGCTAATCTTTATACACATTTTTTCGATTCGAAGTTTGGCTTCGCCGAGCTCTCCCCGCTTCTCGGGATCGGTCCTTTTGTCTCGTACATACTCACCCCCATCCCCTCTCTACTTCGTGAAGAGGGGCGTGGATACGATTAAGTTCCAATATAACGATTAAGAATCTACTGTTTAGAGGTTAAGTGTTTCCGTGCTAAACAAAATTATTAATAGAAAAAGTATTTTTGAACTTCCTTGTAATGACTCATAATATTCAGCATATCTGTGAATTGCCCCCTCTTTACGAAGTATACAGGGGGTTAGGGGGTGAGTACAAAAAAGCTAAGATGAAAAGATGTGTACAAAGAGTAGTTCGGGGGGCAGGGGGGCTAAAGATCATCCAGCGAAAAGCCCAGTTTCAACAGATTCCCTGGTTCCAGGATTGATTTGAGCTTATTTTCCTCAATCAATTTCAGGATTTTATTGGCTTCAAAGATATTTATCTTCTTATCTTTCATTAATTGAGCTAATTCGGCAGCCTTGTGATATCCGATATGTGGACTTAAGGCTGTTGTGACAGAAGGACTATTGATAACAGCTTCATATCCTGCAGTTTCATTTATAATCAGTCCTGTGAACAGATTGTTTAATAAGGTTATATTGCAAGAAATAAGAAGATTAATGCTTTCAATTACAGCCGATCCGATAACTGGAATATATGCATTCAGTTCCAGTGAACCCTGTCCGCTGAGAGAGGATATCAGAACGTCGTTGGAATATATTTTATGAGCTGCTGAAATAACAAACTCGGGAATTACCGGATTGATCTTTCCTGGCATAATTGAGCTTCCTACCTGCCGGTCAGGAATCGAAATAGTTTTATTACCGGCAAGGTCCGAAGAGAGAAGACGGAAGTCGGAAGACATCTTTTCCAGGTTTACCGCGTGGGCTTTCATTGTGGCATGGATCTCTACCCATTTGTCCATATTAGATGTGGCATCGGAAAGGTTTTCACTGTGAGCAAGAGGTAATCCTGTAAGGTTCCTCAGTTCCGGAACTACTTCCATGATGAAAAACCGTGGAAGCGATAATCCTGTTCCTGTTGCGCCACCTCCAAGATTAACCTGTTTGATTCTTTCAGAGCATTTTGACACTCTCCACCAATCGCGCGAAAGAGCTTCGTTGTATGTGCTGAAGAGTAATCCGAACGAAGATGGTACCGCGGCCTGCATCTGGGTATAGCCCGGACGAAGCTTTTCCCTGTTCTTTTTCTCAAATTCCTCCACCTTCTGCCGAAGCATGTTTATTTTTTCCTCGAGGGACTGCAAAAGTTTCATTACAGCAACAGTTAGAGCTGTCGGAATTACATCGTTTGTAGACTGATATATGTTTGCATCTTCTGTAGGATCAATATAATTATACTCACCACAATAATGACCTGTTTTAAGAAGAGAAGCATTGGCTATGATCTCATTGATATTCATATTAATGCTGGTACCGGCGCCTCCCTGTATTGCTGGAATTATGAAATGATCAAAATGGTCTCCGGCAGATACTTCTTTAGCAGATGCACTTAATGCATCAAGGATATGGCCGTCGATTTTTTTGAGAGGCAGATCTATCGGGAATTTAACTTCAGCAGCAGTACGGAATTTTCTGTAAGTGTTATAACAGGCAAGTTTTGTTATGCCTACTGCTTTGTACCATTCGACAGAAAATGCAGAATTTCCAGGAAAATTTTCTCTGGCTCTTTCGGAATGGATGCCATACAGGGCATCTGAAGGAATATGTTTTTCGCCTAAACTGTCTTTTTCAATGCGGAACATTGTGTTGTTTTTATCTCTGTGTTTCTCAGTGACTACTCTGTGCAACTCTGTGACAGTTCTTCTTTATTACACAGAGGGCCACAGAGGGTACACAGAGTGACACAGAGTTATATATTACTTTCGGAAACAGGCAAAGCGTAAGCAAGTACGTCTTTTCCGCTGATTTCATTCGGGCAAAGGATGATTAATCTTTCAAGAACATTCCTGAACTCTCTGATATTCCCGGTCCATTGTATTTTTTTCAGTTCTTTCAGGGCATCCTCTTTAATTATTTTCTTACTCATTCCGTATTCATTGCAGATCAATGTATTAAAGTGTTCTGCGAGAAGCGGGATATCATCTTCCCTTTCGTTAAGTGCAGGAACGTGAATCAGGATAACACTAAGTCGGTGATAGAGATCCTCACGGAATCCATTATTTTCAATCTCTTTTTTGATGTTTTTATTGGTAGCTGTGATTACACGTACATTAACATGAATATCCTTGTCTGATCCCACCCTGCTGATTTTATTTTCCTGAAGAGCTCTCAAAACTTTTGCCTGGGCGGAAAGGCTCATATCGCCTATCTCATCGAGAAAAAGTGTTCCTCCGTTTGCCTGTTCAAATTTGCCAATCCTTTGCTTGACAGCTGAAGTAAATGATCCCTTCTCGTGACCAAAAAGTTCACTTTCAATAAGTTCTGAGGGTATTGCAGCGCAATTGACTTCAATGAAAGGACCTTTTGCCCTGTAACTTTTTTCGTGTATCTGATGAGCCACAAGTTCTTTGCCGGTTCCATTTGAACCGGTGATCAGTACCCTTGCTTCAGTAGGGGCAACTCTGTCGATCATCGATTTGACTTTTAGAATTGCTTCCGACTCACCGACAATTTCATACATCTTACTTACCTTATTCTTAAGGACCTGAGTCTGTGTAATAAGCGTGGATTTATCCATGGCATTACGGATCGTAATGAGGAGTCTGTTGAGGTCAAGCGGTTTTTCAAGGAAATCGTAAGCTCCTTTTTTAATTGCTTCAACCGCTGTATCTATATTGCCATGGCCTGAGATCATAATTACAGGCGTATCCGATGAAGTTTCCGAAATTTTATTAAGGACCTCGATGCCATCCATCTTAGCCATTTTTATATCACAGAGAACAATGTCGTACGAATTGGATGAAAACATTTCAAGTCCTTTTGGTCCGTCTTCTGCAAGGTCAACTTCATGTTTTTCATATTCCAGAACTTCCTTCAGAGTATTCCGGATTGCCCTTTCATCGTCTATGACCAGTATTTTAGACATAATCTATTCTTTTTTTTACCACGGAGTAACACGGAGTTTTTCACGGAGTTTCACGGTTTTAATTCACATCTTCTCCCAGTCTCCCTTTCTCCCAGTCTCCCCTTCTTTTTTCACATCGCCCATCATCATAATACCTAATACATCTTCTACCCCCTGTACCTCAGCCACTTCCACATTTCTTTCCAGGAAGTTTTCTTACCATACATAAGGATACCTGTACGATACACTTTTGCGGCCATCCAGACAAATGCACCAAAAGTTACCACCATTAAGATCATTGAAACGGCTATCTGCCAGTATGGTACACCAAAAGGAATGCGAGCCATCATAACGATTGGAGATGTGAGCGGGATCATTGAAAACCAGAATGCCAGCGGGCTTTCAGGATTTTGCATTGTCCCCATAGCGACCATCAGGGCAAGTATGATAGGTATTGTAACCGGTAGCATAAATTGTTGAGTCTCCGTTTCGTTATCAACCGCAGATCCGATTGCTGCGAACACCGAGGCATAAAGCAGATATCCTGTAACGAAATAGAATATGAAACAGATTATGATCAGTCCCCATGGTTGATTCATTGCACTGTCAAATAATCTGGAGAATTCGGTAAGCTGTGGTGACATTGAAGCGGCCTGACTTGTTTCTGCTGCCTGTTGATTCACCGACATCATGTTCTGTGGTATCGATTGTGAGATTTCCACATTGGATTTCGGGAGAATTACGGTTTTTAAAACTGTGACAATTCCGACAGTAAGAAAAATCCAGATAAAGAATTGGGTCAGACCAACAAGAGCAATACCTATGATTTTACCCATCATAAGTTGTATCGGCTTCACCGAAGAAATAATTACCTCAACAACTCTGCTTGTTTTTTCCTCAATTACTCCTCTCATAACCTGGGCTCCGAAAATGAATACCAGCATATACATTAGGAAGCCAAAAATATAGGCAAGAGCCATTGCTATCCCGGTGCTTGTCTTTTTCACGACACCTGATGAATCGATCTTAATTGTCTGAACAGTTACATTTGTCTCGACATTTTTCATTATTTCATCGAGGTTTTGAATTTTGTATGTCAGTAACTTTTGCCGCTCAATCTCTTTTTTCAATGAATTTTCAATATGTTGCAGAAGACCAATTGGTGGTTGTTGCTTTGAAATAAGCTGAACAGCATTAGGAGTATTTACAAGTTCAGGTGAAATATAAAGTATTCCATAATAGCCTGCCTTTTCAAACGTCTTTTTCAAATCATCGACTTTGGTATTTTCAAGGTAGACAAATTCGACCTCTTTGGTATTTTTAACAACACCTTTAAAAAGATCAGAGTTATCTTCAACCACTGCAATCTTTTTATTTTCACCACCCTGACCCACCATCAGGATTGTAGGAACAATAACTATTGCAGCCATAAGAAGAGGGGCCAGGATAGTCATTATTATGAATGATTTTTTTCTTACCCTGGTTACATATTCTCTTTTAATAATTACGGATATCTTGTTCATAATAGAAAGGTTTCGATGTTAATAGCAGGTTTTAATTACGGGCTTCAATTACCCTGATAAAAATCTCATTCATTGATGGCAGAGCCGGGTTAAAAGATAAGATTTTGCCCGATTTCATAAGGTTTTGCAGGATATCGTTTGTATTGATATCATCGGTAGTCTTCAGCCTGATAATACTTTTGTTATTGTCTGTCTGCTGGCTCAGAACATTATAATGACCATTTCCCTCTATTTTAACATTACCGTCAAATACGAGATTATATTCATTAGCAGCCCATTTGCTGCGAATTACATCAACACTACCTTCAAGAATTGTTTTTGCCTTGTCAATAAGTGTGATATTATCACACAATTCCTCAACAGATTCCATGTTGTGAGTGGAAAAAATGATTGTGGCACCTCTTTCCCTGAGGAAAAGGATCTCATTTTTTATAACTTTTGTATTCAGAGGATCAAATCCGGTAAATGGTTCGTCGAAGATCAGAAGTTTAGGTTCGTGCAGGATCGTTGTAACAAACTGTACTTTCTGTTGCATACCTTTTGATAATTCTTCAACTTTTTTGCCCCACCAGTCAATAATATCGAGTTTTTTAAACCAGTATTTAAGTCTTTTCATAGCTTCCGCTTTTGAAAGTCCTTTGAGCCGGGCAAAATACAGGGCTTGTTCACCAACCTTCATTTTTTTATACAAACCTCTTTCCTCCGGAAGATAGCCAATCACCTGAACATCAGAAGGCATCAGCTTTTTGCCGTTAAGAAATAATTCGCCGGAATCAGGTCCGGTAATCTGATTGATGATTCTAATCAGTGTGGTTTTGCCCGCCCCGTTAGGCCCCAGGAGACCGTAAATACATTGTTCCGGAACAGACATGCTTACATTATCCAGTGCCAGCTTGTCGCCGTATTGTTTTGTGACATTCTTTGCTTCAAAAAGTGCCATAAGATTAAATTAAGGTATTTAAAATGAAGTGTAAATATAGAAAAACTCTGGAAATTAAGTCATAGGTTTCAACAACTGAATAATACATATTTCGACAGAATGAGGAATCTCTCAGGCAGATTGCAGCTTTGGGGATCAAGAAGCAAGAACATTTGAACATACGAAATCAGAAATCAGAACTTTTTCTATCTTCTGATTTCAAAATTCAAATGTTCTGTATTCAATTGTTCGATTTTAATTTATTCGAAGTACCCCTTCATCCTTTCGAAAAAACCCTTATCGTTTATGTCGGGATCGGGTGTGAAAGAGTCGGATTCTTTGAACTTTTCAAATATCTTCATCTCTTCCTTGTTCATGTTTTTAGGGATCCATACATTAACATTAACCAGCAGGTCACCACGGCCATAGCCATTTACTTCAGGTAAACCCTTGCCGCGGAGGCGAAGGATTTTTCCCGGTTGAGTTCCCGGTTCTATTTTTATTTTTACATTATTATCGACAGTAGGTACCTCAACATGAGTTCCGAGAACGGCATCAGGGATACTTATGAACAGATTATAAATCAGATCGTTTCCCTCTCTGATAAGGTCGGGATGCTCCTCTTCATCGATTACTACCAGAAGGTCACCGTTTATGCCTCCCCTCCTTGGAGCATTTCCTTTACCACCGACTGTCATCTGCATTCCCTTACCTACACCGGCGGGTATATTGATTTTGATGATTTCTTCTTTCTGAACGATTCCTTCTCCGTAACAGGCAGTACATTTTTTGGTTATAGTTTTTCCCTCGCCACCACATGAAGGACAGACCGATGTAGTCTGCATCTGACCAAGCATTGTATTGGTCAGCCTGGTAACATGCCCTGAGCCATGGCACGTTGAACAGGTTGATAAACTTGAGGCGTCGGCCGCCCCTGTTCCTCCACAGGTGTCGCATGTATTGTATTTGTTGACTTTTATTTTCTTTTCTGCTCCTGCAGCGATTTCCTGAAGAGTAAGTTTAACTTTTACCCGGAGGTTACTTCCCTTGTTCACTGTACGTCCGCGTCTTCCTCCACCGAAGGCACCAAAGCCGCCAAAAGCATCACCGAAAATATCACCAAATGATGAGAAAATGTCATCCATGCTCATTCCCTGACCAGAGAAACCGCCACCATTGTTTCCCATTCCGGCGTGTCCGTAACGGTCATAACGTGCCTTCTTTTCATCATTACTCAGAACCTCATAGGCTTCGGCAGCCTCCTTAAAATTCTCTTCTGATTTTTTATCCCCGGGATTCTTATCGGGATGATATTTTAAAGCCTGTTTTCTGTATGCTTTTTTTATCTCCTCCTTTGTGGCCTCTTTTGATACCCCAAGCACCTCATAATAATCTCTTTTTCCCATTTCTTTTGATTTATTTTTATTTGGCCAATTTTCCCGGATCAAAGACTTATATTCAGATTTTATTCACCTACAACGACTTTCGCAAATCTCAATACTTTATCCTGTAAATAATATCCTTTCAATATTACATCAACAACTTTCCCCTTTTTCTCATCATCCCCGACAGGGACTTTTGCCACAGCTTCATGAATATCAACATTAAAATCACTGTTCAGTGATTCAATCTCCTTTATTCCGTTTTGTTTTAGAAATTCGCTGAACTTAGTATAGATGATATCGATACCATCTTTAATTGCAGTGCAGTCGGTTGAGGTGTCAATATGTTTCAGGGCCCTTTCAAAATCATCCATCAGGGGAATGATGCCGATAAGCAGGTTCTCACCTGCATATTTTGATAATTCCATTTTTTCCCTGAGTGTTCTTTTCCTGTAATTATCAAACTCAGCAGACAACCGGATGTATTTATCCTGCATTTCTGCCAGTTTTTCCTCAATAGCCCTAACTTCGGGGACAACTTTGTCAGAAGACATGCTTTCTCCGGCTGAATCTTCAGATGTTTGTGCAGCTGATTCGAATGAATCGGAGGTCTCCTGTTTTTCCTTGTCGTTATTGTTGGAATTTATTGTATTTTCTTTATTCTCAGTTGTTTTGTCAAAATATTCCTGTAATGCCTCTTCCTGAGACTTCATCTTTTTCTTCATCATCATTCAGCATATTTCAATTTCATAACATTGTTAACAAATTGCCTGCCAAGCTCAGGGAGTTGACAAATTGGCAGGGGAGGAAGGGCACAAAGGCATAACGGCACAACGGCGCAACGGCACAAAGGCATAACGGCACAACGGCACAACGGCACAACGGCACAAAGGCACAAAGGTATAAAGGCAGGAATAATAGTCAGTTCTCAGCCGCTGCGCCATTGCGCCGTTGCGCCGTTAATTCATACGATTCGTTGAATATCCGCACCGATTGCATTCAACCGTTTATCAATATTCTGGTAGCCACGGTCGATCTGCTCAATATTATGAATAACACTTTTCCCGTCAGCTGAGAGTGCAGCAATAAGCAGGGCTACTCCGGCTCTGATATCAGGTGATGTCATCACTGTACCTTTAAGCCTGATCTTTTTATCCTGCCCGATAACAGTAGCTCTGTGCGGATCACAAAGTATAATCTGCGCGCCCATATCTATCAGTTTATCAACAAAAAACAGACGACTTTCAAACATTTTCTGATGGATAAGAACAGCGCCTTTTGCCTGTGTTGCTATGACCAGGAAAACACTGAGCAGATCGGGAGTGAGACCTGGCCAGATAGCATCAGAAATAGTCATTATTGATCCGTCAATAAAAGTCTCTATTTCATAATGTTTCTGAGCCGGGATAAATATGTCGTCACCTCTTTTCTCGAGGTTGATGCCAAGCCGGCGGAAAGAGTCGGGTATTATTCCGAGGTTCTCGTACGACGTGTTTTTAATAGTGATCTCTGATTCTGTAATTGCAGCCATTCCAATAAATGATCCGATTTCAATCATATCGGGAAGAATAGTATGGACACATCCGCAAAGACCTGAAACTCCATCGATATAAAGAAGGTTTGATCCGATACCCTGTATTTTTGCACCCATTGAAACAAGCATCCTGCATAGTTGCTGGATATATGGTTCACAGGCTGCATTGTAAATTGTTGTGCGACCCTTTGCAAGAACCGCCGCCATTATAATATTGGCTGTACCTGTAACAGAAGCTTCGTCGAGGTGCAAATAAGCTCCGGTCAACGAGTGTGCCTCAACTTTAAAAAAAGGATCTGTCGAATCAAATTCAAACCGGGCTCCCAGTTTTTGGAAACCTGTAAAATGTGTATCGACTCTGCGCCGTCCGATTTTATCACCTCCCGGTTTAGGGATAAAAGCTCTGCCAAATCTTGCAAGAAGAGGGCCAACTATCATTATCGAGCCTCTCAGACTGGAGCTCTGTGCTCTGAATTCACTTGTCTGGAGATAATCAAGATTTACATTTGTTGCCTCAAAGCTTGTAACAGAATCCGATTCTTTTGTAACGCTGACACCCATAGATCTGATAAGCTCTATCAGCATTTTTACATCACTTATATCGGGAATATTCCTGATTGTAACTTTTTCTGAGGTCAGGAGAATTGCACAGATTACCTGCAAGGCTTCATTCTTGGCTCCCTGAGGTGTTATTTCTCCCTTAAGGGGTTTTCCTCCATTGACAATAAAAGTAGCCATTAACGTCTGCTATGTCCTTTTTTCTTGATGAATTGTTTGTTTTGTTGCTTCCCATGAGGTTTTCCAACAGGTTTTCTTTTGACGGGTGGTATAAGTTCTCTCACCTCAAGAATTCTGACACCCTCTGTCATTTTCAACTTGCCCGCAGATAATAATTTCATATCTTTAATAATCACCTCATCAGCTACCTGTCCTCTGTTCCACGTAATGTACGATTTCTTCATCTGATTAACGATCAGGTTTGTGAGGTATTCCTTATCATTGCCATCTTCCATCTCACAGGCTGCATCAATCATAAGTTCTATAATGCGTCCATAGTGAAGAAACCTTATATCACCCTGCTTGTAAGGTACCTGCTTTGGTTTTTCCACGAACTTCGACGGTTCCGGAACCGGGTATGGGGAATCAATATCCAGCTCAAAGCTTGCAATTAGTGACAGATGATCCCATAATTTATGCTTAAAGTCCCCCACATCGCGAAGATGTGGATTAAGGTTGCCCATTATCGAGATTATTGTTTTTGCAGCACGATTTCTTTCATCTCTGTCCTCAATAGTCTTAATATGATCAACCATCTTCTGAACATTTCTTCCATATTCAGGCAATGCCATTCTTTTCCGCTGAGTATTGTAATCGTAAGTCATTATGTGTTCTTATTTTATGCAAAGCTAGTAATTTAAAGTAAATTCGCGATAGAATGCTGAAAGCATGAACAGAAATTCACTCAATTACTTAACACCCATGAGTTTCCGTTAAAAATGTATTCCTTTACATTGATATTTTGGGTATTAAGTAGTTTCCTCGAATCGCTGATGAATTTTTTCATGAGCAGGAAAGCTTCCGGTTTATCGAAAAAATCAGGTTTGTTTTCGAATTCCGAGCATGGAAGGATAAAGAATTTTTTTCTGTATTTTTCGATTGGGGTATATACCCATGTGAGGTAATATCCTGCCTTTGAAATTAAATATTTATCACCATTCTTTGTAAGCTCAATTCTTACCATCGATCCTCCATCGGTTTTAGGTTTTCTCTGATTTGAAACAAAATTTCCAAGTGAGTAAACGACAATTCCTTCTTTTCCCGTGATATTATTTTTAGTTCCAACCATCTTCTGAAGAACATGAGGGTGAGAACCTATAACCATGTCAACACCGAGCGATTGGAAGTATTCTGCAAGATCAGTCTGACTTTTTGCAGGGACAGTATCATACTCTGTTCCCCAGTGTAAAAACAATATTAATATATCGGCTTTCTTTTTTCTGGCTTTAAGAATATCACTGGTAATTGACGCTTTATCGAGCATATTGACGATTACCGGCCCCGGTACTTTTATTCCGTTGGTTCCATAAGTATAATTAAGTAATGCGATCGAAGCTCCATTTCTTCGAATCATCAGCGGAGTGAGACTATCATAACTTATTGAATCAAGAAAGGTACCGGTATGTGGAATTCCGATACTATCAAGCCTGTTGATAGTATTTATTATACCATTCCTGCCTCTGTCAGCTGCGTGATTATTTGCAGTGACAAGATAGTTTATACCGGCGTTTTTGCAGGCTACTGAAAGTTCAACCGGTGAACTGAACTGTGGATATCCCGAATATGGTGGACCAGCAAGCGTAACTTCAAAGTTTGCTATGGCAATATCCGCTTCAGTTATTACAGGTTTTATGTATCTGAATACATCATCATAATTATATGAATGTGTAACCCTGTTCTCTGCTGACCATATTTGTTCATCATGGCCCATAATATCACCAATAAAAAGCAGGGATATTCTATCACCGGATGGTTGCTGACCCTGGCTTTTAGCTGAAGAGAAGGGAGAAATAATAATGGAAAGAAGCAGAAACAATCTGAGATTGACAGACATTTGATTCATAGCAATATTTTATCAGGTTGCAGATTATCAGAGCGATAATTCTCTTTTCAAAGATAGCTTAAAATGTTTGGTAATTCTTCAAAATTAAGCTAACATTTTCAATGTACTTCATTCTTTTTCTATTCATTATATTTGTGGGATTAATTCATAAAAACCTATGCACCCGGGCAGTAAAAAGAAGCAGATAGTCAGGATCAGAAAGCTTCTTTTGTATTCATGGCCGTTTATTATATCTCTTCTGGTTTTTCTGAGTACCAGGTTTTCAATACGGCACCCGGGATTTATTGAACATTATTATTCGAATGGAGTTTATCCTGTTATTGCCAGGCTCTTTTCTTCATTTAGTAATCTCATCCCGTTTTCATTATGGGATGTCTTCTGGGTTTTTGTTATATTCTTGACAATTAGTGGATTAATCCTTTCTATTATTAAAAAAATGAAATTTGGCCGGTATATCTTGCGTATAGGACAGCTGGTGGCAATACTTTACTCATTGTTCTATATCCTGTGGGGTTATAACTATTTCAGGCCAAACATCGAAAAACGGGTTGGCTGGACTAATCCCAAAGCTGACGAATCTGTTTTCCGGTCGGTTCTTGATACCATAATTGTACAATCCAACACAAATTATCTTACTATTTTATCTTCCGATTACCCAAAGATTGATTCGCTTGTGGAAGAGTCTTACCGTAAAAACTGTTCGGGCCTGGGCATCAATTATCCAAACGGAACGAGGCGACCAAAAACAATGCTATTCAGTAACTTGTTCTTAAAATCAGGTGTGAGTGGCTATTTCGGACCATTCTTCAACGAGATACATGTGAACCGCTATGTTCTTCCATTAGATTATCCCTTTTTACTGGCTCATGAGAAAGCTCACCAGTTCGGTAATGCCAGCGAAGCTGAGGCTAATCTTGTCGCTTTTGTAATTTGCATAAAGTCAGACGACAAACGATTGAAATACTCAGGATACCAGTCATTACTGCTATATTTACTTAAAGATGCCTCTAAAATGAAAGGGTACAGGGATTATCTTACCAGGATCGATAAGAAGGTAATCGGAGATTTGCGATTCCGACAGAAATATTACGAGGGTAAACAAAACAGAACTCTTTCAGAGATGCAGACCGCAGCCAATAATGGTTACCTGAAAGTTAATCATATTGATAAAGGGGTTATGAATTATAACCAGGTTGTTTCTCTGGTTATAAGTTGGTACAATAATTCGAATAATTATTAACTTTGCCATCTTTATTTTATAATGATCCGGTTGGTCGTGCCGGGTATATTCATGAGGGGAAAAGAACATCATCTCGATATTAAAAAGCTTTCCTTAGCAGGTCTGGTTATAACTCTTGGGGTAGTTTATGGTGATTTAGGAACCAGTCCTCTTTATACTATGAGGGCAATTCTGCTCGCAGGGAAAGGGAATATTAACGAACTATTAATTTACGGATCATTATCGTGCATATTCTGGACACTGACACTTCAGACCACAATCAAATATATCATTATTACCCTGCGTGCTGATAATAACGGCGAGGGAGGGATTTTCGCACTATTTGCACTCATCAGGAAAAAATCGGGTTGGGTGGCGATTCTTACTATGATAGGTGGTGCAGCCTTGCTTGCAGATGGTGTTATAACGCCTTCAATCACAGTGACATCGGCAATTGAAGGGTTAAGGCTATTTAATGCCAACATTCCGGTTATTCCAATTGTTCTGATCATTTTCGGTGCATTGTTTTTTATTCAGCAATTTGGTACCAATTTTGTCGGAGGCTCTTTTGGGCCCATTATGGTTGTGTGGTTTCTGATGTTAGGGGTCTTTGGTTTTTCACAACTAATACATTATCCCGACATTTTTCGGGCTCTCAGTCCGGTTTTTGCAGTCAGGTTTCTGAGTGATTACCCGGGAGGTTTTATTCTGCTTGGCGCTGTTTTTCTCTGTACAACAGGAGCGGAGGCGCTTTATTCAGACCTCGGTCACTGCGGAAGGGCTAATATAAGAGTATCGTGGATATTTGTTAAGATTACCCTGTTACTCAACTATTTCGGACAAGGTGCATGGGTTATGATGAATAATGTTTCCGGTGCAGATCTGAATCCCTTCTATTCAATTATGCCAAAATGGTTCCTTCTGCCGGGGATATTAATTTCAACTGCTGCTGCTATAATAGCCAGCCAGGCTCTTATCAGCGGGTCATACACCCTTCTGAGCGAAGCTGTCTCTCTGAATTTCTGGCCAAAAATCAGGATATTACATCCTACATTTATCCGGGGGCAAGTCTACCTGCCATTTGTAAACTGGTTCCTCTGGATCACATGCAGCCTCGTTGTATTCTTCTTCAAAGAATCTTCAAACATGGAAGCTGCCTATGGTTTAGCTATTACCATTACAATGATAATGACCACCTTATTATTGTCATATTATTCTTTTCAAAGAGGATGGAACCACAGATTCGTTTTTTTAATGCTTGCAGTGTACCTTACAATTGAAGGAAGTTTTTTGATTGCCAATCTTCATAAATTCAAATACGGAGGCTGGTTTACCCTGTTACTGGCATCTGGCTATTTCCTGATCATGTTTGGATGGTATTTCGGCAGAAAATTGAAGAACCGATATGTGACTTTTACTGACCTGTATAAATATATTGATCTGTTTAAGGATCTGTCGAAAGATACATCTGTACCTAAAACAGCAACAAACCTTGTTTATATTATAAAGGCCAACAGACCTGATCAGGTGGAATCAAAGGTTATTTATTCAATATTCCAGAAACAACCCAAAAGGGCAGATACATACTGGCTTTTGCATGTGGACAGGATTGATGAGCCGGACCGGATTGATTATCAGGTTACCAAGATTATTCCAGGAGTACTTATAAGAGTAGATTTTCATATCGGCTTTAAAGTGGAGCCAAAAATTAATCTCTATTTCAGGGAAGTACTGGAAGATTTGACGGCCTCCGGAGAAATTAAACTCGAAAGTACTTTTGATTCACTTAGAAAACACTCCATGCCTGCCGATTTCAAGTATATACTGATAGACAGGATTATGCCTCGCGATTATAAACTTTCTGGCGTGGAAAATGTCACCCTCGCCCTCCATAGTCTGTCAAGGCTTTTTTGTATTTCAGATGTAAAAGCTCTTCAGCTCGATTCTGCGAATACCATTGAGGAACAAGTACCTATTACAATCGATCAACCTGTAGAAACGAGAATTAGCAGGTTAATGTAAATAGTTTCTGACCTATGAATGCGATGCCATTTGTTATAGGAACGATAGCTGTGTTTGCCATCGCTTACCGGTTCTATTTTAGCTTTGTCGCTGCAAAGGTTGCAGTAAGAAATGATCTGGGTGAGACTCCGGCCTACAGATTATATGATGGACAGAACTATTACCCGATGAACAAATGGGTATTGTTCGGTCATCATTTTGCTGCGATTGCAGGGGCGGGCCCGTTAGTTGGGCCTGTACTTGCAGCTCAGTTTGGTTTTATGCCCGGGTTCTTGTGGATGCTTATCGGAACTGTTATGGCAGGTGCGGTCCACGATTATGTAATACTGATTGCTTCGGTTCAGCATGATGGGAAATCGCTTGCTGCAATAGCAAAAGAAGAGATTAATAAAGTGAGTGGTGTAACTACAACATTCGCAATAATCCTGATACTTGTAATTGCTATGGCAGGCTTAGGTCTTGTCGTTATAAACGCTCTCGCGGAAAGCTCATGGGGAACCTTCACAATCGCTTCTACCATCCCGATCGCTCTGATAATGGGGATCTGGATGTTCCGGGTACGGAAAGGCAAAACGCTCGAAGCCACAATTTTTGGAGTGATAATGCTTATCCTGGCGGTCGTGATTGGAAGGTATATACCTGGTTCTCAGTTTTCTTCAATGTTTTCGTTCAATCATAAAACTCTTACAATCCTTCTGGCAACATATGGATTTTTAGCATCAGTGCTTCCAGTATGGCTTTTACTTTCTCCCCGCGACTACCTCAGCTCTATAATGAAAATATCTGTCATAGGTTTACTGGCAGTCGGATTAATAATCGTAGCTCCTGAAATTAAAATGCCGGCATTCACCGAGTTTGGAAGCGGCGGAGGACCCATCATTCCCGGCAAATTATTCCCCTATCTTTTTATAACCATTGCATGTGGTGCCATTTCAGGATTTCATTCTCTAGTAAGCTCAGGTACTACTCCCAAGATGATCATGAAGCAATCTGATATTAAGACAATTGCTGTTGGTTCGATGCTGACCGAGGGCGCAGTAAGCATTATGGCATTGATTGCTGCAACCAGCCTTCTCCCGCTTGATTATTTTCAGATAAATGTTCCTGTTGAGAAGTTTCAGGCAATCCTCCCGAAACTTCATGCTATGGGATTTACAGAGTCAAATCTTAGTCAGCTTTCGGAAAGTGTTGGCGAAAAAATAGCCGGACGAACAGGAGGGGCAGTATCATTAGGCGTAGGAATGGCATATATTTTTTCATCAATACCAGGGATGAAACATCTTATGTCGTACTGGTATCATTTTGCCATTATGTTCGAGGCTTTATTTATCCTTACAACAATAGATGCCGGTACACGTATAGGAAGATTTTTGTTACAGGAGGCGATTGGTAAGGTTTACTCTCCTTTTCAGAAAACAAACTGGCTCCCGGGGAATCTTCTGACAAGCGGATTAATCGTATTTGCATGGTCCTACTTTATTTTCACCGGTACGGTATCGACAATCTGGCCAATGTTTGGAACAGCCAATCAGTTGCTGGCAACTATAGCCCTCGCAGTTGGAACTTCTTTCATCATTAACCGGGGGAGAAAAAAATATGCATGGGTAACTATGCTTCCAATGGCTTTTGTAGGAATCACAACTATGACAGCAGCATATTTAAATATCAGGAATATTTATATTCCCCAGGTAAAAGAATCTTCAACAATGGTTCCCGGGTTAATAAATCTTGTTTTGACATTGTCTGTTATTATCTGTGTTTTGATTATTTTTTCAAATGCAGTTCCGAAATGGATGAGAGCTTTCTGCAATACTTCTCAGGAGACTAAAAAAAGTCTTTCTGAACTCTAATCAGGGATTTAATTCTTCTTTAGCTTCGTCCAGATCGTTATGGTCGTCTCCCCCTAAACTGTAAAAATTATTCTCTTCATCCTCACTTCCGGTAAAATGCTGATCATCATCAGGTTCTGATCCAGGAATGTCAAGATCCTTACCTGAAACATCATCGTTAAAATCCTTTTCGTTATTTGCTCCGGTCTTAAATTTGTCGATTGATTTTTTGGTATTGGCCGGATCCTCAGGATTTACGTTCCCTTCTTTGTGATATTTTCCATAGATGTCTTCTTTGGGAGGATAAGATGGATATCCTGGTTGATCCTCACTTTTCTGTGCATCCTTTTCATTGAGATCCTCATTTGCTGTGCGGGATTTTGCTTTCATTTCATCTCAGACAATGGATCGTCCGTTTGGTTAGTCGTTAAAATAGAATATTTATTCTGTAAAAACTTACGCAAAACAACTCATAAATAGTTCTCAAATATAAACAATGACACCTCTTTTATTGTTCAGTATTTAAATTGAAAATTAAAATAACCTGAAACTCCTGATAAATGAATTGGTATTAAAGAAATGTTTATGAGTTTTCCTTTACCTGGTGAATGATTTCTTTAATATACCTGACAGCGTTTCTTAGTATTTGTTTTAGTTCTCGATAAGCTATATAAAAATTGTTTATTGTTATATTTGTATTTAAGTACTAGTACGCATTCAATATCTGTAGATTTATGTTGTTGGTACAAAATATTACTTTTTGGCCTTTTATAGTTTTCGCTTTTGTAGTAATTTCACTTATTGGAATAATGATTGGCCTTTCCTGGGTCCTTGGGGAGCGGCATAAGGAAAAGGCTACTGATGAACCTTACGAGTCGGGTATACCACCGACAGGAGATGCCCGCTTACGATTTTCTTCCGGTTTTTATATTATCGCTATGTTTTTTGTCATTTTCGACCTGGATGCTGCTTTTATTATGCTATGGGCAGTATCATTCCGCGAACTCGGTCTTGCCGGTTATATTGGAATATTGATTTTTATTGGATTACTTGTTGTACTCTTGATATACGAGCTGAGCATCGGGGCTCTTGACTTTGGGCCGGATGGGAAGAAAATATTGAAGTTTAAAAACAGGATAAAAGACGAATTCTGATGATAAAATTCACTGAAAGTTATTCCGGAATGGAAAAGCAGGTTGACGATGATATTGGAAGATCGGTATTACTGGGCAGGTTAGGTGATATGATTTCCTGGGGAAGAAAGAACTCGTTATGGCCATTTGGTTTTGGATTATCCTGTTGTTTTGTCGAAATGGCAACAGCACTTACAAGCAGGTATGATATTGCCCGGTTTGGCGGAGAAGTGATCCGTGGAACACCACGTGAAGCTGATGTAATGGTAGTTGCCGGCACTGTTTTTCTTAAGATGGCTCCTATTATACAACGGTTGTATGAACAAATGATGGCTCCCAGGTGGGTGATCTCAATGGGATCATGTGCAAATTCGGGAGGGATGTACGATATCTACAGCGTTGTTCAGGGGGTTGATAAATTTCTACCGGTGGATGTATATGTTTCCGGCTGTCCTCCACGTCCCGATGCATTTCTCGAAGGACTATTGTTGTTAAGGGAATCGATAGGCAAAGAAGTACGTCCTCTTAGCTGGGTTATCGGACCTCAGGGAATTCACAAAGCTGAAAAGGTTTCTCTTCGGGATAAAAAACAGGAAGAACGGTCCAAAATGAATATTATCCGGCCGATTAATGAGATTTAGTCCCTGTTTTGGAATGAAGATATTAATATGAGTAAAGCGGATCGAAATATCATTTCTGAACTTACATCAAAGTTTGGTGATTCTGCAGTGCTCTATGAACAGACGACCAGAGATGAGACTCCAACAATCTGGACAGACAGGAGCAAAATTGTTGAAATCTTAAAATATCTGAAAAACGAAATCATACTTCCTTTTAGAATGCTTTATGATCTGACTGGAATCGATGAACGGACAAGGAGCAAACGCGAAAACCAACCTGCCGGAGATTTTACAGTTGTCTATCACCTTACCTCATTCGACAGAAATCAGGATATCAGGATCAAAGTTGCTCTGAAAGATGTGGATTTGGACATTCCTAGCATAACAACAGTATGGGAATCAGCTAATTGGTATGAACGTGAAGTATTTGATATGTTTGGTATAAACTTCACCGGTCATCCAAGACTTACCAGAATACTGATGCCCAGGAGCTGGAAGGGACATCCATTAAGGAAAGATCACCCGGCCAGAGCTACGGAACTGGATCCGTTTGTTCTGACAAATATTCTTAGAAACGAAGAAGATTCAAATCTTAAGTTTAGTCCTGAAGAATTTGGTTTGGACACAAAAAGTGAAGACAGTGATTTCATGTTTCTGAATATTGGTCCACAACATCCGGGGACGCATGGTTTATTGCGGCTTGTTGTTCAACTTCATGGTGAAGATATTGTAAACATCATACCTGATATAGGATTCCATCACAGAGGGGCAGAGAAAATGGGCGAAAGACAATCGTGGCATACGTTTATTCCATATACCGATCGTATTGATTATCTGGGTGGTGTTATGAATAACCTGGCATACCTTCTCTCTGTTGAAAAATTAGCCGGAATTGAACTACCTGACAGGGCAAAGGTTATCCGTATAATGATGAGCGAATTATTCCGCATTGCCAGCCATATGGTTTGGCTGGGAACATTTGCACAGGATCTGGGACAGATGTCCCCGGTTTTCTATGCATTCAACGACAGGGAAAGAATCTTTGACATAGTAGCCGCAATAACAGGTGGCCGGATGCATCCATCGTGGTTCAGGATAGGTGGTGTAGCGCACGATCTGCCAGATGGATGGGATAAAATGATACTTGAGTTCGTAAATTACTTTCCAAAGAGACTAAAGGAGTTTGATAATATTGTTCTTAAAAACCGTATTCTAAAAGCAAGAACGGTAGGAATAGGGGTATATACAGCTCAGGAGGCTATCGAATGGGGAATCACCGGCTCGGGTCTCAGGGCAACAGGTTATGACTGGGATTACCGCAAGAAAAGACCATATTCGGATATAGATAAATTTGAGTTTGATGTTCCACTCGGGAAAAATGGTGACTGTTACGACAGGGCTCTGGTACGAATGGAAGAGATGCGCCAGAGTCTGAGGATCATTCAGCAGTGCATAAATAACATGCCGGCCGGTCATTACAAATCAGATCATCCTCTGGCGATACCACCCAGAAAAGATAAAACAATGACAGACATAGAAACACTCATCACTCATTTTGTGGGTGTATCATGGGGTCCTGTTATACCTGCCGGAGAAGCTATGATACCTGTTGAGGCAGCAAAAGGCAGCAATGGTTATTACCTGATAAGCGATGGAGGTACATCTTCGTACCGTTCAAGAATACGAACCCCGTCTTTCCCGCATATGCAGATGTTGCCATTTATAACGAAAGGGTACACGATCCCGGACCTTCTGGCAATACTGGGAGCGATGGACTTTGTTTTGGCAGACCTTGATAGGTAAGGAGAGAGGAGAAATGGGGAAGGGGAGAAGGGGAGATGGGAGAGTGAGAAAAGGAGAAAAGGAGAAAAGATTGATGGAGAAAGCAATGAAATGCAAGTAATAAAGTTTAATCCGTGTAATCCGTGGTGAAAATTTAAGACAAAGAGATAAAAGTCACAAGACAAAAGTTAGAAGTAAACCAGCAAAAGCAACCAGCACCAATATTAAAGTCCATGCTGACTGAAGAAGAAATAAAAGAGATAACGGAAGAAATTAAACAATATCCTTATCCGTCAGTGGCTTGCATTGATGCACTGAAGATTGTTCAGAATCACCGGGGATGGGTGTCAGATGAGTCTGTAAAGGATATTGCAAAATTATTGAGTATTTCAAATGAAGAGGTCGATAGTGTCGCAACATTTTATAGCAGGATCTATCGGAAACCGGTTGGCAGGAATGTTATACTTGTCTGTGACAGTGTCAGTTGCATGATAATGGGATATGAATCGTTATATGAGTACATATCAAAGAAACTTGGAATCGGATTCGGGGAACAACATCCGACGGACGGTTCACACTTCTGCCAGTCTCATGTCTTGGCGATTGTGACAATGCACCTGCCATGATGATCAACACTGATCACTTCAACAGGCTTACAATTGAAACAATTGACGAATTATTGGAGCAATATAAATAATCAGAGATGGAAAAGCCATTAACCAAACATATAAAGCCGGGCTCTGATGCTTATAATCTGGAAGATTACAGTCAGACAGGCGGATATGTCAGTCTCCGTAAAGCACTTAAAAGATATGTCGCCGGATAAGGTGACTAATCTTGTAAAAGCTTCAAATTTACTTGGACGCGGCGGAGCAGGATTTCCTACAGGTATTAAGTGGAGCCTCGTGCCGGTGGAAAGTGACAGATCAAAACCAAATTACCTGATATGTAATGCTGATGAGATGGAGCCAGGTACTTTTAAAGACAGGTATCTTCTTGAAGGTAATCCACATCAGCTAATTGAAGGAATGATTATTTCAGCTTACGCTATACATGCTGAAAAAGCATATATATTTCTTCGCTGGGCATATAAGAAAGCCGAAATACGACTTCGCAAAGCAATAGGTGAGGCATATAAGGCAGGTTATCTCGGAAAAAATATTCTTGGTTCAGATTTTAATCTCGATTTGTATGTTCACTCCAGTGCCGGAAGATATATCTGCGGAGAGGAGACAGCTTTGCTAAACTCTCTTGAAGGAAAAAGAGCTTTACCAAGGACTAAGCCGCCATTCCCTGCAATAAGTGGTTTGTTTGGCAGACCTACAGTAGTTAACAACGTTGAAACACTATCGTGGATTTCACATCTTGTTGAAAACGGTGCTGACTGGTTCAAAGGGTTAAGTCTGACAGGTACCGGGGGGACCAAGCTCTTCGGAGTAAGTGGTAAAGTTAAAAATCCCGGAATATGGGAGCTGCCACTGGGAATAACTGTACGCGAACTCCTTGAAGAGCATGCAGGAGGCATGACTGACGGATACAAATTCCGGGGAGCATTACCGGGAGGCGCTTCTACCGATTTTCTTATCGAAGAACACCTTGATGTGAAAATGGATTTTTCAACTGTTGCTGCTGCAGGCAGCAGACTTGGAACAGGAACAATGATTGTTCTTGATGACAAAACCTGCCCTGTGGCCTTCATTCATAATGTTGAAAGATTCTTTGCTCTCGAAAGTTGTGGCTGGTGCACACCATGCCGGGAAGGTCTCCCCTGGGTAGAAAAAATGCTCGCTTCGATCGAGGAGGGTAAGGGAAAAATGGAATACATTGATTTACTTAAATTTAATGCAAAATATTTTGGTCCGGGCAATACCTTTTGCGCCCACGCACCTGGAGCAGCAGAACCATTACAGAGCGGACTGAAATATTTTAATAATGACTTTGTAAAGCATATCAGTGAAAAAAAATGTCCCTGGAGGTAAATATGACTAAGATCAGGATAGATGGAATAGTTTACGAGGTAAAGCCGGATAAGAACCTTCTTGATACTTGTCTGGCTCTTGGAATTTATATACCTCATTTCTGCTTTCATCCTGCGCTGGGGTCGGTTGGTGCATGCAGACTTTGTGCTGTAAAGAAATTCAAGGATAAAGATGATACAAAAGGACGCATTGTTATGTCGTGCATGGAACCTGTGACGGAAGGGCTGATTATTTCAGTTAACGATAACGATGCAATATCATTCAGAGCATCTGTGATCGAAAGCCTGATGACTAATCACCCTCACGATTGTCCGGTTTGTGACGAAGGTGGTGAATGCCATTTACAGGATATGACTGTAATGACCGGCCATAATTACAGACGTTTTGATTTCGCCAAAAGAACGTATAATAACCAGGCAATGGGGCCTTTCATAAACCATGAGATGAACCGATGTATTCAATGTTACAGGTGCATCAGGTTCTACAGGGATTATGCGGGCGGGAAAGATCTTAACGTCTTTTCCTCACGAAACCACGTTTATTTTGGACGGCACGAAGATGGAATCCTGGAAAATGAATTCAGTGGCAATCTTGTTGAGGTATGTCCGACTGGAGTCTTCACAGATAAAACACTGAAAAAGCATTTCACACGGAAATGGGATCTGACCAATACTCCGTCTGTCTGTGTGCATTGCAGTGCAGGTTGTAATACAATTGCCAGTGAACGATATGGATCTCTGAGACGGATAATGAGCAGGTATAATGGAGCTGTGAACGGATATTTTATTTGTGACAGAGGCCGTTTTGGATATGAATTTGTAAATGATGAAAAGAGGCTACGAAATGCTCTGTACCGTTCTGAAAAAAACATGAAACCTGAACCTGTTCAGGACAAGAGTCTGTTTTCCCTTCTGGAGAAAGCATTTTCAAAAGATAAAATAATTGTTGGAATTGGTTCCCCCAGAGCATCTCTCGAATCTAATTTTGCATTATTGTCTCTTGTTGGGCAGGAGAATTTCTATCATGGTATCCCGAACAATGAATATCTGTTAACAAAAACTGTAACAGACTACTTACAAAACAGTGGTGTACGCACTCCCTCTTTGAAGCAGATTGAAAAGGCTGATGCAGTATTTATTCTTGGCGAAGACCTGATAAACTCGGCACCGATGATTGCGCTGGCACTGCGCCAGTCTGTCCGCAACGTAGTGAATGATGAAGCACGGGGGAAAGGTATCCCGTTATGGAACGATGCTCCTTTAAGGGAACTGATGCACGGATCAGGATATCCTGTATTTATCGCCACCCCTTTTACTGATTCTCTCGACGAAATTGCTGAGGATGTGTTTCGGGCTTCATATAACGATATCGCTAACCTGGGATTCACAGTTGCTAAAAATCTTGAGAGGAGTGTACCGGATAGAATCTCAGGCAAAAAAGAGTCTGAAAAACTTGCAGAAAAGATTGCACTTACTTTAAAAAATGCCCGGAATCCATTAATTATCTCAGGAGTAAGCTCTGGGAATGAAGCAATGATTAACGCAGCTTTAAATATTACCACTGCACTTCTGTCTTCGGGTCAGAATGTCATGCTGAGCATGATACTGCCCGAATGCAACAGCATGGGATTGTCGTTACTTCCCGGCAAGCCATTTAGTGATGCATTGATATTTGCTGAAAAGGAAAAGATCGACACTCTTGTGGTCATTGAAAATAATTTGTACAGAAGAGCAAATGAAGATTCAGTAAATGAACTGTTTAAGAAAAGTAATCAGGTAATTGTTCTCGATCATCTTCCGAACAAAACTGTTCAGAATGCCGATTTATCGTTACCGGCAGCCACGTTTGCTGAGTCAGAGGGTACTATTGTAAATAATGAAGGGAGGGCACAACGCTTTTACAAGGCAATAAACAGTAAAACTCCGCTAAAAGAAAGCTGGAGATGGATTACAGAGTTTATAAAAACCAGGTACGGAGTAGTTTCATGGAACCGGTTTGACGATATAGCTGAATCTCTTGCCAATGAATTCCCGGTCTTCTTAAAATTAAAGCAATATGTTCCTGGTGCAGATTATCGAATGCTGAATATGAAAATACCGCGACAGACAATACGTTACAGCGGCAGGACGGCAATGAATGCAAATATTGCTGTCGGTGAACCGAAAACTCCCCAGGATCCCGACTCACCTTTGGCTTTCAGTATGGAGGGTGAGCCTGAGCTTCCACCATCTTCGCTTGTTCCGTTTTACTGGATTCCAGGATGGAACTCTGTACAGGCTATGTATGGTTATCTCGATGAACCAAATGGATCCATGAAAGGTGGTGATCCGGGTGTCAGGCTAATTGAGCCGGCTGGTACAGGTAAGTATTCATATTTCAGGCAGGAAACTAATAACACAAAGGTTAATAAGGGTGAATATTCTATAGTTCCGGTTTATCAGATCTACGGTAGCGAGGAGCTTAGTTCTGCTGGTCCTTCAATGGGTCAAAGAATTAAGAGTCCTTTTGTATTGATGAACCAGAAAGATGCTGACAATCTTGCTGTTAATGAGGGTGATCATATCCAGCTTGAAATCAATAAAACCAATTTGAACGTAGAAGTGAAAATCGATAAAGGTCTTGTTCAGGGATTGGTTGCTTTGTCTGTAAATTTACCAGGTATGCCGTTTGTGGATATTCCTGGCAGCGGGAAATTTCATAAACTATAACTTACTGTTCATGAAATATATCTTTATAATTGCGGGAGTACTTTTAATAGTATTGTCTATTGCAGCCGGGTTAATATGGGTTGAGAGGAGGCTTCTTTCGGTCTGGCAGGACAGACTGGGTCCTAATCGTGTAGGTCCTTTTGGTCTCGGACAGGTAGTTGCCGATACAATTAAACTGTTTTTCAAAGAGGACTGGGTACCTCCCTTTTCAGACAAGCCGGTTTTTATATTGGCTCCGGGAATTCTGATGATAACCATACTGCTGACATTTGCAGTTGTACCATTTGGTCCTAATTTTTATGTATTTGATTCTAACATTGGTATACTGTTTTTCCTGGGTAATTCATCGCTGGGTGTCTACAGCATCGTTCTGGGTGGATGGGCATCTAATAACAAGTATTCATTGATAGGGGCTATGAGAGCTTCCGCTCAGATGCTTACCTACGAAGTATTTATGGGTCTTTCGCTGATGGGGGTAGTAATGATGGCCGACAGCTTTAGTTTCTGTAAGATCGTTGAAGCACAGAAGGGTGGATGGTTTTTTATTCCCCAGATTATCGGCTTTATAGTATTCTTTATTGCCGGTATAGCAGAAACACACCGTCTGCCATTTGATATTCCTGAGGCAGAAGGTGAGCTTATAGCCGGTTATCATTCGGAATATTCCGGTATGAAGTTCGGGATGTTTTTTGTAGGAGAATATCTCGGTATTACACTAATCTCAGCTCTCATTGCCACATTGTTTTTCGGTGGATGGCTAGGTCCGTCATTTCTACCACCTGTTTTCTGGTTTTTATTTAAAACATTCTTTTTTATTTGTGTGTTTATCCTGCTAAGGGCTTCATTGCCACGGCCAAGATACGATCAGTTAATGGAGCTTGGATGGAAAATTCTATTGCCTCTCTCATTACTTAATCTGTTAGTAACCGGAGCAATTCTTATATTATTAAAATGAGATTTAATAATAAAATAAATGAGCATCTGCATTCAATAATAAACTATTTTAAATGATTAAATATCAGTCATATAATCAATTGAACTCACCCCAACCCCTCTCTGCTTCGCAAAGAGGGGCAAAGCCATCATCCCCCTCTTTACGAAGTAGAGAGGGGGAAAGAGGGGGTGAGTTCATTCATTGTAAAAGCATTTTTCAGATAATTTTTATTCATTCATGATAGTCATTATAAAATAAGCGCCCTGATATGATAAGTATTCTTCGCAGTATGTGGCTTACATTTCTTCATGTGTTTCATAAAACTGAAACTGTGGAATATCCTGAAGTTAAGCCATATCTTGCTCCCCGGTACAGGGGAAGAATAGTGCTGACCCTTGATGCTGATAAAAAAGAAAGATGTGTTGCCTGTTATCTGTGTGCTGCAGCGTGTCCGGTAGATTGTATTTCACTTCAGGCTACTGAAGATGAAGCAGGCAGGCGATACCCTGAATTTTTCAGAATCAACTTTTCAAGATGCATTTTCTGCGGATTCTGTGAAGAAGCCTGTCCAACTTATGCCATTCAGCTTATACCCGATTTTGAGATGGCAGAATATGACAGGCAGAATATGGTATATGAAAAGGAACACTTGCTTATAAGCGGGGAAGGTAAATATCATGGATATAACTTTTATAAAAATGCAGGGGTGGAAATGGGAGTCAAAGGTAAAGGAGAAGGATATAATGAAGAAAAACCAGTCGACATAAAAGAATTATTGCCTTAATTTGAATACAGAGAATAGAGAACAGAGAACAGAGAACAGAGAACAGAGAACAGAGACAGACAGAGAACAGAGAACAGAGAACAGAGAACAGAGAACAGAGAACAGAGAGTCAATCACTGATCTCTGATCTCTGATCCCTGATCTCTAATAGAGAAAAAATGGACATATTTTTCTATATAGCAGCGGTGGTGGCAATTATATCAACAATAATGGCTATTTCAGGCAGGAATGCCATTCATTCACTGCTTTTTCTTATTTTATCTCTTTTAGCAGTATCTGTAATTTTTTATTTGTTAAGTGCACCATTCATAGCAGCCCTGGAGGTAATAATTTACGCCGGAGCTATTATGGTACTATTCATTTTTGTGACGATGATGCTTAACATAGGACTGGAAAGAGAAACTGAAAAAAGATGGCTTAAACCTCGTATGTGGATCATTCCGTCAATACTGGCAGCCATACTGCTCGTTAACCTGATCATGGCAGTAAAAAGTGTAAACACACTTCCTGCCGGCAAAGAAGCAATATTGCCGAAGCAGGTTGGAATTTCATTATTTTCCACTTATCTTATTGGAGTGGAAATTGCTGCAATACTTCTTATGGCAGGAGTTATCGGAGCTTATCATCTGGGGAGTCAGAAGAAAAAAGTGAAACACCGTTTTCTCGAAACTAAATAGAAATATGCTTACAGTACCCGTCGGAACGCAAATATTATTGGCAGGAATACTCTTTTTTCTTGGACTCATTGGTTTGCTCGTTCGCAGGAATATGATCTTCATGTTAATGTCGATCGAGATCATGTTTAACAGTGCCGGTCTTGTGTTTATTATTGCCGGAACTCACTGGAAACAACCAGATGGTCAGGTGATGTTTATCTTTATACTGGCAGTAACTGCTGTTGAGGTGGCTATAGCTCTTGCGATGATCCTGCAGGTATATCACCATTTTAAAACTCTTGATGCTGATGCGATTAATAATTTGAGGGATTGAAATTAATTTATTCATCACGAAAACTATGATTTCTTTGACCCCAGCTTTTAACCCCCCAACCCCCCCAAGGGGGGGCAATCACAAGAGTTTTTTCTCTGTGTTTCTCTGTGATTCTCTGTGTTTCTCTCCCGCCGAAGCGGGACAAGTTGTGATAGTTCTTGAGTTATTCTTTGTCTCCTTTGTGCCTTCTTTGCGTCCTTTGCGGTTAAAAAAAATATTTAAAGAATGTCAACTTTAATTGCCCTGATACCTGCCTTCCCTTTTCTGAGCTTTCTCATACTGGCTCTATTCGGCCATAAGCTAAGCCGTAAGATTGCTGGCATCATTGGCGCAGGATCGATTGGTATAATTTCTATTCTGACATTCATTGTTGCTATCGGTTTTTTCAAATCATTACCTGAAGTCAAATCATATTCTGTAAATGTGTGGGAATGGATAAATGCCGGCGACCTCAAGGTTGATTTGTCATTTAGTCTCGATGCCCTGTCATTGGTATTTTGCTTTGTAATCACATTCGTAGGATTCCTGATACATCTGTATTCGGTAGGCTTCATGGCTAAAGATGAAGGATTTGCGAGGTTTTTTGCATATATGAACCTCTTTGTGGGTTCGATGCTGGTGCTTGTTCTGGCTGATAATATCCTGCTTATGTATCTCGGGTGGGAGGGAGTCGGTTTGTGTAGTTATCTTTTAATCGGGTTCTGGTATAAAGAGCCTCAGAACGGTTATGCTGCCCGGAAAGCTTTCATTATAACGCGGGTCGGTGATACTGCAATGATTATAGGTATCTTCATCCTATTCGTGAATTTTGGTACAGTAAATATAAACGAATTGATGCTTCAGGCATCCACAAAGTGGATCGCCGGATCTTCGATAGCCGTTCTGACGGCAGCATTGTTGCTGGGGGGCGCCGTGGGAAAGTCGGCACAACTGCCATTGCAGACCTGGCTTCCTGATGCCATGGCAGGTCCATCACCGGTCAGCGCTCTCATACATGCTGCTACGATGGTTACAGCAGGTGTTTATCTTATTGCCCGGACACATGTTTTATTTAGTCTGGCGCCGGTAGTTCAATCTGCAATAGCGATAATCGGTGCACTGACTTTGTTGATAGCAGGATTCAGTGCGATGGCTCAACACGATCTTAAGAGAATCCTTGCTTACTCCACAATAAGTCAGATCGGCTATATGTTTCTTGCTCTGGGAGTTGGTGCTTGGTCAGCTGCAGTATTTCATTTCATGATACATGCCTTTTTCAAAGCGCTTCTTTTCCTTGCAGCAGGTGTGGTAATATTAGTTCTTGATGAAGAGCATGATATTTTTAAAATGGGAGGTCTCAGAAAAAAGATGCCCATTGTGTTTTATACATTTCTGATCGGTTGTGCTTCCCTTTCTGCTCTGCCGCTTATAACAGCCGGGTTCTATAGCAAGGACCAAATATTATGGTATTCGTTCTCCTCGCAAAGCGGAAATTCATTGCTCTGGCTGGCTGGAATTATCGGAGCTTTGTTAACAGCGCTTTATTCCTTCAGGATGATTTTTATTACATTCTATGGTGAGGCTAAAATGCAACCGACTTTTCTTCCGGGCAGACTTATGACTGTTCCATTGATAATCCTTGCCGTATTGTCACTTGTTGGAGGATTTATAGAACTGCCTGCCTCAATCGGAAATATTCATCTTTTTTCTGACCTGGTCGATAATTCCATGCCTACTATTGTTACTAAGGATGGAGACCATAATGAATTATTATTTCAGGTACTTTCTGCAGTTATTGCATTATCGGGAATTTATATTGCATACCTTATTTACTTAAAGAAACCTTCACTTTCTGAACCATTTAGACATAGCCCGATAAACAAATTCTTTGAAAAAGGCTGGGGATTCGACAAATTATATAATTACCTGTTTGTAAAACCTGTTGTCTGGCTTTCAGTTATTGATAAAGATGATTTTTTCGATCTGTGGAATAAAGGGCTATCACGTCTGGCTCTTTTCTTCAACCGGTTGCTTGGTATCACTCAAAATGGGAAAATGAGATGGTACTTACTGTCGTTTATTATTGGCATTGTTATTATCTTAACTTATATGCTCAGCTGATGATACTAATATATCTTATTGTCATATTATTGGCAGGAGCTTTCCTTGCATGGATAACGGGGAAAATGAATCCGCTCTGGCCACGTGTTATTTCACTTGTGGCGTTGTCTGCTGATCTTATTGTTATTCTGCTATATGTTTTAAAATCTGATCCTTCGAATAAGGACTGGCTTATTGATGTTAAGTATAACTGGATTCCTCAATTCGGAATAAGCTTACATCTGGCTCTTGATGGACTTAGTTCTGTATTGCTCATATTAACCTTCTTTCTCGGAATAGTTTCAGTTATTATTTCGTGGAAAGAAATAAATTCAAAGATCGGCTTCTTTCATTTCAATCTTCTCCTTATTCTGTCAGGTATTACAGGAGTGTTTCTTTCTCTTGATCTCTTCCTGTTCTATTTCTTCTGGGAACTGATGCTGGTTCCCATGTATTTTCTGATCGGTATCTGGGGGCATGAGAACAGGACCGCTGCGTCGAATAAATTCTTTCTTTATACACAGGCAAGCGGCTTGCTGATGTTTATAGCAATAATTGCTCTATATTTTGTACACGGACATTCAACCGGGATATATACGTTTGATTATCTGCAACTCCTGGGAACCGAAATGCCAGCTTCAACGGCCCTACTAATAATGGTTGGATTCCTGGCAGCATTTCTGGTTAAACTGCCAGTAGTGCCGTTGCATAACTGGTTACCTGATGCTCATACTGAAGCTCCCACGGCAGGAAGCCTGATTCTTGCAGCTCTGCTTTTAAAAACAGGAGCATATGGCCTTATTCGGTTTATTGTACCGTTATTTCCTTCGGCTGCGATCGGATTTGCACCAATTGGGATGATTCTGGGAGTTGTGGGAATTCTGTATGGAGCAAAGCTTGCATTTGCACAAACCGATTTGAAAAGACTTGTAGCTTATACCAGTGTAAGCCATATGGGTTTTGTAATTCTGGGTGTTTTTTCTTTCAATGAGCTTGCCTACCAGGGAGTTGTTATTCAGATGATTGCACACGGAATCAGTACCGGTGCCCTGTTTGTATTAGTCGGCCAGCTTTATGAACGGATTCATACGCGTGATATTAATAAAATGGGAGGGCTGTGGGAAAAGGCTCCGGTTATGGGTGCAATCGGACTTGTTTTTTCAATGGCATCTCTTGGATTACCGGGACTAGGAAATTTTATAGCGGAACTTCTTATTCTTATCGGAGCTTTCAAGGCGAATGTACTGATGTCATGCCTTGCAAGTCTTGGACTCATTGCCGCAACAATTTATTCTCTGCGGATTGTTCAGAAAGTATTCTTCGGGAATAAAAACACTGACTGGCAAATGGAAGATCTGAATATCCGGGAAAAAATAGTTTCAGCAGCATTGGTAATTGCGATCCTATGGCTCGGTCTGTTTCCCGCAACCTGTTCTTGACACAGCCAGGCCTGCCATTCTGAAGACATTGAATAAACAAAAAGAAATAAGTTTTAAATATTCGGGGAGTAATTCTGAAAATTCTAAAAAAATCCTTTGTGATCCTTCGTGTACCCCTTTGTGCACCTTTGTGGTAAAAAATAGTTTATTTAAACACGAAGGTACACTAAGTAAAACACAAAGTAACACAAAGGAAAAGACAGGACTATTAAAGCCTTTGATATATGACCGACAAAGATTTTTTGTGTTTAACTGCCTTTCCTGATTTTAGCCACGGCTCCGGTGGTGATAATGATCGTAATTTCCATATTAAGAAATTATAAAGTTATTTATGGTTTTTCTGCTTCTGTCATTATTAGCTGCTTTTTCTTCGATTTTCTTAGTTCTTCCGTCTGTGCCTCATACGATTGAACCCTTGTTTATTATTGATGTTTACAGCCTGTTTTTCCTCGGAATTATTATCATTTCGGCATTACTCGTGACTTTTCTTTCTTATGATTATATAAAGCTGCTGGAAGGAGTGAAGGAGGAGTACTATATTGTTCTCTTTACATCGACCCTGGGAGCAGCATTACTGTCTGTTGCGAATCATTTTGTCCTCTTTTTTCTTGGTATTGAAACGCTTAGCGTTTCATTGTATATACTTATCGCATTCCGGAGATCGAGGAGTAATTCAATTGAGGCCGGGATTAAATATCTGATCCTGGCTTCAGTTTCTTCAGCATTCCTTTTATTTGGGATGGCCCTGATTTACACTGAATTTGGCACTATGCAGTTTACTGCAATCGTAACCACACTGGGCACTGGTTTGCAACTCTCTCCACTTGTATTATCGGGTTTTGGAATGATTATGGTCGGGATCGGTTTTAAACTGGCTCTGGTGCCGTTCCATATGTGGACACCCGATGTTTACCAGGGAGCCCCTGCCCCCGTTTCAGCATATATTGCCACAGTATCAAAAGGAGCCGTAATGGCAATTCTGATAAGGTTCTTCTTTAATCTCAGGGGATTCGATAACAATTACTTATTTATTGCTATTTCCGGTATAGCAATACTTTCGATGTTCGTTGGAAATATTCTTGCAATAAAGCAAACGAATATAAAAAGGTTATTAGGATATTCATCTATTGCAAATATGGGATATCTGATAATAATATTACTTACTGGCAGTAACAGGGGAATACAAGCTTCGATTTTTTATCTGACATCATATTTATTTACCACAATCGGTGCTTTTGGAGTAGTTACACTATTATCGACGAATGAGTATGAAGCTGAAAAAATTGAAGATTTTAAAGGCCTCTTCTGGAAAAGACCCTGGATAGCTATCGTATTTACACTTTCACTATTATCATTAGCCGGGATTCCTGTAACAGCCGGTTTTATTGCAAAATTCTATATCATTTTTGAAGGGATCAATACCGGACTGATGGTGCTTGTATTTTCCATGATAATAAACAGCGTAATCGGATTATACTATTATTTAAGGATAATTACCACTCTCTTCTCTGCTCCGGGTGACAATAAATTGCCTGAACTTGCTATTTCAGGGAATATTACTCTTTCGCTTGTCGCAATAAGCATACTGATATTAGGTATATATCCGGGCTGGCTGATTGAAATAATCTCCAGGTTAGTTAGCCTGTAAGTGTTCAATATCAATATTATTTGCATTTATAGCGGATTAATTAAACAAACAAAAATGATCAATATTCCCGGGACAGATAAAAAAAGAGTTATAATCGTGGGCTGCGGATTTGCGGGATTAACCCTGGCTAAGAAACTTAAGAACACAGGTTACCAGGTTGTTATTCTTGATAAACATAATTATCACCAGTTCCCTCCACTTTTCTACCAGGTTGCTTCGGCAGGCCTTGAAGAGAGCTCAATCCTTTTCCCTCTTCGCAAGATTTTCCAGCATTATAAAGATTACCATCTCAGGAAGGTCGAGGTAGTATCATTGGATACTTCTGATAATCTTCTTATTACATCAGCCGGTGAAATAGGTTACGACTATCTGGTTCTGGCACATGGTGCAACAAATGCATATTTCGGTTCTGCCCCGATGCAGAAATATTCAAAAGGAATGAAGACAATTGCTGAGGTACTTGACTTAAGAAATTCCCTCCTTATGAACTTTGAAAATGCGCTTACTGCGCAGAATGCAGAAGAACGTGACATGCTTATGACTATCGTAATTATTGGCGGTGGTCCTTCAGGAGTTGAGATAGCCGGGGCACTGGCTGAAATGAATAAATATGTCCTTTCAAAAGATTATCCGGAGTTTAAGGAGATCAGAGCAAAAATTTTCCTTATTGAAGCCGTAGACAGGGTATTGAGCTCGATGTCTCAGAAATCGTCTGATAAAGCCCGGAGTTTTCTGGAAAAAATGGGGGTGCATGTGATTACAAACACCAAAGCCAGTGGTTGTGACGAGAAAACTGTGTTTATTGATTCGGGAAAAAGCATTAGGACCGGCATGATTATCTGGACTGCAGGTATTGCAGGGAACAGAACAGAAGGTCTTAAATCTGATTGCTTCTCCAGGAGCGGCCGGATCAAGGTTGACAAATACAACAGAGTATCAGGATATTCGAATATTTTTGCTCTTGGAGATATTTCTTTGCAGACTGAAGAAAAATATCCAAACGGACATCCTCAGGTTGCACAGGTAGCTATTCAGCAGGCACAGGTATTGGCAGTGAATTTAGGCAGGATAAGGAGCAACAAACCTTTAAAAGAATTTAAATACAAAGACCTGGGCACGATGGCTACAGTAGGAAGACATCTGGCAGTAGTCGAGCTTCCATCCCTCCGTTTTCAGGGTGTATTTGCATGGTTTATCTGGATGTTCATTCATCTGATGAGTATAATAGGTGTAAAAAATAAACTTATGATCTTCATGAACTGGGCATGGAAATATTTTACCTATGATCAGTCCACCAGATTAATAATCAGACCGAAAGGTTGTGCAGATATCTCATCAAATAATTATTCGACTCCCGAATAAATTATTAGTTATTAATTATTTTGGATCAACCTCAACCTCAACCTCAACCTCAACCTCAACCTCAACCTCAACCTCAACCTCAACCTATTTCTTAACAGGCGTTTTCCGCATGTTGAAGTATGTCAGGATTACCGCGAAAAGAAGTGGTAAAACACCGGCAACGATAAACAGGATATCAGCCGGCAATCTGAGCCAGGCCAGGTTCATAATATGTTGTTGCCCTGAGAACTCAAGACTTCGTGCGTGCCAGTAACCATTTTTAATTACATCAAGTAATTGAAGGACACCACTTGGGAATAACTGTAAAACGACCATACCGGCAAGACCAATATTCAGTCCCCAGAATGATATTTTTATATACTTTTCAATCTTTTTCCAATGTTCTGCTGAAGAAATTTGCCGGATTGCAAAAACAAGAAAGGCTAATCCAAGCATTCCAAATACTCCCATTAGCGCTGCATGACCATGGTTTGGAGTCAGGTTTGTACCTGTTTCATAATAGCTGATAACAGGCAAATTAATCAAAAAGCCAAAGATCCCTGCACCAACAAAATTCCATATACCCACGGCTATTAAGAAAGTAAAAAGTCCATTTATGAGGAAAATCGATTTTGTTTCCTCCTTCGTCTGTTTTGGAGCGCATTAATCTAGCAAAGTCTGATGCTTCAAGTGTAAGCAGAATTAAAGGAACTACTTCCATTGCTGAAAACGATGCAGAAATGGCCATCGAGACTGAAGTCTGACCGTTCCAGTACCAGTGATGTCCTGTTCCCAGTATACCAGCACCAAGAAACAAGACCGCATCGAGGTATATGATACGTGTTGCAGTTTGTTTTGCCACGAGTCCGAGTTTATAAAACATTACAGCCACCATTACGGTTGCAAAGACTTCAAAAAAGCCCTCCACCCACAGATGAATTATCCAGAATCGCCAGGTGTCAACAGTTGAATAATTTGTAGAGGATCCAAAGAAAAATGCAGGAATATAAAAGAATGGAATTGCAAAGGCTGCAAGAAGGAATAGTGTTTTCAATTCCCGTTCTTCAGGTTCTGTTTTCGAAGGCCTTACTGACCTGAAAAGCAGAAATGCCCATAAAATAAGGCCGACTGCCATAAGAACCTGCCAGCCACGACCTATTTCAAGGTATTCCCATCCCTGGTTTCCAAACCAGAACCACAATTTCTTCAGCAGATCCTTTACACCGATATATTCTCCGAGTAAACTTCCGAACACCAGTACAGCAAGTGCAATAAAAAGAAAATTAATTAAAGCTATCTGCCCTTTTGGTTCACGTTTCGATAATATTGCCGAAACAAATATGCCTCCTCCGATATATGCAGTTGCAATCCATAAAATTGCTGTTTGTAAATGCCATGAACGAAGAACATTTGACGGGAAAAGTGATGACAGGTCAAATCCAAAAAAACCCTTTGAGTCAGCAAAATAATGTGCCATTGCACCCCCGGCAAATGTCTGAAGCAATAAAATAAATACGGCTACAAGAAAGAATTTTATGGAAGAACGCTCGATAGCCGACGGATTTCCAGGGATCATTTGAGGAGGCATTAATTCTTTTCCTTCCCGCCATCCCAGATAATTGAACCGGCCAAAGAAAAAGAGTATCAATGCTATACCTGCAAGCAGTGTGATCAGACTTAAGGCGCTCCATAATATAGTAGCGCTCGAAGGACCATTACCTAAAAGCGGTTCATAAGGAAAATTATTTGTATAGGAATAGTTTTTACCCGGTACCTGCGCAACTGATGCCCATGCAGCCCATGCAAAGAATGATGTCAGTTGTCTCATCTCTTCATCATTTGATATTATATTACCCGGCAGCCCCCGGTTTAAAGCAGGTTTTTGAAGATAATTTTTCCAGTAAGCAATCTGTTCATTAAAAGATTTCTTTTCAGGGTCAGTAAACACTAGAACATGACTTTCATAGCTATAACGATTTTTAACAAGAAAATCATGGGTTATACCCACAAGGGATTCTTTCTGTTCTGATGTAATGTCAGAAAGCGATCTACTGTATTTTTCTGTTGCAAACATCCCGGTAACTTCGAGAACAAGATTGTGTAGATACTGGGCAGAAAAATCAGGACCTAAATAGGCGCCATGACCCCATATGCTTCCATTTTCCATCAGGGCTTTTTTCAGAAAAACCTGCTGTCCATTTTGAATATCAGTCCGCGTAAATACTATCGACCCCGAACTGTCGACAACTTTTTCCGGAATGGGGGGCTCTGAATTCCTGTAATAAGATCCTGTCGTTACCCAGACAAGTACTGCAAATTCCAGGAGAAGAATGATTACAATTCCCCTCCTCCACCAGGGAGATAATTTCAGTTTTTTTGAGGGATCACTCGAATATTGCATAGAAAATATATTTAGTGAATAGTAATTCTAGGGACCGAACATTTATCACTTCAAAATTATAGCTGTTATCAACTATAAATATGTCTATACAAGTTACATGATTTATTTTCTTTGGAAAAATAAATTTTCACCAATAATTATAATGTTACAGAATTGTCGTTCAGAATGGCTACTCTTTATTCCTCTTTCAGTTTCATTTACTATTCGATACCCGAGTAAAGTTTCATAAACTGAACCCTTTCTATAGCTGCTGGATTTTCGAGATTTGACTTGCTAAGCATTCCCCGAAATGAATCGATGTTATCAAATTTATGTTTCTTCATCCATTTTTCAGTATTCTTCAGGATATCGGGTATAACATCAAACCCCTCTTTGTACAATGCAGAAGCAACCTGAACGGCTGTCGCTCCAGCGAGTATTTGTTTGATAAACGCTTTGTTATCGTGTATTCCGGTTGAAGCGCACAGATCGCAGCTTACATGACCCGATAGTATTGATATCCACCGTAGCGTATGAGTATATTCTTCAGGGGTACTGTATATTGGTCCGTGACTGAGCCGTAATGTATCAATATCTATATCAGTATTATAAGGCCTGTTAAACAAGACAAGACCTTTAATTCCACTCTCAGATAATTTCCTCATTGATTGTGCCAGAGATGAAAAATAAAATCCGGTTTTAACAGATACAGGAATATTTACATAGTCTCTGACTTCTCTTATAATATCAAAGTAGATCTTTTCATTGTCATCTCCGCTTCTGCGCCAGTCGGAGGGTAGGATATAGACATTAAGCTCAATTGCATCAACCCCTGTCTCTTCAATTTTTTTCGCAAAAGAGTGCCAGTCCTGATTTGAAACACAGTTTATGCTGGCTATCAAAGGTATGTCAACAGAATTCTTTGCTTCGGTAAGAAAGTCAAGATATTTTCCAAGTGTATTACGTCTGGCAAAATCGTAGATGTAAGAATAAGCTTCATCGTAATCATATATTCTCTTGTTGAATATTGTGTCCTCAGTATGGTTAAAGGTACTGACTCCATCCTTGTCATTTTTAATAACTTTCTCAGTATCAACATGTATCTGTTCCTCAAAAAGAGATTTAATTACTACCGCTCCTATACCTTTGTTAGCCAGTTCTTTTATATTCGAAATTGAATTTGTCAATCCGCAGCTTCCTGCAATCAGCGGATTCCTGAGTTTTAACCCTAGATAGGTTGTATGCAGATTTCCCATATAAGATAGTTTGAATGTTAAGATTTTATTATTATAATCCAAAGGTAACAATTCAAATGAATCTCAAAAAGCTATGATCCGATACATCATTTAAAATCTGTTTGCAGTAAAAGAACTCAATTGTAAGCACAAAGGTTCACGGAGCAAATTTCTGTTGTAAAAAATTTAAACAGATAGTTCAATATCCCGAAAAATGGTTGGCAATGACAGGTAAAAACATTAATATCGCAAATCTTAATTACCTAAATGTATTTATTCTGAATTATAAGAAATAAGTTATGGAATTTTTTCAGACACTCTTTGACTGGTATATGGCTAATCTGAATTATTTCACTATTGCGCTGCTGATGGCAATTGAAAGTACTTTTCTCCCGTTACCCTCGGAAGTAGTAATACCTTTTGCTGCCTACAAAGCCGGGCAGGGCGATCTTAATGTTTTTATTGTTATTTTATTCGGTACAATAGGGGCACTGTCTGGTTCACTTATCAATTATACTCTTGCATATTATCTCGGACGTCCGATAGTCTATAAATTTGCCGGTTCAAAACTGGGAAAGTTGTTTTTGTTATCAGAAGAAAAAGTCAAACACGCTGAAGACTACTTTATAAGGAATGGAAAAACCTCGACATTTATTGGCCGGCTGGTTCCGGGAATCCGTCACCTTATTTCTATTCCGGCAGGGCTGGCTAAAATGAATCTGCGCGATTTTATGCTGTTCACATTTATCGGAGCAGGGATATGGAACATTATTCTGGCAATTATCGGTTATTATTTATATGCGATCAGAGAACAGATATTCCCATACATTGGACATATTCTTCTCGGAGTAGGTGTATTATTCGTTATTTACCTCATTATTAAAGCCAGGAAAACCCGCAAGAAATCCTGAAAAAGATGATTTTGTTTATTTATGACTTATCAGCGTACATCTTTTAATCTGAATAAGAATTTAAAATCATTTTTAAACAGTTTTCTAAGTGAAAATGCTTATTATAGTAGTTCCAAACTCCGGATTGCATAATAATTGACTTACGGGTACAAAAGTTAAAAAAGAGGGATAGTAATCTTGATAAATGCAACATATGCAAGATCAGTCGCTTAAAAACGAATATTTATTAGTACGAAACTTATCAAAAAGTAATCTTTTTGCGTTTAATTGTTTATATAATAATTACAGCCGTCGTTTATATCGTTTTGCATACGGATATTTGAAATCGGAAGAAGAGGCTGAAGAGTTGGTTCAGGAGGTGTTTACGATAATCTGGGAAAAAAGAAAAGAAGTAAAAGAGGAATTATCGTTTAAATCCTTTCTGTTTACTATTGCTTTCAATATTATCAGGAAACATTTCCGCACTAAAGCTTATCTTATGGAATACCTTAAATCTGGTATCAGTTCAGAGAAGGATTTGCAGACATCTAACCAGGTAATTTATAATTCATTTTATAAGTTTATTTCTGACCTTGTAAATCAGTTACCACTTCGCCGGAAGGAAATATTTATAAAAAGCAGGATTCAGGGATACAGTATTAAAGAAATAGCTGAAGAGTTTAATATAAGTCATAAGACAGTGGAAAACCAGTTGTCAGCTGCTTTAAAATTTATCAGGACCAACATTAACAGGGAAAATGACTCTATAATTAATTATTAATATGTCTATAGGGAATCAGGCATAAAGTATCTTAAATAGCTTGAAAATCAATTTATTTACCCCAGCCCCAAGGGGAGTAAATTGATTTTGACTGCGTCGAGCTCGCACTTCGTGCTCGGTTCTTCGCTCCCCGTGGGGTCGGGGTAAACGAAGAAAATCAATAAAATCATATGCCTGATTCCCTATTGTCATATAATCTAAAATCAAATTATTTAATAAAAATTCTGCTCAGGATAGGTGTAAACAATCTTTAGTGGATATAACTATATATTAAAAGCTGATTGACAGATTTTATTACGGGAAATTTTGTTGGTGTAATATAAATTGCAGGTTAAGAGGATATGGTGTGAGAGTGATGTCGATTATCGCAAATTCGTTTAATTCTCCTGATAGGATGACTTTAAAGCATTATATTCTTGTGACTTATATTGGGCTAAAAGTTATTTTTCTAATAGTTAGTTAGTAGATTGGGGTAAAAAGCAGTTCTCTGGAATATGGGAACTGCTTTTAATAATTCAGCAATAAAATACAATGTGCATTTTTTTTTGAAACATAGATTTTGACCAAATAAATTATTACATGAGAGGTTTTAAAATGGATGACGAGAAATTATTAGATTTTTTTAAAGGGAAATTTTCAGAAAAAGATGAAGAATACGTGAATAGCATATTTGCTGATGAAACGAAAAAACAGGAATTAAAAAGTTTCCTCTCAAAACAGTTTGATGAATTGTTACCGGAGGACGAGATTGAAGAAAAGAATCTTGATCATATCCTTTACAGGATCAACTATGAAATAAATTCTAAGCGGGAATCACACAAAGCTGTTCTTTTTGATAAAGTTCTTAAATGGGGATTGAGGATAGCAAGTCTGATCGTACTTCCTGTTTTAATATATTCAGGTATAAACACCATCAGGGAATCTGCTTTGAAAAAAGAAACCTGGGTAGAGATTAAAGCTCCCGCATGGACCAGAGCCCAATTCACTCTTCCTGATGGTACCGTTGGATGGCTCAACAGTAATTCAAGTGTAAAATATAGTGGGAATTTTAATCTGGACAGACAGGTTACACTAAATGGAGAAGCTTTTTTTGACGTATTTAAGGATAAAAGCAGGCCATTCATTGTAAATACAAATGAAGTTTTTGTTAAGGTACTCGGTACCCGGTTTAACATTGCATCTTATGAGAATGAGAAAGATGTTGAGGTTGTTCTTGAGGATGGATCACTTGTATTTAATATTAAGAAAATACATAAATTATGTAATATGGTTCCTAACGATCTTATCACCTATGACAAAACCAAACAGGATTTTTCAAAAGAAACTGTTCAAACTCAAAAGTATTTATCATGGACGGAAGGGCGATTGGAATTCAGGAATGATCCTCTGGATATAATTTCGAGGAGGCTTGAACGCTGGTATAATATTGATATTGAATTAAACGTCAATTTGAAGGACGATCCAAGGTTACGGGCAACATTTGTTGATGAGGGTTTTGAAGAAGTATTGGATTTGCTAAGACGCAGTTTACCTGTAGATTATAATGTTGAAAAAGGGAATCTGCTACCTGATGGAACTTATACCAAAACAAAAGTGAAAATATTTTCAAAAACTAACTAACCTGAATACTAACCTTAAAGAATTTTGCCTATGGAATAGTCTTTTTCGGTAAAAACAGGAAGACGATGGAACCGTCTTCCTGCACACATTGCCAAGTTAATATAATTAAATATCAACCTAACTAAAAACATTTCAAAGTTATGAAAAAAAATTTTGATTTATGGGTGCATTACAACCCTACCCTAAAAAAGCTGATCATGGAACTTAAAATTGCATTGCTTATTACAGTTGCTACTGTTTCGAATGTCTTTGCTACTATATCCTATTCACAGGTTGCTAAGGTTTCACTTGACATGAAAAACAGAAGTCTTGAACAGGTGATTGATGAAATAGAAAAGCAGAGCGAATTCTATTTCATCTTTAATCAGAAAAAAATAGATATTACCAGGGAAGTTGACATCCAGGTAGAGAATAAGCTCATTACCGATGTACTTCCTGATTTATTTGCCGGGACCGATGTTCACTATACGATATTAGACAGGAAGATATTATTGACTAACGATCCTGAGGATATTTTCTTGCCTGCTAACTTCTTGGCTGCTGAACAACAGAAACCAATAACAGGCACTGTTACTGACAGTAAAGGGGTACCTCTTGCAGGAGTTAATGTGCTGATTAAGGGAACTTTAATCGGAGCCATTACAGATGTCTCCGGGAGGTATTCGATTGCAGTTCCAAACAATAATGCAATTTTGTCGTTTTCGTTTATTGGGTACAGTCCAAAAGAGGTAGTCGTAGGCGAGCAGTCTGCTATTAACATTATTCTTGAAGAAGCCAATTTGGTCCTGAACGAAGTTGTTGTAACCGCTCTCGGAATTAAGAGAGAATCAAAAAGCCTTGGTTATTCAGCAACATCTGTTAAAACGGACGAGATGGTAACAAACAGAACTACCAACATGATGAAATCTCTGGAGGGTAAAATAGCCGGATTGGAAATTGCTCCGCCAACAGCGGGTGCAGGTGCAAGTACCCGGATTCGTTTGCGTGGGCAGGCGGGTTTTAACGGTCAAAACAACTCCCCTTTACTTGTTATTAACGGTTTGCCAATGGATCAGGGTGCACGTAGTGCCGAGGGTGGTGGATCTCCTACAGATCAGGGCGACAACCTGGCACAGGTCAATCCGGATGATATCGAATCAATAACCGTTCTAAAAGGTGCAACAGCCGCGGCACTTTACGGATCAAGGGCTGGAAATGGTGCAATTATCATCACCACCAAAAACGGCTCTAAAAATTCAAAATTTGGCGTGGAATTTATCTCCAACTTTGCTGCTGATGAAATAATGGATTTTACCAATTATCAAACCGTATACGGCACCGGCTCTAATGGTGTCCGTCCTTCCTCACAGGCAACTGCGCAATCAACCGGTAATCTGGCATGGGGTGAAAAATATGACGGCGTTCCTACTTATCAGTATGATGGTGTTTTAAGGCCTTATCTTCCTGATAAAAACCGCTTCAAGGAATTTTACAATACGGGAACCTCATATACAAATACTATAGCGGTTTCCGGCGGTAATGCCTCAACAAGTTACCGCGCTTCTTTTTCAAACCTGGATGTTAAAGGTATTTCCCCTGATAATAGTTATCATAAAAAGATTTTTAACCTGGGACTCAACAGCAAGGTTACTGATAAGCTGACGCTTCAGACAAATATTAACTATACCCACGAGGAGAATAATAATCCTCCGCTGGTTGGTACTCAAGGTATCGGGTTCTCCAGTTTCCTTCACCGTGTGCCTTTAACGATAGCGATCCCGACACTAAAAGAACATGCTGTAGGCCCTGATGGCAGCTTATTATCGACCAACCCCTTTAATGCCCTTTTAACTAACCCGTATTATCTTATCGGGCGAATGTTCAATTATACCAAGAGAGATCGTTTTTTAGGTACAATTTCCCTCAGATATGATTTCACTAAATGGTTGTATTTACAGGGTCGTGTAAATGCAGATTTCGGGTACAATAATAACGAAGCTAATTTACCACATGGTGTAGGAGTTCCATTGCGTAATAGTACCAACACTGGCTGGGTGGGAAGTTACAATGTTTCCACGAGTTTCAACAGGCAAATGAATATGGATTTTCTGTTAGGAACCGCCCATCAAATTGGCGATTTTACAATCGACGCAAGCGTAGGTGGTAATATGTTTACAGTTAACAATAACAATACATTCCAAAGTGTAACAGATTTTGTAGTAAAAGACATCTATAGCTTAGGAAATGGTCTTACCAAAAACCAAAATAATTTCGGCATCAGCAGATCCCAGGTAAACTCCTTATATGCCTTTGCAGATTTTAGCTATAAACACTTCCTGTACCTGAATGTTACTGATCGTATTGACTACTTTTCGGTGCTTACACCACCAAGTTCTATAGTAGCTAACCCGAAAAACTCTTTTAACTATTATTCTGTTGGCGCCAGCTTCATTTTTTCTCAATTGCTGCCCGGTATCTCATGGTTAAATTATGGTAAGTTGAGGGGGACTTATGCAATCGAAGGTAATGCAAACGGCGTTAGTCCCTTTAGCAGCCAGCTGACTTACACAATCGGCTCACAACTGTTCGGGACCTACCCAATCGGAACTATTGCAAACGGAAGTAATCCAAATCCGAATTTAGGGCCTGCAGGCGTTAGTGAAACGGAAATAGGCTTGGAATTAAAGACCTTCAATAGCCGTCTGAATTTCGATTTCGCCTTTTACGACAAGAGGACAAATGATCAGATTTTGCCGGTTGATTTATCAGCCTCTTCGGGTTATGGCAGTACAAACGTTAATATCGCGAAACTGAAAAACTCTGGTGTAGAGGTTCAGATAGATGGAACACCTGTCAGAACGATAAACTTTAGCTGGAATATATCTGTAAACGGAGCTTATAACACATCAAAAGTATTAGCATTAAATCCAGGGCAAACCCGGCAGGTAGTAGTATTTTTTAATGGCACCGGAAACGAATTCCTGGGCTCTTTAGTGTACGATGTTGACAAAGAGATGAACCAGTTGATATCATACACGTATCGCCGCGATGATCAGGGACGGATAATGTTAAATAGTCAGGGAAGACTTTTACCTTCAACCTCTCAGGTAAATTTTGGTAGTGCAAACGCAAAAGTAAACGCTGGTTTTACAAACACATTCCAATATAAGAACCTGAGTTTATTAATCCATTTTGATGGTAAATTCGGCGGTAAGGTGTTCTCATCAACTGCATTAAACGGTTTAAGATCAGGTATGAGTCAGGCATCTTTAGTAGGTCGCGACGGGGTTGTTTTCGATGGCGTGCTGCCTGATGGAAGTCAGAATACAATATCAGTTGCTCCTCAGATATTTTATGCCGATTATCGTACTCAGCAAATAGCAGATCCGTTTGTTTTCAGCAGCGACTTTATCAAGTTAAGAACTATCACACTTACTTATGACTTAACCAATATGATGGCTACAAGATTAAAGTTTGTTAAAGGGCTGACGCTATCCGCTTTTTGCCGAAATGCTGCTGTACTGCTGAAACACATACCGGACGTTGATCCTGAGGCTTTCGCATCATCAAGCGACAGCCGCTTAGGATATGAGCAACATACTGAGCCAACTACCCGCACTATTGGGCTTAACTTAAATGTAAAATTTTAATATAAAATATTATGAAAAAAAATATTCGTCTTATAATACTCATGGCATTAATAACTTGCTTTGCAGGTTGTACAGATGGGTTTGAAAAAATGAACCAGGACCCTTATGCCATTACAAAAATCGATCCGGCGTTGTTATTTACCGGAGCGGAACGGGGTATGAATGTTGGCAATTGGGATGGAGAACAAACCATTGTACAACAATATTTGACTGCTTATAACGCAGGCGCTACCGCAGGATTTCAATTTAATGAGGATGTGGATCAGTATAGTACGCCGCGTTGGGGTGTTTACTCAGGTGTTGTCAAACCTTTGGTTCAGATCATCAGCCTTATTAAAGATGACCCGGCTTCTAAAAACCTGTACAGCATGGTCAGGATATGGAAAGCATATGCTTTTATGACCCTTGTTGACACATACGGTGATGTACCTTACAGCGAAGCAGGAAAAGGATACCTTGAACAGATAAACTATCCAAAGTATGATAAAATGGCCGATATCTATGCCGACCTTTACAACGAGCTTAAAACGGCTACGGCAGATTTGTCTGATTCAAATGAGTATGTAGCCAGTGACTTGTTTTTTGGTGGTTCAACCAGCTCTAGTCCTGCTTTAATAGCCGCACAGGTAGCCCACTGGAAAAAAATCGGTTACTCTTTAATGCTGCGTTTAGGTATGCGCTACTCAAAAATTGATGTGGCCAAAGCCGCAAGTATTGCACAAGAAGCATTTGCAGGTGGTGTAATACTATCAAATAGCGACAACGTTGTTGTCACACAATATAATACTACAGTGCCCAACGGTTTTTCTAACCTGCAGCGTAACGTCAGTCCCTATTTTTATTATTTAACTGAGCCTTTTGTTAACCAGTTAAAAAGCACCAGTGATCCCAGGTTGAAGTATATCGGAGCCAGCTATCTCAAACCGGAGTTAATTACCTCCACACGTGATACCACACTGGCTAACCAATATGGATTTCCGATGGGATACGACCAGGTAAGCGTTTTAACCTTTCCGGGATACAGAGGTACTAAAAGCGGAGGACAAAACTACACACAGCTTAATTACGACGTAATGATCAGTACTGTTGCCCCTGCTCTTTTTATTACTAATTCTCAAACCCAACTATTGTTGGCAGAAGCTAAATTCAGAGGGTGGATTACTGGTGGCTCGACAACTCAACAATACTATGAAGCCGGCGTTAAAGCAGCTATGGATGAATGGGCTTTATTTCCCGGCACATTTAGCCCCGCAATTTCAACCGTGGAAAAGAACAACTACCTGCTTGAAGCCTGCCGTTGCTTATTCTGATGCGGATGCGCTTAAGCTTATCAATACACAATACTGGATATGCTCCATTACAAACGGCGCTGAAGGTTTTGCTAATTGGAGAAGAAGCGGGTTCCCGGTATTGCAACCCAATATGTACAACAATAACTTAAACGGCGGCTTTGTAAGACGTATGGCTTATCCTAATGCTGAGGAATCCCAAAATCGTGCCAACTATGCTGCCGCGGTTGCGAGCATGGGAGGAGATGGATTAACCCAACGAGTATTTTGGGATAACCCCTGATAAAATAAAATTTCAGTAATTTTTAATCTGAGATGTGCCATTTGCTTTATTGCAATGGCACATCTTTTTTATTGTTAATCAGTGCTGTCCGGGATAAAAATTTGCCTTAAGATTCTTTGCAGTCTCATAAAGAATTCTATCCTCATCAGTTAAAGGATTGATCTCAAGGAAATGAGGCGATGGTCTGGTCTCCTCATCAACATGAATGAAAGTCACAAACCCATCGACTAACGGTTTTTCAGCACCATTCTTCTCAACATGGACATATGATGTAAGGCTTGTTTTGCCGGCAAAAACAACCTTTGAAGAAAATTTCAGAACATCGCCCGATATGGCGGGTTTAGTGAAGAACATTCCATGTATCTTGAGGCAAACAACATTTTGCGGATTTAACATAGATGCTGCAGCAATAAAACCTGATTCTACAAACCATTCCGCTGTGCGACCGGCAAAGAGAGTGCCGTGATGATTAAGATCTTCACTTTTGACAAGTCTCATTGTCACCATACATGAAGGACAAATAGCTTTTGTTTCCATTCGGTTTTTTTTCAAAAGTACAGATTTTCAGACAGAGGAAATGATGACTTGTATCATGCCAGATGATAATGCTTAATCTTTGTTTCCCGCTGATCTCGCAGATTGACGCAGATTAAAATCAACTCTCTGCTAAATCGGAGTTGTTAAAAAAGTCTTCTTTAACCACAAAGGTCACAAAGTACTTTCACAAAGGTCACAAAGCGCTTAAATATAAATTTTTACCTTTGTGTACTTTGTGCTTACTTTGTGTTCTTTGTGTTTAATGGATTTCAACTTTTTCAACAGACTCTCTGATCTTCAATAATCAATAATAATTTAAGTCTTCTCTATGGACTAATTCAGGCGAAAAGGCCGGAAGACAAACAGCTACATACTCTGCCCCACCTTCAAAAGGAGTGCTATATTTAACCCATTCGTCTTTTGAGGTCATTATTCCCTGGCCTTCAGATACAACGTATTCTTCATTTTTTGTGGTTATCAGAAGTTTCCCTTTCAGTACAACAGTATATTCATTGAATTCAGGTGACTGACCAGGTTCTTCCCACCCTTCCGGACTTTTCATAAAGGCTATGCTAACCTCAGTTGTTTTGCTGTTTACACGACCGAAAAATTCTTTTATGATTTTTTCTTTATTGCCTGCTGCTTTTATTATTGAGGGCGACTTAACAAATTGTACCATGTGTCATAAGTTATTTTGATCAGTCCTCAAGATAGCCAAATTTCCCTTTGTTATAATCCTCATAAGCTTGTTTAATTTCAGCTTCAGTATTCATAACAAAAGGGCCGTACGATGCTATTGGCTCAAGAATTGGCTCACCGCTTAATATCAGAATAATACTCTTTTCAATAGCTTCAATCACAATATCTTCGCCATCGTGGTCAAAAAGAACGAATTGATTTTCAGAAGCAGTTTTGGAATCATTGATATTTATATTTCCCTCTATAACAAGCATGCCTGTATTATAATTTTTGTTAAAACTGAAACCGGCTTTTGCCCCCTGAATAAGTTTTGCATTGAATAAGTATACAGGAGAGAAGGTACTGGCGGGTCCTCTCATACCATCATATTCACCTGCAATGAGTTCAATGACACTTTTCCTGTCAGACAACATGTATTTTGTCATGTCTTTATTCTCTATTGCCTGATATTTTGCCGGAGTCATCTTATATTTTGCCGGAAGGTTTACCCATAACTGAACCATCTGAAGAAGACCACCTTTCCGGCTGAACTCTTTTTCATGATACTCTTTGTGCAATACTCCGGCTCCGGCAGTCATCCATTGTACATCACCCTCACCAATAACACCACTGTTACCCGAACTGTCCTGATGTGCAACTTTTCCATGATAAGCGATTGTGACAGTTTCAAACCCCCTGTGTGGATGAACACCCACACCTCTTGGAATGTCAGAAGGAGGCACCTGCCACTTTGAACCATAGTCCAAAAGGAAAAACGGACTCATTCCATCCATTCCTATTTCAGGTTGTGATGGGAAAAAATTGTGCACTCTGAACCCGTCACCAACCATGTGAAAGTGTGGTGGTGGCAGAATTGCTTCAACCGATTTTATTTGCTTGTTCATCTCTCATTTCTTACCTGATCAGGTAACAAACAGCTTATGATTATTGTTTATCAGGAGGGACTATTTTAAGAACTTATTTTCCGGCTTTTTATGTCCTGTTGGACATGCTGCAACGCAAATCCCGCATATGCGTGCATCGGTATTATTTCATCAATATTATGTGTCATAATCTATTGCATAGTATCCAGCAGATCTGCAGATGGTAAAAGTAAACAACTCAGTTCTTCCATCTCTTTGTGAGCATCCTCAAAATTTGAATACCTGTTCAGGATAACCTTTTTTCTTCCATTCCTGTTAATCAGCAATAATTCGATATCTGAAATATTCATATCAAACCTGACATTGGCACGACTGTAGGTTGTGTATTTCCTTGTTGCCTTAATGATGTTAAATCTTGTGAACTGGTCGGCATTGATCCATTTTCCGGTTTTGATAATCCCAAACAAGGAGGTATAGGGTTTTAACTTTTTGTTGACAGTATCAATAATAATCCCGTTATAAGTAAAAGCCATAAATATTCCCGGAATAATCAGTGTTAGTGAAAGTAAGGAATAAGTTGCGGCAAAAATACCGCAGGCAATGAATACATATCCCATGTAACTTGACGACGGACCTAAGAATTTACCAAGTTTGTTATTACGGATTGGCATAGATGTATTTTATAAATTTGTACTACCGGGCTTATGTTGCAGCCGGATTTTTTTTCCTCACACCCTGTCGGTCCACGCTCCCAGGCTTTTTTTTTGCCTCACCCCCTCCCGTCCCCCGCCCCCAAGAGGGCGGGGGAGGCTAATTCATGAATATGTTTATTAATTTCATTAATGACAAAGGTCTGATTATTAATAACTTGCTCATTTGTGAATCGGATAACTTTTATTCCACTATCTCAGCATTATCGAATTTCTGCGATTGAAAATTAATACGACGGCTCCTTACCCTATTTGCTCCTTTACTACCGAAGAAGCCCCAGCCACCACTGCCAAGCAGGAATCCCAGAGCATATAGACCTCCGTTATTATTTTGTGCATACATCGTTATCTTATCATTGAACAGCATCCCGATAAAATCGAAAGGAGCGATAAATCCATGCCATAAACCGCCCAGAAATCCATAGGTATGTCCGGTAAGGCATTGTTTTACAGCCTCATTTTGAGCACATCCGGTAAGAATTATAATCAGTCCGAAAAAGACTATGAACATGTAGTTCCTGTGATAAATGAATGTTTTCATTTTGTATCAGATTAAGGTAAATATTTGGGTTAATAAATCTTTCAGAACAATGAGAGATCAACAGGCTTTCCTGAGAATTTCTTTTCGTGATCCAGAAGCCACTTCTTCCTTTTTAAACCGCCTCCGTAACCAGTGAGTTTTCCATCGGAACCAATAACCCGGTGACAGGGTATAATTATTGAAATTCTGTTCATGCCATTTGCATTTGCTACTGCACGCACCGAATCAGGTCTTTTCAATGCGACTGATTGATCGAGGTAAGATCTTGCAGATCCGTATTGAATATTCAGCAATTCCCTCCACACTGCCTGTTGAAACTCTGTTCCCGGAGTAACAAGAGGAAGATCAAAAACTTTTCTATTTCCATTAAAATATTCTTTCAACTGTTTTCTGAGTGTTTTAAGATGTCTGTTCTCCCCTTCTTCAATAGTAGTTTTTAAAAGTCTTATAAGATCCTTATATTCAGTTTGTAACATTCTTCTATCGCTAAATTCCAGCAGACAAATACCTTCATCTGTTGCTCCTGCAATCATCTCTCCAAGAGGAGTTTCAATATTGGTAACTTTTATCATCTTTTTACGATTTCTTATGTCGGATTGCGGTTTACAGATTGGATTGAACGAAACGAGCCCGGCGAAGCATATCTGAAATCATTTACTTTATCGGCCTGAGGAGGACTTGATGTATTTAATATTCCTGAATCTGAATGCTGACCAGTCTGCATCAATTGAAACAAGGCGTATACCATAAAGTCCTGAATCGTTGAGGGCTTTCCATCCATGATCACGGTTGATATCGGAATTATATTTTTTTGAAGTCTTTTTCGGATAGCAAAACCATAAGACTCCATCAACCATAAGGTTATGAAGAGCCATTGGGGCCAGGAACTCAACTTCTAAGACCCGGCTGACAAATAAAACCATAAAATCATAAGGATAACGGGGATCAATTTCCTGGTCAATAATTACATCTTTTAGTTCACCGGACATAAAATGTATAAAGTTCTCTTCTGCATTTATTATTGATATTCTTTTCTGACCCTTATAATTAAGCTTTTCCAATAAAGATTTCATTTCTGCCTGTGGATTTAGATGCTAATTTAACAAAAAATTGATAATTCAGATAAAAGGTCTTACCTTTGGGTCATCAATAAATGGGGTGCCTTAAAACAACGGGCTGAGATCATACCCTTAAACCTGATCCGGATAATGCCGGCGGAGGGAATAGAGTGTATCCTTTAAATCAGCTTTTTAAAACGCCCCATATAATTGATGTTTATATATCATATATGTTATGAGGCATCTGATTTGTATTATTACGCTTCTCGGGTTGCATGTTATCTCCCCGGCTATTACTTTTCAGAGTAACGGTTTTGTAGTAAAGGGCAAAGTAACTGATATCAACGGATCACCATTACCGGGAGCAGGTATAACAATTGAAAACACGTTCCTCGGAGTACAAACAAATTCTGAAGGAAACTATATACTATCGCAACTAAAAACCGGAGTATATATACTACGTTTCTCTTTTATCGGTTATGAGGCACAGAATCAGGAAATCAGTCTGAAAGGTGATACTGTCGTGAATATTGTTCTTTTGGCCAAATCATTTATGACAGAGGAAGTATTTGTTAATGCCACAAGAGCAGGAGAACAAACGCCTATGGCGTTTTCAACAGTCACCAGGGAATCCATCGCAAAAAATAGCAGTGCCCAGGATATACCATATCTTTTAAGCTATACACCATCAATAGTTGTATCATCTGATGCGGGAACGGGAGTAGGATATACAAATATAAACATAAGAGGAACTGATGTAAAACGAATTAATGTAACTATCGACGGAATTCCTGTCAATGATGCTGAGTCACATGGTGTGTGGTGGGTCGATTTGCCTGATCTGGCATCTTCTGCTGAGAACATTCAAATTCAAAGAGGTGTTGGCACTTCAACAAATGGCGCTGGAGCTTTTGGTGCTACAATTAATTTTCAGACGACCAGTCTTAACCGCGAACCATATGCGGAAATCAACTCGTCATATGGCTCCTTTAATACATCAAAAAATACAGTAAATTTTGGTACCGGGTTGATTAATAATAAATTCGCTGTGGATGCCCGGTTATCAAAAATCTGGTCGGACGGATATATCGACAGGGCCTTCAGCGATTTAAAATCATTTTATATCTCAGGGACACTTTATGGGGAGAAGAGCATTTTAAAACTTGTGATCTTATCGGGGGTGGAACACACTTACCAGGCCTGGGAAGGTGTTCCCAAAGACTCGTTAATGACGCATAGAACTTACAATCCATATAATTATAAAAATGAAACAGATAATTATTGGCAGGATAATTACCAGCTTCATTATTCAAAAGAAATTACCGGCAATCTGAATACGGATTTTTCGTTGCATTATACCAGGGGTAAAGGTTATTATGAAAACCTTGTACAAAACTCAAAATTCAGTTCTTTCAATTTGCCTGATGCAGTTTTTAATTCTGATACGATCACCAGCTCTGATTTCATAACTCAAAGATGGCTGGATAATGATTTTTACGGCTTTACATATTCTTTTAATTTCAGGAAAAATAAAATTAATGCTGTATTCGGCGGAGGATGGAATCGATATACAGGGAATCATTTCGGTGATATTATCTGGGCTGATATTGTAACCTTCAGTGGTGAAAGATATCGTTGGTACAAAGGTACGGGTGACAAAAAGGATTTAAATACTTTTGTAAAATTCAACTACTCCATAACTAAAAGTCTAAGCTTGTATACCGATTTACAGTTAAGGAATATCGATTACTCAATAGGCGGGGTTGACGAGTATCTGAAAGATGTTACACAGAAACATAAATACAACTTTTTTAATCCCAAGGCCGGCTTATTCTACATTTTAGACGGGAAACAAAAAGTATATGCATCATTTGGTATTTCTCAAAGAGAACCTGATCGTGGTAATTTTACCGATGCTGATCCGGGTAAAACACCCAGACCCGAAAAATTATTTGATTATGAAGCCGGCTACGAATTCCGCTCATCAGGATTTATGCTTAGAGGAAATTTGTATTATATGTATTATGCTGACCAGCTGATTTTAACCGGTAAAATAAACAGCGTAGGTGCAACGATACTGACCAATGTATCAAAAAGTTTCAGACAGGGGATTGAGATTGAATCAGGAATCCGGATTCTTAAAAAACTATACTGGCAGCAAAACATATCTATTAGCAGGAACAAAATTCCTGACTTTGTCGATTATACGGATAATTGGGATACCGGGATCCAGGAAAGTGAAGCATTAAAAAACAGAACAATTTCTTTCTCTCCGTCAGTAGTAGCGGGGTCAGTAATAGAATTCGATCCGTTCAAAAATTTTAGTTTAAGTTTAAATACTAAATATGTCGGAAAACAATACATAGATAATACGCAGAATTCAGAACGAATGTTAAATGCATATCTATTTCAAAATGTATCATTCCTGTATACAATTAAAAACAGAGTATTCAGAGAACTCAAATGTCAGTTTGCGGTGAATAATATATTTGATAAGAAATATGAATCCAATGCCTGGGTTTATAAATATTTTGAGGGAGGCTCACTACATATACTGGATGGGTATTTTCCTCAGGCTGGTATAAGTTATATGTTTAAGGTAGAATTAAAATTTTGATAATCAATTTAATAATGTGATAATTCCCGACTGGTTATTAACAAATTATATTGAAATATTCGGAGCGGTTGCCGGGATTATTTATGTCTTTCTGGAAATCAGACAGAATATCTTGCTATGGCCTGTTGGAATAATCACCTCCGCCGTATATGTGTGGGTTTTTTTCACAAACAAATTCTATGCGGATATGAGTCTCCAGGGCTATTATCTTATTATCAGCTGTTTTGGCTGGTATTGGTGGGCCAGGGGGAAGAAAGGGAGAATGGGAGAAAGGGAGAATGGGGGAAGGGGAGAAGGGGAGAAAAATGATTTACAGGTGACACGCTTAAAGCTGAAGACCGGTTTGGCTCTGGCCGGGGTTTTTGTTCTATTGTATATTGCAATGTGGCTTATTCTAACCAGATTGACTGATTCACCTGTTCCCGCAAGAGATTCATTTATTACATCTTTATCAATAGTCGCTACATGGATGCTCGCCAGAAAGATATATGAACATTGGTTCTTATGGATTGTTGTAAATTTTGTATCGGCAGTTCTTTTTATTACACGTGGACTCTATCCTACGGCTATTCTATATGTGGTATATGGAATAATGTCATTCGCAGGGCTGGTTGAGTGGAAAAAAACAATACCTCATCCCCCAGCCCCTTCTCCCAGGGGAGAAGGGGAGTAAAGAATATTCAGAAATTTCTTAGCCCCTCCCTCCTGGGGGAGGGGTTGGGGAGAGGTAAAAAGAGAGAGAGGACTTAAGCAGACTTTCAGAATTAATTTAAAAAAATCATATATGAGCGATTTTAAGCCTGAATCATATACTGTAATTGTTGCTGACGGCATCTTTCCTACTCATGAAATACCTCTTGGGTATTTGAAAAATGCTGAAAGAATAGTATGTTGTGATGGTAGTGCACAAAATACTATCGGTGCAGGAATGCAGCCAGATGCAATCGTAGGAGATATTGATTCACTCAGTGATGATCTGGTTAACAGGTTTGCAGATCGTATTTTCCTTGATGAAAGTCAGGATACCAATGATTTGACGAAAGCAGTTTCGTGGTGCAGAGAAATGGGCTATAATAATGTTGTAATCGTTGCTGCAACCGGTAAACGTGAAGATCATACAGTAGGTAATATTTCGCTTCTTTTGGAATACATCTAAAGATATGAATGTACTTATGGTAACTGATACAGGGATACTGCGACCTTTACTTAAAAGTTCTCAGATATCCTCTTTTCCCGGTCAACAGGTTTCTATCTTTTCCATTGATCCTGAGACGAAAGTCACATCACTTGGATTAAAATATCCGCTCAACAAAACAAAAATCAGCAATTGGTGGTTTGCTACACTAAATGAGTCACTTGGAGATAGTTTTTCTCTTGAGTTCAATCAGGGGAGAGTGATAGTATATCTGAAATTTTCGTGATTCAGAGGATCTTCAATTCCTTTACACGATAAATAAGCTGAACACGGCTCTTCACATTTGTTTTCATATAGATCCTGTGAGTATGATCTTTTACAGTCTGCAGGCTGATAAACAGTTTATCTGATATTTCTTTGTTGCTTAGTCCGTTGCATATTTCGCGCACGATGTCTGTTTCACGGGGAGATACTTCAAATTTTCTGCAGAACTCTTCAAATGAAAGGTCCTTTTCCGGCTTTGCAGAAAATTGAGTAAGGAGTGTTCCATAGTTCAGATATATCGGAAGAAAAGTATTACCTGCAAAGAATGTAAAAATAAAAATCACAGCAATATATGGTTGTGAGGTATAAAACAGTAACGGAAGGCTCTGTAACACCATAATTATTAATATTCCGGCAGTAATTCTCTTACGGTCATATTCATGAATAATTGTTTTTCCTTTCCCACGGAAACCAATAAGCAATGAAAAGAGTGATGAATATATGAAGTTCATTGAAATGTAGTAATACTTTATCAGCGAAAGAGGTTTTACGGCACTGGTCTTTGCAATAATATATCCCACAATAATTATTACTGAAAAATTTAGCAGGAGAAACCAGAATACGAACCAGTTACTATTCTTTCTTCCGGAAATTCCTAACGAAAACTGAATTTGCATTAACCATGCAAAAACCAGAAAGGGTAATCCCATCAACATAGCAATGTCTGTAAACCTTACGAGAAGTTCGGGTGAGATGTAGGTAGAGAGAAATGCTTTGATAACTACTTGTCCCCAGATACCATAGAACCCAAAAGTAAATATGAAGACCTGAAAATAGAGCAACGATGATAAGATTTCGTGCCGGTAATTATTCCTTAGTTTTGATGAAAGGACTACACCTCCTGCGGCCAGGGCCACAGATAAAATAAAAATCAAATATCCTATGTATTGCAACATTTTATAAAGGTATAAAGTTCCTTCAAATCCGGAAGACTAAAAATAGCCACTACCAAAGTATTGCACTACATACTAAAGTAGGAAAATATAAAATCACTACTAATGTATGAAGTCTGAAAACTTTCAGTGATCTACATTTGCTTCACACAAGTATAAAAGTTTATTTATTTAATAAGTGAGATATGGAAACAAATAATGAATACAAATTAGTCCCGGATTTTGGATATTGTTTTGGAACAGGCTGGAGAGTAATGATGGATAATTTCCTGAGGTTATTCCTTGTTATTATAATTCTGGCTATAATAACGGCTCCTTTTAAAATGTTCAACTTGCACTTTGATCTGTCTGATCTGCACAGAGGTCCGTGGAATTGGGGATCCGAATGGGGACAGAACCTGTTCAGAATAGGAACACTTGGAATCGTTGCAGCATTCTTCGGATTGCTGGCAATGCTCTATGCTTTCCTTGTTGCCCCTGTATTTGAATATGGAGGCAATATGATCTTCGTACAGGCAGTCAGGAAAATAAAACCTGATTTTGAGTACCTTATTAAAGGGTTTAAGGAAAACTATCTTCATATAGTTCTGGCGAACCTATTGGTATTTGCGCTTGTCGTTCTCGGCTTATTTGCACTTATTATTCCGGGAATAATTATCGCTTGCCGGCTGGCATTCGTCTCATATATTATAATGGACAAAAAGCTCGATCCTATCGAAGCTGTGGAGCTAAGCTGGAAGCTTACAAAGGGACACGGGTGGCAAATATTTCTCATGGGTTTCGTGTCTATTTTTATATTTATCTTCGGACTTATCTTATTAATTGTTGGTGTTTTTCCGGCAATGATATGGATATGCAGTTCTTTTGCCACACTCTACGAATCGGTACTAAGAGATAAGGAGAAGCCTGCAGCAGCAGTAGTGGCATAATCAGAATTATTTCAACAACATTATTTTAAAATCAGGCTGTCCGCAAGGGCAGCCTATACTTATTTAATATCAATCTACCTATAAAGAATTGTCCCGCAGATTACGCTGATATACGCTGATCAAATTCAAGATATCTGCGAAAATCTGCGCGATCTGCGGGAAAAGTGTTAATAATACCGATATAATCATTTTGTACCGAAAATCGATCGTTAATCAAAAAGAAACATTCCCATATGTAAAAATTCTGCTTTAAAGGTGTTTTGTATAAATTGTTTATTATTTTTAGGTTTCATCATATAAAATTCTTTCAGACTAACCTGTTTATTGAGAAAAGGTACCCTATTTTCATTGCATTAAGAATAAAACCGATATTCAAGATATAGATCTACTATTAACCAAATCAGCAAGTAAAATGAAATCAGTCTCTAAATTCTTCATTCTCGTTTTAATAATAAGTTTTCCTCTTAGTTTGAAAAGTCAGGTAAGGCTCGATCTTAAGAGACAGGTATTAACCATCGACAAAAATGCAAAAGCAAATGTCAAGAAAGAAGCATCGAAGGATCAGGGACAGAACGCCAAACAAAATCAGGGAACACAGGATAAGAAAGGCACTCCTGAAAACAAGGATAACAAATCCACTGAAGAATTAAAGACAAATACTGACAGCAAATCTGCAACTCAGGAGCAACAATCGATGCAATCCTTTTCAAAATATGACTTTGTTCCCGGGGATAAAGTGATTTTATTCGATGATTTCAGCCAGGATGCTGTTGGTGATTTTCCGGCATTGTGGACTGCAAATGCCGCCGGAGAGATCAATACAATGAATATTGCGCCGGGGAAATGGCTAAACCTGAATAGTACAGATGGAAATTATTTTCTTTTGAAGAGTATTGATTTTCCTAAAAATTTCATTATTGAATTTGATATAATCCCTAAAAAAATTGGAGGTCGTATTGCTGCTGGTCTTATATTATATGGAGAAGATAAACCAAAGGAGATGGACAATAACCCACATCCTGGCACTGGTGGTATAATTATCTCAATTGAAAAAGAACGTTGGAATACTATGGGATATAAAACAAGCGAAAATACTACTATTGACGGATCATCAACAGTAAATCCAGTTGAACCGGAAAAAGTGAATCATGTGATTATATGGGTACAAAACAGAAGATTTCGGATTTATCACAAACAGGCAAAAGTGCTGGATATGCCAACTAATGTTTTTGATGGAACAAAATTCAATCGCTTATGTTTCAGATTATCAAGAGGTGCTTCCTGTGGTTCATACATATCCAATATCAGAATTACCGATGCATCACCAGATATGCGCAGCAAACTTCTTACAGATGGTAAGCTGATTACATATGGCATCTATTTCGACGTGAATAAGGATGTTGTAAAACCGGAATCATATGGAACATTGAATGGAATTGCGAATATCTTAAAGGAAAACATCGACCTGAAAGTGAAGATCGTTGGACATACTGATAGCGATGGTGCTGATGCCGCCAATATGGATCTGTCGAAACGCCGTGGCGCTTCTGTAAAAGATGCGCTGGTAAAAGATTTCGGAATCGATGCTTCACGTCTCGAATCGGATGGAATGGGTGAAACTCAACCCATTGCACCAAACGATACTCCTGTAAATAAAGCTCTGAACCGCAGGGTTGAGTTGCTAAAGCTTTAAGTGCTCCTGCCGGTTTGAAAACCAAAACTGATCCAGGAGTAGTACATTATAAACTGAAAATCACATTTATCATTTGTCTTAGTTTCGTAACTTTATACTCAAATTAATAAATACTCTATATCATGAAAACAAGATTTATTTTTCTTTTATTGATGCTGATTATAATATTACCATCTAAATCGCATGCCCAGGGATGGATTTTAAGAAGGGCAATTGACCGGAAGATTGAGCAAAAGGTTGATTCGGCTGTTGACAAAAGTGCACAGGATAAGGCCAAAGAAAAAGAGAATACCGATCAGAATCAGACAGATAAGTCTACAACCACCGAAAAAAAAGGTACAAAGGAGACCGGACGGGGATTGTTCGGGGCGAAGATTGATACAAAATATGATGATGAATATAAATTCACTGGCAAGATATACATGCAGATGGAGACCTACGATAAAAAAGATGTTCTGAAATCAGACTACTATACATATTACAACAGCAATACCCTGAACGCAGGAATTGAAATGCTTCCTTTGAATGCAAAAAACGGAGATAAAACTTACCCTACAGTATTTCTGTTTGATAACGACAACCGAAGCTTCATGATGATAATCGAGAATAAAGACTCTAAAACAGGTATTATCTCAACAATGCCATCTGATTCGGCTATTGCTGCTCAGACCAGTACGCAGAAAGCCCCTCAGAAGGCAACAATTACAAAGACCGGAAATTCGCGTGTTATAGCCGGATATAAATGTGATGAGTATAAGATTGTTGAACCGGAGAAGGATGGGTACGCAAATGTTTGGATGACAAAAGATGTTAAACTGAAAGCTGATAAAAAGTACTGGGGAAAAGCAGGTGTGCCCACATATTATAATTATCCGGGTTTTGAAGGGGCAATGATGCTGGCTATGGAATCATTCGATAAAAACAGCAAGCCTACGATGAAAATGGAGACTAAAGAGATCGATGACAATTTTAAACATTCAATATCTACTGTTGGTCTTACATTCATGAAAATGAATTTCGGCTCGGCAGGTAAGAAATAAAAATATATTAGGCCACGCCATGGCGTGGCCCTACATTTTTATTTCTCAGAGGTTATTTGTAGGGTCATGCCATGGCATGACCCTATAAATATTTAAAACGGCTATACTTTCCTGAGTTTCGCAAATCTCAAAAGCAGCTTTTTACTACCGTCTTTTTCAAAATTGACAGTGGCAGTAGTATTCGGAGGTTGTCCTTCAATGGATAATATTATTCCTTTGCCGAATCGCTCATGTTCTACTGTGTCTCCTTCAGAAAAGAGAGATGAATCGCTTCCTGTAAAGGGAACAGAAGAGATAATCTCTGTTTTCCGGATTTTTTTGAACCTGTCATCTTTAGTATATTGAAGTACTTCTTCGCGCAGCGATGAGGGTTTGTCAGCCGGTTGATTGTTGTTCTTAAATGGTTTTCCACCAGTCTGAGGATAGTGCAGAAATTTCTGGTCTATCTCGCGGAGGAACCTGCTCGGGCTACATCTTTCAAGATTTCCCCATTTATATCTGTTAAGTGCATAGCTGAGTGTAGCTTGCTTTTCTGCACGGGTAACCGCCACATAGAATAGTCTTCTCTCTTCTTCCAGTTCCCTGGCACTTCCTGATGACATGGGTGACGGAAACAATGTGTCTTCCATACCGACTATATACACATGTTTGAATTCCAACCCTTTTGCTGAATGCATCGTCATTAGAGTAACTTTATTCCGATCCTCTTCATTTTCGGTATCCTGGTCTGTCAACAGAGCAACATTGGCCATGTAAGCCTCTAAAATTGCCGGCTCCCCGTTGGTTTCGGCAGCTTCGGTAAAAACTTTGATTGCATTTAATAATTCTTCAAGGTTTTCGTACCGGCTTACTTCCTCGGGGGATTTTCCATCCTTAAGGTCTCTCATAATTCCTGATCCAAGAGCAATTTCCCTTGCTTTTACATATGCATCAGTAGTATCTGAATTCGAACGGAGGTTATTGATTACTTCAAAATAAGCAGATAATTTCTTTACAGTACCTGAGTTAAAATGGTCCGGATATTTTCCAGATTCAGGGAGAATACTCCAGGGTGTAACATCCAAAGCGGTAGCCAGCTCAAATATTTTCTGAATGGTCGTATCTCCGATACCACGTTTTGGATAATTAATAGATCTTTTCAGAGCTTCTTCGTCTTCCGGATTAATAACCATCCGGAAGTATGCGAGAATATCTTTTATTTCTTTGCGCTCATAAAATGATAATCCACCGTAGATTTTATAAGGAATATTTTTTCGCCTGAGAGTCTCTTCAAATATCCTCGACTGCGCATTTGTTCTGTATAGTATTGCAAAATCCGACCAGTTAAGTTGTTGCGAGAATTTCTTGTCAAAAATATCGGATGAAACATTAAATCCCTCCTCGGAATCAGTTATAGCCTGCATAACCTGAATCTTTTCCCCGGTCTCATTCATCGAATATACTTTCTTCTGGATCTGACCCTCATTATTTGCAATAATTGTATTTGCCGCATTAACGATAATCTGAGTCGATCTGTAGTTTTGTTCAAGCTTAAAAAGCTGATAATCGACGTAGTCGTTTTTAAACTCCAGAATATTCTCAATTCTTGCCCCTCTGAATGAATAGATGCTTTGTGCATCATCACCAACTACACATATATTTTGGTGTGATGCGGCAAGTTTCTTTATTATAAGGTATTGTGAATAGTTTGTATCCTGGTACTCATCAACAAGCACATAATTAAACTTTTGCTGGTATGCCTCCAGGACTTCAGGAAAATCTCTGAACAGAATGTTTGTATTCAGAAGCAGATCATCAAAATCCATCGCATTAGCTTTGAAACAGCGCGAGGCATAAGTCCGGTAGACGTCGGCAAGCAGAGGCATACGGCTCGATTTATCATATTCCTGCATCGAAAGATCAGCTGAATACATACTGGATGTTACCAGGTTGTTTTTTGCCGTCGAGATCCTTGAAGCAATCACTCCGGGTTTATAAATATTATCATCAAGATTAAGTTCCTTAATTATTGATCTGATGAGACTTTTGGAATCTGAAGAATCGTATATTGTGTAGTTCGATTTGTATCCAAGCCTGGCACCCTCTATCCTTAAGATCTTTGCAAAAACAGAGTGAAAGGTACCCATCCACAGGTATCGGGCTATTTCAGGACTGACAATTCTGGTAATGCGTTCTTTCATCTCTCTTGCCGCTTTGTTGGTAAACGTCAATGCAAGAATTTTACCTGCTGGGACACCTTTCTGAAGAAGATGAACTATCCGGTATGTCAGTACCCTTGTTTTTCCGGCTCCGGCACCCGCTATAACCAGCGACGGGCCTTCAGTGTTGATAACTGCTTGTTTCTGAGATTCATTCAGATCGTTAAGGTAATTGGTCGTCATGTGATAGTTCGAATTACAGCGCGCCGGGCCGGGCAAATTTAGTAAATACAAATTCAGGTATTCGATTAACGGGTTATTAAAATTAATAATTTTATGAACATGGGTTTGTAGGGACGTTGCATGCAGCGTCCCTACCGAAATTCATTCAATTTTATTATAATTGTATTTAATATTTAATTACACTGGAAAATGAAAAGATTTGGACAGATAATAGGAGTCAGGCCCGAACATTTTGATAGGTACAAAAAATATCATGCTGCTGTATGGCCTGAAGTTCTTGATATGATCAAAAAATGTAATATGCAGAACTATTCGATCTTTTATAAGGACAATATGTTGTATGCCTATTTTGAATATACCGGAAATGATTTTGAAGCCGACATGGCTAAAATGGCTGCAGATCCAAAGACTCAGGAATGGTGGTCTGTCATGGAGCCGATGCAGGATCCGGTAACACCCCGGAAACCAGGCGAATGGTGGGCAAATATGGAAGAGGTATTTCATTTGGACTGAGACCTGATATTGCTCTAATTTTACTATAATTGCAGATGTGAATACGAAATAGTTTCCAAAAGCGTTATAATTACAAAGTTCTGATTGCCTGTGCGTTATTTTTTATTTATAATTGTTTTATTACTGCCCGCAATTTCTGAGGCTCAGCTTACTGCGCCGGGAATGAAGACTGTACGATACACTTCTTATCCTTCTGCCCCAACAGTTAAGGACCCCATCTTTATCTATTGTAATACTTCAGGATCTGTGAAAGGCAGCCTTAATGCCATCAGTCCTGGCGGAACGGGTCCCTTCAATTACACATGGTACAAATGGAGCGATATCACAAAAAGTTTCAGTATTCTTTTTAAAACTGAATCAGCCGTACTCACTTCATCTTCAGGTGATCTTGATGAAGGTGGATACAGGGTCATTATCAGCGGGGATTATAATGCTACCCTTACAGCCTGGATCTTTTTGGATAAACCTTTTGCATCAGCATCTCTGCAGAACCGCACATGTGATTATGTAGCATTAAAAGGTCAGGCAGCAATCGACATATATAATTATAAGAATATTGCTGACGGTACGGATATCTTGTTACCAAACAAAGTCAGTTTCTTGTGGTCATCTGATCCGGAATCTGCAATACCTTATCCTGATTTCTTTTTAAATCCCCAGACTTTTGATCCTCCTCTGGTTGATGTTACTTATAATCTGCATGTCAGTGATAGTTTCGGATGCACAGCCGAATCGTCTTTCCCATATCAGTCAATCCACGTCAAGGCGGATTTCACTGTGGATCCATATACAGGTGAAGCTCCTCTTACAGTAACATTTACAGATAAATCAATCAGAGCTTCCTCATATAAATGGGAATTTGGTGACAGTCTTGCGTCAGCCGCAACTATCAGGCAACCTTACAGTTCAGTTTCACCCAATCCCGAACCTCATACTTACTACATCCCGGGAGAATATTCGGTAAAACTTACTGTGGAAAGCGATCAGCACTGTATAGATTCTATGCGGCTCGATACTAAAATTTCAGTCGATAGGTCTGAACTTCATATTCCAAATGTTTTTACTCCAAATGATGACGGGACTAATGACTATTTTATGGTTGAATCTAAATCGCTTAGATATTTAAGTGTTGAAGTCTTTAGCCGGAGTGGTTTGAAAGTATACTCTTTCTTTGGTGAAGGGGAAAAACTCAGACAGTGGAAAGGATGGGACGGCAATGTAAATTCCTCGGCAGTGAAAGCCAGTCCCGGAGTGTATTTCTACATGATGAAGGCTCTTGGCTGGGATAAGGAAAATTATGATAGTAAGGAATACAGGGGATTCGTATATCTGTATAGATAAACGGCGCAAGGGCACAACGGCACAACGGCTCAACGGCACAATGCCGTTGCGCCATATCTATTGCCAAATCCCGATTATGGCTCCCATAACAGTAAGACTGACGATACTATATATGGAATTAATAAGAAAATGGGCCAGTGTTCTTGCTTCAAAAAGATAACTGATACCCATAAATGTAAAAACCCAGCCCAGACCGGCCATAAATCCTGCCAGGGCTCCAAATCCCACACCGGCTTTCACTCCGATAAACATTGCCAGGAAAAATGAGGCAATAAGAGAAAGTACAAAAGCAAGGCTGAAAAGTCTTATCATATTAATATCTTTCGTTGATTCTTCTGAGATCCCTGTCTCTTTCATCCATCGCTTGGCAAACATAAGAGGTGAATACCACAGACCACCTAAAATGAAGGCACTCACAGCTGCAACAATAATTGCCAGCCAGTTTAAATTCTGGAAAGTGTTTTGCATATTCATGAATTGACTTTAAATTATTAAACAATCCTGGCATTGAAAAGTTTTTGAGATTTTCAGGAATGTTAAAATTTAATAAATCATGCCCGGCAGATCAGATGCTGATGGTTCTTTTTCTTGCATCTACATGCCATTGTCCTTTCACATTGTGATCATAAATAACATAAACATTTTCATGCCGGTCAACAGTAGGACAAATATGCCAGGGAATACAATAGAGATGGTCCCCGGGTTTATATGAGCCGGCTTTGGTAGTCCGGATAACCAAATGTTCTTCGTTATGACTGATAAATTCATATTTTTCGATACCCAGGATTTTTATTCGTGGATGGGGCATCTCTGATGCAACTGCTTTATGGCCCAGATCGAGACACAATAATTCTTTTCCCGGTTTGCTAATGATTCTTGTAAGTAACGTTGCAGCATGTAAAAAATTCATATCTGATAAAGTGCTGCTATATCCATAGTCCCAAAGCAACGGGGTACCTGGACTAAGTTCTACTTCTTTTCGTAAAGCATGAACAGGAAAAGTGGGAGTACCTCCTGCAACAACTTTTACAGGTGAAATGCCTTCATTTTTAAGCTCATCCATCAAGCCGGTTACAGGCAAAAATGAATCATTGCATTTTTTTTGCCGGATCGAAAAGTCAGGATCATTAATATGGCCATCGTATACATGAAGTCCTTCTGCAACCAGCATCGGTGAATCCAATATTCTCTTATAGAGCCTTGCTGCCTTTTCACCCGGAATTACCCCTGTCCGGTTCATTCCATTGTTAATATCGAGCCAGACATGAGTTTCAAGCCCGGTTTTCCTTGCCTTATCAGATAGTTGAATAATAACATCCTCATGATCAGCTATGCATGAGATTTTTACATTTCCGAATTCTTGTTTTAATTTAAAAAACCTTTCAATATTTGGTCCGACAGGCTGTATTGCCAATAAAATATCGGCCGCTCCACATTTTGCGGCCATTTCAGTTTCTGATATTGTTGCACATTTGAGCTTATTGATGCCATGTTTCATCTGCAGTTTGATGATCTCAGCCATCTTATGTGTCTTGACGTGTGGACGTAACTGATCCACATTTCCGGCAATTTCAATTAATTTTCTGATATTACTTTCCACACGATCGGGATAAACAAGTAGTGAAGGAGAAGTTACTTCATCGGTATTGTTATCTGATACCAAATGTCGTTCTGGTCGGACTATTTTTCATTAAAAATATGGTTAGATTTTAGATTTCTCTGTGTTTCTCAGTGCTTCTCTGTGTAACTCTGTGTAACTTGTATAAGTTTTTTTTTTACACAAGGGTCACAAGGCACAGAGGGCACAGTATTTTAGCTTACTAATAGAGTTCAAACATAGCTTCAATTTCGACAGCGATATTCATTGGTAGCATGGCACCAATAGCGCTTCTTACTCCAACACCATTGTCTTCACCAAAAACTTCAGACATTAATTCACTGAATCCGTTAATGACAGCCGGATGACTTCCGAAGTCCGGAGTGCTGTTGACCATCCCAAGTACTTTGACAATCCGTTTGATTTTTTTAAGTTCACCAAAATGGACTTTTATCGTCGAAAGCATCGTAAGACCAACCTGGCGGGCTGCAAGTTTCCCCTGATCAATATCCAGTTCAGCCCCAAGTTTACCTTTCATCAGCGATCCATCAGGCAAAAGAGGTACCTGACCTGATATGTAAAGAAATTTATCAATTACCAGAACTGGTTTATATACTCCAACTGGTTTTGGTGCCTGTGGTAAAATCAGACCTAACTCAATGATTCGTAAATCAGTATCTTGTTTCATGATTGATATTTTTGGGTACGTGAAATATACAAAATTTTCAGGAGAGTGCAATGTCAGAAATTCGTAGGGACCTTGCATGACGTGAGGGATGCGTTGCATGAACCGTAAAGTGAAATGCTTTCACTAACGTGTAGGGACGTTGCTGCAACGTCCCTACATACAGATTATTGGTTATTGAATTTCAATTACACAAATAATTCCGCCTTAAGTATAGTTTTAGCCTGCCCTGATATTTCGACTCTGTCTCCTTTAAGAGAGACCTTCAGAATACCTTCTCTTTTTGATACCTGGTGTGAAACGAAATCCATTCTGCCTGTTCTGGCTGACCAGAATGGCACAAGAGCACAATGGGCCGATCCGGTTACAGGATCTTCATCGATTCCGAGAGCCGGGGCAAAGAACCGAAGACAAAAATCATATTTTTTATCAGATGATGGGGCGGTTACCATCAGATCGCCGAATTCAGAGTTTTTCATGGCTTTGAAATCGGGTTTCAGTTCACGGATAATCTTTTCCTCGCTTATAAGAGCCAGAGTTAATCCGTTGTCACATTTATAAAATTCAAGTGGCCTGACACCAATCACCTTTTCAAAATCAGCGGGTATAGTACTCTGATTTATTTTATAAGAAGGGAAATTCATTGAAATCCAGTCTCCCGATTTACGTATTTTAAGAATTCCAGCCTGAGCCAATAATGTTGTTTCTTCAAGGTCGCTGACAAGATTGGTTTCGTAAAGGATATGACTGGCAGAAAGCGTAGCATGACCGCAAAGCGGTACTTCGACTTCCGGAGTGAAAAATCTGATCCTTCGGCACTCCTTCCCCGGAAAGACAAAAGCAGTTTCAGAGAGATTCATCTCCATGGCAATATTCTGCATCCATTCAGAATCAGGTTCATGATCCATAATACATACTCCTGCCGGATTACCTTTAAAAGGCTGGGTAGTAAATGCATCTACCTGGAAAATAATTTGTTTTGATTTCATAAAGAATATTTTTATTTATTTTCTATAACAATGAAATACTTATATCATCTCTGTGTAACTCTGTGAAACTCTGTGATACTCTGTGTCAGTTCTTTGTTTTTATTGTTACACTGAGAGCCACGGAGAATCACAGAGAACCACAGAGTTTAGAACTTTTTTAAAATATTTATCCTGCTCGTCCGTCTACGAATTTATATGTATTTTAATTAAGATAAAATGTATTTCAGATTCAAGTTCTTTTATAGCCTTTATGCCGTTATGCCCTTGTGCCTTTGTGCCTTGTTCTCCATTCACCGGTAAATTTACCTGTTTAACAGAATTTATCCGAGACTTAACAGATAAAACTTTATAAACTAAATTAGTTTTCACATTTTTGCATAACAAATTAACGTGGCTTGATGGAGATAAGGGAACGGATAATAGAAGGAGCAGAAGAATTATTCAGAATATATGGAATAAAATCTGTGACGATGGATTCTCTGGCAAACGAGTTCGGAATGTCAAAAAGAACCATTTACGAGGTCTTTTCAGATAAAGATGATTTACTGAAAGCAGTCTTGATCAGGATGGCTCAAAAACAGAAGGAGCTTGTAAAGAAAGTTTTGGAGGAATCTGAAAATTCTATTGTTGCTATATTCAGAATGCTTGAAATAAACCGCGATTATTTTCAGGATATCAGTCCCGTTTTTCAGGCCGATCTGAAGAAATATCATCATGATGTTCTTGACGAAATGGATTTGCCTGATTACAGGAATAACAAGCGGGTAATTGAATGTGGTATCAAAGAAGGGCTGTTCAGAAAGGATATAAATGCCGACCTGGTCAACAGATGCCTATATGAACTTGGGAAGTCAATTCTTAATAACATTCTTTATCCCTATGAATTGTTCCCGAGACGTGATGTTGTCAAAAATATATTCATTAATTATCTCAGGGGAATAGCAACACATAAAGGTCTTGCTCTTATTGACAAACTGGAAGAAAAATTTTTAGCACAATCCTAAAAAAATCAAATATTGACAGGTAACAAATTAATAAAATGAAAAAGAAACAATTACTAACAGTTTTACTATTATTCTTAAGTACGGGAGGAATTCTGCTTGCTCAGGAGAAGAATACTGAAATGAAACTTTCCCTCAAGGAAGCACAGGAATATGCAATTCAGAACAACAAGATAATGCTTACCTCAAGAATGGAGGTTGAGGCATCGAAGGTAGCGGTGTGGGAAACTATTTCGAATGCTTTACCGCAGGTTAGTGCATCGGGCTCCTTTACAGATAACCTTAAACTTATGACAACACTCCTGCCCGGTGACTTTTTTGGCAAGCCCGGAGAGAAAGTACCGGTGACGTTTGGTTCCCAGTATAACTCTGGTGCAAGCATTTCAGCAAACTTGTTGTTGTTCAATGCCCCTTTGTATATTGGCATTGAGACAACGAAACTTGCGAACAAGCTTAGTGAAAAAAATCTGGTCAAAACAGAACTTGATACGAAGGAATCTGTAAGTACTGCCTACTTTTTAATTCTGGTTTCAGAGAAATCCCTCGAGATCCTTGATAGTAATATTGCCAACCTTAAAGAAATCCTTAAATCTACAAGATCAATGTATTCTGCAGGTATGGCAGAATCGACGGATGTGGATCAGATGGTTTCCAATGTTACAATGGTTGAGAGCACCCGAAGTACGATGCAACGCTCAATTGAATTAAATTATAATCTGATGAGATTTCAACTGGGTGTTTCACCTGAAACCAGGCTAACACTCACAGAAACGCTGGAAGGACTGACGTCTCAGATAAATATTGAGACGCTTCTGTCGCAGCAATTTGATCATAAGCAGAATATAAATTACATGCTTATTGAAGGGCAGGAAAAAATGTCATCACTTGCACTTAAATCACAAAAAGCTTCTGTATTGCCTACATTATCAGGCTTCTACAGCTATGGTGTAAATGGAATGGGAGACAAAATCTCATCACAGCAATGGTTCCAGAATTCGATGACAGGTCTGCAGCTCTCCATTCCTATATTTGCCAGCGGGCAGAAATACAGCCAGATAAAAAAGGCACGGATAAACCTCAATAAAGCTATTACTACAAAGGATATGGTCACAGAGCAACTTCTTTTGCAGGAGAAACAGTTAAGATATAACCTTGTAAACGCAAATCTTCAATATAAAAGTCAGAAAGACAATGTTGAAGTATCGAAACGAGTCTATGCAAGTACGGAGAACAAGTTCAAACAGGGAATGGCTTCAAGTCTTGAGCTTACCCAGGCCAATTCATTGTATCTCCAGGCTGAGAATAACTATGTGTCTTCTCTGATGAATCTGCTTCAGACAAAGCTTGCATTAGATAAACTATTGAATAACATGTAGCAAGAACAGAAATAAATAGAAATAAATAGAAATACAAATAAAATATCACAAGAATGAAATACTTAAAAACAATTCCGGCAATCCTGATCTTCGGGCTAGTTCTTTCAGGCTGTTCATCAAAAACCAAAACAACTCCAGCTGCAAATACTGATCAGGCGACAGTTGCCGGCAGAGCTGCAGTACCTGTAAAAGTTGCCACTCTCGCCAGAACCAAAATTGCACGGACCGTGGATTATACTGCCACAATACAACCTTTTGAGGAAGTGAACATGGCTCCTTCAACACCAGGGAGAATAGATAAGATATATGTTGAAGTTGGAGATCATATCAACAGTAATGATAAATTATTTCTGATGGACCGTACCCAGCTTTATCAGCTGAAGCTTCAGTTAAGCAGTCTGGCAAAAGACCTTTCCAGGCTTGATACTCTGTTAAAATCAGGCAGCGCCAAACAACAGCAGTACGATCAGATGAAGACTCAGCATGATGTGACAAAAACAAATGTTGATTTCATGGAAGAGAACACACTTATGAAAGCTCCATTTACAGGTATTGTCACCGGTAAATATTTTGAAGATGGGGAAATGTACTCAGGTGCGCCCAATACAACTACAGGAAGATCAGCAGTCGTAACGGTAATGCAGGTAAATCCTCTGAAAGTCAATGTAAGCATATCCGAGCAGTATTACCCGTTGATAAAAAAAGGCATGAAAGCTGAGATATCCGCAGATGTTTATAAGAATGAAAAATTCACTGGTACGGTATACAGAATAGCACCTACAATCAATGCCGGAACCAGATCATTTAATGTTGAGCTGGAACTGCCAAACAGAAATGATCTGCTGAAACCCGGCATGTTCGTGAGGGTATCTATGGATCTTGGTGAAGTTGAAACATTTGTTGTACCGGCGAACACTGTTCTCGTTCAGGAAGGAACTAACACAAGGTTTGTTTTTGTAGCCAGAACAAATTCTGCTGAAAGGATCGAAGTGAGTATCGGTAAAAGATTTGATGACCAGCTCGAGATAATTTCTGCGAATCTGAAAGAAGGAGATAACCTTGTCACTGAGGGGCAGTCAAAACTTATCAATGGTGACAAAATTGAAATAGTAAAGTAACAAAACGAATGTCAACTTTAAAGAAATGAGTATATATAGTGCTTCCGTAAAAAGACCCGTTACTACCATATTGATCTTTATAGGGCTTATGGTAATGGGATTCTACTCTCTGACGCAATTGCCTGTGGATCTTTATCCTGAGATGGAATTGCCATATGTTGTAGTTTTTACTAACTATCCGGGAGCGAGTGCTTCCGATATTGAATCTAACGTAACCAGGCCTCTGGAGAATGCCCTGAACTCGGTAAGTAAACTTAAGGAGATCACATCAACCTCAAGTGATGCTACATCGGTGGTGTTTATGCAATTTGAATACGGGACAAACCTCGATGAAGCTTCGAACGATATAAGAAGTGCACTTAGTTTTACTGAGAGGGTGCTTCCAACGGATTGTGAAAAACCGACAATTATTAAGTTCAGCACCAGTATGATGCCAATTATTTTCTATGCTATCACTGCAAAAGAGAGCTATGCCGGACTTGAAAAGATACTTGATGAAAAAATAGTGAACCCTTTAAACAGGATTGAAGGAGTAGGGTCTGTTGCTCTTGCAGGTGTCCCGGGTCGTAAGGTCTATATCGATGTCGATCCAAGAAAGATGGAGGCTTATAACCTTACAATAGAGCAGATAGGTAATGTGCTTAGATCTGAAAACCTTAATGTACCGGCAGGTTTTATCGAAATGGGAAAAACCGACTACCCGTTGCGTATACAGGGGGAATTTCCGGAGAGTGATGTTGTTAAAAACCTTGTCATAAGCAATTATAACGGGAACAGTGTATACCTGAAGGATATTGCGGAAGTTCGTGATACAATACGCGAATCGAAACTCGATACAAAGATCAACGGGGCAAGGGGAATGAGTTTGTATGTTCAGAAGCAATCAGGAGGAAATACAGTAAAGGTCACCAAAGAGATTGAAAAAGCTCTTGTAACACTTAAAAAAGACCTGCCGCAGGATGTGAAAATCGAAAAACTCTTCGACAGTGCTTCATTTATTAAAGGATCTATTAGCAACCTGACTGAGACTTTAGGATACGCAGCAATTTTCGTTGTTCTTGTTGTATTGTTCTTCCTGGGCAGATGGAGAGCAACATTTATTGTAATTCTTACTATTCCTATCTCACTTATTGTTGCATTTATTTATTTGTTTGTGACCGGAGCCTCAATAAACATTATTTCTCTTACTTCCCTTTCTATAGCGATTGGGATGGTGGTGGATGATGCAATAGTTGTGCTTGAGAATATCACAAAACATATTGAGAGGGGAAGCAGACCGAGGGAAGCTTCCATTTATGCCACTAATGAGGTTTGGCTCGCAGTTATTGTGACCACGCTTACTGTCGTGGCAGTATTCTTCCCACTGACATTTATTAAAGGACTTACCGGAGTGCTTTTCAAACAGTTAGGAATGATCGTGACTATTACGATTGTAACATCTGTTTTTGCTGCAATAACACTTACCCCGACACTGAGCTCTCTTCTTCTGAAATGGTATCCTATTAAAAAGGATGCAAAATTCTGGACCTATGATGGGAGTATAAGAAAAGGGCTTGACAAATTTGACCATTTCTACGAACGGACACTGCGCTGGGCTCTCCACCACAAGACAGTCATTTCTTTAGCGGCTCTGGTAATTTTTATTGGCTCAATGAGTCTGTTCGCTGTTATTAAAACTGAGTTTTTCCCCCAGGCAGATGAGTCGAGGATTTCAGCAACTGTTGAACTGCAGACCGGTACACGTGTTGATCAGACAGTACTTACTGCAAATTACTTTGATGAACTTATTAAAAGCAAGTATCCGGAAGTTAATATAATATCGACTTCAACAGGGTCAGATGATCAGGGAGGATTTGCATCGATATTCAGCGCCGGGGGAACTCACACAATAACTTACAGTCTTAGCCTCGTTCCGATAGAAGCAAGGAAGAAATCTGTTTTTGATATTGTCGAAGAGATGAGAGCAGATTTTGCAAAACGACCGGAGATTATCGACTTTTCCCTGAGCACTTCAGATAATATGGGAAGCTTCGGAGGAAGTACCGTTGATGTTGAAGTATATGGCTATAATATATCTGAGACCAACATTGTAGCAGAAGAGCTTGCAAAGAAGATAAAAAACATAGCTGGGGCAAAGGATGTAAAGATAAGCCGCGCAAAGTCGAAACCAGAACTTCAGATAATCTTTGACCAGAATAAAATGAGCGCAAACGGGCTTAATACAGCCATGGTATCAACGGCTGTAAAGAACAGGGTGGACGGACTCACCGCGACCAGGTTACGCCAGTTTGGTGATGAATATGATGTTGTTGTGAGGTTTAAGAAAGACTCGAGAAGCACTCTTACAGATATTGAAAACATCGGGATAACAAATCCGATGGGACAGATAATACGGCTTGGCGAAATAGCCCATATAAAAGAATACTGGTCGCCTCCAAGCATTGAACGCAAACGCAAAGAGCGAATCGTAAGGGTTTCATTTACACCTTATAAGAGATCGCTTACGGATATCCAGACCGATGTTCAGAAAGCTATCGACACAACCCCTGTACCCTCAGGAGTGATGGTTCAGATCTCAGGTGCTATTAAAGAACAGATGGATGCATTTATGGATATTGCCATGCTTATGCTGATAAGCCTTGTTCTGGTTTACCTTATAATGGCTTCTCAATTTGAGTCACTGAAAATGCCATTCATTATAATGTTCTCAATTCCTTTTGCATTCTCCGGAGTCGCGATAGCGCTGTTTTTAACCAACACCACTCTTAGTGTGATCTCCGGTATCGGGGCAGTAATGCTCATAGGTATTGTCGTGAAGAACGCAATTGTGCTGGTCGACTTCATAAACCTGATGCGCGAGCGCGGTCATGAGTTGTACGAAGCTATTGCTATATCGGGCCGCTCACGTCTGAGACCCGTTATAATGACCTCAGCAACAACAATTCTGGGTATGTTGCCACTTGCCATGAGCAAAGGATCAGGCTCAGAACTATGGAGTCCGATGGGTATTGCCGTGATCGGGGGACTTGTCTTTTCTACAATGGTGACACTGGTTCTTGTTCCGGTTGTCTACGCAATGTTTTCAAAACATGGCGAGCGTAATAAAAACCTTGCCATCTATTCCGATATGGATTTCATGAACGGGAATGGTAATGGTGACAAAAAGTAATAAGAGGAATTAAAATTTTTAGATATGAAAGCAATAATGATCATATATAACCAGGCACACACGGAAAAGGTGGAGTATATGCTGGATAAGCTCGGAATAAAAGGATATTCACTATGGGAAAATGTACAGGGAAGAGGTACCAGTACGGGAGTTCCGCACCTTGGCACCCATGCCTGGCCGGAAATAAATAAAAGCGTGCTAACAGTTGTAGACGATGAACTTGTGGATACGGTCCTTGAAAAAGTCAAAAAGATCGATGCGGTAAATAAGAGGTAGGTATCAGGGCTTTTGTGTGGGATATATTGCAAATGGTGTAACCTTGCAGGGCCACGCCATGGCGTGGCCCTACATCTTCATATGGGATTAATGTAGGGACATGCCATGGCATGTCCTTGCCAAAACAAAAAACCGCCTCAACATTAGGGCGGTTTTGTTATACATGAAGGTTAGGTAGATATGTTGTATGGGTAGGGACGTTGCATGCAACGTCCCTACAATCCTATTCCTCTTCTTCTTCTTCAGAATAAGCTTTTATAACCTGATCCTGCACATCACCGGGAACCTGGGCATATTCCGCAAACTTCATGGTATACATTGCACGACCGCCGGTAATGGAGCTGAGGGCAGTTGAATATTTGTTCATTTCTGCCAGAGGCACCTTTGCTTTGATAACTTCAAAACGTTTTTCACTTGCCATACCGAGAACCATCCCCCGGCGGCCCTGTAGGTCACTGATAACATCACCCATACGATCAGAAGGAACAAATATTTCCACATCATAAACAGGTTCAAGGATCTTGGGTCCTGCAATTTTGAAAGCCTGGGAGAAGGCATTCCTTCCAGCCAGACGGAAAGAGATTTCGTTTGAGTCAACCGGGTGCATTTTACCATCATATACGTATACCCTGATATCGCGGGCATACGATCCGGTGAGTGGACCTGTTTCCATCTTTTCCATTATCCCTTTAAGGATTGCAGGTAAAAAGCGGGCATCAATTGCACCTCCTACTATACTGTTTACATACACCAGTTTTCCGCCCCATGGAAGAGCAATCTCCTCTTTATCGCGAACGGAAATCTTTATCTCCTTTCCATTGATTTTTTGCATCGATGCCTCTTTTGAACCCTCCTCATAAGGTTCAATTATCATATGAACTTCTCCAAACTGACCGGCACCACCTGATTGCTTCCTGTGCCTGTAGTCGGCCTGGGCAGTCTTTGTGATTGTCTCACGATACGGTATCTTGGGCGGATTATAGTTAGTGTGAATTTTATATATATTATCGAGGTGCCATTTCATTATGTTTAAATGGTATTCGCCCTGTCCGTGAACAATTATCTGTTTCAGCTCTTTGGAGTATTCAATAATGATTGTCGGGTCTTCGAGATGAATCTTATTCAAAGCTTCACCAAGTTTCTCATCATCACTTTCGCTCTGTGCTTTGATAGCCGTCCTGTATTTAGGATCAGGAAATTTTACCCCTTCATATTTCCAGTCATTTCCCGGAACATTCAGTGTGTGACCCGTTTTTGTATTTTTCAGTTTAACGAATGCTCCTATATCCCCCGGATTAAGTTCCGGAACTCTTGTTCTGTTCTTACCTGCTGAAACATATAATTGTGCCAGTCTTTCTTTTGTACCATTATTGCTGTTTACAACATCGAGGTTCTCAGTAACTTTTCCGGAGTATACCCTGAAATAATGTATCTCACCAATATGTTCTTCTATTGAAGACTTAAATACATATACTGAAGCCGGGCCGGCAGGATTTGGTTTAACTTCATTTCCTTTGCTGTTAACAGGGGATGGCATGTCCGCAATTGAGGGAGCTTCATTCACAATAAATTCCATCAGACTGTCGACACCAATATTGTGTTTGGATGAAAGGCATAATACAGGGAATAATCCTCTGGTTCTGATTCCTTTGGCAATTCCTTTCTTTATTTCTTCTTCCGTGAGGGTATCATTTGAAAAAAACAGTTCCATAAGACCTTCATCACTCTCGGCAGCTTTTTCAACCAGGGCGCCATGTAATTCTGCAGCTTTTTCTGCCTGATCAGCGGGTATATCTACTATTTCTGCTTTTCCACCATCTTTGGAATACCGCAGCATTTTCATTTTAAGAACATCTATAATAGAATTGAATCCGACACCTTCGTTGACAGGATATTGAACAAGAATTATATTGCTGCTTAACCTTTCCTTGAGCATTTCAAGTGACTTCTCAAAGTTGGCTTTTTCGTGATCCAGGCCATTAATTACAATAATCAGAGGTTTATTCTCTTTTTCAGCATGACGGAAATGAATCTCGGTTCCCACCTCAACACCATTCTGCACATTGATTGTCATTACGGCAGCGTCGCAGGCAAAAAGAGAGGAGATAACTCCGCCACTGAAATCATCCAGTCCCGGGGTATCAAGAATATTTATTTTATGATTCTGAAATTCAGTATACATAACTGTCGAAAAGATTGAATTTCCGTTCTCATGCTCAATCGGACGATAGTCAGAAACTGTATTATTTCCTTCAATTGTACCTCTTCTTTCTATAATGCCTCCATTAAAAAGCATTGCTTCTGCAAGGGTTGTTTTTCCCGACCCCGAGTTACCCAGAAGGGCAATGTTTTTAATCTGGTCCGCCTGGAATGTTTTCATATTTTTCTGGATATTATATGTTATACTTATTTATTATATACCTTGATGAGGAGGGGACAAAAATAATAATTTTTTAAAAACAGCATAGGAAAGAGATGAGAATTCCATTTTTTTTATTTTCTTTGCACCAGTTTTTTGAAATACAGGAGTACCGGTTTTTCTTTCAAAGTAAGTTTACAAAACGTTTTTCGCAGGGAAAAGTCGGGAAGGAACCTGTTGATAACTTACATTTTTAGTAAGATATTCTGATATTGAACATGCATTAAAGCCTTAATATTTATAATATTCAGGCATTTAAATTATGTATATTATTATGTTTCAAAAAATAATGCAACATGATTTTGAATTAAAAAATAAATACAATACCTTTGCAAACCATTTTTTTAAGTAAAATTTAATGCTAAAATAATTGGAAATATGCCGACAATTCAGCAATTAGTAAGAAAAGGCAGGAAGAAACTGGTAGATAAAAGTAAGGCACCAGCTCTGGATTCATGTCCTCAGAGAAGGGGTGTTTGCGTACGTGTTTACACAACAACACCAAAGAAACCTAATTCAGCTATGAGGAAGGTAGCCAGGGTAAGGCTTACCAACCAGAAAGAAGTCAACGCTTATATTCCGGGCGAGGGTCATAATCTTCAGGAACACTCTATCGTTCTGATCAGAGGTGGCAGGGTTAAAGATCTTCCCGGAGTTCGTTATCACCTGGTTCGCGGTGCTCTCGACACTTCAGGAGTTGATGGCCGTACTCAGAGAAGATCAAAATATGGTGCAAAAAGGCCTAAGAAGTAAAAGTTAAAGGAATAAGATAATGAGAAAATCTAGACCAAAGAAGAGGATTCTGTTACCGGATCCAAAATATAAAGATCCGTATGTAACAAGGTTTGTGAATAATCTTATGTTCAGTGGTAAAAAAAATCTTGCTTTTAAGATTTTCTACGACTCACTTGAAATAGTCGGGGACAAATTCAAAAGTGAGGGCAAGACGCCGCTTGAAATTTTCAAGCAGGCTCTTGATAATGTAACACCGCAGGTTGAAGTCAAAGCCCGCAGGGTTGGAGGTGCAACTTTTCAGGTACCAATGGAGATCAGAACTGACCGGAAAGTGAGCATTAGTATGAAGAATATGATCTCCTTTGCCCGCAAAAGAACAGGTCATTCCATGGCTGAAAGGCTTGCCGCAGAACTAATGGCAGCATATAAGCTGGAAGGCGGAGCATATAAGAAAAAAGAAGATACTCACAGGATGGCTGAAGCAAACAAAGCTTTTGCACATTTCCGGTTTTAGTTGGAAATAAGAGGAAGTTGTATAAAAAATAGATGGATAAAAACCTGAAATATACCAGAAACATCGGAATCATGGCCCACATCGATGCCGGTAAGACCACTACGACAGAACGTATTCTGTTTTATACCGGTCGTACACATCGGATGGGTGAGGTACATGATGGCAATGCCCAGATGGACTGGATGGTTCAGGAACAGGAGAGAGGGATAACTATAACATCTGCCGCAACAACAACTTACTGGAAATACAGGGGAGACGATTTTAAAATAAATATTATTGATACCCCGGGCCATGTTGATTTTACTGTTGAAGTAGAAAGGTCGCTCAGGGTTCTTGATGGAGCTGTGGCTGTATTCTGTGCTGTAGGGGGTGTTGAACCTCAGTCAGAAACTGTCTGGAGACAGGCCAATAAATATGTAGTTCCGCGTATTGCATTTATTAATAAGATGGATCGCGCCGGAGCTGATTTTTTTAGCGTAGTTCAGCAGATCCAGGAAAAACTGGGTGCAAATCCGGTCCCTGTACAGATTCCAATTGGTGCAGAGGAGAATTTCACAGGGGTTGTTGACCTTGTTGAAATGAAGGCACTCATCTATACTACCGATGCGGCTAATGTGACTACATTTGAAACTGTGGCTGTTCCTGCCAATATGTTGGAGGAAGCCGAAGAATGGAGGGGAAAGCTTATAGAAGAGGTTGCAAATGTTGATGATACTCTTCTCGCACGTTACCTTGAGGATCATGCATCCATAACAGCTGATGAAATACTGACAGCACTTAGAAAATCAACTATTGATGGTCTGGCTATTCCTGTATTATGTGGTGCAGCTTTCAAAAATAAAGGCGTTCAGAGTCTTCTCGATTCTGTAATTGCGTTTCTTCCATCGCCTGTTGATAAAGGTTCCGTGATCGGTATTGATCCCAGAAATGATGAAGAAATTATACGCGAACCTGATGATGAAGCTCCGTTGGCCGCTCTCGCATTTAAAATTGCCACCGACCCTTTTGTAGGGCGTCTGGCTTTTCTGCGAATTTATTCAGGAGTTCTCAAAGCAGGCGATACAGTGTTGAATGTACGCACCGGGAAAAGGGAACGTATTAACCGTCTCTTCCAGATGCATGCCAACAAACAGAATCCAAAAGAGAGTATTTCAGCCGGCGATATCTGTGCTGGCGTAGGATTTAAAGATATTAAGACAGGTGATACACTATGCGCAATAAATAAACCGATATTACTTGAATCGATGGATTTTCCCGAACCGGTAATCGGTATTGCGATCGAACCTAAAACACAGGCCGATGTAGATAAATTATCTATGGCTCTTTATAAACTTGCTGAAGAGGATCCGACATTTCAGGTCAGGACTGATCCCGATAGCGGGCAGACCATCATTAACGGGATGGGCGAACTGCATCTGGAAATACTTATCGATCGTCTTAAGAGGGAGTTTAAAGTTGAATGTAATCAGGGTGCGCCCCAGGTTGCTTATAAGGAAGCCATTACTACAAGTGCTGAATTCCGTGAAGTGTTCAAGAAACAGACAGGAGGCCGTGGAAAATTTGCCGATATGACGTTTGATTTAGGTCCGGCAGATTTGAATGTAAGAGGACTTCAGTTCGTAAATGAGGTAAAAGGCGGACATATTCCGAAAGAATATATCCCGTCAATTGAAAAAGGATTCCGTGAGGCTATGGTTAACGGACCACTTGCAGGATTCCCTCTCGATAACCTTAAAGTAGTACTCAAAGACGGTTCATACCATCCGGTTGACTCTGATGCTCTTTCATTTGAAATTGCAGCGAAACAGGCATTCAGGAAATTTGCGGGTAAATGCAATCCTGTGATTCTTGAACCAATCATGTCTACAGAAGTTGTTACTCCTGAAGAATATGTTGGCGACGTTATCGGCGATTTCAACAGAAGAAGGGGCAGAGTGGAAGGTATGGAATCGAAAGCAGGCGCAAGAGTAGTTAAAGCAAAAGTACCTCTGGCCGAAAAATTCGGTTATGTTACAGTACTTCGTACTCTTACCTCGGGTAGAGCAACTTCAACTATGGAGTTCTCCCATTATGAAAAGGTACCTGCAGATATATCAAACAGAATTGTAGAAATTACAAAAGGAAAAATTCTTTAAAAGATGAGTCAGAAAATTCGAATCAAACTGAAATCTTACGATCATAACCTGGTGGATAAATCTGCCGAGAAGATTGTAAAAACAGTAAAATCTACTGGTGCAGTGGTTAGTGGTCCAATTCCGCTTCCAACCCACAAAAAGATTTATACCGTGCTTCGTTCACCGTTTGTAAATAAGAAAGCGAGAGAGCAGTTTGAACTCTCATCATACAAAAGGTTACTCGACATTTACAGCTCAACACCAAAAACCATCGATGCGCTGATGAAACTTGAGCTTCCCAGCGGGGTTGAGGTAGAAATTAAAGTGTGAAACTAGTAAAGTTATAAAGAGATGCAGGGATTAATTGGTAAAAAAGTAGGAATGACCTCCATTTTTGATGAAAATGGGAAGAATGTTCCATGTACGGTTCTGCAAGCCGGTCCATGTGTTGTCACACAGATAAAAACAGTGGATAAGGATGGCTATTTTGCCGTACAGCTTGGATTTGAAGACAAAAAAGAAAAGCACACTACAAAGGCTGAAATGGGCCATTTCAAGAAAGTCAATACAACACCTAAAAGGAAACTCATTGAGTTCACAGGTTTTGAAGAAGGCCAGGTCAAAGAAGGAGAAGTGCTTACCGCAAAGCTATTTGAAACAGACAGTATTGTTGATGTAAGAGGCTGGTCAAAAGGAAAAGGATTCCAGGGTGTTGTTAAACGACATGGTTTTGCCGGCGTTGGAGGACAAACACATGGTCAGCACAACAGGGGAAGGGCACCCGGTTCTCTTGGCGCATCATCATTTCCTTCAAGAGTATTGCCGGGCATGAGAATGGCAGGACGAACAGGTGGAGATCAGGTCATGTCAATGGACATGAAGGTTGTGAAGCTTATGGCTGAGAACGATATGATAATTGTAAAAGGATCAGTCCCAGGTCCAAAAGGTGGTTACGTAATAATTACAAAATAATGGAATTAGCGATTCTTAATAGCAGTGGTAAGGAAACCGGAAGAAAAGTTAATCTTAACGATTCAATTTTCGGTATTGAACCTAACGACCACGCCATTTATCTGGATACAAAACAGTTCCTTGCCAACCAAAGGCAGGGGACCCACAAATCCAAAGAGCGTGGCGAAGTAGCTGGAAGTACCAGGAAGATTAAAAAGCAGAAAGGAACCGGTACTGCACGCGCTGGTAACATCAGGAATCCACTATATCGTGGAGGAGGCCGTGTATTCGGTCCTAAACCAAGGTTCTATGGCTTCAAGCTTAATAAAAAAGTTAAACAACTAGCCAGAAAATCAGCACTTTCATATAAAGCATCCACAAATAATATTATTGTTATGGAAGATTTCTCATTTGAGGCTCCTAAAACAAAGGAGATCATCAAAATGGGAAATATCCTGAATATTACAAATAAAAAATCAGTATTTGTTTTACCGGAACAAAATAATAATATATATTTGTCATCCCGAAATGTACAAGGGGTTGATGTTGTAATGGCCAGCGAATTAAGTACTTACAAGATTATGAGGGCTTCAACATTGATACTTGTGGAGAGTGCAGTTGACGTTTTGCAGGCAACATTTGAAAACTAGTAAACTTTGAGTAATGAATATTTTGCTTAAACCGATTGTAACGGAAAAGATGACAAGCCAGGGCGATAAATTCAACCGCTATGGTTTTCTTGTTGCCAGAAGCGCAAATAAGTTACAGATAAAAAAAGCCGTTGAAGAATTGTACAGCGTTACAGTTGATTCGGTAAATACGATGCGTTATGGCGGGAAAATAAAAACCCGTAATACCAAATCGGGACTTCTGACCGGGAAAACGTCAGCAACAAAGAAAGCTGTTGTTACTCTCGCAGAAGGGAACAAAATTGATTTCTATAGCAATATTTAAAAACCTATATGGCAGTCAGAAAGATCAAACCTGTAACACCAGGTCAGCGACATAAGATCGCAAGCACTTTTGATACTCTCACAAGTGCTACGCCGGAGAAATCCTTACTTCGACCGCATAAAAATTCAGGAGGAAGGAATGTTAACGGCAAACGGACTATGAGATACATCGGAGGCGGTCACAAAAAGATGTACAGAGTTATCGATTTCCTCAGGGAAAAAGATGGCATGCCGGCAACAGTAAAAACAATCGAATACGATCCTAATCGTTCTTCGAGAATTGCACTTGTTGTCTATAAAGACGGAGAGAAAAGATATATAGTGGCTCCCGTAGGGCTTCAGGTTGGTCAGACATTACTGTCGGGAAAAGAGGCTGCACCGGAAATCGGAAACACATTGTATCTGAGTGATATACCTATGGGTACTATTATTCATAACATTGAGCTTAAGCCGGGCAAAGGCGGGGCAATTGCCCGCAGTGCAGGGACTTATGCCCAATTGTCGGCCCGCGATGGAAAATATGCAACTATCAAACTTCCGTCAGGTGAGACCAGACTGATTCTGACAACATGCCGTGCAACAATCGGAACTGTCTCTAATCCCGATCATAATCTCGAGAGATCAGGCAAGGCAGGCCGCTCACGCTGGCAGGGACGTCGTCCGAGAGTAAGAGGTGTAGTTATGAACCCTGTTGATCACCCGATGGGTGGTGGTGAAGGAAGAGCTTCAGGCGGACATCCACGGTCGCGGAAAGGAATTCCTGCAAAAGGTTTCAAGACCAGGGATAAGAAAAAGTACTCTGCAAAATTTATTATTGAAAGAAGGAAAAAATAGCTGATATATTATGAGTAGATCAATTAAAAAAGGCCCTTTTATAGATTTCAAACTCGGCAAGAGAGTTCTTGAAATGAATGAAGGACAAAAAAAATCGGTGATTAAGACATGGTCAAGAAGATCAGTGATCTCACCTGATTTTGTCGGACATACTATAGCAGTTCATAACGGGAACAAGTTTATCCCCGTTTACATTACCGAAAATATGGTAGGCCATAAGTTAGGAGAGTTTTCACCTACCCGTACTTTCAGGGGTCACTCCGGTAATAAGTAAGTAATGTAAACCATAAAACAATTAGAAATGGGTGCAAGAAAAAGAAATACAGCTGACCTCAGGAAAGAGACCGCAAAGAGCAGATACCAGGCGATCCTTAGAAACTGTCCCACATCCCCGCGTAAGATGAGATTGGTAACCGATCTGATCAGCGGAATGGAAGTAAACAAAGCACTTGATGTCCTCAAGTTCAGCTCACAGGAGGCATCGCGCAGAATGGAGAAGCTTCTTCTTTCAGCAATTGCCAACTGGCAGTCGAAGAATGAAGGCGTCAGAGTTGAAGATAGCAACCTCTTTGTTAAGCTGATTCATGTTGACGGAGGCCGTTCATTGAAAAGACTGCAGACAGCACCTCAGGGAAGAGCTTACAGGTTAAGAAAAAGATCAAACCATGTAACCCTGGTGCTCGACAGTAAGATTAACGAAGTTGAAAAAACATCAAAATAGATCAGATGGGACAAAAAGTAAATCCGATAGGTAACAGATTAGGTATAATCAAAGGATGGGATTCAAACTGGTACGGTGGAAAAGATTTTTCCGGTAAACTGGTTGAAGATACCAAGATCAGGGAATATCTGAACGCCAGGCTTGCAAAAGCCAGTCTGTCCAAAATTATTATTGAAAGAACACTGAAGCTTATTACAGTAACTGTTAATACTGCCCGCCCGGGTATCATCATTGGTAAAGGAGGACAGGAAGTTGATAAGCTGAAGGAAGAACTCAAGAAAATCACCAAAAAAGAGGTTCAGATAAACATCTTTGAGGTAAAACGTCCCGAACTGGATGCAAACATTGTAGCAAATAATATTGCACGTCAGCTTGAAGGAAAAATTTCTTACCGTCGTGCTATCAAGATGTCAATAGCTTCCACTATGCGTATGGGAGCTGAAGGGATTAAAATTATGATCTCCGGTCGTCTGGGTGGTGCCGAAATGGCAAGAAGCGAGTCATATAAGGAAGGCCGTATTCCACTGCATACTTTGCGTGCTGATATTGATTATGCGTTAGCTGAAGCACATACAAAGGTTGGTTTGCTGGGAGTCAAAGTATGGATTTGCAACGGAGAAGTATTTGGTAAGAGAGATCTCAGTCCTAATATCGGTGCAAGAAATGCCAAGAGCAAGAGCCTGAAGAGAAAAGCGAAAAAATAACACACTTAGTAGTATATAATTTTATAACAATATTTGAGCAATGTTACAACCGAAAAGGACCAAATTCAGGAGAGCCCAGAAGGGAAGAATGAAAGGCAATGCACAAAGAGGCAACCAGCTGGCATTCGGGTCATTTGGTATCAAAGCACTTGAGGAGAGCTGGATCACCGGAAGGCAGATCGAAGCAGCTCGCCAGGCCGTGACACGTCATATGAAACGTGAAGGTCAGTTGTGGATAAGAATTTTCCCCGATAAGCCTATTACAAAGAAACCTGCAGAGGTTAGAATGGGTAAAGGAAAAGGAGCACCAGAGGGTTTTGTTGTACCGGTAACTCCGGGCAGGATACTGTTAGAAGCAGAAGGAGTTCCTTATGAAGTGGCAAAAGAAGCTCTTCGTCTGGGTGCCCAGAAACTTCCCATTACAACAAAATTTATTGTCAGACGTGATTACGTACAGGAATAATACTTAGACAGAAATGAAAACTTCAGAAATAAAGGAATTAAGCACACCAGATCTTCTCGAAAGAATTGATACCGAGAAGACCATGCTCGTTCGAATGAAGCTTAACCATGCAATCACTCCTCTTGATAACCCGCAAAAGGTTAAAAATGTGAAGCTTACGATTGCACGTCTGCTAACTGAATTGCGTACAAGAGAAATGATTAAGAAATCTAATAGCTAGATCAGCAATGGAAAGAAATCTTAGAAAAGAACGTATAGGTGTCGTTGTCAGCACAAAGATGGACAAATCTATCGTGGTAGTCATTAAAAGGAAAGTCAAACATCCTATTTATGGCAAGTTTATTAATAAAACTAAAAAGCTGATGGCGCACGATGAAGCTAATTTATGCAATATCGGCGATACAGTACGTATCTCAGAGACCAGGCCTCTGAGCAAAAATAAAACCTGGAGATTAATCGAAATAATCGAAAGAGCTAAGTAATCATGATACAACAGGAAAGCAGGTTGACAGTAGCCGATAACTCAGGTGCAAAAGAAGTGTTGTGCATCAGGGTCCTCGGAGGTACTAAAAAAAGATACGCTACAGTAGGCGATAAAATTGTTGTAAGTGTGAAATCCGCACTTCCTTCAGGTGAAGCAAAAAAAGGCACTGTAAGCAAGGCAGTCGTCGTCAGAACAAAGAAAGAGATTCGTCGTCCCGATGGTTCCTATATACGCTTTGATGATAATGCTGTTGTTCTTCTTAACAATGTGAACGAAGTACGCGGAACACGCATATTCGGTCCGGTTGCCAGGGAGCTGCGTGACAAGTACATGAAGATTGTTTCATTAGCACCTGAAGTGTTGTAATATAATTAAATACACAACGATGCAGAAGAAGTTACATATAAAAAAGGGAGATTCGGTTATGGTGATAACCGGTGAATCGAAAGGTCAGAAAGGCCGTATTCTGGAAGTCGACAGAGATAAAAGCAGAGCTATTGTTGAAGGTGTTAATCTGGTATCAAAACATACGAAACCGAATTCGAAGGCTCCACAGGGTGGTATAATAAAAAAAGAAGCACCGATACATATATCTAATCTGATGCTTATTGACCCTACCAGCGGCAAACCTACACGTGTTGGAAAAAAACTAAATGATAAAGATAAATTAGTGCGTTATTCAAAAAAATCAGGAGAGGAGATCAAGTAATGTACATACCTGCGCTACAAACCAAGTATAAAGAGGAGATCGTCCCTGCATTAATGAAGGAATTCGGATATAGTACCATAATGCAGGTCCCAAAGTTGAAAAAGATTGTTATCAACCAGGGGGTAGGACAGGCAATAGCCGATAAAAAACTACTTGAGTTCGGAGTTAAAGAACTTTCGGATATTGCCGGTCAGAAAGCTGTTCAGACAATGTCAACAAAAGATATCTCGAACTTTAAACTGAGAAAAAACATGCCTATCGGTATAATGGTAACATTACGCAGAGACAGGATGTTTGAATTTCTCGAGAGGCTGATATCTGTTGCTTTACCGCGTATACGCGACTTTAAGGGCATCAGTTCCAAGCTCGACGGACGTGGTAATTATACACTGGGAATTACAGAGCAGATAATTTTCCCTGAAATCGACCTCGATAAGATTGCCAAGATCATGGGTCTTCAGGTAACCTTTGTTACTTCTGCCGATACTGATGAAGAAGCTTTGGCTCTTCTCAAGCACTTTGGTTTACCTTTTAAAAATATTAAAAACTAGTAATATGGCTAAGATATCTATGGTAGCCCGCGAAGTAAAACGCGCCAGATTGACTCAGAAATATGCTGCAAAGAGAGCCCAGCTTAAAGCTGCAGGCGATTATGTAGGACTAAGCCGTTTGCCCAGGAATTCGAATCCTAACAGAATGCATAACCGTTGTAAATTGACCGGACGTTCCAGGGGGTATATGAGGCAATTCGGAGTAAGCAGAATAACTTTCAGGGAGATGGCATCATTCGGCCTTATTCCGGGAGTAAAAAAAGCCAGCTGGTAATTTAAAATATTTATAAACTATATTAAATAATAGAAGATGACTGATCCAATTGCAGATTTACTGACCAGAATAAGGAACGCCATTATGGCCGGTCATAAGGTTGTGGAGGCACCAGCATCGAATCTTAAGAAAGAGGTCGCCAGGATTCTGTTCGAAAAAGGTTATATCCTCAGCTATAAGATTATTGATGGTGAAGGACCGCAGGGTATATTAAAGATTGCTCTTAAATACAATTCCAAGAGCAAGAAACCGGCTATTAAAGAAATACAGCGGGTAAGCCGTCCCGGTCTCCGTCAGTATATCGGAGTTGATGAAATGCCAAGAATTCTGAATGGACTGGGTATTGCAATTATTTCTACCTCAAAAGGTTTAATGACCGACAAAGAGGCAAAAAAGGAGAAAATCGGTGGTGAAGTATTATGTTACGTTTACTAATAGGAGGATAGCTTAATGTCACGAATAGGAAAATTGCCTGTAAACCTGCCAAAGGGTGTCACTGTCAGTGTCAGCGATACCAATATGGTCAGAGTGAAAGGACCCTTGGGAGAGTTGACTCAGGCAGTCGACAAAGACCTGAAGGTTGAAGTGGTGGAGAATGAAGTCATATTATCGAGACCCTCAGAATCGAAAAATCATAAATCGTTGCATGGTCTGTACCGGGCACTGATTCATAATATGGTTGTTGGAGTATCGGAAGGTTACAAGAAAGAACTTGAGCTTGTAGGAGTTGGTTACCGTGCAGAAGCAAAAGGACAAAACCTTGAGATGAGCCTTGGCTTTTCGCACGAAGTAATTCTTCAGCTTCCGAATGAAGTTAAAGTCGAGACAAAAACTGAAAGAAGGGCTAATCCAATTATTACCCTTACATGTATCGACAAGCAGCTGATCGGACATGTTGCGGCAAAAATCAGATCTCTCCGTCCGCCTGAACCTTACAAAGGGAAAGGAATTAAATTTGTTGGAGAACAGCTCAGAAGGAAGGCTGGAAAATCTGCTAGTGTATAATCTGGTAAAAGTAAAAAATCATGGCCTTAACTAAGTTGGAAAGAAGAACAAGGATCAAAATGAGGATCCGGAAGAAAATAAACGGTACTGTCGAAACACCACGGCTTGCAGTGTACCGTAGCAATAAACAGATCTATGTTCAGGTTGTTGACGACCTGAATGGAGTAACTCTTCTGTCGGCATGCTCGAAAGAAAAAGAAATTGCAGCCCAGACAGGTATTAAGAAAATTGAACAGGCTAAACTGGTTGGAAAGCTTCTTGCTACCAAGTGTAAAGAAAAAGGTATTGAGAAAGTCGTTTTCGACAGAAGTGGTTATAAATATCATGGCAGAGTAAAATCATTGGCTGATGCAGCCCGCGAAGGCGGATTAAAATTCTAATGAATTATGGGAAACGGTATAAGAAAAGTTAAAACCAGCGATCTCGAACTTAAGGACAGGCTTGTAAGTATCCAGAGAGTAACCAAAGTTACCAAAGGGGGACGTACATTCAGTTTTTCAGCTATTGTTGTTGTTGGGAATGAGGATGGTATTGTCGGACATGGACTTGGTAAGGCCAGTGAAGTAACAACAGCTATCGCGAAAGGTATTGAAGATGCAAAAAAGAATCTGATAAAAGTACCGGTTATTAATGGTACGATACCTCACGAACAGGTTGCTAAATTCGGCGGCGCCAAAGTATTTATCAAACCTGCATCGGAAGGAACAGGTGTTAAGGCAGGTGGAGCTATGCGTGCTGTTCTTGAGAGTGTTGGGGTGAAAAATGTGCTTGCGAAATCAAAAGGCTCCTCGAACCCTCACAATCTGGTAAAAGCAACTTTTGCTGCACTTCTCGAGATGAGAGACGCCTTCACAGTTGCCGAACACAGAAGTGTCGCTATGGATAAAGTTTTTAACGGTTAGAAAGTAACAGCGATGGCAAAAATTCGTATCACCCAGGTGAAAAGTAAAAACGGGAAACCTGAAAGACAGAAAAGAACTCTCGAAGCTCTTGGTATCCACAAATTGAATCATAGTGTCGAACATGAAGCTACTCCTCAGATACTGGGCATGGTAGTGAAGGTGAGACATCTGGTTAAAGTAGAGAATATTTAAGATATTAACCATATTTACAATATAAAGTTATGGATTTGAGTAACTTGAGACCTGCAAAAGGATCAACACATAATAGTAAACGCCTCGGTCGTGGACAAGGTTCCGGTAAAGGAGGTACCTCAACAAGAGGACATAAAGGAGCAAAATCCAGATCAGGCTATAGCAGGAAAATCGGGTTTGAAGGCGGCCAGATGCCTCTTCAACGTCGTGTTCCGAAATCCGGATTCAAAAATATTAACCGCGTAGAATACAAGGGTATAAATATAAGTACTCTTCAGACACTGGCGGAAAAACATAATATTGATAAAATCGATTTTGAAGTACTTGTAATGGCCGGACTGGTTTCAAAAAATGCTTTGGTGAAAATACTTGGAAAAGGAACTCTTGAAAGAAAACTGGAGGTTCATGCACACGCATTCAGCAAGTCAGCTATTGAAGCAATCGAAGCAAAAAAGGGAACCGCTGTAAAACTGTAATTTCATGAGACTGATTCAGACTATAAAAAATATCTTTAAGATAGAAGATCTTCGCGCAAGACTGCTCTATACTTTTGGAATCATTTTATTATACAGACTGGGAAAGTATATTACCCTTCCGGGTATTGATCCTGCACAACTGGCCGGGCTGAAGAACCAGACTTCGTCGGGTCTTATGGGACTGCTCGACATGTTTTCGGGAGGAGCTTTTTCGCAGGCTTCAGTTTTTGCACTGGGAATAATGCCATATATCTCTGCTTCAATCGTAGTACAGTTGCTTGGTATAGTATTTCCTTATTTCCAGAAACTACAGAAAGAGGGTGAAAGCGGAAGACGGAAAATGAATCAGTATACAAGATATCTCACCGTAGCTATTCTTGTACTCCAGGCACCTACTTACCTGATTAACCTTCATGCCCAGCTGCCGGCAAGTGCATTCATTCTTACCGGAACATTCTTTACATTTTCTTCCGTCATAATCCTTACGGCAGGTACAATGTTTGTTATGTGGCTTGGCGAGAGGATAACCGATAAAGGCATCGGTAACGGGATCTCCCTTATTATTATGATCGGTATTGTTGCCAGAATGCCTTCGAATTTTATTTTTGAAGCCGGAACAAGGATGAACGGTGCCGGTGGTGCAATTGGATTAATAGTTGAGATTCTGTTTCTATTTCTTGTTGTACTTGGAGTTATTCTTCTGGTACAGGGTACACGACGTGTTCCTGTACAGTATGCAAGAAGAATAGTAGGTAATAAACAATATGGCGGTGTGCGTCAGTATATACCGCTTAAGGTAAATGCTGCCGGGGTAATGCCAATTATTTTTGCACAGGCAATTATGATGTTACCAATGATCATTGCCGGTTATACAAATTCAGGTTCAGGCTTTGTTGTGGCATTTTCAAATATGTACGGATTCTGGTATAATATGGTAACGGCAATTTTAATTATAGTCTTTACTTATTTTTATACTGCGATTACGATCAATCCGGTGCAAATGGCAGAAGATATGAAGAAAAACGGCGGCTTCATTCCGGGGATAAAACCCGGAAGAAAGACTGTTGAATTTCTTGATACGATCATGTCGCGCATCACATTCCCGGGTTCAATTTTCCTGGCAATAGTGGCTATTTTGCCTTCTATTGCAGTGAAAGCGACCGTAACGCCACAGTTTGCTCAATTTTATGGAGGCACATCACTTCTCATTCTTGTCGGAGTTGTCCTGGACACACTTCAACAGATTGAAAGTCATTTGCTTATGCGTCATTATGATGGTCTGATGAAATCAGGTCGTGTTAAAGGAAGATCTGGCTCTGTCACATCTATTTAATAGGTTAGCGTTCTTTGATGTTGTATTTAAAGACTGATGAAGAGGTCGGGTTGTTAAAAGAGAGCAATATGCTGGTGTCGAGAACACTTGCGGAGATTGCTTCGTTAATAAAACCCGGGGTTACCACACTTTATCTCGATGGAATAGCCGAATCGTTTATCCGCGATAATGGAGCAACGCCGGCTTTTAAGGGATATGGTGGTTTTCCGAATACTCTCTGTACATCTGTCAACGACGAAGTGGTTCACGGTATCCCATCAGGTTATATCCTTAAAGAGGGCGATATAATTTCAGTTGATTGCGGAGTGATATTAAACGGGTGGTATGGCGATAGTGCCTTTACTTTTCCTGTTGGTGAGATATCGGCAGAGGTAAAACGGTTGCTCGAATATACAAGAGCTTCTCTTGAAGAAGGTGTTAAAGAAGCTGTTGCAGGTAACAGGATCGGAGATATCTCTTATGCAGTTCAAAGTAAGGCTGAAAGTGGCGGTTACTCGGTTGTAAGGGAACTTGTTGGTCATGGGCTTGGGAGAAAACTGCATGAACAACCTGAAGTGGCTAACTGGGGAAAGCAGGGAACAGGACCTAAGATGGAAAAAGGACTTGTAATTTGTATCGAACCGATGATCAATGCAGGGAAGAAAGAGACTCTGCAGATGAGTGACGGATGGACAATCAAAACGGCTGACGGGAAGCCTTCGGCACATTTTGAATATGCCGTCGCAGTCGATAAAGGGAAAGCAGAGGTATTAACAACTTTTGAATTTATTGAAAAAGTTTTAAATAATATGTAATCGTATGGCTAAACAACCATCAATTGAGCAAGACGGTACTATCATCGAAGCCCTGTCCAATGCTATGTTCAGGGTGGAACTCGAAAACGGGCATGTAATAACCGCACATATTTCGGGAAAGATGAGAATGCATTATATTAAGATCTTGCCAGGCGATAAGGTAAAAGTGGAAATGTCGCCCTACGATTTAACTAAAGGAAGAATAACATTCAGATATAAATAAGAAATATTAAGGTAATGAAAGTAAGAGCATCTGTAAAAAAGCGCAGCTCTGACTGTAAGATTGTCAGAAGAAAAGGTCGCATTTACGTTATTAATAAGAAAAATCCCAAGTTCAAACAGAGACAGGGATAATTTTAACTAATTTTGCAACTCATTTAAGAAAAAAGTTATATGGCACGTATTGTTGGTGTGGATTTACCAAGAAATAAAAGAGGCGAAGTAGGCTTGACTTACATATACGGTGTAGGCAGGAGCATTGCACAGAGAGTCCTCGATGAGGCTGGTGTTGACAGGAATGCCAAGGTCCAGGATTGGACCGATGAACAGATCAATTCCATCCGCCGGATTCTGAACGATAACTATAAGTTAGAAGGGGAACTTCGCTCGGAGACACAGATGAATATTAAAAGGCTCATGGATATTGGCTGTTATCGGGGTGTTCGTCACAGAATAGGTCTTCCTGTAAGAGGGCAGAGCACAAAGAATAATGCCAGGACACGTAAAGGCAGGAAAAAAACAGTTGCAAACAAGAAAAAAGCTACTAAATAAATAGATTATGGCAAAGAAGACTGGAGCGTTAAAAAAGAGGGTCGTTAAGGTTGAACCATCAGGCCAGGCGCATGTTCATTCATCATTTAATAATATTATTGTTACTCTGACAAATAATTCGGGTCAGGTAATTTCGTGGGCATCAGCAGGGAAGATGGGATTTAAAGGTTCCAAAAAGAATACACCTTATGCCGCTCAGATGGCGTCAGAAGAATGTGGTAAGGTAGCCTATGATCTGGGTTTAAGAAAAGTAAAAGTTTTTGTTAAAGGTCCGGGTTCGGGTCGCGAATCAGCTATCAGATCAATAAGCAACGTTGGCATAGAGGTTACTGAAATCGTTGACGTAACACCAATGCCGCATAATGGTTGCCGTGCTCCCGGAAGAAGAAGAGTTTAAAAATTATAGAATTGATTATTTGAAAGTTATAAATTTATAGCACAATGGCAAGATATACTGGCCCAAGGACAAGAATAGCGAGAAAATTTGGTGAACCGATCTTCGGTCCCGACAAGCACATGGAAAGGAAGAATTTTCCTCCCGGACAGCATGGAATGAACAAGAAACGGAAGAAGACATCAGAATATGGTGTTCAGCTCAGGGAAAAGCAAAAGGCAAAATACACATATGGCATGCTTGAGCGTCAATTCCGGAATACTTTTGAGAAAGCTTCAAGAAGTAAGGGTGTTACAGGAGCAGTGCTGCTTCAACTTCTTGAATCCCGTCTCGATAATGTTGTTTACCGGCTGGGTATTGCTCCTACAAGAGCAAGTGCGCGACAGCTCGTTTCTCACAGGCACATAACTGTTAACGGAAAGGTAGTAAACATACCTTCATGTCAGCTTAAACCAGGTGATATTATCGGAGTCCGTGAGAAATCAAAATCTCTTGAGTCGATCGTAGATTCACTTACAACAAAAAAGTATTCAAAGCTAACATGGCTGGAATGGGATGACACGCAAATGGCAGGTAAATTTATGAACGTACCTGAACGTACTGATATTCCTGAAAACATCAAGGAACAACTAATAGTTGAATTGTATTCTAAGTAATAACATTAAGAAAAATTCTATGGCCATTTTATCATTCCAGAAGCCTGATAAAGTAATAATGCTGGAAGCGGACGACAAACACGGAAAATTCGAATTCCGTCCGCTTGAACCTGGCTATGGTATTACTGTAGGCAATGCACTAAGAAGAATTCTTCTCTCTTCTCTTGAAGGATTTGCCATTACAACAGTCAAGATCGAAGGCATTGATCATGAGTTCTCCACCATAACCGGTGTTATGGAGGACGTGACGGAAATTATCCTTAACCTGAAACAGGTTCGATTTAAAAGGATAGTCGAGGATGTTGATCATGAAAAAGTTACAATCAAAGTCAGTGGTCAGGATGTATTCAAAGCTGGTAACCTTAATAGTGCTCTGAGCAGTTTTGAGGTACTAAATCCCGATCTGGTGATATTCAGAATGGAACCGGATGTCAAAATACAAATTGACATTACAATTAATAAGGGTAGAGGTTATGTACCTGCTGAAGAGAACGAACCAGTTGACAGTGAATTTGGACTAATCGCTATTGATGCTATTTTTACTCCTGTCAGGAATGTGAAGTATTCAGTAGAAAACTACCGTGTTGAGCAGAAAACTGACTATGAGAAACTTCTTTTCGAGATCGAAACTGATGGTTCTATTCATCCGAAAGATGCTCTCAAGGAAGCTGCAAAGATTCTTATTTATCATTTTATGTTATTTTCCGATGAAAAAATCACACTTGATTCGGATGATAAAATGGCAAACGAGGAGTTTGATGAGGAAGTATTGCATATGAGACAGCTACTCAAAACAAAACTGGTCGATCTTGATCTGTCAGTCAGAGCACTTAATTGCCTGAAAGCAGCAGAAGTTGAAACACTTGGTGACCTGGTTAAGTTTAATAAGAACGACCTTCTTAAATTCAGAAACTTTGGCAAAAAATCACTCACCGAGCTTGATGAATTGCTCGAATCGATGAGCCTGTCCTTTGGAATGGACGTTAGCAAATATAAATTGGAGAAAGATTAATATAAACTGGTTAAGGAAATAGAGAAATGCGACATTCAAGAGTTATTAACCATTTAGGAAGAACAAGTTCACACAGGAAGGCAATGCTATCGAACATGGCTACTTCACTTATCCTTCACAAGAGGATAACTACAACAACAGCCAAAGCCAAAGCACTGCGAACCTTCGTTGAACCGATTATTACTAAATCAAAAGAAGATTCTACACACTCAAGGAGAGTGGTATTCGGTTATCTGAAAGATAAAAGTGCTGTTGCTGAGTTGTTCAGGGAAATATCCCCGAAAGTTGCTGAGCGTCCCGGTGGATATACCCGTATATTAAAGACCGGAAACAGAATAGGCGATAATGCAGATATGTGTATTCTCGAACTTGTTGATTACAATGAAGCTATGCTCGGAGGGGAAGCTGCAAAAACCAAAACAACAAGAAGGAGAAGAGCGCCGAAGAAAAAAGAAGAATCTGAATCCGATACTAAGGCCCCAAAAGCTGTTAAAGTAAAGGCAGAAAAGACCGAAAAGCCTGTTGATGAATCTAAAGATGCTGATAACGAATCAGTTCCGGAAGAAAAATAGAATGTTTAAAAAATATTAAATCGAAAAGGGATAAGTAATTAATGACTTAGTCCCTTTTTTTGTATATTGCATAATTGTTTAATAATAAAATAAAAATCTATGGGTCAGATAGTTAGTGTTCATGCTCGTGAGATTCTTGATTCCCGCGGCAATCCGACAATCGAAGTTGATGTTACCACAGCAAGTGGTTATTTTGGAAGGGCAGCTGTGCCGTCAGGCGCATCAACAGGAGAAAATGAAGCTCTTGAGCTCAGAGATGGCGATAAGAATCGTTATCTGGGCAAAGGTGTACTTAAAGCTGTTCATAACGTCAATAACGTTATTGCCGAAGAAATAATCGGAATGGATGTTACTGACCAGGCTGGTATCGATAAGAAAATGATCGACCTCGATGGTACAAAAACAAAAAGTAACCTGGGAGCCAATGCAATACTTGGTGTCTCCCTGGCAGTTGCCAAAGCAGCAGCAGCATATCACGGACTGCCATTGTTTCGCTATATTGGTGGAACTAATGCAGTTACATTGCCTGTTCCGATGATGAATATCATTAACGGAGGATCTCATTCGGATGCCCCGATTGCTTTCCAGGAGTTCATGATAAGACCAATAGGAGCTCCTTCATTCAGCGAGGGTCTGCGTATGGGTACTGAAGTATTCCATTCATTAAAGAAAGTCCTGAAAGAACGTGGATTGAGTACAGCAGTAGGTGATGAAGGCGGATTTGCTCCCAAACTCGAAGGAACTGAAGATGCACTTGAAACAATTATTAAGGCCATTAGCGCTGCTGGTTATAAACCGGGTAGCGATGTTACAATAGGTCTCGATTGCGCTGCTTCGGAATTTTATAAAGACGGATTATACAACTACTCAAAATTTGAGGGCCCGAAAGGTGCAAGAAAAACTTCAAAGGAACAGGTTGACTTTATTGAACTCCTTGTATCTAAATATCCTATCGATTCAGTAGAAGATGGTATGGCTGAAGGCGACTGGGATGGCTGGAAGATGCTGACAGACAGGATCGGAAAGAAAATTCAGATAGTTGGTGATGATGTATTTGTTACAAATGTTGACTATCTGAAGAAAGGTATTGAAATGGGTTGTGCAAACTCAATCCTTATAAAAGTCAATCAGATCGGGTCTCTTACTGAGACGCTGAATGCTATTGAGATGGCTCACAGGGCAGGCTATACAACTGTTACCTCGCATCGTTCCGGAGAAACTGAGGATACGACGATTGCAGATATCGCAGTTGCAACTAATTCAGGTCAGATCAAAACCGGATCGGCTAGCAGAACTGACAGGATCGCCAAGTACAATCAGTTACTGAGAATTGAAGAGACTCTTGGGAACCTGGCTGTATACGGATATAAGAAATAGATTTTTGCCCCCCAACCCCCCAAAGGGGGGCTTATTAAGGAATAAACTAGTAGAGAGGCTGCCTGAGAGGGTGGCCTTTTTTTTATATGACGCGGACACGCCATGGCGTGTCCCTACATTTGCCAATGATTATGTAATGTAGGGTCATGCCATGGCATGACCCTGAGTAGGGAATGGTCGCGACCATTCCCTACAAAAGATGCCGTTCTCCGCCGTTATTAACAATTGTTAATATCTCCTGTTTATATCACGTTTACAACAACGGTCTTCATTTCATTGTTTTTACGGATTCCTGGTGTAAATTTGATTCTATCAGGTGAGCGATAAAAGACTGCTCGAAAGATGTGGAGACGGAAAAGGTTACTTAAATGAAACAATATCCGTTTCGGTCAGACCCTCGGGTCTGCGCACCAGGAGAGCCGAAGCCTGAACTAAGCGGACCCCGCGTTCGTGATGTTCAGAAAGTCAGCGAAAACCGGAAACGTTCTTTCGAAGATTGAGTCACAGGGCTTCAGAAAATGAGGGGCTTCGGCTCCGGGTTATCTGAAACTGATACCGAATCCTTCGGGAAATAAGCATCAGTGCCTGAAAGACACTTCGTCCCGGAAATCCAGTCGCAAGACAGGAAGAAAGGACAGCCGGAAGGTTCTGCTGTAACAGGCAAAACCCGAAAGCCATGGGTTGCAAAAACTGGTCTTGTATCAGAAGAAGCGACCGGTCAGAATAACAGTAATCTGGCATCGTAAACAGCCTTGGTTGTATACGTTGAATGGGAACTAATCCTTGCGATGAGTTCCCATTATTGTTTTATATACCTGTTGAAACGTTGCATGCATGGGTGTAGGGACGTTGCATGCAACGTCCCTACCAACCCCGTAATTAGAAGGCCGGTTTATGCTACTCATATTGGCATATTGAATATCTTTGGATATTATAAAAACCCCGGTATGAGTTACTCAGGATTAGCAGGTTTTATTACAGAACTCGAGAAAAAAGATGAACTGGTAAGGATTAAGACATTTGTTGATCCTGTACTCGAGATCACTGAAATAACCGACAGGGTAACCAAATCCGGAGGAAAAGCATTATTGTTCGAAAATACAGGAACCGATTTTCCTCTGTTAATAAATGCCTTCGGATCAGATATGAGGATGGCAATGGCTATCAGCCGGAAAGATCTTGATGATCCAGGCGCTGAAATGGAGAATATTTTTAAAAATGTCTCAGATAATAAAGATACGTTATTTAAAAAACTTACATCCCTGCCCTCACTTATTAAACTGGCAGCTTTCCTTCCCTCGCATACTAAAAGAAAAGGTACCTGTCAGCAGGTAATTAATATGATACCCGATCTGACTGTTCTGCCTGTCCTTAAATGCTGGCCACACGACGGGGGCCGTTTTATAACTCTGCCTATGGTGCATACCAGGCATCCGGAAACAGGGAAAACAAATACCGGAATGTACAGGATGCAGATTCTTGATAAAAACACAACGGCTATGCACTGGCAACGTCATAAAACCGGGGCCAGTCATTTTGAGGCATGGAGAATAAAAGGGAGAAAAATGCCGGTCTCAGTGGCTCTAGGAGGAGACCCGGTTTATACCTATTCAGCAACTGCTCCGTTGCCTGAGAACATTAATGAATATATTCTTGCAGGATTTCTCAGGAGAAAGAAAGTTAAATTGGTAAAGTGTATAACTAATGACCTTTTTGTACCGGAAGATGCCGATATAATTCTGGAAGGTTTTGTTGATCCTGCTGAAGATCTGGTATGGGAAGGTCCGTTTGGTGACCATACGGGATTTTATTCACTGGCCGACTGGTACCCTAAATTTCATGTGACCTGTATTACTTATTCGAAAAAAGCGATTTATCCTGCAACAATTGTTGGCATTCCGCCACAGGAAGATGCCTGGCTTGCCAGGACAACAGAAAAGCTGTTCCTTACACCTGTCAGAATGGCCATACAACCGGAAATAGAAGATTTTCACATGCCGGATGCCGGTACAGCTCATAACCTGGTAATCGTAAAGATTAATAAGAGCTATCCCGGACAGGGAATGAAAGTTTTAAGTTCTTTATCGGGAGCCGGACAGATGATGTTTACCAAGTATCTGATCGTTGTGAATGGCAACATCAATATCAGAAATTATAAAGAGCTGGCGACTCATGTTTTTGCTAATGTTGATTTCACTACTGACTTGTTGTTCAGTCGTGGTCCGCTTGACGTTCTGGATCATTCTTCAGATAATTTTTCTTTCGGAGGAAAAGTCGGAGTTGATGCTACAATAAAGCTAATTGAAGAAAGCTCCGGAAGAAGCAGCATTACTGAACCCGAAAACTATGATATCTCCAAAATAAAAAGTGAGAATTCCGACAGGAATATTATAAAAAACTTAAACACCAGCCTTCTGGCAGATAAAATTCCTATTCTTATAATGTCGGTGGACCGGTCGGAGGATCAGGATGTTATTGCTAAGGTAAATAATATCATCTTAAAGATTGATCCCGATAAAATTTTCAGGTTGATTATAGTTGTTGATCATACTGTTGATGTGAATGATTTGTTTATGGTGGTATGGCAAATACTCGCCAATTCTGATCCTCAACGTGATCATCAGTATATTTCCCCCTTCACAGTTCTTATTGACGGAACAATTAAAGCTTACAGGAAAGGAGGATTTCCCAGAAAGTGGCCAAACGTAGTTTGTTCCGATAATGAGACAATCTCAGCAATAGACAGGAAATGGGAATCTTTTGGATTAGGAGAGCCGATTCATTCACCATCATTAAAATACTTAAGGTTAAACCGCAAAGGCACTGATGAAGTTGTGATTGATTAATAACAGATCAATTCCAAAAGATGTGCCTTTAACATACGGATATTTAGTCTAATTTTGCATAATCGTATGTTACATTTATATTTGACATATTCTCAGGTATATATCATTGAATTTGCAGTAACTTTCAATCGTATATGTTATGGCAGTCTGATTAATCTCACCACCTCTCCTTTTCGTTTTATATTCTATGGGACACTTATAATATCTCTATTTTATCTGCTGTTTATTTTTCAGACAAGAAAGCTTGTTAAAACCAGGAAACTTTTAAAAGAGAAAGAGCAGGCTCTAAATATAATTGAATTGCAAAAATTTGAACTGGAATTCAGAGATAAGAACATAACCGATAGCCTGATATATGCACAAAGAATACAGGAAGCTCTTTTACCATCAGAAGCTTACTTCAGAAATCACTTTAAAGATTCGTTTATTTTATTCAAGCCGAAAAATATAGTCAGTGGTGATTTCTACTGGATAGGAGAGAAAGGAGACAAGGTTTTTGTTGTGGCAGCCGATTGTACAGGTCATGGGGTTCCGGGAGCACTGATGTCGATGATTGGTCTGAAAATCATAGAAAAAGCCATTAACGAGGATAACATTGAAATTCCATCAAAGATTCTGGAGATAATGAACAGAGGATTGGAAAAAACTTTCAGCAGAGAAAAAAACATTGGAACTATCATACACGACGGAATGGATATTGGGCTTTGTGTAATTGACAGAAAAAGAAGAAAGGTAGACTATTCGGGAGCTTTTCTACCCCTTTATCTGATCCGTGACGGTAGTCTGGTTGAGATAATGGCAGATAAGATCATTATCGGTATGAACCCTGAAGGGATACCTTATACCGATCATGAAATAGACCTTCTGGAAGAGGACATTTTCTATATTTTTTCTGACGGATATGTCGATCAGTTCGGCGGTACTGAAAATAAGAAATTCATGTACAGGCGGTTCAGGTACCTGTTATTAACCATTCATGGCTTCCCGGTGAACGATCAGAAAGCAATCCTGGAGGAAAACATCAAAAATTGGATGGGTGTGAATGAGCAGGTAGACGATATGATGGTAATAGGATTCAGACCTTTAATAGCAGGAACTAAATAATCTTCTTAATTTTATCAATGAGTGCAGCTGGCTGAAAAGGTTTACTGATATAATCGTCTATTCCTGCTGAAAGGCATTTCTCCTTATCCCCAATCATTGCATTGGCTGTTATTGCTATTATAGGAACATGGGAACTGGTTGTGGATTCCAAAGCCCTGATCTTTTCAGCAGCTACGAGTCCGCTCATAACCGGCATCTGAATATCCATAAGAATCAGATCAAAATTTGTAGTTCCGAACTTATCAAGTGCTTCTTTACCGTTTGAAGCAGTATCGATACTATGAACCAGAGGTTTGAGAGTGAGCAGAGTGATTTTCTGGTTAATCAGATTATCTTCAACAAGCAGTATTTTAAGATCTTTGAGATCTTTATGAATTTTATCTTTCTGTACAAGCTCTTCTATCTTTTGAGAAGTTAAACTTTGTTTAGGTTCAACCAGAGGAATGGCATAAGGCAGAAAAATATTCAAAACAGTAGAGTTTGTTCCAACCTCCTGACTGAAAGTGCCTTTACCTGATGAGATAAATCTTGCGGCCAGACTTTTTTCAACTCCAACATCATCAATCAGGACAATGGGATTATCTGTCTGTATTCTCAGATCAATAATACTTTCAGTACCTGATTCCTTCATTTTCTTAAGGTTTATAGTGACCTTTGTAGCTCTTTCCAATGATTGAATCTCAATAGTATTAAAAAGATCAAGAAATATCTGTTTAAGAATTATCGGATCACCAAAACATTCAAAGTCGCTGAACTCCTTTTTGTTTAAAATGAATTCGATATTGGCTCTGTCTTTAAGACTATAAAGCTCAATAGTATTTTGAATGGTTGATAACAAATTAAATTTAATAGCCTTTCGATGTTCATAACTCAGGTTCCCGGCTGACTGCATTGTCAATTCATTAACAGTGGTCACCATGTTATTAGTTGAAGCAATAAAAGTTTCCAGTAATTCTTTTTGTTTTTTCTGAAGGCCTGATTCCATTAGCATATCAGAGATTATAACAAGGTTATTTAAAGGCTCTCTTATCCTATGTGAAAAATCAGTAATGACATCGTCTTTTCTCTCGTTCAGTGAAGAAAACTCCTTTAATGATTCTTTGAAATTATTATTAAGAGCCGATGTTTTTCGGAGCACAATTATAATGAGGCTTGCAGCCGCTACAATTATACATCCTGCCGGAAGCTTAAGATCGAAAGAAATTAGTATTAAAGCTGATATGAGGCCAAATAGTGCAAAAAGAGAGTACTTCTCAATAATCCTCCTGTTTGTTTCGAAATATTCTTCAGAAGACTTATTAAAACCTTTATTGTTAGTCCTGTTTCCAGTATCACTGACCATAAACCTGAATTTTGAGGTATTGTAAATTTACACAAAAAAAGTAATAAATATACATTAACCGAAATTAACAACCTTCGAAGTAAAACGTTAAATTTGTGCATCTGGTATGAATTTTGAACTGACAAGGAAAAACATCAAATGCTATGTTGAAAATGTTCAGGATATTTTTTTTAGTCTGCCTGTTTTCGCAATGTATGTCTCTTCTCAGGGTGTCCGGCCAGGAGAAAGAGGGGATGGTTAAGTACACACCGGATTTCAGGTTTAATGATGGCATCTACCTCAATTTTGACCAGGTAAAGCTAAACAGTCCCATACCTAAAGCAAAGATTCTCACATCAGTAGACTATAACGACCGGGAATTCTTTAATAAAATACTGGAAATTGATAAGATATATTTCTACGATAATATGGGTGTAAGACAGGAAGTTGCGAAAAATACCATTTGGGGTTTTTCACGCAATGGAGTGCTGTATGTTCAGATTCAGGAGAATTTCAACAGGATCACATTTGTTGGGAGCATCTGTCATTTTGTTGCTGATATTACTACTTATGATTCACGGGGCTATAACTCTCCGTACGGGTATTATGATCCATATTATTCACCTTACGGATATGGCAATTATTATAATCCATATAGTTCATATGGCTCATATTATTCTCCCTACAGGCAATCAAGCATGACACGTAATGAATTAAAACAGTACCTGATCGATTTTGAGAGCGGAAAGGTGATGGAATTCAATGTTGACAATACGGAGCTCATGCTTATGAAGGATAACCAGTTGTATGAAGAGTATGTTCAATTGTCGAGAAAAAAGAAAAAAGAACTTATGTTTGTATATATACGGAAATTCAATGAAAAAAATCCCCTGTATATACCAGTTGAACAATAACCTTGCTTTGAGAACATTGCTTTTATTCTTCACTTTGCTTTTTCCTGTTTCGATATCAACAGGTCAGGCTCCATTCCCTGACAAAGAGGAAATAAAGCAATTTGAAAAATCAAAAACCTGTGTTGTACTTGAAGATGATCCGTTTTCATCTTACAACTTATATATAAAAGAAGCAGTTAAAGCAAACTGGAAAATTACACCCTATGAATTTATTGCTGTGACCGATTTCAATGTCATGAGACTGAATCCGGCTTATTCATTCATAGTTCTTACACAGACGAATTTTGATAAGGACAAATCACATGGTTTATATAACTTTATTAATCTTCTGCAGGGAAAAGACGTAAATAAACTTGCGGAGATGCCCGAAATTTGCGCAATCCCGCTTTCCTTTGCAGGAGTAAACGATCTTGAATACAGTTACAAGCTTGGTCCTATTCTTTCATTTATCCAGAATCACGCACGAATGGTTTCTGAAGACCCTTCCCTGACTTTGAGAAAATACCTTAAATATTATAATAAAAACATTCCTGATATCAGGAATAAAACAATACTTGTGGAACAGGAAGATCTTTCTCCGGAAATAGCTACAAATAAGAAAATAGAAGCTTTTTATAAAGGTAATGTTAAGATTGTTTCAAATGATGATATTATTGATGCTATAGAGAATAAAACTCCTAATACCGTAATAGTACATAAAGTTGGTCCAAGGGGTGACAGAAGAACGGGTTATTGCTTTGTAATGCTTATAGGTATTACCGATTCAGAGATGTATTATTATAACCTGCATATGGTAGACAAAGCCAATCCGAATAGTTTATTACCTGAAGATTTGAAACGCCTTGAAAATAATATGCAGCATTAGCCAGGCAGAGCCGTCTTTTTAATAAATACTTAAACATCATGGAAGAGAACAGAGTATTATCAGAAACAGAAAGAAATTGGGCGATGTTATGTCACCTTTCGGCTTTTGCCGGTTTCTTTTTCCCATTCGGGGGTACTATTGGTCCGCTGATCTGCTGGTTGACCAGAAGAGATGAATCATCATGGGTTAATATAAATGGGAAAGCATCTCTGAACTTCCAGTTATCAATGCTGCTTTACATAGTTCTCGCTATTCCCTTATGTTTCATTATTATAGGAATTCCAATCATTATGTTACTGTGGACACTGAAAGTAATCTGTGTAATTATTGCAAGTGTGAAAGCGCCTAAGGGAGAACTATTCAGATACCCGCTGGTGATACCGTTTATACAATAGCATTACCCCCCAACCCCCAGATACTCACCCCGTTAATCCCCCTCTCTACTTCGTAAAGAGGGGGCAATTCATTGATATGCTGAAATTTATGAGTCATTCCTAAGACGTCAGAAAATACTTTTACAATATTGTTTCAGGATGGAAATACTCGACTCCTAAATGTTAGGATCTTAATCTTCTTATTTGAAACTTTATCACGTGCACACCCCTCTTTACGAAGTAGAGAGGGGAAGGGGGTGAGTACCTTGAATTTCGATTTCCTTTTTCAAATTTTTTTTGATAAATTACAGTTTCATATAAAAATCGTATGCCATGGCAAGTAATAAAGATGAGAAAGCTGATAGAACAAAATTTAATGCAAAAGAGGATCTATATCATGACATAAAAGAGGAAAAGAAGAAGAAACTGGGAGATGGTGAATACGAGAAGTTACTTATGGATCTTGAGATTGAGCTTGTAAAACTGCAGGAATGGGTAAAAGCGAATAAACTAAAGGTTGTTGTTGTTTTTGAAGGAAGGGATGCGGCCGGAAAAGGAGGAGTAATAAAAACCATTGCAGGTTGTTTGAATCCCAGAATATGCAGAATTGTAGCTCTTGGCATACCAACAGAAAAGGAAAAGTCACAATGGTACTTCCAGAGATATGCTTCCGAATTGCCGGCTGGAGGTGAGATCGCACTGTTCGACAGGAGCTGGTATAACAGGGCTGGCGTTGAGAAGGTGATGGGTTACTGCACAAATGATGAGTATGAAGAGTTCCTCAGATCATGTCCTGAATTCGAAAAGATGCTGATCAGGTCTGGTACCATTCTTATTAAATATTGGTTCTCAGTCAGTGATCATGAACAGGAAAAACGTTTTCAGGATAGAATAAAGGACCCTACCAAACGATGGAAGATCAGTCCCATGGATATCGAATCGCGCGATAAATGGGTAGAGTATTCTATGGCGAAAGACAAAATGTTCTCCTATACCGATACCAAGCAGTCCCCCTGGTATGTTGTACATGCTGATGATAAAAAGAGAGCAAGACTTAATTGTATAGACCATCTTCTATCTCTCATCCCATACAAGGATCTAACTCCCAAACCGTTGAAACTGCCTCCGTTAAAACACGACGTTGCATACGTAAGGCCTCCCGTTACAGAGCAGACATTTGTTCCGGAAAAATATTAAAGTCAAAGGACTCCTATAGAGATATCTAATACACTTGTTTTCTCTGTGTCTCTCTGTGAACCCTCTGTGAATCTCTGTGTAACAAAGTATTAAAGAACTCACACGGAGTTACACAGAGAAGCACAGGGTTACACTGAGAAAATCCAGTAAATCTTTACCACTATCACGGTTAGGTATATTTTAGATTCTCAGTATCTTTTATACTTTTGTCTTTATACTTTTATCTTTTGTCTTTTAAAACAATAATATGTCCTCCAAACCATCCATACCTAAAGGAACCAGAGATTTCTCAACTGAGGAGATGCTGAAACGCGAGTATATATTTGAGAACATCAGGCATGTATTCAGGCTTTATGGCTATCAGCCTATTGAGACTCCGGCTATTGAAAATCTTACAACTCTGCTGGGTAAGTATGGAGAAGAAGGAGACAAGCTTCTTTTCAGAATTCTTAATTCGGGTGATTTTATGTCATCCGTGACCGATGAAGAATTTGCTAAGCGCGAATCTGGTAAACTATCGTCGCTGATCTGCGAAAAGGGCTTAAGGTACGATCTTACTGTGCCATTCGCACGTTATGTTGTACAACATAGGGACGAAATTGTGTTTCCATTTAAAAGATATCAGATTCAGCCGGTCTGGAGAGCTGACAGACCCCAGAAAGGCAGATACCGCGAGTTCTTTCAATGCGATGTCGATGTAGTAGGTAGCGACTCATTACTTAATGAACTTGAACTTATTAGTATTATTGATGAAGTCTTTGGCAGATTGAAAGTTGAGGTGATCATCAAAATAAACAATAGAAAAATTCTTGCAGGAATTGCAGAATTTGCAGGTATCCCTGAAAGAATAACTGATATCACGGTAGCATTGGATAAATACGAGAAAGTCGGCTGGGAGAATGTAAAGACAGAATTACAGAGTAAAGGTATTAAAAGTGATGTAATAAAAGATTTTGAAAGTATCATTGAAGTCATCGATCATAGTAACGAACAAAAACTTATTTTCCTAAGACGAGTATTATTAAACTCAGCTATTGGACTTGAAGGTATTCACGAGCTGGAAGATCTATTTCATCTGTTAGAAAAAGTAAAAATCAAATCAAGTATTGATTTTGATCTGACATTAGCCAGAGGTTTGAATTATTATACCGGGGCAATAATTGAGGTTAAGTCGAAGGATGTCAGCATCGGAAGTATATGCGGTGGAGGACGTTATGATAATCTGACCGGAGTTTTTGGAATGGAAGGAGTATCAGGGGTGGGAATTTCTTTTGGTGCCGACAGGATTTATGATGTTCTCAATCAGCTAAACCTGTTTGATAATATCATCGTATCTTCAACCCAGGTATTGGTAGTAAACTTTGGTGAGGTCGAATCATTATATGCGCTTAAGATTCTTGATTTATTACGTAAGCTTAATGTACGGAGTGAATTATACCCTGATGCAGTAAAGCTTAAGAAGCAGATGTCGTATGCTGACTCAAAAAAAATACCCTATATCATTATAGCCGGCGAAGATGAGATAGTTAAGAATAGTATTACGATAAAGATTATGTCTTCAGGAGAGCAGAGAAGTATACAACTGGGTGACCTTGGAGCATTTGTAAACTCCGAAATAAAAAATTGATTTTCTTCGTTCACCCCGGCCCCAAGGGGAGCGAAGAAAATCAATTTTACTCCCCCTGGGGCAGGGGTGAAAAAATTGATTTTCGAGCTATCACAATTAAGAAATTAAAGTATGAATTTTAAGATTTCACCCGAAGACCTGAAACTGGAAACTATCAGGGAGCTTCTTGAGAAGAATACCAGACTCTCTCTCTCCGATGAATCTGTAGATCTTATAACTGTTTGCAGAAAATACCTTGACAATAAGCTCGAGCATAATACATCGCCTATTTATGGGATAACCACCGGATTCGGCTCGCTTCATAATAAAACAATCAGTAAAGACCAGCTGAATAAGCTGCAGGAAAACCTCGTTATGTCGCATGCCTGCGGTACAGGGCCGGTTGTAAGAGAGGAAATTGTGAGGCTTATGCTGCTTCTCAAGATTCATGCACTGAGTCTTGGAAAATCAGGTGTTCAGGTTAGTACAATTCAGCGTCTTATTGATTTCTTCAATGAGGGTATTACTCCAATAGTATATGAGCAGGGATCGCTAGGGGCATCAGGCGATCTGGCACCACTTGCTCACCTTGTACTTCCCCTGCTGGGATTGGGCGATGTGATCTATGACGGCAAGATAATAAATGCAAGTAAGCTGCTTGAAAAATTTGGCTGGTCACCGGTGCAGCTGATATCGAAGGAGGGACTTGCTCTTCTTAATGGAACACAATTCATGAGTTCCTACGGTGTATATATTATCACAATGGCAGAAAGACTATCAGCAATTGCTGATATTGCTTCAGCCCTTTCACTTGAAGCATATGATGGTCGACCCGATCCTTTTTTCGAATGTGTACATAAAATCAGACCACATAAGGGTCAGATAGCTACTGCGCAGGTATTCAGAAAAATCCTTGAAGGGAGTCAGCTGATTTCACGAAAAAAAGCACATGTGCAGGATCCTTACTCATTCCGGTGTATTCCGCAGGTCCATGGTGCAAGTAAAGATGCCATAAGTTATGCAAAATCAGTAATTCTGACAGAGATCAACTCTGTTACTGATAACCCAACAATATTTCCCGATGAAGATCTGATTGTGTCAGGAGGAAATTTCCATGGTCAGCCGCTTGCTCTCATATTCGATTACCTAGCTATCGCTCTGGCTGAGTTAGGAAGTATCTCTGAAAGAAGGATCTACAGATTGATTGCCGGCCAAAGAGAACTTCCTGAGTTCCTTGTTGCAAATCCGGGATTGAATAGTGGTTTCATGATACCTCAATATACTGCAGCTTCAATTGTTAGTCAGAATAAGCAGCTTTGCACACCATCATCTGTTGATTCTATACCTTCATCCAATGAACAGGAGGATCATGTAAGCATGGGTGCGAACGGAGCAACAAAATTGTTGCGTGTTGCAGAGAACCTTGAAAAGATAATAGCCATTGAACTTTTTACTGCCATTCAGGCTTTGGAATTCAGAAGACCGCTCAGATCATCAGTGCTGTTTGAAGAAGTAGTAAAATCCTTCCGTGAAATTGTCCCGTTTATTAATGATGACAAGGTTATGTATCATGAAATTGAAAAATCGATAGACTTTGTCCGGAATCTTAAATGGCGAAAGATGTTGGAGTGAAATAAACTAAAACGTATTTAGAAATTACGCCCCGGTCTTGCCTTATTTTGTTGCCTCACACTCTGCAACTCATTAAGAAGTTGAGCCTTATATTGGTTTTCTGCCTGGTAATACATGATTACTTTTGAAGGAGGGAGCACCTCTTTAAGTTTCTTATGAAATGTAACTGCGAGAGCTGATTCCTGGACAAGACAATCAACAAATTTATCACCCATTGCTGCCAGTTGATTATCACTCAGAGAACTTCCGTTCTGATTAAAATTTCTGTTAATCTTCAGCTTTTCCAACTGTATCAGATTCCTCTGATTCTGATATTCATTATATACCGGCCAGAATCTTTCGGCCTCCACGGTAGTTAAATTCAGCCTTTTTGTAAAGAATCCGATCTTATAGTTATTCAGTTTTTCAAGATTCGGATTCTGGGCCTCCGACCTGATACCCGGGAATCCTGATATTATAAGTATAACAATTATTATTCTTTTCATGACTTCAAATTTATAGTTTTTCATAAATATCACTCAATTCAATGTTTTCAAGCAGAAGATAATCAATAATATCTTTTTTGCTTACTTCTGGTCCTTCCTCAGAAAAAACTATTGATGATGCATTTTCTTCAAGTGCTGAAATATCAATATCATTCAGGTAAGAATCGGGGTTCATATTATATTGAACTTCTGATACCTGAGGAGATATTCTATCTGGAGTGAAAAGCTTTATTGCCGTATAGCTGATAAGAATAAAACCGGCCACGGAAGCAGCGATAAGAATATAACTTCTGAACCTGTTATACGTACTTACCGCTTCGCCTTTCCTGTCAAAACCGGATGTGGCAGAAATTATTTTTCTGTTTACCTCTTCAAAGTAGTTGTCAGGTACTTTAAAAGGATTCTTATCTGGTATGTCATTAAACTTTTTCATCATTGAATTAGATAGTTAAGTTATCAAAAAGGTTTAATCTTTAATTACTGTTTTTTCAATTTTTTTTACTGCATGGTGATAAGATGCTTTCAGGGCACCCTCTGAAGTCTTCAGTACTTTGCTCATTTCTTCATAAGTCATTTCATCATAATACTTCAGGTTAAAAACGATACGCTGTTTTTCAGGAAGCTGAAGTATTGCATTCTGGAGTTTCATTTGAGCTTCATCACCATCGAACCATGTGCTTCCTTCGTGAGAATTAGCGAAATAACTTCCTAAGATCATCGATCGGAACTGAGGCATTTTTTTTTCTTTTATTAATTAATGTCAGCGCTTCATTTGTTGCAATTGTATATAAGCCACGTATAAAGAGAACTTTCACTTCTGAAATTCTCAATGCTTTTCCATGCATTGATAAAAGTGTTCTGAAGTGCATCATCAGCATCCTCGTGGAGAATTACCAGCCTGCGGATATGCCAGTAAAGTTTTGAGCTGTATTTTTCAACCAGAAGCCGGAAACCTTTATTCAGATCTTCCTTTAGTAATTCAGAAATATTATCGTCGGGCCGGATATTATCCAATTTCAATATTGATTTTCTTCTTAGATGAAAAAAACACTTTAAGGTTTAAAGATAGAAAATGAATATTCAAATTTAAGTCGTTAAAGGTCAAAATTTGATAATGAACTCTGTCCCCTGGGGCTCTTTATTTCGGAGACTGAATGCAAATCCATGATTTGTAAGAACCTCCTGAACCAGAGTTAATCCGATGCCCTGTCCTCCGGGTTTGGTGGAAAAGAACGGTGTAAAGACCCGTTCCGAAACCTCAGGTGAAAGTCCGCTTCCATTATCATCAAAACTTATTCTATCCGGATTGGCTTTTACCGAAACAGTTATATGTCCGTCACTTTTAATTGCTTCAATAGAATTTTTTAAAATATTGCTAAAAACCTGTTCCATCTGGCTCCTATCCGCAGATATTATAATTGAAGCAGCATCCATGTCGGTTTCAAATGAAATATTCTTTTCTTTCAGTAAGTAATTGAAGGATTCTAAAACAACATTTATTGATTCATTCAGATTCATCGATTCTTTTTCCGGCAGTGGCAGTTTTACAACATTTGAAAGGTTTTGCATAAACCTGTTAAGTTGATAGTTACGCTGAATTGCAACATCCAGTATTCTGAGTATATCTTCCCGTTCATGTTCCATAATTGAGTCAGGATCCGATTTAACAGTCGACATTATTGAATTCACAGATCCGATTGTGTTGTTTACTTCATGGGCCATCATCCTGATCAGTTTGCCGTACGCTTCTTTTTCAGCTTTTCGGATCTCTTCGGTAAACTCTTCAATTATATAAAAAGGGTGCCTGAATCCATGATCCATAAAAAATAGTTTCCGGCAAAGAAATTTCTGACCATCAGCAAGAACAATAAGCTGTTTTTTTTCAAATTCAATTTTTATTATTTCTGTAGCCAGGCTACTTTTAATGTCCTTCAGATATTTTCCCTTATAATCGCCGGGTTGCATTCCCATGCATTTATAAGCAGCCTTATTAATATCCGTTATCCTTTCATCGAGATCAACAATAACAATCCCCAGAGGAGAAGACTCAATCAGCAGATCGAGAAAGTGATTCTTTTCTCTTACAGTTATCCGTTCTTCTCTTAATCGACTGATCATGGAATTATATACCTCAATAATACTATCGACATCTTGATTCCCTGTTTTAACCATTGTAATGTTAAAATCACCCTCTTTCAGCAGGTTCATGCTTCTTCCAATTAATCTGATAGGTTTTAGCGATCTGGTAATCATCCAGACTGTTATAGCATAAACTGCAGGGATGACAATTTCTGAACCAATAAGCAACACCGGGCCTTTTTCATGAAAAGAATAGATGGCAAGAAGAAGAAATATTGCGAAAACCAGGCTAAGCCAGATTATTGTCCATTTTTTACTCATTTTTTTCTGTTTGGATTCCGTATTTTTCCATTTTTCTGTACAAGGTGGCTCTGCTTATTCCGAGTTTTTCCGATGATTTTGAAAGATTTCCGCCACACTCTTCAATAGTCTTAATGATCAATTCCTTTTCCATGTCATCAAGTGTCCCGGATGAACTTTTCATGTGAGATGATCCTTGGAGCTGGATTACGTCCGGCCTTTGAGCCAGAATAATATCCTCATTATTAATCTGATCATCGCTGGTTAACAAAACAGTTCTCTCTACAATATTTTTAAGTTCCCTGACATTCCCTGGCCAATATTGATTACATAACCATTCTTTAGCCTCATTTGATATCAGTTTCCTCTGCAAAGAATATTTTAAAACCGCCTGATCAACAAAGTAATCTGCAAGAAGCGGAATATCATTTTTACGTTGTCTAAGGGGCGGAACTTCTAATCTGAATAAGATTAATCCGGTACAACAGATCTTCCCTGAATAATCCTTTGCCCGCCAGAGAATAAAGATCGTGATTTGTTGCTGATAATATTCTGACATCAACGGTAATACTGTTTGGATCACCCAGCCGTTCAAATGTCTGGTCCTGGAGTACTCTTAACAGTTTAACCTGTGAAGAAGGGTCAAGATCACCAATCTCATCCAGGAAAATTGTCCCGTTATTTGCTTTCTCAAACCTTCCGGCATGATCACTTTTTGCATCGGTAAATGCACCTTTTTTATAACCAAACATTTCTGACTCGAAAAGACTGGGAGGGATACCTCCAAGATTAACTTTAATAAACGGTTTCGCCTTTCTTGAACTGTACTGATGTATTGCAGAAGCAATCAATTCTTTTCCGGTTCCGCTTTCGCCTGTTATCAAAACAGGTGCATGTGTTGGGGCAACCCTTTTAATTATCTCAAGAATTTCAAGCAGTTTTGGATCCTCTCCGATTATTTCCTCGAATTCAGGAAGCTTATCTCGTTTATTTACTGTAATATTTGTTGGAAGACTTCTATTGCCTGACAAAGTAATTGAAGTTTCAATAATCTTAAGTAACTGAATATTATTCCATGGTTTGGTAACAAAATCAGAAGCTCCAAGTTTTATTCCCCGAACGGCAAGTTCAACAGAAGCCCAGGCAGTCATAAGAATCACAGGTGTTTCAGGCTTTAAAATTTTGATCTTCCTTAACAGATCTATTCCCTCTTCACCATTTATTGAAAGGGAAAAATTCATGTCGAGTAAAACCAGATCGAAATCAGATTCCCTGATCATTTTTATGATATCCCCCGGGTTTGTGGCACTCCATACTTTATACTGGCTTTGGTGAGCAGGAAACCAAGAGAACTTCTTACTGCATCATCATCATCACAGACTAAAATATTGCATGGTTGCATCATCAGCGACGAAATTACTAAACTATTCTGTTTTAAGAGCAGTTGCAGGACGTATTTTTGATGCAATGGATGCAGGTATCCATGTGCTGAGAAGAACAAGTATAATTGTAGTTGCAACACTAATCCAGATTGAAAGCGATAGTACACCATGTTCAACCGTTTTTCTTCAAAGAATGTCGGGATCTGAAGAATTATAAGTACTACAATTAGTAAGTCCAAGTCCGGCAATAAACATAGTTTTCAGCTATCAGAAGCTTTCTGATTCCTGACCTGGTTGAACCAAGAGCCCGCTTTAATACCTATTTCATGGATCCTCAGGTTGGTATTATACCAAAGAATACCAATTGTTCCCAGAAAAACATTAATCATAATAAAGAGATGCAATAATAACGCTGAGGTAATTTCGCTGATAATTCTGATCATTTTGCTTGTTCCGCATGTTCTCGAGAGAATTCAAACTGCTTATTGTCCAGTTTTCAGGATTAAGAGTTGAATAAACCTGGCTTTCTGCAACAGCAAGCATGTCACCGGTTTTGTTTTCTTTGGTTCTGATCAATATGGATGTTACCCCAACTTACCTGATTCTCTAAATAGAAAACCAAATGAATATGGTTTTTCAATATCGCTTCTTTTAAAATGATCAACCACACCCACTATTTCATAAGTATTATTATTTTCTGCGATTCTTTTACCTAATGCATTTCCCTGAAAATATTTCTCATCAATATCTTTTGAAATTATGATTGGGATTTACTTTTTTCCCAATATCTGTTTCATCAAACCATCTTCCTTTCAAAGGAGTTATTTTCATTACTTTTGCATAATCAAGATCAACCTGACGTAAAGCAAGGTTAAAATGATCATTGTCATGCTGAAATTATATGAAGTTAGAGATTATAATTATAAGGAATTGCATTATTACTTATAGAAACTGATTCAACAAATGAATTTGAACCAAACATTTTTACTAAGATTCCGGAATGATTTGTTCAGTGATCTTTTTATCTTCATTATTCTTTTTTGAAATATTTACAAGAATAACATTATGAGCATCGTAACAATTCTTAATTCGATAAATAGCAAGCATATTCACCAGGTATATGGTAAGATTTACCAATACGAGTGAGATCATAAATAGTTCTATAAATACCAGGATATTTCGTCTTCTGTTATTCCAGAGGGTTTTAAAGAACATACGTATCATAACTCACCTCCTTTCAGATAAACAGCAGGTTTCATTCGTGATAATCTGACAGCAGGCAGATAGCCTGAGAGAAGACCAAAGATCAGGCAGGCAATAAGTGCTGCAACAAATACAATGTAATTGAATGAAAATGTAAGTGGGACATTGCTAAAGAAAGTTGTCCCGATAGAGAGAGAGTTGCCAAGAAGCAGCAACCACCAGATATGAAAGAATGATACCGATTATACCTCCAACAATAGTCATTAGCATGTTTTCGAATAAAAATTGTCCCCGTAATATACGGATCGGCGCACCAAAAGATTTTCTGACAGCAATCTCTTCTCCGCGTTCATGAATCCTGGCAAAATTCAGAGCCATCAGATTAATTGCAGGCAGAAGAAGAAATGCCAGAGCCATCAAATCAGATATTTGAAGAGACTGGTTCCCAGTGAATATTCTTCGGGATCACCATAACCTACCATCATCTTTTCAAGCTGCGAATATGGGCCGGAAAGAAAAATTGTTTGTGAAGTATCAGCTGCATCAAGTTTGGCAATCATTTCCTGTACTTCATTCCTGATTGGGTTGAATTGTTTTGGTGAATTTGCTTTAAAGGCAATTTTGAATCCTCCTGTATAAACTCACTTGGGGATTGGCATTATCTTTAAAAAGTGTATAGGGAAAATAAAGATCACCCATTGCATTCTGATCTGTCGGGAGGATCATCCACAACACCAATAACAACAAGGTTCATTGAAGTGTAATGAACAATTTTTCCCAGAACATTCTCATCTGAACCGAAAAGAAGTTCTTTAAAAGAACGGGTTATAACAGCAAGATTTGCTCCTTTATCAACTTCTTCTTTTGTATATGGTCTGCCCTGCAGAAATTTATAGTTGAATATATTCCAGTACTCTGCATCAGTCTTTGTCTGTATCTTTCACTGATACTTGCCGTTAAAAATAAATTCCCAGGATCAGGTGCCGTATACATTGAAATAACTTCTGCACTTTTAACATTTTTAAGATGATCCTCACAAAGATTACTTTCCGCAGAGCGCTATTGACATCAATCCATCTTTTATTCGTAGGTTTTTGATCTGTCTCAGTAAAGAGTAATCTTCTTCAAATCTTTTTCCGGTCCTGAACCTGAGGTGATCTTTTCGAAATTGTCATGCTGAAGATCATTACAAACATTATTGTCAGACTGATGCCGAACAGACTCAGAAATGTGAACAGCTTATTCTGTCATGCAATTTTCAGAAATATTTTAAAATAGTTTTTTAACATTTTAGTATTTGTTTTTCTTAACCTTAACCTTAACCTTAATCTCTAACCTTAACCTTAACCTCAGCCTTAACCTCAACTATCCTACCAACCGGCCATCAAATAATCTCACTATGCGGTTTGTTGATTTAGCCAGCATCTCATCATGTGTTACCATAACAATAGTAGTTCCATTCTTATTCAGATCATGCAGGATCTCCATAACCTCATGACCGATAATACTGTCGAGATTACCTGTAGGTTCGTCGGCCAGAATGATTTTTGGATTACCGGCAATTGCCCTGGCAATTGCTGTTCGCTGACTCTGACCACCTGAAAGTTGCGAAGGATAATGATACATCCTGTTTGTCAGTCCGACTTTTTCAAGAGCTTCATATACTCTTTTCTTTCGTTCAGTACCCGGCGTTTTCCTGTAAATAAGCGGAAGCTCAACATTATCGTAAACATTCAGTTCTTTAATAAGATGAAAACTCTGAAAAATAAATCCGACAAGCTGGTTTCTCATCCTGGCAGTTTTTTTATCCTCGTAAGAAAGAATGGGTTGGCTGTTGAGTTCCAGTTTCCCTTTATCGGGTTCATCGAGAAATCCGATAATATTCAAAAGAGTAGTTTTTCCACATCCCGAAGGACCCATTACAGAAATGAACTCGCCCTCTTTTACATCGAAATTAATATTATCAAGTGCAAGAGTTTCAATCTCTTTTGTTCTGTAAGTTTTCGTTATGTTTTCAAGTTTAATCATTGTATTTGTCTGTATATGTGTTATTTAATATTTTCTACTGCTTTACCTTTATCTCATCCCTCGTATACTTCTCCTCTATATCCGTCAGTATCACTTTGTCGCCTTCCTTAATCCTTCTTTAACCTCAACACAATCGAAATTTGATTCACCAAGAAGTATCTTTGTTCGGTATGCTTTGTTTCCCCTTATCACATACATCTCTTTATATCCCTGTCTTTATAATATGGTCCATTGGGAAGTCTGAGAATATTTTTCTTATATGAGATAACTACCCTGATCTCAAGCTGTTGGTCGGGACGAATGTTGGAAATGTCTCCGTTATCTATTCTTATCAGACATTCCATCATACCCTGACTTACTGCAGGCATAATATTTTCTATTGTTCCGGTCAGATCTTTTTCCTGATCCCTGATAATGACTTTTTGACCTGTCACAATTCGTCCTGCCCAGGAATTGCTGATACTTCCCTTAAGCTTATAGTTTGAAAAATCTGCAACACGGGCAATTTCCTGTCCTTCTGAAATAGTTGCTCCAGGCTGATTAACAATCCAGCTCAAATCGCCTTTAAATGGAGCCGTAACATAAGCATGGTCAACAAGATCTTCAGCTTTTATTATTTTATTCTTCTGAATATTAATTTCAGTCTCAAGTTCGCGGATCCCATTATTTCTTGCATTTACCTGATTATTAAAGTTGTATTGTGCCTGACTGAATTCCAGTTGCGATATCTCCCATTCTGTTTTTGATATTTTTACATTATAAGCAGGACTCCCTCCCATTCTGTTTAAGGTGCTGTCTGCTTCATAAGTCAGCCGGTTATTTCTGACCCTGATCTCTTTTATTTTACGACTGAATTCATAATTTTCCCTAAGTTGCTGCAATTCAATTTTTTGTTTCTCAATCCGGATATCCTGAAGATCCAATTCATTCCTTAGCATATTCAGGTCATTCTTTGCCAGTTTATTATCTAAAATCAATAATGTATCTCCGGGCAATACTTTTTCACCCGGATTTTTAACAATTTTCACTAAGTTGCTCCGAAAGGGAGAAGTAATTATTTCTTCATATGCTGGTATTACAATACCGGATCCCTGAACCGTTATCTGAATATCTCCTTTTTCCGGGATTGCAGTAGTCACATGCGAAAGACTTACTGATTGACTGAAAGCGCTCCTCAGGAACAGAACTATTATTAATGGAATTATAATAATCAATGAGACTGTTCCCATTTGCCTGAAAAACAATTTCCTTTTATGTTCCTTTGAAACCGGTTGATCCATAAAATCTACATATAATTTTTCGCGATCCATCCACTGCAACACTTGTGCCAGGAGTGCAATGCCTTGAATATATTATAAATACGAAAAAGTTTGTTGATTAAATTGTCTCAATATGATACACAAGCGTACAACTGAAGACCCGCAAGACCTGCAAGACTTATAGACTTATCTGACTTTCCGACATAAAATTGTAATGATTGAATATTCCCCTGAATTATGATAAATTTGCTGCTTAATCAATCAATCCGGACTACAAATGGCTCTTCAATGTGGAATTATAGGGATAACCAATGTTGGTAAAACGACAATATTTAACTGTATATCAAATACAAAAGGGGAAACTAATGCATTTGCATTCAGCGCTACAAAATCAAATATGGGAGTGGTGCAGGTTCCCGATCCGCGACTTTATGAGCTTGAAAAGCATCAGGTTACTGACAGGATCGTACATACAACTGTCGAGATCGTTGATATACCAGGATTAGCTAAAGGTTCTAACAAAGGAGAAGGAGTAGGGAATAAATTCCTTGGAGATATCAGAAATACGGATGCTTTGATTCATGTTCTCAGATGTTTCGATAATGAAGCTTTACCTCATATCGACGGTTCAGTTGACCCGGTGCGAGACCTTGAGACTATCGATCTGGAATTACAGGTGAAAGACCTGGAATCGGTAGAAAAAAAGATAGAGCGTCTTGGGCGGGCGGCAAAAGCGGGCGATAAAGATGCAAAACATGGTATGGAAGTACTTCATCTGTATCGTGAACATTTTGAGGAGTTTAAAAATGCCAGAACACTGGAAATAAAGGAAGAAGATAAAAAGTATGTTGATGATCTTTTTCTTCTTACAATGAAACCTGTAATGTATGTATGTAATGTTGATGAGAAATCAGCCATCGCCGGCAATAAATATGTAGAAAATGTTAAAGGGTTTCTTAAAGGCAAAAATGCTGAAATTCTTGTTATTGCAGGTGCAATTGAAGCTGAAATAGCTGAACTGGAAAACATGGAAGACAGGCTGGCATTTCTTAAGGATGCAGGATTGACCGAACCCGGTGTCGATAAACTTGTCAGGGCAGCATATAAAATGCTGAATCTTCAAACATTTTTCACAGTCGGACCAATGGAGATCAGGGCATGGACGATCAAAACCGGCATGACTGCCCCTAAGGCTGCCGGAGTCATTCATAGTGATCTTGAAAGAGGATTTATAAGAGCTGAAGTAATGAAATACCACGACTTTATATCCCTGGGTTCAGAACATGCATGCAAGGAAGCCGGGAAATTTTATATTGAAGGAAAAAATTATATTGTTGGTGATGGCGATATTCTGCATATAAGGTTTAACGTATAAAGTATTTATTGTGAGACATTTCCTGGCAATAGTATTCCTGGTAATTTTATCGGCCCTGAAGTGCGAATCACAAAATATTATTCCCGATGACAGACTCCGCCAGATTATCAGCAATAACGGACAGGTGGAAGTCACAATTCCCTTTACAGGTAATAAAGCAGTTGAGAAACTTACAGCAAATGTTTCAGTTTTATCAGTTAAAGATAAAGTTGTTCATATTAGTTTGTCCCCACTGACAGCCGAATGGTTCATTATGCAAAAGTTTGATTACAAGATAATAGAGAGGCCAGATACTAAAAGTATTCTCTCTGCAATGAACGTAGATCAGGCTATGCAATGGGACAGCTATCCTACATACTCCCAATATGATTCGATAATGCAAAGTTTTGTCAAACTTTATCCATCATTGTGCCATCTCGATACAATTGGTACAAGTGTGAATGGCAGACTTGTTCTTGCTCTGAAAATCTCTGATAATGCGGCAGTTGATGAGGATGAACCAGAGGTATTTTATACTTCGACTATGCATGGTGACGAGACAGGAGGATTTATACTTATGCTTCATCTGATTGACTATTTTCTTAAGAATTATGCAGCCAGTAGCAGGGTTAAAAACCTTGTTGACAATCTGGAGATTTGGATTAATCCCCTGGCAAACCCTGATGGTACTTATAGCAGCGGCAATACAATTTCTTCCCCCACGCGTTACAATGCAAACGGGTACGATTTAAACAGGAATTTTCCTGACCCTTTTACTCCGAATACCGTCAAGCAGAAAGAGACACTCGATATGATCAAATTTATGAGAAAACATAAATTTGTTATTTCAGCCAATTTTCATTCCGGTAATGAGGTTGTCAATTATCCCTGGGACAGGTGGCTTTCAAAGTTACATGCAGATGATTCATGGTTTAATTCCATTAGCCGGGCATATGCTGATACTGCACATGTCTACGCCGGATCGGCATACATGAATTTTCTCGATAACGGAGTTACACGCGGAGCTGTCTGGTACATAGTTTATGGAGGCAGACAGGATTTTATGACATGGGAACTGCATGGGAGAGAGGTGACCATAGAGCTTGATGATCAGTATGTTACTCCTACAGCTCAATTATCTCTTCTCTGGGAGAATAACCGGCATTCCCTGCTTGGTTATCTTGAAAATGCTTTATATGGAATACACGGATTGGTACGAAATGCCAAAACTCATGCTCCTGTACCAGCAAAAGTCTTCATTGTAGCTTACGACAGAGACAGTTCCCAGGTTTACTCCGACACACTGACTGGAAGATTTATCAGAATGCTGTCTCCGGGTTCATGGAACCTGACCTTTTCAGCTCCCGGTTACGTTGACACAACGATAAGCAATATTACTGTCAGCCGTGGACAAAGGACTGATTTAAATGTTGATATGTCACCACTTCCCGATGGTATTGAAATATTGCAATCATCAAGTCTCATTCTTCTCTATCCAAACCCGGCAAAAAGCAGCATCAAAGCATTGCTTTCCGATATTATAACCGGAAATATAAATGTCCGGATTATCGATCAGGCGGGCAGGTTAATGGAAGATTACAATACAACAACCTCTCAGGGAATTCCCCTTGAAATTGATCTGGGATCATTAGCGCCGGGCATATATACAATCGTGTTCAATGACTTCTCTGCAAGAACCTCTTTCTTCGGAAGGTTCGTTGTTATTAAATAATCTGCATCACTTGCTTCTGTAATTAATTCAAGTATTTTTGCACCTAATTTTCATTCAGGCGAAACTGTTACATATATAAATTTGAAAATCTGCGTTTACTGGATATGAAGAATAATCACTTATTAAGAAAAAGTTCTGCTGCAATCATATTTTCGATAACTGTTATTTTAAAATCATCCGGCCAGGGGGCTTATCTTCCCCCGGATAAACCTCGTCTGGTTATCGGGATAGTGGTTGAGGAACTGAGGTACGATCAACTCGAGAAGTTCAGGGACAAGTTTTGTGAAAATGGAATAAAAAGACTTATTAATGAGGGAACATATTTTAAAAATGCCTCATATGAATATATGCTGACACAGTCTGCTCCGGGACACGCAACTATAGCTACAGGTGCTGAACCTTCAGTTCACGGAATAGCCTCAGATGACTGGTATATTCCTCTGAAGAATGAACTCATTAACTGTACCAAAGATTTAACAGTTAATTCAGTTGGTGGAAGTTTTGAAACAGGGTTACATTCACCTGTAAACCTTCTGGTATCGACATTTTCAGATGAGCTTGAAATGTCGACCAATAAAAAGGCAAAATCGTTTGGAGTGGGCCTGAGAGAAAGTTCAGCAATTTTTTCTGCCGGACATGCGGCCAAAGCTGCTTATTGGTTTGATAATACTACCGGTACATGGATGTCAAGTACCTACTATATTGATACACTTCCTGCCTGGGTAAATGATTTTAATGCCATGAAATTTTCTGATACGTATCTGAATTCAACATGGAACCTTCTCAAACCAGCAAAGGAATATGTTGATTGTCTTCCTGATTCCAACAGTTTTGAGATGGGATTCAACAATATTAATTATTTCCCTTACGATCTGAAAAAGCTGAGATCAAAAGGTGGTTCTGATATAAAAAACGATTACTCTTTGCTGAGAGAGACCCCGTTTGGGAATTCTCTTACAACCAATTTTGCCATCAGACTCATTCAGAATGAGCGGTTGGGTAAAGATGATGTAACTGATTATCTTTCAATCTGCTATTCCTCAACAGACTATATTGCCCATCGGTTCGGACCGTCATCGGTAGAGATGGGTGATGCTATTTTGCGTCTTGATGATGATATCAGGAATCTGCTTACATTTTTAAATGACAGCATCGGTAAGAAAAACGTACTTATATATTTTACTGCAGCTCATGGAATATCTGAGATCCCGAAAGTTCTGGAAAAGAATCGTATTCCTTCGGGATACTTTCAGCAGAATCAGGCTTTACAACTGCTAAGGAGTTATCTTAATGCAGTTTATAGAGAAGGTGACTGGGTAAAAGGATATTCTGAACGACAGATTTTTCTCAACAGGACTCTTATAGAGGACGCCCGCCTTTCACTTGATGATGTGCAGAAGAAAGTTGCCAGGTTCTTGGTTCAGTTTACAGGTGTTGAGGCAGCTTATCCATATTCTGCTTTTGAGGCGAATGATTTTGGAAATGGTAATCTGAAAAGGATAATAAATAATTTTAATCCCCAGAGATCGGGAGATGTAATAGTTACCCTGAATCCGGGATGGGTTGAAAAGGAGAGTGATTATGTGACTAATCATAATTCTCCATATGAGTACGATTCTCACGTTCCGTTGGTCTGGTACGGCTGGACAGTCAACAGGGCAACAGTGACACGAAAAGTGAATATGACAGATATCGCTGCTACATTATCTACATTGTGCAAAGTGCCATATCCTAATGCATGTTCAGGGGAACCGATGTTCGAATTGTTCAGATAAATCTATAATTAAAAGTTTCTCCTCCTTCTTGAAGGAGGAGTACCCCGTAGGGGAGGAGGTGGTTGGTTATTAATTTAAATGATAAAAGTTAAGGAATCAACCACCCCGGCCTTCGGCCACCCCTCCTTCAAAAGCTAATCTCTCGTCACATCTTTTTCCTCTCGTACATGGCAGAAGTATCTTTCAAGGACAAGCATGATTCAAAAAAGTATTCGTTATAATGATTGGGAGATCCCTCAACTCATCCACTACATATCCAGTGCTTTAGAAATGAGTCAAACGGTGGATGAGTTTCGGGATGACAAGTTTTTTGAGTGTATGAGGGAAGGAAGAAGCGGCGATTCGACCGAAGTCACTCAAAAATGGTTAAATTTTGTTTCGAATCGCCGCTTCTTCCTTCCCATCGTTCTCCCTTAAACGATTGTCATCCCGAGCGAATCCACCCCTCTCATTTACAGATATTTGAAGGTGCCAGGTGGATGAGTCGAGGGATCTCCAGGATCTTAACAAATTTTCGAAAATAATTTTGTTAAAAAAGATGTGATGTAAGATTAGCTTCAAAAGGAGGGGAAACTTATGTAATTAGGCAATCTATTATTCAGATTTTACGGAATTTATCCCTTACCTTGCAAGCCTCTATCAGAAGGTCCGGATTTTTTTCACAACCATTACCAAGTATAATGAGATCGGCTCCGGCGTCAAAGGTGGCTTCAATTTCATTTCTGTTTTTTATACCGCCACCGACAGCAAGGGGTATTGAAATGTTTTCCCTTACCGCTTTGACCAGGCTGACCGGAACAGTGTTTGATGCTCCGCTGCCGGCTTCGAGATATATCATTTGAAGTCCCAGCATTTCACCGGCCATGGCAGTAGCTAATGCAATCTCGGGTTTATCGGATGGAATTGCTTCAGTCTGACTGATATATTCTACCGATGTTTTGCTGCCACAACTTATAAGTATATATCCTACTGATACAACCTTTTCCTTGACATCTTTCAGGTAAGGAGCTGCAATTACATGATTACCGATCAGCAACTCCGGATTACGTCCTGAAATAAGTGAAAGAAGCAGGATTATATCGGCTTTATGCGATAGTTGAAGAAGGTTACCCGGGAAAAGAATAACAGGAATTGAACAAAGCTTCCTTATCTCATTTATCAGATTTTCTATACTGTTAAATGTGAGGCTTCCTCCTGCAAAAATATAATCTGTTTTGCTCTCCCTGGCTGTTTTTATGATGTCCCGAAGAGAATCTCCTTTGGCTTTATCAGGGTCAAGGAGCAGAGCAATGCTCTTTCTTTCGGGGAAATTATTTGTTTTCATCGGTCAGTACTTTTAATTCCAAACCCTGATAAGTTTCTATTTTCTCTCTTCAAAATGATCAGGATCAATCATATGTGTTTCATAATTCTTTTTTGTCCATACAATAGCATAATTATCGTATCTGGAATAGTACAGGTCAAATGACTCATTTATTTTATTTGTCAGAACCCGTCCTTTGATCTCACCTGCTTCTTTAACAATAAAAGGTTCTATTGTTATATTGTTTCTTATACTGATGCCTTCTTTGTCACAAATCTTATATAGTGCCTCTTTTGCACACCAGTGAATATACAGGTGATATTTTCGTTCTTCGATTTCTTTTGAAACTTTTTCCCTCCTGTTAATAAATTTGAATGCAAGAGCAGCAATATTTGAACTCATATACTCCAGGTCTATTCCAACCTTCTCATTAGTACTCAGCAGTATTGCAGTAAGTTTATATGAATGGGAAATACTTATAAACCTTGAACCATCTTTAAGGAAGGGTTTGTTATTTTTATTATAAACGATCTGTGCATCTTTCCCGATAAGTTCTGAGAGTAATGCCCTTACGCTTAAAAATTCAAGTTTCCGTGAGTTGCTGCTAAAGCCTTTATATTTCTTCTTTTCATCATTATCAAGTGACACAAGATCGAGAAGAGTACTTAGGTCTTCTTCAATTTTCCACACCCCAAGGATGGAGAACTCATTTAGATAATGTTTTGTGATACAACCCATTGATAAAGTCAAGGTGTTAATTTTTCCACTTCAGAGTCTCTATCAGATGTATGATATCTTCTCTGAAAAAATCGATTACAGGTGCCAGGGAATCTGCATTCGGCTCAGCCGTAAAATAGAGAGATCCTCTCAGGTAATGGCTGCTGCTGTCGGTTACATAAAACTCAACAGCCGATGCTGTATTTCCCTTTAAATCATACAAAATTCCGTAAACTTTGTTTTCACGATTGCTGAAAACCTGTTCATTAATTGCATCGGCCTTTGTAATATGATATTTTACATTCAGCTGATAACTCTGCTCGAGGAGGCTATCCAAATCATTGTTTACTGCTTTATAGGTAAGATAGATTTTGGCTTTATAGAATGGGAATTCAATATTGAACCAACCCTGGTTTGACCCATTCTTCTCCTGAAAAGTGAGATGCCCATATGCCGGATATTCGAAAGTTAGCGGAATCTTTCCTTTTTTATCTGTCTGATCATTGAATTTAATATACTGTCTTTTTGGGAGGTCGATCCTGAAATGACCCCGGGGTTTTGGCACTGGCACATCCCTGCAACCGAAGGAAGCAATTAATAAGATAAACGCCATTAAGATACTAATCCTTTTTAATGTCACCATTCTTTTTATTTATTTCCACACGGATCTCTTTTATCCTTCTTTTGTCGGCCGATTCTATTCTGAAAAGAAAATCCCCGTAATTGATTGTCTTATCTTTCTGTGGAATTTCACCGGTCATTTCAAGTATAAGACCTGCAAGTGTCTCAGATTCTCCTCTTATCTCGTCAAAAAGGTTCTCTTCAATATTGACAACCTTGCAAAAATCATTCAGTGAGATCTTGGCTTCAAATATATAAGTTGTTTCATCCAGTTTACGGAATAACGACTGATCATCGTCACTTTCATCAGTAATCTCTCCTACAATTTCTTCCAGAATATCTTCGAGAGTGATAATTCCAGAGGTTCCTCCATATTCATCGATTACGACAGCCATGTGTATCTTCTTGGTCTGAAACTCTTTCAGAAGATCATTTATCTTTTTTGTTTCAGGAACGAAATAGGGTGGCCTCAGCAGAGCCTGCCATTTGAAACTGCCCGGATTATTTGTATAAGGAAGAACATCCTTTGCATATAGGATCCCCTTTACATTATCGAAAGAACCTGAAAAGACCGGAATTCTCGAAAATCCCGAATCAATTATCACTGGTACTATTTTGTCAAAACCCGATTTTATATCAATAGCCGTTACATCTGTTCGTGAGCACATTATCGCACTTACGTTGATATTTCCGAAATTGACAATTCCTTTCAGTATTTTTTCATCTTCATTAAAGTCTTCCGATGTCATTTCGAGGGCGTCAGAGAGGTCATCCATGCTGATATTGGACCTCCGGGTACCGGTCCTTCTTTTTACGAATGCAGTGGAGAAGATCAGCAAAGAAGTAACAGGCTGAAAGATTCTTTGCAGTACAGTCAACGGATAGGACATCATCTTAGCAATAACAATCTGATTTCTTGAAGCGTAAACTTTTGGCATGACCTCACCAAAAAAAAGCAGTAGAAAAGTTATTACGACGACATTTGTGATGAATCCCAAAACAGGATCCAAACTGAAATCAAACACTCTCGAGCTCAGAAAAGCAGCCAGTAAAACAATAGCTATATTAATCGTATTATTTGCAACAAGTATTGTGCTCAACAGTTTTTCCGGATTCCTGTAAAGCTTGAGTATTGTCTTTGATTTTTTGTCGCGGTTTGTTTTTAAATTTTCAAGATCCTCAGGTCTGAAAGAAAAATATGCGACTTCGGAGGCCGACACGAGTGCAGAACCAACCAGAAGGATAATTAGGATTAATAATCCAATTACTAATTTAAAATCAGGAGTATTGATACCAATACCCGTTTTCAGAATTAAAAATGAAAGTGGAAAATCAGGTTCCAATTGAGTCTCTATTAATAAAACTATCTAGAAAGGCAGATCGTCCTCATTCTGAGTGTTGCCAGGTCTGTTGTCACTGCCAGTATCCTCATTATCAGGATTTCCTTTGTCAGACCAATTCTTTTCATCACCTGGCTGATAGGATGCAGGAGGCTCATTTACTACTGATCCGGAAGTCCCTTTGTCGTGCGCCTCACCTTTTGGTAGATCAGAATTTGCTGATGAATTGCCATATACTTGCTTTTTCTCCAGTAATAGGAGGGTATCTGCAAGGATTTCAGTTATATATTTATTAACGCCATCTTTGTCAACGTACGAGCGGGTTTTAATTTTCCCGATAATGTATACCTGAGAACCTTTTTTGACTGTTTTCTCAGCCACTTCAGCCAGGGCACGCCATAAAACAATATTATGCCATTCTGTGGAAGTTATAGTTTCTCCCTGTTGGTTCGTATATGTCTCACTTGTAGCGAGAGGGAAAGTCGCTTTGGCAACACCCTTATCAAAATAGCGAATTACAGGATCTTTTCCAACATTACCGACTAGTATAACTTTATTGATTGACATATAGTTATATATTTATTTATTATCGAATTTCCGGAATGTAAAGTTAATAAAAAAACCACTTTCGACAACGATAGTGGGGATAAATTGATTAAGAAACAATAAATCAATAAATTAAGAATTGCTTCGCGAATTACCATTTGTTCTGAATTTTCAGGAAATTTTTGTTGACATTTATCTATTTCATTGTATTTAAGGCATTAATAAAAGCTTTAAAAAAAAATTATTATGTAAGTGTTTCTATTTAAACAAATAATATTTTTATATTTGCACAGTTGAAAAAACGAATACTCAAAATAATTTGTTGAATTTTAAACTTCACGAAAAATGACTAAAGCAGACATTGTTAATGAAATTGCCAAGAACACTGGTATTGAAAAGGTAACAGTACAGAAAACTGTTGAAGCCCTAATGGAAACTGTAAAAGATTCTATGGTAAAAGGTAATAACGTTTATCTCAGGGGTTTTGGAAGCTTTATCGTAAAGAAAAGAGCCAAGAAAACAGCTCGGAATATTTCCAAGAATACAACAATCATCATTCCTGCACATAATATTCCTGCCTTCAAACCAGCAAAATCTTTTATCACCAAAGTTAAATCACACGTTAAGAAATAATCCTCTATGCCAAGCGGTAAAAAAAGAAAAAGACATAAGATGGCCACTCACAAACGTAAAAAGCGTTTGCGGAAGAACAGACATAAGAAGAAGTAGCAGATCATTAAGTGGTCAGTCAATGTATATATTAAACCTAAAGATCTGATGGTCTTTAGGTTTATTATATAAGGATGTCGGATGTGGTTGATAATATATTAACTCAGATTAATATAGTGAAGTGGTAAACAAGGATTTAATCATTGATGTAAGTGATTCCGAAGTTTCTTTAGCCTTGTTGGAAGACAAGCAGTTAATTGAGCTAAACAAGGAAAAACGTAATGTTAAATTTTCAGTCGGGGATATTTACCTGGGAAAGGTAAAGAAGATTATGCCCGGACTGAATGCTGCATTTATAAATGTAGGTTACGAACGTGATGCATTCCTGCATTATCTCGATCTTGGCGCCCAGTTCAGAACACAGTACAAATACTACCAGACTGCTCTTCAAAAACAAGGGAAAGTTCCACCCGTTCACAAGTTCAAACCTGAACAGGATATTGATAAAGACGGCAAGATTACAGATGTTTTAACCACCGGACAGACTGTTATCGTTCAGATCACAAAGGAACCTATCTCAACTAAAGGACCCCGGCTTGCTTCCGAAATTTCTATTGCAGGACGGAACCTTGTGTTAATGCCTTACTCTGATAAAGTATCCATCTCTTCAAAAATTGAGAGCCCCGAGGAAAAAAACCGTCTTAAAACTCTGGTTCAGAGCATTAAACCGCGTAATTACGGAGTTATTGTAAGAACAGTTGCCGAGGGCAAAAAAGTTGCAGTTCTGGATGCTGAGTTAAGGGAACTTGTCCAAAAATGGGAATCAGGTTTCTCAGCTGTAAAAAAGGAGATCAAATCGCCAAAGTTGTTTATAGGCGAGATGAACAGGACTTCCACGATCCTAAGAGATATGCTTAATGTTACTTTTAACAGTATTCATATCAACGATCCATCCCTGGCCGAAGATATCCGGACTTATATAAGAGGTATAGCCCCGGAGAAAGAAAAAATAGTCAAATATTATAAAAGCACTCTGCCGATATTTGACCATTTTGGGATCAATAAACAGATAAAAGGTCTTTTCGGCAAAACAGTGTCTTTCAAACATGGCGCTTATCTGATTATTGAGCATACCGAAGCTCTTCATGTTATTGATGTCAACAGCGGTAACAGATCGCGGTCAGGAAATGATCAGGAATCAAACGCCCTTGAAGTTAATATGGAAGCTGCTACTGAGATTGCACGGCAACTTCGACTGAGGGATATGGGTGGAATTATTGTCGTTGATTTTATCGATATGCAGTCGCAGGAAAATAAACAACAACTTTTCGATAAAGTGAAGGAAGTAATGTCAAACGACAGAACCAAACATAATATTCTTCCGCTTACAAAATTTGGCCTTATGCAGATTACAAGGCAAAGGGTCAGGCCTGAAATGAACATAATTACCAATGAAAAATGCCCTTCATGCCAGGGCACGGGCGAAACCAAACCAACGATACTTTTTACTGATGAACTCGAAAGAGGACTCTCTTTTATTGTAGACAAGATTAAAACAAGGAAGTTAATTCTCAATGTTCATCCATTCGTGGCATCATATCTTAAAAAAGGTTTATTCCCGATCTACAGGAAATGGAATTTTAAATATAAGATCAGCCTTAAGATACAAGCAGTTACCTCGTATCATATGCTCGAATATCATTTTTACGATCATTATGATAATGAGATAGATCTGGCTTAAAAAGGGCTCAGGGCACAGGGCTCAGGGCAAATAAAATAAAAGATTCTCAATAAATTCTCTGTGTAACTCTTTGTTTCCTCTGTATAACTCTGTGTAAGTTCTTTTTTAATTCTTTGCGAACTTTGCGAAAAAACTTTGCGAACTTTGCGGTTAATGGATTTCTGTAAATATAAACAGCAACGATAATGAGAAAACTTATACTTATTTTATCCTTTATTCTTTTTGTATCACATATTTCTGCTCAGATCTATGATCCGGTTAAATGGGATTTCAGCTATGAAAAGAAAGGTGATACTCAATATGACATTATTTTTACTGCCACAATAGATAAAGGTTCTCATATTTATTCGATCGATATACCTGCAGGAGGGCCTATCCCGACGTCTTTTAGCTTCGACACTCTTCAAGGGTACAGACTTTTAGGGAAAACTTTTGAAGTCACAAAACCTGCTGAAATCCTCGATGAAGCGTTTGGCTTTAAGATCAAAACCTTCAGCAACACTGCAGAATTCCGGCAGAAAATTTCTGCCGATGCATCCTCTTTTACTGTTAAAGGTGTTTTGAATTTTATGGCGTGCAATAATGCAACCTGTTCTCCGCCGAAAGATGTCGACTTTTCTATAAAAATTGCTGACAATACTGCAAATCAGATTATTAAAAGCAGTAATACTCCGGGAAATGATTCTGGACCTGTCAAATCCGGCAGGGGATTATTAAAATTCTTTATTATATCTCTTCTGGCAGGTTTTGCAGGAGTTCTTACTCCTTGTGTCTTCCCGATGATACCTATGACAGTTGCATTTTTTTCTCAAGGTTCTGAAAACAGGACCAAAGCTGTTTTTAAGGCATTGATTTTTGGCATTTCAATAGTTCTGATATATTCATCGCTGGGAATAATTGTTTCACTTACAAGTGCCGGAGCCGGATTTGCCAACGCTTTGAGCACTCACTGGATTCCAAACATAATATTTTTTGCACTGTTTATAGTGTTTGCAATTTCATTTTTTGGTGCCTTTGAAATTCTGTTGCCAAACAGGTGGGTTACCAGAGCCGATTCGAAAGTAGATAAAGGTGGTATCCTTGCAGCATTTTTTATGGGATTAACAACCGTAATTGTCTCCTTCTCATGTACAGGTCCTATTATTGGAGCTCTTCTTGTTGAAGCTGCAAGTGGAGACGTTTTAAAACCAACCTTCGGCATGATAGGTTTTGGTATTGCATTTGCACTTCCATTTACAATTTTTGCCCTTTTCCCTTCTATAATGACGCGGATACCAAAATCAGGAGGATGGTTGAATTCGATAAAAGTTGTTCTTGGTTTCATTATGCTGGCATTCAGTATGAAATTTCTGATGACAATCGACAGCGTTTACTCACTGGGAATATTATCAAGAAGCTTGTTCATTGCCATATGGATAGTATTGTTTTCTCTTCTTGGCCTTTATCTTATGGGAAAGATCAAATTCCCGCATGACAGTGATCTCCCGCATATTGGTACTTTCAGGTTATTCCTGATAATCATTGTATTTTCATTTGTGGTTTATCTTATTCCCGGACTTTTCGGAGCTCCTCTGAAAGGATTAGCTTCATTTTTACCATCTCAGGAAACTTCTGAGTTCAATCTTCCGAAATTAATTATGGAAAACAGATCTGTAGCAGGTCCGGCTATTCAACCGTTATCATCAAACGTACTGTGTTCAGAACCCAAACATTCTGATCTCTTCAGTATGCCTCTTGGTCTGAAAGGATACTTCGACTATAAACAAGGTCTGGCTTGTGCCAGGGAACTGGGAAAGCCCGTTTTACTTGACTTTAAGGGCCATGCCTGTGCAAACTGCAAGGTGATGGAGGCTAAGGTCTGGTCCGACCCGGAAGTGTTGAGAAGACTAAGGGACAACTTTGTAATAGTTGAACTTTATGTTGATGATAGAACTCAATTGCCAGAAAATGAATGGATAATGTCGGCTGTTGACAACAAACAGAAAAAGACAATTGGTAAAATATGCGAAGACCTGGAGATATCGAAGTTTAAAACAAATGCTTTACCATTATATGTCATAACTGATTATGAGGGCAATGCTCTGAATAAGCCAATGCCGACAAATCTGAATGTCGAGGAATACAAAAAATGGCTCGATGAGGGTGTAGCTGCATTTAAGGCAAAATAAATCTCTGTGTAACTCTGTGCTACTCGGTGAAACTCTGTGTAAGTTCTTTTTTACCTCTCCCTAAATCCCTCCCCCAGGGGGGAGGGACTTAAATCATTAGCATAGTTTACTTTACCCCCTTCTCTCCTGGAAGAAGGGGGTTAGGGGGAAGAGGTCCTCAGAATTTCCCGAACTTCAATGATATAGTATAAGTCACCCCTTTTATTGATTCAGCATGAGCTCTCGGCGTACCTGACAAGCCAACATCAAACGCGGTTGGAAACCTGTAGGTAGCTCCAAATGCGAGTCGGCAGAATCTTGTAAGGTTTAGTTCTATTTCAGCCGCCGGTTCGATCAGCAGGAAAGCTTCGGAATCTTCAATAAGATTATTGTTCTGAGAACTCTCTTTTGAGACATAGGAAATTCCACCGGCCCCAAATAAAACAGGAAAGGAAAGATGAACCGGAAATCTTGGAAACAATATTGGTTCAATATAGAGTCCTCCGTATCCACCGGCCAGGGAAACATCGCTATTAAGGGAAGGCTCATAGTGGAATTCATTAATGAAACCAGTTGCCCCAAGTCCGATACCGATGGAATGACTGGCCAGCCAGCCGAATCTTCCACCGAAGAGCACGGCATTTCTGTGGTCAATTACCGAGTATCCTGATGTGAATGCACCATAAGCGCCACCTTCTCTGTTCCTTCCAAGCAAAGTTTTTATTTCCCTGCCTTTATAATATTCGAATTCGGGATCCTGTGAAAAAGCTGTTAAAGAAAAGAGGATTAGTAATGTTGACACGATAAAAGTTTTCTTCATTTCAATATTTGTTTAGAAATAAGTATTTAAAAAACATAAGATAATGAGATGCCAATGTCAAAAGGCATAATTTTTACAAATGAGGGAATTATTAATTCTACATACGGTTTCAGGTTCAGACTTATGTTCAGCGGGATATCCCTGAACCTGTATTCAGCTGCCAGCCAGCCATCAGCTCCAATTACCGGGCAGAAGCGTTCTCTCTGGAAATTATACCTCTCACCAAAGTATCCAAAGTGATCGGTATAAATAAAACCGACATGGCCACCATATCCCCACGCCACAAACAGATCAGGTGATATATCAGTTAAGGCTGTTTCATATATGATTCTGAGTCCCGTGAGCTGAAGTCCATTATTGCTGAAACTCAGCAAGGCATTGTATCCTGCTTCTGCATTTCCTGCATCGCCAGTGATCTGATAGAATATTCCGCTTCTGACACCAGTTCGCAAGCCTGCCTGCCTGTTTGCAGTTTGTCCATACATAGTTGAGGAGAAGATTAGAATAAAAGTGAAAAATGTGAAGTAAAGTTTTTTCATATTTTAGATTTGATGATAATTAGTCTGGAATAAAGACAAATTAAAAATTTCAAAGTTGCACCTGGTTATTATCTAAGATAAATATTACCCCGCATGGCATCAATTTTAACTTTGGCTGTTCCTGGATTTTTACCAACAGTACCGTAGGTCATGTACTCCTTCTTATCCTCATTCAGTACTTTTTCTTCAGTTTTAATATTCTTATCAGGCAATACAAGGAAGGCGTTTATATGTCTGATATCCAGATTATAAGATGAACCGGATTCAAATCTTAGAGTTACGTCGGAGTAGTTCGAATTAATATTTACTGATTCAAATCCTTTCTCAATTAGTTCTGTACTCACGCTGCCATATCTTGTTGTGAGATTAAGATCTCTCATGATTTTATTAACTTTGTAATCACTGAAATAGGCATTGCCCTGGAGTGATTCAATATCCTCAATGAAAAATTTATCTCTTTTCGATTCTCCACGGATCGTTCCGGCTTTTTTAATATCATATTTTGAGGAAATGGAATTTAGTAACAGATCTGCTGTTTCCCCTATGCTGACCTCTGAAAAGGAAGCGTTAATATTACCTGAAACGATTGAATTGATTTTTGCATCACAGAAGACCATTGTTATTGATGAGTTTTTACCAAGCGAATTAGCCTTAAATGATCCGTTGGAAATTGAGATTGTAAATTCGCCACTGTTGTTCTCCATATATACATCTCCATATTTGTTGTCAATCTTCAGGTTAAGATATTCAGGTATATTGATGTAATAATTGATCTCGATATGCGAGTCGTATGGTATTAATTTACTTGTCATCCCTTTGAAACTTTCAAATAAAGTATTAATGTTGGAAGTAAATTCTGTCTGTGCTCTTAGAAGGTACCTTGAATCTGTTATATTTACTGTGATACCATCAAACATCTTCCTCACTCTCGACTGGTCTTTCGCATAGGCTTTGATTTCAGCCCTTATATACGCTGAATCTTTGTTCCAGGGGGTAATCTGAATCGTCCCATATTTATTTGAGACCTCCAGTGTGGTTTCCTTATTTACCGGCAATGTCTTGATAAAACTCCTTGTTTCCGATTCATCTTGTGCAGATAATGGTTTGAAAAAGAGTACTATAAGACTGACAGTTATGATATTCTTATAATTCATAGTTTCCCTTTTTTTCAGGATTGTTTTCATTTTCCTTCAGTACTGTAAGCATATCTTCAAGAATACGGATCTTTATCCTGTAATTCTGTATAAGTGCCTCTACAACATCTTGATTTGAAATGTTGTCATTTAGATCTTTTTTAAGTTCCAGGTATATACTGTCGAGTTGCGACAGGTCATAATTAAGTTCTTTTTTTATTTCAGGATTATTAGTAAGCAAGGGTGTAGCTTCTTTATATAGCTCATTTACCAGCGTGGTATAATATATTTCAGTTTCTTTAAATTGTGGAGAGAGGCGTGCTATCTGCTCATCTCTGTTTTCCTGTTTGTTAGAATCTGACCATCTGTATTCAGGTCTGAAAAAGACTAAGGCGGTACCAAGAATCACAACTATCATTGCGGCGATGGACAACCACTTTCTTATTCCGGACTTTTGCTTTCTTAACTCCCTTCTAATACCTCTCCATATACCTGCCGGTGGATTGTACCTGTCCAGATCGTCTCTGTTCTGCCTGATATATTCTTCAAGTTTGTCCATACTATTAATTTTTTGAAAGTATATTTCTTAACTTTTCTTTAGCCCTGGAGTATTGTGATTTCGAAGTCGATTCGGATATTCCAAGGATCTGTGAGATTTCAGAATGGTCGTAACCTTCAAGAAGGTAAAGAGTCAGTATAATTCTGTAGCCGGCAGGAAGCATTTCAATTCCTTTAAATATTTTTCCTGTATCATAGGTAACCTCAGTATCTTCCTCGTAAATAACCGGAGGCAGAGTATCACAAAGAGTCAGGTCGATCTTCTTCTTCTTCAGGTGATTGATGCATCTATTTACCAGTATTTTTTTCAACCATGCACCAAATGTAGATTCAAACCTGAATGAATCAAGGTTTCTGAAACAATCAACAAAGGCTTCCTGAAGGATGTCTTCAGCATCCTCCCGGTTATTCAGTATCCTGTATGCCAGATTATACATTGCTTTTGAATAATGATCATAAAGCCTGAACTGAGCCTTACTGTCTCCCTTCCTGCACTCCTCGATCAGAGGTGCATGTACATATGTATTCAAACTATCCAACAGAAACGTTTACATGTGATTAAAGACAACAGGATATTATTAGGGTTGCACTAATTTGTTAAATGATCAATTTTTTTTTTACAGGTAATGCAATAAAGACAATAACGAGAAGTATAAGACTAATGAATACAGATATCTTCAGCAGGTAGTCACCATACTTTACATAAGTCGTTATTCTGTATTCAGGGTAGATCTGGCTTTTTATTACAGTCTGGCTCCACCAATTAGTTTCTTCGATTCTCCTGCCCCTTATATCAATTATACATGAAACCCCGGTGTTGGCAGCCCGTGCAACCCATCGGCGGGTTTCAATTGCTCTTAAAGAAGAAAAATAGAGATGCTGCTTGAAGCCGTTTGTATTTTTCCACCAGCCATCATTCGTTATTATAAACAATGCCTGAGCCCCTTTTTTGACATAATCAGTTACGAATTCTCCGAAAACCGATTCATAGCAAATTACAGGTGCTATTTTAAAGGAATTGCCGTGATGTTCAAAACATATTCTGTCCTTCTGGAAGCCATAACCCCATTTTGTACCTCCGAGATAGGGCAATATTCTTGAAATATATCTGCCGGGGCCGTTTGAAAACTGCATTTCAATTCCGGGAACAAGTTTCGACTTATGGTATACGCTCACAGATTTGCTGCTGTCAATCTGAACAGCAGAATTGAAATGGTCATAATAAAGACCAGAGGCATCAATTTTCCGGGCACTTATAGTAGGAGCATCTTTCGTTGCAGGATAAAGCTTGTAGGTTACGAATCCGGTAACTATATTGATGCGAGGGTAATGTTCAGTTATTTTTTTAAAAGCCGAAACATATTTGTCGTTCATCATATCATCAAGGTTAACCGGATCATCAATAGTTGTTTCAGGGGTTATTATCCAGTCGGTTTTATTACCGGTTTCAGTCAGGGCAAGTGCAATAACTTTCTTAAGCTGATCTTCGAAAGGGACAGTGAACTTTTCGGTATATGGATCTGTATTTGGTTGGATTATTACCACTTCTGATCCATTGGCTTTATTTTGACTTATTGTAAAATATCTGTAAACAGAAAACGCAGAGGGTATAATAATAACCATTAGCCAGACAAAGACATAGATTCTGTCAGATCTCTTCTTTGTCAGGGAATTTATGAGGATCATCGTAAGAAAAAAATTGGAAAACAAAATCCACAGGGAGCCTCCCGCAGTTCCGGTTATTTCATACCATTGAATAAATAGAATATCCTTAAAAAGCCCGTTTCCCAGGTTTAGCCATGGTGAAATTATATTGACATTCAGGGTTATATACTCGTAGCCAAGCCAGAATGCGAAAATTGCTATAAATCCTGGAATGTTTCCTGCCCTTATTCGAACAAGATGCGCAAGCCACATTGTAAATGCCATCAAAAATGATAATCCCATTATAACACAGATTGCCCCGGCAAGACTCGCAACCCTCATCCATGCCATTGATATAATACTGAAGATCACAAAGCCGGGAAGGATATAAATAAAGTATGAATTGGGAGAAAATCTTTTGGGATTTTCATACAAATAATTTTCAATCAGGAAAAACGGCACAAATGCAATAAGAAGTATAAGTCCTGAGCACCATCCGGTCCATGCAAGTCCTGAGAGGATCCCTCCGAAAACTGATAGTCCTGCAAGGCTGTACTTATTCATCCGTGATAGCATTATTTTTAGTGAAAAGATCGGGTCTGTTAATAATAAATACTCCGGCAAGTATAAAAACAACCGATAAAATCATCGATGAAGAAAACCGTTCATTATCTGCGAATCCCCAGAGAGTAGCAACTATCGGAATAAGATATGTGACCATTGATCCAAAAACAGGGGAAGTGTCGCGTATCAATACATAAAAGATTGCAAGAGCCGTTGCACTACCGAGTATTGCAAGAATTCCGATAAAACAAAGATTCCTGATCCAGTTTTCTGTCTGGACAGGTGCTGAAAGATCAGAGAATAAGAGGTAGATGATTGCCGGAGGACTAGATACAAAGAAGGAGAGAGCGGTTATTTTGAATCCATTTATTCCTTTTACTTTACTTACCTCATTTGAACTAAGTCCATACATAATTGTAGCAAGTACTACCAGCAGTCCATAAAGATTGAATGTGAGTGATCCGGAATAGAGTAATCCTGCTGCTCCTATCAGGCCGAGTACTATCCCTGTAATCTGGGACTTTATTGCTTTCTTTTCATAAAAAGCTACTCCGAGCACCAGTGTAAAAACCGGACTCAGAGAATTCAGCATACCTGCAAGAGAACTGCTGATCCTGGTTTCCGCAAGCGGAAAAAGAAAGGCAGGAATCACACTGCCGAATAATCCGATTATTAAGAATGAGAGTATATTAGTCCTGGTCAGATATTTTAAGTTTTTAATAGCAGTTGGCAACAGGCATAAAAAAGTTATCGTTATTCTCAGGGAGCCTACCTGCATAGCTGAAAAGGATTCAAGCCCTTTTTTCATCAATATATAACTTGTCCCCCAGATTAATGATAAAAGACCAAGAACAATCCAATGCCAGATTTTTCTTTTTTCAGCCATACTAAAATAATTTCCAAAAATAGCAGAAGAATTGCAGTCTGTGTTTGATTAACGTGAATTAAAAATTATTTTCCGGGTTTTTACCCCCCAACAGCCCCCTTTGCGGTTCATAAACTTACTATATTTACAGCTCTAATCAGTAAAGATGATCCCGGCAATAGAAATGCTATTGAAAGGAATAATTCTTGGCCTTACAGTCTCAATGCCTTTAGGGCCGTTAGGCATTGTATTGATTAACAGAACAATAAAAAGAGGCATACTTGCCGGGCTCTTCTCCGGACTTGGACTGGCAGCAGCCGATACTTTACTCGCAATCTTGTCAGGAATAGGGTATGCGGTTATAATGGCCTTTATAAAAGAGGAAAGATTTATAATATCCATCCTTGCAGGATTGATTATTATCGGAGTAGGCTTAAAAGTGCTTTTATCCAATCCTGTAAGAGACTTTAGGAACAGGGAAAAAGCTAATAAGACCTTATGGCGCGATTTTTACTCAGCGTTTGTTTTTTCAGTTTCCAATCCTTATACAATATTTATTTTTGTAGCCTTCTATTCCGGTGTGCACATCAATGGAAATGTAAGACCGGAACTGGTACCTTTTTTTCTAATTCCCGGGGTCTTTATCGGAGCAATTGCCTGGTGGTTCTTCCTGGGCTATTTTGTCAGCCGGTTCAAAAAAAGGATCAGGCTCCGGTTAATTGTCAGGGTGAATTTGGTTGCAGGAATCGTTATAATTGTTATCGGGGCAATTGTCCTCTTAAGTGTCTTCACCCCTTTGAAACTGTAACTTATCAAAATTTCGGATAACTGCCGCGATCCGCTACCTTGCTGATCGGGGCTTTTGCATTGTTAAAATAGGTTAAACATTCAGGAAATTCATAAAGCAGGTTTCATTTTAATTATCTTGCAGTAATTTAATGAAAAAATGATGAGAATATTCATAATAATTTTGATCGGTACAGTCTGTTTGACAGGTTGCAGAAGCAGCGAAGAAAAACTTATTAAGCAGGCAGAAAAGATTCATGCGTCGATCCTTACTGTAGACACTCATTGTGACACTCCTATGGAATTTTCAGATCCTTCATTTGATCTGGGGTTAAGGCATGATGACGGCTGCATTGATTTTCCCAGAATGATTGAAGGGGGGCTTCATGCGGAATTCTTTGCTGTGTTTACAGGGCAGGGTCCAAGAAATGACTCAGCTTACAACGAAGTCCACCAAAAAGCCCTGGATGTTTTAAGAACAATACATAAAAATGTTGAGAAAAATAATGCTGTGGCTGAAATTGCGACAAGCCCTGAAGATGCATACCGGTTAAAAAAAGCAGGAAAAATAGCGGCTTTTATTGGAGTTGAAAATGGTTATCCTATAGGAAAAGACATATCCAGAATAAAGCAATATTATGACCTCGGTGCCAGATATATAACACTGGCGCATTCAAAAAATAATGATATCTGTGATTCATCAACAGATCCGGTTGGTCCTGAGAATAATGGTCTTTCTTCATTTGGAGTACAGGTAGTCAAGGAGATGAACCGGCTCGGTATAATGGTTGATGTATCTCATATTTCCGATAAATCTTTCTATGATGTCCTGAAAGTAACAGATGCGCCTGTTATAGCGTCACATTCATCGTGCAGGGCACTATGCTGTAGTTCCAGGAATCTGACCGATAATATGATGGTAGCGCTGAAGGAAAATGGAGGCGTTATTCAGATCTGCATACTGGGTAATTATCTTAAGACACCAGAACCAAATCCTGAACTGGATCAGAAATTAAAAGAGCTAAGGAATCGGTATGCTGATTACAATGCTCTGGCTGATTCAACCAAAAAAATTATGCGTAAAGAATACAATGATATTCTGAAATCGTATGAAAAGCCTGGTACTGTTAAAGATGTTGTGGATCATATTGATCATGTGGTACAGGTAATCGGTGTTGACTATGTCGGCATCGGAACCGACTTTGATGGAGGAGGAGGGGTAGATGGTTGCAGAAATGCCTCCGAGATGAAAAACATTACAATTGAACTTCTGCGTCGTGGATATTCAAAACAGGATATTACGAAAATATGGGGTGGTAATATTATGAGAGTGTTGAAAAAAGTTGAGGATTTGGCTAAAAATCCGACTCTTTAATTATAATCTGTCTCGGGACGAATACCCCTCTGTCCCACTGAAGCGGGACATCTCCCCCGGAGGGGGAGAAAATACTCATCCACTTACGATTTTTCTCCCCCCTTGGGGGGAGTGCCCGAAGGGCGAGGGGGTTTGTTGGGTTGAGAAAAAACCGGAGTTCATCCCTTCACTCTTGAAAATCTTAAAGTCTTTACAATCCAGTCGGGAAGAGACTTGTTCGGATCTCTTTTGCGTAGATCGAGGTACCAGCCAAATTTCTTGAGTATGGGTACTTTATGAGTTTCAACAAATTCTATCAGAGTTCCATCAGGATCCTGTATATATGAGAAGTGCCCGGCTGCTTCACCCATGTCAAAGCTATTTCCTTCCTTACTTTTTTTAGTATCCACAGTAAACGGGAAGCCTCTGGTTTCGCAGTAATTTCTAAGATTATCCATGCCATGCATATCATAGCAGAGGTGAATAAATCCGGGATCGCCCCAAATACGGCCTTCATATATCTTCTTTCCTGTAACACCCGGTGTACTGATAAGCTCTATTTCGCTATCTCCGAATACTCGCCGGAAAGCTCCCACAAATGGCTCGGATCTCCTGAGCAGCACTCTCCTGCATTCATTTTTTCCACCAGGCAAACCGGAAAGGTCGTTAAAGACTCCTGTTGTATCATAAATTACTTTATCGTAGCCCAGGATATCTGAATAGACAATTCTGGCTTTATCTATGTCTGTAACTCCGATAATTGCTCCATATGAACCACCAGTGTTTTTTTTCTCATCCCGGAACCAGTCTGTCGCCGGAACAAGCTGAAAAATATTTCCATAAGGATCTTTCATGAAAAACGTATTTCTCTGTGCCGGATCCAAAACTGCATCTGATGGGACTGGAAGTCCGTTATTATGAAATGTTTTCAAGGTATGCAGTACATTCTTAGCTTTTATTTTACAGGCAATAATGCCGAGATCACCAATCCTGATTTCCTCTTTTATTTTTAAAGGTACCCTTCCTTTGTGCTGCCAGATCTCGAATCCACCTCCGCTCTGTAAATTCAGTGCCAGAACTGCATGTCTGCTTCTGGGTTCTCCATCTGTATGCGGAAGCATCAGTTCAGCAACTGCCTCATCTTCAAATATACGGCAATCCATTCCAAACTGTTTTATGTACCAGTTCCAGGCTTCTTCAACGTTGGTTACTCCAATGCCAATCTGCTGGATTCCGCTGATTATGTAGTCTTTCATCTTAAATATTTATTTTATCCTTAATATTTTTAAGAACTTACACAGAGGTTCACAGAGCTTTCACAGAGTTGCACAGAGGCTGAACAAAATTTCTTTTTAGCTTTGTGTAACTCTGTGCTCCTCTGTGTCTCTCAGTGACAGTTCTTATTTTTTTGAATTTTCATTTTTTACCACGGAGTTACGCGGAGTTATTCTCAGAGTTACACGGATTTAATATTCATATTTCAACCTTTTCAACCCCTTCAACCTTTCAACCTTTTCAACCCCTTCAACGTTTCTACATAGCTTTTATCTTATCTGCAATCCTGAAGAACAGCCATGGGAAGTATCTTCTGATATGCAACATTATTAACTCATTTTTACCTACCAGGATTTCACGCCGGTTTCTGATTATTCCTCTGATGATGGTTTCAGCGGCCCGTGCAGGAGAAATTCCCTTTGCCAGGCCATCATCGAGTTTCCCGTGTTCCTTGCCTTCCGCATCGAGTGCGTGAAATGAAATTGATGTTCTGACTCTTCCCGGGATAATTACGGATGACTTTATATTGTTTTTCTTGTTTTCAAGGTAAAGTGTTTCGAAAAAACCATGCAGAGCTTGCTTTGAAGCAGAATAAGCCGATCGGAGAGGAAATCCAAATCTGCCTGATATGCTGCTGGTCGCAAGAATATATCCTGATTTCTGTCTGACCATATATGGCAGTACGGCTTTCGTAAGTGCAATTGTTCCAAAATAATTGATCTCAAAAATTTTTCTGTCTAACCATACAGGTGTTTCATCAATTCTTGCCCTCTGGCTTATCCCGCCGATATTCAGTAAGAAATCAATTTTTCCAAATGTATTCACTTGTTGTTCAACTATTTTATCTATTTCTGAGGTATCAGCCAGATCAAATGGTATGCAATGAACCATAACTGATTTCTCCCTGCATTCTGTTTTTACTTTCTCAAGACCTGTCAGATCATTTGATGAAGCAATAACTATGGTTCCTCTTCTTACAAATTCATGAACGAGTGCTTCTCCAATACCGGAAGATGCTCCGGTAATCCAGGCTACTTTGCCCGCAAACAGTTTATCTTTCTTCATTCTGCATTCCTGCGACAAGGTTAACTAATTCATTATGGTTTTTTCTGAGAAGATCGAATTCTTTGTTTTTTTGTTTTAAATAACTTCTTACCCTGAAGCCTCCGATAATTCTTCTGAATTGAAGGTAATAATTCCATGCAAAGAGACCAGAAAGTGGCAGTGTAAGAAAGATAAGTAATCCAAGCCACCATGAAGAAAAGATGAACAGGGAAATAATCAGATATATCGGTAAGAAAACAAAGGCAAGTGCAAGTGAAATGCCATACCTGATTGATGAGTGGAACTGCGGATCTTTTATCTTACGGATCTGCAGATTTGGAATTTCGAGGAATGTCAGATTGAAAATATTTCCATAAATAAACAAAGGGAATGTAAGTACTATACCTGTCATACCTGCAATCAGCCATCCGAGAGGATGTTTCCTTTTTTCAAGCAATCTATAGTCGGTCTTAAGATCATTTGCTTTCTTCTTTATATTAAGGCTGAGTGAACATATTTTTGCATATAGTGACGGATCTGTTGTTTTAAGCAAATTCATTTTATTTACAAGGATTCTGTCTCTGAATAGTTTTGGAAATCTGATATCATCACTGAATCTGCCATTTATCATACTCCTTAATTCATCAACAGCCTCGTAATCCTCTTCTTCGATGTGAATCATTATTCCTTTCATCTCATCTGAAAGTCTTGATCTCAAGTTGTTTAAAGCTCTTTCAGGACTCACTTTGTATAAATCGAAGTATTCCGAGACCTCAATTGGTTTTCCGTATGATACAGTCAGCACCTGTCTGTATCTGCTGTAATTCGAGAATTCGATAGCTACCGGTATGATCTTTATCTTCAGATTGAATCCGGTTTCTTCATCTGATTGAAATGCAACACGGCAGATCCCTTTTTTCAACTGTCTTAGTCTTCTGAATCCTGCATGATCTCCTTCAGGAAGAATAACAAGTCCGTTTTTGTTTTTCAGTACATCAATTGTCTTAAGGAAGATTTCATCGTTGCCTTTCAGGCTCCCGAATCCATCTCTGATCCTGTATACCGGAAGGATCTTAAGAAAATAGAGAATTGAGGCAATGGTCTTTCTTTTAAAGATATCAGCTCGTGCAAGGAATATTGGTTGTCCTTTGTGGGTGAAAAGGACTGCGAGTGCATCCATCAAAGCATTTTGATGATTTGGGGCATAGATTACAGGATCTTCTGGCTTAATATTCTCACGACCAATCACAATGACTTTCCGGTAAAAAACGTTATTATGCCAAAAACCTGCGACAAACTTTAATAAAGCATATCCGGCAGAGTACTTCTCAATGTTTTCCTTCCCCATTTAATAAAAGAATATTCACCAGGGCTACCTGATAAAAACAGATGTCCTGAAGTTGTTGAGTGCAAGATAAAGAAAAGTGAAATGTTCTTATTAAAGCCGAAATACTTTTACAACAAATTTCAGAATATTACGTCTTTATACTACCATGTTGAGGTTAAGGCTTAGGCATAGTCAGAGAAACCTCAACCTTTACCTCAACCTAAACCTCAACCTTAATCGTGGTTATTATTTTTGATCCTGTCTATCTGTCTGCGCTCTTTCTTTGTAGGGCGTCCCATGCCTTTATCGCGGTGTATGATACCAATTGAATCGCGGATATTTAATTTGGTTTTTTCAGCTTCCGGAGTTATATCCTCAATGAACTGCTCTGTCAATTTTGCCGAAACCCGGTTTTCGATAGGTTCTATCACCCGGTAGCTAAATATTACCGGAGGTTTTTTTACATAAATAATCTCGTTCTTAACAATGATTCTTGAAGGTTTTACCTGGACATCATTTATGATTATTCTTCCTTTCCGGCATTCTTCGGAAGCTATGCTTCTGGTTTTATAAATCCTTACTGACCAGAGAAATTTATCAATCCGAATAGTATTATGATCAGGCATTCTAAAAAATATTATATAATTGCAAAATCAGGAATTGTTAACCACAAAGGTCACAAAGGAGTACACAAAGTAACACAAAGGTTTAACCCCCCTTTAGGGGGGCTGGGGGGCTAACCTGGTTAGCGGGGGTTATCGGAGGAATCACCTTACCAACTTTATTGAAAGTTGTCATGGTTAGTTCCGTCCCTGCAAAAGCGAACGATCTGATCATATCCAGAACAATTAAGGTTCTCTCTTCCATGAATTTTTTTTCTTCAGGTTTCCACTTTCCAAGTACAAAATCGACTTGTGTTCCTTTTATGAAACTGTTACCGATTCCGATTCTGATTCTTGCATACTCATTTGTAGCCAGGACAGCACTTATATGAGCGAGTCCGTTATGACCTCCGTCATTTCCCTTTGACCTCATTCTGATACTGCCAAGAGGCAGTGCAATGTCGTCGACAATGACAAGCATGTTTTCCAGAGGAATGTTTTCCTTTTTGAGCCAATAATCTACTGCATTGCCGCTGAGATTCACATAGGTGGATGGTTTTAACAGGATAAGCTCACGTCCTTTGTATCTGATTTTGCATATTCCGCCGTAACGCTTGTCTGTAAATGAAATATTGGACGCCATGGCCATGGCATCCAATATTGTAAATCCTATATTATGTCGGGTGTCTTTATACCCTTCACCAATATTTCCCAGGCCAACTATCAGATATTTCATCAAGCCTGAATGTTATAGTTAAGATATAAGGCTCTACTCAGCAGCGGGTGCTTCAGGTGATGCAGCTGCAGCTGCAGCTGCTTCTTCTGCGGCAGTTTCAGCCAGAACCTCTTCATCAGTTTTCTGTGCAACACGCGATGTGGCAATTGTGAGAACCATAGATTTCTTTGGGTCAAGCAATTCTATTTTATCGAACGATAATTCACCTACTTTCACACCTTCGTGAATTTTCAGTTCAGTAATATCAATAGGAAGTACTTCCGGAAGATCTTTAGCTAAGCCTTTTACTTTCAGATTTCTTCTTTTAATACTTAATTTTCCTCCTGCAATAACTCCAACTGAATCACCAGTTACTTTGATCGGAATGTTGATCACAACCGGTTTGTTATCATGAATTTCAATAAAATCAGCATGGAGAATATTATCCTTTACCGGATGGAACTGCATGTCTTTCAGAACAACATTATACTCTTTGTCATCTATACTGAGCTTTACGAGATGTGCTTCAGGAGTATATACCAGGTTTTTAAAACTGTTCTCATGAGCGTAAAAGTGAATATTCTTTTCTTTCCCGTAGATAACGCATGGAACGTTTCCCGTTTTTCGGATTTCCTTGGAACTTTTCTTTCCTAATTCTGTCCTGAAGGATCCTTTAATTTCAATTGTCTTCATTTGTCTAAAAGTTATTGTGCTACTAAGAGTTATCATTCCGATATCTCCCCATTACACGTTTGACATTAATTAAAAAATTGGCCTGCAAATATAGAACAAAGGAATCAGAATACAAAATTTGTACTGATCGACTGATTTGAGGTTACAGCCTGTATTGTTTTTGCAAAAATAGGGGCTATAGAAAGCACTTTGATTTTTTTGGATTTGCCAATAAATGGAACCGAATCGCTTACTACCAGTTCCTCTAAAGCAGAGTCGTTGATCCTTTCCACTGCATTTCCTGAAAGAATGGGGTGTGTTGCGAATGCCCTGATGCTTGTAGCCCCTCTCTCTTTCATCATATCAGCTGCAAGTACAAGAGTACCGGCAGTATCAACCATATCGTCGATTATTACGACATTTCTCCCTTCCACTTCGCCGATAATCGACATTTCTTCAATTACATTTGGCTTTTTACGAAGCTTATAGCATAATACCATTTCTGACTGAAGGTGTCTCGAGTAAGCATTGGCTCTTTTTGAACCGCCCATGTCGGGAGCAGAAACGGTAAGGTTATTAAGCTTGAGTTTTTCAATATAAGGTGCAAATATTGCTGATCCGAACAGGTGATCAACAGGTACATTGAAAAACCCCTGAATCTGATCAGCATGGAGATCCATAGTGATTACCCTGTCAACTCCCGCAGTACTCAAAAGGTCGGCAGATAATTTGGAGCCAATAGATACCCTTGGCCTGTCTTTCCTGTCCTGCCTTGCAAAGCCATAATATGGTATAACGGCAATAACTTTATAGGCTGAAGCTCTTTTTGCTGCATCGATCATTAGAAGAAGTTCGAAAAGATTATCGGCAGGAGGATTTGTTGACTGGACAATAAAAACCAAACAACCTCTTACTGATTCATCAAAACAAGGTTGAAATTCTCCATCGCTGAACTTCGTAACCGAGCTTTTTCCAAGTTCAATGCCCAGTTTAACTGCAATTTTCTGAGCAAGTTGTTTTGAGGACCTGCAGGAAAAAAGTTTCATAGGTGCCGTTCCAAACATTTTTCTTTTTATTAGCTGTTTCTTAAGAGATCAAATTCCTCTACAAAATTATAAATTCCGGCCAATATCAGGTGACAGTTGAAAAATTGTTCATAGAATCTTCTATGTAATTCAGTATTTCGTCTCTGCCATTGCCTTTGACTGCGGATGAAATAAAGGAAACTGGCAAAGACTCCCAGTGTTCCAACATTTCTTCGTTATATTGGTTTACAGAATTCTCCAGTGTAAGTGAGCTAAGTTTGTCACTTTTTGTAAAAACTCTTGCAAACGGTATCTGATTCAGACCAAGAAATTCCATGAATTCAAGATCGGATCGCTGTGGTTTATGTCTGATATCGAGTAGCACAAACAACGATACAAGGTTTTCTCTTTTCAGGATATACTCCTCGGTAGCTCTGACCCATTTCTCCCTTAGCTTTACAGGTACTTTAGCATATCCGTAACCAGGCAGATCAACAAGATACCAGCTGTCATTCACGATAAAATGGTTAATTGTCCTTGTTTTTCCGGGCTGCACCGAAATCTTTGCAAGTTTCGACCAACCGGTAAGCATATTTATTAATGACGATTTACCTACATTCGAACGACCAATAAAACCGAATTCAGGTTTTACCGGTGACGGACACTCTTTAATTGTTGGGCTGCTTTTAATGAAAGAAGCTGAATGAATGATCATAGAGATCCTTAATTAAGATCGTTGTATGGTAATGGAATTTTCTTATAAACCAGATTATTGTTTCCATAATTTGTGAGGATCTCAGCTATTACACCTATGTAGTTGGATTGGGACGATCCTGTTTTTTTCAGATCTATTGTACCGATTCCTTTTATTATATTAACTCTTTTGCAACGTACTGTATCAAATAAACCATTGAAAAGTTCACCTCGCCAGTACCTCACTTTTGTTTCTTTATCTGACAATTCAAGTGATATCCTGTAAATACCTTTAGCTTTATAATCATCGCGGACATTAACAACCATTTCAGGATAACCGCCAATAAGTTTTCCTTCAGGTGTAAACTCCTGAAGATAAGTTGTTCGCAAACCCCTGGAATAACCAATTTTAGCTTTCAACCGGCCTGTCCTGTAGTACTGCTTTTGAATACCATCAATTGTATCTCTTGTATATGGTGTTGAACGAAAGAGTTGTCCCTCCAGGTAATACCACTTTGCTGAATCCTCCCTTAAACCATTCTTGTACCAGAATGTCTGACGTACTTCCCCGGTCTGATAAAATGATTTCATCAGACCCTCCCTGACACCATTTTTGAAGGTGACTTCTTTAACAACCAGCTTTCCGCTCAAATACTTCTTGATGCCGGTATAACCTGTGTCGGAAACGGTAGTTGTATCACTTACTGCCCCTGATTCTTTTTTGGCTTTCCCTTTTCCATTGCATCCAGCAACTAAGCAGATTGCCAGAACCAAAAGCATTACACTATTAGATATTTTCATGGGATTTATCTTTTATCTTTTATCTTTTGCCTTTTGTCTTTTACTTTTGTCTTTTGTCTTAAATAATTTGATTCTCCGAATTAATATATATTTCCAGCACACGCGCCTCACTTACAGGTTTCAGAACAGCCTCTTTAATCATGGCAGGTAAAAGAACTGTTTCACCTTTTGAGATCTTTTCGGAATTATCATCCCAGCAAATCAAAAATTCGCCTTCAATACAAATGTACACAACAAATGAATCAATAAAGTAGTATTCTTTATATATTGGTTTGTCGAAAACGATAATATTTGTCGTAAAAAACTCGCAATCGACAAGATTTTCAGTTTTGTTTAGTTCCGGTTCAAGTCTTATTTTGTTCTTCCCCGTCATGTTGAAGTCGATGGCTTCGAGTGCCAGTTCAGTATGCAGCTCTCTCTTTTCTTTGCCTGTATTTTTTCTGTTCCAATCGAATATTCTGTATGTAATATCAGATGTCTGCTGAATTTCTACCAGAACTATACCGGCACCGATAGCATGAACCCTTCCGGCGGGTGTGAAGAAAGTGTCTCCTGCCTCAGCGCTCTCAACATTCATCAGATCAGCAATTTTACAATCCCTGAGTGCCTCTTCATACATATCCCTGGTAACACCTTCTCTGAAGCCGGTATAGATTTTTGATCCATTTTTACTTTCAAGGATATACCACATTTCTGTTTTACCATAGGCCTTATGTTTCTTAATTGCAAGGGCATTATCGGGATGGACCTGTATAGAAAGATCTTCCTGAGCTTCTATTATCTTTATCAGTAGAGGGAATTCATTCCCGAACTTTTCAAATAAAGAATCTCCTGTAATATCGCCCATATATACTTCGATGAGCTCTTCGATATTATTCCCGGCCAGGAAGCCATTGTTTACAACAGACTGGTTATCAGCTACAGCTGATAATTCCCAGCTTTCACCAATATGCAGGGAGCCTGTTGCTTTTTTATTATACCTTGAAACAAGAGCATTGCCTCCCCACACTTTTTCTTTTAATACAGTTTCAAATTTTAGCGGATATAATTCAGACATTGCATATAATTAAAATTCATAATCAATAACAGAAGTGACAATAAAGTGCCTAGAGTGACTAAAGTGACTAAAGTGCCTAACTATCGCTCACTTCAAACTTTTCTTTTACTTTAGTCACTCCAAACTTTAGCTCACTTCAAACTTTTCTTTTACTTTTGATATTTTATATCGCAAAATTAATAATTATGTTGATAGTAGGAATAGCAGGTGGCACTGGTTCGGGGAAAACTACTGTAGTTAAGAAAATAATGGAAGTATTTCCAAATGACGAGGTTATAGTTATTCCTCAGGATTCCTATTACAAAGACAATGCTGATATATCACTGGAAGAAAGACAAAAAGTGAATTTTGATCACCCCGATTCAGTCGAATGGCGATTGCTGATAGACCATCTTAAACATCTTAAAAAAGGTATCCCGGTAGAGATGCCAATATATTCTTACCTGACCTGCCTGAGAGCTAAAGAAACAATTACAATAAAACCTGCACGTGTTGTACTCGTGGAAGGGATACTTATTCTTACTGATCCCGGATTGCGTAATATACTGGATATTAAGGTATATGTAGATGCAGATGCTGACGACAGGCTCGGACGCGTTATAAACAGGGATATTATAGAGCGCGGCCGTTCAGTACTTAAGGTGCTTGAAAGATATCATGATACTGTAAAACCGTCTCATCTTCAATTTATTGAACCTTCAAAACGGTATGCAGATATCATTATTCCAAGGGGAGGAGAGAACCAGGTTGGAATTGAAGTTTTGATTTCAATAATTGAAAAGCATCTGTTAAAAACCAAATCTTAAGAATATGCTTGATAATATAAGAGTGGAAGATGTAATGTTCCTTGATATTGAAACTGTACCGGAATCATCATCCTATGAACTTCTGAATCCGGTCATGCAGATCCTGTGGGATAAAAAATCACGACAGTTCAGGTCAACCGACCAGACAGCTACAGATGTTTATGAAAGAGCTGGCATTTATTCCGAATTCGGTAAAATTATCTGTATTTCAGTAGGACTGATAAGGGAAAAGAATCCATTCAGGTTCAGGCTGAAGTCATTCTATGGTAAAGATGAAGAATCATTACTCTCAGAGTTTTCTTCGATGCTCTCAAAATTCTCAGGGAGCAATAAAGAAGCCATACTCTGCGCTCATAACGGGAAAGAATTTGACTTTCCCTATATAGCCAGGAGGATGATCATAAACAGGCTCGTTATCCCCGAAATCCTCAATAATGCCGGGAAGAAGCCGTGGGAGGTCAAACTACTGGATACTATGGACTTGTGGAAGTTCGGAGATTATAAAAACTATGCATCTCTTGATCTTCTTACCTCCATACTTGGTATTCCTACACCAAAGGATGATATTGATGGCAGTATGGTTGCAGGAATATATTATACGGAAAACGATATTGAAAGGATTGTACGTTATTGCGAAAAGGACGTACTGGCAATTGGCAGGGTCCTCTTACGCTTTATGAACCTGCCAGGGATAGATGAGGATAACATCGAATCTGTTACATTTCAGTGATTTCCTCTGTGGCTCTCTGCGATTCTCAGTGGAACTCAGTGTAAGTTCCTGGTTTTTGTTACACAGAGGAGCACAGAGAATCACAGAGTTACACAGAGCAGGCATTCCAGATAACTTATATTTATAATAATAGCCTTTTAATATACTTTATAACTTCATCAGGTTTATCAACCTGGATCCAGTGACCTGCCCCGGCAATTTCAATGATATCAGCTGCCGGAAAAACATTTCTGATATCTTTATAGTCACGAACCGCAATATAATCGGAATCACTTCCCTTTAGAAAGATAACAGGAAATCCCGAAATCTGCCGGTTGAAATCAGTCTGACGTTCTATTCCTTCGAATATTTTGTCGAGGTTCTTTAGTAATGATTGCGCATTCAATTTCCACATAAAGGTATTGTCGGTAGTCCTTTGGAGATTCTTAAGAATCAGGCCTCTTTCTTTTTCCAGAGGGATCTTTTCTGATAAGAGTCTGTCGGCTTCATTTCTATTTGAGATTTTCTTTAAGTCAATCGAGAGAATTGAATTCAGGATAATGGAGTTTTGAGAATATGATTTATTGCCTGATGATTCATTCGTAAAAGGTGAGATATCCGCTATCAGTAATCCTTCAAGCATTTCGGGCCATTTAAGTGCAAAAGAAATTGCTGTTTTTCCACCCATGCTATGTCCTGCAAGGAAGAACTTCTTAAACTTCAAATCGATAGCCAGCTCCAGAAGATCATCTCTCATCGAATCATAGTCATTTATCGTGTTATGGGGAGACCTGCCATGATTTCTTTGATCTGGCAGGTAGACTGTGAAACTATCGCTCAGACTTTTTGCGATTGTTATCCAGTTGTCGGATGATCCAAACAGCCCATGAAGAATTATAAGAGGAGGACCATTTCCATATTTCCTAAAGAAGAGTTTCATCAGTCACGTAGTCAGATTAATTGGCGCTTGTAGATCTGAATTGCATTTTCAAGTCCCAGATAAAGAGCATCGGAGATGAGGGCATGTCCTATTGAGACTTCCTCGATCCATGGTATATTCTGATGAAAATATCTAAGGTTATCCAGGTTGAGATCATGACCCGCATTTAAACCTAATCCCGCATTTTTTGCTATCTGCGCTGCTTTAATAAACGGTTCAACAGCACTGACAGCATTATTATTAAAAGCTGAGGCATATGGTTCAGTATATAGCTCAACCCTGTCAGTCGCTGTCCGTGCGGCATTTTCAATATTAACGGTACTGGTATCAACAAATAACGAAGTGCGGATACTTACTTTTCTGAATTCGGAAACAATATCAGTAAGAAAGACTCTGTATTTCAGAGTATCCCATCCGGCATTTGAAGTAATTGCATCATGAGGGTCAGGTACAAGTGTTACCTGATCGGGTTTAACCGAAAGTACTAACGAGATAAATTCGTCAGATGGATAACCTTCAATATTAAATTCGGTAGTAATGAGTGGTCTGATTTCCAGCACATCGCTATATCTGATATGTCTTTCATCTGGTCGCGGGTGAACTGTAATGCCATCGGCTCCAAAAAGCTGGCAATTAACTGCTGCTGTTAATACATTTGGAACGTTTCCTCCCCGGGCATTTCTAAGAGTTGCAATCTTGTTGATATTTACGCTTAACTTTGTCATTATAATAAATGTAAGTTTTATCCGTATTCTAATTGTGGTGCAAAATTACAATAACTGGTTTTTTTTTTACTATTTTAGTTGAAAATAAAAGATCACATGTTCGCCAAAGACTTAATATCCGAAATTATACCTTCCCTCAAGACTTCCGATTTGGGGCAGACTGCGTTAAACTGGATGGAGATATTCAGGGTATCGCACCTGCCAATTGTAAATAACCAGGATTTTCTTGGCCTTATCTCAGATGCTGATATATATGACATGAATCAGCCTGAAGAACCGATTGGAAATCACACTCTTAAATTGTTCAAGCCCTTTGTTGATGCGGAGCAGCATATTTTTGAAGTTATTGGTCTGGCTTCCCGGTTAAAACTGTCGGTTATTCCCGTTCTGGATAGTAAAAGCCATTTCATGGGGGTCATTACCACCAGCGACCTGATACGGCATTTAGCAGGTATGTCATCGATGGATCAGCCTGGTGGGATAATTGTTCTTGAACTTATTGAAAGGGATTACTCACTTTCTCAGATCGCACAGATTGTTGAGAGTAATAATGTAAAAGTTCTGAGTATGTATATAACCTCGCCGCCGGAGTCAACTAAGCTGGAGGTAACACTCAAAGTGAACACAGGTGATCTGGTGTCGGTATTAAAAACATTTGAACGTTATAATTATGAGGTTAAGACCTGGGTTACAAATAATGATTCTATCGACAGTTTCTATTCTGAAAGATTCGACCTTCTGATGAAATATTTAAATATCTGAAAAATGCTGGAAAGAGTAGCAATCTATTTCAAGGATAACTCAAAAACAAGAGACGGGGTAGATCGGCTTGTTAAGGAGTTTGGGCTGAGAGGAATTAAGACACAGATATTTCAGAAGTCAATAAATCAGTCTGTTAGTCCCGGCTGGGAACTAATTGACAAGCCCAATGAATATTCATACAGTTCGGAATTACCAGATCTGGTACTGAGCGTTGGCGGAGACGGTACGTTTCTTGAGACTGTACTAAGAGTTAAAAACCTGGGTATCCCTATTGCGGGAGTCAATACCGGACGAATGGGTTTTCTGGCAAATATTTCTACAGACGAAATCGGACACTCGCTCGATATGTTATGTAAGAAGGAATATGATATAATTGAAAGATGTCTTCTTGAGATATCGCAACCATCTGATTTATTTGAAGACAGTTCTTCATCGGCTCTGAATGAGATTACGATTCAGAAAGCGGATCTTAGTATGATCAACATCAATGTATTTGTAAATGAAACCCATTTAAACACCTATTGGGCCGATGGATTAATTGTATCTACTGCTACAGGTTCAACTGCTTATAACCTCAGCGTTGGGGGACCTATATTATCGCCCGAGGATGAGAGCATCATAATTTCCCCCATATCTCCGCATAATCTCACAATCAGGCCTATCGTTCTGCCGGGAGAAGGAAAGATAAGGATGGTAATCGAAGGCAGGAGCAGCGGGTATCTGGCGACTTGCGATTTCAGGTCAAAAAGACTGCCGTTCAGTGAGGAGATCCATATCGTGAGAGCTCCGGTAAAAATAATGACAGTGATGTTACACGGAAGGGATTTTTATAGTACACTCAGAAATAAGCTAATGTGGGGCGCTGACCGGAGAAATTGAGGCAATTATTCAGATTGAATTCAACTTGCAGCGGAGGTGTGAAATAGGATCAGATGAAGTTAATTTTATTATATTTACATTTGATTATTATATATTTGCGTATAATAAAAGTGAAATTCTTATGAAACGGTTCTTCTTGACAATCTTTCTGTTTTGTTTCATTATCTCATTAACAGAAGCTCAGATCTGGAAGTTGAGAAGATGGGAGGCTACTGCAGGATTGGGACCTTCATTCTTTTTTGGTGATGTTGGAGGATATTCACAGACTAAGAATATTCTCGGGTTAAGAGACATAACTTTATTACAAACCAGATTTAATTTCAATGCCAATATCAAATACCGATTTAATCAGGATATTAACCTCAGGTTTAGCCTTACTTCAGGATTTCTGCACGCGACAGATGTGAGAGGGTCAAATGAAGGAAGGGGATTTGAAGCTTCAACTCTAATAATCGAACCTGCATTTATCGGGGAATACTATTTTATTAAGAATCGGGCTGAAGACAGTTATTTGTTTACGAAAGACAGGAAAACAGGTTTTATCGGGTTTATTAAATCGCTCGACTTTTATGTCTTTACTGGAATAGGAGGACTAAGTTATTCAGTAAAGGGAAATACCAGACTTGAAAATTATGGAATGAAGACCGGCGGATTTACCGTAGTTATCCCTGTAGGTATTGGGAGCACTCTCATTTACTCCCCAAACTTTAATTTCGGAGTTGAAGTAACCGGCAGATATTCATTTTCTGATTACCTCGATGGTTATTCCAATATACAATATTCACGCTCAAATGACGTTTATTATTTTTTGAATTTCACTATTACGTATAAGCTGAAGACCGGAGCTAATGGGTGGCCCTCCTTCAGGAGATAAAGAGCTGGATAAGTCTTAATGAAAAAAATAAATTGGATTTTGTTGTTTTTATTCCTTTCACTATCCTTATCCGGGCAGCGGAACTCTGATTTTGGATTTTTTGCAGGAGTCTCATCTTATATTGGCGATATAAATCCTGGCAGAATGTTATATTCACCCCTTCCGGCTGGCGGATTCTTCTACAGATATAACCTTCATCCACGGCAGGCTTTAAGAACAAGTCTGTTCATAGGCGGATTGAGGGCAAACGACCTTGATTTTCATAATAGTTTTCAGCAGGCCAGAGCAGCATCATTTTCGGGTACAGTAGGAGAATGGGCTCTCCAGTATGAATTCAATTTCCTGCCGTATTCAACTCAGGGGAAACGATGGAATTTTACTCCCTATTTTGCTGCCGGTGCAGGGATTGCCTTTATCAATACTGTCACATTTACATATGTACCGGTTATTCCATTTTCGTTCGGGTTTAAAGTAAATATCTATAAAAATTTGGGATTGGAAGCAGAATATGGTTTTCGTAAAACTTTTTATGATAACTTTGACGGCGTTAAAGATTTGGTTGCCCCGTCTGATTTTAGCTGGATCCATAATAATGACTGGTATACATTCACTGGTATAGCATTCACGTGGAAAATCTATAATAAATTAGCCGGCTGTCCTGCTTATGGCGAGAAGAATTCTAAAAGAAAACGCTAATTTATGCAGTTTATAGAACAGATAGATAGCAATAGATTGCCTTCACATGTGGCAGTAATTATGGATGGAAACGGAAGATGGGCACGACAAAGGGGCCTTGATAGAATATTTGGTCATCAGCAGGGTGTAGAGGCTGTAAGAGCAGTAATAGAAGCTGCTGCAGAACTGAAAATCGGGTTTCTTACTCTTTATGCTTTTTCAACCGAAAATTGGGGAAGACCCGACGAAGAAGTATCTGCTTTGATGGGTATAATGGTTCAATCACTTAGTAACGAGACAGATACATTATTAAAGAATAATATAAGCCTCAGGGCAATTGGCGATATGGACAGACTGGCCGATAATGTAAGGGAAAGACTTCTTGAAACAATAAAACTGACTTCTGCCAGTACCGGTCTGAATCTGATTATTGCGCTGAGTTATAGTTCACGTTGGGAGATCACCATGGCTGCCAGAAGATTGTCAGCTGAGGTGAAAAAAGGAACAATTAATCCCGATTCAGTTACTGAAGATGATTTTGAAAAATATCTTACTACTTCCGGAATCCCTGATCCCGAATTGATGATCAGAACCAGTGGTGAGTTGAGAATAAGCAATTTCCTTTTATGGCAGGTCGCTTATGCTGAATTTTACTTTACCGAAACACTTTGGCCTGATTTTGGTAAGGATGATTTTTACAAAGCTATAATAGACTTCCAGAAGAGAGAAAGAAGATTTGGAAAAACGAGTGAACAAGTATCGGAAAAACAAAGAAAGAATGGTGATTAAGCAGATTAGAAGGACTTTTATAGCATTGATAATGGCTCTTTTGAGCCTTTCACTTTTTGCTCAGGAGAAGCAGAAAATTGCTGATTATATGACTGTTGACGATTATATTATCGGAGGTGTGTCAGTAACAGGTATCAGATTTCTTGATACAAATGCTCTTATCAGCATTTCCGGACTGAGAGTCGGGCAGGAGGTAGCAATACCAGGGGATGCAGTTACAAATGCTGTACGGAAACTATGGCAGCAAGGTCTGTTTTCCGACGTAAGGATCTCTATTACAAAAGTTCTTTCAGATACTGTTTATCTTGATATAAACCTTCAGGAACGGCCAAGGATCTCTTCCATCAAACTTAATGGTATCAAAACCACTGAGAGAGCTGATCTGGATAAGAAGATAAATCTTCCTATCGGATCACAGGTGACTGCATACTTACTTAATACTGCGGAAAAAATCATTAAAGACCATTTCATTGAGAAAGGTTTCCTGAATACACAGGTCACTTTTATTCAGAAAGACGATCCTGACCAGCCAAATAACGTTATCCTTACAATTAATGTGGACAAAAAGGAAAAAGTAAAGATCGCTGATATTACTTTTGTCGGGAATGAGTTTTTCACATCCTCCAAGCTCAGGAGACAGTTGAAAGGGACCAAGAAGAAAAATCTTAATTTTTTCAAGGCTTCAAAATTTATTAATGAAAAATTTATTGAGGATAAACAGAAACTTACTACATTTTATAATGATAATGGATTCAAAGATTTTACAATTCTTTCTGACTCAATATATAAGGTTTCAGATAAAAGAATTGGTTTAAAGATAAGAATTGATGAAGGCCAACAATATTTTCTAAGAAATGTGGAATTTGTAGGGAACAGTGTTTATAAAAAGGAAGATCTTAAGAAGGCATTTAATATCAAGAAGGGCTCGGTCTATAATCAGTCACTTATCGAGGACAGATTAAATGGAGCTGCTGGTGCAGAGGACGCAGTGAGTAATCTGTATCAGGATAATGGATACCTCTTTTCACGACTGACACCTGTTGAAGCAAAAATTGATCATGACTCCATAGACCTTGAAGTAAGAATTTTTGAAGGAGATCAGGCCTACCTGAATAATGTTCTTATTACAGGGAATCAGAGAACAAATGAACATGTTGCCCGGCGTGAATTATACACTTTGCCCGGTGATTTATTCAGCAAGACTAAGATAATGAGATCTATACGCCAGCTGGGTGTTCTGGGTCATTTTGACCCTGAAAAGATTAATCCCACACCGCTTCCTGATGTAACAAATGGTACAGTTGATCTTCTCTATAAACTTGAAGAAAAAGCAAATGACCAGTTCGAGATTTCCGGAGGATGGGGAGCAGGTATGCTGGTAGGAACTATAGGAGTCCGGTTTAATAACTTTGCGATGCGTAATTTTTTCAAGTTAAAGGAGTGGAAACCTTATCCTTCAGGCGATGGTCAGTCATTAAGTGTCAGAGCTCAGTCAAATGGGCGGGTATATTCATCCTATAATATTTCATTTGTTGAACCCTGGCTCGGAGGCAAGAACCCTAATTCATTCTCCATTTCGCTCTACAGATCAATTCTGACAAATGGTAAGAAGTTAGGGGAAGATGGATCGGAATCTATGGTAATAGATGGAGCATCGATCGGTTTAGGAAAAAGGCTCTCGTGGCCCGATGACTACTTTGCACTTTATGGTGAATTAAATTATCAGAGGTACAATCTGACAAACGAAACTCAATACAATTTTCTCTTTGCAACAGGTACTTCCAACCTTTTAAGCTTTACTACAAAACTGACAAGGTTTTCAACAGGGCCTAACCTGGTATATCCCCAGGGCGGATCTTCATTTACTCTTTCACTTCAGGCAACTCCTCCCTGGTCGCTCTTAAGCGGCAGGAATATGACGAATGTAACTGATCAGGTGAAATATAAATGGATTGAATTTCATAAATGGACCTTCAAAGCAGATTATTACTATCCACTGACTAAGAATAATAAACTGATTCTTAATACCCGTTTTGCTTTCGGGTATCTCGGCTTCTATAACAATAAGATAGGACCTTCTCCATTTGAGAACTTTTCAGTTGGAGGCGACGGTATGACAGGTTACAGCTTTTATGGTCGTGAAATGATAAAACTAAGAGGTTATGGAGGCGGTAGCGGTGGCGTAGGATCACTAACACCACGCGATCCGGCCAAATCTACTTTTGTACCTGCAGGTAACGTATATTCAAAGATCACTCTGGAGCTCAGGTATCCGGTCTCTCTTAACCCTCAGGCCACAATCTACGGGCTTGCATTTCTTGAAGCCGGACGAGCATGGTATCAGCTTAAAGAATATAATCCATTCAAAATGAACCGCGCGGCTGGTATTGGTATAAGAGCCAATCTTCCGATGTTTGGATTACTTGGTGTGGACTGGGGCTATGGTTTCGACCCTGTTCCGGAACCATCAATATTCCCGGGTGCCAATCATTCACAATTCCAGTTTACAATAGGCCAGGAGTTTTAACTTAGTAATTAATATTAATAATTATGAAGAAAATAGGTGTATTAATCGGATTAATTTTTCTGACTTCTGCTGTGGCTTTAGCTCAGAAATATGCTTTTGTCGATTCTGAATATATCAGGAAAAACATTCCTGCATTTACTACTGCCCAGGATCAGCTCGACAAACTTTCCAAACAATGGGAAAAAGAAGTTGCTGACGGGTATGCAGTTGTTGAACAGATGTATAAATCATATCAGAATGAGTCAGTTCTTCTTGCTCAGGATATGAAGACCAAGAGGGAAGAGGCAATAATTGCAAAAGAAAAAGAGATGAAAGATCTCCAGAACAAATATTTTGGAGTTGAAGGCGACCTTTTCAAAAAGAGGGAGGAATTGGTAAAACCTATCCAGGATGAGATATTAAAAGCAATAAAAGAGATCGCTGTCGATGGAAGTTATGCAGTCATATTTGATACTGCAGCAGGTGGAAACATCCTGTTTGCAAACCCCAAATTTGATATTAGTGATCAGGTTCTTCAAAAATTAGGTTATAAAAATTAATTAATTACTTTTGCATAAATTGTTAAACAAATTTATTTAAAATGAAAAGATCTATAGGTATAGCGGTGTTGATATTTGTCGTTGCTTTTGCCGGACAGAGTGCAATGGCTCAGAATTTTAAGTTTGGGCATATTAATAGTGATGAACTCATTCAGTCAATGCCGGAATATGATTCAGCCACTGTAAAACTCGAGAAATTCCGTAAGGAACTTCTTAATGCCCTTGACTTAATGTCAGTGGAATTCAATACCAAAAATGATTCATATCAGAAAGAGAGCAAAAACCTCAGTGATATCGTAAAACAGACAAAAGAGCAGGAGCTGATAGATATGCAGAAAAGAATACAGGATTTTCAAACCAATGCCCAACAGCAATTACAGAATAAACAGACAGAGGTTTTCCAACCGATATATGTAAAAGTTGACAAAGCTATAAAAGATGTGGGAAAAGAAAACGGATTTCTGTATGTTTTCGATGTTGCAAAAGGTGCACTTCTCTATTTTGATGAAGCAAAAAGTACAAATGTTCTGTCGCTTGTTAAAACAAAGATGGGATTAAAATAATTCATATAGCTTATAATCGGCTGCTCAAAGGGCAGCCTTTTCTCTTATTGTTTATGACCATCAGCCTGCTGGCAGACTTGGTCATTTTTTTAATATAACAGCTAAAGTGAAAGAAACAACCGATCGGTATTTTTGATTCAGGTGTCGGAGGACTTACCGTAGCTCATGCAATTAAACAGATCCTGCCTGCTGAGAGTCTCATCTATTTCGGCGATACTGCTCATCTGCCCTATGGTGATAAATCAGCGGAATCTATAAGATACTATTCTCAGAAGATTACAGAATTCCTGCTGGAACATAATTCAAAAGTTGTTCTTGTTGCCTGTAACTCTGCTTCTGCTTCAGCCTTCGATTCACTCAAGAAAGAATTCGAGGGGAAGACCATACTTATAGATGTTATTGATCCGGTTGTTGACTATTTGTCTACAAGGAATTTCAATAAAATAGGGGTGATCGGTACAAAAAGGACAATAAGCTCCGGAACTTATGAGAAAAAAATTCTTAAAAAATCGCCCGGTACAACTGTTATCTCAATGGCTACTCCATTGCTGGTACCGATGATTGAAGAGGGGTTTATTTTTGATGATATCAGTAATGCAATTATTCGTACCTACCTTTCAAATGAATCTCTTGCAGGAATTCAGGCATTAATACTTGGATGTACCCACTACCCGATTATTAAGAACCAGATTAGTAAAATATTTAATTTCAATGTTGAGGTTGTGGATTCTGCCAGGATTGTTTCAATGATCCTCAGAGATGTTCTTGAGAAAAACAGTCTTTTAAATGATTCAGGAATTGTGAACGACCAGTTTTTTATTTCCGACTATACGACCTACTTTGAAAAGATTGCCAGGATGTTTTTTGAGGGAGAAATAAACCTGAAAAAAGCTGATATCTGGAGCTGAGAAATACGATCACTACCCTTTAGTTTTACCCCCTTACCCCCCGGATTTGCCCCCCAACCCCCCTAAAGGGGGGCTAATACACGAATAAAAGAAAGATTTTTAGTAAAACAAAGAAATTTAACCCCCCTTTAGGGGGGCTGGGGGGCCAAAAGCCAGAATAAAACGGTGATTCAAAGGGAAATAAAAAATATGATCAATATCATACTCAAAAATCTTTTTTTATACCATTTTCAATCTTTTAAAAGTTAATTTTGTGCAAAAGAAGCAGTTAGTTATCTCAATTAGCATAATATTTTAATAAAAGGATCATGGGTAAAAAACCAGAGGTTATTGAAAGAGAAGAAGTGGTAATTCGTTTTTCGGGAGATTCTGGCGATGGAATGCAGCTTACCGGCACACTGTTCTCAGATACAGCCGCTCTGTTCGGTAACGATTTATCAACTTTCCCTGACTATCCTGCGGAAATTCGTGCTCCTCAGGGTACCGTTGGAGGTGTATCAGGATTTCAGGTTCATCTGGGTCATTCAGAAATAAACACGCCTGGTGATTTTTCTGATGTTCTCGTTGCGATGAATCCTGCAGCCATAAAAGCAAATGCCAAATGGGTTAAACCGGGTGGAACTATTATATATGATGAGGGTAATTTTACCGAAAAAAACATTGAAAAAGCCGGTTATGTAAAAGATCCGATAAGTGAAGAAAAGCTTGAGAACTATAATATTATAGCTGCCCCAATTTCTTCTATGGTAAAAGAAGCTCTTAAAGACTTCGGACTTGATCCAAAATCTGTTTTGAGAACCAAGAACATGTTTGCACTTGGAATGGTTTACTGGCTATTCGATCGTAAACTAAAGTATACTGAAGAATATTTTGAAAAAAAGTTCAGAAATAAGCCAGGTGTGGCTGAGGCAAATAAAGTTGCGTTGCGTGCAGGTTATTACTATGCCGAAACTATTGAAGCTCTTACAGCCACCTATAAAATTCTGCCTGCACATATAGCTAAAGGCACTTATCGTAATATTAACGGGAATTCAGCGATAGCATGGGGCTTTATTGCAGCTGCCGAGAAAGCAGGTCTGAAACTGTTTATTGGTTCATATCCTATCACACCGGCAACCGGAATACTCGAGGAACTTGCAGCACGCAAAGACCTGGGCGTTAAGAGTTTCCAGGCTGAGGATGAGATCGCCGGAATCTGTACAGCGCTTGGTGCCAGCTTTGCAGGCAACCTTGCTGTTACATCAACATCCGGTCCCGGACTCGCCCTTAAGTCCGAAGCTATAGGGTTGGCAGTTATGGCTGAACTTCCTGTCGTAATCGTTGACGTGCAAAGAGCAGGTCCGTCTACCGGTCTTCCAACAAAAACGGAACAGTCAGATCTTATGCAGGCTCTTTATGGCCGGAATGGTGAAAGCCCGGTTGTTGTTATCGCCGCAAGTACTCCATCCGATTGTTTTCATTTTGCTTTTGAAGCAGCAAGAATCGCATTGGAACATATGACCCCGGTATTGCTTCTTTCTGACAGTTATCTTGCCAATGGCACTGAGCCATGGAAAATACCCAAAATGAAAGAGCTTCCAAAAATCACACCACCATTTGCAAACCGGACCGAAATTCCGTTCTTACCCTATAAGCGGGATGACGAAAAACTCGCAAGATCGTGGGCGGTACCAGGGATACCCGGGTTGGAGCACCGGATTGGAGGCCTTGAGAAAACCATAAAAGGTACAGTGTCTTATGTTCCTGAAAATCACGAACATATGGTTAAGATAAGGGCGCAGAAGGTCGAGAGGGTTGCAAATGAAATTCCCGATCTGGAAGTAATTGGAGCTGAATCGGGAAATATACTTGTAGTTGGCTGGGGAGGATCATACGGATATCTGGTTACTGCAGTACGCGAGTTGCAGGCCGAAGGTTATAAAGTGAGCCTGGTTAACTTCAATTATATCAATCCGTTGCCGAAAAATGTAAAAGATGTGTTCAGGCGATTTAAAAAGATCGTGGTTTGCGAGTTAAATATGGGGCAATTTGCCGATTATCTTCGGACCAAACATCAGGAGTTTACGTACGAACAACTTAATAAAATTCAGGGTCTGCCCTTTACAATAAAGGACATAAAGGAAAAATGCATTAAAATGCTGGAGGAAAATTAAAATGGCTGATACATTGGTAACTAAATTAAGTCCGAAAGATTTCAAAAGCGATCAGGAAGTAAGATGGTGCCCGGGTTGTGGTGACCATGCAGTATTGAGTTCAGTTCAAAAAGCCCTTGCAGAGCTGGGGATCGATAAAGAGAAAATTGCATTTATTTCAGGAATAGGATGTTCATCAAGGTTTCCGTATTATATGGATACTTATGGATTTCACAGTATCCACGGACGTGCATCTGCAATAGCATCGGGTGTAAAAACCGCTAATCCTGATTTGTCAGTCTGGCAGATTACCGGTGATGGCGATGCACTGGCAATAGGAGGAAACCATTTTATTCATGCTGTAAGGAGAAATATCGATATTAATTTAATATTGTTTAATAATGAAATATACGGACTCACAAAAGGACAGTATTCTCCTACTTCCACGAAAGGAATTGTAACAAAGACATCTCCATTTGGAACTGTTGAAGAACCCTTTTCAGTTGGAGAGCTTGTAATAGGGGCAAAAGGCAAATTCTTTGCCCGTACTATCGACACAAATATATCGCTCTCTACGCAGATCTATATAGAAGCCGCAAAACATAAAGGGACATCAGTTATAGAAGTGCTTCAGAATTGTGTTATTTTTAACGACGGTATCCATAACCCAATAGCCGAAAAAGAGGTGAGAGACGACAGAACCCTGGTTCTCAAACACGGCCAGCCGATGATTTTCGGACAGAATAATAACCTTGGATTGATACTGGAAGGATGCAGGAAGCTGAAGGTAGTAAAGCTCGGAGAGAATGGCATAACAGAAAAGAACATTCTTGTCCATGATGCTTTGGAACCAAATCCTGGAATCCAGTATATGCTTGCTAATATGAAATATCCTGAATATCCTGTAGCTCTGGGTGTTATCCGATCAGTCGAAGGTCCTACTTATGAAGTTTCAGTTCAGGAACAAATAGAGGAAATACAGAAAACAGCAAAAATAAAATGCATGGATGACCTGCTTATGAGCGGTTCAACATGGAGTGTCGGGTAGACTTATCTGACACCCAGAGATTCTGCCAATGGATGAACTGATACATAATACTCCTGAATATAGCCGCTTACTTCATGATCAACGTGAACGGTTAAAGGAGCTGGCTTGTATCAACCGTACAACTGCCATACTCAAAGAGGGTAAACCCATTGAAGAATCACTTCAGCAAATCGTACTTCTGTTACCTGCAGCATGGCAATATCCAGAATACACTGTAGCGCGTATCACATTTATTGGAAAGGAGTATGAGACTCTTGCGTTCCACGAAACAAACTGGAAGATGATCCAGGAGTTTGTTACTATCGATGGTCAGATTGGCACAATTGAGATCTATTATACTACCGAGTTCAATACAGAAGATGAAGGTCCTTTTCTAAAGGAGGAAAGGGATCTTATACAGAATATCGGAAGCTTATTGACCGGCTATATCAATAGTAATAAGGCAAGAGACCTTATCCGTTTTTCACAGCTTCCACAAAAAGAGGAAGAAGATATTAAAGAGGTATCCAGCAGTAAGTTGCTCCAGAGGTTTTTGGACAGGCATAATGCCGAGAGAGATGTATTTCACGATCTTATGCCTTTCAAAGTTAAAGAAATATTACTGGTCGCTAATTTATATGATGCTTATTCCATTGAAGGAGAAGGCCGGTTTTCAGACCATATGCTTGGGGAGTATTACCAGATGAGCCTTACTTCAATTCCAAGGGTAACAGGAGTCTCCGGAGAAGATGAAGCTTTTGCCAGGCTAAAAGCCAGGCATTATGATATGATCATTTTTATGATCGGCGTTGACAAAGAAACCCCGATGATTCTCTGTAGAAAAATCAAAGAAAGATACTCCTATATTCCTACTTTCCTTCTTCTTAGTAACCCTGGCGATGTGACTTATGTAAAAAAGCAAAAATATCTGGGTGTGCCTTTTGACAACTACTTTGTGTGGACAGGCGAATCGAAAGTTTTTTTCGCAATGGTTAAGCTCCTCGAAGACAAAGTTAATGTAGACAATGATACAAAAAAGGGACTTACCAGAGTAATTCTTATCGTTGAGGATTCTGCCGAGTATTATTCCAGTTATCTGCCAATACTCTATACCCTCGTGATGGAGCAGACTAAAAACCTGATTGAGGATGTCTCTGTCGATGAGTTGTATAAAGTACTGAAACTGAGAGCACGACCTAAAATCCTTCTCGCATCAGACTACGAAGATTCTATTTCTATTTATAATAAATACAAGGATAGTCTCTTATGCGTTATTTCTGATATGCGTTTTCCCAGGAACGGAGTTTTGAATGATACTGCAGGATTCGAACTCATTAAGCATATTAAAGAAGATCTTCCGAATCTGCCTACTGTATTACAGTCATCAGATCCTGAAAATGCCAGATATGCTTTCATACTGAAATCAAATTTTATTAATAAGAACTCCGAGAGCCTCCTTCAGGACCTTAAGTCGTTTATAAATTATTACCTTGGTTTTGGACACTTTGTATACAGAGATACAAAAGGACGCCAGATAGCTGTTGCGAAGTCAATGAAAGAGTTTGAAGCTTATCTGCAGACTATACCGGAAGACTCGCTTGCATATCATGCAATGAAAAATCATTTCTCTCTCTGGCTGATGGCAAGGGGTGAAGTGATGATTGCCAAAAAGATAAACCCGATTGGTATATCCGATTTCAACAGTCTGAAAGAACTCCGTGAATTTCTGATTGATATCATACGCAAGCGACGTATGGAAATGAACAGGGGCAAGGTGGTGAATTTTGAAGAATCCGCAGTAATTGACGAGACCAACGTAGTAAGTTTTGCAGGTGGATCGCTTGGGGGGAAGGGTCGTGGTCTGGCATTTGTAAATACCCTGATATACAGTTTTGAACTAGGCCGTCTTTTATCAGGAATTAATATCAAAACGCCTGTAACCGCAATTATTGGTACAGATGAATTTGATATGTTCATGGAGCGAAACCATCTGTGGGACAAGGTGAAAACGGAGAAAGACTTCAATAAACTTCAGAAATTATTTCTTGAGGGAAGCCTTAGTTATACCCTCGAAAAAGAACTCAGAATATTCATAAGGCTGATAGACAAGCCTTTAGCTGTAAGATCCTCAAGCTTGTTCGAAGATTCCATGAGCCAGCCATTCTCAGGCATTTTCGGAACATATCTTCTCCCTAATAATCACTATGAACCCGAAATGCGGCTAAAACAGCTCTCGGAAGCTATCAAACTGGTATTTTCATCTATATATTCAAAAAATGCACGAACCTATTTCGAAGCCATTAATTACAAAGTTGAGCTCGAGAAGATGGCTGTTGTAATTCAGGAAGTCGTAGGTAACAGATTTGAAAATGCTTTTTATCCGCACATAAGTGGTACTGCCCAATCATTTAATTTTTATCCTGTTGCACATATGACACCACAGGATGGTTTTGCTGTTCTGGCAGTCGGACTTGGTCACTATGTTGTTGAGGGAGAGAGAGCATTCAGATTCTCACCAGGCTATCCCTCGCTCGATATCATTTCACATAAAGATCTTTACAAAAATTCGCAGGTTATTTTCTATGCTGTGGATATGGCAAAAAAAGAACTTAATCTTCTGGAGGGAGAAAATGCAGGGCTTGTTACATTGGATATAATTGAGGCAGAAAAGCATGGAACAATTCAACATTCTGCCTCAGTTTTAAATATGGATAATGATACAATTATACCCGGGCTGGATGCGCATGGTCCGAGGGTAATAAATTTTGCCGATATTTTGAAATATGATTATATTCCTTTAGCTTCCACTCTGAGGGTCGTTCTCGATGTTGTCACCGAAGCTTTTGGTACTCCGGTCGAGATTGAATTTGCTGTGGATCTGACAAAGGATAAGGAAGGGAACGCTTCATTTTATCTTCTTCAGATTAAACCACTGGTAGGAAGTGGCGCTGGTTATTCGATTGATCCTGATACTATAAATAATGAAGACACAATACTATTTACTAAAAAAAGTATGGGTAATGGAGTAATTGATGATATCACAGATTTCATTTATTTCGTACCTGAGAAATTTAACAACATGCTTACAAATGAGATGGCCAATGAAATTGATAAGATGAATGAAAAGATGCTCGCGCAAAACCGGAGGTATGTCCTTCTTGGTCCCGGAAGATGGGGAACCAGAGACAAATTCCTGGGAATACCGGTTATGTGGCCGCAGATATCAAATGCTAAAGTAATTGTTGAAGTCGGCTTACCTGATTTCCACGTTGATGCATCGCTTGGCTCTCATTTTTTCCATAATGTCACCTCAATGAATGTCGGTTATTTTTCTATTAACCATGGGTCGCATGATGGTACTATAGTTTGGGAAAAGCTGAACAAACAGAAAGTTGTAGAAAAGGGGAAATTCTTCCGTCATATCAGGTTTGAAAAACCTCTGCTTATACGAATGGATGGTAAAAAAGGGATGGCTGTAATCTCCACTAATCATTAAAAATGAATCTATGAGCATTATTGAGGGAATAATGGATCTTCAGCAATACGACTTTACGGATACCTCTTTCAACCTTCTCATGCAGAAGCGAATACACAGGGTTCTTGTAATATGCAGTAATTATGATAACTACATGTTGGAGGAGGATGGCAGAATTGATGAGCAGATTTTCAATGAATATGCTTCTCTTAACCTGAGGTATCCTCCTACATTTGTTCAGACAGATAATGCCGAAGATGCTTTCAGAGTTCTTCAGGATGGGAATATTGATCTTGTAATATCAATGCTTAGTTTAAAGGGTACTGATGTGTTCGCCCTTGCCAAAAGAATTAAAGCCAAATATGAAAATATCCCTATTGTAGTGCTCACTTATTTTTCCAGGGAGGTATCCCTGAGACTTGAAGGAGAGGATCTGAGTGCAATTGATTATGTTTTTTGCTGGCTTGGGGATGCATCCCTGATCCTGGCAATAATCAAATTGATCGAGGACAAAATGAATGCAGAATATGATATTGAACATATAGGTGTTCAGGCAATTATACTTGTTGAAAACTCTATTAGATATATATCTTCTTACCTTCCGAATATTTACAGGATCGTCCTTTTGCAGTCACTTGATTTTCAGCGTGAAGCTCTCAATGAACATCAGAGAATGCTTAAAATGAGGGGCAGACCGAAAATTCTTCTTGCAAATAATTTCAACGATGCTCTGGATCTGTACAAAAAATATAAATATAATGTTCTGGGAGTTATATCTGATATAAGTTACAAAAGAGATAATGTCAACGACGATTTAGCAGGTATTGAGTTGTGCAAAGTGGTAATGGCTGATGACGACAAAGTGCCATTCCTTATTCAATCATCCAGTACAACACATAAGAAAATTGCCGAGGAACTTGGGGCAGGTTTCATAAATAAATATTCCAAGTCTTTGTCTCTTGAATTGAGGAATTTTATTATTCAGAATCTTGCTTTCGGACCTTTTGTATTCAGGAATCCTGTTACCATGGAACCAATTGCAATTGCCACCGATCTCCAGAGCCTTCAGCAGAAACTTCTGACTATTCCTGATAATACTCTTGAGTATCATGCTTCCCGTAATCATTTCTCTAAATGGCTGAATGCAAGGGCATTATTTCCTGTTGCCCAAATGTTCAAATACATCAGGAAGGAGGACTTTGAGACAATGGATGAGATGAGACGTTTCCTGTACGTCGCAATATCGAGTTTCAGACTTGGAAAGGGCAGAGGGGTAATTGCGAAATTTGATAAGAGCAGCTTTGATGAATACCAGATCTTTTCACGCATCGGTGAAGGATCTATCGGAGGAAAAGCCAGGGGTTTGGCTTTTATAAACATGATAATTAAAAACAATAAGCTGTTTAATAAATTTCCTGATGTGCTTATTACAATACCACGGACAGTAGTATTGAGTACCGACATTTTCGATGAGTTCATGGATCAGAATAATCTCTATTCCATTGCACTATCTGAACATTCTGACGACGAAATTCTTAACAGATTCATTAATGCTGAACTTCCCGGACACATCTACCAGGATTTTTATGCCTTCCTCGAAGTCTCAAGAAATAATCCTATCGCGGTGCGTTCTTCAAGCAAACTGGAGGATTCGCACTATCAGCCGTTTGCTGGGATCTATTCAACATATATGATCCCCAGACTGCCTGATAATAAGCTGATGGTTAAAATGCTGTCTGATGCCATCAAGGAGGTTTATGCCTCCGTTTTTTACAAAGGGAGTAAAGCATATATGAGTGCAACAGCGAATGTTATTGATGAAGAGAAAATGGGTATCATTCTTCAGGAGGTATGTGGGGAAAGACATGGTGGCATATATTACCCGACATTATCTGGAGTAGCACGGTCGATAAATTATTATCCTATCGGATCAGAAAAAGCTGAAGATGGTATTGTGAACATTGCATTTGGCCTGGGCAAACTGATTGTTGAAGGTGGTTTATCTCTAAGGTTCTCTCCGAAATACCCAAAAAAGATACTTCAGCTCTCATCTCCCGATGTGGCACTGAGAGATACTCAGAAAGTGTTTTGTGCTCTCGATCTGAATATAAATAGCTTTATTCCTTCAACCGACGATGGAGTAAACATACTTAAAATTGATATTAAGGATATTGAAAATGATACTGCATTGAAGTACATTGCTTCAACATACGACCGGAATAATAATGTCCTTCGCGATGGAGCAGGTCATCCGGGGAAAAGGGTTATTACATTTTCAAATATACTGCAGCACAAAACCTTTCCTCTTGCTGAAATATTAAGTACCCTTCTGGAGATTGGCCAGCAGGAGATGAATAATCCTATAGAAATTGAATTTGCAGCTAATCTCGAAACCTTGCCGGGCACTCCTAAAATCTTCAACTTTCTGCAGATCAGACCAATTGTTCACACGGAAGAAGCACATAGTATCAACCTCGATCATATCAGACCGGAAGAAACCATCATATATTCTGATACCGCATTGGGGAATGGACTTTTTAAGGGGATATACGATATTATCTATGTTAAGCCTGAATCATTTAATGCTGCAAATAATAAAAACGTGGCAATTGAAATTGAAAAGATAAACTCTGATTTTGTAAAACAGGGCAAAGGATATGTTCTTATTGGCCCGGGGAGATGGGGCTCAACCGATCCCTGGCTTGGAATACCTGTAAAATGGCCTCAAATTTCAGCTGCAAGGATCATTATCGAATCTGGATTGAAAAACTACAGGATAGATCCAAGTCAGGGGACACATTTTTTTCAAAACCTTACTTCATTCAGAGTAGGATATTTTACAATTAATCCCTATATAAACGAGGGTTTTTATGATGTTGATTTTCTGAATAAACTTGATGAGGTTTATGAAGATGGCTTTATCCGGCACGTCAGGTTTGCAAATCCTCTCGAAATAATGATAAATGGAAAGAAACACAGAGGTGTAATTCTAAAACCAATGTAAAAAAAATAGTTTTTGAAGAAGGAATGCATGTTTTATTTTTAACCCCCTTTTAATTTCCCCCAAGGGGGAAATACTTACTTTACTCCTTCCCCCTTGGGGGAAGGTCGGGTAGGGGGTTAATTGACTTATAAACAAATAATTATTTTTATGGAAACTGCGAAAACAAAATATCTCGGCGATCTGAGAACAGAAATGGTTCATATCAGATCTGGAAGTGTCATTACTACCGATGCACCTGTTGATAATAAAGGAAAAGGTGAAAATTTCTCACCTACGGATCTGGTTGCATCAGCTTTGGGGAGCTGTATTTTAACCATTATGGGTATAGCAGCCAGGGAACATTCATTTTCGATCGATGGAAGTACATGCCGGATCACTAAAATAATGACTGATAATCCTCGAAAAATTGGTGAGATCAGAATAGAATTTGACTTTACGGGAAATGACTATAACGATAAACAGAAAAAAATGCTGGAATACTGTGTAAAAACCTGTCCGGTTGCACTGTCGTTAAATGAGTCGGTACTTCAGAATGTGACCCTTACGTTCAAATAAGGGCACAACGGCGCAAAGGTGCCATGGCAAAATGATATATCTCAGATTACTGCGCTCTCTGTAACAGCATCTCTGTTTATCTTTTTTATAAGTCCCGATAAAACACATCCTGGTCCAACCTCAACAAATGATGTTGCACCATCGGAGATCATATTTTGAATGGTCTGAGTCCATCGCACCGGGGAAGTCAACTGCGATACCAGGTTTGATTTTATAATTTCCGGATCATTTGATGGCATAGCATTAACATTCTGATAAACAGGACATACCGGTTTCCTGAAAACAGTATTTTTTATTGCTTTTTCGAGTTCAAGTCTTGCAGGTTCCATAAGTGGTGAATGAAAGGCGCCTCCGACAGCCAGTTTAAGAGCTCGTTTAGCTCCTCGTTCTTTTAGCATTTCAATAGCTTTATCAATACCCTCATTCGAACCTGAAATTACTACTTGTCCGGGGCTGTTATAATTAGCTGAACCACAATTTCATTTACAGAAGCACAAACTTCCTCGACAACTATATCATCCAGACCAAGAATTGCAGCCATAGTAGAAGGGGTATTTTCACAGGCTTTTTGCATTGCTGAGGCTCTTTTTGAAACCAGAACCAGTCCGTCTTCAAATGTTAAGGTCTTATTTGCAACCAGTGCTGAGATTTCACCAAGTGAATGACCTGCAACCATGTCGGGTTTGAAAGAATTACCCAGAACGGCTGCCAGAATTGTGGAATGAAGAAAAACAGCAGGTTGAGTAACCCTGGTTTGTTTGAGATCTTCATCGGTCCCGGCGAACATCAGATCAGTTATCCGGAAACCGAGAACTGAATTTGCATCTTCGAACAACTCTTTTGCATGGGTTGATTTCTCATATAGATCTTTTCCCATTCCTGGAAATTGGGCTCCCTGCCCCGGAAATACATATGCTTTCATAATCACCAGTTTTTATTTAATAGTCATATTTTCCCGCAGATAGCGCAGATTAACGCAGATCAGCGAAATTTTGTGTGATCAACGGAGAATGGATTTAATGAAGTTTAGTGCCGATGAGATGAATAAACTCTTCCCGTGTATTAAGTTTTTCAAGAAAGATTCCTGTAAAAGCTGATGTTGTTGTTACAGAATTTTGTTTCTGAATACCTCTTATTTGCATGCACATGTGCTGAGCTTCAATAACCACTGCAACTCCCATAGGATTAAGACAATTCTGAAGACAATCTCTTATCTGAACTGTTAGTCTTTCCTGAACCTGCAACCTTCTGCTGAATGTCTCTACTACTCTTGCTATTTTACTCAGACCTGTGATGTACCCATTGGGAATATATGCTACATGGGCTCTACCGTAAAAGGGAAGCATATGATGTTCACACATAGAATAGAAGTCAATATCTTTTACAAGAACCATCTGCTTATAATCCTCTTTAAATTTTGCCGAGTTTATTATTGCACATGCATCCTGATTGTATCCACTGGTCATAAAATGAAGTGATTTAGCGACCCTCACCGGGGTTCGCAAAAGGCCCTCCCTTTCTGGATCTTCACCAATCAATTCAAGGATCCTGCGGTACATGGTGGACATTTCCTCAATGGTTTCAGCATTCCATGTTTCAATTTTGTTATATCCTTCACCAACAGTACCCGATCCATCATTAACTTTTTCAATTTTATCAGCCATAGTATTCAATCGAATTATTTTCAGTTTCTTCAATTTTAACACAGTGGAGACTGGCTCCTTCCTTCTCTATAAAAGGCTTTAAGTTCATCCCAGATGGCAACAGCCAGGTTTTCAGTCGTTGCAATTCTTCCCTTCATAAAGTCAACCTCAAGATTTATGTTTTTATGATCGATCTTATTTATTACGTTTTCAAGAATTATCTGTTTCAGAATGTTAATGTTCAATATAAAACCCCTGTCTTCAGCAGGTTCTCCCTTTATAGTCACCCATAAAATATAGTTATGGCCATGCCAGTTTGGATTTGAGCATTTACCGAACACCCTCAGGTTTTCCTCGTCGGACCATTCCTGTCTGAACATCCTGTGGGCAGAACAGAACCTCTCCCGGCGCGTCAGGTATATCATACTTCCGTAATTTACTGATGCAATATTAACCAATTATTTTGATCTTTATATTTCATAAAAGCGATATATTTACTAATCTTTCATCCTTAAGTACCCGTATATTGCCATGTCAGTTAAAGTTTTATTAGTTACAGCCACCAGTTCAGAAGCGGAGGTGTTGAAGAATATCAGTGGAATGATATCTGCTCCGGGAGGTTATCATTTTGACAGCTATGAAATAGATCTGCTTGTCGCAGGTATAGGATCAATATCAACAGCCTGGGCTTTGAAGCAATGGATTTCAATGAATAGTAAACCTGATATTGCGATAAATTTCGGGATTGCAGGCAGTTATAGAGATGACATATTTATTGGAGATGTCGTTCTGCCTGTAACAGACTGTTTTGCAGATGCCGGAATTGAAGATGGTGCTGAATTTCTTACTTTAGCTGAAGCCGGGTTGATAAGCGCAAATGAATTCCCTTACAGGGAGGGTAAATTATATTCAGATAATAAGTATACCAATAAGATAAAGAGCATCTTAAAACCAGTAAGCGCAATTACCGTCAATACTGTTACAGGTACTGAATCTTCAAGGGAAAAGCTGGTGAAAAAATTTAATCCTGATATTGAGACAATGGAAGGTGCAACTTTTTTCTATATTTGCTCCAGGGAAAAAATACCTTTTCTGGCTCTGAGGTCAATTTCAAACAAGGTTGAAGTACGGAATAAAAAAAACTGGAACATTGCTCTCGCACTTGATAATCTGTCAGAAAAGCTTTATGAAGTAATGATAACATTGCAGTGAAAATATGAGATTAACTTTAGGTTTTTCACCATGTCCGAATGATACATTCATCTTTGATGCAATGGTGCATGGCAGAATTGATACAGAAGGGTTGGAGTTTGATTATTTTCTCGCTGATGTGGAAGAGCTGAACCGGAAAGCACTTAATTCTGATGTTGATATAACGAAGGTCAGTTACCACGCATATGCATATATTGCACAAGAGTACCTTATTCTTGATGCAGGCAGTGCACTTGGACACAGAAATGGACCATTATTGATAAGTAAACGCAGGATTAGTGTAGATGAACTTCCATCAATGAGGATTGCAATCCCCGGCAAGTATACTACTGCCAATCTCCTTTTCAGTATAGCCTGGCCTGATATCGTTGACAAGACTGAATATCTTTTTTCAAATATCGAAGATGCACTTTTGAATAATGAAGTAGATGCCGGACTTATAATTCATGAAACAAGATTTACATATTATAGAAAAGGGCTTCATAAATTAGCAGATATGGGTGAGTATTGGGAGAATCTCACCGGACTGCCAATTCCACTTGGTGCTATTGTAATAAACAGGAAAATATCTGATGATATTGCTCTGAAAGTCAATCGTATAGTGCGAAGAAGCCTTGAATATGCCTACAAAGATTCATTTGCATCTTACGATTTTGTTTCCGGCAATGCAAGAGAGATGGAGAGTACTGCAATGAATAACCATATAAAACTTTTCGTAAATGAATTTACTCTCAACCTGGGTAAAAAAGGAAGAGAAGCAATTATTGAACTCTTCAGAATTGCGGGAGAGCAGGGGGTAATACCTTCATTACCGGAAAGGATATTTCTTACTTCACTCTAGTCATTCACTGGTTGAAAAATGCTAAATTTGAACATAGATTATTGTTCGTTGTTTAAATACTGAAAGTATTAACTCAAAATAAATAAATTATGGCATTTGAACTACCAAAACTTCCGTACAAGCTGAACGCACTTGTTCCCTACATAAGTGAGGAAACGCTTGATTTCCATTATGGGAAACATCATCAGGCCTATATTAATAACCTGAATGGACTAATACCAGGAACAGAGTTTGAAAAAGCCGGTCTGGAGACAATTATCAAAAAAGCCGAGGGTGGTATTTTTAATAATGCTGCCCAGGTCTGGAATCATACATTCTATTTCGAATCATTCTCACACAACGGAAGAAAAACTCCAAAAGGTCCTGTTGCCGATTCGATTAATGCTTCTTTCGGTTCTCTTGACGCATTTAAAGAACAATTTAATAAGGCTGCTGCCACGCTTTTTGGAGCCGGTTGGGCCTGGCTGGTAAAAAAAGACGACGGGACTCTGCAGATTGTCCAGGAATCAAATGCAGGCAATCCTATTCGAAAAGGTCTGAAGCCTTTACTAACCTGCGATGTATGGGAGCATGCATATTATATTGATTACAGGAACAGACGTCCCGACTATATAAAGTCCTTCTGGGAGATACTCGACTGGGATATTGTTTCCAATCGGTTTTGATGCTTTTTATTTGTTTATTTAAAGGCTAAATCTTTGAAAATCAGATCAGAAAATTACTTTTTTGTTGGTCAATTAAATACTGAATCATGAATCTAAAAGAACTGATTTCTAAAACCAGGTCATATCGTCGTTTTGATGAAGCATACCACATCGAAAACAAAACTCTCACATCACTTATTGACTTTGCCAGGCTCTCGGCATCTGGTGCAAATAAACAACCTTTGAAATATTTGATTTACAATTCTCCTGCAGACTGCGATCGGATTTTTCCATACCTGTCCTGGGCAGGGTATTTAACCGATTGGCCAGGACCTGAAAAGGGAGAAAGGCCATCAGGTTATATCATAATTCTAGGAGATAAATCAATATCAGAAATATTTGGTGTTGATCATGGTATTGCTGCTCAGAGTATTATGCTTGGAGCAACCGAAGCTGGTCTTGGAGGATGTATTATTGCAACGATTAAACGTGATGAATTAATTAACGATTTTTCAATACCTGATAATTTTGAAATACTTTTAGTTCTGGCAATCGGGAAGCCAATTGAAAAAGTAATTATTGATGATATTAAAGATTCGGACGTCAAATACTGGAGAGATAAAAATAAGTCTCACCATGTTCCGAAAAGAAGTTTAGATGAGCTGATAATTAAGCTGTAATTATTTCTGATTTTGATGAAACGCATTTTGCTTATTGTCATTTCATTTTTCTTTATTGTTCATTCCGGGATCTGTCAGGAAAATGCAAATTCAGGGATCAGAATTTTATTTCATGGTAGGGTATTAGACTCTAAAACACTTTTCCCGGTCCCGAATTCGCAGATTCTGATAAACAATGAATTCACTACAGTCAGTAGCGGCAATGGAAATTTTGCCTTTTATGTAAACAGGAATGATACTGTCCTTTTCAAACATCTTGGTTATAAGCCGACGTTTATGTTTGTCGCAGATACCCTGACCGCAAAGGAGTTCATTGCCGGGGTTTATCTGAATAGCGATACGCTGGAGATTGGAGAGGTTGTTATACTTCCCCGTTTCAAAAACCTAAAATCTGAAGTTCTTAATGCGAGAACAAAAACATCGCCACAATTGGAGAATGCCAGGTACAATGTTGCAATATCGGCCTACCAGGGACGGACTACGACAGGAAAACTTGGAGATCCTGCCTCTAACTACCAGGTTTTACACGAGAGACAAAAGATCAATGCTTTTGAGAAAGGCGGAATACCCTCCGACAGGATAGTTGGGATAAATCCGTTTTTGTTGCTTCCGGCAGCATACCTCCTTATTCATGGCCTCCCTGAAAAACCTCCGGCATTTGAACAGGAGTTGACTGACCAGGAACTTGAACTGATTATGGAAAAATACCTGGAAACCCAGAAACATCATAATTAGGAAAGGGAGAAGGGGTGAAGAGGTGAAGGGGTGAGAATAGCGCATACATCACCTCAGACCTTACTTTTCAGGACTTTGTTATCCCTTATAGAATACCGCTTTAATGATATGACTGGCCATCTTTGGATTCTCTTTAAGCCTGCGAGTTGAATAGCCAAACCACTGTTTTCCGAAAGGCACGTAAACTCTCATAGTATGTCCTTCATTTACAATGCTTTCACGAAGCCGGGGTGTTACTCCGTATAGCATCTGGAATTCGTACATATGCCTGGGAACGTTATATTTTTTTATAAGGTTATATGCACCATCAATCAAAGGTTTATCATGTGTTGCAATTCCAACATAGATCTTATTACTGAAAATAAATTCCAGGTCTTCAAGGAAATGCCTGTTGACCTCCTCATATTTTTTAAAAGCAATAGCCTCAGGTTCAACATAGATACCTTTGCAGAGTCTGAAACTTACAGGTATGTCAGGACGGTTGAGCTCGAGCATTTGTTCCAGATCTTTCAACGTTCTTCTTAAGTATGCCTGAATAACAAGTCCCACATTTGAAGGGAATTCAGCCTTTAGCCTGTAGAATAATGCAATCTCATCACTGGTACACGACGAATCTTCCATGTCAATCCTGATGAATCCGTTGTAAGCTGCTGCCTTTGCTACTATCTCCCGGGTGTACTGGAAGCATTTCTCCTTGTCGAGCAGTAAACCGAAACTGGTGGGTTTAATTGAGAAATTCCCATCGATATGGTTTTTATATGAGATATCTATGAGATTCAGATACTCATTTTTATTGGCCTCAGCTTCATCGAGGGTATTTATAAATTCTCCGAGAACATCCAGTGTTACTTTAATGTTTTTGCTGTTCAGGTCTTTCGATACCCTCATTGCATCATCAAGAGTCTCTCCTGATATATATGATCTTGAAAATATCCAGATAAACTTCTTCGGGAAATAGGGCAGTATTGCCGCAATAAATCTGTTGAACATAATTCGAAATATAACTTAAGAAACTAATTTTCTTTTTATCTGATTAAAACGCAAATAAAGGCGATTCCAATTAAATTTTTAATGACCTTTGTCATTGCGGAGACGTATAAAACTCATGAATTTATATATTTTGGAGAAACTTTTTCAAATAATGCAACCTTTTATTTTTTTTCAATGTCTTGGAATTGTCCTCAGTTTATGATGAGCGACCGGCAAATAATAGAGTTGTGTGCTAAGCATAACAGAAAAGCGCAAGAGGTACTATATGACAGGTATTCACATCTTTTGCTTGGTATATGTCTCAGGTATGCAAGTGATAAAGCCGAAGCGGAGGATATATTACAGGATAGTTTTCTAAAGATATTTTTTAATATAAAAGATTTTTCAGGAACAGGTTCTTTTACTGGTTGGTTAAGAAAGGTTGTAGTAAACACTGCTATTACTCATTATCATAAAAACCTCAAATACAGGTATCATATTGAAATTGAGGAGTATGTTTCGATTGAAACAGGGGTAAGCAGTTTTGAGGAAGATTTTTTTACCTCCGAGGAGTTGTTCAAAGTATTGAACGAATTACCGGCAGGTTACAGAATGGTTTTTAACTTATATGCAGTTGAAGGGTATAAACATAAAGAAATAGCTGAGATACTTGGAATTGATACAAATACATCAAAGTCTCAGTACAGCAGGGCGAAAGCCGTATTAAGAGAAAAACTTGAGAAGCTCGGAAAATTGAAAAAAACATATTCAGAGAACGGATGATATAGCAGAATTGCAGAAAATAGTCAGGTGAAAAAGAAAAAGGGAAATATTAATTTAAGGGAGTTATACAAGCTGAAGCTTGAAAATGCTGAGATTATCCCGGATCAGTCAGTCAAATCGCGACTTATGCATCGGGTAGTCATAAAAGAGTTCCTGCATTTTAATCCTTCCGGTTTTAACATATACTACCTTGGTGGAATCCTGATCGCAGGGATTACTACAGCAGTAATGCTTTTTTCCGGATCAGAAGCCTCTCATAACTTAACACCTTTGAATATTACAGGTAAATTTAATAGTACGGATACCAGCAATTATCTGCAGATTAAACTTGAAAAACCAGTCAGAAAGGATTCGGATATCTCAAATATCAGATATAAGAAATCGGGAAAAAGCAAAGATGTTACAGGGTTTTCGCATGGATCTGTGACCGGGGTTACAGAAACTGCAAAAATGCCATTTGATAAAAATTCTTATCCGTCCCGGATAAGTAACTCAATATCTGAAAAAAAACTGTTCCCTGATACATCAGCAGATAAGAATAAACTCAGAGGTGGATTTAAATCGGATAAGATGATTATTGAGCCGTCAGCTTCAGAAGGTTGTGCTCCCCTGAAAATAAGATTTCATAATAAATCTGATTCATATGATTCATGCAGATGGACATTCGGTGACGGAGGTTATTCGAATGAAAAAGATCCTGAATGGATATTTGATGTTGAAGGTGAATATAAAGTTGTATTGGAGTTGTTTAAGAATGATGGTATGCACTTATTGTATTCAACAATAGTGAAAGTACATCCAAAACCTCAGGCTCATTTTGAAATTATGCCCGAGAATGCCATCCTTCCTAAGGATGAGATCCGTTTTTTTAATTATTCGACAAATGCTGCACAATATAAATGGGATTTTGGCGATGGCACTGTCTCTGAATTATTTGAACCAAGACACCGCTACTTAAGATTCAGCAGTTACAACGTTCACCTGGTGGTATTTTCAGATTGGGGTTGTTCGGATTCACTTACAGTTTTAAATGCATTTTCCGGTTCAGAGTATTTTATCGAATTCCCGAATGCTTTCATACCTAATACTCAGGGTCCGACAGGTGGTTATTATTCATCTAAGAGTGATGAAGCAGCACAGGTATTTCATCCGGGATTTTCAGGAGTATCAGATTATCAGCTAAAGATATTCAGCAAGCTTGGCATCCTCATATTTGAAAGTACTGACATAAACTTAGGGTGGGATGGCTATAATAAAGGACAATTATGCGAACCTGGAGTTTACATCTGGAAAGTCCGTGGAAAATTCAGAAACGGAGAACCTTTTATAAAAATGGGAGATGTGACGCTTCTTGGAAACTCACTTTAGGTAATCGCATATTATTTCAAAACTTCACTGATTCATTCGACAAAATATTTTAGTAATTCAACTAAAATATTTTCCCATTTAATAATATTTTTAACGTAAGACGTATCTTTTAGGTTTAAAATTCGTTAAATCATAATAGATTTTAATTTCATTTGACTAATTTCGTCTGTACAAACCTAATGGGTTCTATCTTGGTGAAGCGGATTATATATTTGTTCATACTGTCATTCATCCTATTCAGAGATAGTTTTGGCCAGGATCCAACATTCTCCCAGTTTTATGCCAATGCCTTATATCTTTCTCCCTCTTTTGCAGGAGCTACTGCCGAGTATCGATTTTCATTAAACTACAGAAATCAGTGGCCCGCTGTTCCCGGTGTGTTTCATACTTATTCCATCTCGTTCGATAAAGCTATGCCTAACTTCAATTCAGGTATAGGAATACTGGCAACTTACGATGTAGCAGGATCAGGTAATCTGAGCACAACAAACATCGGATTGCTCTATTCATACGATTTCAATATCAATAAGACCTGGCATGTAAGACCAGGAGTCAACTTCAAGTTTTACTACCTGGGGCTTGACATAGGAAAGCTCATATTCAATAGTCAGATAACAGGCAGCGGCACATCCCCATCAGTTACACCCCCTCCATTCGATAATGTTGCTGATGTAGATTTTGCAACTTCAGCACTGGTTTATAATGAAAGGACCTGGGCTGGTTTTACACTCGACCATCTGCTTACACCTAAAACCTCTTTTTATGGTAATGATGCAACTGTCCCGGTTAAATTTAATTTTTATGGCGGCGTCCAGATTTTGAAAAAAACCCGCTTACGCCAAAAGATGCAGGATATCCTCTCAGTTGCAGTAAACTTTCAGAAACAAGGCAAATTCTATCAGTCAGATCTTGGCCTGTATTATTATAAGGATCCTCTGATATTCGGTTTATGGTACAGGGGTATTCCATTTGTCACATCTCAGGCCGGCGACGCCATCATTGGCCTGGTGGGAATAAAAACAAGCCAGCTTCATATAGGATACAGCTACGACTTCACAATTTCCAACCTGATTGGTTCGACAGGTGGTGCTCATGAGATTTCTCTTGTTTATGAGTTCAATAACTTATCTTTAGGTCAACAGCGGAAACGTATCCGGGCTATCCCATGTCCTGAATTCTAATTTAAAAACGGCACAAAGGCTCAACGGCACAAGGGCTCAAAGGCTAAACAAAAGGAACGGACATGGGGAGAAGAGGTGAAGGGGAGATTAGTAATCTGCGTAATTTCTATCACCTCAACCTCAACCTCAACCTCAACCTCAACCTCAACCTCAACCTCAACCTCAACCTCAACCTTTATATATTTGTGCCGTTGCGCCCTTGCGCCGTTGCGCCTTTGTACCTTTTATCAAACAGAACGAGCCTTAAATAATATATTTGAGTTACTCCGATTTATTAATTTGTTTATATTTGCCCCTGACTAATGTTTAACAAATATAATATTTGAGATGAAGAAACTTTCTGTAATTCTGTATGTTGTTCTGTTTTTGGGCGTGGCAGGTCTTTACATTCTGCATTTTTCAGGAAATAAGAAAAGTAAGAAAAGCGAAACAGCGGCAAGTATTCCCGGATCCCCTGCGCAAGGTATTGCTTATGTAAATATCGATTCGGTTATTTTTAAATTTGATATGTTTTTTGACAGAAGAAATGATTTAATGACTAAACAAAAAAGTGCCGAAGCAGAACTTAATTCAAAAGGGAGTCTGTATGAGAAAGGTGTAAAGGATTATCAGGATAAAGTTAACAAAGGTCTTGTTACCAGGGCTACTGCTGCGCAGATAGAGCAATCACTGGGTCAGCAGCAACAGGAACTGGTATCTTTGCGTGATAAACTTCAATCCAATCTTATGGAGGAAGAACAGGTAATGAATCGTCAGATTCTTGAATACATTACAAAATTCCTCGATGAAAACAAAACAGATTACAACTACCAGTATGTATTAGGGAAGAGTTTTGGAAGCGTTGTCCTATATGGTGATAATTCATTGGATATAACACCAAAAGTACTTGAAGCGATTAACAAAAAGTATAAGGCTGAGAAAAAGTAAATTCCAATGGGTTTCGCCTCAACCTACCTTAAAGAAAGAACTCTGTTTCCTGAAATAATTAAAGAGGCACCCGATCGCGATACCGGCATAATAATCGTAGTGCCGGCTTATGATGAACCAGGAATTACTGAATTACTCGATTCACTTGTACAATGTTATGTTCCGGTTTGTAAGGTAGAGGTTATTGTTGTCATCAATGCCCCTGAAAACGCGACACCAGGTAGCTTACAGAATAATAAAAAGACTTTAATTGATATTGAAGGCTGGAAGAAAAACAATAGTAATTGTTTCTTCCGGCTTTTTCCTTTTATAATCACACCATCATCTGTTACAGGATGGGGCGTCGGTGTAGCCAGAAAAACAGGAATGGATGAAGCAATCCGCCGTTTCAGCAGTATAAATAATCCGGATGGAGTTATAATTAGTCTTGATGCAGACTGTACAGTTGAAAAAAATTATCTTCTTGCTATATACTCTGAGTTTAATATAAGAAGTAACAGGTCGGCATGTTCCATTTATTTTGAACATCCGCTCTCAGGCGACGATTACCCTGATAGCATTTATAAATATATTACTTTATATGAGTTGCATCTGCGTTACTATCTTCAGGGACTTGCTTTCTCAGGTTTTCCCTATGCATTTCATACCGTGGGGTCAGCTTTTGCCGTTAAGGCTTCACCATACGTAAGGGCAGGAGGTATGAACAAGAGACAGGCCGCTGAAGATTTTTATTTTATTCAGAAACTGGTTGCGGCCGGAGGGTACTTCAACTTAAACACAACAACAATCTACCCGTCACCAAGGTCTTCATCGAGAGTCCCATTCGGAACGGGTAATTCTGTAGGGAAACTTAATGCCGGTAATAGTTCAACACTTTTTACATATAATATAATGGCATTTAAGGAGCTGCAAGTGTTATTCAGACTTACAGATGTTTTTTTTGAAACAGCCTCTGAAAAACTGAATAATTGTTTCATTCTTGTTCCGGAAGGTCTGAGCTTGTTTTTAGATAAAAAAGAATGGTTAGAAAGAATAGTTGAAATAAAAAATAATACTTCCGGATTGCTCTCTTTTAAAAAACGATTTTTCGGATGGTTCAACATGTTCAGAATTGTAAAATATCTGAATTTCGTCCATTCAGATCTGTTTGAAAAAGAACCTGTTGAATTAGCGGCCTCGGAATTGCTTGAAACCAGAGGTATCATTTTTGATTCAAAAGAGCCACTCGATTTGCTTTGCTACTACAGAGAGATGGAAAAAAACTCATAAGTTGCTCTGTGATCCACCCCTCATTGGGGTTGTTTAAAAAGTCCTTTGTGACCCTTCGTGAAAACCTTGGTGTCCCTTTGTGGTAAAATTTAAAACATTGAACCACAAAGGATCACAAAGTACATCACAAAGGAACACAAAGGAGGAATGTTAAAATAAAGTACTTTTTCAATAGCCCCAGCAAGAAAAAGAATCAGTATTAAGTCCCTCTCCCCTGGGAGAGGGATTTAGGGTGAGGTAAAATGGGTTGGGGAAAAAATAAAAGGGATTTTATTATCTGTTCCTCCTTGTTAATCTTCCGGTCTTCTGAAGGAGTGAGAATTATATAGAGATCCTCGTCAGGTTTTTTCATGCGATATTGTTCTCTGGCAAATTTTTCGAGGTTGTGGTTGTCGGTTTTCAATTCATGAAGCTTCTGCCTGTCAACTTCTATACGTTTAATATAGTACTCCCTGTCAATTTTAAGTTTATGTAACTCTTTCATCTCTTTGTATCTGGCTATTAGATTGTTAGAGTCTAAAAGTAAAATCCAGACAAAAAAGATAAGGATAGTCAGGATATATTTATTCCGGAAAACAGTTGGGATTTTGTCTGTAAAATTAAACCTGATCATCATGCTGCAAACCTACAATTTTTTTTTTAACCGCCGCTCATCAGATATAGCATCTGTACATTATCACCATCATTAATAATTGTGGAATCGTATTTATCTTTTGATATCAAGAGACCGTTTATTTTTATAATTCTCATTTTAAAGGAATATTTTTTCAGAGCAAGCATTTCATTAACACTGATTGCCTTACCTCCGAATTCTTCCTCCCTGTTATTTAATAAAATCTTCATCGGTTAAATAACAATCAATTAATATTCATAAGGATTTCTATTACCAGATTTGCCTGCATATTTGCAACTATCCCTACGCGTGGTGCGATAGCCGGCAGATTATCAGATACCTCTGATTTTTCGTCACCACAGATGTAAAGCGAATCATCTATTTTTCTGCAACATATTTCACCGGTATTTCCCCAGCCTGCCATACCAGATCCAACAATGACAGGAGTTCCCGGCATATTAATCTGGACAGTCTCGATAAGCATCTCCTTCATATCTGCGCTGTCGAATGCTTCTACGATAATATTGCAACCTGAAAAGACTTCTGTTATATTGTATCTATCCAGTCTTTCTTGGTGAATAATTACAGAAACGTCAGGACTGATACGGGCAATGTTTTCTTTCAAAGCAACAGTTTTCATCAGACCGACCTGATTAGAAAAATAGTATTGCCTGTTAAGATTTGGTTGTTCTATAATATCAAAATCTGATATCACAAGTGTACCTACACCACTTCTGGCAAGTGCAACAGCACAGTTTGATCCAAGTCCTCCTGCTCCGGCAATTCCTACCCTGAACTTTGAAAGATGAGCTTTTATTTCAGAGAATATCATTTCCTGACTACATTTCCTTATGTCAACCATCAAAGATAAGAACCTTTTAATGCTTTTACAAGGATACTCGATCTGTAGCCACTTACTGATCAATATCATGCAAAATCAGATATTAATGTTTTAATTTTGTCTTTATAAATAGTGGAATTACAAGACTTTAATATTTTTTCATATGGACATAAAGTCGATTAAAGAGCAGCATAAGCTTTTGAAAGCCTGGGATTATATCTGGACTCCGCTGAACAAAGGTTATACCGATAAAATACTATATATCAATGTCGGAACCACTGAAATAAGAGAAAAGGATGTCCCTGTAGTTATGAAAGAAAAATTCATAGGTGGAAAAGGATACGGTCTCAGACTTCTCTGGGATGCAACTAAACCAGATACCAAATGGGATGACCAGGAAAATGAGATCATTATATCATCAGGGCCGATTGGAGGGATAACCCAGTATTCAGGCACAGGTAAGTCGCTGGTCGTAAGCATTTCTCCTCAGACAAACTCGGTAATGGATAGTAATGTGGGTGGATTTTTCGGGCCATTCCTTAAGTTTTCAGGATTTGATGCTATTGAAATTCAGGGAAAGGCCGGAAAAGATGTGATTGTGTTTATTGACGGAATTAATCATAGGGTCGAAATATTCGAAGCCCCCGCTGATGCTGTTGACAGCCATTTGCTGGCAGAACAACTTACTGAAATATTTGCCGATAACGATAATGAAAAGAAAAATATCGGAGTTGTCTCTACAGGCTCTGCCGCTGAGCACTCACTAATCGGAATGCTAAACTTCAGTTTTTACGATTCAAAGCGGAAAAAAGTACGATTTAAACAAGCTGGAAGAGGAGGTATCGGGTCAGTATTTCGCAACAAAAAAATTAAAGCTTTGGTTTGTAAAATTCCAGGAGTAAAAGGAAACCTGAATAATGTTGTTGATCTTGAAGCTATCATGCAACGGGGCAAAAGATTCAATCGCGAGATGCGGGAATTAGACGCCAAACAATGTCAGATGAGGGAAATCGGGACTGCTCATCTTATGGAGATTATGAATGATCACGATCTGCTGCCTGTTATGAATTATAAATTTGGAAGTCACCCCGATTCTTACAAAATAGATTCGTCTAGTCTGGAAAAGAAATTTCACCCAGAATATACCTGATGGATGCTGGATAGGCTGTAACATGTCGTGCAGCAAAGGTATTGACGACTTCGAATTAAAGACAGGTCCATATAAAGGTCAGAAAGTCATTGTCGACGGACCAGAATATGAGAATGCCGCAGGACTGGGATCAAACTGCGGAATATTCGACCCTGAATATATTATAGAAACAAATTTTTATTGCGACACCTATGGTATTTGCACTATAACGTGGAGTACAATTTCTGCATTTATTATGGAGTGTTTTCAGAATGGCATTCTCAATAAAGAAAGGACAGGTGGCCTGGAACTTAACTTTGGCAACTCCGCTGCCTCTCTTGAAATGTTGCACCAGCTTGCACGGGGTGAAGGATTTGGAAAAATTGCCGGTACAGGTGTCCGTAAGCTGAAAGAGCTTTTTATCAAAAACGGTTGGGGCGATCCCGGATTCCTTAATGATATAGGAATGGAAAACAAAGGACTGGAGTATTCACAGTATATGCCGAAGGAATCTCTGGCACAACAGGGTGGATTCGCTCTGACAAATAAAGGGCCCCAGCATGATGAAGCATGGCTCATTTTTATGGATATGGTCAATAACCAGATACCCACATTTGAGAATAAAGCTGAAGCACTTCATTATTTTCCAATGTTCCGGACCTGGTTTGGACTGGTTGGATTGTGCAAACTGCCATGGAACGACGTTGAACCGGAAAGCAATGCTCAGTCTGATGAACCTGCAAAAGTTCCGGAGCATGTTGATAATTATGTAACTATTTATAAGGCTGTTACAGGCAGGGAATTTGACAAGAAGAGATTGGTGGAGGACTCCGAGCGGGTCTATAATTTCCAAAGGGTCTTTAACCTGAGGCGAGGTTATGGCAAACGAGTTGATGACAACCAGCCTTACCGGGCCGCAGGACCCGTAACCAAAGAGGAGTATGAATCGCGTTCAGAGCGGTACGATAAACAACTTAAGGAAAAAATAGGATTCAACCCCTCAGGTAAAACAACAGAGGAAAAAATGAAAGTCCTCAGGAAATATCGCGAAGATCAGTACGAATTGCTGCGGGATGCTGTGTACAAACGACGTGGCTGGAACAGAAACGGTGTCCCGACAATAGAATTTCTGAAAAAGATCGGGATGGACTTTCCTGAAGTAATAGAGGTAGTTAAGGATTATCAGTGATCTCATCCTAAATGAAAACGGAAATTTGTATTTCCTTTCTCCGTGGTGTTAACATGACAGGTCATAACTCAATTAAGATGACCGATCTGGCTGAATTGTTTGTTGAAATTGGAATTAAGGATGCTGAGACTTATATACAGAGCGGAAATGTAATTTTTTCTTATTCGGGCACTATTCCTCTGAATGAGATTGCTGCTAAAATTGAAAAGGCTATTCTCGAAAAGTTCCATTATATAATTCCGGTTATGATCAGAACAATTCAGGAATTGAATGAATTGTTCTCTGCAAATCCATTCCTGGAAGAACCTGGTTTTGATCCTTCAAGAATGGCAGTTATCTTTCTTCACGAAAAACCATCTGAAAACCAGATTCTAAAGGTCGCTTCTGTAGATTATCCCCCTGATAAATTCAGCATATCAGGAAAGGAAATATTCATTTATTGCCCTAACGGTTTTGGAAGGACCAAACTCTATACAAATTTTTTTGAAAAGAAAATGGATGTTACCGGAACTGCACGGAACTGGAAGACAATAAGTACGATTTTGAATATCGCTGAAAAAAAGATTTAAATTTGCAGTTGCCTTTTGATTTGAAAAGGGACATTAAGTATACTTCATACCCCTTGAGTTACTTTGTGTTTTACTTTGTGATCCTTTGTGGTTAAGAAGAATTTAATTTTACCACAAAGGTGCTCAAAGGTTGACACGAAGGTTCACGAAGGACTTTTAAATGTTTTTAAAGTACCTCTATGAAAATTATTATTTTTCTGATATTGGCAATTGTATTCCGATCTGCAGGTGCTGCGGTTCCAACCCCGACTGATAAGAGGGAATTAATTATCTTTCATGCCGGATCATTGTCTGTACCTCTGAAACAGATTGCAAATGAATATGAAAAACGACATCCGGATACTAAAATATTTCTTGAATCGGCCGGAAGCCTTGTATGTGCCAGGAAGGTCACTGAGCTTAAGAAACCATGTGATATTGTTGCTTCTTCCGATTATTTTGTAATTAATGAACTCCTGATTCCTGATTATGCCAGCTGGAGTATCAGGTTTGCCACTAACGAAATAGTTATTGCCTTCCGGGAAGAATCAAAGTACTCAAAAGAGATCAATATTAATAACTGGATGGATATTCTTCAGAAACATGATGTGATTTATTCAAGATCAGACCCCGATTCTGACCCCTGTGGATACAGGACCCTGTTTACTTTTATGCTTGCAGAAAAGTTTTACAATTACCCTGGTCTTACCGATAAAATGAAATTAAAAAACATAGAATATATCAGGCCAAAGGAGGTTGACCTTGTAGCTCTTCTCGAATCAAATGCAATCGATTATATGTTTCAGTATAAATCAGTTGCGATTCAACACAGGTTAAAATTTATTGAATTGCCAAAAGAGATCAACCTTTCAGATCCTTTAAAAAATGATATTTATTCCTCAGTCAGCACATTTGTTGCCGGCAACAAACCAGGTATTCAAATGAAGGTTACAGGCGATTATATCAATTACAGTATTACAGTTCTTGATAATGCACCTCAGAAAGAAGAAGCTGTTAATTTCGTGGAATTCCTCCTAAGTAAGGAAGGCGTGGAAATATTCAGAAAAAACGGACAGGATCCGATAATTCCATTTAGTTCAGAGCAGCCAGGCAAGCTGCCTTCGAAATTTGTGAAATATTTGAGAATACCTGAAAAAAACTGATCTTAAATGAACAGAAACAGCATATTTATCTGGATTGTAATGATATTATCAGCACTGGTGCTGTTATTTATTATAGCACCTCTTGCCGGGATGTTCATTCAAACAGGTGGTGTGGAGTTTCTGGAGACAATTAAAGATAAAGAGGTTCACCAGAGTGTATGGCTGACCCTGTGGGTCTCATTTGCGGCCACTTTTATATTTTCAATCGGCGCTATCCCCTTTGCATGGCTGCTTGCACGGAAAAAGTTTCCGGCCAGGAATGTCATTCAGGGTATTATTGATCTTCCGATAGTGCTCCCCCACACAGCTGCCGGTATTGCACTTCTCGGATTCATTTCACGCGATGGATTCCTGGGAAAAACAGCTTCCCTGGTAGGTCTAAATCTGGTAAATCATCCTGCTGGAATTGCATTGGCAATGGCGTTTGTCAGTCTGCCTTTTCTTATTAATGCAGCCCGTGACGGCTTTGCAGCTGTACCGGAAAGGCTTGAGAAAGCAGCACTTAACCTGGGTGCCAGTCATACAAAAGTATTTTTCACTATCTCACTTCCACTTGCCTGGCGTAGTATTACTACAGGATTTGTCATGATGTTCGCAAGGGGAATGAGTGAATTCGGAGCAGTTGTTATCATTGCATATCATCCTATGATTGCACCTGTACTGATCTATGAACGGTTTAGCTCATACGGGCTCAGTTACGCGCGTCCGGCCTCAGTCTTTTTTATTCTGGTAGCACTTCTATTCCTTATTGCACTCAGAATTCTTTCTTTAAAGAGAAAAGAGAAATATATAAACACCGATGCTCAGACTGACTAATATAAACCGGCAATTGGGGGATTTTGCCCTGAAAGAAATAAATCTGGAAGTATCCGACGGACAGTATTATGTGCTGCTGGGCAGATCGGGATCGGGCAAGACCCAGCTTCTGGAATTGATTGCTGGATTGGAACATCCCGATACAGGAACAATAGTCCTTGACGAGAAAGATATCACAAGAGAAAAAATTCAGGATAGAAAAGTGGGGATTGTATTTCAGGATTATGCAGTTTTTCCGCATATGACCGTCTTTGGAAATATTGCCTATCCTCTTAAAGTCAGGAAAGTAGACAGGGTAACTGTAATTGATAAGGTCAACAAGGCTGCTGTAGCAATGAATATTAAACATCTGCTTGATCGCAGTACAGAGAAACTTTCAGGTGGTGAGCTGCAAAGGGTTGCGCTGGCCCGGACGCTTATTACCTCACCCAGACTTCTTCTGCTTGACGAACCACTCTCTTCACTTGATACTTCACTCAAGGATGACCTGAAGCATCTTTTGAGAAACCTGAACAGGTCGGGTCAGACAATCATTCACGTTACCCATGATTACAGTGATGCAATAAGTCTGGCAAAAAGAGTGGGAGTTATTCATAATGGAAGAATAATTCAGGAAGGCTCTGTGGATGATGTATTTAAAAATCCATCTAACCGTTTTATAGCACGCTACGCAGGAATCAAGAATTTCTTCAGGGTAAACATTATGAGGGAAAACGGGATTCTTACCGGCATCACTGAACACGGTGTAAAATTTAAACTTAATGGTGTAAGAGCTGAGAATGATAGCCTTCTGCTTATAAAGAGTGACGCAATAATTCTTTCAAACGAGTTACCTGCAGATTATGAACTAAACGCAATTAAAGGGAGGATAACTGAAATCATACCTTCAGAATTTGGAGTTGAGGTAACGATTGATGCAGGTGATCTGTTCTTTGTAAACGTGCATTCTTCGAATATTGAGAAACTGAATCTTTTTGAAGAAAAAGAGGTATGGGTAAGTTTCCCTTCAAAAGCGATAGTCGTATTGAGTGGTACTTCTTAAAGACAAAAGACAAAAGACGAAAACGAAATTAAAGGAATAAGTTGCTGGGTGCTGGGTGCTGGTTTAAGCAAGAAAAGCAAGCAACGAGCAACAAGCAACAAGCAACAATAAACAAGCAACTTATGATAGAATTTGAGGAAGCTTTCGGAATTGTTATGAAATCAGCCTTTAAGACTGAATCAGAGACTATCTCATTTATCGATTCCTGTGGCCGGATACTTGATGAAGACATAACAAGCGATATAGACATGCCTCCTTTTAACAGGTCAGCAATGGACGGTTATGCATGTCGCAGAACTGATCTGGGCAGCGATCTGGATATAGTGGAGGTGATTGCTGCTGGTAAGATACCTGCTAAAATAGTAGGGAAAAATCAGTGCTCCAAGGTAATGACTGGAGCGATAGTCCCTGAGGGCTGTGATACAGTTATTATGAACGAGGAAACTGTAAAACTTGCAAATGGCAAAATCAGATATTCAGGCAATGACCCAAAGTTAAATATCTCGTTTAAGGGTGAAGATATACGAGCCGGAGTTGTCGTTCTCAGGATAGGGAAATTAATTCAACCCCAGGATATCGCAGTTATGGCATCTGTCGGAAGAACAAAAATAGCGGTGAAAAGAAGGCCGAAAGTTGGTATAATAAGCACTGGTGATGAACTTGTTGATCCTTCATCTCAGCCCGGTATTTCACAAATACGCAATAGTAATGCATATCAGTTGATGACGCAGGTCGTCAGGGCTGGAGGAGAGGGAACTGATTATGGTATAGCTCCGGATATTGAAGTTGTAACCCTTAAAATGGTCAAAAAGGCAATTAGTGAAAGCGATATTGTCATTATTACAGGTGGTGTATCGATGGGAGATTTTGATTTTGTTCCAATTGTTCTCGAACAGGCCGGGATAAAGATCTTATTTGACCAGGTAAATGTTCAGCCGGGAAAACCAGTGACCTTTGGATTACATCCAAAAGCTATTGTCTTTGGTTTACCGGGAAATCCTGTTTCTTCTTTTATTCAGTTCGAATTACTTGTAAGACCTTTGATAAACACGATGATGGGTCATAACTGGATACCCGGTGAGTGCAGGCTGCCGATGGCTGTTGATTATGAAAGGAAATCGTCTGTCAGACTGGGACTTATACCTGTCGCAGTCACTAAAAATAAGGAGGTGATCCCGGTCCCTTTTCATGGATCAGCACATATTACGGCACTTACTTATTCTGATGGAATAATTGCAATGAAACCGGGGACTAAATCTTTGGAGAAAGGAGAAATTGTAAATGTTCGACAGATTTAACCGGAACCTGAACTATCTGCGTATATCTGTTACCGACAGATGTAATCTTCGATGCACATACTGTATGCCTGAAGAGGGAATAAAACTTTTCCGTCATGAAGAGATTCTTAACTTCAATGAGATTGCAGGATTTACAAAGGTAGCTGTGGCGAAAGGTGTAACAAAAGTAAGAATTACCGGAGGAGAACCACTTGTGAGAAAGGGAATTACAGCATTGGTCAGAATGATCTCTGATATTAAAGGGATTGAAGATCTCTCAATGACTACAAATGGAGTACTGCTTAAGCAGTTTGCATGGGAACTCAGAAATGCTGGACTTCAAAGGATAAACATTAGTCTCGATACTATCGATCCGGAAAAGTTTAGGATAATTACCCGCAATGGGAATCTCAGTGATGTGTTAGAAGGTATCGATGCTGCAAAAAGAGCCGGACTTTTTCCTGTTAAAATTAACTGTGTGATAAAGAAATCCAAAGAAGAGGAAGAAGCTTTGGCTGTAACCAGATTTTGCAGCGATAATGATTTGGAGATAAGATATATACTTCAAATGGATCTGGTGAAAGGGCATTTTTCCACAGTCGATGGTGGTACCGGTGGCAACTGTTCATTGTGCAACAGGTTACGGCTTACTTCAAACGGTAAACTCAAACCTTGTCTTTTTAGTAATATTGAATTTGATATAAGAGAAGTGGGCTTTGAAGAAGCAATCAGGCTTGCAGCAGAATCCAAACCCGAATGCGGATCAAATAACGAAACGGATACATTTTATAATATAGGAGGTTAATCAAAAATGGACAAACTGACACACACCGATAACAAAGGTAAAGCGATAATGGTCGATGTCGGTGACAAAGCAAATCAGATCAGAATTGCAAAAGCCAGCGGACATATTATTCTCGCACCGGATACTATCAGACTTATTAAAGACAATCTTCTTAAAAAAGGCGATGTACTGTCAGTGGCCCAGATTGCAGGGATCAGTGCGGCAAAAAAAACATCTGATATCATCCCGTTGTGCCACAATATTGTTCTTGATAATGTTAAGCTTGAAGCGGCGGTTGACAAAACAGGAGTAAAAGTTGAGAGCGAGGTCAAATGCTCGGGGAAAACCGGTGTGGAAATGGAGGCATTGACTGCCGTTAGTGTTGCTCTCCTCACAGTATATGATATGTGTAAGGCGGTTGATAAGAATATGATTATAGATAGCATCAGTCTCACGGAAAAAATCAAAAGATGAATCTTCCTGAAAAATTCGAGGTATTGATAATTACTCTGAGCGACAGGGCTCACAGAGGGGAATATGAGGATGTCAGCGGGCCAGTAATACGTGAAAAGCTAAAAGAATTCTTTTCCGCTTCAGGCTGGCTGTATAACATTAATTTAAAGCTTATCCCCGACGAAGCCACAATTCTGAGGAAATTGTTAAAAAACGCAGGAGGTGATTGCAATATAATCATTACAACCGGTGGTACAGGTATTGGTCCCAGGGATATTACGGTAGATACTGTTACTCCTCTCCTGGTAAAACAGATCCCCGGTATTATGGAATTCATAAGGTTCAAATATGGAAATGAAAAACCAAATGCATTGTTGAGCAGAAGCGTTGCCGGCATTATCGGCAATTCGCTGATATATACTCTTCCGGGTTCTGTGAGAGCTGTCGAAGAGTATATGACAGAAATATTAAAAACACTTAAGCATAGCATTTATATGCAATATGGCATCGATAAGCATAATTAATGGCACAACGGCACAACGGCACAACGGCACAACGGCACAACGGCGCAACGGTGTAACGGCGCAACGGCGTAACGGAGTAACTGCTGTTGAGAACAGGGGAAAAGGAGAGGGGGCGAAGTGGAGACAAAGAGACTGAGAGCTGCTGATTGCTATTGACGAAATTTCTTTGCGAACTTGGTACTGAACCTTTGTGAACTTTGAGGTTAATGGATTTTGATTTAAGTAAGAAGTAAGTAATTAAAAACTCTGACTAATTGGTAAGTTTATTCAGGGTATTGGCGATAGCGGTTCCTATCACCCTGTCGTATCGTTCCCGTGGATTTCTGTAATATATCAAGACAATATAGTCATTCTCAGTTTCATAATGACTTCCCTCGAATATAGATGCAGTGCCATCAGTGGCCCCATCTTTCATGAACACATATTCATAGTTATACCATCCCTGTTTCAAAAGCATCGTGCATTCATATTCTTTTCTTGCAGAGTTGTAAGTCATAATATTGATACTATTAAATGTCCAGTTGTTCAAACCACCTGATACATACATCTTTCCTCCTGGGATCATCTGATCAGACGGAAGGGTAAAATACACATTTACATAATCTGCTTCGATATCAGGTTTATGACCTTCCTGAAAAGCAATGTAGTATTTCCCATTGAAGTCCTGCCAGTAAAAGTATGGTTTGAATTCTCTGTTTTCCGAAGGAAAGAGGTAGACATTATAGTTAGGTATTCATAATCTATCCTCTTTACATATTCAGTCTGGTATCTGATACTTTTAATATCAAAATACCGGTATTCATTTCCACCCTGAAAAATATTCTTATCAGATAATGAATTGTATTTGAGTTCATTATTTCCATAAAAATCGGGTTTTAGATTTCGCCTGGCATTATCCCACCTTCCGTTCTGCAGTATAAAAGCATACACATTCCTGTATGGATCATTTATGTTAAATCCGCTATAATTTACTGTGAAATCAACCTGTTGATGAGTATTGTTTTCTTTTGTCATCTGGGGCCGGTGAGCAGTTACCTTAACTTCTGCAGCATTTTCGGTGACAACAAACCTTTGGGTTATTGCAGGGTCATCCGGTTTACCCGCCGGATAGATAATGAGGATATAATTACCTGACAGGCTTATGCTTACTCTATCATTTGGGAAACTGAATCTAAAGTGTATATAACTTACCGTAGTGTTGAAAGAGTTGGGATAATCTTCAACAGGATTTTCAGAATAACCTTGCAGGTAATCATTTTGAAATATATCAGATTTTTTCCAGTCTTTATCACAATGGATAAAAGTATAATAGTACGATTCAGGCCGGTCAGCCAGCAGATCGAAATTTACGACCAGCTTCTCGTTGCTGTTTAGTTTTATAATAGGATAGGATAGGTTCCATCCTTCCTTAAAAATCTGGACAGTTTTTATTCTTGGATCAAAAATCTGATTTGAGTACGAAACAGAATCCGGTTCGTAAGCGAGAGCCAGAGTCTCAGACAAAAATAAAAAATAAGAAAAAACCAGTAACCGGATCATGTAATAAGTTTAAAGCAGATTACCTGCAAAAATAGTGCAAATTTGTAGCAACTAAAACGGAATAGTAAATATGAGGAACTTTATCGAATACTATCACTTACCAGGAGGGAACTGAATATGTTACCTTAAACGCAGAGGAACGCTGAGTATGCGCAAAGAACCGCGGAGCAAATATTTGACATAATGTACTTTGCGGTTCTCAGCGCTATTCTCTGCGTAACTTTGCGGTAAAAGGATTTCTATTTTGTTCCGGATTATAATAATTAACTTTTAAAAATATTCCAATAAGTTAATCTAATCTTCTATTTTCGCAGAAAAAGATTCAAAAATGACAAAAACTCCAGTTTTAATATTGATAATCCTAACAATTTCATTATCATCATGTAAGGACAAAAGTCATGTGTATGCAAATCTCACAGGTTTTGCACAGGGATCAACTTATAGTATTGTTTATGATAATCAGAAGAATATTGATCCGGGAGAACTGAGAAAAAAAGTTGAAAAAATCCTTTCTGATTTTGATATGTCGCTGTCGTTGTATAAGGATTCTTCAATCATTTCGAAGATAAACCGGAACGAAGATGTGGTACCTGATCCGTTTTTTACAGAAGTTTTCAGAAAATCAGTTTTAATATCTGAAATGACCGGTGGAGCTTTTGATATAACAGTAGGGCCGCTGGTAAAAGCCTGGGGATTTGGCCCTGACGCACATAAAAATTTTACCGAATCAAAACGTGACAGCCTTTTACAATTGGTCGGTATGAATAAAGTTGCGCTGGTAAATGGCCGACTGGTTAAGTCAGATCCGCGTATATGTCTGGATGTAAATGCCATAGCTCAAGGATTTTCAGTTGATATTATTTGCCGGTTCTTTGATAAACTTGGGATTAAGAATTATCTGGTTGAGATAGGCGGAGAAGTGAGGGCAAAAGGAAAGAAGAATGGCAATCTGTGGAGAATTGGCATTGATAGACCGGTGGATAATAATATGTCGCCCGGACAGACACTTGAGGCAATAGTTAAGATCAGCGATAAAGCTCTTGCCACCTCTGGTAACTACAGAAAATTTTATATTGAAAATGGTGTTAAATATTCACATCATATTGATCCACGAACAGGGTATACAACAAAAAACACTTTACTTAGTATCTCAATTTTCGCTGACGAATGTGCTATGGCTGATGGTGTGGCTACCGGCTGCCTGGTAATGGGTAAAGAAAAAGCCATTGAATTCCTAGGTTTACATCCGGAGTATGAGGCTTTTATGGTCTATTCTGATGATAAGGGGAACTTTATGACATGGACATCGGAAAAATTAAAGAAAAATCTGTCTGAGACTGAGAATAACCAGTAAGATAGCTTTTGATCATCATTGGCTCATTCCCGATTAAGTCTTCTGAAATTCTTAACTTTAAAGAGAATTAATATACGTTGATCTGACGCATTATTTGTCGAATGATATTTGCTTATTCAGCGAGATTTAAACAACATCAGCATTAATTTGTTTATATTTTCAGGGCAACCTTTAAACTTATTATCAGGGATGAAACAAAAAAGCGATCAATCAGAGCAATACTTAAATAAAGAAAGTATTCTGGCTGACTTCAGGTTGGCGAATCTGAGCAGGAACCTTAGCGTAACAGGTCGGCGTGAAGTACTTACAGGAAAAGCCAAGTTCGGGATTTTCGGAGATGGAAAAGAGATAATCCAGATAGCTCTGGCAAAACAATTTAAAAATGGTGACTGGAGATCGGGATACTACAGAGACCAGACCTGGATGATGGCAATGGGGCTATATAACTCGCTGGAGTTTTTCCATCAATTGTATGGAAACACTGATAACCAGTTTGATACAGGTAGTGGTGGCAGAGTTTTTAATAATCACTTTTCTGTGCCAAATATAAACCCCGATGGTTCATGGAGGGATTTGACAAAACAAAAAAACTCATCTGCTGATATTTCTCCTACAGCAGGCCAGATGCCGCGGTTACTTGGACTGGCTTATGCCTCAAAGTTATTCAGACAAAATAAAGATTTGCACAAATTTAAAACTCTTTCTATAAACGGGAATGAAGTGGCTTTCGGATCAATCGGTGATGCGAGCACATCAGAAGGTTATTTCTGGGAAACAATCAATGCTGCCGGTGTACTGCAGGTGCCAATGGCAGTTTCTGTTTATGATGATGGTTATGGTATTTCAGTACCCAAAAAATATCAGACAACAAAAGGGAGCATTTCAGAAATCCTTAAAGGATTTGAGACTGAAAAAGATAAACCGGGAATAAGGATTTTCAAAGGAAAAGGCTGGGACTATGCAGGACTGATAAAACTTTATGAAGAAGGTATTGCGATTTGCCGGGAACAGCATACACCAGTTCTATTTCATATTGAGGAAGTTACACAACCTCAGGGACATTCTACCTCAGGTTCGCATGAAAGATATAAAAGTGAAGAACGTTTAAAATGGGAAGAAGAGTTTGACCCGATAAAGAAAATGAGGGAATGGATACTCAGTTCAGCAAATTGCCACTGCAGAAGAGCTTGATAAGCTTGTTGCTGAAGCTGAAGAGGAAGCAAAGGAATCGAGGAAAAAAGGATGGGAGATCATTTCAGAATCCTATCAAGATCGAACGAGATGCTCTGGTTAAGATCATAAATGATCGTTCATGCAGATGCACGGAAAAGGCAAAAGAAGATTCTGTTGATAGTTATACTGAGGATCTGAAAAAAGTTCCCGCTCCAATAAGAAAAGATAATTTTGTTACAGCCCGTAAGATACTGAGAAATGTATGCGGATCATGTCTGAAATCAGATAATCTGAACGAGGAGTTACAGGGCTGGCTCAAACGCAATTATGAGGATGCACGAAGGAGTTATGATTCATTTCTTTATAATGAAACTCCAACATCCGTACTTAAAGTGAAGCCGGTTGCCTCCGGTATATTCTGCAGATTCCCCGGAAGTTCCAGGGCGTCAGATTTTAAGGGACAACTACGATAAGCTTTTTTCAAAATATCCTCTTCTAGTAACCTTTGGAGAGGATGTTGGTAATATAGGAGGAGTAAACCAGTCGCTTGAGGGATTACAGAAAAAATTCGGTGAACTGCGGATTACTGATACAGGCATCAGGGAAGCAACTATACTTGGTCAGGGACTCGGATTGGCACTCAGAGGTATGAGACCAATTGCCGAAATTCAGTATCTCGACTATCTGATGTATGCATCTGCAGGTTTTAAGCGATGATCTTGCAACAACCCATTACAGAACTGCCGGTAAGAATGATTGCTCCGCTGATTATCAGTACACGGGGGCACCGGCTGGAAGGGATATGGCATTCCGGATCGCCAATGAGCATGCTTATAAATTCGGTAAGAGGTGTATATGTATGTTCTCCAAGAGATATGACAAGAGCAGCAGGTTTTTATAATACACTCCTTGAAGGAAACGACCCTGCAATAGTTATTGAACCACTTAATGGCTACAGACTAAAAGAAAAGTTACCGGATAATATCGGTGAGTTTCGTCTTCAACTTGGAATTCCTGAGATATTGAACACAGGAACTGATCTGACTATAGTTACCTATGGATCAACAGTTAAAATTGCTGTAGAAGCTGTTAAACAACTGGCATTACATGATATTTCTGTTGAATTAATTGATGTTCAGACTCTTGTTCCATTTGATACGGAATAAGATAATTCTTGAGTCTCTTAAAAAAACAAACAGGATTCTTTTTCTCGATGAAGACTGTACCAGGAGGTACAACAGCCTATATGATGCAGAAAGTACTTGAAAAACAGGGCGGGTGGCAATTTCTTGACAGTCCTCCCAAGACACTTGCGGCAAAAGAACACCGACCGGCTTATACCACCGATGGCGATTATTTCTCTAAACCAAGTGCTGAGGATATTTTCGATACGGTTTATGGAATGATGAAAGAAGCAGTTCCGGAAAAATATTAGTAGGGACGTTGCATGCAACGTCCCTTACAGCGATATTAAAATACACGTAAGGACGTTGCATGCAACGTCCTTACATCGTAACCCCGATTATTCTTAACAATTCTGTCGCTGCTTCCCGTGGTCCGCTTGTTTCATACCCGGGTATACCAAGTCTGGTCCTCATCTGACCTACAAAGACATTATTTCTGAAGAAAGATTCGAAGTATTTTGTAGCAATTATTTCATGTTCGGTTTTATACTCAGGAGGACCAAAGATATTGGCAAAATATGAGTGTACCAGACCACTGGATGTTGTGGTGCCTTTACTCATAACAGCACCTTCACGGAAGATATCAAGAGCCCATTCTGGAGATGTGAATTTCTCAATAACCGGATGTTCATTGTCAATCTCCTCGTAATTATTGGCATATAGGATATAATCGATTTTATGTCCTTGTACTACAGTCTCAAATTTGGTAACAGGAAAAACAATCCTGGCATTTACCTGACTGGGATTCATAATTATTGACCGGTCGAGATGTCCAAAAGCATATCCTGGCTGTAGATCATCAAGACGAAGAAATGCGCCTATCTCAGTACCATATCCAATAGGGCAGCCTTTTGAGTCAAGTTCAATTGAGCCCATATCATCTGCAATAATAGTAAGTTCACGAATATGTTTCTCCGCAAGTACTCTGAATGCTTCAAGAGTTTCGGATTTTCCTGCACCAGTGTCGCCCATCATAAGAATGGTGGCTTCTTTATTCCCCTGAAGTAATATCTTCACCATGGCACCGTGAAAAGGCATATTTCCCGATTTCATCACAATGGAATTATGAAGAGTAAGTATCATCTTTTTCAGATAACCGAAATATCCGAATTCCGGACGGTCAGGGATTGCACCAACAAATATCCCGTTTTCTTCATCATCGTAAAATACCGTTGAATACTTGGCAAGTCCGTCAATTACATTCCCCGGTACCCCATAAATAAAGAGAGCATCAGGCTTTTTCTCAAGATCCGAATCATCAGCCAGCTCGAAAAGGTTACACATAGAAAAGCCCAGTTCAAAAAAATCAAGATGGAAGTAGACCATTATTAGCAACTTTCCGACTTTTGCAGGGTAACAAAGCCACTCTTCGGCTTTTAAATCAATGAGATCAAATGGATTCTGCTGGATCTTTTTAAAATGCCCGGTCCGCTTATTCATTGGTTGCTGAATAACAAGCGGAGGATAAATAAGCATCTGCCTGATTACCGGAACGCTATTCAGTCTCTTATATTTTTCACCTTTATAAGCTAATATCTTTTGGCAGAGAGATCACTGCCATTTCTGCACCTGCCGGAACCTGTCTGTAAACACTGGGATGACTGCCTGTAATGTTTTCCTGAATATGTCGGTAAACCATCCGCATAAGATGTGTAAGCTGTTCAATTGTCTCATTGAAAGTACGATAAGGTCTTTTATCGAGGCGGTCACCTTCAGAATCATTTATTATAAAACGATCAAAATGACGCCAGTAGTCGTACAGATATTCAACAAAACCGGTAAGCTTATCAGTATCCTTGAGGAAGATTTTGGATTTTTCAAAAATATGTGGCACAACACTGCATTCATACTTGACCAGTAATGAAAGGGTTTTAACAAGATTATCCACGCAATCTTCATCAGCATCGCAACTCCCAATAAATTCAAGTAACGGTGAATTCTTGGATTTCAGATTGTTGAGGCAATGGTCAAGGACTAAGCGGAATTTGTCACTTGCCAGTAGCTCTTCAGCTGTTTCGCACATTCTTTCGCGGATATTCAGAACAGCTTTATTACCAATTATACTTAATGTACTTCTTGGCATAAGAATATTTAACAATCGTGGCAAAAATATGATAATATTTAATTGAAGATAAGTTTTTACTTAATTATTTTTGTAAATTGATATTATCTAATTATTTATTCCATTATATGCAACCGGAACTTGATTTGTTTGCGATATTACCGGAAGATAAGATTCCGGAGAAAGGTAAGATTCTTATTTCCGAACCATTTCTGCCTGATACCTTTTTTAACAGGAGCATTGTATATCTTACAGATCACACACCCGATGGTTCTGTCGGGTTCATTCTAAATAAAATTCTTGATTTAAAGGTTAGTGCTGCAATCGAAGGTTTTGAACATTGGGATGAAAACCTGAGTATGGGCGGACCCGTTGCACCAGATACTCTTCACTATCTTCATAATCTTGGAGACATAATACCAAACAGCATACTGGTGGAGGGGGATATCTTCTGGGGCGGAGACATTGATAGTATCAGGGATCTCATAAAAACAGGAAAAATAAAGCAATCACAGATCAGGTTCTTCCTGGGCTATTCCGGCTGGTCAGCAGGACAGCTTGAACGTGAACTTAAAGAGAACTCATGGGTCATTGCGAAGGTAAATTCCAATATTGTTCTAAATAACAAAGGTGATGATATCTGGAAAAGAGTTTTGAGGAGCTTTAAAAATAAGTACAGGATGTGGGCCGATTTTCCCGATTCACCAGAGATGAATTAAAGATGCAGTATTCTGAAAACCAGCTCCTTCAACAGATCGCCGGGTTCAGTACCCGGATCTCCATAACCTTTTGATTTCATATCGTATGTGCGCAAAAGACTGATTATCTGTACTGTCTTTGCGACATTATACTTTGCAGCAGAGGTCTCATAATCCTTAACGAAAAATGGATTTATCTTCAGTACTGCTGCAACATTATTTTTTGATTTGTCAGTCAGGTAATGGAATGTCAGAAGCTTGCTGAAGAATCCGAAAAGTGAAGCAATCGAAAGCGTTATAGGATTGTCTTTTGGATTGTTGGCAAAATAGTGAACTAATCATATTGGCTTTTAAGAATATTCTTTTCACCTGATTGCCTTCTGCAACTCAAAATTGTTATAATCCTTACTTATTCCTATATTCTTTTCAACTAATGTTGTTGTAATGACAGGTTTTCCCGCCGGAAGGGTTATGATAAGTTTATCAAGCTCATTCACAATCTTATGCAAATCGGTCCCAAGATACTCGGTAAGCATTGCACTGGCACTCGGATCGGCTTTTATACCCTTTATCATCAGATACCTTTCAATCCATGCAGGAATCAGATAATCACGGATCCTGGCTGATTCAAAATAGACACCATGACTCTCGAGTGTTTTATACAGTTTGGTTCTTTTATCGAGGGTTTTATACTTATAACTGAACACGAGTATTGTTGATAAGAGCGGATTCTCAAGATATATCATAAGATCATCCAGCTTTTTCAACGATCTGAGCTTCTTTTATTATAAGTACCTGGTGACTGGCCATCATTGGAAACCTTCTGGCCGTATCGATTATCGCGGCTATATTCGTATCATCACCATACAGGATGATCTGGTTAAAAGCCTTTTCATCTTCAGGCAGCACCTTGTCCTGTATATATTCAGTAATCAGATCAATATAATAAGGTTCCTCACCTGCCAGAAAATAAACAGGTTTAAAAATCCGGTTTTTCAGGTCTGAAATTATCTCCTCGTATGTGACAGCCATTATCAGAATTTTAGATGTTTTACCGATACTCCGTTTTCAATTATCTCACGGAGTGAATCAATTCCTATCTTAAGGTGTATTTCAACATAGTCATTGGTTACTTTAATATCGCTGGCTTCAGTTTTAATGCCCGTTGAAATCATTGGCTGGTCGGAGACAAGAAGAAGAGCCCCTGTTGGAATCTCATTGGCAAATCCTACAGTAAAAATAGTTGCAGTTTCCATGTCAATTGCCATAGCCCGTGTTTTAACCAGGTATTTCTTGAACCTGTCGTCATATTCCCATACTCTTCTGTTTGTTGTATATACTGTGCCGGTCCAGTATTCTCTGTTATATCTTGTTATTGTAGCGGATATAGCGCTCTGCAGTTTAAAGGCAGGAAGAGCCGGAACCTCAATCGGCAGGTAGTCGTTCGATGTACCATCACTTCTTATAGCAGCTATCGGAAGAATAAGATCACCCAGTGTATTCTTCTTTTTGAGTCCTCCGCATTTTCCAAGGAAAAGAACTGCATTAGGGTTAATTGCACTCAGCAGATCCATAATTGTCGCTGCATTTGGACTGCCCATTCCAAAATTTATGATAGTTATACCATCGGCAGTGGCACTAGGCATATTTTTATCTCTCCCTTCCACCTTTACATTGTTCCATTTTGCAAAAAGATCTACATAGTACATGTAATTGGTAAGAAGGAAGTATTTACCAAAGCTGTTTATGGATTTGCCAGTATATCGGGGGAGCCAGTTATTAACAATTTCCTCTTTGGTTTTCATAAAAAAGTACTTAAAGTGAGCTAAAGTTCGAAGTGCCTAAAGTTAAAGAAAAGTTTGGAGTGAACTAAAGTAAAAGAAAAGTTTAAAGTGAGCTAAAGTTTGGAGTACTTAAAGTTGAAAGGTTGAAAAAGTTGAAAAGTTGAAGGAATGTTTAGAGTTAGAAGAAGTCCGGAATACAAAACTTTTAACCCCCCTTTAGGCCCTATGTTTGTAAAACATAAGTTTCAGAATAGTTACTAATTTTGAATAGTTACGAAGTATTCAATTAATAAAAACCTGAAACTTATGAAAGCACAAGTTAAGAAAATTGATTTTACTGATCAAAACATTTATGCTGGTTTTGATGCACATTTAAAGAGTTGGAAAGTCACAGTTATGGCAGATGATATTGTATTTAAGACCTTCACACAGCCACCAAAACCGGAGGTTTTGTTTAATTATCTTCAAGAAAATTTTCCTGGAGGTACTTACCATACTGCCTATGAAGCAGGATTTTGCGGATACTGGATCCACGACAAATTAGTATCTTTTGGGATAAATTCCATGGTAGTCAATCCAGCGGATATTCCTACAACCGATAAAGAGCGAGTGCAAAAAGAAGATAAAAGAGATAGTCGGAAGATAGCTCGTTCATTGAGTAGCGGGAACCTGACACCTATTTACATACCTTCACTAAAAACACAAAGAGACAGGAGTTTGCTTCGTACAAGAGCTATGCTGGTAAGAGACTTGGCCCGATATAAAAATCGGATAAAATCCTTTTTATATTTTTATGGTATAGATATTGATGGCTCATTTATTAATCCTCAAAGCCATTGGTCAAATAGGTTTATGAGTTGGCTTGAGAGTATAGACACTGGAGAAGAAAGTGGGAAAGAAGCTTTAAATGTTTTAATATCAGAATGCAAAAATCTACGTGCTTCTATTTTGAACATAACTAAACAAGTGCGACGATTATCACAAACGGAACCCCAGAAACGAGTAGTTTTGTTAAGAAGTATCCCCGGAATTGGATTGTTAACAGCGATGGTCATATTAACTGAACTGGAAACTATTAGTCGCTTCAGGAACATAGATAAGATGTGTGGTTATATCGGACTGGTCCCATCAACAAAATCATCTGGAGAAAAAGAAAAAACAGGAGATATAACTCCACGTGGACATAACGTGT
>CAVRZV010000014.1:0-354065 GCA_963725785.1 uncultured Bacteroidales bacterium | reverse complement strand
TGAGTGTATGAGGGAAGGAAGAAGCGGCGATTCGACCGAAGTCTCTCAAAAAGGGTGAAATTTTTGTTTCAAATCGCCGCTTCTTCCTTCCCATTATTCTTACTTAAACGATTGTCATCCCGAGCGAATCCACCCCTCTCATTTACAGATATTTGAAGGTGCTGGGTGGATGAGTCGAGGGATCTCCAGGATCTAAACAAATTTTCGAAAATAATTAAGCTCTAGGCTCCACGCTCTGCGCTCTACGCTCTCCGCTCTACGCTCTCCGCTCACGCTCTCCGCTCAACGCTCTCCGCTCTCCGCTCACCGCTCAACACTCTCCGCTCCACGCTCAACGCTCCACGCTCTCCGCTCTCCGCTCAACACTCTCCGCTCCACGCTTCTCACGCTCTACGCTCTACGCTCCCGACGATCCCTCATTCTTCGGGATGTCGGGATTTCGTCACTGCGTTCCTCAATCTCCGCTCACATCTCAAACACATCCTTCCCTTTAAACACTTCTCTTCTCACAGTAACCTTCTCAAGCATCTCCATATTTACCTCAACGCCAATACCTGGTCTGACCGGGACGTCCATAGTTCCATCGGGATTCACAATGAACTCAGGCTCAACAATATCTTCCTTATAATATCGCTTGCTGGCAGAGATATCGCCGGGTAATGTAAAATTTGGCAGTGAGGCCAGCGCTACATTACCGGCTCTCCCTATTCCTGATTCCAGCATCCCTCCATGCCACACAGGTATATTCATCGAAGCACAGTAATCGTGAATTAATTTTGATTCGGTGAATCCACCTACGCGTCCGGGTTTGATATTGATTATCCTGCAACTGTCCAGCTCAATGGCTGCACGTGTATCATCGAGGGAATGAATGCTTTCGTCAAGACAGATGGGCGTTTTTAATTCGCGCTGAAGTTTTGAATGATCGAAAATATCTTCATATCCAAGAGGCTGTTCAATAAGGATAAGCTTATATTCATCCATTCTTTTAAACAGGCCGATATCATCAAGAGTATAGGCCGAGTTAGCATCAACCTGGAGCAGAAGACCGGGAAACTCTTTTCTTAAAGCAGCAACAAATTGCAGATCATTTCCCGGCGCAATTTTAATTTTTATCCGTTTGTATCCTTCTTCAAGGTGAGATTGAACCTTCTTTATAAGTGCTTTTTCAGATGGCTGGATTCCGATACTCACTCCGACATCCACTTTCTTTCTTGTGCCACCAAGCATTTTGGAAAGTGATATCTTCTTAGCTTTTGCAAAAGCATCCCATAATGCGGCTTCCAGACCGGCTTTGGCCATCATATGTCCTCTTACACGTGAATAGAGAGCAATTGCCTCATCTGTACCGGATAACTCTTTTCCCAGTACCGAAGGAATTAAAAAATCACGCAGAATATGCCAGGCTGTCGGAACTGTTTCGTACGAATAATAAGGAGTGCCTTCTGCCACACTCTCGCCCCAGCCTGTTACTCCATCACTGTCTACCCGGACAATGATATGCTCTTCATCGTACTCTGTTCCCATGGATGTCACAAATGGACTCACAAGTACCATCTTTATATGTCTGAGTTCAATCCTGTCGATTCGCATAACGTATAATTTTTATTGAAAGAATAAATCTACATAAATATATTGTAAAATAATCATTGAGATTGCTCGTCAGCCTCCTCGTTGTTTACCCCCTGCCCCCTTCTACCAAGGTTTCGGTCTTAGTTGGGTTTTTGCCCCCCTGCCCCCCTAAAGGGGGGTTAACTAATCGATTTTTAGAGAATTTTGTAACTTTGAAATTTCGCTGCTTTTTATGAAAACGAACTTTTTTAAAATAAGTATGTTCTATGGGGCTAATTCCACGACTTTGAGGACCGCTGCCATGCTTAGAAAGAATATGACCCTGTCGGAAATATTACTTTGGAATAAACTGAAAGACAGAAAGATATTCAATGCTAAATTTCGTAAACAGCATCCTATTGGTATGTTCATTGTTGACTTCTACTGTCATGAATATAAACTAGTAATTGAGGTTGATGGAGAGGTTCATAATAATAAAGAATCAAATGAATATGATTCCAATAAAACTGCTGAACTCAATAGATTTGGCTTAAAAGTAATCCGTTTTACCAATGATGAAGTTATCTATAATATCAACTCTGTAATAACCACGATCCAAAGGGCTATCGATAAATTATCCCCCCTTTAGGCCCTATGTTTGAAAAACATAAGTTTCAGGATAATTACTAAGTTTGAATAGTTACGAATTATTAAACTAATAAAAACCTGAAACTTATGGAAGCACAAGTTAAGAAAATTGATTTTACTGATCAAAACATTTATATTGGTTTTGATGCACATTTAAAAGACTGGAAAGTTACTATTATGGCGAAGATATAGTATATAAGACATTTACTCAGCCTCCAAGGCCTGAGGTTTTATATAATTATCTCAAGAATAATTTCCCGGGAGGCAACTTATCATTCAGCTTATGAAGCAGGATTTTGCGGATATTGGATCCACGATAAATTAGTATCTTTTGGTATAAATTCAATTGTGGTTAATCCGGCGGATATCCCAACAACAGATAAAGAGCGAGTGCAAAAAGAAGATAAAAGAGATAGTCGAAAGATAGCCCGTTCTCTAAGTAGTGGCAATCTTACTGCTATTTATATACCTTCATTAAAAACGCAGTGTGACAGAACCTTGTTACGTACAAGAGCTATGCTGGTTAAAGACCTGAGCCCGTTACAAAAACAGAATTAAATCGTTTTTATATTTTTATGGAATAAGTATTGATGAATCCTTCATGAATCCTCAAAGTCATTGGTCAAATAGGTTTATGATCTGGCTTGAAAGGATAGACCTGGAGAAGAAAGTGGTAAAGAAGCATTAAATGTGTTAATCGCAGAATGTAAAAACCTCCGTATATCGATTTTAAATGTTACCAAACAGGTACGAAAATTATCACGGACAGAAACTTATCAGGAACAAGTAATCTTGTTAAAAAGTATCCCAGGCATAGGATTATTAACTGCAATGATCATTTTGACGGAACTTGAAACAATAAATCGATTCAGGAACATAGATAAAATGTGCGGTTATATAGGACTGGTTCCCTCAACAAAATCATCAGGAGAGAAGGAAAGAACTGGAGATATAACTCCACGTGGACATAATGTCTTACGAACAGCCCTTATTGAAAGTTCCTGGACAGCAATAAGGAATGATCCGTCATTGATGAAAAGTTACCTCTCATATATTAAAAGGAATGGACTCAAACAAGGCAATTATTAAAGATAGCTAAGAAACTTTTAAGTAGAATACGCTTTGTTTTAAATAATAAAAAACCATATATATGTTCAATAATATAATTAAATATCTATATAAAAATCAAATAATTAAGTGAGACTGTTACCTGCCCCCTGCAGTTCTTTATCAGAATCTGCTATCTTTAGGCGACAGCTCACTTTCTATAAAAGTTAAACAAGGTAATGCAGTTCAAAAGTTTGAATCTGCTAATAGAAGGATATTTTTATAGATAATGTTCTTTAATTGAAAAATTATCCCTGAATCCTTGCTTTTCAACATAGAAGGGGGCAGGGGGGCAAAACTTTAGGCACTTTAGGCACTTTAGTCACTCTAGGCACTTATAAATTAACTGAATATATTTGCATAGGAATGACTTTTATGATATTATTACCAGAAATACTGTATTAGTTTGAAACAGTTAAATCTGCCTCAATATTCCTTCAGGATTACAGGAAAAGAGGGACACGAAATGATCCTCGACCCGTTACGGAGACGATATGTTAAACTTACTCCGGAGGAATGGGTAAGGCAGAACTTTGTTCAGTATCTGATTAACGAAGGAAAATACCCACCTGGTCTTATCGGAACCGAAGTAATGTTCAGATTCAATAAGCTGAAAAGAAGAGTAGATATACTTATACATGACAGAACGGGGAAACCGGTTTTGATAGTTGAATGTAAAGCGCCGGAAGTTAAGATTGATGACAAGGTTTTTGACCAGATTGTCTGTTACAACATGGGATTTAAGGTACCCTATCTCATTGTGACCAACGGGATGGATCACTATGCCTGCAAAATTGATCACAACAAGAATAAATATGAATTCTTACTCGTAATTCCACTTTATGAAGATCTTAATGTAAGTAATGTTTAATTCTTTTCTCTGTGGCCCTTTGTGTCTTCTCTGTGGCTCTCTGTGTAAGTTCTTATTTTTTTTGTTACACAGAGGTTCACAGAGAAGCACAGAGTTTCACAGAGGAATATTTGATTTGAATTATGATAAATGTAACCTGTGCCATAATAAGGAATGACGAAAATGAAATCCTGGTCGTGCAGCGGGGTAAGGACACCGATCACCCTTTCAAGTGGGAATTCCCCGGGGGTAAACTTGCTCTGGATGAGAATGAAGAAGAGTGTATTATCCGTGAGATTGATGAAGAATTGTCAATGGAGATTGTCATTTGTGCAAAATTAACGGCAGTAAATCATGATTATGGTCACAAGAAAATCAGGTTGATCCCTTTCATTTGCGATACACTCGATGATATGCCATTCCTCTCTGAACATATTGCATACAAATGGGTTGAAGAAAAAGACCTGATGAAGATCGATTTTTCTGAAGCTGATGTTTTTGTAGCACAAAGCTACCTTGATAAATGCGTATCAGAAGGGAAAGTTGAAATTCCTGCAGATCACTCCTCAGATGACGAATCATCGGTTGATAAGGATCTTCAGGCAATTATAAATAGTATGATGAGCAGGCAGGAAGCAGAATGGATCGCTACCTCCGCAATCGAAAATCCGGCTGTTTTTATCAAATTGTTCCAATATTCGAATTCATCTGATAAAAAGCTTGCATTCAGAGCATCATGGACCCTTACCAAGGTTTGTGACAGATTCCCCGATCTGATATATCCATATCTGAATCAGATTGTTGAGAGTCTGAATACAATAGATAATGAAAGTACACTTCGCTCTTTCCTCAGGATACTATCACTGACGGATCTTGACAAAATAGGCAATCGTCAGCATGGTTTGCTTGCCGACTTCTGCTTCGGTAAACTGAATTCTGGTTTATCTGCTATTGCTGTTAAAGCATACTCAATGGAAATTATTTACAGGTTGGTGTTAATATATCCCGAGCTCGCGAATGAATTATCTGCAACAATAAACATGTTGCAGGGCGAAGGGTCGGCGGGAATATTAGCCAGGGGTCACCTGATAATAAAAAAACTTGCTGAGATGCCTGTTAAGCCAAAACCCGGAAAGACGAAAGTGTAGTTATGAGACGTCCCTCTATTTTTGCTTACCCTGTTTTTTAAGATTCAGCGGCATGGTAGCACCATTCTGAGTCCAGGTACCATTTATTGTTGAGTCACTGGTTAGAGTCCCACTATATTCCCCATTTAGAGCGGGGGCCTGCAAAATAACCTTTTTCATATCAATAGAAACCTTGCCACCGGGTATGTCCTTCGCTCCCTGATCAGGACTGTCAAGAGTAAAGGTCAGGCTATCCTTACCTGCAAGTTTCAGATTGAAAATTACCCGTAAGTCCATGCCTCCAGCCGATAGTTTACCTGACCAGGAACCGATTATGTTCTTTGTAACGTTTTGAGCGGGTAACGAGTTTGATATCATAATCAAAATCGAAATCAGAGAAGCAAATAGAATTTTTTTCATCTTAAGCAATGTAAAGTTTGTAGATAAAAATTATAGTAGTAAAGTTATGATAATTACAATTTGTTTACCAGATATCACATAAGTTTAGACGGATGTTTATTTATAAAGTTACAATCCAGTCAGCAATAATTTTCAGTGCTTCCGGAGAGAAGGTTTCCTCAATTGCGGAGTATTCGCCTGGTAGTCCTGTTTTGCAATGCTGGAACAGATGATTCAGACCTGGTAGTTTGACAGTTTTAACTGATTCGTTACCAGATGATCTCAATGCTTTTTCAATTGCAGGAAGGTTTTCCTTTGCAGAAACCTGAAGGTCCTTTTCTCCATTCAGAGCGAGAACAGGGCATATAACCTTTTTCCAGAAAACTGCCGGGTCGGTGACTATAAAGTATCTGAACCAGGTATAAGTTGGAGCTCCAAATGATGCTTTACGCTGATTGACAGCTTTCTCTGTATCTTCCTTAGATGTTTTTTCTTTTTCCAGAATCTCTTTATAAAGAGCAAGAATTTTAACTTCTGCTTTTTTATTATCTTTTTCTTTTCTGAGAACTGCAAAGAGTTTCTTATTAGTCTCTGTATCCTTCCTGATCTTTTCCTCACTTATTCCCGAGATCCTGCTTATTTCCTGCGACTGCCTTATAATAATCTGTTGACCGGTAACGCCTGGTCCGGAAAGTGATACAATAAATGCAATACCCGGGTTTGATGATGCAACTATAGGCGCGATCAATCCACCTTCACTGTGGCCAATCAAACCTATCTCCCCGGAATTTATCTTTGGATTATTTTTCAGAAAATTATATGCAGCCTCTGCATCGGTCGCCAGATCCTCTGAAGTTGCCTCTGAGTAGTTGCCCTGTGATTGACCAGTACCTCTGTCGTCGTATCTGAGAACTGCAATACCATTTCTGCTGAGATAGTCGGCAATGACCAGGAAGGGCTTGTGACCCATGAGTTCTTCATTTCTGTTTTGAGCGCCCGATCCGGTTATTAATATTGCCGCTTTAAAAGGACCCTTTCCAGCCGGCATCGTCAAAGTACCTGCAAGTCTGATATTAAATTTATTATTGGTAAAGATCACGTCTTCAGAAGTATAAGGAAAAGGAGGTTTTGGTTCCTGTGGCCTGATAACTGCAAACGCTGTTTTAAGCTTTTTAAGATTTACAGTAAAAGTCACACCCCTTTGAGTCCAGGTTCCATCAATGGTGGAGTCTCCCGTAATTGTGCCATTATACTCTCCCATAAGCGTTGGAGCCTTTATAACAAGTTTCTTATCTTTAACGGGTAACACGGCCGAGAGGAATGTTTTTTGCGCCCTGGTCGGGACTATCTGCAGTGGCAATCAGACTATCCTGATCATTGAATCTTAAATTGAATACCAGACGCAGATCAATCCCGTTGGTTGATATTTTACCGAGCCATGAACCAGGTAAAATGCTTTTGTTTATTGCATTTTGTGCAGATAATGAGTTTGTCAGCATAAATGCAATTAACAGGATAGACAGGGATACAATTTTTTTCATCTAATAATTTGTAAGAATTGATAGCTTTATTTATTAGAGTAAAGTTATTAAATTCATTGTAGATTTGCCAGATGTAAGGTGAAGATAACTGTACAACTTTTCAATCCCTTCAACTTTTCAACATTTCAACATTTCAACATTTCAACATTTCAACATTTCATCATTTCAACTTTTCAACATTTCAACATTTCAACTTTTCTTTAGTACTTTTGGGCGTCTTTTCTTTATATGTAATTTATGAGGGTAGTAAATACAAAAGGCCAGTTATGTCCTGCACCACTTATTGCAGCAAAAAAGGCTCTGAAAGAAACAATTGCAGGAGAATCTTTTATAGTTCTCACTGATAATAAAACATCATTGGATAATTTAAGCCGTTTTCTACAAGACAACAAAGCAGGATTAAAGGTAAGTGAATCTGATGGCGTTTGGACTCTTACTGTTACCAAAAAGAATGGAGACAGAGTTGGAACTAAAGTTGAAGATTATTGCGCTCCTGTAATTTCTCATTTTGAAAAAGGTAATTATGTAGTGGCAATAACCTCCGATAAAATGGGAGAGGGCGATGATGAACTTGGATACCTGTTGATAAGTAACTTTATTAAAGCCTTGAAAGACCTTGATAAATTGCCTCAGCATATTGTTTTCTATAATAAAGGAGTCACTCTTGCCGTGAAAGATTCACCGGTCATAGAACATATAAAAGATCTTGAGAAAATGGGTGTTGAAATACATCTTTGCTCTACCTGCGTGAACCATTATAAAATAGAAAATATTGTTGCAGCAGGCACCCTGAGCAATATGTATTCTATTGCAGAAATCCTGGCTTCTGCAGGGAATATTGTAAGACCTTGAAAATACCGGAATATCTTTATGAAAGTTGATCTTCTTCAGATGGTTGAATATGGTGGTTGTTCGGCAAAAATATCACCGAAACAACTTGACGAGATTCTTAAATTTCTCCCGTTGCCAAAGGATCCGAATATCCTTGTAGACATTGATAAGCAGGATGATGCCGGTGTGTACAAGGTAAATGATGACCTTGCTCTGGTTCTTACTACCGACTTTTTTCCACCTGTATGCAGCGATCCTTATGAGTTTGGACAAATAGCTGCTGCCAATTCGATCAGCGATATTTATGCCATGGGTGGAGATCCTGTGCTTGCTTTGAATATTATGATGTTCCCTGCTTCAAAACTTCCGATGGAAGCCTATGCAGCAATCATTAAAGGGGGATTTGATAAATCAACTGAAGCCGGTGTACGAATTATCGGCGGACATACCATTGATGATTTTCCTCCTAAATATGGCCTCGCGGTAGTCGGATATATTCACCCGGAAAAATTAATAACTAATGCGGGTGCCAGACCGGGTGATAAACTGATACTTACAAAACCTGTCGGAACCGGTATAATTCTTGCCGGTCATAGATTGGGATTAGTTTCTGATGACGACTTAACCGAAGCCAAAAGATTGATGAAGCTCCTCAACAAAACAGGGGCAGATGTGATGAAAAAGCATGGGATTATGGGAGCAACAGATATCACTGGTTTTGGTCTGGCCGGTCATGCTCTTAAAATGGCAAAAGCTTCCGGAGTAACTATAAAGATAAACATGAAGGATGTTCCCCTGATTGGTAACACTTACAAACTGGTTGATGACGGGTGTATTCCGGGCGGCTCATTCCGTAACCTTGATTATGCAGAAAATGATATAGATTATACATCAAATCTTGATTATAATCTGAAAATGATTGCATTCGATGCACAGACATCAGGTGGATTGCTTATGAGCGTCCCTGAAAAGATTGCCGGCGATGTTATTAACGACCTTAAACATAGCAGGTTGATTTCGGCAGCAGTAATTGGGGAAGTTACTGTGAAGAAAGAAAAATATCTTTCCATTTAAGAATAACCTGCATATTGAAAAATATTTCACGCCGTATCGCCTTGGTTAAAGTGACCACAACGACATATGGGAATAAATTGTAATTTTGATAAAATGTAGGTTACTTAACAGTAGCTGAAAGAATATTTAATAAATTTTTTTTACAGTTGATTAAAGTAATTTAAATAAACCTGATACTATGAGTGTTTACCTCCGGCATATTAATTTAGTTGGATTTCTTTTATTGTATTTTTCCATCCCGGGTTACAGCAATATCAAATTACCCGCCCTGATAAGTGATGGCATGGTTTTGCAGAGAGATACAAAAGATAACATCTGGGGATGGGCTGCCCCGGGGGAAAAAGTAACTGTAAAGTTTATTGGTAAGACGTATCGGACTACCACTGATTCACAGGGGAACTGGAAAATAGTTTTACCTGAGACTAAAGCAGGAGGTCCCTATACCATGAATATATATGGAAATAATACTTTGACAATTAAGGATATATTGATCGGAGATGTATGGTTCTGTTCAGGTCAGTCAAATATGGTTCTCCCTATGGAGCGGGTAAAGGAGAAATATCCTGATGAAATTGCAAATGCGAATTGGCCCGGAATAAGGAATTTTTTCATTCCAACTGCTTCGGATGTAACAAGTGTTCATAATGATCTGCCACCCGGTAAATGGGTAGCAGCAACACCTAAGGATGTACTTGGTTTTGGTGCTCTTACATTTTTCTTTGCAAAAAGTATTTATCAAATATATAAGGTGCCAATCGGTATCATCAATTCGAGTGTTGGAGGAACGCCGGTTGAAGCCTGGATTAGTAAAGAAGGATTTAAGGAATTGCCTCAGTATGCAGCCAGAGTAGAGAAATTCAGCGATACATCATTTATTAATAAATATATAAGACCGGCTTTACCGGGCGGATCTTCAGCCGGACAGTTAACAAGGCAACCAATAATTGAATCGGATAAAGGTTTGACCGGACCAAAGACATGGTACGATCCCTCATATGTTCCGGAAGGATGGCATAAATTCTGGCTTCCGGGTTATTGGGCTGATCAGGGTGTGAAAGGGTTGAATGGTGTTGTATGGTTTAGAAAAGAGATAGATGTACCTGCTTCGATGACGGGGAAACCGGCTAAGTTATTCATGGGAAGAATTGTTGATGCCGACAAGGTTTATATCAATGGTGTTCTTTCAGGATCAATTACATATCAGTACCCTCCCAGAAGATATGAACTGCCGGAAGGTCTTTTGAAGCCAGGTAAAAATTTAATTGTTGTTCAGGTGACAAACACTTCAGGGAAAGGAGGATTTGTACCCGACAAGCCATACTTTCTGACAGCTGCAGGGGAAAATATCGATATCCGTGGTGATTGGCAATATAAAGTGGGTCAGGCTTTTAAACCGGTTGTTTTTGTTTCCCGAGATAAAAGTATTATACAACAAAATGAACCAACAGGTCTCTTCAATACTATGGTGGCTCCTGCTGTTAATTACTCTCTTAAAGGGATAATCTGGTATCAGGGGGAATCAAACACAGGAAAACCCGGAGTTTATCAAAGTCTTTTAACGGCTCTCATTAACGACTGGCGTATTAAATGGAAGCAAGCCAATTTACCATTTCTATATGTTCAACTACCTAATTTTATGGAAGTTCAGTACCTGCCTTCCGAAAGTCAATGGGCAGAACTAAGAGACGGGCAGCGGAAGGCTTTATCTGAATCAAATACAGCAATGATTGTAACAATCGATGTTGGTGAATGGAATGATATACATCCGCTTGAGAAGAAAGTGATTGGAGAACGGCTCTCGCTTGCCGCCAGAAAACTGGCTTATGGTGATAATGAAATAGTTTATTCAGGACCTATGTATAGATCATCCAGAATCGAAGGGAACAAAATCATAATTACTTTCGATCATACCGGATCTGGGCTCATTGCAAAAGGAGGGGGCGAATTAAATTATTTTGCAATAGCTGGCGAAGATAAGAAATACGTCTGGGCTGAAGCTGAAATAAAAGACAATCAGGTTATTGTGTGGAGTGACGCGGTTACTGATCCGATGTATGTAAGATATGCCTGGGCCGATAATCCTGAAAGTGCCAATTTATATAATAAAGAAGAACTTCCTGCTTCACCGTTTGAAGCTATTTTAAAATAGTAAACCGAAATTAACTAATACCATAAGACATGAAAAAACTGCTTTTTCTTCTCCTGATATCTTTGTCTCTGAGGATCGTCGCACAAATTCCTGCAGCAACATCGGGTAATTATCCCCCGCTTATGCAATTCACATCTGAACAGGATCATCAGAACATGATGGATCAGTTAGGGATAAAGAGCCTTCGTCCTGGTCCCAGCGGTAATGAATCGGCACCCAACCATGCCAACTATGATACTTCCATAGCTAATCCCTATCCGGATTTACCTCCATTATTAACTTTAAAAAACGGGAAAAAGGTCACAACTCCTGCGATGTGGTGGAATCAGCGACGTCCTGAAATCGTGGAAGATATGGAAAGGGAAATATATGGGCGCCTGCCGAAAAATATTCCTGCAGTTAAATGGACAGTTGATATCTCGGAGAGAGAATTTATTGGTTTCACCCCTGTTATTGCTAAGAAACTTACCGGGCATGTCGATAATTCAGAATATCCTCTTATTGATGTCAATATTTCGATGGTACTGGTTACACCGGCCAATGCAAAGGGTCCGGTTCCTGTTCTTATGATGTTCGGGATGGCCAATCTTCCTGCTCCAGCTCAACCCAACGCCGATGAAATGGATGTACTTAACAAGGCTTTCAGGAAACTTCTTTCGGAAAGAGATCCTGCCGTGAAGGCGATATTCGACAAATACCTGGCATTTACTCCAATAACCAGTGCAGCACCTTCTTTTGGTTTTGGAGCAATGGGTGCCAATGCAAATGCCGATCCTCCTTCGACACAACAACTTCTGGCTGCCGGCTGGGGTTATGCTACAATTAATCCTTCCAGTATACAGGCCGACAATGGAGCCGGATTAACAAGAGGTATAATAGGTCTTGTGAATAAGGGCCAGCCACGTAAACCTGATGATTGGGGTTCATTGAGAGCCTGGGCATGGGGTGCCGCACGCGGTCTGGACTATCTCGAAACCGACCCTGCAGTTGATGCAAAACATGTCGGTATTGAGGGTGTCTCACGGTATGGAAAAGCTGCACTTGTTACTCTTGCTTTTGAACAAAGGTTTGCACTGGCTCTTGTAGGTTCATCAGGAAAGGGCGGAGCTGCCCTTCATCGCCGTAATTTCGGTGAAGCAGTAGAAAGTCTTACTGGTACAGGAGAATATCACTGGATGGCTGGTAACTATTTGAAATATGGAGCTTCGGAATCAAAAACAGGAGTGGGAAATGCAAGCCAGATGCCGGTTGATTCCCATAGCCTTCTGGCAATGTGTGCGCCAAGACTTACTTTCGTAAGCTATGGAATACCTGAAAAAGGAGACGCAAAATGGCTTGACCAGCAGGGAAGTTACATGGCAACAGTTGCTGCAGGTGAAGTATTCAAACTACTGGGTGTAAAAGATATTGGAGTTTCAAATAATTACAAATCTGAAAAAATGCCTCCATATAATACGAGTATGCTTGATGGTCAGCTTGCCTGGCGTCAGCACGATGGAGGTCATACTGATGCTCCTAATATGAAGTATTTCATTCAGTGGGCCAATAAGAATATCAATCATAAACCACCGGTTGCGCCATAACTTTAATCAAAGAGTGGTTCAAGCAGTTTATGTTTTTTTGCTTCGAAACACATATTTATTTGTTTTAAAGTATTTCTTTCAGTTGACAATTCAGGCAGATCATCCCGACTGAAAAAACCGGAGCTGAGAGTTTCAGTATTCTCAGCAAACCGGTATTCAATAAGTTCACATTCAACGAAAATCTTATAGATTGTGAACGGGAAGTCATGATTATTATGTCTGTTGGCATGATGTATTGCAATTATTCTTTTGGGTCTTACAACTGCTCCGGCCTCTTCAAAACATTCTCTTACGGCAGATTCTCTTACTGAGGAATTTACATCAGCCCATCCACCTGGCAAAGACCATTTACTATCAATTTTCTCATTCACAAGAAGTACCTTCCCATCATCGAAAACGACTGCCCTGATGTCGACTTTGGGAGTCTGGTACCCGGTTTCGGATGCAAACAGATCCCTGATGATATTATGATCCATCCTGGTGTATTCATGCAGAATATCAACCGATAAATCTCTGATCTGCTGATACCTGTCACGGTCATACTGATTTTCTCCAAAAGTCAGTCCTGCCTGGGCAATTGACTGTAATTCTGTTGCCCATTCGAGCCATTTATTATTCATTCAGTTTGTTTTTTTGAGATCAATAAGAATTCATCTTCAAAATTGTAATAAAATCTTTACAATATGAAACTTTATTTCTATAGGAAGTACTAACTTTATATTGACCAGCAACATTTATTTGAATATCTTATTTAACAAGCAATGAGTATAACACCTTTCAGCTTAAAGGCAGAAAACCTGAATAAGTCCTTTAATGGCTTTGTAGCGGTGGAAAATCTAAATATTGAAATCAGAGCCGGAGAAATTTTCGGGCTTCTGGGACCAAACGGAGCCGGTAAGACAACATCAATTAAAATGATAACAGGCCTGTTAAAACCCGACTCAGGAAAAGTAATAATAAATGGAGAATCCACAGAAAACAAAAGTTCCAGGGCAACTGTGGGACTTTGTCCTCAGGAACTGGTCTTGTGGAATAATCTTACCTGTATAGAGCAATTGATCTTTATTGCTGAAATGTATAATATTCCTCCAATTGTGGCGAAAGGAAGGGCAAGAGATCTGCTGGAAAGAATAGGTCTTTCTGATAAAAGTAAAAAGCTGGTTAAGACACTCTCCGGGGGAATGCAAAGACGCATGAATCTGATGATGGCCCTCATGCACGATCCGGAAATACTCATACTCGATGAACCGGAGGCAGGCCTCGATCCTCAAAGCCGCGTGATGGTCCGGGATTTTATATTATCTCTTGCCAAAACGAAAACTGTAATATTCACTACTCATAATATGGATGAGGCGGACCGGTTATGCGATCGGATAGCAATTATGGATCATGGGAAAATATTGGTCACCGATTCACCCGAAAACCTTAAACATAAAATCGGAAAAGGAGACAAACTGGAAATACTTTTTACAGGACGAACTCCTTTGTCAGGTGACATTTCAGATCTTGCAGATGAAGTAGTAATGAAGGATTCGGTTATATACTTTAAATCGAAAGCTATTGTTGACAGAATTCCCTTTATACTTGAATCGTTGAAAAGCAAAGGGATAACAGTAACAGGTATGAACCTGAGTGAGAATACACTGGAAGATGTTTTTATTACGTTGACAGGACAGAAGACTAAGAGAATAAGCCATGAGAATAAAAGCAATCATAAAGAAAGCTCTGATAATGCAGTTGCGTGATTTCTGGGCATTACTTCTTACAATTTTATCTGCTCCATTTTTTATTCTTATCTACTTCTTAATGACCGGTGGAAGTTCTACGACTTATAATATTCAATACCAGTATGTCGATACAATAGATGCTGTAAACATCAGAAACCAGCTGGTAACCGAGTTAAAAGCGGTAAAATATGCAGATGCGAAATCCGCACTGAATGTGTTTGAAGCTTCTGATACTGCCTCTGTGAAGAACCTCATAAAAAACCGTAAAGTTGATCTTTTTTTGCTGATTCCTTCCGGATTTGCTGATAGTCTGAAATCAGGGAATACTCCGCAGTTCACTGTTTTTGGTGATGCAAGTAATCCAAAGTATTCCATAGCAACAATATTTACCATAACAGGGATAGAATCATTCATAAAAAAGCAATCGAGAAATAAGCCGTTATACAATTTTCAGGAAAAGCTGATGGGTAATTCCAATACAAAATCTGAATTTGACATCTATGCTCCGGGGATTTTTATTTTTTCGATTATCATGCTTATATTATCTGCCTCCCTTTCCATTATCCGCGATGTTGAAGACAAAACTATGATCAGGCTAAAACTAACCAGAATGACAGTTTTTGATTATTTATTGGGCAATACAATTGTTCAGTGGATAATCGGAGTACTCTCATTTCGGCCTGACAATCTGGCTGGCTGTTCTTCTCGGTTTCAACAGCCAGGGTTCTATCTTTCTTATTCTGCTTGTCTGTTCCCTTACAATTCTTTCAATTATTGCAATTTCACTCATTCTTGTCGCATTTTGCATGAATGCAACAATGATTATGATTGTTGGGAATTTCCCGTTATTTATACTCATGTTCTTTACCGGATCAATGATACCGCTTCCCAGAAACGAAATTTTTGCAGGTTTTGCGCTGAACGACATATTACCACCAACACATGCAGTTATTGCAATGAATAAAATATTTACATTCGGCTGCAGGAATAAAAGATATCAGGTACGAATTATTTATGCTTGCACTCCTTACGATAGTTTATTATTCAGCAGGTGTATATCTTTTTAAGAGAAAACATTTATTGCATTCATAGATCGTCAGTGATTTTTTCGTGTGTCTCCTTCCATCTGCAGTACCGGTTTCACGTGTGATCCAGTCGCTGTCCTTAAAACTTCTCCCATAACTTATTATTCTGAAGATCAATAGCTGGTGATCCTTATTTGTAACAATTACTTAATCTGTTTGCAATCGCACTGTAATAATGATACATGACTTTTGTATCATGAAAAATCAAATCAAACTTAACTAGATAAATATGAAGAAACTTCTTAGCAATTGCAATTTTTACAGTGATCTCAATTTATGGGTATTCACAAACACAGAAGATCGATTCTCTGAAGGATGTGATCGAAAGACATGAAGGTAAACTAAATGCTCTTGATGAAAGAGTACTGGTTAATGAAGCCGACCTTGGCAAACTTAATAAAATAAAAGTTTCGGGTTACATTCAGGCACAATGGGAATAGTTATGGTGAAGATCTTGAAAAAGTCAAACGGATATAACAATACATTTTATATCAGAAGAGCAAGAATAAAATTTACATATGAAGCTCTTGACGGAGTAAAGTTCGTTTTACAGCCTGATTTCAGCACAGGAATGCACTTGCATTGAAAGATGCATATGCAGTTGTAAATATTCCAAAACTGAAAAACTGGACATTATGGGCCGGTCAGATGAACAGACCAGATTATGAAGTGGAATATTCTTCAGGTCAGAGAGAAGTTCTGGAACGTTCCAGGGTTATCAGGGCAATCTATCCCGGTGAAAGAGAAATCGGTGTAAAACTTGAGTATATCGGAACAAAAATTCCTCTGAAATTTCAATTGATGGTAATGAATGGCAACTTATAACGTTGGGACTACAGGCAAAAGATGTTGATTCACAGAAAGACCTTATGGCACGTCTTGTTTATTCGATCAAAATTCCGTCTGCAGGAATTGGAATTGATCTGGGACCAAATGTTTACTATGGTGGAAATCTGTCAAAAACCAACAAATACTTTAAAAACAGCGATGGAACCTTTGACAGTCTTAAAAATGTATGGTCATACCTGGACAAGAACTGGGTAGGTGGTGAAATACAGATATTTGCAGATGTCCTTGGTGGAATGGCAATTAAAGCGTGAATATATGGCTGGTATAAATTCAACTCCCAGTACTGTTGCTTCACGGTTCTACGAGGGCTCAGATGATAGCAAGTCCGAGTTCGTATAACAACTTTCTCAGGATATTATATATATTTCATTAAGAATATAGGACCTAAAAATCAGTTTGTTGCGAGATATGATTATTATGATCCTAATACCAAATTAAGCGGTGATGCAGCAGGTAACAATATTTATTACAAAACCTGGACACTTGCATGGCAATATTATCTGAACGATTTCATAAGAATCTCACTGAGTTATGAAATGCCTAAAAATGAGATCAATGCATCAAATCCTGCTGATAAGAAAGACAATACTTTTGGTTTAAGAATTCAGGCAAAATTCTAACCCTAAAAGATAAAAGACTATCCACCTTCGCTAAAGCTTCGGTGGACAAAGAAAGTAAAAAGACAAAAGTTAAATATATTAATAAAACAAGAAAATGAAAAACAACAAAATTCTCCCGATAATGCTGATTCTGACCGTAATGGCTTCAGCAACAGCTTTCTCACAGGCAAAAATTACTGTTAAAGGATCCGATACAATGGTTATCCTTGCTCAGAAATGGGCAGAACTTTATATGAAAAGTAATCCGTCAGCTTCAATCCAGGTTACAGGTGGTGGTTCTGGTATAGGTATTACAGCCCTGATTAATGGAACAACCGATATCTGTAATGCCAGCCGGCCGATGAAACAAACAGAAATTGAAAAGCTTAAAGCAAGATATAACACTCTTGGTGTTGAAATTCCCTGTGCAAAAGATGGAGTTACAATTTTTCTGAATGAGGCAAATAAAGTAAATGAACTTACCTTGAAACAGTTAAGTGATATTTATACAGGTAAGATAAGAAACTGGAAAGAGGTTGGAGGCAATGATGCAGAGATCAGACTTTATGGTCGTGAAAACAGTTCAGGAACATATACCTATTTTCATGATGAAGTTGTTAAAGCTGATTATGCTGCAAGTACACAATCATTACCAGGAACAGCTGCTGTTGTAAATGCTGTAAAGAAAGATGTAAATGGTATTGGTTATGGTGGTGCAGCTTATGCAGTTGGTGTAAAACATGCAAAGGTAAAGAAAGATTCAAACAGCCCTGGCATATGTTCCAACAAATGAGAACATAGCCAAAGGAGTTTATCCGATAACCAGATATCTTGTATATGTACCTGAGAAACAGGCCAACCGGTGAAACAAAAAAATATATCGACTGGATATTAAGTCCTGAAGGACAAATGGTAGTAACAGAAGTAGGATATTTCCCGGTTAAATAGTTATTTCCATGAAGTTGTTAAATTTGGATGTATAAACAGACTTGTCAGAATTATCGCTGACAAGTTTGGCTTTTTAGGAAGGTATAAAATGAAGTAGCAAAAGATAAATATGGTTACATTCAATAAAAAGAAATTCCGTTTTTCTGACTGGTTTGCAGAAAAAGTAATTAAGACTGTCGCTTTTCTTTCTATTGCTGTGGTCATACTGATTTTTATTTTTGTTTTTCGCGAAGCATTTCCGATTTTCAAAATGGATAAAAAAGAAAAAGCTGTCAACTGAAACTCTTGTACAGGAAAGTTATGGAGGTACCGGGACTGCACCGCTGGTACCTGAGAGTTATGATAGTGGTGAGAAAGGAAATAAGATTATTACCGGTGACACAGTAAAAATTAGTAAACTTGAAACAGAGCAGGCTACTGCTGATAAACCATCCTCAACACTTCTTTCAAATACATGGATGCCGGTATCTGATAATCCCACGATATGGTCTGTTGCCATTATTCCTTGGTACTCTTAAAGTTACACTTATTGCATTATTATTTGCTGCACCGGTTTCAATTCTTGCAGCAATCTATACATCAATGTTTGCTAAACCACGGATAAGGGAAATAATAAAACCTGTAATTGAACTGCTGGCTGGATTTCCTTCAGTTGTGATCGGTTTTTTTGCTCTGATGGTAATGGCTACAGTATTTCAGAATATTTTTGGTTATGCCAGCAGGTTAAATGCTTTTGTGGGAGGAATTGCCATGGGACTTGCTGCAATTCCAATTATTTATACTCTTACTGAAGATGCATTAACTGCTGTTCCAAAAACATTTTACTGAAGCAAGTCTTGGGCTTGGGGCAAGCAGAAGACAAACAGCATTTTATGTTGTTTTACCTGCTGCTGTTCCCGGTATTTTTGCAGCTGTGGTTCTTGGACTGGGACAGAATTTTCGGTGAGACAATGATAGCTCTGATGGCAACCGGAAATGCTGCAATGATCTCTATGAATCCATTTGATTCTGTCAGAACTTTATCAGCAACAATCGGAGCAGAAATGGCTGAAGTTGTTTTCGGAGATACACATTACAATGTCCTGTTTCTGATAGGTTCATTGCTTTTCATCTTCACGTTTGCTCTGAATGCAGTGGCGGAATTTTATTTTAAGAATATGATTATAAGACGATATCAGTCAAGAAAATGTAATAGTAGAAATAAATGGAAATAGGTAGAAATAGTGGAAATAAGTGGAAATAAGTTGAAATAATTAGATAATGAACAGAAATGTAAAAGATACAATTGTTGAAGGGATAACAGGTGTTTCAGTTCTGGTGATTATTTTCATAATTGTTTCAATTCTGGCAATTACAATTGTTGGAGGCTGGCCAAATCTGAACTGGACATTTTCTATCAGAATTTCCTAAAGACGGCATGACAAAGGGAGGTATTTTTCCTGCAATTGTCGGAACTGCAGTAATGACAATAATAATGGCTATTGCAGCCGTTCCTTTTGGTGTAATTACTGCAATTTATCTTGCAGAATATGCCAACGAAAAATCTGTAATTGCAAAGACAATAAGGTTTGCAGTTAAAACACTTGCAGTTGTGCCATCAATTATTTTCGGTCTGTTCGGATTGGGTTTTTTTATTGGTTTTATAGGAAAAAATATGGATGCTCTTCTGAACGGAGGTGAACTGAGATGGGGTCAGCCGAATATTCTCTGGGCAAGCCTGACAATGGCATTACTTACATTACCGGTTGTAATTGTATCTGTTGAAGAGGCAATAAGAACAATACCGAGAGAGATGCGTGAAGCAAGCCTTGCACTCGGAGCAACTAAATGGCAGACTATCAGAAGAGTAGTATTGCCAGGTTCTGTTTCCGGAATACTTACAGGTACAATTCTTGCAGTAAGCCGTGGTGCCGGTGAAGTTGCTCCGATACTGTTTACAGGGGCAGCTTATTTTCTTTCCGATCTGCCTCATTCATTAAGCGACCAGTTTATGTCGCTCGGATACCATATATATATTATGTCAACTCAATCATCAAATGTAGATGCAACACTGCCTATCCAGTTTGCAACCACACTGGTACTGTTGCTTCTCACATTTTCGCTGAATGCTGTTGCAGTGACATTGAGATACAGAATAAGAAAAAAAGCAAAATAATCACTTTTTCATGAACGATATTAAAGTAAAAGTAAAAGATTTATCACTCCGGTACGGGACTAATCCTGCATTAAAAAACATTTCAATGGATATCCCGGAAAAAATGGTTACAGCATTTATCGGACCTTCGGGATGCGGTAAATCAACCTTTCTCAGAACTCTTAACCGTATGAACGATCTGATTGATAATGTTACAATTGAAGGTGAAGTTTTTATCGACAATATAAATATTTATGATAAAAATATTGATGTTGTCAACCTGAGAAAAAAAGTAGGAATGATCTTTCAGAAATCAAATCCTTTTGCAAAATCAGTTTATGACAATATTGCTTTTGGTCCGAGAATAAACGGTATAAGTCAGAAAAGTGTACTTGATGAAATTGTTGAACGTTCATTAAAACAGGCAGCAATCTGGGATGAGGTAAAAGACAGACTTGTTCAATTCAGCTTTAAGCCTTTCAGGCGGACAGCAGCAGCGTATATGTATTGCCAGGTCGCTTGCTGTCAATCCTGAGATAATACTGATGGATGAACCTGCAAGCGCTCTTGATCCGATCTCAACTGCAAAGATTGAAGAACTGATTCATGAACTGAAGAAGGAATATACAATTATAATTGTTACACATAATATGCAGCAGGCTGCCCGGACAAGCGATCTGACCGCTCTTGTTCTATATGGGTGATCTTGTTGAAATGAACAGGACTGAAATAATCTTTTCCAATCCGGCAAAAAAGCAGACTGAAGATTATATTTCAGGACGATTTGGATAAAACCCCGGTATGATTCTTATTTTGGAAGAGAGAAAAGGAATTCAATTCCTCCTCCTGTTTTGTTTCTTACCTGGATATCTCCTTTATGTAATAGTATTGCATTCTTTACAATTGCCAGTCCGAGTCCTGTACCACCGCTCTTTCTTGATCTGCCCGAATCTATACGGTAGAAACGTTCAAATACCCTGCCCAAGATGTTCTTCAGGAATACCCACACCATTATCTGAAAATGAAAAATGACAGAATTTTTCATCCTGATTATATAAGGAAATTGTAACAGTAGTGTTGTTGCCTGAATAGTTGACAGAATTTTCAAGCAGATTCTGGAAGACCGAGGTAATAAGTGAGCGGTTACATGTAATACTAGTATCTTCATCAACATCTACTTCAACTTTCATTCCCCTTGCATTCAATAGCAGATTTGAAATTATCTTTTACTTCATTTATGATATCCCTGACTTTTATTTTCTCTTTGAAAAGGTATTACCTGCCTCCTCGATTTTATTTATCACTACTATATCATTAATAAGTCCAGTCAGCCTGTCGCTCTGTGCCAGAGCCTTTTCAAGGAAATACTTTTGTTTTTCGCGTTCCATACCTGGTTCATTGATAAGTGTTTCAATATAACCTTTTACAGATGAAACAGGAGTTTTTAACTCATGGGCAATATTGGATGTCATCTCCTGTTTAATCAGACGGCCTTTTTCTGAAACAGTAATATCACTTAGTATAACTTCAAAACTTTTGTCGTGAAATACAACACATTGAACTCTGAAGAATTTTCCATTCTTGCCGATCTGATATTCCATCTTTGGCAGGTCAGATGATTTTATTTCAGCAACCGACTGTTTTTCAATGAATTCAATAACCGGAATAAAATCCATGACTTTGAAAAAATTTGATGAAGATATTGTAAGTTCACCGGAGATCATATTCATGAACTGAATAAAGTGGTTATTTGTAAGAATCTTCGTTTTATCCTTTGAGAAGAAAGCAATTCCTTCATTTAATGCATTCAGATGACTGAAGAGTTTTTCCTTTTCATTGGCAAGATCATTCTGTGTCTTCAGCATTTTGTTATAGATCTCAATTATTTCTTCTCCTATGATACCCAGTTCATTTTTCGGAAATTTTGAATCGAAATCGAAAGGTTCATTATTTGCTACCCGTACCGCGAAATCCTTAAGACTGTGTAATCGACTTTGCCAAATTTATTTGTGACAGCCAGCAATACGATCCAGATTGCAATAAATGAGAGAGTTATGATAATTAGAAAGTATTTTTTTGCAGTAAGAAAATTTATAACTTTTATATCATAAACGACAGCTGCTCTTATATAATACCTTCTGTAATACTTTGCATAATAGTAATAGTCCTGACCAGTTGTTCCTGATTTTCTGATTGATGTGCCAAAGTCAGAATATAGCGATTCACTTATCTCAGGTCTGTTTTATGATTCTCCATTTTCTTCCAGTCACGTACAGAACTATCATACATTACTTCTCCTGCAGGACTGACTATTGTAACTCGAAGATTCTCCTGTGGCAACATTTTCACAATTGAATCTACAAGGATCCAATTCCCCTTTTCATAAATAGAATTTGCCTTTGATATAATTATCAATGATCCTTGTTAATATTATCAAGCTCATCATTAAGGGTTGAGATCCTGAATTCTTTTTCCCTTTTATAAAGATATCCGAGTATCAACAGCGTGAATAACAGAAATATCGATGAATAATATATGAAAAGATTATTTCTGAACTTATTCCTTGCGATCATTATTTAGAAAATTATTTCATTAAAATTCGAAAAAATATCCATAACCGGTCTTGTTTTTCAGCGATGATACCAAATTGCCCCAGTTTAGTTCTTAGTCTGGTAATATTTACATCAACAGTCCGTTCAGTGACAATTACATCCTGTCCCCAGATTCTCATGAGCAGGTCTTCTCTTGAAAACACTTTACCCTGGTTTTCAAGCAGAGCTTTCAGTATTTCATACTCCTTTTTTGTAAGTTCAACACGTTCATCATTTATTATAAGTCTTTTGCGAACTGTATCAAGATCGATCCCATTGAATTGAAGGATTGATTTATTATTAACTTTATCAGTATATGATCTTTTCAAAACAGCTTTTACCCTGGCTGTTAATTCATTAACAGAGAATGGTTTGGATATATAATCATCAGCACCCAGGCTGAATCCTGTAAGAATATCATTTTCAGTATCCTTTGCTGTCAGAAAAATCACCGGGATATCAATGTTCAGATCTCTTTTCTCAGTTTATCGGCAAATTTAAATCCCGACATTGGACCCATCATAACATCAAGTAAGAACAAGATCAATACTTACCAAGTGGTCTCTTCAGTGCCTCTTCAGCCGAATGTGCAATTTCAGTCTGATAACCTTCATTGTTGAGATTATACTGAAGGATTTCACAAAGATCCTCTTCATCATCCACAATAAGAATCCGTTTCCCTTTCAGTTCCATAATTGTTTAGATTGTTAATTATTGTCATCAGTTGTTGCATGATTCGGATCAAGACCTGAATGCCTGATATCGGTACCCTGAATTGAATATATTGATGCTTCTGCAATGTTTGTTGCATGATCAGCAATCCTTTCAAGATTTGTTATAATATCTTTCAGATCAATATAGCTGAGCAGCATTTCTCTTGTTTTTTCACTGACATTTGCTTTTGAAATGCTGTTTATCAGTAGTTTATGGTTCATTTCGTCAACTATCTCATCATTTTTTATAGTCCAGATTGCATACTCATTATCGTTGTTTATAAATGAGAGAAGCGATTTTTCAACCATTGAGATACCTGATAGAAGCATTACATTCAATTACCTCAACCATTGCTTTATATTCTTCTGTATCCTTAATATTTTCAAGTGAATGACAGAATGTTCATAACCCGATCACCAATCCGTTCAAGGTTTATTGTCATCCTGTAAATTGCAACAATCTTACGAATATCCGATGCAACAGGCTGATAAAGAACAACAGAGTTAATAAATTTTTCGCTTATAAGAACTTCAAATTTGTCAATCTTGTTTTCATTTTCTTTTATCTCAGAACTGATACTGTTAAGTTCTTCCTGGTCTTGTACCATGCCATATATTTTTCCAGAAGTTTAAGCTGGACAAGAATAATATCAGCCATCTCTTCAAATGTATGTAATAATATCGAGTACTGATTCTTCTCTTTTTGTTTTCATCCGGAGTGTTAATTAATTGTTTCAATGAATGATCACCTTTTAAGGAAATTTATTACAACTGCAAAGTTAACCTCATTTAATGTCATAGTTATCAGGTATTTGTTACTTAATTGTTACAATTTGGTTAACATTCTGATTTATTAAATGAGTTTTACACATATTATGTTTGTATATATTTGTCAAATTTAATGTTTGAATAGTATTTTATAATTCTGCGACATTTATTTTAAAAATTACATCCTCTAATATAAATCTTAATCCTGATGAAGACATCAATTATAATACTTTTCTTCCTCGCGGGTAGAATAGCAGATATTCAATCTCAGACTTATTATAAACCTAACATAGCCCTCAAAAGTCATGAAACACTTGAGATTTCAAAGGTTGAGATTAATGAGCAAAGTACATCAGTTTACCTCAGCATCGAAAACAGAATTGCCGGAGGTAACTTCTGTGCTGACAGAAATATTTATCTGATCTGTCCCGATGGGAGCAAACTCAAACTGATCAAAGCAGTCAATATCCCGGTTTGCCCCGATAGTTATGGTTTTAAAAGTATAGGAGAAAAGCTTCAGTTCACTCTCGAATTCCCTCCTCTTCAGCCGGGAACAAAATGGATTGATATTATAGAAGAATGCAAAGAATTTTGTTTTTCATTTTATGGAGTTTGTCTCGATAACGGTTTAAATAAGAAGATCGATGATGCTTCAGTTCTTGCTGAAAATAATGAACCTGCCAAAGCATTGATAAGTTTCATTAAAATTGCTGAGACTGCCGATAGCAGGAATTCCGGGATTGAGGGCCTGATTTATATAAATATTATCAGGCTTGCTAAAGAAACGGGCAATATTACGAAAGCTGCTGAATGGTATGCCAAATTGAAAATGTCAGGCATACCAGGATGCGACGCATATATTAAATACCTTAACTCGCAGGGCATAATATACTAAAGAAAAGAGGCTGTCTGCAAATGGCAGACAGCCTCTCTGAATGTTTTATAAATACCTGAGGTTATTTTTTACCGAAATAGAAATCAAGTCCGACTGCAATCATCCAGGTTGATTTATTATAGGTTTCGGTTAAGCTGACAGGAGTTGTACCAAGCAAATGATCATAGGTCTTGGTCCCTTGATCATAATATGCGCGCTGGTAGCCCAAATTCAGATCGATCTTTGGAGTGATACGATAACCAAAACCTAATCCAATGGAGTTGGTGTTTGTACTGAAACTCTGATCAGTCTGATAATTGAGATTAACACCAGTGGAAGTGTGCGACCAACCGGCACTAACACGCAGCTGCTCTGTAAGGCCATATTCCAATCCAAGTCCGTATTCAAGGAAATTTTTGTCAATTTGATTGATATTCAGATTAGGATCACCGTCATAATCGACATTTTTATCAAAATATGTATTGAAGCTGGCGCAAACCATTAGTCTATCAACAGGTTTGTACTCAACTCCGAGAGAAAGCATTGCCGGCATATCGCCAACAACTTCTTTCCCGTCAATAAAAATTCCCCCACCTTCATTATTAATGACTTTTGTTTTAAGATTAATCTCTGTCTTGAACTCATATTTAACTGCAATATTCAGTTTTTCAGAAGGTGAAAAGTTAGCGCTGATAATCGGAGTAATACCTGTTCCTGATTGTGAAGCATTTACATCAATGTTTTGAGTTCCGGCCGCATTTGTAGTCATAGCAGTTGCTTTTGCAGTAAATCCCGGAGCAGCAGCACCGAGAATTCCCTGTGCCTGGGCAATAGTTACACCGGCAGGGTTTTGACCGGCTGCGCCAATTATCTGTTGGATCTGACCGATCTGTGTGGGGGATAAACCTACAGATGCTCCATTTGACAGAAGAACACCTCCTCCACCTCCTGATACAATGGGCTGTAATCCAGCTACAAAAGCTGTAGCACCTGTTGCCAATCCGTTCAGAGTATTAGCTCCTGAAGTAAAGAAATCACTTGCAAGTACCATTCCGCCTGAATAAGCTGCACCGAAAGCAGGGTAGGTAGGGTTAATACTGATATTTCTTAAATACCCGCTATATTTATTTGTTGCAGAAACAATTCGAACACCTAATGCAACGGAAAACATATCATTTATCTTGTATCCAACATTAGCCTGGTACCCAAGATATACCGAGGAGCCTTTAAAAAATATGTTAGCTGCGTATTGGCTGGTTGGTATGCCCTGAGATGACAGACTTGGCGGAATATCAGCAATCTTCATTTCGAATGAAGGGAGTCCGGTATTATATTTTGCTCCACCGCCGCCACCAATCGGATTTATTCCAGCTGAAAAGGAGAGTTTGCCCGTATTATATACCAGGTAAACTCCCGGGAAAATAGGTGCACTGACATCGCCAATATACTTTTTTGGAGTGCCAATGAGATATTGATAGTCGCTTTTTACTATCTGAGTCTGCGTGATTGTTTGATTATTAACAGAGACAAAAAATCCATTTCCAAGCCTGGTCAAACCTGCCGGGTTAAAATAAACAGCATCAATACCGGTAGATGCATTGCGGTTCTGAAGACGAGTGAACATGGCACTCTGATTTGTATTGGTAACCAAACCACCCGCAATCAGACTGCCGGTAAAGAGCACTGCAACAACAAAAGTTAAAAGTTTTCTCATAGGTTAATTTTTAAGTTTAAGATTCAGCGGGTGTCTTGTAAAGCTGTACAACTGCCCTCTTTTTCATTATAAAGTAAAGCTAAAATCTCTGACATATTCTAAATACATCATATAAAATCTTGCCAAATGTAGAAAAATAATTCTTTCCTGCAATAGGTCTAAAATAGTATATTGATATTTAGTTGGTTGTAGGATTAATCAGAGATCATTCGAAGAAAATTCAATAAACAGTACCCGGCTCTTTGTTCTGTGTTGATCTCCACTGATATGAATACTTCCTATCAAAGATAATTATTCAGACAACCTTTGAATATGTTTCAGGATATCATTGTTTCATCGTTAATGTTTCATATTTTTGAAATACTATAACCCGGCATTATTATGGAAGAACAGAAATCTTTTAAATGGTATCATTTATTACTGTCACTAATTTTATTGGTATTTGTTTCAAAGGATGCAAATTCCCAGGCAGTTGTTGGTTTAGACAACTGGTATAATAATGAAACCAATGCCAAAACAGGAAAGCCATTTCATTATCTCTGGACAGATACATTATCCAGCGGATACTCCCGATGGGGAGAAATATTTGCTTCCAGGGGAGCAAAAATTACAACTATCGGGAAGCCTGATGCAGTTGTTTTAAGCAAAATCAGCGTCTATATAATCGTCGACCCTGATACAACATCTGAAAATCCTGCTCCAAATTATATATCAGCTGAAGATATTTTGGTGCTGCAAAAATGGGTTAAAGATGGCGGTGTCCTTGCAGTACTTGCAAACGATGGTCCAAACTGTGAGTTTACTCATCTGAATTATCTGATGGCCGGTTTTGGAATGAGGTTTAACCATGTGACTTTACATCCTGTTACTGGTACCAATTTTGAAATGGGTGCCTCCTCTGGTTTACCTGATCACCAACTCTTTAAAGGATTAAAAAAAATCTATCTCAAAGAGATCTCAGATCTGGTTATATCAGGAACCGCAAAGGCGGTTCTGTCCGAAAAAGGGAAGATCCTTATGGCGGAGAACAAATTCGGGAAGGGGTATGTTTTTGCCGTTGGTGATCCATGGATCTATAATGAATATATTGATCATGACCGGCTTCCCGAAAGTTTTGAAAACCGTAAAGCTGCGGAGAACCTGACCGATTTATTATTGAGTTATACAAAAAAGAAATAAGATTTCTATATGAACCTACTTTGTGTCCTTTGTGAAACCCTTTGTGCACCTTTGTGGTTAATGATTTTTTTACCACAAAGGGACGCAAAGTAAGCTCTAAGTAACACTAAGGAAAATCAACTTGTTATACAGCATTATAGATGAAAACAAATTTGAAATTATTTGCCGTAGCATCATTTCTGAGTTTTGTATTATCACCTCTCATTAATATTCACGCTCAATCTGTTTCTAAGGAAAAGACGATGGAATCGATGGTATTGGCGAATAGATATTTTATGGAGAAATGGCATGATGTTGGCCAGATTATAATTACTGACCGGTCCATGCCAAGCAATATCTGGACCAGAAGTGTATATTTTGAAGGACTCATGTCATTATATAAAATCAAGCCCGATTCTACATATCTGGATTATGCTTTACGATGGGGAGAATTTCACAAATGGGGCTTAAATGAGGGAATAACAACCCGAAACGGGGACAATCAGTGTTGTGGTCAGACCTACATAGATCTCTATATGGTAAACAGGTATAAGGAAGAAAGGATCAGGGATATTAAAACATGTATAGATAGCATGATTGTAACTGACAGGATCGATGACTGGAGCTCGATCGATCTGCTTCAGATGGCCATGCCGGTGTATGCCCGGCTTGGAACTATATACAATGATAAGAATTACTTTGAGAGGATGAATGAAATGTATCTTTATACCAAGCTCAAGCATGGGAATAATGGGCTATATAGTACTACAGACCATCTATGGTGGCGTGACAAGGACTTTGTTCCCCCTTATAAAGAACCCAATGGAGAAAGCTGTTACTGGTCGAGAGGGAATGGATGGGTAGTAGCGGCACTGGTCAGAACAATGGATTTTTTGCCTAAGAACAGCAAATACAGGAAGGAATATTCCAGCACTCTCATAGAGATGTTCGAGGCACTTGTTCCGCTTCAAAGAGCTGATGGATTCTGGAATGTGAGCCTGAAGGACTCAACTCATTTTGGTGGGAAAGAAGTTACCGGAACTGCTCTTTTTGTTTATGGTATGGCATGGGGGGTTAATAATGGATTAATAAGTAAAAAGCAGTATGAGCCGGTAGTGATGAAAGCATGGAATGCTTTGATAACCCAGGCATTACATCCAAATGGTTTTCTGGGATACGTCCAGGGAACAGGAAAAGAACCCAAAGATAGTCAGCCGGTCGGCTATGACATTGTTCCGGACTTCGAGGATTTTGGACTGGGATGCTTTTTACTTGCCGGATCGGAAGTATATAAAATGAAGAAATAATTGAAGTAAGAACATATGAACAAACGAATTCAGAATTTAGAAATTGAATTTATTCTGACTTCACTGTTCGAATGTTCTTTATTCTTAGTTCAAATAAGATTTAAATAATATTGCTTATGAAAAAAGTTGCTTTTCTGATCATCATCCTGGCTCTGGCCATTTCATGTACTCAGACTACAAATTCTGTTCTTACAGAGGCTTCCCCATCGTTGGTAAATGTCTCCAGTGAGCGACTTAACCGCATCGATAAAATGATTCAGCAAAGCATCGATAGCGGGTGGATTGCAGGGGCAGTAGGTTTTATAGCCCGTGACGGGAAAATAGTCTACGATAAATCGTTTGGAGTAAATGACGTTGAAGCAAAAACCCTGATACACAGGGATGATATATTCCGTATCGCTTCACAAACAAAAGCCATTACAAGTGTTGCTGTAATGATGTTATTTGAAGAAGGAAAATTCCTGCTGGATGATCCGATCTCAAAATATATTCCCGAGTTTTCTCATCCGCAGGTTCTTGACAGGTTTAATGAAAAAGACACCACCTATACCACCATCCCGGCAAATCGTGAAATTACTGTCAGGGATCTCCTGACACACACTTCAGGAATTGATTATGCAGTTATTGGTTCCGGGAAGATGACAGCGATTTATGCTAAATCGGGTATTCCGAGCGGTTTTGAGAGTGATAAAATGGTACTGGGTGACAAAATCAGGGCACTTGGAAAATTACCTCTTGTACACCAGCCAGGAGAAAGATTCACTTATGGATTAAATGCGGATGTCCTTGGATACCTTGTTGAAGTACTTTCTGGTGAAACTCTGGATAAATTTTTTCATAAGTATATCTTCGAACCGTTGGGGATGAATGATACTTACTTTTATGTGCCTTCATCAAAATCTGACCGGCTCGTAAAAGTCAGTATTGTTGATAAAAACCGCCATCTGAAAAATGTTCCTCCGGATTTTATGAATTATCCCCTGCTTGATGGTACTTATTATTCAGGTGGTGCCGGACTCAGTTCCACAATTAAAGACTATGCTGCTTTTTTACAGATGATGCTGAACGGTGGTGAGTATAATGGTAAAAGGCTTCTGGCGCGTCGTACTGTAGAGTTAATGACATGTAACCAGATTGGAGACCTGAGTCTGGGTAGCGACAAATTCGGCCTGGGATTTCAGATCACCACTGCGAGGGGGCAGACAAAACTGGGAATATCAGAGGGTTCGTTTGCCTGGGGTGGTTATTTTGCAACCACTTATTGGGCTGATCCAAAGGAACGGCTTGTCTGTCTCCTGTTTATGCAGCAAATTTCATTCAGTCACGGTGAAATTCAGGATAAATTCAGAGCCATGGTTTATCAGGCACTGAACGACTAGATTCGCAATACAGTCTGAAGCTTCTAACGTAACAGGGCGGCAGCGCACCATAATACAGGTGCCTGGCCATGCAGGTCGCCCACATTCCGTTTTCTGTCGTAATAATACTGTCTGTCATTCTTTTTACCAGTTCCTTCACAAACCTCACGTATATCGTCATTCTGGTCAATATAAGTAATCAATCCGAGCCATGCTTTACGTGCTGCAGCGCCATAAATATTTTTATCGAGCCATCCGTTTTTAACACCTGTGATCATGGCAAAAGCGAACATCCCTGTTCCTGACGTCTCAGACCATGATTCACTATCGTCGATCAATTGTCTCCAGGTACCGTTCCCGGTCTGATACTTAAGAAGTGAAGACATCATCTTCTTATAACCTTCCAATATTCTTGGGCGATATGGACTATTTTTTGGGAGGGAGCTTAATAATTCGCTCATTCCGGCAGCCATCCATCCGTTACCGCGACTCCAGAAAAAAGGTACGTCAGGAGCATGATAAAAGAGCCCATTTGGTCTTTGTAACGAATCAAGATAAAGCACCATTTCTTTTGCTGCCCTTTCAGCATATTTATTTTCACCTGTGGCACGGTATGCCTGTATTTGTACAGCTGTTATCATATACATATCATCAATCCACATTCGCGTCTGAGGGGTAAATCCCTTGTTGTATAACATTTTTGACTCAGGAGTATCTTCCTTCCCTTCAGGAAGTGCCCATTGTGTGTCAGCAATTCTCTTCCCTGATACCAGATATTTTTGATTTTTCGTAAGTATGTACAATTCTAACGGTACTGAACCGAAAACCGTATTATCGACATGATCAGGTACTGGTATAAGTACCGAATCGGCTCCAAACAACGGATTGAACCGTTCTTCAAGTCTTGTGGTCAGCTTGTTATCTTTTATAAGACTGGCAAATGTAAGGGCTCCATACCATGTACAGACTTCAGCATAGTGAATTTTTGCCGGAGCGACGGGAAGCGGTCTGTTAACAAAATGCTCAGCGACACGTTTTCCTATCTCCTCAGGGGAAGACCCAATTGGCCAGTTCTTAAGATCTGAATTTTCTTTAATTGTCTGGGAACATACGCCGAAAGGAAGTAGCAATACCATTAGCATAATGAGAACGGATTGAATTGAATTCTTCATTGTTTTATATTAAATTTTATATTAGTACAAATAAGTTTTCCAATTTAACATTTAAATTTACATCAATTTCAGGGATGGTGGAGCTAAATAAGATTAAAGAAATAAAAAACTGAAAAAAATTGTAGCGTATATGTGTACGTTAACGGAATTAAAGTAAATTTACCATAGTCAAAGGATTTTTCCAGGATGTTTATCGCCTCATTATTGCATGTCAGGAAAAATATGCCCAATCAAATTAATAAACTTAAATAATTTTATATGGCAACCCGCAGAGAATTCATACAAAAATCTACGTTAGGAGCAGCAGGACTGACGCTTGGTGCTAAGAGTTATTCACGTATCCTTGGCGCAAATGACAGGGTGAGAGTTGGAATCGTCGGTTTTTCAGATCGTTTCAGGTCATCACTGGCTCCGGCATTCCTCGGTCAGGCCAAAGAATTAAACTTTGAAATTTCAGCTGTTTCTGATCTATGGAACAGACGACGGGATGAGGCCGACACATTTTTTAAAGGGAAAGGAATAACGATCAGAAAAGCCCGGAATAATGACGAGTTGTATAGCGGTAAAGATACTGATGCTGTTATTATAAGTACTGCAGATTTCCAGCACGCCCTGATACTTGCCGAGGCAGTGAGAGCCGGTCAGGATGCATATTGTGAAAAACCCTTTGCGGAAACAATGGCTGATGCAAGGGAGGCCCTCAAAGCTGTTCAGGAAACAAAAAAAATTGTGCAGATAGGTTCTCAGCGAAGGAGTACCCCGAATTATATAGCAGCAAACGAATATATAAGGTCAGGTAAGTTTGGAAAGATTGTGATGGTTGAAATGTCGTGGAATGTAAACCAGCCCGGAAGATGGAGGAGACCCAGGCTGACAGGTCTTATTAAGGAGGCTGATACAGACTGGAAGCGTTTCCAGATGAATAGAATACCTTCTACCTGGGATCCCAGGAAATATCTTGAATTCCGGTTGTTCTGGCCATATTCATCAGGTATACCCGGCCAATGGATGGCTCACCAGATTGATACTGTTCATTGGTTCTCAGGATTAAGTCATCCAAACAGTGTAGCAGCAAATGGTGGTATTTATTTATGGAAAGACGGGCGTACAAATTTTGACACAATGACGGCCGTAATGGATTATGGAGATGCTAATTCGGGCTTCCAGGTTGTTTATACTTCACGGTTCACCAACTCTGCCGGAGGAATAAAAGAGATTTATTTCTCAAACGGTGGTTCACTAAATCTTGATACCAATAAGATCAGCTCGGCAGGTGGTCTTTCAGCAAATGATGCGAAAGATATGGATATGAAACCGAATCTTCTTGAACCATCTGATCTTCCTGGTTTTAAAGTTGAGACATCTGCAAATACAGGTTCAGATCCTATGACATCTGCACACATGAGAAACTGGATGGAATGTGTTCGCAGCCGGAAGAAAACGAATGCAGATATTATGGCAGGGTATAATCATTCTATAGCTACAATTATGTGCACAGCTGCGCTCCGGACAGGTGAAAAAGCTTCATTTGATGAGGCTAAACAGGAAGTGCTCGCTGGCGGGAAAGTGTTCCGGTATTAAAGAAATTGATCTGATATGAGAACAGTAAGATATTTTTCAGTTTTCCTGAAACGGTTACATCGTATATTACCTATAGTTATTCTTTTGCCCTTTGGAATAGTTATGAACGCACAATCTTCAAAAGATAATGGCGTGGAACTGGTCAGAGTTGATGAAAAGCATAAAGTAGATGTTTATATCAACGGAAAACTCTTTACTTCATATCAATATCCGGAAAACCTTGAAAAGCCATTTTTATTTCCGGTCTATTCTCCTGATGGCACAATTATTACCAGAGGATATCCCATTGAACCGAGAAAAGGGGAGCGGGTGGATCACCCTCACCATATTGGAATCTGGTTTAATCATGGCAATGTTAACGGGCTCGATTTCTGGAATAATTCTTCAGCTATCCCGGCTGAAAAGAAGGATTACTATGGTCATATTGTTCATCAGAAAATTGTCAAAACAACAAGTGGAAAGAAAGGAATACTTGAAGTAATTCTGAACTGGGATGATAATAAAGGGAATACAATACTTACTGAGAACACAAAATATATCTTTTCAGGTAAAGCGAATTCCCGGACAATCGATCACATCTCAACTTTAACAGCAGTCAACGGACCGGTAACAATCGGTGAAAGCAAGGAGGGCTTGTTTGCCATAAGGGTTGACAGGGCATTTGAAATGCCTTCAAATGAGTCTTCTGTCTTCACCGACGATAAGGGAAATCCAACTATTGTAAAAGCTACTGATAACAGCGGAGTAACAGGAATGTATACTTCAAGCAATGGTTTAAAGGGTGACGCAGTATGGGGAACCAGGAATGATTGGGTAATACTGTCAGGAGTAAAAAACAATATGCATATTACAATGTGTATATTTGATAATCCAAAAAACCCCGGTTACCCGGCTTTTGCTCATGCCAGGGGATACGGTCTTTTCTCATTGAATAATTTCGGGCAAAATTCTTATGATCCGAGGCTGGAAAAGAGAAGCTTCAAAATCGATAAAGGGCAATCACTTACTTTATATCACCGATTCTATGTTCAATCCGGTTCAGAACTGACACCGGATAATGCCGATAAGATCTTTAGAGAGTTTTCAAAAGCGTACTAAATTTAATCTTTGGATTTGTTTATTTAGTCCTTTGCGATCCTTAGTGATAACCTTTGTGTCCCTTTGTGGTAAAATTTGAAATACTGAACCACAAAGGATCACAAAGTACATCACAAAGGAACACTAAGGTGAAATGTCACAATAAAACATAAAGAAAAACAAACATACTTTTAACAAACAGATAATCAAAATATTAACTATGAAAAAATCAAAAATTCCATGCAGGATGCTTCCTGTAGTATTCTTGTTTATAACTCTTGTATCCAACGGCTTCAGTTTGTCACCAGCAAAACAACAGTATTTTGAGATTAAAATTTATCACATTAATAAATCACAGGAGGGTAGGGTAGATACCTATCTGGAAAATGTGTATCTACCGGCTCTTCACCGTGCGAATATACCTATTGTTGGAGTGTTTAAACCTGTGGAAAACGATACAGCTTTCGGAAAAATAATCTATGTGTTTATCCCATTCAATACTATAGATCAGTTTATTCAATTGCCCGAACTGCTGGCGCAAGATAAGGTTTTTGCAGAAAAGGGAAGATCTTTCGTTGATGCAGATTTTACCGATCCGCCTTATAAAAGATATGAGAGTATTCTTTTAAAAGCTTTTATAAATATGCCACAGTTCATAGCGCCGAAGTTTACAACTTCTCCTTCAGAAAGAATTTATGAATTGAGGAGTTACGAGAGTGCCACAGAAGCCAAAGGAGTTAAGAAGATTGACATGTTCAATCTGGGAGGAGAGATAGACTTATTTAAAAGACTGAATTTCAATGCTGTTTTCTATGGGGAAGTTCTGGTCGGAAGTCATAAACCCAATCTCATGTACATGACAACTTTTGAGAATATGGTATCTCATGATGAGCACTGGAAATCATTTACATCCCACCCTGACTGGCTGAAACTAAAAGAAATGCCGGAATACATGAATACCGTATCGAGAAACAGTACTTTTCTTCTGCATCCGGCTGCTTATTCAGATTTTTAACTGCAAAATTCTGTGGCTCTCTGTGTCTTCTCTGTGGCTCTCTGTGTAATAAAAATTAAGAACTGACACAGAGTTACACAGAGAAGTCACAGAGTTGCACAGAGTATTGATTTCAAACCGGAATATTTATTTTCGCTATTGAATCCTCAACTTCTTTAGAAGTCATTTCATGATCGGGAAGATTGTTTTCAAAAAACTTCTCATATGCAGAAATGTCGAAATGACCATGGCCACTGAGATTAAAGAGTATTGTCTTTGATACTCCCTCCAGGTCGGCCTTTCGTGCTTCATCAAGAGCCCCGGCAATTGCATACGTCGATTCGGGAGCAGGTAGAATACCTTCTGCCCTTGCAAAAAGAACACCAGCTTCAAAGCATTCTCTCTGCATCTTAGCTTTCACTTCAATCAGACCATCTTTAAGAAGTTGGCTTGGCAGTACACCGGCACCATGATATCTCAAACCGCCTGCATGAATTTTCTCAGGAATGAAATTATGTCCGAGCGTATACATCGGAAGAAGTGGAGTCATGCCTGCGCTATCTCCGAAGTCGTACATGAATTTCCCTTTGGAGAGTTTGGGACATGAAGATGGTTCAATTGTAAGGAGACGGGTTTTCTTTCCGTTTACCAGGTTCTCGTGAAGGAACGGGAATGCAATTCCCGAAAAGTTTGATCCACCTCCAAAACATCCTATAACCACGTCGGGATAATCTCCTGTCTTTTGCATCTGAAGCAATGCTTCCTGTCCGATAATTGTCTGATGAAGAAGAACATGGTTAAGAACACTGCCGAGTGAGTATTTGGTATAAGGATCCTGAACGGCAACCTCCATAGCTTCGGAAATAGCTATACCAAGACTTCCCGGAGAGTTGGGGTCAAGTTCAAGTACTTTTCTCCCGGACACTGTCATAGTGCTGGGAGAGGCTACTACTTTGGCATTATAGGTGTTCATCAAAAGCTTACGGCCCGGTTTCTGGTCAAAACTGACTTTTACCATAAAGACAAGAAGCTCGAGTCCGAAGTGATGACAGGCGAAACTCATGGCACTTCCCCATTGCCCGGCTCCTGTTTCGGTGGTAATTCGTTTTATTCCTTCCATTTTGTTATAATATGCCTGTGGGATAGCAGTATTGGCTTTATGAGAGCCTGAATAGTTACCACCTTCATATTTGTAGTAGATTTTGCTTTTGGTACCCAGGGTTTTTTCCAGATTAAATGCCCTGAACATGGGTGAGGGACGAAAGATTGCGTAGAGGTCGAGAACTTCATCCGGTATATCAATATACCTTTCGGCCGATACCTCCTGTTTTATAAGCTCCATCGGAAAAATGGGAGCAAGGCTTTCTGGACCAATTGGTTTCATTGTGGCTGGATTGAGAGGGGGCATAGGTTTATTTGGCATATCAGCTACAATATTGTACCAGTGCCTTGGCATTTCGCTTTCGCTTAGAATGATTTTTCTGATCTTTTCCATAATTGTCAAATATTAGTGTTCGTTTAAACTTTTATAGCAAAAAAGGCACGCTGTGAACAGCGTGCCTTTATAAATAATATTCTATAATGCTATATAACGGCTTGTTTCACAGCTTAGTTTAGAAGCTGCGCCACAACCACAAATTTATACTCTTTGCATCCATGAATACAAAAATAAATAAAAATTTAAAATAATAGTATAAAAACATTTTTATTTAATTTTTTACATAATTTTTACCATTTTATTATCAGAAGATAACAAAATCAAGCCATAATTGTGCTATTCATGAACGATGGCACCCAGATTTCTCAGATCATTAAAGAATGCCGGATACGATTTTGCAACGCATTGAGAATCCCTTATATATACTCTTCCTGTAGCTCCAAGTGCAGAGATGGCAAGAGCCATTGCGATACGATGGTCATCGTGAGATTCAACTCTGGCACCATCGGGTCGGCCGCCTGTAATAAACATCATATCATTTTTGATTTCAATGAAGATGTTCATTTTACCAAACTCTTCCTTTAAAGCTTGAGCTCTGTCGCTCTCCTTATATATTAATCTTGATACACCTTTAATAGATGAAACTCCTGCACAATATGAGGCCAGGGTAACCAGAGGCGGAAAGAGATCGGGCGATTCGGTGGCATCAAAATCAAAAGCTTTTAATTCTGATTTTGAGATTTCGATCTGATTTTCGCCTAGAGTCATCTTAGCACCAGCTTTCTCAAGAGCAACAATTATTGACAAATCACTCTGTTTGCTGTCTCTGTTCAATCCGGTAATGCATAGATTTCCGTTAATGGCACCGGCAACAAGTAGAAATGCCCCTCCGCTCCAGTCGCCTTCAACTATGTAATTATGAGGCATATACTTTTGATTTCCCGGAATTCGGAATAAACAATAACCTTCATTCTTCACTGTTATGCCAAAGGATTTCAGAATCTGCATCGTCATTTCAATGTATGGTTTGCTCTTCAGGTTATTAACCTTTATCTCAGAGTCTCTGGATGCCAGGGGCAGAGCCATAAGCAGACCAGTCAATAACTGACTGCTTACCGATCCGTCGATTTCGCAACGTCCGCCGACTATCGGTCCCTGAATTGTGAGAGGGAGAAATCCATTTGAACTTTTACACATGACTCCAAGCTGATTTAAAGCCTCTTCGATCATGAACATCGGTCTCTTTTTAAGAGAATTTGCCCCAACCATCGTAATTTCGACAGGATATAAAGCTGCAATAGGTGAAAACATACGAATGGCCAATCCTGATTCACCGCAATTCAGTTTTGGCTCCTTCAATATTGCAGAACCATTTATTTTCAGTTCGTTGACCTGAGGCTCGACCCTTGCACCAAGGCCTACTGCTATGCTCATTGCTGCCAGAGAATCGTCACAATAGGAAGGGTTATGGATTATACTTTCACCTTCAGCAAGTAAAGCGGCAGCTATGGCCCTTTGTGTCATACTTTTAGACGAGGGTGTCTTTATATTTCCTGTTAATGCGGATGGTTCTACATATCTTTCCATAAGTTCCCAGAAATTTCTATTTTTTATCAGGCTGGCTCTTAACTCCATTATTCATAACCATCATCTGACGGTTAATAGACTCCTGATGAATCGCTTTGAATATTGTATCTATCAGTTCAGAGCTAAGTCCCTTTGCCTGGCCTTTTTCCATTACTTTATTAATAATTTCATCCCACCGGCTGGTTTGCAAGATAGTGATATTATTCTCCTTTTTATAACGCCCGATAGTTTCTGCAACTTTCATTCTTTGCTCCATGAGATCAAGAAGATGATCATCGTAAACGTCGATCTGTTGTCTGAGTTCGCCGAGCACATCAAGTAACTTTGGATCGGAAGTACTTGCATTACGGAGAATTAACCTGCTTAAAAGTTCTTTCAGATCGTTTGGGGTCAGCTGTTGTGCGGCATCACTTAGTGCTTTTGCAGGGTTAATATGTGATTCAAGCATTAAACCATCGAAGTTAAGATCCATTGCTTTCTGCGAAATCTCGTGAAGAAACTGTCTGGCACCTCCAATGTGACTGGGATCACAAATTAGTGGCAGGTCAGGAATTCGCCTGCGCAATTCAATTGGCAACTGCCAGTTTGGTTGATTCCGGTACAATGTCTTTTCATAGGATGAGAATCCACGGTGTATCGCACCTAACCTGGTAATGCCTGCTCTTGCAATTCGTTCAATGGCTCCTATCCATAGTTCGATATCGGGATTGATCGGATTTTTGACCAGTACCATAACATCCACTCCGCTTAAAGCATCGGAGATCTCCTGGACAGTAAATGGATTAACAGAAGTACGGGCGCCGATCCATAACATATCAATGCCATATTTGAGTGCCTCATAAACATGTTTTTCATTCGCCACCTCTGTACCGACAAGCAGCCCGGTTTCCTCCTTCACTCTTCTCAGCCACTTCAGCCCTTCACTGCCTACTCCCTCAAATGAATTAGGACGTGTCCTGGGTTTCCATATACCAGCACGAAATACACTAACTTCTTTTATCTGAGCTAATTGTTTGGCTGTTTCCATCACCTGTTCCTCTGTTTCAGCGCTGCAGGGACCTGAGATCAGAAAGGGTCTGCGTTTATATCCTCTCCAGTCTTTTATAAGGGCATTATTCAGATTTATTTCCATTATAGTAAATGTTTATTAGTTACTTAATAAAGTGCCTAAAGTGCCTAAAGTGCCTAGAGTGCCTAGAGTGCCTAGAGTGCCTAGAGTGCCTAGAGTGCCTAGAGTGCCTAAGTCCTAGAGTGCCTAGAGTGCCTAAGTGCCTAAGTGCCTAAAGTGCCTAAAGTGCCTGGTTGCCCCCCTGCCCCCCTAAAGGGGGGTTAAAAGTTTTGTATTCCGGACTTCTTCTAACTCTAAACATTCCTTCAACTTTTCAACTTTTTCAACCTTTCAACTTTAAGTACTCCAAACTTTAGCTCACTTCAAACTTTTCTTTTACTTTAGCTCACTCCAAACTTAGTTTAGTATCTTCCTGATCTTATTAGCCTCTTCCATAAGGGCTTTCAAACCATCGATGTTATTATCCGAAATCATTTTTCTGAATGAATTCATTTTTTCGATATATGTATCCATTACTTCAAGAATAAATTGTGCATTTTCCAGGAAGATCGGAGCCCAGGTTTCTCCATTACTTTTTGCAAGACGGACTGTACTCTCAAAACCACCACCAGCAAGGGTTAGTATGTTTTGTTCTTCCTGCTCTTTTTCCAGAACACTTAAAGCGAGTGAGAAAGAAGTAATATGCGAAATATGTGAAATATATGCAACATGAACATCATGTTCACTTGAATTCATATATACTCTATGCATATTCAGCAGGTCGAGCATCTTTTCAATTGTAATCAGAGCATCCGGATCGCTTAGCTCCCTGTCACAAATTATTGCAGTCTTATAGTCGAAAAGCTTACCTATTGCAGCAAGAGGGCCCGAGTATTCCGTACCCGCCATCGGATGCACTGCAACATACCTGCCTCTTCCTGAATGATTTACTGAAGCTTTGGCTATACTGGCTTTCGTAGAACCCATATCAGTTACAATTTTTGACGTCCCGGCAATTCTGTCGAGTATTCCTGGTAACATAATACAATTAGTATTAACAGGTGTGGAAAGAATTATCAAGTCGCTTTTTTCAACAGCATTTTCCAGAGAGTCATTTTCGTCAACTAAACCGCAAAGCTGAGCAATATTCTGATGAAGAACATTAGTGTCCACACCTATTATTTTGTCTGCAAACCCCCGTTTGCGAAGATCAACCATTAGCGATCCTCCGATGAGTCCTATTCCGATTACTGCAACTGTCATCTTTATTTCATTTGTTATAGTAAATGAGTGAGTCTGTTTTTAGCTTCATTAAGTTTCTCTTCCGTAGCGCACAGGGAAATACGAATATAACGTTCCCCATTCTTACCGAAAATGAATCCTGGTGTAATGAATACAAAAGTCTTCATTAATATTCCCTCAATATATGATTCACAGTCCGGAATATCTTCAGGTATACGTCCCCATACAAACAAACCGACCTGTGATTTATTATACCTGCATTTAAGCAAATCCATAATTTCTTCAACTATTCTCCTTCGTCTCGAATATACGCCATTTATTGTGCCATACCAGGTTACTGGATTATTAAGAGCCTCAATACCAGCCATTTGCATTGCAAGGAACATTCCTGAATCCATATTACTTTTAACTTTTAAAATATTCTTAATATATTCACTATGTCCTGCAACCATTCCAATACGCCAACCCGCCATGTTATGTGACTTACTTAATGAATTCAACTCGAGGCAAGAATCTTTTGCTCCTTCAACGGCAAGGAGACTGTAATACTCACTGTTCAATATAAAGCTATAGGGGTTATCGTTACAAAGGAGTATCCCGTGTTTTTGGGAGAAGGCCACCAACCTTTCGAACAGTTTCAGTGACCCTTTGACTCCGGTTGGCATATGCGGGTAATTAACCCACATCAGTTTTACCCTGGTCAGATCACTTTCTTCGATTGATTCCAGGTCGGGGAGCCATCCATTCTTTTCTTCGAGATCATATTTTCTTACAATGCCGCCAACAAGATTTGTTACAGAGGAGTACGTTGGATATCCGGGATCAGGGACAAGAACTTCATCCCCTGGATTCACAAATGCCATACTTATATGCATTATTCCTTCTTTGCTTCCCATCAGAAGAAGTATCTCATTGTCGGGATTGAGATTAACCTGAAAATACTTTTTATACCAGTCAGAAAATGCCAACCTCAGACCGGGTATTCCGGAATAGCTCTGGTAGCCATGGGAGGTCGGTTTTTTTGCATTTTCAATAAGTGCTGAAATGGTATTTTCTGATGGTGGTTGATCGGGGCTGCCAATACCAAGATTAATGACATCAGAACCCTCTCTGCGCATCCTGTCTATCTGGGCGAGTTTCTGTGAGAAATAATATTCCTGCACATTTCCTGTGCGTTCAGCCGGTTTAACTATCATATAGCATGTCTCCTTTAAAATATACGCCGAGTATCTCCAGGTTGCTGGTGTATTTATCCAGAACTCTTTTAATTATATCCGATTTTGTGTTTTTATTCAACTCCAGATCGAGGTAGAACATATATTCCCATTCTCCGTTCAGACGAGGAACCGACTGGATCTTTGAAAGGTTAATATCCAGTTCGGCAAGTTTAACCAATACTTTAGCAAGAGAACCTGGTTTATCTCCTGTTGAGAAACAGATTGACACCTTATTTCCTCTGGTATTCCCTTTTTCCTCATTGCCTATTACCAGGAACCGGGTATAGTTTTGTTTATAAGTCTCGATTCCGGGAGCCAGTATTTCAAGACCATAAATTTCAGCTGTATGGGATGAAGCTATAGCAGCCACTCCATCTAACTTATTTTCACTGATCTGTTTAGCACTTCCAGCCGTATCATCACTTTCAATGAGGGTCAGGCCGGGATACTGATTGAGAAAAGTCATGCATTGTGCAAGGGCTATCGGATGCGATCTGATTTCCCGGATGTCGGTCATCAACTGGCCGGGAAGAGCCATCAGATTTTGTCTTATACGAAGATTATGTTCTCCCAGTATTTTCATCCCGGATTCTCTGATGAGGGTATAATTATAGAGGATGCTTCCCGACCTTGCATTTTCGATCGCCATAACTGCAAAGTCAGCGTCTCCGCCTTTAAGAGTAATGAGTTCCAGATCGAAAGTCGAACATGGTACAATTTCAATTTCATCGTAATTAAAATATTGCCTGGCGGCAACTTCATGAAAAGATCCGGTCTCTCCCTGTATTGCAATCTTCATTTTCAGATAAGTATTAAAACGACAAGGGCCCCTCTGAGGGACCCTTGCTTTCATATAATTAAAATTATCTGTATACAAAAATCCCTTTATCTGTTTTTAAAATAAAAATAGAAGTAAAAAAAGGAGATAAAATATTTGTATACAATATTCATTTGGTTGCGTTATTGGCTTACAAAAGTAATTGAATTTTTAAAAATACAAGCAAAAAGTCAGAAAAAGTGTGAGCTTGGTTAAAAATTGTCAAACTTATAATATCTTGACATCGTCGGGGAGATTGCTTCGTATCACGATTTCATGCTTTCGCCAAGGCTACAGAGTGGGATCCATCGTGATCCTCGCAATGACCTCCAACTTGATCATGTGTACGTCATTGCGAGCCCGATGAAGGAGGGCGTGGCAATCCCCAACTCCCATTTACCAAACTACGGACAGTCATTGCGAGCCCGACAAAGGAGGGTGCGGCAATCCCAAACTGTAGATGTAAGGTGAAATTAGTCTTATTTTTTATGTCTCTCCTTTAAAACCTCCTCAATACTCTGCAGATTAACACCTTTTGCCTTCAATAGTATAAGCAGATGATAAACCAGGTCGGCTGCTTCATTTTTGAATAAATCAGTATTATCATCCTTAGCTTCTATTATTAGTTCAATAGCTTCTTCCCCGACTTTCTGACTAACCTTATTAATTCCACTTTTATAGAGCTTATTCGTATATGATTTTTCAATATTGTTTTCAATACGCTGGGAAATAACCTTTTCCAACTCGTAAATGAATCCTTTTGAAGTTTCATCACCAAAACAGGCAGTACTTCCTGTATGGCAAACAGGACCTGCCGGATCGACTTTTATGAGAATCGAGTCTTTATCGCAATCAGATAGTATCTCTTCGACAAATAAATAATTTTTGGAGGTTTCTCCTTTGGTCCAGAGCCGATTCTTGCTTCTGCTGAAAAAGGTTACCTTTTTGTCGCGTATAGTTTTATTGAATGCCTCCTCATTCATATATCCGACCATCAATACCTGGAGAGTGTTATTATCCTGTATAACAACCGGTACAAGTCCGTTTCCTTTTGTAAAATCGATTTGTTCCATATAGAAATATTTTTTCTGTTTTAGTTTTCCTCCGTGGTTCTCTGTGTCTCCTCCGTGATCTCTGTGTAACTAAAAATATTAAGAACTAACACGGAGAGTCACAGAGAAGACACAGAGAGGCACAGAGAAATAATCTCATCTTACCGCAATACCTTCCTTTTTAAGATAATCTTTCAGTTCCCGTATATCAATCTCGCCAAAATGAAATATACTGGCTGCCAGAGCAGCACTGCAATCTGTATTAAGAAAAACTTCCTTGAAGTGTTTCATAGTACCAGCTCCTCCCGAAGCTATAACGGGGATGTTAACATTTCTGCTAACCTCACCAGTAATGTCCAGAGAAAATCCTGTTTTTGTTCCGTCATTATTCATTGAAGTCAGCATGATTTCACCTGCTCCCAGCTCTTCTGCATTTCTTGCCCAACTGATCGTATTTAACCCGGTCACTGTCCGTCCGCCATCAACAACAACAATCCATTCATCTTTAATAAGTTTCGTGTCAATTGCAATTACAATACACTGACTTCCAAATTGACCGGCAATCTCTGAGATCAGTTCCGGTCTTCGCACTGCTGATGAATTTATTGTTATTTTATCAGCTCCTGCTTTTATAAGATTTGAAACATCTTTAACCGTTTCAATTCCTCCTCCAACAGTAAATGGTATATTTATTTCAGCTGCAATTCTTTCAACCAGTCCGGCGAGTGCTTTCCTGTTTTCAATTGTGGCGGTAATATCCAGGAAAACAAGTTCATCAGCTCCCTGTTTCATGTATACTTTAGCCAGTTCAACAGGATCGCCTGCATCAATGAGATTTAAAAAATTCACCCCTTTGACGGTTCGCCCGTCCTTAATATCAAGACATGGAATGATTCGTCTTTTCAGCATAGCCTGCCTAATTCTTTTAAACTAATTTTTCCCTCATAAACAGCTTTACCAACAATTGCTCCCTCGCAACCTGCTTCCCTGATATCCTCAATATCTTTAACTGAAGAGATACCTCCACTGGCAATAAGCTTGATTTTTACTTTATTCAGTATCTCTTTATACAGTCCGGTTGAGGGTCCCTGGAGCATCCCATCTTTCTGAATATCAGTACATATTGTATATTTCACACCTTTTGACTTATAATCAGAAATAAAACTGATTATTTCTATATCGGAGTTTTCAAGCCAACCACCGCTACTCACTTTTCTATTAATGCAATCGGCTCCGAGTATTAGTTTTTCCTGTCCTAATTTTGTCAGCCATTCAATGAATAATTGCGGTGCAGTAACAGCAATACTTCCGGCAGTAACCTGTCGCGCCCCGGCGTTGAATGCTGTTATCAGATCCTCGTATTTTCTTAATCCACCACCAAAGTCAATTTTTAATTTTGTTTTCCATGCAATTTTTTCAAGGACTTTGATATTCTCAAGCTTACTGTTTTTGGCTCCCTCGAGATCAACCAGATGTATATATCTGATTCCGCTATCTTCTATCTTTAAGGCCACTTCGAGGGGATCTTCATTATATATCTTCTTTGTACTAAAATCACCTCTGGTAAGTCGGACACACTTACCTCCAATAATATCAATCGCAACAATTATTCTCATAATTCCAGAAAATTTCTTAATATTTTTTCTCCGGTTTCAGCCGATTTCTCAGGATGAAACTGGGTAGCATAAAAGTTGCCTTTTTGCATTGCTGCACTAAAAGGCAGTATATACTCGCATATTGCCAGGGTACATGATGATATTTCCGGATAATAGCTGTGAACATAATAGAGATCATCATCAATAGTCAGCCCCTTGAATAAGTCTCCTTTTATTGTGAGAAAATTATTCCAGCCCATATGAGGTATCTTGTCTACAACCGGGAACAACTTTACATCGGCATCAAATATTCCCAGGCATTTTGTATCAGCCTCTTCAGAATGACGGCACATCAGTTGTAAACCCAGACAAATTCCGAGTACTGGTTGTTTCAGAGAAGCAATAGTCTTATCCAGTCCTCTTTCTTTCAGATAGACCATTGCTGAACCGGCCTCACCGACACCAGGGAAAATAACTTTTTCGGCTTTAGACAGCTCCGATGGATCATCAGTAATAATACCGTTGTAACCCAGACGAGTAAGTGCGTTCTGTACAGACTTGATATTACCTGCATTATATTTTACAATAGCGATCATAAACTGCCTTTTGTGGTTGGTAAATTGAAGTTATCCGTTTGTTTTACGGCCAGTTTAATTGCTTTTGCGAATGCCTTGAAGATAGCTTCGATTTTGTGATGTTCATTCTGACCTTCAGCCTTTATATTCAAATTGCATTTTGCGCTGTCACTGAACGATTTAAAGAAATGGAAAAACAATTCAGTTGCCAATTCTCCGATTTTCTCCCGTGAAAATATAACATCCCATACCAACCAGGCTCTGCCACCAAAATCAAGCGCCACCTGAGCAAGACAATCATCCATCGGCAGAATAAAGGAGTATCTTTCAATCCCCTTTTTCCCTCCCAGAGCCTGCAAAAATGAATCACCAAGTGCAATTGCCACATCTTCAACAGTATGGTGTTCGTCAACGTTAAGATCACCTTTCACCTGAATGTTAAGATCGAGGTTTCCATGACGGGCAATCTGTTCCAGCATGTGATCAAAAAATCCGATTCCTGTACAGATTGAGCTCTTACCAGATCCATCAAGATTGAGTTCAACTAATATTTCTGTTTCAGATGTTTTCCGGCTTGTCCTGGCCGACCGGGGGATCTGTTTTAAATACTTATAAATGTCGTTCCAATCTTTGGTAGTCAATACTGCTTGAGGACTATTTTCACCGCTTATATGAATTGCTTTACATCTGAGATTCATTGCAAGTTCAATATCTGCCCTTCTGTCGCCTATGACAAATGATGAGTCAAGGTCGATTCCCCCGGAAAGATATTGAACAAGCATAGCTGTCCCGGGTTTCCGTGTCGGAGCTTTCTGAGCCGGAATGGTTCTGTCTATAAATATTTCTGAGAAGACAACACCCTCTCCTTTTAGAATTTCTAACATCTTGTTTTGAACCGGCCAGAATGTATCTTCGGGAAATGACTGAGTACCAAGACCGTCCTGATTTGTTATCATAACAAGTTCAAAATCAGTCTCCTTTGCTATCTTTGATAAGCCCGATATAACTCCGGGGAGAAAAACCAGTTTTTCCAGACTATCGATCTGTTTATCCTCAGGTTCGATGAGAATGGTTCCATCCCTGTCAATAAAAAGTACCTTCTTCATTTCAAAAATATAATCAATTACAATTTTTACCTTAGTGATCCTTAGTGATTTACTTTGTGTTCCTTTGTGGTTATAGTTTCTTTTACCACAAAGGAACACTAAGGGTTACACTAAGGTTCACAAAGGATTTATATTAAATTGTTTAATTCATTTAAAGCATTTATTAGTTTGTCATTTTCTGACTTTTTACCAATTGTGATACGAAGACAGTTTTCAATTACATTACTTCGGTTTCTGGTTATTATATTCTTATTAACCAATGTTTTATAAATGTAATCAGCATTTTTAACTTTTACAAGGAGAAAATTTGCATCTGAAGGAAAAACCTTCTCAATTATTTTCATTTTAATAAAAATTGAGGAGAGCCTCCCTCTTTCCTTTTTTATCTTAATAACCTGATTGTTATATTGTTGAATATTTTCAAGTTTGTTTAAGACGGCTTTCTGATTAATTGTACTTATGTTATATGGTGGTTTCAACTTGTTGAAATACCGGACGATATCTGGATTTGAAAAGGCCATTCCAATTCTTGCGGCAGCCAGTCCGAATGCTTTGCTGAAAGTCTGCATTATTATCAGATTTGAATATCTCTCAGTCATCCTGATGAAGGAAGGCTTCTCACTGAAATCAATATAAGCTTCATCGATCACAACTATTCCTTTAAAATCTGAAAGAATTTTTTCAACATCACCGTAATTCATAGCATTTCCTGTGGGATTATTTGGTGAGCAGATAAAAATCAGCTTCAGGTTTTTATCTGAAAGCAAAGGGCTGACTTTGTTCATATCAATCTGAAAGTTCTCCTTCAAAGGGATTCTGATTACTTCGATATCATTTACCGAAGCCGAAACCTGGTACATTCCATAAGTTGGAGTAAAGGTTAATACCTTATCAATTCCAGGATTGCAGAATATTCTGAAACAGAGATCAATGATCTCATCGCTTCCGTTTCCGAGAAAAATCTTCTCAGCATCAATTCCTTTTACTTTTGAAATTGCTTTTTTCAGATCTTTCTGATAGGGATCGGGATAGCGGTTGAGGTTACCATATGGATTTTCGTTGGCATCCATAAAAATACCGGATTTGCCATCGAATTCATCCCTTGCGCTGGAGTAGGGAGTAAGTTTAATTACATTTTCCCTTACCAGTTTATTTATATCAACCATTCTGTAAACTTTTAAGTCTGATTCTCACTGCATCTTTATGACCATATAATAATTCTGCTTCAGCCATAATTTCAATTGTGGGTCCAAGGTTCCTGATACCTGCCGCACTTATTTTCTGGAAGCTTATTTTTTTGAGAAAACTTTCCACAGAAACCCCGCTGTAATTTTTTGCGAATCCGTTTGTGGGAAGTGTGTGGTTTGTACCTGATGCATAATCTCCGGCGCTCTCGCAGCTGAATTGTCCCAGAAAGACCGAACCTGCATTTGTTACTTTATCTCCCATTGAACTAGCACCGGAGGTGTTAATAATAAGGTGCTCAGGTGCATACCTGTTGCTGAAATCAATGCAATCATCCAATGTGGGAAGGAGAATTAACTTGCTGTTTTCCAAAGCTTTTACTGCGATATCTTTTCTGGGCAACGACTTCATCTGCTTTACTACCTGAGTTCTTACTTTTTCCAGAAGGGTCTGATCATCAGTCAGCAATATTACCTGGCTATCAGGCCCATGTTCGGCCTGAGAAAGGAGATCTGAAGCAACAAATTCAGGGTTAGCAAGGCTATCTGCAATTACCAGCACTTCACTCGGACCTGCCGGCATATCTATTGAAACGCCATCCTGTTGTACCAACTCTTTGGCTCTTGTTACATACTGATTACCCGGACCGAATATCTTATAGACTTTCGGAATTGTTTCCGTGCCATATGCCATTGCAGCAATTGCCTGGGCTCCACCCACTTTAAATATTCCGGAAATCCCTATGAGCCGGGCGGTATAGAGAATAAGAGGACTGACTTTCCCATTCTTACCGGCAGGAGTACATACAACTATTTCTTTGCAACCAGCCTGTTGAGCAGGTATGCCAAGCATGAGCAGGGTTGAAAAAAGAGGAGCACTGCCTCCGGGAACATATAACCCCACTTTTTCTATAGCAACACTTTTTCTCCAGCATCTTACCCCTTTCATGGTTTCAATTACAGGTTCCTGAGTGAGCTGGGAAGAATGAAACTTTTCAATATTTTTCTTAGCAACTTTTATTGCGTTCTTCAGCTCCGCCGGAATCAGTCCGGATGATTGTTCTATTTCAGTTGAGGATACCTGTAAATTTCCCTTGGGAGTACCATCGAATTTATCAGAGTAATAGTAAATAGCTTTGTCAGCCTCTGATTTAACATGGTTTATAATACTTCTGACAACATCAGTCAGATCGCTGCTGTCTATTCCCGGTCTCTTACAGAGTAATTCCCAACTCTCTCTTTCAGGAAAAAAAATTACTTTCATTATAATATCATTTTCTCGATTGGAATAACAAGAATACCTTCGGCTCCCGCTGCCTTAAGCTGATCAATCCTTTCCCAGAATTCATCCTCTTTTACGACAGAGTGCAGGCTGCACCAGCCTTTTTCAACGAGAGGCACTATTGTAGGACTTTTCATTCCGGGAAGTATGGCGCATATTTTTTTTACAGCTGCATCGGGAGCGTTCAGCAATATGTATTTATTCTCATTTGCATTCTTGACTGCCCTGATGCGGAACAGCAGGCTGTTTAGTATAGCTTGCTTTTCCGGGCTGAGGGCCTTATTTCCGATAATTACAGCCTGACTCTTTAGTATTGTCTCAACTTCATGTAATCCATTGGTAAGCAGAGTGCTGCCCGAACTTACTATGTCGCAAACAGCGTCTGCAAGTCCTATTCCGGGTGCAATTTCCACACTGCCACTGATCTCTTCAATCTCAGCAGTTATTTTGTTTTTTTTAAAGAAAGCGGAAAGGATATGAGGATAACTTGTTGCGACCTTCTTATTCATGAAATAACCGATTCCGGAATATTCCTCTTCTTTTGGAATGGCAAGACTCAGCCGGCATTGTGCAAAGCCAAGCTGTTCTATTATAGTAACTTCCTTATTTTTTTCAAAAACCATATTTTCTCCGAGAATGCCAATATCGGCAACCTGTTGTTCGACATACTGTGGTATATCGTCATCTCTTAAGAACAGAAGCTCCACCGGAAAGTTCTTGGCAGTGGTTTTCAGGACACTTATGCCATTTGAAAATTTAATACCACATTCCTCCAGCAGTTTTTTAGAGTTTTCGCTAAGTCGTCCGCTTTTTTGAATCGCAATTTTCAGTTCACTCATTTTACTTTTTCAAATGTGTCTGAGCAAACCTGCCGGGAAATGAAAAAACCCGTCTGATCTGCTCAGACGGGTTTATGATAGTATTATTTTTACATATATCATTATCTCCTCGCCTGAGAGCAAGTATGAAAATGATGATGTAATGATTTATTGTACATTTCTTAAAATTGTAAATGCAAAGATAATAATAAATTAATAAATATTACAAAAAATCATGTAAAACAGTATTTTTTATTTGGTTTTTGCCCCTCGCCCTTCGGGTACTTCCCCCTATACTCTTTCAGCCACAAGGTCTCCTACCTGGGTAGTTGAATATCCCATTCTGCCGGCTCCCATATCTTTCAATTTATTGGCAGTAACATCCATTATTGCGTTTTCTATTGCCCGGGCTGCTTTTTCCTCGCCAAGGTGTTCAAGCATCATACCGCCGCATGCAATAGCTGCCAGCGGATTAATGACATTTTTCCCGGTATATTTCGGAGCAGAACCGCCAATAGGTTCAAACATTGAAACACCTTCCGGATTAATATTTCCACCGGCAGCTATTCCCATTCCGCCCTGAGTAATTGCTCCCAGGTCGGTTATAATATCTCCAAACATATTGGTTGTAACAATTACATCAAACCATTCAGGATTTTTGACCATCCACATACAGGTTGCATCCACATGATAATATTCCCGTTTTATTTCCGGATACTCAGCTTTACCAATCTCATGGAATGCTCTCTCCCATAGATCAAATACATAGGTTAGTACATTGGTTTTTCCGCATAGAGCCAGGGTATTCTTCTTATTTCTTTTTCTGGTATATTCAAAAGCATACCTCAGACAGCGATCAACCTGCATGCGGTTGTATACCATGTTCTGAACTGCGACTTCATGTGGAGTACCTTTCATTGTAACACCTCCAATACCGGTATAAACATCGCCTGTATTTTCTCTCACAACAACATAATCAATGTGCTCAGGTCCCTTGTCTTTAAGTGGAGTTGACACACCGGGATATAGTTTAATGGGGCGAAGATTGATATACTGATCCAATTCAAATCGAAGTTTAAGCAGAATACCTTTTTCCAGGATGCCTGGTTTTACATCAGGATGGCCTATAGCACCCAGAAAAATCGAATCGAATTTTTTTAATTGAACAGTTGCCGATTCAGGCAGTATTTCGCCTGTTCTCAGATAACGATCTCCACCAAAATCGAATTCTTCGTAATTCAGCTTAAATCCAAATTTAGAAGCAACAGCGCTTAGTACTTTTTTACCTTCCCTTACAACTTCAGGGCCTGTACCATCACCGGGTATAACAGCAATCTTGTATGATTTACTCATTAGTTTGTTAGTTTTTATAATTGTTTATTTAAGGACATATGTCAGGATATCTGAGGTATATTTATACTTCGGTTAACCTCCTGTCAGCTATTATTTTCGTTTCAATATTCTCAACAATGTTCAGCATTCTTTCTGTCGCTTTTATCGCCGATTCAGTCTGGTCCGCATCGAATCCTCTGGTTTTGAATTCCTTACCATTATAACTCCAGGTAATAACTGTCTCAACAAAAGCATCGGTCTTCCCTCCGGGAGGTATTGATACCTGGTAATCTGTCAGCACCGGATATGTTTTCCCAAGTTTGTCATAGATTATATGTAATGCTCGCATAAATGCATCATATTGACCATCACCTGATGATGTTTCCTGGTACAAATTGCCGTCAATCTCGATCTGAACACTGGCAAATGGTTTTAAACCATAGGACAGGGAGAGGGAATAGTTTTTGATGAATATTTTGTAATTGATTTCTTCGCTGCCCAGCACATCAGCTATAATGAATGGCAGATCTTCAGTGGTTACATTTTCTTTTTTGTCTCCTAGTTCGATAACCCGCTGAGTCACCCTGCTTAGTGATTCCGGATTAAGAAACAGCCCAAACTCTTCAAGATTCTTTTTGATTGTTGCTTTACCCGATTGTTTGCCCAGGGCGTATTTTCTTTTTCTTCCGAACCTTTCCGGAAGAAGATTATTATAATAGAGGTTGTCTTTGCTATCTCCATCAGCATGCACTCCGGATGTCTGTGTAAAAACGTTCTCACCGATCACAGGTTTGTTCACAGGTATTCGAATTCCGCTAAATGTTTCGACTATTTTACTCGCTTTGGTTATCTCAAATTCGTTTATTCCGGTATCAACATGTATCAGATCGCGAAGAACACCTATTACGCTTGACAAAGGCGCATTTCCTGCCCTTTCTCCGAGTCCGTTAATTGTGGTATGAATTCCGGTTATCCCTGCTTTAACAGCGGAAAAAACATTTGCAACAGCCAGGTCATAATCATTATGAGCGTGAAAATCAAATTGAAGTGAAGGATACCTGTCGATAATCTTTTTACAGAAATCGTATGTCTGTTCAGGATTAAGTATCCCGAGTGTATCGGGAAGCATGAATCTTTTGATATTCTCACTCTTCAAAGAATCGAGAAGATAGAATACATAAGATTCGGAATGTATCATACCGTTCGACCAGTCTTCAAGATAGATGTTTAAGTCCATATCGCGGCATTCAGCCTTTCTGAGTATTTCTTTTATATCACTCACATGCTGCTCGGGTGTTTTTCTTAATTGCTTTTCGAGATGTCTGAGCGATCCTTTGCATAGAAGATTTATAACCTTTCCTCCTGCATCGTTAATCCACTTTATCGAGATATCACCATCGACGAATCCCAAAACTTCTACTTTCCGCTGTAGATTATTATGACGGGCCCAGTCAGTTATCTGCCTGATAGCCTCAAATTCACCTGATGAGACCCTCGCTGAAGCCACTTCTATACGGTCGACTTTCAGGTCTTTCAGCAGAAGTTTTGCTATATGGAGTTTCTCGAGTGGCGAGTATGACACACCCTGAGTCTGTTCTCCGTCACGGAGAGTAGTATCCATTATTTCAACTCTCATTTCACAAGATTTTTGTTGTTTTCATAACTTATAACCAGTTCCTTCATACTTAAAAGAAAGTCAATATCATCGAGGCCTTTAAGCAAACATTCTTTCTTGTAAGGATTGATCGCGAATTTGACAGAATCACCTGTGGAAGGTATTGTGAATGTCTGTTTAGCCAGATCAATTCTCACAGTGGTACCAGGATCATTTTGTACCATGTCGTGAAGTTTATTCAATAGATTATCAGAGATTACAATAGGCAGTAACCCGTTATTCAGTGCATTATTCATAAAAATGTCGGCGAAAAAACTCGAGACGACTGCCCTGAACCCATAATCGTAGATTGCCCAAACGGCATGTTCGCGGCTTGATCCGCTTCCGAAATTTTTACCGGCAACGAGTACTTTACCGGTGTAGATAGTTTTATTCAGAACAAAGTCATAGTTTTTCTCGCCTGTATCGGTATACCGCCAGTCGCGGAAAAGATTATCACCGAATCCCTGTCGTGTGGTAGCACTTAAGAACCTTGCAGGTATAATCTGATCGGTATCAACATTTTCAAATGGGAGAGGGACGCAGGTTGACTCAAGAATATCAAATTTAACTTTTGTCATATCGGATTATTTTTTGATTTTGTTTTCCGGAGTGATAAATTCCCTTGGATCGGTTATTTTGCCTGTTATTGCAGCTGCAGCTGCAGTATACGGACTAGCCAGCAGGGTTCTGGAACCAGGGCCCTGGCGCCCCTCAAAGTTCCTGTTTGAAGTTGAAACCGCATATTTCCCCTGTGGAATTTTATCTTCGTTCATTGCCAGACAGGAGGAACAACCAGGTTGCCTCACCACAAAACCGGCATTGCTGTAAATTTCGAGAAGTCCTTCAGCAATCATCTGGGCTTCCACCTTTTTTGAACCGGGGACTACCAATGCTGTTATGTTATTTGCTTTTTTTCTTCCTTTTATGATCTGTGCAAATGCTCTGAAATCTTCAATCCTTCCATTTGTACAGCTTCCGATAAAGACATAATCTACAGGATGTCCGAGCAGTTTCATACCAGGTTTAAAACCCATATAATCAAGAGACTTAATAAATGAAGAAGAGGCCTTTTTACCATTTTCATCTGAGAGTGGAATTGAATCATTAACAGCCATTCCCATCCCGGGATTTGTACCATAAGTGATCATTGGTTCTATTAAGCTGGCATCAAATTCAAGTTCCCTGTCATATAAGGCATCAGAATCGCTCTGAAGTTTTCTCCACTCACTGACAGATGTATTTATATCTTTAATTCCGGATATTGAAGGAAGCTTTTTCAGGTAATCAAAGGTCACTTCATCCGGTGCAATCAGCCCTCCGCGGGCACCCATTTCAATGCTCATATTACAAACAGTCATCCTTGCCTCCATACTGAGACTTTTAATTGCAGGACCACAATATTCAACAAAATATCCGGTTGCCCCGCTGGCTGAAATTTTTGAAATGATATACATGATTATATCTTTGGAAGTCACGCCGTTATGAAGTTTTCCTTTCAGTGTGATCCTCATCTTTTTTGGTTTTGGCTGAAGAATGCACTGTGTTGCCAGAACCATTTCAACTTCGCTTGTCCCGATACCAAATGCTATTGTACCAAATGCTCCATGGGTTGAAGTATGACTGTCACCGCATACTATTGTCATGCCGGGCAGGGTATATCCCAGTTCAGGACCAATGACATGAACGATCCCATTTTTTGGATGGTTCAGACCAAACAATTCGATACCATATTTCTGGCAGTTTTCACTCAGTTTTTCAACCTGGGTACGCGATAATTCGTCCCGTATTGGAAGATGCTGGTCCTTTGTTGGTATATTATGATCGGCGGTTGCAATAGTTTTTTCGGGCCTGAATACCGGGATTCCGCGTTCATTCAGACCATTAAATGCCTGTGGACTGGTTACTTCGTGTATGTAATGTCTGTCGATGTAGAGAACATCGGGTCCGTCTTCAATGGATCGTACCACATGTCCATCCCAGATTTTGTCGAAAAGTGTTTTTGACTTCATTTTAAATATTTGTTTTTCTCTGTGTAACTCTGTGAATTCTCTGTGCAACTCCGTGTCAGTTCTTATTTTTTAGTTACACAGAGGGCCACGGAGTAGGCACAGAGGGCCACAGAGGTTTTATTTAATTTTTGCAAGAGCGTCAATAAATGCTTCTACTGAAGCGGTAATGATATCGGTATTAGCTGAAAATCCATAAAAGATTTTCCCCTGGTGTTCAACCTGTATGTGTACCTTTCCCAGGTCATCACTACCTTTGGTAATAGCCTGAATTAGAAACTCCTCCAGGTGTACCGTTTTGCTGATCAGCTGTTTAACAGCTGTAAATGCCGCATCGATAGGTCCATTCCCGGAAGCAGTTGAGAAGTGCACCTCCCCATTAATTTTTATGCCAACAGTTGCAACCGGGATCAGTGATTTTCCGCATGAAACCTGAAGGAGATCCAGTTTAAGAGATTTTTCTCCCTGGAAGACAACACCGGCAAGAATTCTTATATCTTCATCATTAATATCTTTCTTTTTATCTGCAAGCAGCAGAAAGCGATGGTAAATATCATCAATCTCCTCTTTACCGAATTTGAATCCAAGCAATTCAAGACGGTGGTTAAGAGCAGCCCTGCCACTTCGGGCAGTCAGGATAATTGAAGACTCCCTTATACCAACTTCAACCGGATCAATGATTTCATAGTTTTCCCTGTTCTTCAGAACACCATCCTGATGAATACCTGAAGAGTGTGCAAATGCATTTCTTCCGACAATTGCCTTATTGGCCTGAACCGGCATGCTCATAAGAGTTGAAACAAGTCTGCTTGTGCTGTAGATAAGCTTTGAATTGATATCTGTCCTTAGATTAAGGTCATGATGACTTTTTATAATCATAGCAATCTCTTCAAGAGAGGTATTACCTGCTCTTTCACCGATTCCGTTTATCGTCACTTCAACCTGCCTGGCTCCATTAATAATACCCATCATAGTATTGGCAGTTGCCATTCCAAGATCATTATGGCAATGAGTTGAAATAATAGCTTTATCAATATTCGGAACATTTTCCTTCAGGTATTTTATCTTCTGACCATATTCTTCAGGAAGACAGTAACCGGTTGTATCAGGTATATTTACAACTGTTGCTCCTGCTTTTATTACAGCTTCGATAACTTTTGCCAGGTATTCGTTTTCACTTCTGCCGGCATCTTCAGCATAAAATTCAACATCATCAACAAATTTTCTGGCATATTTAACTGCATCTGCAGCTCTTTTAATGATCTCTTCAGGAGTTGTCTTTATTTTATATTTTATATGGAAAGAAGAGGTGCCGATACCGGTATGTATCCTTTTTCTTTTTGCATACTGAAGAGCTTCAGCAGCAACTTCGATATCTTTTTTAACAGCTCTTGTCAGAGCACAGATCACAGGATTTGTAACTGCCTTTGATATTTCAACCACCGATTTGAAATCACCCGGGCTTGAAATAGGGAAGCCAGCTTCAATTACATCGACTCCCAGAGCTTCAAGAGCCTGGGCAACTTCAATTTTTTCAATTGTATTCAACTGGCAACCTGGCACCTGTTCTCCATCCCTGAGGGTGGTATCGAAAATAATGATCTTATCGTCCATATTTGTAAATTATTATGTAAAATATTATTATTTCACCGGTCTGAGTTTTCTCACGGCAGCACCTGCTCTCCACATTTCTGAATTACCAAGTTCTTTAAGTTCAGCATCAAGCATCTCTTTATAATTGGCTGCACCGGTTGACTTAAGGACTCTGACACATTCTTCTCCTGATTTTACTTTTTTATAGAAGATCTGTGAAGACAGGGAGAGTTGCTTCTTTGAATTTTGGACGCCAGTCGAGTGCTCCCCGTTGTGCAGTAGCACTGCAGTTTGCATACATCCAGTCCATTCCTTTCTCATCAACAAGTCTGATCAGGCTCTGGGTCAATTCCTCCACAGTTTCATTGAATGCTTCTGAAGGGCTATGTCCATTTTCACGAAGTACCTGGTACTGTGCATCCATAATTCCTGCCAGTGCACCCATCAAAACTCCACGTTCTCCTGTCAGATCACTGTAAACCTCCTGTTCAAAAGTTGTCGGGAACAGATAACCTGAACCGATTGCAATACCCAGTGCAATTGTACGTTCTTCTGCTCTTCCTGTAAAATCCTGAAAAACTGAAAAGCTTGAGTTTATACCGGCACCGGCAAGGAAATTACGTCTTACACTTGTTCCTGATCCCTTTGGGTGCAACAAGAATAACATCAACATAGGCAGGAGGGATAACTCCTGTATGTTCCTTATAAGTAATTGAAAATCCATGTGAGAAATAGAGTGCATCTCCCTTTTTAAGACATGGTTTAAGTTTTGGCCAGAGTATTCGTTGTGCAGCATCAGATACAAGATATTGAATAATAGTTCCTTTTTTTACGGCTTCTTCAACAGGAAACAATGTTTTGCCGGGAATAAATCCATCAGCAAGAGCTTTATCCCAGTCGGCTTTAAATTCCGGAGCCTGTCCGATAATAACATTAATACCATTATCCTTCATATTCAGAGCCTGAGCAGGTCCCTGTACACCATAACCAATAACTGCTACAACTTCATTTTTAAGAACTTCGCGGGCTTTGGAAAGTGAAAATTCTTCTCTTGTTACTACATTTTCGACAACTCCGCCAAAATCAATTTTTGCCATGATCTTAAATTTTTAAATTGTGATTTATAATTGTTTTAATCTTTTTAGTTTAATATTGTTTCTGTTTTAAATCGGTTAGCTTCATCCATCTCTTTAAGATACGCATTTAGCTCTTTAACCTGTTTGGTTATTGCTACCCTTCCAGATCTTGCAAACTGCAAAACACCATATGGTTCAAGCTGAGTAAGTAATTCTGCAATTTCTGTCTTATGACCTGTTTTTTCAATTACAATATATTCCGGAGAAACCTCAAGTATACGTGCATGATGAGCCCTGACAATATGATCAATGATATTTCCTGACATCAACCCTTTTGTAGTAACCTTGAACAAGAGCTATTTCCTGGTAAATGATCTGATCGGATGTATGAACAAATACTTTTAAAACATCAACAAGTTTTTCCATCTGTCTGGCCACTTTCTGGATCATTTCGCGTGTTGTCTTTACAACAATTGTAAGCAGATGTACTCCTTTTACGGCAGATTCTGAAGCTGTAAAACTGTCAATATTTATCTGCCTTCGTGTTAGTATTATTGTTATCTGACCAAGGATTCCTATATGGTCCTCGGTGAAAAGCGATATTGTAAATTCCTGTTTCATTTTATTATATGTTTTTCTCTGTGGTTCTCTGTGTCTTCTCTGTGGCTCTCTGTGTAATAGTTTTTAAGAACTTACACGGAGTAACACAGAGGAGTCGCAGAGTTTCACAGAGGTATTTATTTAATATGTTAATCTTATTTCGGAAACTGATGATCCGGGTTCAACCATCGGGAATACATTTCCTTCCTTCTCAACTTGTAATCTCGAGAAGATAAGGTCCTTTTGCAGCCAGCATTTCTTTAAGAGAATCTTTAAGATCTTCTCTCTTCGAAACTTTTTTAGAAGGGATATTAAATGCTTTTGATATCATTACAAAATCAGGATTAACAAGTTCAGTTGAAGCATATCTCTTATCAAAGAACATATCCTGCCATTGACGTACCATACCCAGGAAATTATTATTGAGAATTATGATTTTAACAGGTATATTATATTGCATTATAGTTCCCAGTTCCTGCATTGTCATCTGGAAACCTCCATCACCTACAAAAGTAATTACCGGTTTGTCGGGTCTCCCTATTTTGGCGCCCATTCCTGCCGGAAGTCCAAATCCCATAGTTCCCATTCCGCCTGATGTAACAAAGCTGTTTGGATTGGTGAATTTATAATATCTGGCAGCATACATCTGATTCTGTCCGACATCCGTAACAATTATTGCTTCACCTTTAGTCATTTCAGATATCCGGCTGACAACCTCACCCATCCTTAAATCTCCTTTTTCAGGTTTTGTTTCCGGTTTTATAACTTTCTCATATTCAGTCTTGTCACATATCCTGAATTCCCTGATCCATTTTTCAAACGAGTTCTCATTTACAAGGGGTGTAAGGTATCTTAATGCATCTTTCGCATCATTGTGTATTTCAACATCGACCATTACATTTTTATTTATCTCGGCTTCATCGATCTCAATATGAATAATCGTTGCCTTTTTTGCATATTTCTTAAGATTGCCGGTTACACGATCATCGAATCGCATGCCTATTGCTATAATCAGATCGGCTTCATTTGTGAGAAGGTTTGGTCCGTAATTGCCATGCATTCCAAGCATCCCGGTGAACAGGCGATGATCGGAAGGGAATCCCGAAAGACCTAGCAGGGTCAATGCAACTGGTATTCCGGTTTTTTCAGCAAATGCCTTCAACTCTTTTTCAGCTCTTGACAGAAGCACTCCATGTCCGGCCAGTATCAGAGGTCTTTCTGCATGGTTAATCAATATAGCGGCAGATTCTATTGCTTTGGTATTCAGTGGAATATGAGGATTATAGCTTCTGATATAGTCGCATTTTTTATATTTGAAACTCAAGTTTTTCAAGCTGGGCATCTTTTGTTATATCAATCAGAACAGGTCCCGGACGTCCTGATTTAGCTATATAAAATGCTTTTGCAATCACATCTGGTATATCCTGTGGTTTTTTAACCTGGCAATTCCATTTTGTAACCGGCATAGAAACTCCAATAATATCAGTTTCCTGGAATGCATCCGTGCCTATTAGTCCTGATACAACCTGTGCAGTTATAAATACCACCGGAACTGAATCAAGAAATGCATTTGCAATCCCCGTAACAAGGTTTGTAGCTCCAGGTCCGGAAGTAGCAAAGCAGATTCCCGGTTTACCTGTAACCATTGAATAAGCCTGAGCGGCATGTGCAGCACCCTGTTCATGACGGGTAAGAATATGGTGAAGCTTATCTTCGTAATCCATAAGTTTGTCATAGACAGGCATAATTGCACCACCGGGGTAACCAAAAATAGTATCCACTCCCTCCTCAACCAGACAATTCAAAAGAGCTTCAGCTCCTGTAATCTGTTCCTGCCCGTTGATTCGTTCAGCAATTTGTTCTGTTTCCTTTTCAGTCTTCATATACATTATTGTCTAATTGTCTAGTTATCTTGTCTTGTTTTTGCCCCCCATCCCCCCTAAAGGGGGCTAATTCTCTCTCTATTTGAATATACACTTTTGTCTTTTTACTTTTGTCTTTTATCTTTTATCTTTTGTCTTTTGTCTTTTGTCTGCTTGCATTATACCCTGTGCCCTGAGCCTATATCAGCCTTATAGCTCCCATATCAGCAGAACTCACATTTGCGGCATAAGCTTTCAATGCTGACGATATTATGCGGTTTCGTTTTTCAGGCTTGTATGCCATTTCTCCTTTTGATTCTTCCTCTTCTTTTCTGATTTTTAATTCTTTATCAGAAAGAAGAACATTTATTTTTCTTCCTGTGACATCTATTTCAATGCGATCACCTGTTCTGATCAGTGCAATTTCTCCACCTGAGGCTGCTTCGGGCGATACATGACCTATAGATAAACCTGAAGTACCTCCTGAAAACCTTCCATCGGTAATAAGAGCACATTTCTTACCGAGACCCTTTGATTTAATGTACGAGGTGGGATAGAGCATCTCCTGCATACCGGGACCTCCTTTAGGACCTTCGAATTTAATAATAACCACATCACCCTCTTTTACTGCACCTTTGAGGATTCCATCGGTGGCATCATCCTGTGATTCAAATATTACTGCGTTTCCTGTAAATGAAAACAAAGAAGAATCGATGCCCGCCGTTTTAATAATACAGCCTTTCAGAGCGATATTACCAAAAAGCACTGCCAGCCCTCCATCTTTACTGTACGGATATCTGACCGACCTGATGCATCCATGTTCTCTGTCAGTATCAAGTTGCTCATACATAGTGTTATGTGAACCCATTTTCAGATTTTTCTCCATCGAAGGAGCGCTTTTATACATATCAAAAGCCTCAGCTTTTGGTTTTGAGCCCATTACATCCCAGTCTGAAATAGCCTCACGAAGAGTGGGGTAATCAACACGTTTCACAGATGTGTCGATAAGGTTACCGCGGTCCAGTTCTCCCATAATAGCCATTATGCCACCTGCATGGTTAACATCCTGAACATGATACTGGGAGCTCGGAGAAACTTTACATATATTCGGAATTTTACGGGAAAGTTCGTCAATATCCTTCATTGTGAAATCAACACCTGCTTCGCGGGCAATAGCAAGAAGATGAAGTACTGTATTTGTTGAACCGCCCATAGCAATATCGAGCGACATAGAGTTCATAAAAGCCTCCTTCGTGGCAATGGAACGAGGAAGTACAGAATCATCACCATCATTGTAGTATCTGTTTGCAAGATCCACAATCAGGTCTGCTCCTTTTTCAAAGAGATGAGTCCTGTTCCTGTGAGTGGCAACTATAGTCCCATTCCCGGGAAGTGAAAAGCCTAATGCTTCAGTAAGACAATTCATCGAGTTTGCGGTGAACATACCCGAGCACGAACCACAAGTGGGGCAGGCAGCTTTTTCGATTTCGTAAAGATCACCATCGCTTACTGAGTCATCTGTGCCTGCTACGATTGCATCAATAAGGTCAAGATTTTTTTTATTTAAATGTCCGGCTTCCATCGGTCCTCCCGAAACAAAGACTGCAGGAATATTGATCCTCATTGCTGCCATAAGCATCCCGGGAGTAATTTTATCACAATTGCTTATACAGATCATTGCATCTGCCAGATGGGCGTTACAGACGTACTCGACGCTGTCGGCGATTAATTCCCTCGAAGGCAGGGAGTAGAGCATACCCTCATGACCCATCGCAATTCCGTCATCTATTGCTATCGTATTGAATTCAGCAGCAAACAGGCCTCTCTTCTCAATCTGCATTTTAACAATCTGCCCAATCTCATGAAGATGAGCATGTCCGGGTACAAACTGTGAAAAAGAATTAACAATAGCGATTACAGGTTTTCCCATCTGAGATTCTTTCATCCCGTTTGCACGCCACAGGCTTCTGGCACCCGCCATATTCCTGCCGGTTGTAGTCTTTGAACTTCTGAGCTGGTTTTTCATTTGAAAAAGATCTGATTAAAAAAAAAGCTTTCCGGTTTCCCGGAAAGCTTCTGTATGTCTATAGTATTACATATTATTCCCGGGTCATATTCGCTGAGCAAGAATGAGGATGACGACAATAATATGGATTAAAGATATTCTCATGGTTTTATTCAAAATTGATGCACAAATGTACTTATATTTTTAATATATCAAAGAAAAAGTGCCATTATTTTCATTTTTATTAAATGTTCCCGGAAATTCAGGTAATGTTCTCATTTATCTATGTTCTGAAGATTAGCTAGTTACGTCTTAAATATTTTCATGCATAAATTTATAATTAGACTTTTCAGAGATTATATTCGGAAATCTTATCTTCCTGTTATTACTTCTTCTAAATATTTATTATCTTGTACATAATATTGCAATCTTCATAACAAGCTGAATATGAAAATTATTACCCTTTTGCTTTCGGCTTTTCTTTGCATTTCAGGGATGAATGCACAGAAGAAGACCTCCGGAAATCTGACAAGTCGGAGGATTGAAAAAATAATCAATTCACAGTGGACATTCAATTATTTTCCGGATGAGAGTGCAGATAAAGGTTATGAACTTCCCGGTACAGATGATTCAAAATGGCCTGCCATAAGCCTTCCGCACACATGGAATACCTTTGAAACAACAGGGGAGCTTCATCCTTTTATCAGGAATTCTGCAGAAACTGACAACCCATACTGGCGAATCGGATGGGGATGGTACCGTAAACATTTTTCGATTAACAGGGATTATTCCGACAGAAAAATATTTATTGAGTTCAAGGGTGTGCAGAAATACTGCAAGGTTTGGCTAAATGGAAAATATGTCGGGGAAGCCAAAAGCGGGTGCAAGTCGTTTGATTTTGATATAACCCGGTTTATTAAACCCGGCGAAGATAATTTGCTTGCAGTAGCAGTACAAAATCCAGTTACAACCGGGTCGGATAAACTCCCTGAGGGTGAAATAAATTATAATGTTTATGGGGGAATTTGCAATGATGTGACTCTTGTACTTAAAAACAATCTTTACATACCCATACAGCGATCGGGAAGTAACTCTGGCGGTACTCTTGTCCTTACACCGCAGGTAACAGAAAATGAGGGGATAGTGAGGATTCTGACCTGGGTAAAAAATGATAATCCTCAAAAGAAGAACTGCACACTGCAAACTTCTATTTACGATACGACAAACAGAATAGTTCAGGTAACCAAATCTGATGCCGTTATAATGCCCGGGCAATTATATATGTTTGATCAGACTTTTAAACCAATCAGAAACCCGCATCTCTGGTCAGACAAGGTTCCATATCTCTACAAGATTAACTCTGAAATTCTTGAAGGAAAAACAGTAACAGATTCCTATGCAAGTCCACAGGGATTAAAATTTACATCATCAGGAGATACAACCCGGCTGGTTACTCATCCGGGGCCAATAAACGATTTAGAAGAAGTTCTGCATAAAAACATGAGTGAAAACCATAAAAGTTCAGCAAAATCGACCGAATCATATGTACCCGTAAAGATTATTCTCTCCGGTTCACGCATGAAAATTACTGCTGACCGTGGTTCAGTTGTTATAATATCTGCAGATATTACTGATTCAAACGGCAACCGGATAAATGATGCAACCAATACGATTAGGTGGAATGTTTCGGGACCCGCAACACTCAGCGGTCCTGTTATTTATGAATCGATTACTAATAAGCGTCAGCAGACTGATGGAGTCTGGTATTTTAATATGCCGGTTTCGAATGTTATCAGGTCAACAGGAAAAGCAGGAAACATACACGTTTCAGTTTCGGCAAGTGGACTGACTTCAGGTTCATTGGATATTATTGCTGAACCATTCGAATCTGACAATACCGTCATTATTGAGCCGGTGCTGCAGGATGAAGGCAGGGGAGGGGTAGCCCGATTATTACTTACCGCCAACAGGCTGGAAGATGTGCCTGTTGAGATAAAGCCGGCTTCCAATGAATTTAACTTTGGTCCTTCTGAAAAATCAGGATATGCAAGGCTGATGAGAGAGTATATAAAAAAGAATAATTCATCGGTCGATACCACATCAATTGAATTTAAAACACTGGTAGAACTGTTTGCTGTCCAACTCATGAATTCTAACGGCCGGCTTATTGCCGATGATTATAATTTCAGTGTTGATCATTACAATAATTGCCGTTTAATTTCAGGGTATATAAACAGTACTAAACTTCCTGCGCTATTTAAGGATGGGTTAAAGAAGTTTTATTCAGATGCTATTATTAAAAAAGGAAGCGAAAAAAATGCAGGTGATGAGATGAACTGGCTCAACTGGATACCTTCCGGTGGCACTGTGGTAATAGTTCAAAATGAGAAAACTTATAACGACCCGAAGGGAGCAATCTTAACCAGGAATTCAGGACTTACCGAAATAATCAGTGTTGTTTATCCGCAATTTTTAAATTTTTCAGAGGAAGCAAAAGAACGGGCTTTGATTTTTATCAGTAAAGCGAATCCATATGTACATGTTACAACAACCGAAAGACAACGCCAGTGAAGGAGATAATGCAAAAAAGACAAATGTACTTTATACTGCAGAAATAGGACAACCAATTTTGATTCCTTTGCTCAAATTTATTTCCGAATAGCTTGCTCTGTGACTTTCTGTGCTTCTCAGTGGTTCTCTGTGTAATAAAAAGAATAACTAACACAGAGTTACACAGAGGAGACACAGAGTTCCACAGAGGTAAGAATATGGAACACCATAACGTCTTGGTAACTAAAAAGACATTAACCTGATCAGACTATTTATCAATCAGTGCGGATTCTGCTTAGTAAAGAATGAACATTAATTAAGAATTACAAATATCCATTTGGGAAAAAGCAAATAATTTCTACTTTTACCTGAGAACTTCTTTGATTTCAATTAAAGAATATATACCTGAATATATGGCATTGTAAACCCGATTAACCAGAATCTATACCTTACTAATATGAAGAAATTATCTACTATTTCAATTGTTCTGCTGATGGCTGTCACAGGCTTTGTATTTTCCACATTGAATTCCTGTAAAACGGAACGGCAGAAAAACATTGGATTGCAGTTGTATTCAATTCGTGATTCTATTAAGAAAGATGTTCCCGGTGCAATTTTGAAAGTAGGTAAAATGGGTTATAAATTTGTTGAACCAGCCGGCTATTCAGACGGAAAATTTTATGGACTTGAACCTGCCGCTTTTAAAACCATATGTGAATCAAACGGTTTGAAGATCTTAAGCTCTCATACGGGTCAGGCTTTACCTGATTCTGCCAGCATGGCGAAAAGCATGGCATGGTGGGATAAATGTATTGATGCTCATATTGCTATCGGTGCAAAATTCCTTGTTCAGTCATTTATGGGAGGAGAAGCTTATCGCAGTCTTGACACTTTGAAACGTTATTGTGACTATTTCAATTTGATAGGGGAAAAATGCAATGCAAAGGGCATCCGGTTCGGTTACCATAACCACAATAAGGAATTCACTACCAAACTGGATGGACAAACTGTTTACGATTTCATGCTGGCAAATACTGATCCCGGTAGAGTCTTTTTCGAGATGGATCTTTACTGGGTTGTTTCGGGTGGAGCGAACCCGGTTGACTATTTTAATAAATATCCTGGCCGTTTCCTGCTGTGGCATATCAAGGATGAAGCAGAGATTGGAGCGAGTGGGATAATGGATTTTGCCACCTTATGGGGTTCAGCTGCGCTATCTGGTATGCAATATGGTGTTGTTGAAGTTGAAAAATATAATTTCGATCAGTTTACAAGTTGCAAGATAAGTCTCGATACTCTTAATGCTGCACCTTATGTTAAAATGCCAATATAGTTTTATATACTAATAAACATCTTCAGATCTCACATGAAAACAAAAAAATATGTTCTGATTCAGATTGGAACACTCCCGTACATCCATTCGGTTTTAAGTGTGGTAATGATAGTTTCTGTTATTATATCCCTGATGTTCCTGACGAGTTGCCAGACTAAGAAAACCAACCCTTTGGAGGCAGGTGGTCCTGCATTCCGTAATTGGGCGCCAACTCCGCCAATGGGTTGGAACAGCTGGGATTGTTATGGACCAACTGTTACTGAGGCAGAAGTAAAAGCAAATGCAGATTACATGGCCACACATCTTAAGAAATTCGGATGGCAATATGTGGTGGTGGATATAAGATGGTATGTCGAAAATGATAAAGCCGGTGGATATAATGAGGAGAATGCAATACTTGTACTCGACGAATATGGAAGGCTGACTCCGGCTCTCAACCGCTTTCCTTCTGCAGCAAATGGAAACGGGTTCAAACCTTTAAGCGATTATATTCATAGCAAGGGTCTTAAATTTGGTATTCACATGATGAGAGGCGTTCCGGTGATAGCAGTTAAAAAGAATACGCCAATTCTGGGCAGTAATGCCAGAGCCCAGGATATTTATTCAACCGATAATCAGTGCGTATGGCTTAAGGATATGTACACTATTGTTGCCGGGAAACCCGGAGCTCAGGAATATTACAATTCTCTCTTTCAGCTTTACGCCTCATGGGGACTTGATTTTGTCAAAGTTGATGATCTGTCTGGTCGTACTGCTGAAATTGAAATGGTGAGAAAAGCTATTGATAAGTGTGGCAGACAAATAGTTATAAGTATTTCTCCAGGTGGAGACAGACCTGAAACGGCTGATTTTCTGAAGAATAATGTAAATATGTGGCGCACTTCAAATGATTTCTGGGATAATTGGCCGGCACTTAAGAATCAGTTTAAGATCCTTAACAGCTGGGCAGGACTCGGAGTAAAAGGTTGCTATCCTGACGGTGATATGCTTCCTCTGGGGAAAATTGGATTGAGAGCTGAACGAGGAGTTCCCCGTATGACAGGCTTTACAAAAGATGAACAATATACTTTAATGTCACTATTTGCCATTTTCGGCTCCCCATTAATGTTTGGGGGAGATCTGCCAAGCAATGATGAATTTACCTTAGGCTTGATTACAAACAAGGATGTTCTGGAAGTAAATCAGCATAGCATCAACAGAAAGCAGCTTTTCAGAGATAATGATTTTATAGCATGGACAGCAGAAGATCCTAAGACAGGTGATAAATTTGTTTCCCTCTTTAATGCGTCTGACCAGCAGCCGGTTGTTGAGAGTAAAGCAATCTGGAAAAGTGAACTGATAACACAGGAAACTCCCGGACAGTGTGTCGATATTGACCTGGATATTACCGGTGCCAGAAAATTATACCTTGTGGCAACTTACGATGATCTTCTCGGGTTCGGGAGACATAACTGCGACTGGATCGAGCCTGTTATTACAAAGAAGACCGGTAAGTTAAAACTTACTGAAGTGAAATGGGTAAAAGCTTCGTCGGGGCGGGGACTACCTGTTATTAACAAAACTGCGCGAGGTGGAAAATTAACTGTAAATGAAAAAGAATATAATAATGGTATAAGTACGATTGCCAGTTCAATAATAGAGTATGATCTGCCTGAAGGATGTACCAGGTTTAAGTGCAGAGCCGGAATAGACAAGGAAGCTTTAATGCAGCTTGGACAATATGGAAGCAGAGCCTCCGCCAAATTCATGATTTTTGTTGAGGATCCTGCCGGCCCTGTACCAGCTGATACTGCTGCAATTTCAATAAAATTTGATCAGCTTGGTCTGACAGGAACTCATGCTGTCAAAGACTTATGGAGTGGTGAAAAACTAGGACAATTTACAGGTGGGTTCACACGCACGATTAATCGCCATGGAGCGGGCTTGTATAGAGTTCAGAACTGAAATGATCAATAACTGAATGTTACATCAAAATTCTAAGAATGAAAAGTAAAATTAAAGTATTCCAACTGCTGTTTGCAGGATTGTTGGTCTCAGCACCATTTATTACTCAAACTGCCCAACCTGTTGTAGTAAATGTAGATAAGCCCGGAGCAGTTATTCAGCCTACAATGTGGGGTATCTTCTTTGAAGACATTAATTTCGGTGCCGACGGTGGCCTTTACGCTGAACTCGTCAAAAACAGATCATTCGAGTTTTATAAGCCCCGCACAGGGTGGAAAGTGGATGTAGCAAGCAACGATTCATCCCATTTTGTTATACTTAACCGCAGTGAAGTAAACACAAGCAATCCAAGGTTTGCCCGTATTACTCTTAAAGAGGGGATAAATAAATTCTCTGTTTCGAATTCCGGTTTCCGGGCGATGGGAATAAAACAAAACAATAAGTACAACTTTTCGCTTCTGGCATCTGTACCACCTCAAAGCAATATCAGACTTGTTATAGAACTTGTAAGTGAAAAAGGAGAAAAAATCGGAGAAACATCAGTTACACCAAAGGGGAAGGAGTGGAAAAAATATGAGTCGGGTTTAGTTGCAACCATGACAGATATGAAAGCCTCACTCAGGATCTCGCTTCATTGGGCAGGGAATCATAGATATTGACATGGTTTCTCTATTCCCTGGCGATACCTGGAAAGGCCGTCCTGGCGGACTACGTTCTGACCTGGTTCAATTGCTTGCAGACATGAAGCCTGGTTTTGTCAGGTTCCCCGGAGGATGTATAGTTGAGGGATACGACCTGAAACTCCGTTACCAATGGAAGAAAACAATTGGTAATGTCGAAGACAGACAAATGATTGTGAACAGATGGAATACTGAATTTGCCCATAGATTGACTCCTGATTATTATCAGTCGTTCGGGCTGGGATTTTATGAATACTTTCAGCTTGCAGAAGATATTGGGGCAGAGCCGCTGCCGATATTGAATTGTGGAATGGCCTGTCAGTTCAATAGCGCTGAGGTCGTGGAGCTTGACCAAATGGATCCATATATACAGGATGCGTTGGACCTGATTGAGTTTGCCAATGGATCACCCGATACAAAATGGGGTAAGATACGTGCACAGATGGGACATCCCGCACCTTTCAATATGAAAATGCTGGGCATCGGCAATGAACAATGGGGGCCTCAGTATTTTGAAAGATACAGTCTTTTTGAAAAAGCTGTAAAAGCTAAATATCCTGCTATCAAACTTGTATCAGGTACTGGCCCTGGTCCTGATGATGAGCTGTTTAAATCTGCACAGGTCGAATTAAAGAAACTGAATCCATATGTTGTGGATGAACATTATTACCGGCCTCCGGTATGGTTTCGCGAGAACGCAACACGGTACGATAACTATGACCGGAAAGGTTATAAAGTATTTGCCGGAGAATTTGCTGCACAGAGTCAGTTTACCTGCAGTCCGGATAATAAGAATAACTGGGACTGCGCTTTATCCGAAGCTGCATTCATGACAGGACTTGAGCGCAATGCAGATATAGTGTATATGTGTTCTTATGCACCTCTGCTGGCACACGTTGATGCCTGGCAGTGGACACCTGATCTTATCTGGTTCAATAACCTTACATCCTATGGCTCAACAAATTATTATGTACAGAAATTATTTTCACTCAATAAAGGCACTAATGTACTGAGCATGCTCCGGGATAATAAACCTCTTACAGGTCAGAACGGTTTATTTGCATCAGCTGCATTGGATAACCGGACCAATGAAATCATCCTGAAAATTGTAAATACCACTGATAAAATTCAAAGCAATAGTATAGATCTTAAGACCAGCAAAAAGATATTACCAAAAGCCAGGTTAACTGTTTTGAAAAATGCAACCCTTGACGGACTGAATACGATTGAAAATCCTGAAGCTATAAAGCCGGTAGATCAGGAAATTGGGCTTAAAGGCAGAAAAGTTGAATTATCTGTTGCTCCTTATTCATTTTCGGTTTTACGAATTAAAATTCAATAGTTGATTTTATTTCAGACGGTTACATCCGGATAAAAAAGATCATTCCGGATGAATTTCTTCCTGAAAGCAATTGCTGAAGGCAAGATTATTATTATTTTTACACTTTAAAGTAATCGCGAAAGTTACCGTGTAAGCAAATATTAAATATTTATATTATGAAAAAGATTATTGTTGCAGGTGCAGGAGGTTTTATTGCCGGACACCTTGTAAAAGAACTGATTAAAAAAGGTCATAGTGTAAGAGCCGTAGATATTAAACCTTTGAATGAATGGTATCAGGTTTCCGCTGAAGCTGATAACCTCGTACTGGATCTGCGTCTGAGAGAAAATTGTTATCAGGCTGTAAACGGTTTTAATGAAGTCTTTAACCTGGCTGCCGATATGGGCGGAATGGGTTTTATTGAAAATAATAAAGCTGCCTGCATGATCAGTGTTCTGATAAATACTCATCTACTTATTGCAGCCACGTGATTGCGGAATTGAAAGGTTCTTTTATGCATCTTCAGCATGTGTTTATAATGGTGAAAAACAAACCGATCCTGATAATCCTGGTTTAAAAGAATCAGATGCTTATCCTGCTCTTGCCGAAGATGGATATGGATGGGAAAAGCTTTTCAGCGAACGTATGTGCCGTCATTTCAGGGAAGATTTTGGGCTTGATGACAAGAGTTGCAAGATTTCATAATGTGTACGGTCCTTATGGCACTTACGATGGCGGAAGGGAAAAAGCACCGGCTGCTATCTGTCGTAAAGTAATTGAAGCCGGAATAACAGGGAAGAAAGAGATCGTAATCTGGGGTGACGGTCACCAGACGAGGAGCTTTATGTATATTGACGATTGTATAAAAGGTATTCAGGATATTATGTACAGTAATATAGAAGAGCCGATAAACCTCGGTAGCAGTGAAATGGTTTCAATAAACGAACTTGTTGATATTGTTGAAGATATAGCTGGTTATAAACTTGAACAGAAAATATGACCTGAATGCTCCGAAAGGTGTAAGAGGACGGAATTCGGAAAACACTCTCATAAAGAAATACCTCGGATGGGAACCTTCAATACCTCTCAGAAAGGGAATGAAAAAAACTTACGACTGGATAAAAGAACAGATTTTAAATGAATCGAAAAGTAAAAAGGCAATAAGTAAGTTTAATAAATAATCCTGGTCGGATAATGAACAGACAAAAAGGTTTTGGTAAGCGGTTGTTATGATCTGCTTCATGGCGGACATATTGCTTTTTTTAAAACTGCCTCTGCTTATGGCAAGTTATATGTAAGTGTAGGCAGAGATGAAAATCTTCTTTTACTTAAGGGAAAGAAACCAGTATTTTCGGAGGAAGAGCGGTTGTATGTTGTAAAATCAATAAAATACGTTTATCGACGCCTTCCTGGCTTCGGGTTCAGGAATGCTTGATTTTGAACCGGAACTTAAAAGGTTAAAGCCTGATATCTTTATTGTTAACAACGAAGGTCATACTTTTGAAAAAGAGACACTTTGCAAAAAGCTTGGTGTTGAATATTTAGTCCTCGAACGGATACCTGAACCCGGATTGCCTGCACGATCAAGTTCAGGAACTAAAAGAGATTTGAGATTTCCATACAGGTTATGTCTGGCAGGTGGTTGGATCGACCAGCCATGGGTATCGAAAATTCATCCGGGATCAGTAGTTGTTGCACAGATATGGCCGACGATGGATTTCAACAACAGGTCAGGTCTTGCTACAAGCTCACGCGATTTTGGAATAAAGATATGGGGTGACAGATATCCCGACGGGAATCCTGTGGAAAACGCAAAAATTTTATTTGGAGCAGAGAATCCTCCCGGAACAAAATATGTTGCCGGCTCTCAGGACCATTTGGGTTTACTTCTTCCAGGTGTGAACAGGCTTCATTATAATGGAGGTTACTGGCCCGATTCTATAGATTCATCAGTAGATAAAGAGATATGCGACTGGCTGACTCATAGTTATACATCTTGTTCCGCTCAAGCCAAGACCCGACGGTTATGATCCATTGAAAGAGATGCATCTGGAGAAGCATTTTATCAGAGATCTTGGAGAAGCGGGTGACAGATGTTGGGAAAGTATCCTGAAGAAAGACATTTCAGGTCTTGGTAAAGCATTATCGGATACTCTTATTTCATGGAAAAAAATTCTGCCGCTTACAGTACCTGATGACATAATGAAAGAAATGGAAGCTGTCTATTTCTCAGAATATCCCGGAGCTATTACTTCAGGTTGCGGAGGAGGTTACATAATTGTGGCTTCTGAAAATGAAGTTCCGGGAGAAGTCAGAATAAAAGTGAGATACTAATGTAAAATTCTATTTATATCATGATCAACCAACTGAAATCCAAGCTGATAGCCCCTGAAACGCGGGTATCCTTTATCCTTGTAACAGCGTTGTTCCTCTTCTGGGGGATTCCGAATAATCTGAATGACATTCTGATTAAGCAGTTTATGAAAGCCTTTGAGTTAAGCAGGCTTCAGGCAGGCCTTCTTCAGAGTGCATTCTATCTTGGCTATTTTCTTCTTGCCCTGCCTGCAGCTATGATCATGCGGAAGTTCAGTTACAAGACCGGACTGCTTATTGGGATGTTTCTTTATAGTATCGGTACATTCCTATTCTGGCCTGCCGCTTATTCCGGTCAATATATTTTTTTCCTGGTGGCATTATTTGTGATTGCAAGCGGGCTCTCTTTTCTTGAAACAGGAGCCAATCCTTTTATTGCCGGGCTGGGTAATCCTGAATCGTCAGAAAGAAGACTGAATTTTTCCCAGGCATTTAATCCTTTTGGTGCAATACTGGGGGTTCTTATCGGAACTGTTTTTATTTTTTCGGGTATTGAACATGATCAGGCCAAAGTTGAGGCTATGAAAATGGCTGGGGAATATTCAGCTTATCTCGAATCTGAAACGATGAGAGTCGTAAGGCCATATATGGTACTGGGAGTTGTTATTTTCCTTTGGGCGATTTTAATTTTGAGAACCAAATTCCCGAAAATAACCTCTGAAGAAAGTACCGGAGAAAAGTCAGCCAATTCCCGCGAACTTTTTAAACAACGGCATTTTCTTACAGGTGTCGTAGCCCAATTCTGTTATGTTGGTGCCCAGGTAGGCACGTGGAGCTATTTTATCCAATACTCCCAGGATTATACAGGTATTGCTGAAAAAACTGCAGGTTATTTTCTTACAGGTACCCTGGTGGCTTTTCTCATTGGCAGATTTTCGGCTACTGTGATTATGAAGTATATTAAACCGGGGAAATTAATGGGGATCTACGCTATAATTAATATACTGCTGATCGCAGTTTCCGTCACATTCCCGGGATGGGTAGGTGTATGGTCGATCTTCCTTTCGAGTTTCTTTATGTCACTGATGTTTCCTACAATTTTTGCCCTTGGGATCAAAGGACTTGGCGCCAATACAAAAATTGCAGGTTCTATCATAGTTATGGCAATAATCGGAGGGGGTGTTTTCACTCCTTTAATGGGGCTTATCGCAGCCAGGAGTATGGCTCATGCGATGCTTATACCTCTCGGTTGTTATTGTGTTATTACACTTTATGCTTTCTGGTGGTCGGTTCCGAAAGGATTAACATCTGCCAGGGACTAGTCTGATGTCTGATACATATAATAATTATTTTAAAAATTTATTCTGAATCCGGAAAACAGGATGGTTAACGTTAGACAATCAGATATTGCTAAGGAATTAAATATTTCGAGGGTTACTGTTTCGAAAGCTTTACGTGATCATCCTGACATTTCCCTCTCGATGAAGAAAAAAATTGTCGAGACTGCCAGGAAAATGGGATATGTTCCAAATCTTATTGCCCGTCAGCTGAATTCAAGGCGAACTTTTACTCTGGGGATTGTGGTACCTGATCTCGAAAATACCTTTTTCTCATATATTGTCGACAGCATGATAGATTATGCAACCGGCCATAATTATTATGTTATACTGACAGTTTCGCGCGAAAAGGAAAGCATCGAAAAACAAAATATCGACAACCTTATCGGTATGAGGGTTGATGGTTTACTGGTCTGTCTTTCTCAGGAAACAACAGACAGAGAGGTATTTACAAAGGTGGGTAAAATGAATATTCCTTTAGTGTTCTTTGACAGGGCTTTTGAGAATATGAAATTTTCAAGAGTAGTATTTAATGATAAACCGGGAGCTGTCAATTCCCTGAGCCGTGTCATAAAAGAAGGATATACCAGAATAGCCAATTTTTCAGGATACTCAAAAACAAATATCGGAAAAGAGCGGCTTGAAGGATTTATAGATACTCTTTCCAAAAACAAAATTCCGATTCGTAAAGAATGGATTATTGAGGGTGGGTTTGAACTGAAAGATGGCTATGAATCATTTAAGAAGTTAAATTGTTCCGGCAATTTACCGGAAGTGATTTTTACTGTTAATGACAGGGTTGCACTTGGAGCTTACAAAGCCGCAAAGGAAGCAGGTCTGAGGATCCCGGAAGATATTGGAATATTTGGCTATGGATTCAGTGAGATCACAGACTTTTTTGATCCTCAGCTGACGGTTATTAACCAGGATCCCAGAAAGATGGGTCTTGAAGCATGCAAACTACTTATTAATGAAATTGAGAAGAAGGTAAAAAGCGGGGGGAATAATATAAATCTTGAAGAGGAATTCCTCTGGAGAAAATCTGTTAAGCGAAAAACAAACTAATAGATTGAAAGATTCACTTATGGCAGACAGATAAAAAATTAAAAACTAAAAATTATGAGATCCAATTTTCTGAAAAAAGTCAGTATTGTAAATCTGATAGTATTTGGATTATTACTATCGGTGTCAGCTCAGCAGCAAAAGCCTCCGGTTCCGGAAGGACCTTACAAACCAACTGATGAATCTATGAAACAATATCAGTACCCCGAATGGTTCAGGGATGCCAAGTTTGGCATCTGGGCTCACTGGGGTCCCCAGGCAGTTCCCCGCCAGGGCGACTGGTACGCAAGAAGAATGTATCAGGAAAAAGATCCTGCCTACAAATATCATATTGAACACTACGGGCATCCTTCGGAATTCGGATTTAAAGATATCATTACGCTCTGGAAAGCAGAGAAATGGGATCCTGATAAACTTATGGAACTCTATAAAAAAGCCGGTGCAAAATATTTTGTCAGTATGGGTTCTCATCACGATAACTTCTTCCTGTGGAACTCAAAGATTAACAGATGGAATTCATCAAATATGGGTCCGAAAAAAGATGTGGTTGGCATTTGGCAGCAGGCTGCCAGGAAACAGGGTCTGAGATTTGGAGTATCAGAACATCTTGGAGCCAGCTTTACGTGGTTTCAGGCGGCACATGGTGCCGATAAAGACGGCTCTAAAGCAGGTGTCCCATATGATGGCACTAATCTCGATAATCAGGATCTTTACCATGCCAAAACTACAGCTGATGATAAGGAATGGCTTACAAAGAATCCTGCTTTTCAGCTTGAATGGTACAGAAGCATTAAGGAACTTGTCGATAATTATCATCCTGATCTTCTATATTCTGACAGCCGGATGCCGTTCGAAGATGTTGGACGGACCCTTATTTCGCATTTTTATAATCAGGATATTGCAAAAAACAACGGTAAACTTGAAGCTGTATACACATGTAAACAACCATCAGCGGGTATGTGGGTTGAAGATCTTGAAAGGGGTGTTAAAGATACAGTTAGTCAATATCCATGGCAGACCGATACATCAATAGGCGACTGGTATTACCGGACCGGGCAGAAATATAAAACATCAACCGAGGTGATTCAGATGCTTGTTGATATTGTTAGTAAGAATGGAAATCTGCTGATAAATGTAGTACAAACTCCCGAAGGTGATCTGGAACCGGACATGCTTCAGATTCTTGAAGAGATAGGAACCTGGACATCAGCAAACGGTGAAGGAATATATGGAACTCGTCCCTGGAAAATTTATGGGGAGAAACCTGCAGATAAACCTGGTAAAAAGCTTGGCAGGTTTGATGAGAACTTCGGCTATAGTGCCAAAGACATACGTTTTACTACAAAAGGCAATACTCTCTATGCATATTGTCTGGGAAACCCGATGGCGATATTTCAATTAAATCTCTTGCGAAATCTTCAAAACTAGCTGGTAATGCAATTTCATCGATTAAAATGATCGGAAATGTCGAAAAGATCAGCTGGAAGCAAACAGCCGAAGCGCTTGTTATAAAGAAGCCAGCAAATTTACCATCATGGCAGGTAATAGGCTTTAAAATCGAATTTAAGAAATAGTTAAAATCAGGTGCGTTTCTTATAAAAACGAGCTACATTCAACCTCCTCTGAGTTTTTTAAGCTCTTTGAAGTGGTCCATTGTAAGTTTTTCACGGGCTTCCCTGGATGTTTTCTTATAAGTCTCAAACTCATTCTTAACCTCCTGGAACTCCTTTTTGGTATTGATAATTATCGAAAGATTTCGCTTGAATGCCAGAAATCCCAATATCAATACGGCAACCAGCCCGGCCAACAGTGTCCACATGACTTTATTGTAAGCCGATTTGTTTACTTCCAGTCCAATTACACGGATGCTGTCTTTTGTCCGTGTCATTTCTTCCAGACTGGTTTTAGTGCCTGCCAGAGTAGTTTTGAGGGAATCGATTGAAAGAAATAATTTAGATGTTTTATTATTTAAGCCTGTAATTTTATTTTTTGCCGCCAAAACAGTGTCTGATACATTCAGTTTAATTTTCTGAAACATATCCTCTCTTATTGCGCGGTAGTTTTCATATATCCTGGTATGCTCTTCGAGATAATTCAACTGTTCTTTGATTGAATTATTAATTAGTATATCCGGCATAGCAGTTTGTCCTGTCACTTTCATCACTGTGATTAAAAGTACAGCAAAGAACAATAAACATCTGATTTGTAACTTAGTCATGACTTTCAATGGATTTAGTAATAAAAGAACAATACTTAATTTATAAACGAGGAGTTCAGGTTTAAATTATATAATTCTCTCAAAGAACACGAAATTCACCCGACTTCCCTTATAGTATGGGTATCAGGTCAAGGTTTCAGGAATTCAGGCTGGCATGCAGCATTAAAACACAAAATAAGTCTTTAAGCAGAACATAACCTTTCAAACCATGATAAAAAACTTCTTTCGTATAACTGTCAGGAATATTTCGCGGCAGATAGGTTTCACTTTTATCAATGTCATAGGGCTTGCTGTTGGTCTGGCTGCCTCATTGTTAATACTCTTATGGGTTCAGGATGAATTCAGTTATGAAAGATTTAACCTGAATGGAGAAAGTATTTATCGTGTTGAAGAGGACCAGTTTTATTCGGGCGCGCGATATCATGTTACAGTTACACCGGTTCCGTCCGGTCCTGTATGGAAAGAAAAGATCCCTGAAATAGAAGACCAGGTCAGAATAAATCTATGGATGCCACGTCTTTTATTCAAATATGATGACAAGGTATTCTTTGAGTCTTCTGTTGCTGCAGTAGATTCCGGACTGTTTAAAATTTTTACTTTCCCCTTGATTATGGGCGACCCTGCTACAGCACTTAATGCTCCTCATTCTATAGTACTTACCCAAAAACTTGCGACAAAATATTTTGGGAATACTAACCCGATCGGTAAAACACTTACCCTTGAAAATCAAGCCCAGTTTACAGTGACAGGTGTGTTTAAAAATATTCCGGCGAATTCAATGTTTACTTTTAGTGCTGTAATGCCTTATTCATATCTTAAGGAGATTGGAGTCGCTGATAGATCGTGGGGCAATAATTCAATTTTTACATTCATAAGACTGAAGAAGGGAGCAGACATTAAATCGGTAAATAAAAAGCTTACTGAAATAGTTGTGGAGAATAATCCACAGACAACTACAAAATTCTCTCTCTTCCCATTACTGGATATTCATCTGCATGGGCAGTTTGGATTTAAAGATACGAAAGGCCCTGTTATTGTGGTTACAATCTTCACCTTAATTGCAATATTCATTTTACTTATAGCTAGTATAAATTTCATAAATCTTTCGACTGCAAAAGCATCCGGAAGAGCAAAGGAAATAGGGATAAAAAAAGTCGCCGGCGCTGATCAGATCTCTATTATCGTTCAGTTTTTGCTTGAGTCATTACTGCTTGTCGCTGTAGCAATGATACTTGCAGTATTATTAGTTGGGTTATCTCTAAGCTTATTTAATAATGTTTCAGGCAAGAGTTTCGTTGTATCAGATCTCCTTCATGGCAGATTTATTTTGAATGCTATTCTTGTCGGACTTGCAGCCGGATTAATCTCCGGAATTTATCCGGCCTTTTATCTCTCTTCTTTCAAACCTGCAATCGTCCTGAAAGGTGAGACAGTTTCCGGAAAAGGTAATGGTATGTTGAGACGGGTTCTGGTTGTAGTACAATTTACCCTGTCAATTCTGATAGCCGTATCAGCAATTTTTATGTACAGGCAATTGAAATTTCTTCAGAATAAGGATCTGGGTTATAATAAAGAGAACCTCGTCTGTATTCCGATGCCTGACAGTATGAAGCCGAAATATTACTCTCTCAAGCAGGAGCTTGAAAAAGAAACAATGATACAGGGTGTAACCGCTTCAATGTGGAATCCGACAATGATGGGAAGCAACTCAGGCGGGGCCAGCTGGGATGGCAAGGATCCTGAAAAGCAGGTGCTTATCGGGACTAACGGAATAGACTATGATTATCTGAAAACTTTGAACATGAAACTTGTTTCAGGAAGGGATTTCTCAAAAGATTTTAAAGGCGATATGGCACATGATACAGTAGGTAATTTTCTCGTGAATGAGGAGGTGGTCAAATTGATGGGAATTGGCGATCCCGTAGGCAAAAACTTCAGATTTATGGGACTTAAAGGCACTATAGTCGGGGTATTGAAAAACTTCCACTTTAAAGGTGCGGATCAGGCTATTGAACCTATGGCATTTGCCCTTGCCCCGATAAACTATCTGCGATGTATTCTGGTAAGGTTAACTCCAGGTAATATACCGGAATCGCTTAAGACTCTTGAGAAAAGCTGGAAAGCTGTCGTGCCTGAATATCCTCTTGATTATACATTCGTAGATCAGGACTATGATAGATTGTTCAGAGCCCAGATCAGGATTACAGGGCTGTTGAAATATTTTACCATTCTGGCAATAATTATAGCTTGTCTGGGACTGTATGGTTTATCATCCTATTCTACAGAACGCAGAACAAATGAAATAGGTATCAGAAAAGTTATGGGTGCAAGTTCATTTACAGTAATGTTTACACTTGCTCGTGAATTTCTTTTACCTGTCCTTATTTCAATTGTTATTGCACTTCCACTTGGCTGGGTCATTGTAAGGAATCTTCTTAAACAATTTGCATACAGAATCGATATAAGTATTTTCGTGTTTGCAGGAATAGCAGCCGGCGCAATTTTAATTGCGTTACTGACTGTTAGTTTTCAGGCATATAGAGCAACAGGCATTAACCCGGCAGAAGCTCTGAAGGTAGAATAAAATCATTTTCCTGCAACTTATTGACTTTTTGATCGTCTTTGCAACAGAATAACCTGATAGTTAATTTCCGGAGATTCATTTTATTGATTTTACTCTGATTAATAATTTTTATAAATGTTATGTCATGTTCAAAAATCTGATTAAACACAGCATAAGTTCTTTTAAAAGACAAAGTTCGTATATTATCATAAATATTCTTGGATTATCAATTGGTATAGCCTGCAGTCTGCTGATCGCACTTTATGTGATAAACGAGGCAAGCTATGATCAATTCAATGTGAAGAAAGACCGGATCTACAGGACGATTCTTAATGGTAAGATTGGCGGACAGGAAGTTACCACATCATCTTCCCCTGCTATAATGGGACCCACAATGGTAAAAGAATTTCCCGAAATCGAAGATTTTCTGAGAATGAACGGAAGAGGTCCTACCGTTATTGAGTATAATAAACAGACTTTTACAGAAGAACATATTGTTGAAGCCGACTCTTCTTTTTTCAATTTCTTTTCCATACCTGTTCTTAAAGGAGATCCGAAAAATCTGCTTAATGCTCCGCATAAGGTTGTTCTTTCAGAATCAACAGCAAAAAGAATATTCGGGAATGAGAATCCGATTGATAAACCAATCAAAATAGGATCTGATACTTTGAGATATATTGTTACAGGTGTAATGGCTGATATACCTCAGAATTCTCATTTTGAAGCAAATGTTATAACCTCGTTTATAACCAATCAAAGATCCAAAAGTCCTACATGGATGAATAACAGCTTCAGTACCTATTTCCTGTTAAAACCAAATTCATCATATAAAACTGTCGATGCAAAATATCCTGAATTACTGCAAAAATATGTTGGTCCTGAAATCCAGCAATATACGGGTATTTCACTTAACGATTTTATAGCCACAGGGAAATAAATACAGATTTTACCTGCAGAATCTCAACGATATTCATCTTGATACTTCTATTCAACAGGATTTTAAAGCTTCAGTTGATCCCAAATATCTTAAAATATTTGGCAGTATTGCAATACTGATTGTTTTAATTGCTGCAATTAATTTTATGAACCTGTCAACTGCTCAGGCATCCAGAAGGGCAAAAGAGGTAGGAATAAAAAAAGTTGCAGGTTCAACAAGAGGGATGCTTGTTGCTCAGTTCCTTTCCGAATCATTTATACTTTCATTTATAGCTCTGATTTTTGCCATAATATTTATTAAAGCTATCACTTCCGTATTTTAATAATCTTCTGGGAGCCAATCTGACTCTAAGTCTTTTTTCTTCCTGGTATACAATTCCGTTACTTATTCTGTTCTCACTTTTTGTCGGTTTTCTTGCAGGGAGTTATCCTGCCCTTTTTCTTTCTTCATTCAATCCTTATGAAGTACTTAAAGGCAGTGTAAAAAACAGTATGAAAAACGGCAGGCTAAGAAGGGTTCTTGTTGTTTTTCAGTTTGCTGTTTCAATTCTGCTTATTGTGGGTACAATGATCATGTACAGGCAGATAAAATATATGCTTAACAAGGATGTGGGATTTCAATAAGGAACAATTAATAGTTATAAACAGGGCAGAAGCACTTGGGACAAAAGATGAAGTCCTTTAAAGAGACTGTGAAAAATATTCCGGGTGTTGTTAATATTTCAAGTTCAACAGCAATTCCGGGCCGTACAAATAACAATAACGGATATATGATGGAAGGAAGAAAAGATGAGACTTTTCTTATGGCGACCAGCTGGGTGGATTATAATTTTCTGGATACATATGGTATGACTCTTGCCTCAGGAAGATCATTTCAATGAATCATTTACTTCCGATAAGGATGCCTGTATAATTAATGAAACTGCCCTAAAGGATTTTAAAATTACCGATATTGAAAAGACAAGATTTATGGAACCTCGGGATTCGGGAAAGATAAATTATCTGCCGGTAATCGGTGTTGTGAAAAACTTCAATTTTGAATCGCTTCGTAATCCGATTGGTCCTTATATTCTTAAATTCCAGAATGATAATATGTTATGGGGATATATTACTGTAAGGTTATCAGCTCAGAATTATTCAAAAACCATTAGCTGCCATTGAAGATAAATGGAAAGAGTTCGTATCAAATAATCCGTTGCAGTATTATTTTCTTGATGCAGATTTTGAACAGATGTACAAGCAGGAAAAGCAGAATGCCCAGATGGCAGTGATCTTTTCTATTCTGGCAATATTTATTGCTGCTCTCGGACTTGTTTGGACTCACCTCATTTACAGTTGAACAACGTACAAAAGAGATAGGAGTAAGAAAAGCTATGGGATCGTCAGTTGCCGGAATTTATATTGTTATTTCGCGAGAGGTCATTATCCTTGTTTCAGTTTCAGCTCTTATAGCCTGGCCTGCTAGTCTATTACTGGGCAGGGAAATGGCTGCAGAATTTCTATTACAAAATAAATCTTGGATTTTTTACTCTTGTTGTAGGATTAGCGATTGCTCTTGGTATTGCTGTTCTTACTATTAGTTATCGGATTCTGAGAGCTGCAAGAGTAAATCCGGCACAGTCGCTGAAATATGAATAAAAAAGTAGAGACAGGTCTCGGACCTGCCTCATGAACACCAGAAAACAGAATCATCCAATATTTTTACAGTATTGAAGTAGAGACAGGTCTCAAACCTTGTCTTCTACAATAATTAATTTAAATCTATGTTTAGAAACTACCTGCTTGTCACTTTCAGGAACCTATTGAAAAACAGAGTTTTTACTGTAATAAATATTCTTGGTCTGGGAATTGCACTATCGGTTTGTATTGTTGCATTTTTCAATCATATGTTCAACTATGAATTTGACAGGACACAACATAAATTTCGACAAGATATACAGGGTAAACAGTTTCAGGGATATGCAGGGCAGGGAACAGGAATATGGGGTTGTTCCTGCAACTCTCGGACTTGATAGTAAAAAAAGATATTCCAGGGATTGAAAAATCTGCCAGACTGTGCGAATCTGGTTCTCCGGTTAAAACGGGGTGATAGATATTTTTCCGGCACAGATCTCATATGTTGATCCGGAATTCCTTGATATATTCACATTTCCCATTGTTATCGGAGATCAGAAATCAATTGAAAACCAGGCAAATGTTCTTGTAAGCAGGAAAATGGCAACAACACTTTTCGGAAAGGAATACCCAATCGGAAAGAGTCATTTTCAATAGTCAATGACAAAAATAAGGAATTCACCTATACAGTTGGAGCGTATTTGCCGATCTTCCTGAAAACTCAAGTTTCAGGATTGACATTCTTACACATTATCGATAATTTTCTGTTGATGTGGGATGTTAATGATGCTGACTGGAAAATTCAACAACTGCAGTCTTTTTATTCAGGTTCCGGATAAATCACTGCTTCCTTCAGATTACACAATCTTTGAAGAGTTATATACCGGTTCAGAACAAGGCAAGGGAGGATTTTAAGATTAACAGGTTTATCACTTGTTCCTTTAAAGGATGTAGGTTCAAATTCGAGAACTACATGGTCATCAAGTCTTTTTCCTTCTCTTCATCCGGCTGCTCTTATGGCTCCACCTATAATGGCTATTTTTATTCTGTTAATTGCATGTTTTAATTTTGCAAATACTTCAATAGCCACTTTCAGTAAAAGACTAAAAGAGATAGGATTAAGAAAAACATTTGGCGGACAAAGAAGACAACTTGTAACTCAGTTTATGTTTGAAACACTGATTATCTGTTTTCTTGCATTACTAGTTGGTATTATACTAGCTGAGTTTCTGGTTCCTGCCTACAGCAGTCTGTGGGATTATATGAAAATTGAACTGACATTTACAAAATATTTTTTCTTCTGGATATTTCTCATTTTGCTTCTTCTGATTACAGGATTTATTGCAGGTGTTTATCCTGCAATGTATGTAAGTTCATTTAGTCCGGTTAATGTTCTGAAGGGTGCTTCCCCTTTCAGGGGAGCAGGAAAATTATCATCGGTACTTCTTACTCTTCAGTTTTCAATTTCAGTTATGGCACTGGTATTTGGGTCTGGTTTTTTCAAAGAATGCAGTTTATCAGAGAACACTTGATCTTGGATATGACAGGGATAAACTCATTGTTGTACCTGTAGCGCAGGAATTAACTACCTCTTTCAGAAATGAGATACTTACTAATCCAAAAATTATCTCTGCTGAAGGTACCCAGAATCATATAGGATTCGGAGGCTACCGCCAGGCCAATAAAGGATGCGGTAAAACAACTGGAAGTAGATGTTATGGATATTGGTCCTGAATATGCATCAACAATGGGTCTGCAGACTTGTGAAGGTCGTCTGTTTGATAAGTCAAGAGCGGCAGCTGACCGTGCAAATAAGTCAATTATTATTAATCAGAAAATGGTTAAGGATTTTGGATGGAAAGAATCCGATTGGTATGACTGTTAACACTTTATGATACAACCAGATTTACGGTAATAGGAGTGGTTAAAGATTTTTATCTAAGGGGCTTCTGGCAGAAAATTAATCCTACAATGCTTAGATTATCATCAAATGATCAATATGGTATTCTGGTAGTAAGAGCCGAACCCGAAAGATCTGGCCGGTGTTCTTGATTATCTGAGTCTTAAATGGAAAAGCACAGTCAACAAATTTTATTTTCGGTGGTATGTTATCAGGAAGATACAATGCAGGAGGAAAAGGACATAAACAGCAGTATCCTGAAAGTAAATGTCTTTCTTGCTATTGTGGCTACTTTATTATCGCTGATAGGTATGTATAACCTTGTATCACTTGATATTATCAGACGCACAAAAGAGATGGGTATAAGAAAGATACAGGGAGCCCCTGTTCCTTTGATTATGTACCTGGTAAGCAAAAAATTCCTTATTGTTCTTATTATTGCTTCAATCCTTGGATGTGCTGGAGGATATTATATGTCGAATCTGCTGTTAGACAGCATCTGGGATTACTTTGTTCAGATTAAGCCAGGGATACTTATTCTTTCTGCAGCAATAATGTTTGTGGCAACAATATTAACTATAATTTTTAAAATTGTAAAGGCTGCACTCAGGAATCCGGTGGATTCGCTGAGGTATGAGTAGTTCACAAAAGATCCGGGACATGCCATGGCATGTCCCTACGATCAAATACCACATAATGTCTGGCCACGCCATGGCGTGGCCAGACAATTCTGAATAGAGCTTTTCCTAGTCTCATATGGGCGATAGGACTGTAGATTATATAAAAAAGAATCCCGCTTTCGCGGGATCCTTTTGTTGATATACGGGAATATATGGTGATTGAAAGTGCTCTAGTACATTTTATTGATAAGCTGTCCGATTTCATCACGTTTCTTAAGCGGAAAACTATGGCATTTCCCATCCCTGGTAACAACATTTAATCCCTTTGACGGAGAATAGTCCTTTTCTGAAATAAATGACCTCAAGAATATTCTCAAAAAGAATCTCAAGATTGAATTTGTCTGTCTCCTCATTCAGAGTTTTAAAATATAACCGCTGGTTTGTAACTATCAGTTTCCCTTCGATAGTGTTGTTGTCAATTACCTGGTTTGTATCACCGGCCTTCAGAACAACTTCGTTTGCATTTAATTTTACTGTCATGGCTTCTTTTTTTTTATGCTTTCCTGAAGCGATTAATATTCTTTCCTGGTTTCTCTTATTTGATATAAAGACGTACTATCTCAGATAAATGTTGCATCAATTAATGGAATAAAATATATTTATATATTTTAATTGAATATTTATTAATAAAGTGTCTAATTATTTGACATAATTTGATCATTTATTAAAATTCAGTATTTTGGTAAAAAAATAGAATATGATAAAAGGAACTCTTCTTATTGTGGATGATAACAAGAGTGTTATCAGCGCTCTTGAAATGATGTTGCAGTATGAAGTTGAAAAGGTTATTACTATTACCAATCCGAAAAGGATACATGAAATACTGGACAGAATGAAATAGATATTGTACTGCTTGATATGAATTTTCAGGCAGGTATCAATTCGGCAATGAAGGACTTTTCTGGATGAAAGAGATATTAAAGTATGACAGTAATATAAGTGTAGTTATTGTTACCGCATATGGTGATGTTGAACTGGCAGTTAAAGCTATACAGAGAGGGGCAGTTGATTTTATTCTCAAACCATGGGACAATGAAAAGCTTCTGGCAACAATAAATGCTGCCTGGAAACTCAGATCCTCGAGACTTGAGGCTCATATCCTTAAAAATGATAATCAGCTCCTGAAAAAAGAGATAAAAAGAGGAGAGGAAAAGATAGTCCTTGGAGCTTCCCCGACAATGATCAATGTAATGAACATTGTCAGAAAAGTTGCAGGAACAGATGCCAATGTTCTGATAACCGGTGAAAATGGCACAGGAAAAGAGCTGGTAGCCAGGGAAATCCATAACCTTTCAAAAAGAAGCAATGAGCTTATGGTCAGTGTGGATATGGGTTCAATTACCGAAACGCTGTTTGAAAGTGAAATGTTCGGTCATGTAAAAGGTGCTTTTACCGATGCAAAGGAGGACCGGACAGGAAAATTTGAAATAGCTCAGAAAGGCACTCTTTTTCTCGATGAAATAGGAAATCTTTCTCTTCAGTCGCAGGCAAAACTGCTTAGTGTCCTTCAGAACAGATACATTGTAAGGGTAGGATCAAACAAACAGATCCCGGTTGATATAAGATTGATCTGTGCTACAAACTGCATTCTTCCTTCAAGAGTAAGCGAAGGATTGTTCAGGGAAGATCTTCTTTACAGGATAAATACAATACAGATTGAGGTACCGCCGCTACGTGACAGGGTTGACGATATTCCTGTACTTGCAAATCATTTCCTACAGACTCCTATTGTGAGAAATACAGCAAGCCGGCAAAGAAAATAAGTACTCAGGCGCTTGAAAAACTGGCAAATTATCATGGCCGGGAAATGTCCGTGAACTTCAGCATTCAATTGAAAAGGCTGTAATTCTGTGTGATTCATCCATACTTGGCCCTTCTGATTTTTCTTTTAATACTGCTTCGAAGGGAGTCCAGGGCGATGATAACACTACTCTTGAAGAGATGGAGAAAAAGTTGATTTCCGAATCAATAAGAAGGTATGACAATAATCTGAGCATTGTCGCATGAAAACTTGGTATTACCAGGCAGACTCTATATAATAAGCTGAAAAAGTATGATCTATAAAAGATTTTACCTCTGGAACGACTCCGGCGTTTAAATCATATTAGTTAAGGAACATAACAAAAAAGTAGGGACGTTGCATGCTACGTCCCTACAATCAGAATGTTACGTTATGCGATTTTGAGTAGGGACGTTGCATGCAACGTCCCTACTCACAATGAATTATAAAAATTCTGTTTTTTTATTTTTCGGTCACTACCTGACCGTCGAACAGATTGACTATCCTGTGTGCATATCCGGCATCCCTGTCGGAGTGAGTAACCATAATAATTGTTGTTCCTTCTTTGTTGAGTTCGGTCAGAAGATTAATTACCTCAATACCATTTTTTGAGTCGAGGTTACCTGTTGGTTCGTCAGCAAGGATAAGTTTCGGATTGGCAACCACAGCACGTGCAATAGCTACTCTCTGCTGTTGTCCTCCGGAAAGCTGCTGTGGAAAATGTTTTGCACGATGTCCGATCTTCATTCTTTCGAGAACATCTTCGACTCTTTTCTTCCTGTCACTGGTCTTCATTTTCAGATAGATAAGAGGCAGCTCAACATTTTCATAAACATTGAGTTCATCAATCAGGTTAAAGCTCTGGAAAACGAAACCGATATTTCCTTTACGGAAAATTGTCCTGTCACGTTCTTTAAGGTTTGCAACCTCGGTTCCATTGAAGACATAACTTCCTGCTGTGGGATTATCAAGCAAGCCCAGGATATTAAGGAGTGTTGATTTTCCGCATCCTGAAGGGCCCATTACTGCAACATATTCTCCCTCTTTTACATTGAGAGTCACTTTATTGAGAGCAGTTGTCTCAACTTCTTCAGTTCTGAAGATCTTTGTTAAATCATTTGTTTTAATCATGACTTTAGTTATTAATAGTTATTTAGATTTTTTAAGAATTAGTTTTTCATTTTTGCCGAAGGTTTCATAACCTGAGACGATTACTTTTTCTCCGGGTTTAAGACCTTCGAGCACTTCATAATATTTTGGATTTTTTCTTCCGATTGAAATATTGCGTCTGATAGGCGAATGATTCAGTCGGATCAAGAACAAATATCCACTGACCACCGGTCTCCTGGAAGAATCCACCTATTGGAACAAGTACAGAAACTTTTGGCTGACCTAACTGAAGACTGGTATAATATGTCTGTCCGGTTCTGATGTTATCAGGCATTGCTGTCCCTGAAAATCATATCAATTTCGAATGTGCCATTCCTTACTTCAGGATAAACTCTTTTCACTACAGATTATATTTATTTCCCTGTCTGTCGAGTGTTGCAGTCGAGCTGTGTCCTGACCCTGTCGATATAATGTTCATCTATCTGGGCGGTTACTTTATATGATGTCAGTACATTTATCTGTCCCATATTTGCACCTCTCTGGATAGATTGTCCGATTTCAGGTGCAAGAGACCAAGCTGACCGTCAACCGGAGCCCTGACATTCAGGTTTTCAGCTCTGTCCCTTACAAGCTGAAGGTTCTTTCGCATATTATCAAGATTGCTGGTCATGGTGTTTACTTGAACTGAACGGAAAACAGAGTCCTGTTTCTGACGTTCAAGTAAAAGTTCCTGTGATTGTCTGGCCATATCAAGATCTTCTTTTGAGCGGATGAATTCTTCCCTTGAGATAAGGTTATCTTTCATGAGAATTACATTCTGCTGATAGTTTCGTTCCTTCCTTTCAATATCATATTTAAGATTGACAAGTTCTCTCTTTATCTGACAGTCTTTCCTGTTCCATATTAATCTGAGTATTTCTCAGGAAGTTCTCTTTTTCTGCAAGCTGTGCTTCACTGTCGAGAATATTCAGATGAAGGTCGGGATTGGAAAGTCTCAGGATTATATCACCTTTTTTTACCATAGATCCCTCTTCAATAAGTTTCTCTTCAACCCGTCCGCCTTCCTGTGCATCAAGAAAAATAATTGTGATAGGTTCAACTGTTCCCGGAACAGTTATGTAATCATTGAACTGATCTTCAATGACTGTTTCAATTATAAGTTTGTCTTTTTCAACCTTATATGTTGATGTACGATCGGCAAAGAAATGCCATATAAATAAGCACTATCATTGCTATGCCTATTGCCAAGATATCCGAAATGTTTTTTCTGAATGCCTGTTTTCTTTGGGATTGCTTTATCCATTGTTTCGCGAGGAGTATCCATTTCTAGTATTTATTAAGAATTAGTATTTCTGTATTTGCTTGGTTTTTAAGTTTAGAGTGACTAAAGTGCCTAGAGTGCCTAGAGTGCCTAAAGTGCTAAGTGACTAAAGTGACTAAAGTGCCTAAAGTGCCTAGAGTGCCTGGTATTTTGAACATTATCGTCATCTTTTCCTTATTTTTTTAACTTTAGTCACTCCAAACTTTAGCTCACTCCAAACTTATTTTATAATAAGATTTTGGTATTCACCTGTTGAGTAAAACTGTATTGTGAGTTTGCGTATAAGCAATTGCAGTTTAGTTCTGAGAGCTTCAGTATCTGCTTTGAATAGAGTGGTTTTTGCAACCGAATAACTGGTCACATCAACAAGTCCTGATTCAAATTTCTTCTCCACAGCATTAAACGATTTTATATTGAAGTCGTAATTGGCAACAGCTGCGGCAAATTCATCTTTACCTCTGTTGAAATTGAGGCATGCATTTTCAATATCAATATACAAATTGCTTTTTTCCTGTTCCAGTCTTAGCTCAGTATCCTTCCTGTTGATTTTTGCCAGCCTGATCGTTCTCGCAGTGGAGTAGTTGTTAAAGATTGGTATGTTGAGTGAGACACCTACTGCCTGACCGAAGTTGTTCTTCATCTGAGTCGAGTAAGGTTTATGAGACGATGTATCATTAAGAAGGGTATAGAAGCCGGTAAAAAGCTGTGCTCCGACAGACACGCTCGGTGCAAGATTTCCCCTGGCTGCAGCTATCTGTCTTTTTGATGCCTTCAGCTCATATTCAATCGCCTTCAGCCGGGGGAGCATTTGTGATGCAATTGTATAAATACTATCGGGATTAAACGATGTATCTGTAATAAGCATATTATTCAATTCAGGTATCAGAATATCGAACTCAGAACCAGGTTCAAGCTGAAGCATCTGTTTAAGTGTTGTTATTGCCTGGCTTGATGTATTAATAGCTATTGTATAAGAAAGTTTGTCAGCTGAAACCTGACTTTCAATTTCATATTGTTTTGAAACCGCTTCTCTTCCCGTCTCAACCATTCTCGTTATTCTGAAAAGTTGTTTCTCAGAAAGATCAAGCTGCATTTTTGAAGCACTCTCGAGTCCCTTGGAATACAAAACCTGGTAATATTGCCCCATAATATCTATTATAAGCGTGTTCCTGGCAATTTTTTCATTTTCCAGTCCGGCCTTAAGCATAAATTTATTGGCTGAAATTGTATTAAGAGTGGCGAAACCATTGAAAAGTCTGATACTTGAAGTCAATGAATATCCGTTTCTGAAGTTTTGCAGAAATGTAACTCCGTTCGAAATAGGATCTATCGACCTTCCGAACTGTATACTCGCGTCTGATCCTAAATTGACCGAAGGCAGTACATCCATTTTAGATTTAAGAAAATTAACCTCAGCAGTCTCTGTACGGAGCCTCTGCCGCTTAAGCCCTATATTGTTTGTAACGGCATAATTAATGCAATCCTCGAGTGTCCATTTCTTCTCCTGTGCTGATATTTCGTTAAAATGTAATACTAAGAGGAGCGATATTGTCAGGAAAATTCTATTCATTTCAATTTTATATTCGTAGTTCGTATTTTCTATTCTCTGCTTTCTGATTTCTGATTTCTGATTTCTGATTTCTGCTTTCTGATTTCTGATTTCTGATTTCTGATTTCTGATTTCTGATTTCTGATTTCTGATTTCTGATTTCTGCAAGACCAAAGAATATGCCAATTATATAATCGTCATAATATCAGTCATATAAATAAACTGATATTTAACTGAAGTGTCTAATTATTAGACAGTGTGTGTGAAATTATTACACCTGCTTCATTTAATTGCTATTTTAAGAAATTTCGTAACTTTGGTATACTTGATATAATGTTTTAAATGGATTCAGTTATCCGAACAACTATATAAAAATATTTTATTTTAATTCTGATCGGAAAATGAAAAAGAACTACTTTGTTCTGGAATTTATTAAAAGCGGACCGTTTCTGTTGCTCCTTGTCATTGCAATTGTCATATTGCTGGGGATTATTATCTCAAATCATCACAAAGAAACGGTGAAAATGAAAGAGAACATTTTGTATGTAGCGCCCGCTAAACCCGCAAAATAATAGCATCATTTTTCCCTCTCAAAAGCCAACAACCAACAGAAGAGACAGCAGAGTCTCATTAATACTTTAACTGAAACCCAATTTAAGGTTAAGGTTGAGGCTAAGGCTAAGGCTAAGGCTAAGGTTAAGGTTAAGGTTGAGTTGAGGTTGAGGTATGTAAGCTATTCTACAGTTCGCTGTAAAAACCAGGTTTTCTTAAACCAGAAGGCTACGTTGACCAGACCGATCATTACTGGCACTTCAACCAGAGGACCGATAACGGCTGCAAATGCTTCACCTGAATTAATTCCGAAAACTGCAATGGCCACAGCAATTGCCAGTTCAAAATTGTTGCTTGCGGCAGTAAAGGATAAAGTAGTTGACTGTTCGTAAGTAGCACCGACCCTCTTACTCATGAAGAATGATACAACAAACATGATAATAAAGTAGATAACCAGCGGTATGGCAATCCGGATAACATCCAGCGGAATTTTTACAATATATTCGCCTTTGAGTGAAAACATCACAATAATGGTAAACAATAGTGCAATTAATGTTAACGGACTGATCCTTGGAATAAATCTGGTATGATACCATTCTTTGTTTTTTACACGGATAAGTACAAAACGCGTCAGGAAACCTGCAATGAAAGGAATGCCAAGGTAAATAAATACACTTTTTGCAATCTGCCATATTGTTATCCTGGAAACAGTATCGTTCACAGGTAATCCGAACCAACCAGGAAGAATTGCAATAAATAAATAAGCATATACCGAGAAGAACAGCACCTGGAATATAGAATTGAACGCCACTAAACCAGCAGCATATTGTGTATCGCCTTTTGCAAGGTCGTTCCATACTATTACCATTGCAATACAGCGGGCAAGACCAATAAGAATAAGGCCGTACATGTAATCGATATTGAATCGCAGGAAAATAATTGCCAGCACAAACATCAGAACAGGACCGATAACCCAGTTTTGAAGAAGTGACAGACCAAGGATCTTCGTATTGCGAAAGACATCACCTAATTCTTCATACTTAACTTTGGCAAGAGGCGGGTACATCATCACAATTAATCCGATGGCAATCGGGATATTGGTTGTTCCGGATGACATGCTATTCCAGAATTTTGCAACATTTGGACTGAACCAACCAGCCAGTACACCAATAATCATGGCAAGAAAAATCCACAGGGTCAGATAACGGTCGGGAAATTTTAATTGTTTTTGCGACGACATACAGTTAGTTTTTAATGGTTTCAGTATAAAATTTATAAAACGCTTTTTTAATTTCATCCCGTACCCTGCGGAATTCACTCCAGATAAACTCATCTGTTCCGGTGGCATGGGAAGGGTCTTCAAAACCAATATGCAGACGGTGCTTTACTTTCCCGGAGAAGACAGGACATGTTTCATTAGCATCGTCGCATACCGTTATCACATAGTCCCATACTTCATCAAGATATATCTCAACTGATTTGGGTTTATGATGGCTTATGTCTATATCAACTTCTTTCATTACTTTAACAGCTTTCTCATTGATATTCTGAGATGGATCTGTCCCGGCTGAACAAACAGTAAGGTTACCATCAAATGATTGCAGAAAACCATGTGCCATCTGGCTCCGGCAACTGTTACCTGTACATAGAATCAATACTTTCATGGCTTATAATAAATATGTCTTATGAGGTCAGCAAATAATTATTCATTACAATTCAGATCTATTGTAGTCATACCTTCGATAAATGTATCGAACATCAGCTTATATTCAGAAATTTTTGAACCACACAGGCAGTAATTTATTTTTAGTCCGTCAATCTCGCCATGTATCAGACCCAACTCTTTTAGTTCCTTGAGATGTTGGGATACTGTACTGCGACTAAGTGGCAGGTAATCTGAAATATCTCCTGAAATGCAGGTTTTGGTTTCGGCAAGATATTGAAGAATTGCCAACCTGGCAGGATGTGAAAGAACTCTTGAAAATTTTGCCAGTATCTGAAGTTCTGTGGTAAATGCTTTTATCTTCAACATGACTTTATGTTTTATGTCGTAAAAATACGACATTAATTTTAATCTGGTTAATAAAATAACGATTATATAAGAAAAAGAAGACACGCCTAGCGTAGCCTTAAGAAGTCTTTGTGGGCAAGAGCGTTTGTATCATAATATTTGAATGATGATTTTTTCATACCATTCTGATTTGATTTTCTTACCCGGATTTAAAAAAGAATATTAAGTTTGCCACTAAACCAATCATATGAGCCATAAAAATGTATTTTATTTTATTTCAATGCTCTGCATAGCTGCTCTTTTAATTGTATTAGTAACAGGGAGTACAGCACCTGCCGACCAGCAGGAAGTGAAAGCCGGGTCGAAAACAACACCAAATGTACCGCAAAGATCACCAGCTGGACAGATGCCAGCTGACTTTCAAAAACAGATGGGAGCTGTAAAAAGACTTCAAATCATATTTGACTCCCTCACGCCAATGCAGCAAAATATGTTTTTTACTAATGTTAAACATATTATGGATCCTGAAGTTCCGAAAATAGAACCGGGTGCAGTTGACAGCGATCCGCCTTCAGATGCTATCATATTATTTAACGGTAAGGATCTGAATGAATGGGAGGAACTTTCCTGGGGAAGAGGAGGGCCTGGTGGTATTAAGCCTATATCCTGGATTATTAAAGATGGAGGTATGCAGCCGGCTAAATCTTCGGGTTCGGCAAAGACAAAGCGTGTTTTCAGAGATTTCCAGTTGCATATAGAGTGGAAGACTCCAGCCGGGTTACCTGCAACAGCTACAGGTCAGGCAAGAGGTAACAGTGGTATTATTATGCAGGGGATTTATGAAGTCCAGATACTCGATAGTTACACCAATCGTACCTATCGCAACGGACAGGCCGGAGCTGTTTATATGCAATATGCCCCCCTGGTAAATTCAAGCAGAAAAGAAGGAGAATGGCAAACATTTGAAATCATTTATACAGCTCCTCGTTTTAAGGACAGTACAACTTTTTTTACTCCTCCGCGAATAACAATTTTTCATAATGGAGTATTGGTTCAGAACAATGTAAGCATACAGGGCCCGACTGTTTCTCCCGGTATCCCGCAATATATAATTAAGGAACATGGAGATGGCCCCATACAGTTACAGCAACATGGTGATCCGACTACATTCAGGAATATCTGGGTAAGAGTACTGTAATAAGTATTACCGGTTAATTTCAATTATTGGGATCCTGTGAATAGGAGAGACGGTTGCAAAGACTAACTTTAATCTAGAAGCAATAATAATTATCAAACTAGTTCTTATTCAGAAAGGCTTCACTATAGTTTTTGGGATAACAACCAAATTCCTGTAAAAAGCATTTACTAAAGTATTTAGGATCGGAAAAACCTGAACGCCATGCTATCTCATTGATTGGCATATTTTTCGAAATAAGAAGCTTTGAGGCATAGTTTAATCTTACTTTTTTAATGAAGTCAACAGGTTTAAGGTTGCTGATATCCCTTAATTTCCGATATAATGAGGACCTTGAAATATTCATTTTAGTTCCAAGATTATCCAGATTAAAACTTTCATTTTCAATATTTTCATAAATTACATCCATACATTTATTAATAAATTCCTTGTCAGTAACATCTTTTGTTTTAAAGATATCCTTCTCGAACACTGACGGATAAAAGGCAGCCTTTAACCTTTCTCTTGAATCGATAAGATTTTTAATTTGCGACAGCAATAAAAATTCATTAAAAGGTTTTGTAATATATAAATCAGCTCCGATGTCGAAACATTTAAGAGTTGTTTCCTGCGAATCAAGAGCTGTAAGAAGTATAATCGGAATATGACATGTAGCCGGATTCTTTTTAACTTCAATACACATCTGCATTCCGTCCATAACGGGCATAAGAATGTCGCTGACGACCATATCGGGGAAATGGGCTTTTATCTGTATCAATCCTTCTTTCCCGTTAAAAGCTGTGATAACATTATATGCTTTACCTATAATATCCGATATTACGACAAGAAGATCGGGATTATCTTCGACAACAAGAACTGTTTTTTCTTTGTCGTGATGTTGAACAGGATCTAATTTTACCCTGACCGGGTTAGTTGATTTGACGTACTGCTCTCTGTTAATAACAAGGTGGAACTGGGGAATCGTCACAAAAAAGGTTGTTCCTTTATTTTCGTTGCTATATACGTCAATTTGTCCGTTATGAAGCTGAATCAGTTCCTTACTGAGGGCTAAACCTATTCCGGTTCCATCATATTCTGAGGTCTGTTTCGAATTACTAACCTTATAAAAACGATTAAACAGGTAGGGTAGTTCATTCGCCGGAATTCCTATACCTGTGTCACTGACTTTAATACAGATTTTAGAATCATCCAGTTTTACGGAAACTGTAACGGTTCCATATTCATTGGTATATTTAAATGCATTGGATAATAAGTTACACATCACTTTTTCGACAACTTCAAGGTCGAACTCAGCATAAATCTCCTGGGGTATTTCGGAAATAAACTTAATGTTTTTAAACTCAGCCTGCTGGTGGAATGTCTCAACTATATTTAAAACAAATTTTGCGATGTTGGAACTATAAAATTTAAGCTGATATTTATTCTCATCTATTTTCCGGAACTTAAGTATTTCTGTAAAAAGTCTCTTAAGTCTTTCACTGCTCCTCTGGACAATTTCAAGTTTTTTAATAACAGCCTCATCGCTTATTGAAGTAATCAAACCACTAATCGGATTGGCAATTAATGTAACAACTGATCTTAATTCGTGTGAAATATCAGTAAATAATCTCATTTTCGTCTCTTTTGCCTCTTCAGCAATAATAAGCAGGTTCATTGAATCATCACGTTGTTTTGTAATGATATTATTCTGGATTTTAATTGTCTTGTTCATCCCATCGAGCGCCTTATTCAATTTGTTTTTGTTTCGGAGCGATATGAAGATGATAAAAACCATAAAGACTAATAGTAATATAATAATATTGGTAAGTACCAGAAAAGTATTCTGGCGTCTTAATGAAAAAGACAATGTATCGACCTGGCTAACCTGGTTATCAATTTTTTGTTGCTGCGCTCTTATCTGTTCGCCCTGAAGCCAAATCGTTCTTGCATTTGTTTTATCTATTCTGTAAGTGCTCAGATTTGTGTTTTTTTCAAATGGTTTTCCTGTAAGAATATCGAGGGCAAGCTGAATAGCTTTGTCCCCACCAGTTGGATAAAGAACAGTACCATCTATAAATCCTTCAAGTACCATATTCACTCCGCCTTTAGCAGTATTCAGTCCGTCAACACCTATAATAAATGTCTTTATATTGTGTTTTTTTGCAGAGATAGAAGCTGCATGAGCCATAAAATCGTTGTGTGCAAAGATGAGATTAAAGTCATAAAAATTATAGAACAGGCTATCCGTGATTTTCATTGTTTTATCTTCAAGCCATTCTCCTTCAATAATTTTTGTTGTGTGAATTTCAGGATATTTATCGATGATTTCGTGAAATCCCTCCGATCGTTCAATAGCAGGTGTTGATCCGGCTAATCCGGTGATCTCCAGTATATTTCCTTTGCCCTTTAATAATTCCTCAGCGAAATAAGCTGCCTCATTCCCTATTGATAGATTATCTCCACCAATAAAAGCTGTGTATTTTGAAGAATTGATTTTCCGGTCAATAACAATAACAGGTATTCCTTTATCATATACTTCCTCAACTGTGGAAGTTAACTGTTGAGCTTCATTAGGAGATACAATTAAAAGGTCTATCCCACGAAGAATAAGATCTTTTATATCTTTTATCTGTTGATTATTATCATCATGAGCATCTTTAACGATAAAGGTGATATTATAGTTCCTGTAAAAACTAATTTCCCGTTGCATCTCCTCTACAATTGTTTTCCTCCATTCATCCACCATGGTGCATTGAGAAAATCCAATGACAATTTTCTTTTCAAATCGTTTATCCTGGTTATATGAACAACCAATGAGAAATATCAAACATATCAGATAGCACTTTTTCATTTTGCTTTAGTTCCTTTCAGGATAAATATCCTATTATGAATTTTACTGCCAAGATAATAATTCATTTTCCACTTGACGAATTGCAATTGGTAAATGATGATATTTTCATACCATTCTGGTCTGATTTTCGTACCTGCAAATCTAAGCGTAGGGAGATATTTGTAAGATTGATACCAGATACTCCAGGTTTTAATAAAACTAAAATTTTAAATGTAATTACCCGCGAAAACTTAATCAACTTAAACTAAACTAATTTATCTATGAAAAAAAAATGTAAAAGTATTAAAGGTTTGCTGGGTGGTATAATAATTTTTTTGGGCCTGATGAATGGACAGATTCTTTTGGCTCAACAGATTAATATCACCGGTAAAGTGACAAATGGACAGACCAATGAATCTTTGATGGGCGTTACAATACTTGAAAAAGGCACTGTAAACGGAACATTGACAGATGCTCTTGGCAACTATACCATTAAAGTTAATGATGCTAATTCAATCCTGCTATTCTCCTTTATTGGAATGGAGTCTCAGGAAATAGTTGTTGGCGGACAAAAAGTAATAAATGTTTTACTGAAAGAAAATGTGAGCATGCTGGAAGAGGTTATTGTAACTGGTTATCAGACACAACGAAGAGCTGATTTAACCGGATCTGTTGCTGTTGTCAAAATGAATGAGGTAGCCGATATTCCTACCGGTAACGTTTTGACTAAAATTCAAGGCCGTATTGCCGGTATGAATGTATCAGCAGATGGTACTCCTGGCGGACAGGGTTCAATCTCTTTAATTCGTGGTGTTACTACTATTAATAACTCCACTCCTCTTTATGTTATTGATGGAGTCATGACTCGTTCTGACATAGGCACCGTTATTTCAAGTAATGATATCGAGTCAATTCAGGTGCTTAAAGATGCTGCTTCTGCAGCAATTTATGGCGCTCAGGCTGCAAACGGTGTCATTATTATTACTACAAAACAGGCAAAAGAAGGTACTTTCAAGCTTGATTTCAGCACGACTCAGACTCTTCAGACATTCCAGAACAACATCCCTTTGTTGAATGCTCAAGAGTGGGGCGATGTTTATTGGGCAGCTTATAAGTATGACTATGGGACTACTCCTAAATCAACTATTTATGGTGAAGGTCCCACCGCAAAGCTTAGACTTGGTGAACCATACTATTCAAAAAACGGCCTTGAAATGATCATTTCTGATACTGACTGGCTAAAAGAGGCCTACAGTTCTGCTCTGATGCAAACGTACAATCTTTCAATATCACAAGGCACCAGAAATCATGTTTCTTCACTGAGTATTAATTACATTGATCAAAATGGTATTCTCAAGGGGTCAAATTACAATTCTCTCTCGACAAGACTTAATAATGAATTTCGTTTTCTTGACAACAAACTTAAAGTTGGCGAGTCTGTAAATATTACCTATTGGACACAGCATAAGAAACCAAATGCATATGAGCCAATTGAAAAACAGCTGCTTGCTCAGCATCCTGCCCAGGCTGTCTATGCAAGTGATGGTAGTTATGCCGGCTCTGAAGTCGATCTCCTTGGCAGCCGTACCAATCCTATCCGTTATCTTGACAATGAAGCACACAATTCAGCTTATAACAGTTATCGTATTTTTGGTAACACCTATATTGAAGCCATACCGGTAAAGAATCTTGTTCTCAAATCTACATTCGGTATCAATTATAATCCTAATTATTCAAAAGTATTTACACCTGCCTGGGATGAGCATGTACGTTCAGGTCTCATTAGTTCTCTTATTGTATCAGAAAATACTACTATGGAATGGGTGTGGACCAATACCGCTTCATATAATTTGAGCGTTGATAAACATTCTGCAACCTTTTTGCTTGGCAATGAATATAAAAAGAACAGAACCAGTATGCTGACCGGTACCGGTGACAAGTATGCTCTTACATCTCTTGATTATGTATATCTGAACGTTGCTGAGGGTACAAGGGGTTCAGATGAAACAGCTAACCTGTATTCCATGATATCTTATTTTGCAAAGGCAAACTATAATTTTGCGGATAAGTACCTTCTTTCTGCGACTGTTCGTCGTGACGCATCTTCCCGTTTCGGCTCGCAAAATAATGCTGGTATTTTCCCTTCTGCTTCTGTTGGATGGCGTATTTCAAAAGAAACTTTTATGTCTAAAACAAATGATTGGCTTTCAGATCTTAAGTTGCGATTTTCCTGGGGGATTAACGGTAACGACCAGATCAGTAATACTGCAACATATAATATTTATAAAGTCGATATTTGGAATGGCAGCTATAACTTAAACGGAGACGGAAAAACTCTTAGTCCGGGAGCCGTTCGCACCCAGTCAGGTAATTCTTCATTGCGTTGGGAACAAACTGAGCAGACCAACATCGGTATTGATGTCGGTTTTCTTAATGATAGATTGACAATGTCTTTTGAATACTATAACAAGAATACCTCCGATATGCTGTATCAGCTTCCTGTTGCCGGTGTCAACGGAGAAGGTGGTACTTCTTATCAGAACTGTGCATCCATGAACAACAAGGGTCTCGAAGGAATTGTGACATGGAGACATAAAGTTGGTGATTTCAGTTATGAGATCAATGCAAATGCAGCTTGGCAGAAAAATGCCATTACTTACCTTCCAGAGGAGATCTATTATACTTTTGGTTTGGGCAATGCGGCTGCTAAAGTTACTAACGTCGGCCTTCCTTATGGAGGCATTCTTGGTTATGTTACTGACGGCGTATTCAAAACCCAGGCTGAAGTTGATGAATATAAAGCTAAGTACGTTGTTTCATTTGGGGCTCCGGGCGTAGGTCGTATCAGATATACTGATGTCAATGGAGACGGAAAGATTACTACAGCTGATCAGGCTTACATTGGAAACAACCTTCCTGTTATTCAAGGTGGTATAAATTTTTCAGCTTCTTATAAAAACTTTGATATCAGTATGTTCTTCAGCGGGATGGTATATAAACCATACAATACGTCCAAACTTTATACAGACTTCTTCCCACTTGGTGAAGGTCTTGGAAACCACTCAACTCGTCTTCTTGATGCAATGCAAGGCTATAATGATTATGTTGCTACCGGTACTTATACTTCAAATTATGCGGCATTGACAACCCTTAACACCAATAGTGAGAACCTTTCTTCTGACTGGTATATAGAAAACGGCTCATTCTTAAAACTCAAGAATATTATGATTGGATATAGTATTCCTGATAATGCTCTCAGAATGCTTAAACTCAGGTCAGCAAGAGTGTATTTGCAGGCTCAGAATTTGTTTACGCTAACCAAATATACCGGGGCCGATCCCGAAGCACTCAGCTATCCTTATCCATTCGCACGCAGTTATACTCTCGGTATCAACTTCGGATTCTAATGGGCAATATATAATAATAATAATATTAAGCTAATTACTATGAAATCTATAAAAATCATTCTTAGCGTTTTTCTTTTCATCGCAACAGTAAGTTGTAGTGAAGATGAATTTCTTGACCTAAAACCACAAGGGTCTCTCAATGACGCTGTGTTAAATTCTGCTGATGGCGTTAAATATCTCGTCTCATCCGCATATTCGGCACTTGCTGGTCCGAATGTTACTTTTGGAGCTATGAACGCCCCCGTTAATCACTGGATCCAAAGCGAGCTTCACTCTGATAATGCCTATAAGGGGGGGGGTGGACCCTCTGACAACACAAATATGCATAATATTGAAACGTATGTTGTCGATGCGACTCATACTATGATGAACAACTGGTGGGTGGCATTGTATGGGTCTGTAAAACGTACAAATTCTGCTTTGAAAGTGTTGAATGCCTCTACTCCTGAAGCTGTTCCAAATCTTGAAGTATTGAAAGCAGAAATGCGTGTTCTCAGAGCACACTATTATTTTGAGTTGAGCCGTACTTTCAACAAAATTGTATGGTTTGATGAGAATGTTGCAGAAATTGACTATAAGACTATAAGAAATGACGTTTATACAAGAGATGAGATTCTCGGTATGATAGCAAAAGAGTTTGAAGAAGCGGCTAAAATACTTCCGGAAACTCAATCAGAAGTGGGTCGTGCCAATAAATATGTGGCTGAGGCATACGCTGCAAAGGTTTACCTTTATAAAGCCTATCGGCAAGATCCTGCTAATAATGCTGTGACTTCTATTGATAATTCTGATCTTGAAAAAGTTATAACCTATACTGGAGATGTTATAGGTAAATATGGTTTGCTGGATGATTTTCAGAAACTGGATATGATCGCTTACGAAAACGCTCAAGAGTCTATATGGGCCATTCAGTACTCTATGAATGATGGTGCAGTTCTTTCGGGCTTTCTCGCATCTTCGGCCGGTCACGTAAACTTTAGCCAGCTTCTCAATACTCCAAAAGGGCCTTATTCAGGTGATGATTTTTTCAAATCAAGTCAGGACCTCGTAAATGCTTACAAAACTGATGCAAATGGTCTTCCATTGCTTGATGGCTCTTTCCAGAACGAAGATTATGATGTTGTCAATGAAGTGATAAATGGCGACGGGACAAAATCTTATATCAATACCCAGATTGGATCTAATGTTGATCCTCGTCTTGACTTTACTATCGGTCGTATCAACGTTCGTTGGAAAACTTACCAAGTTGAGCCGGTTACCGAGCGTTGGTACAGGGATTTCAATGCTTATGGCTATCATTTCATTAAACGATTCCTCGTATCACCTGAAGCAGGTATGTATAATGGGGGGTGGCCTTGGGGCGCATCGTCCTTGAATTACCAGATTATTCGTTATGCAAATGTTCTCCTCTGGAGAGCAGAGGCGTTGATAGAGCTTGGCCGTCAAGACGAAGCAAGACCTCTTATTAACCAAATCAGGCTTCGCGCAAAAAACAGTCCATATGTAACAGCCTGGGCCGATAAAGTAAAATTTCCTACAGCAATTGATATTAATGGCTATCCCGCAATTTATGTTATCAATGAATACCCGGTGACAGGTTGGACTCAAAATTATGCCCGCCAGGCGCTCCGCTTTGAAACTCGTATAGAGACTGCACTTGAAGGCGAGCGTTTCTTTGATCTCGTTCGTTGGGGTATTGCAAAAGAAACTATGAATAAATACTTCAGATCTGAAGAAGACACGCGTTTATATTATAAGAATGTCAATTTTACGGCTGGTAAGGACGAGTATTACCCGATTCCGCTTACGCAGTATAATCTTACTAAAAATGTGTATGTCCAAAATCCCGGATATGCCGAATTCTAATCTGTGCAGAACGCTGGCTCATGGTAGCCTGAGTTTATAACTGTCCGGGCAGGAATTATTAACAAGATTTTCTTACAAGGATTCTTGCCCGGACTTTAAAATATTATTGTCAGAGAACTGTTTGCTGAATTACATTGATGAGATATATTTTCAAGTAACTGATTTGCAGCTGTCAGTAAAAGGGAATCTTATGTAGTTAAGGTTTCAGTATTTTAAAGTTTTTCACATAAGTATTGACTTTTTAAATAATTACATGAATAGACAATTTCTATTTTGGATAATGTTCGTTGCTATAAACGGGGGCTTCCTTTTCGGATTAAATATGGCAGGAATATCAGGAGCTGTTGAGATGATAAAAGGTGAATTCTCGCTGAGTGACAGCGGTTTGGGGACAGTTGCAGCACTTTTGACAATTGGATGCTTAATTGGAGCCCTTTTTACCGGTAATTTCACCGAAAAATATGGCAGAAAAAATGTAATGATCACAACAGCTGTGTTATACATCATTTCAGCCATAGGTTGCGCTTTCGCCGGATCATCATCAATGTTGATTATATTCCGGTTGCTTTCAGGCCTGGCTGTAGGTGCAACATCAGTGGTAGGGCCTATGTATATTTCAGAGATATCGCCGGCGCATAACAGGGGTAAGCTGGTATCGATGAATCAGTTTGCAATTACGTTCGGAATTTTAGTGGCTTATATTACCGATTATTTGCTTATAGGATTTGGTGAGAACAGCTGGCGCTATATGCTGGCGGTACCTGCTATTTTTGGAACTGCTTATCTGATTTTTCTTTTAACCTCACTCCCTGAAAGCCCTCGTTGGTTATTATCTAAAAACAGAAGGGATGAGGCTATAATCGTTATGAATAAGATTGGTGGACAGCAACTTATAGATGATGAACTGCCAGAAATGGAAAAAATCCTTTCAATCGAAAAAGGCAAGGAAAAAATACGTTTTGGAGAAATCTTTAAAGGCAAGACAGGGAAAATTGTTCTTATCGGGACATTGATAGCCGCTTTTCAACAAATTACCGGTATCAATGCAGTTATAATGTTTGCGCCCGAAATTTTTCAATCCGCCGGTTCGGCAAAAGTTGATTCGATGATGCTGTCAGTTATTGTCGGTCTGGTGAATTTCTTCATGACAATTGTAGCGCTATGGTTGGTTGATAAAAAAGGCCGGAAGACCTTATTACTCTGGGGCGCTGCAGGAATGATAATTTCTTTGGCATATTTATGTTTTGAATTTGGCAAACCTGTCCAAAATGGGGTTGGGGTTTTGATCGCTTTATTGACTTATATTTCATTCTTTGCCGCCTCCTTCGCACCAGTAATGTGGGTAATCATTTCGGAAATATACCCGAACAGGATCAAAGGTGTTGCCATGTCATTTTCAACAGCTGTAAGCTGGTTATGTGTTTTCCTCGCAGTCTATTTTGCTCCGGTTATACAGGGCACGTTGGGATTAAACTATCTATTCGGCATATTTGGAGTGTTCAGTATTTTAGCATTTGTTTTCGTAAAAATCTGGATACCGGAAACAAAAGGTAAAACACTTGAAGAGATCGAAACGCAACTGGGCCTTAAGGATTAAATTACTATGAATAAAAAATACAAAGTTGCAGGAATTGGGGAAGTGCTTTGGGACCAGTTGCCGCAGGGTGATGTGTTGGGGGGAGCACCTGCAAATGTTGCTTATCATGCCAGTCAGCTTGGAGCCGAGAGCTATATAATAAGTGCTGTTGGGCAAGATAAACTGGGAGACGAAATTGTTACGAGATTAACTGCAAAAGGTATAAATTTATTAATTAGTAAAGTACCTAATCCTACAGGTACCGTAAAAGTCACTCTCGATGATAAAGGAGTGCCTGATTTTGTAATAACCGAAGATGTGGCCTGGGACTATATTGAACTCACTTCGGAGAGTTCAATCTTAGCCAGTCAGCTTGATGCTGTATGCTTTGGGAGCCTTGCACAAAGAAATAAAGTGTCGCAAAATGCGATTACGAAATTTCTGAATCTTTTACCTGAAAATGCTTTAAAGATATTTGATATCAATCTGAGGCAGAATTTCTATGATAGAAAATTGATCGATGATTCATTAAGGATCTCAAATATATTGAAAATCAATGATGAGGAACTTTTAATTATTGCAGAATTATACGGATGGAAAGGCGATGAAGAATACTTATGCCGGAAATTACTGGATAACAATGACCTTAAACTAATTGCCTACACTTGCGGAGCAAACGGGAGTTATTTATATAGCAAAGATGATATGTCTTATATTAAAACTCCATGAAGTTAGCGTAAAAGATACAATCGGTGCAGGCGATTCTTTTACTGCAGCCCTAATGGTTTCTCTGCTTCGTGGTTATAAATTGTCCGAATGTCATGCCCTGGCTGTTGATATCTCTGCATTTGTATGTGAAAATAATGGAGCTATGCCGGAATACTCAAAAGAGTTGTGGACCAGAATCAATAATTCTTCATTTTCCTCTACGAACACTTGAATTTAATAAAATGAAAAACAACCTGATCTGGTGTTTTCTTTTGTCAGGAATGATGCTTTTAGTATCTCCTGTAATATATTCTCAACATAACAAAGTACCCCCCTTTCAGATTATTCAATCTAATGGCAAAATTTTCATGGCAGGAAATCTGCCAATGGGGAAACCGATAGTAATTATTTATTTTTCACCTGAATGTGAAGACTGCCAGCAATTGACGAAAGAAATATTAAACCGGATAAAAGAATTTAATAATGCATCAATTGCTATGATTACAAATCTGTCATTGGATAAGGTAAAACAATTTGTTACTGAATATCATCTGGATAAGTATTCAAACATATTTGCAGGTACAGAAGGGGATTCTTTTTTTGTCGGGAAATACTATAGCATCGGACAGCTTCCATTTATGGCATTATATAATAAAAACGGTGATTTAATAAAGGTTTATAATAAGGATATAAGTATCGGAGATTTATTAATTCATCTCAGAGATCTTTAAAATTTATAAGGTTTTATATGAAATCAAACAGACGTAAATTCATTCAGAATCTTGGTGCCGGGGCTGCCGGAATAACTCTTGGGACCTCTGCAATTTCATTGACCTCATGTTCATCACCTTCTGTTAAAAAGGAAGATGAAGATGGTCAGATACTTTTCATTGGAGATAACATTGCGGTTGCCGATACTACAAATGGAAAAGTAAGAGGGTTTATCCACAGGAATATTTATAATTTTCTGGGAATACCATATGGTGCCAGCACAACAGGAAAAAACAGATTCATGCCTCCTCAAAAGCCGGATCCCTGGAAAGACATTTATCCTGCTGTCTACTGGCCCAATTCAGCACCACAGATGCTCGATAATTTTTATGCCAACAGGTATCTGGCCTTTACCGACTACTGGCATTATGATGATGTAAGTGAGAACTGTCTCGGAATAAATGTATGGACTCCGGGGTATAAAGACAGCACAAAACGACCAGTATTGCTTTGGCTTCATGGGGGTGGATTCACCAGCGGGAATTCTATTGAACATCCCGAGTATCATGGTGAAAATCTTAGTCGCCAGGGAGATATTGTTTTTTGCTCTCTTAATCACAGGCTTGGTCCCATGGGTTTTGCGAATTTTGCAGGAGTTGGAGGTGAGAAATATGCGGCATCAGGAATTGTTGGTATGCTTGATATAGTATCTGCCCTGGAATGGATACGTGATAATATTTCGAATTTTGGAGGTGATCCGGATAATGTGACCATTATGGGTCAATCCGGTGGAGGTGCAAAAGTTTGTACGCTTACAGCAATGCCCTCAGCTAAAGGATTATTCCATAAAGCTGTTGCATTAAGCGGGAATATGCTTAGCGGTGGAAAGAAAGATCACTCTGAAAAACTTGGTGCATATGTTTTGAAGGAGGCAGGACTGTCAGCATCTCAAATTGATAAACTGCAGGATATGCCATGGAAGGATTACTATGCAATAGCTAATAAAGCAAGTATGAAATTGATGAAAGAAATTGGAGTAACTGACCTGATGGCTACCTTAATGGCGGGATTCAGTCCGGTGGCCGATGGATTTTATCTGCCTCAGCAACCCTATTATTCCGGTGACTTATCATCAGATGTACCTATGATAATTTGCAGTACATTTTATGAAAGATCACTAAGTTCATTCGATTCATCTATTGAGAATATAACACTGGACGAAGCCAAAAACCTTATAAAAACCACCTGGGGGTTTATTGGACCGTTAGGAGATGGTACATCTGCGATAATTGATGCATACGCCAAAAATTTCTCTGACCGGAAACCGATTGAAATCTTATCTCTGGTATTAAGTAACAGGAAACAGGTTATTGCCACAGCTGATGCAAAAATAAAACAAGCTGCTCCTGTTTATCTTGCCTGGTTTGGATGGAATCCGCCACTCTTTGATGGCAGACTGAGAGCATTCCACACTATGGATATTGGTTTCTGGTTTTATAACACCGATGTACAGATTTCTCATACAGGTGGTGGGGCAAGACCGAGAAATCTGGCAGCAAAAATGTCAGACGCTCTTGTACAATTCATGAAGACAGGTGTTCCGAAAGGAGCCGGATTACCCGATTGGCCAAAATATTCCAAGGCTAATGGAGAAACTATGATTCTGGATGATACATGTGAGGTAAAGAATGATCCTGACAGGGAAGCCAGAAAAACATTAGGATAGATATAATACTATCATTCATTTTAAAGAGATCATATTATTAACCAATAAAAAAAAACAATTATGAAAACACTATTTATTTCGATTTTCATGTCGCTCATCTCATTTTTGGCCATTTCACAGCCACCTCCTACCAAAAGTTCAAAGGAAATTTTGGGAGACAACAAAGTTAAATTCAGTTTATTTGCACCTGAAGCACGTGATGTAAAGGTCACAGGGGAATGGATGCAGGGTTACGGATCTATTTCTTTTGAAAATGGAGTCATGAAGAGAGGACCTATTGTCAGTGAACAACTTGTAAAGGATGATGCAGGTTTATGGACTGTTACACTCGGACCGGTAAAACCGAATTCATATGGATATAATTATATCATAGATGGTGTAATGGTAACTGATCCGAGCAATGGAATAGTAAAACGGGATGGAGCTACCCTTCTAAGTGTTTTGTTCATTCCGGGTACAGAATCTGATTACATTGATATAAAAGAAGTTCCTCATGGATCTCTCAACAGGGTATGGTATAACTCACCTACTTTGGGTATGAATCGCCGGATGCTTGTATACACTCCTGCCGGATATGAAACCAGCAAGGAAAAATATCCTGTTTTGTATCTGCTCCATGGTGGATCAATTGATGAAGAAGGATGGACCACGATGGGAAAAGCACATCTGATTCTGGACAATCTGATTGCTGCGGGAAAAGCTAAACCTATGATCATAGTAATGCCCAACGGATATGCAAATCAGACTGCAGCTCCTGGAGAAGGCCCTGTTGTAAAAAGCACACCTGCTCCAGGGATGGCATTTTCGTCCGGGGCTTTTGAGAAAAGCCTTGTTAATGATATAATCCCATTCATTGAAGCTGCTTACCGCGTTAATGCAAATAAAGAGAACCGTGCTATTACGGGTTTATCGATGGGGGGTATGCATTCTTTTAATACAACACTTAATAATCCTGATCTTTTTTCATATATCGGTGTTTTCAGCGCAGGTGTCAGGACTCCTTCCCCTGAAATCGAAAAACAATTGGAAACTCTCAAGGCAAGCAATCCAAAACTTTTCTGGGTAGGTTGCGGTCTTACAGATGCGTTAGCTTTATCCGGGACAAAGACGCTTGTTGAACTACTTAAAAAGCATAACTTTAAATATGTTTACAGAGAGTCAGAAGGTGCTCATACCTGGTTCACATGGAGAGTCTATCTTGCTGAATTTGCTCCTTTGCTTTTTAAATAATATTCTGAAAATGTCGAAAATACAAGAAGATTGACAGGCACGATATTTTGAGACTATGAAAAGAAATGAATTGTTAATCAGAGTATTGGTCCTTTTGATATTGATAAGCAACTTTAGGGTCAACGGACAGGTTATTCCGGCAAAATCAGCAGATAAATATAATCCGGAATATCATTTTTACCCGTCATTTGACCCTACTGGCTTATTTTATTATGGTGGTCAGTATTTTCTTAACTGGGGTGCAGCAGCAAATAAAGATTTTGTCCATTGGAAAATGACTCATTACGGCCTTGAAAGGAGCAAAATGTTTGGGATGCTCAGAGCTGGTGGTCAAAATGCTCCTTCTCAATCAAAACCACAGGTACTCAGTGGGATGTCAGGTACTGTTGTGGTTGACTGGAATAATTCCAGTGGATTAGGGAAAAATGGTAATCCCCCGTTGATCGCTTTGCAGATGGATTGGCAAAGAAAAAGCATAGTCTACAGCAATGATACCGCAAAAACCTGGATCAGGTACGATAAACCGGCTGTAATACCAAATAGTTCAGGTACATATCGTGATCCAAAAGTGTTTTGGTATGAACCGGATAAGAAATGGATAATGGTGATAGGTTGGAGTGAGATTCAGGAGGTTAAATTCTTCAGTTCAAAGAATCTGTTGGATTGGGAATACATGAGCAAATTTGGTCCATGGGGAGCAGTTGCAGGTCAATGGGAATGCGTTGATTTTTTCCCGTTAGCTGTAGATGGAAATACATCAAATATCAAATGGGTACTGGAAATCAGTCTTCAGCCACGTAACGGAGAATATTTTGTTGGTGACTTTGATGGGAGAAAGTTTATTTTAGATAACGACTTTATCAGAGAGCTTTCATATGACAGATATATGCCTTCGGGAGAAATGTTGTTTGATTTTGAGAGAGGTATCGACCAATGGAAAATGGAAGGCGATGCGTTCATTGACTGCCCTACAGTTGAGGAAGAAAGCAACGGGAAAGAAGGATATCGCAGTATCAAAAGCAGTGCTCCGGGAAAAGGAAAAATTACTTCACCGGAGTTCACGATATCCAAAAATTGTATCAGCTTCCTTGTCGGAGGGGGCTATCATCCTGGCGAAGAATGTGTAAACCTTCTGATAGATGGCAAAATTGTCAGGACGCAAACAGGTAATAGTGGTAACGCCCATCTGAGTTGGACTGGATGGAATGTAACGGAATACAGGGGCAGAAATGCCAGGATAGAAATTATTGACAATATAGCAGGAAGAGGAATAAGTGCCAAGGGCTATATTTATTGTGATGCAATAATGTTAAGTGATGAGTTGCCTGAAACACCATATAAAGAGTATAATCCAGGTTGGGAAAAGGCGTTCTGGGTCGACTGGGGCCCGGATTTCTATGCTGTCAGATCGTGGAACAACTATGCTCCTGAAGAAAAAAGGAAAATTTGGGTCGGATGGATGGGAATCTGGACTTATGCCTTTTCTGAACCGGTACCCGGACTTTTATCAGTACCCAGAAATCTCGAACTGAAAACCTTTGATGAAGGTATCCGACTTATTCAAAATCCGATTAAGGAACTTGAATCTTTAAGAACTTCTCATAAAATGGCGGAAGAAAATACATTTGAAGGGATATGGCAACCAAAGAAATTCTTACCTTCAAAGAATGCATATGAACTTATTGTTGAATTTGAGAATATTTCGGCCGGGGAATTCGGATTGAACTTATGCATCGGAGAAAATGAGAAGACTGTTGTTGGTTATAATTCTTCCCGGGAGGAACTGTATGTTGACAGGCTCAACAGTGGATTTGATGAGTTCAGCAAGGTATTTCCGGGCATAAGTAAGGGACCACTGAAAAACAGGACGAAAACGATCAAGATGCATATTTTCGTTGATAAATGTTCGATTGAAGTCTTTGGCAATGACGGGGAAACAACCATTTCGAGTAAAATTTATCCCGATTCGACAAGTACCGGCATTAATCTTTTTTCAAACAACGGTAAGGTAAGGGTTAAGTCACTTGAAATATGGGAGCTCAGTTCAATTAATCTGTAATGAGATAGTTGCTTGTAAAAAATTAGTAATTGACTTTATAAAAAATAATCTTAAGATATTAATATGAAATCAAACAGACGTAAATTCATTCAGAATCTTGGTGCCGGGGCTGCCGGAATAACTCTTGGGACCTCTGCAATTTCATTAACCTCATGTTCATCACCTTCTGTTAAAAAGGAAGATGAAGATGGTCAGATACTTTTCATTGGAGATAACATTGCGGTTGCCGATACCACAAATGGAAAAGTAAGAGGGTTTATCCACAGGAACATTTATAATTTTCTGGGAATACCATATGGTGCCAGCACAACAGGAAAAAACAGATTCATGCCTCCTCAAAAGCCGGATCCCTGGAAAGACATTTATCCTGCTGTCTACTGGCCCAATTCAGCACCACAGATGCTCGATAATTTTTATGCCAACAGGTATCTGGCCTTTACCGACTACTGGCATTATGATGATGTAAGTGAGAACTGTCTCGGAATAAATGTATGGACTCCGGGGTATAAAGACAGCACAAAACGACCAGTTTTGCTTTGGCTTCATGGGGGTGGATTCACCAGCGGGAATTCTATTGAACATCCCGAGTATCATGGTGAAAATCTTAGTCGCCAGGGAGATATTGTTTTTTGCTCTCTTAATCACAGGCTTGGCCCCATGGGTTTTGCGAATTTTGCAGGAGTGGGAGGTGAGAAATATGCGGCATCAGGAATTGTTGGCATGCTTGATATAGTATCTGCCCTGGAATGGATACGTGATAATATATCGAATTTTGGAGGTGATCCCAATAATGTGACCATTATGGGTCAATCCGGTGGAGGTGCAAAAGTTTGTACGCTTACAGCTATGCCCTCAGCTAAAGGGTTATTCCATAAAGCTGTAGCATTAAGCGGGAATTCACTCAAAGGTGGTGAAAAGAATTATTCTGAAAAACTTGGAGCATATGTTTTGAAGGAGGCAGGACTGTCAGCATCTCAAATTGATAAACTGCAGGAAATGCCATGGAAGGATTACTATGCAATAGCTAATAAAGCCAGCATGAAATTGAGAGCAGAAACCAAAGTAACGGGTATGATGGGAGGATTCGGTCCGGTGGCTGATGGCGTATACCTGCCACAGCAACCCTTCTATTCCGGTCAGTTATCGTCTGATATACCTATGATAATCTGCAGTACATTTTATGAACGATCACCAAGCTCATTCGATTCATCTCTTGAAAATATTACACTGGAAAAGGCAAAAGAACTTGCTAAAACCACAAGAGGTTTTGGAGTCTCACTGGCTGAAAATGCATCAAATGTTATTGATGCATATGCGAAGAGTTTCCCTGACAAAAAGCCAATTGAACTATTATCTATGGCAATAAGCAACAGACTTCAGACTATTGCCACAGCTGATGCTAAAGTACAGCAACCGGCATCTGTTTATCTTGCATGGTTTGGATGGAATCCGCCACTCTTTGATGGCAGACTGAGAGCGTTCCACACTATGGATATTGGTTTCTGGTTTTATAACACCGATGTTCAGATTTCTCATACAGGTGGTGGGGCAAGACCGAGAAATCTGGCAGCAAAAATGTCAGATGCCCTTGTACAATTCATGAAGACAGGTGTTCCGAAAGGATCAGGATTACCCGATTGGCCAAAATATTCCAAGGCTAATGGAGAAACAATGATTCTGGATGATACTTGTGAGGTTAAAAATGATCCGGACAGGGAAGCAAGAAAGTCTTTACCAGTTTAAATTAATTAAAAAAGTTCATTCATTATAAAGCATCGGAAGTAATGTTAAATGACAATGTTAAAAAAGCAAATAACAATATTACAGTGAAAATCAGCCAAAAGCTTCCATGGATTCCTGAAGACATAAGTGACACTGACAGCATACCCAAAGGTGATATGCCTGGTGATAAAGTGAGGATTGACCCTCAGCATATCATTAAAGCTCAGGTGATTTTTCCGAAATTATTGGATCTGCTGATACCGGTACTTGATGAAAACCCCAATCAGCGAGCTGTTATTGTAGTATGCGGGGGATCCGGCGTGGGCAAGTCCGAGATAGCATCCCTGATCTCCTTTTATCTCAATAGTATAGGACTGGGAAGCTATACCCTGTCAGGAGACAACTACCCTCACAGAATACCAAAATACAATGATGCAGAGAGGCTCCGTGTTTTCAGAAAAAACGGTATAGATGGCCTTATCTCGAATGGACAGTATCTTGAGGGAAGGCATGTCATACTGAAAGAGCTTCAGGAAAATGGCAATGATTCAAACCCTGAGTGGGTCAAACGTTACCCATGGCTTTCTGTTTACCAGGGCGCTGGTCGGAACGGACTCAGGAATTATCTGGGTACTATAAATGAAATCGATTTCAAAGAGCTTACAGGAATCATATCCCGGTTTAAAAACGGGGAATCAAGGATATTCCTTAAAAGAATGGGAAGAGAAGAGACTGAACTATGGTATGATCAGGTTGATTTCAGCGATAAAAACGTAATGATCATAGAATGGACACATGGCAACAATGATAATCTTCAGGGTGTTGACATACCGATTCTGCTCAACAGCACTCCCCGTGAAACGCTTGAACATCGCAGATCACGTAACAGGGATGGTGCAACCGACAGTCCCTTTACATCAATGGTTCTCGAGATAGAACAGGGTTTGCTGATTTCACAGGCGACGAAAGCAAAACTGATAATATCAAAGAGTAATGAAATATTGTCTTACAAGGATTTTGTCAGGCTCATGATTGGTGAACAGGCATAGGAGGAAGTAGCAATGGACAACGACACTAAAATACCGGCGACACGAATAATTAAATCGGGCCCGATGCTTAATGCCTACCCTGACAGTATTGGAGAGACATTGGGAGGAATAGTAAAATTTTTTCAGACCCCCGAGCTTAAAGATGTGTTTCAATCATTTTATGTACTGCCAAGTATCTTCAATACCGACCTTGACAGGGGATTTTCAGTTATTGATTATGAATTAAACGAGCTATTTGCCTCTCAGGAAGATCTGAAGGATCTAAATAATATTGATATAGCTCTCAAATTTGACTTTGTACTAAATCATTCATCTGTGCTTTCCAGAGAATTTCAGGATATTCTTAAAAATGGAGAGAACTCAAAATTTAAAGACTTCTTCATTAACTGGAACAAATTCTGGGAAGGCTGCGGTCAAATGACTGACGAGGGTTATATACAACCAGACCCCGAATATATCAGGGATATGTTTTTCAGGAAGCCGGGTCTTCCGATACTTAACATTCGTATGCCTGATGGAAAAGAAGTGCCTTACTGGAACACTTTTTACCAGGAAGTCAGATATGAAAGAATTGATGCACAGGATCTTATGAGAGTTACGGACATCCAGTACGCCTCTGCTCAGAAGCTGGCTGAAAAGGTTAATATATCTCTAAGTGAAGGAAAGAAACCATCCGGGATCGAATTCGGCAGGTTTGAACGCTTCCGGAAAAAAGTCATCGATATGCTCGAATCCAGGCGAAAATACCTCGGACAAATGGATTTGAATATAAAATCTCCATTGGTATGGGCGTATTACGAGGATACATTGAAAAAGCTGGCAGGGTACGGGGCGGAGATCATAAGGCTGGATGCATTCGCGTATGCACCGAAAGAACCGGGCGCCAAAAATTTTCTAAACGAACCTGGAACATGGGATCTGCTGGGCGGTATAAGGGAACTGGCTGACAGATATGGCTTGACTCTTTTGCCTGAAATACATTCTAGGTATGAGGAAAAAATACACGAAAAGCTGGCCGGGAAAGGCTATATGACGTATGACTTCTTCCTGCCCGGATTGATCATAGATGCACTGGAGAGGAATACAAATGAGTTTTTGATCAGGTGGATCAGTGATATGCAGGAAAAGGGAATCAGGGTTGTAAACATGCTTGGCTGTCATGACGGTATACCGTTACTGGACTTAAAGGGGCTTTTATCTGAAGATCAGATACAAAGTTTGATAGACATTGTTGTTAATCGTGGCGGATATGTCAAGGATCTGCATGGTAAAAAGAATATGTATTACCAGGTAAATGCAACCTATTACAGTGCATTGGGAGAAGATGACGCAAAACTTATTTTAGCACGGGCAATCCAGATATTTATGCCAGGTAAACCTCAGGTATGGTACCTCGATCTTCTCGCAGGAAAGAATGACTATGCTGCAGTTGAAAAAGCCGGTCCGGCAGGTCACAAGGAAATCAACAGGACAAATCTGACATTGGAACAGGTTTATAAACAACTTGAGAAGAACGTTGTCAGGCAGCAGATTTCTCTGCTGAGATTTAGAAACAGTTTCCCGGCTTTCGGTTTTGATGCAAAACTGAAAATTCTCGATTCCGGTCCGGAAATATTAAAACTGCACTGGGAAAATAATGGTTGTGCAGCAATCCTTGAAGCAAATTTGAAAGACCTGTTCATGCATTATAACTGCAACCGATGAAAAGGGCAGGATTGTTTATAATTTCCGGTAATGCATTACAACGTTTTAAGAAAACTAATTATGTAAAACTTATGAAAACAAATTCAAATCCAGTTGGCCAGCAGAATTTAACTATCATTAAATGGCTTACCTTTTTAATGTTCATGATGTTTGCAATGTCTACCGATGCAGTCGGAGTGATTATACCGGAAGTTATGAAACAATTTAATCTTAGTTTGACTTCTGCCGGACTAATGCATTATACTCCTATGATTGCCATTGCATTTTCAGGAATTTTGCTCGGATTTCTTGCCGATAGAATCGGCCGGAAAAGGACCATAATAATAGGATTGGCTTTATATGCCATTAATTCATATCTGTTTATTGCCGGAAATTCATTTGCATTTTTCCTGAATCTTATGATTATTGCAGGCATTGCTATCGGAATTTTTAAAACAGGAGCCCTGGCGCTCATTGGCGATATTTCAAAATCGACAACCGAACATACTTCGACTATGAATACCGTAGAGGGGTTTTTCGGAGTGGGCGCAATTATTGGTCCCTTCATAGTATCTTATTTTCTTTCAGTAGGAGTCGACTGGAAATTTTTATATGTTGTAGTAGGCACTCTTTGTGTGATCCTGATTATTATGTCGTTACTTATTAAATACCCCGCTACCATTAAGACCACTGCCGAACCTGTAAACCTGAAAGCTGCCCTTGGGTTGGTGAAAGATCCTTATGCTCTGGGCTTTTCGATAGCGATATTCCTTTATGTAGCAGTTGAATGTGCTATATATGTCTGGATGCCTACACTCATTTCAGGATACAAAGGGGGTATTGTTTTTTTAACTACATATGCATTGTCAATTTTTTTCGTTCTGCGTGCGGCCGGAAGATTTTTGGGATCGTGGTTAATGGCAAAATTCAATTGGGCAGTAGTCTTGTGTATTTTTTGCTTCCTGATACTTGTTTGTTTTATTGGAAGTGTAATAGGAGGAGTTGGAATAGCCGTTATATTACTTCCGCTTTCCGGTTTATTCATGTCTGTTGTCTATCCAACTTTAAATTCAAAAGGTATAAGTTGTTTTCCCAAGGTTAAACATGGTTCAATAGCCGGTATTATTCTGTTTTTCACAGCTGCCGGGGCTGCTTTGGGCCCACTGGCGATGGGAGCAATAAGTGATCTTTTTGGACATAAAGTCAAATATGGTTTTGTTCTTGCGACAATTTTTGCCGGATTATTATTTCTTTGCGTACTTTTAAACATGTTGTTTAACCCGACTAAACAAAGATTAATGAAACTCGATCAGAGTGAATATTAAAATGTATTAAATTCAGACAATACTTTACGGAGGCGCAAACTCAGGTAGATCCGCAACTATGAGGCCTTCTTATATTATATCTTTGAAGTTTTGTCCTCAAGGTTAAAACCCTGATTTTCAGAAAATGGAATTGAAAATGGCATTTTGGATAGATGCAAAAGGCAAGATATTAACATGACCTGTTTTTAATACCATAATGATCGTTTTTTCACCTCCACAAGCATCGGTATTTCCTAATTTTCACAAGAATCTGGCAATTCGATTCTATTTTTTTTTGTTCAAGTTCAAAAGTGAAAATGTTTTACAAGAATTTTTATTCTTTGATTGATTTTACCTTAATAAACTTATCTCTATGAAAAAAAAACTCTCTAAAAAATTATTGTTAATTATGTGTTTCATAACTGGTTTGTTTCTTTCAGGACAAATCATTTATGCAGCTGGAAGTTCTGCTCCGCAGGATATTCCTGTCACAATTAGCGTAACTGATGCAAATGGACCTTTGATGGGTGCAAATGTTAGTATTAAAGGCACTACGCAAGGTCAACTCTCCGATGCTCAGGGTATTGTTAAGTTTAGTGCATTGTCTCCAAATGCTACAGTGGTTATATCATTTATCGGTTACAAAACTCAGGAGATAGCTGTAGGTGGCAGGACTTCAATAAACATAGTGCTTGTTGAGGAAGCTTTAATGCTTGATGAGCTGGTAGTTACCGGATATGGTACTCAGAAGAAAGCATCCCAGACAAGTTCAATATCAGTCATTAAAGCTGAGGACATTATTGCAACAAAACAATCTGATGTTGTACAATCGTTGCAGGGTAAAATTCCCGGATTGTTGATTCGTCAGGATGGCGGAACTGCCGGTAAATTCTGGTCGAGTATCAGTGTGCGTGGTTACGGTACACCGATAGTCGTAATTGACGGTATTGTGCGTAGTGAATTGTATACTATCCCAAGTGGTTATATGGTATCAACCGACCTTGGTCTGGCACAGATGAACCCGGATGATATCGAAAGTATCACCGTTCTGAAAGATGCCTCCGCAGCTATTTACGGTATGGGCGCAGGTAACGGCGTTATTCTGATAACCACAAAGAAGGGCCTGATCAGCAAACCGCAAATCAACTATTCAAACAACTTTTCAATGGGTTCTCCGAAGATACCGAAAGAGCTGGGGATAGTTGATTTGATGGAAATCACAAATGAGATGGCAGACAATGCTAAATTTGCACGTCCCTACGCACCTGATCTGATTGAGCAGTATAGAGACGGAACAAAGAAAGGTTTCAGCTGGTGGGATATGATGATGAAAGATTATGCAAGTGCACAGACTCACAATCTCTCGATACGAGGCGGTAGTGATAAAATTCAGTATTTCGTTAGTGGAAGTTACAGGGATGAAAACAGTATGTATGATGTTAACAACTTCACATACGACCGTTACACCCTGCGCGGTAATTTCACCGCAAAACTTACTAATAATCTGAGTATGGATTATCAGACATCAATTAGATTCACCAACTCGAAGGACCCGTATAATACCGATAATTATGCAGATGCTTCAGGTATGTTGTTTAACTATATAGCATATGCGGACCGTACTGTTGGTCCAACAACCCTTGCTAATCCGAAACATTATACATATCAGGGTCAGGCTCCGACATATAATCCCCTGGCTCTGGCTGATCATAACCTCAACTTTACTGATAAAAAAGGAAGGTTGTTCCAAAATACTATCAACCTTAAATACGAAGCTCCTTTCCTGAAAGGTCTTAATATGGTACTTACAGGCGCTTATGATTTAAATTACAATGGTACATATAACAAAGAAACGAAATATCCGCTGTATGATTATTATACCGATTTACCTGTAGGAACCGGCGGTACCCGTAATTTTTACGGCGAATCTATTAACCAGATTGAGCGTTTTAATGCAAGATTTCAGGCCAATTATGAGTTTAGGAAAGATAAACATCGTATTACTGCAATGCTTGCTGCCGAGGCTACAAAAATCAATACTCGCGATGCTACAGCTTCGAGGGAACAAGGAGATTTCTACACTCAAAGCACTGTGTCAAGCGGTATTGCCAGCACAGCAGTTGCGACAGGATCACGCACGGAAGTTGCTACAGCTGGTTACCTTGGTCGTATCAATTACGACTATGCTGGTAAATATCTGGTCGAGGTGATGGGTCGTTACGATGGTACCTATATTTATGCTCCGGGTCATCGATGGGGATTTTTTCCGGAATACTCATTAGCCTGGCGCCTCTCGGAAGAGCCGTTCATTAAGAATAATTTAAAATGGGTTAACAACCTGAAATTGCGCTGGTCCGACGGAAGAACCGGGTCAACACAGGGCCCTGCTTATGCTTATCAAAGCGGATACACTGCTAGCGGTTCATATATCTTCGATCCACTTTCCTCTACTACAGGTTATGCTAACGCCAATATTGCCAATACAATTCTTTCGTGGGCAGATATCCGTATGCTTGACATTGGTCTTGATTGGGACTTCTTCAACGGTTTGTTCGGTGGGTCATTCGATGTTTTCTCTAGAAAAACCACAGGTATTGCAGGTACAAGTTCCGGTTCGACACCCACTATTCTCGGTGTAACCGTGCCCCAGATCAATATAGACTCGAACCAGGATATAGGTTTGGATTTAACTCTTACTCATAGAAATAAAATAGGCGATTTTGATTATCACGTTACAGTAACAGGTATGTTAGCACGTAATAAAATTCTCCACCGTGAGAGCCAGGCTACATCGCGCTGGTATTCACAAATGGAGTATTACGGCCGCCTCAGTTTATTTAACGGAGGCAGTAGTCAATATCGTTGGTCGAATTATCATGCTTTATGGTATTTCCCCTCTACCAGCAGTCAATTCCAAAGCCTGGAAGAAATTAACGCTTACAATGTAAAATATGATGCTGCAGCCGGTAGTCAGAAAACAGTGCCAGGTCAATACAAGCTTGTGGACACCAACGGTGACGGATATATAACCGGGGCAGATACCCGCTATAAATGGGGTGAGGGCAACCCTCTGTTGCAATTTGGTCTAACACTCGGCGGCGAATATAAAGGCTTTGACATTAATTCAACCTGGCAGGGTGCAACATTTGTAAGTAAAATTATCTGGTTATTGCATGTTTTCGGATATGGTGGATATTCTGATACTTATGAAATGTATCTTGACAGGTGGCATGTTGCTACTCCCGGAGCAGATCCTTTCGACCCCAATACGCAATGGGTGAGTGGTTACTGGCCTGCACTTGTTGATGCCTCAGGGCCCGGGACTTGGCGCGGCGGTACGTATGACGCCCCGACAGATTTTACCCAGATTGATGGTACTTATTTCAGAATGAAGAGTGTTGAGTTAGGTTACACTCTCCCGAAGAATCTATTAAGTAAGCTCGGGATCGGATCTGCAAGAGTATTTATCGGCGGAACCAACTTAGTAACATTTTGTACCAAAAAAATGAAGTATTATGACCCCGAATCGGCTGCTGCAATGCAAAGTAGCACTATGCCGATTATGAGGACTTTAAACTTTGGTATGAATCTTAACTTCTAATAATTGATCCATGAAAAAAATATTGAAAAATTTAACCGCAATACTTTGCCTTTCGCTGATGATAACATCGTGCGATAAAATCTTCGACAACCTGGAAGGCGACTTGACAAAAATGACAGCCGATAACATGGTTTCGAGTGAGGCAGGCATTATGAGACTTCTTGCGCAAGTCTACTCTTATATTCCTATAACTGCCTACCCAAACACCGCCAACTTTGCTACTAGTGCCAACGAAGACTTTTATACTATGAATGCTGTCGATAGTCATGGTGGTGACTACGGGTTTAATAACGCCGCTTATTACGGTGTAAACGGTCTAGCGACTTTCTGGAACTGGACGGCGATCCGTGCCATCAACTCATTTATCAGAGATGTTACAGCGGCTGTCGGTAAAGGTGTAATTCTTGAAAACCTGGGGAATCAATTAATTGCTGAAGCAAGATTCGTACGCGCCTATTGCTATTTTGTAATGGTAAGAGGTTACGGTGGCGTACCTATTATTACAGAGGTACTCGACAAGTATTATGATGGTGTGGGAAACGAACAGCTCTTAAAGTTTACTGTGAGAGCTACTGAAAAAGAAACCTGGGATTTTGTTATTTCGGAATTAGATGCCGCCATCGATGCTCTTCCCGAATCGCGTACAACCGGCACATTTCGTGCAACCAAATGGGCTGCTTACGGACTTCAGTCCAGAGTTGCTCTTTATGCTGCCTCAGTAAGTAAGTATTGGACAAATGCAGGCATTATGCCTAACACATATGCTGCTGTCGCCAGCAAGAAAACCTATATGGAATCAAGCTATGCCGCTGCTTATTATGCAAAATGTATCTCTGCCAGCGAAGCAATTATCCAAAGTGGCAACTTTTCATTATACAGACCCAATCCGGCAAGTATTGCTGAAGCCGTTACTAATCTAGGCACGATGTTCACTACCAAACAGAACGTTGAGTATATCTTTGGAAGAACCTATAATGACGGTGTTACAACATCAGGAAGTAATTGGGATGTATTTAACAGCCCCCAGCAGACTGTAACTGGCACATCAGCATGCGGTCGGTATTCAGTCGCACTAGACCTGGTGGACACATATGATGATTATGATGCGAACCGAAATGCAGTTAGTGGAATTATTAAAACACGTAACGATGGTATTGAGAATTCGTATATGTCGACACCTGTAGTAAATTTCGCTTCATTGCGTACTTCTATCAATTTTATCAGGTACGCTAATATAAGTGATCCTTTCCAAAATAAGGATGCGCGTTTCAAGGCATGGGTTCTGTATCCAAACAGCTCGTTCCGCGGTACTACAATTAAAATTCAGGGCGGTATGATCAAATCCACCGGTGCAGCTTCCTTTTGGGCAGACGTTTCCGAATCGGTCGGCGGACAAACATATTATTCTTTTGGCGACGTGGGCGGTAAAGTTTCAGGATTTTACAACTATACCAATGTAAACCTCGGCAATACATATACAACGGGTTTTGGTTTAAGGAAATTCCTCGATCCGGCTGCTTATCAACTGTACATAAAGAATTTCTGGTATGATATACGTTATGCCGAAATCCTGCTCAACTACAGCGAGGCTGTCCTGGAAAGCAATACTGCGTCAAAGTTAACTCTCGCCGGTCAATATCTCAACGACATACGTCATCGTGCAGCTTATACTGATAACGTCACTTTGAATATTGATAATGTGTTGCACCAGCGTCGTCTGGAACTGGCATTCGAGAGAGACTATCTGTATACACTTCATCGCCGCCGTGAGTACTTTAATGAAAACACCGATCCGGCTGTTGAAGGCAGAAGGCATGCTCTGACTCCTGTTATCGACCTCACAGATCTTCCCGGAGGTACTCCCAAGTATATTTTCGTAAGGTCCGTTTTCTTTCAGGAAGATGTAGGCGGTACGAGTCCGTCATTCTCCACTAATTATCTGAGTTATTATAAATCTATGCCAGATTTTGGTATTAATGGTTATGAACCAAATCCAATTAACGAATAATATTAAGATGTTATCATTATGAAAAAATTATTATATCTGATTTCCATGATGCTCTTGATGACATCATGCAGCTTGTTCGAATTCGATAACTACGAAGATTATAATGCTTCCATTTCCGGTACATTCACAGACATAACAACAGGAGAAAATGTGCAGCAGGAGTGTGTTTATAGCGTTATTTTTGGTGGTGTTATTGGATCTTATACTACAGGTTATATTTCTGCATTCCAAAAGGGTTGGGATTATGAAGCTGCACAGAATTGGCTGGTTAAATCTGATGGCACATATTTAAATAGCACTATTTTTGCAGGTACGTACCGAATCGAAGCCAAGGAGAACAATTTCTACCCCATAATTAAAGATGATGTTGTCATTGGCAAAGGTTCGAATACTGTAGATTGGACTGTAACACCCTATGTCCGTATTATCGATCCGAATATTACTTACGATGCATCGGTGAGTAAATTTAAAGCCACTTTCAAATGCCAGTTTGGCGATGTGACTAAAGCTAACACAATTTACAAGGCTGTGTTTTGCATCTATCCCGATGTTTTTGTGGGTATGTCTCTGAACAATTGTTCAAGCGATCCGGAAGGTTCAAAAATCGGGGGCCTCATAGTGGCCGATGGCACAACTACCAATACGTTGTATATTAACCCGGCATTTGTCAGCATCGGCCATGCAGCTGAGTTTAAGTATTCGCGCACTCACTATCTCAGAATTGCTGTATGCGCAACTGGTACCGGTATTAATAGTTCATTCCATTACAATTTTTCACCTATAGTCAGCATTCATTATTAACATTTTGTATTGTATTAGCTAGTAACAACTCACGGGTTGTTGCTAGCTATCAATATTATGAGTGCCTGGAATGTATCTTTTTTCCACATTCCTGTAAGAGTTCCCATAAGGCCTGAACCAGCCGGTTGGGAAACCTTGTTGGTAAACTACTTAAAACAATATAAATGAAATCATTTAAAATTCTATTGCTTATTTCTCTTAGTGTTTTATTCTTTTCATGTAAAGAAAAACCACTGTCAACAATAATTATGACTGATGCCGGGAAGGTTGAAGGAACTAATGAAACCGGATTTATGAGTTTCCTGGGAATTCCGTTTGCTGCTCCCCCTGTTGGCGATTTACGATGGAAGGAACCTCAACCGGTTAAACAATGGGACGGAATATTAAAAGCCGATACTTTTGGTCCTGCCAGTCCACAGGCACAGAATTTAAGACAGTCTGAGGATTGTCTTTATCTGAATGTCTGGACACCTGCAAAGGTTGCAAGTGAGAAATTGCCGGTAATGTTCTGGATTCATGGAGGCGGTTTTACTGCCGGTGCTCCTTTAGAACCTACTTATTATGGAGAAAAATTGACGCAAAAAGGAGTAATCTATATAAGTGTAACTTACCGGCTTGGCCCTCTGGGCTTTTTAGCCCATCCCGAATTAACAGCCGAATCACCAAATAAGACTTCAGGAAATTATGGCATACTCGATATGATTGCAGCATTAAAATGGGTTCAGAAAAATATTGCGGCATTTGGTGGCGACCCTGCTAAGATTACCATTTTCGGCGAATCAGCCGGTGGAGCAGCCGTAAGTATATTGTGTGCATCGCCTCTTGCCAAAGGTCTGTTTGTTGGGGCAATATGCGAAAGCGGCGGTAATTTTGCACCGGTAGAAGAGAGAAATACTTTAAAAGGTGGTGAAAATTCCGGTCTTGAGTTTATGAAGAAGATGGGGGCAACCTCTCTGGCTGAATTAAGAAAGATTGATGTTCAGAAATTTTTTGAAAGCAGGGAAAACTTTGGATTCAGACCCAAGGTAGATGGTTATGTTTTAACAGGTGACCAATATAAACTGTACGAAGCCGGACAGTATAATGACATAAATGTTATAGTTGGTTCAAATTCCGATGAAGGGGGAATGTTTGTCAGGCAGCCCATAGAACCCGATGCATATAAAAAAGGAATTAAGGATCGTTATGGAGATTTTGCAGATAAATTCCTGATAGCATACCCGGGAGATACAAAAGAACAAGCTACATATTCGTCAGCAGATATGACCCGCGATTCAGGTTTTGGATGGGGATCATGGACCTGGGCCCGCTTACAGTCCCGCACTGGAAAATCTAAAGTATTTATGTATTATTTTGAACAGAAACAACCTGAAATGCCCAATATGCCGTTCAAACTAAGGGGTGCACCACATGCTGCCGAAATTAAATATGTGCTGCAGAACATCGATGAAAAAAGGTATGGCCCTGAAGATATTAAATTATCGGAAACGATGGCCACCTACTGGACTAATTTTGCAAAGAATGGTGATCCGAACGGTGAAAATCTGCCTGTATGGTCTGGTTTTACCGAACAGAATCCTTCTTATATGTATTTTAATAACCAACCGGCCTTAGGCCCGGTTCCAAATCTTGATAAACTGGTACTGTTTGAGGACTATTACAAAAACAAACGTGAATCCAAATAATTCAGTTAAACAATCAGGTTAGAAGGGAATATAGCCAGGGAGGCGGACCCGATTGGTTGAATGTATCTTACTATTTTTATTAATAAATTTTTTCATTATGAAGAAAGATTTATCGAAATTAGTTGCAGCGACAGCAATGCTCCTGCTGGCTGGAGTTTTTCCGGTTAATGTTGCAGCACAACAACCACAACCACAACCACAACAACCACCACAACAGCAACACACCACAACAACGACGGATGATGGGTCCCCGTGCAAAGTCGCTCGGGCAACACTACATTCAGATGCCAAATTCACTGAAACCCCCATCAGAGAATTGGACAAATCCGACAGGACCTTATAAAGTGGTAATGGAAGTCGATGAATCGCTTCCATTACATACAATCTATCATCCGGTCGACTTATCAGTATTTCCAACGAAAGATAAACTTCCGATAATCGTAACATCAGGCCCGGGATGCAATTTTGATGGAGATTCCTTCCGCCCGTTCTATACAGAAATTGCATCGTATGGCTATTTTGTTATAGCAGTGGGTCTTCCGGTTCCGGAGGGACTGGCGTCTGCCATTTTCTTTAACAAGGATGAAGAGGTGAAGGATGCCATGGACTGGGCGTTTGCAGTAAACAAATACAAGGTCAGTAAATATTATGGCAAACTTGATACGCTAAATGTCGTTTTGATGGGGCAGTCATGCAGTGGCGGTCAACAAACCAGACTAAGGGATGACAAACGTATAACTGGGTTGGTTTACTGGAACAGCGGATTTTCATTCTTATGGGGTAGACCGGTAGGACGATCTACTGATGGTAAAAATACGGGGCCTCTTTCTGCAGTGGAAGCTCTTAAAGCCATGACTATACCTATTGCATATTTTGTAGGTGATACCGATATGGCAAGACAGGCCGGCACTGCCGATTTCGAAGCAAGTGAAAAAAATCCTACATTTCTGGGCGTGCTGAAGATCCCGGGTGATTCTCATGGCGGAACATTTCGGCAGAAAAACGGCGGCGGTTTTGGAGTAGCCGGCGTTGCATGGCTTAACTGGCGGACTAAAGGCGATAAAGAAGCTGCAAAAATGTTCAAAGGTGATCCATGCGGACTTGCAAAAGATCCGAACTGGATTGTACTAAAGGGGAAAAACTTAGATTGATTAAATATCTTATTGTTCAATTAGCAAATCATCATTACCAATAATTATATTTGGAAGTGGAGGTTTTATAAATACATCAGTGCATTTAAGAAATTTATAAATGTGATCCTGAGGAAGAGGCAGGTCCCGGATATCCCGGATAAACGGAACAATTTGATCAGGTAAATTTTACTAACTATTTATATAAATTAAACATATTAAAATTTTTATTATGACAACAAAACTTAGACTCATTAAAACAGTGGCATTGATTGCCATTCTGTTATTGTCAGCTGCGGCATATGGACAGTCCGGTAAAAAAGGAGCATTGAAAGCCGGAGCAGCAAAGCCAGCCGCCGTAAATGTGCAGTCCAATGCAAGAGGTACATTAAAAGCCGGAGCAGCAAAGGTTGATATCACTCCCACTGAACAGGAAGTATTGGCTGCTAAAATGCTCGGTATTGTGGACCGTATTCATGCCAGGGCTATAGTTGTTAACAATGGAATCACAAGTGCAGCTCTCGTTTCTATTGATAACGGTATGGTTTCCGGAGCTCTCTATGAAGCCGTGACGAAACGTACCGAAACCGAACTGGGAATTCCGGCAGGTAATGTTATTATAAACGCGACTCACACCCACAGTTCAGCACGTATAAGTAATGACAAAATGATTGAATATGTCTATGGCGTGATTAAATCAGCGTATGAAAAAATGGAGCCTGCAATAATGAGTTGGGGAACAGGTGTTTCATATATCAATGTAAACCGCAATATTTTTGATAAAGAACGTCGCACCTGGTGGGAAGGTCCTAATTATGATGGACAATCCGATAAAACAGTTGCTGTGATTACTTTCAAGAATCTTAAGGGGGATCCGATAGCAGTTTATTACAATTATGCGATGCATGCCGTTGCAGCCGGACAGCTTGACATGGTATGCGGCGACGCTCCGGGTGCAACGTCTAATTATATTGAAGATAGTTTCGACGACTCTGTTGTGGCTCTTTGGTCTGAAGGTGCCTGCGGCGATCAGAATCCGCTCTTTTTCCAGCAGACTTTCGACTTGCGCGATATCAGGATTGCTGATTATGCCAAGCGCGGTGAAGATATCAGCAACAGGATGCCTCCCGGAGGGACTGGCCTTGACAGAAACAATCCCAAAGTTGCGAAATTGCTGAACCAGCAGAAACAGATATGTCAGACGATGGGACAGATGCTGGGAGAAGAGGTAATGCATGTTATGAGGACTGTTAAACGTGGCGAAAATGCCATACGCATAACATCCGCACAGGAAACTAGTAAAATACCCGGGACGCCGCCAGCTAAATGGAGGAGGCCGTGCCGGATACCAGGGTCAATATCAAGATGCCGACTCCGTATCGACAAAACTCTTCTATTTGCAGATTGATGATATCGCTCTTTGCGCAATTGGTGCTGAAGTGTTCAATCAAATTGCTGTTCGTCTGAAAAATGAATCACCTTTCGCACGTACTATAATGGTAACTGTGGCCAATGGAGGGTCGAATACCGGTTACATTCCCAGTGATGTTGCTTACGGCTATCAGACATTTGAAGTATTGTCAGCGAGGATTAAACCCGGTTTTGCCGAGAGCGGAATCGTGAATGGTTTCCTTGACTTAATGGAAAAAACCAAATACTAGTCTGAATCGGGCGGTTGAACAGCAACCGGGGGTTGAAGTAATAATAAAAAATATCGATTGTTCTATTTAATAGTTATAGCAATGAGAAAAATAGTTGTGTTGTTATTAGCCATTTTAACCGTATCAGGATTGAAGGCAGAAATCAAATTGCCATCAATTATCTCTGATAATATGGTTTTACAGCAATTAAGCGAAGTAAATCTTTGGGGAACTGCTAATCCGGACGAGAAAGTATTAGTTAATGTTTCATGGAGCAAGGAACTTTATCAGACTGTCGCCGGAAACAATGGCAAGTGGGCATTGAAAATTATTACACCCTCAGCAGCCGAGAATCAGACAATAATCATTCAGGGTACAAATAAAATAACGATAAAAAATGTGCTTATCGGAGAGGCATGGCTCTGTTCCGGACAATCAAATATGGAATATACTGTTGATATTGATACTGTCGAGAGATGGTGCCTGGGGATTGACAACAAAGTAAAATACCTTTCTGAAGCTAATTACAAAAACATTCATTTATTCCACGTCAAGCGTAACCCAACATTGGAAGAAGTTGATAGTTGCCCGGGCGAATGGGTCGTTTGTACACCGGAAAATATAAAACTGTTTTCAGCTATCGGTTATATATTCGGTCGTAAAATACACCTTGAAACAGGTTTCCCGGTTGGTTTAATTGAATCGTCATTTGGCGGTACGAGAGTTGAAGCATGGACAAAATCAAGTGTCATTAAAGGCGATACACTTCTTTACAATACTCCGGCAGTAAATATCAACAGGCCACCTGTATCCACGCCTGCAAATGCCCAGAGGCCTCAGGCGACCGGACAACAATTCCCCAGAATGTCGGAAGCTCAAATGGCACAATTCAGGATGATGATGCGTCCTTCTGTTATGTGGAACGGGATGATTAAACCTATCTGTCCTTATACCTTTAAGGGAGTGCTTTGGTATCAGGGTGAATCTAATTCATATAATGCCAAAACGTATAGCCAGATGTTTACAAATATGATAGAGAGCTGGAGAAATGAATTTGGGAATCCCGATCTGCCATTCTATTTTGTGCAACTTGCCCCTTACGATGAGCCAAGAGGTGATTACGCTACGCTTCGTGAAGCACAAACCCTTGTATGGAAAACAGTGGCCAATACGGGTATGGTTGTAATCACTGATGCCGGAATGGAGAAAAATGTTCATCCTACTAACAAAACCATTCCGGCGGAACGGCTAGCCGCATGGGCGCTGAACAGGAATTACGGACATTATGTGCCATGCGAAAGTCCAGTGCTTGATTCATACTATACAGAAGGCAATTCGATCGTTGTTAAGTTCAAATATGCGACCGGAGGCCTGAAGGTGGCTGAGGGAGGCAAAGAATTGTCAGGATTCACTGTTTCCTCTAACGGGACAGATTTTTTTCCCGCCAAAGCTGAGATCATAAGTTTCAATGCTGTAAGGGTATCTGCCCAGGAAGTCAGCAAACCAACAACAGTTCGTTTTGGGTGGGGAAATTGGTTGGTTACCAATCTGTACAACGATGCAGGTTTACCAGCATCACCATTCCGCACAAACTCAATAAGTGAGCAGAAGTGATTATGAAAAAATCATTATTTCTGTCAACTTTTGTAACAATGCTTTTGGGCACAGTTTGTGCCCAAAACATTGTTCCAAAAGCGGCGCCTTCAGCATGGGAGCATCCAACAGGAAAATATGCCGTAGTAATGGAAGAAGATAAAACTCTTCCAAATCATACAATCTACAGGCCTGCGGATTTAACTGTTTTCCCAAAAAACGACAAAATGCCAATTGTCGTGATGTCGGGTCCGGGCTGCGATTTCGATGGTGACTCATATCGCCCATTTTGGACAGAGATTTCTTCTCATGGTTATCTTGTAGTAGCAGTAGGCACTCCGGTTCCTCAAGGAACCCGGGCTCCAATGTTCTTCAATAAAGCTAAAAATATGCTGGAAGCTATTGACTGGGCATTTGTTGAGAACAGTCGTACTGAGAGTAAGTATTACGGTAAAGTTGATACCGCTAATGTTGTTCTTATGGGGCAGTCGTGCGGAGGTTCACTAGTAAGCAAAATCACAGACGACCCGCGGGTAACGCTTTTAGCTTTCTGGAATAGTGGAGTTGTGCCATTCAAAAGTGGTTCAAAACAGACTGGGAAAGGTTCTGATGGTAGATTTTATACTAATGACCCTGATCTTTCAGGTGATCCTGATTTCCTAAATCATTTAAAAGTACCGGTTGCTTACTTTGCAGGCGAAAATGACATTCTGAGAGCAAACTCTTTGCATGATTTCAATCTAATCAAAGATGTGCCGGCATTTTATGCTGTTCGGGATATTCCAGGTGATGCACATGGTGGAACATTCCGAGAGTTAAATGGGGGAGGCTGGGGCGTTGCCGGAGTAGCATGGCTTAACTGGAACACTAAAGGCGATAAAGATGCTGCGAAAATGTTTACAGGCTCACCAAGCGGTCTTGAGGCATCTGATGTAAAATGGGTTGAGGTTCGTAAGAAAAGTATAGACCCTAAAGGTCCATTAAGGTCAAATGGCCCATCAGACTGGGCCGCATTCAAAAGATATGAGAAAGCGAATAAGGAAATTACCATGACACCTGAAGTTGTATTTATGGGCAATTCTATCACCGACTATTGGGTTCGTGACGATTCAGATTTTTTCACTAAAAACAACTTTATAGGCCGTGGTATAAGCGGTCAAACAGCAAGCCAGATGCTTGTACGTTTCCGTCAGGATGTAATTAATTTAAAACCAAAAGCTGTAGCTATTATGGCAGGAACAAATGATCTGGCTCAGCAAATGGCTGCAATGAGTTACTATCCGGAAGATAATATTGTCGGAAATATCATAACAATGTGTGAATTAGCTAAAGCTCATGGTATCAAAGTTTTGCTTTGTTCAATTACCCCTTGTGCACATTATATCCCGGTCCCCCAGATGGCGGCAGGACCTGAAATTGCCAATATTAACAAACAATTAAAAGCCTTTGCCGATGCGAATAAAGATGTAACATATGTCGATTTTTTCACACCTCTGGCAAACTCTGAAATGGGTCTCGATTCTGATATGTCATATGACGGTATTCATCCAAATAAATACTGTTATTCATTTATTGAAGAAATAGTTACCAGGAGCATTAATAAGGCATTAGGGAATAAAACCAAATATTTTGTAACCTCACGTGAGATTGCGAAACAACGCAAAGAACAGGAAGATCAGGTGCGCAGGGAGAAACATATGTTTATGAGTTTTGATGAAATAGTTAATATGATGCGTTCAAAGTGAACATAAAATTTTTTAAATTTATGAGGAGTATGTTAATATGAAAAAAGTAATTCAAAAAATTGTTGTCTCTTTTCTGGTAATAGCTTATTCGGGTTTAGCAGTAAAACTTTCGGGTCAGGTTATTGATAAATTACCAAGAAACACTCCTGAATCTCAGGGAGTATCCTCCGCCGGTATTGTTGATTTTCTTAACGCTGTTGATACTGGCAGGGTTGAATTACACAGCTTTATGTTTATTCGCCATGGTAAAGTAATCGCCGAAGGCTGGTGGAATCCGTTCGGTCCGGGTTATAAACATATTATGTACTCTGCCAGCAAGACATTTACTGCCACTGCTATTGGACTGGCTGTTTCAGAGAACAGATTAAAGTTAACTGACAAGGTGATTTCTTTTTTCCCTTATTCCCTGCCGGATTCAGTGAGCCCAAACATGAAGAAGCTGACAGTGCAAAACATGTTAATGATGTCCGTGGGAGCGGATAAGGAACCCCAGCGGGGAAGGGGGGATGATGACCAGATTAAGTCATTCATAGCAACTGCGCCCTCAAAAGAACCAGGTAGTGTATTTAAATATAATAACACAGCTACTTTCATGCTTTCAGCCATTGTTCAGCAGGTAACAGGTCAGACAGTGTTCGATTACCTGATGCCAAGAATCTTCCAGCCATTGGCAATCCGTGGAATCGATTGGGATCTTAACCCTCAGGGAATAAATCTGGGTATGATAGGGTTAAGACTTCGCACGGAAGATTTAGCTAAATTCGGACAATTATTAATGCAGAATGGAGTTTGGAACGGCAAGCAGCTTATTAAGAAAGAATGGATTAAAGAAGCTACCTCTTTTAAGATTGAAAGTAATGACGGTGGGGCAAACAGAGCTCCTGCAAATTTGAATGATTGGGCACAGGGATATTGCTATCAGATGTGGCGGGGCAGAAATAACAGCGTCCGCTTAGATGGAATGGGTGGACAGTTTGTCGTACTTTTCCCTGATAAGGATGCTGTTATAATTATGACTGCCAATGCAAGAAATACACAGGATGAGTTGAATCTGATGCATAATTATCTTATTCCTGCAATAAAATCTGACAAAGCTCTTCCTGAAAATGCCAGTCTTAATACTGAATTGCAGAAGAGACAATCATCTCTGATTCTGAAACCAACTACTGCAAGAGGATTGTCAAAATCAGAGATTGAGTCAAAAATTTCAGGTAAAGAATTTGTTTTGGCAAAAAACAACAACAATATCCAGTCAGTATATTTTTCTTTTAATGGTGACGAATGCAGTTTTGCTTTAAAAAGAGATGATAATATTTCTATTATTAAAACCGGATTGGAAAGCTGGGAAATGTCCAATACACTATCATCCTCTTTGTTAGCGCCTCCTCGTATCGCTTCAAAGTCGGTTGATGCGAATTATAAAATACTGCAACCAGTAATAAAAGTTGCAGCCAGTTATTCCTGGACTGATAAAAACACAATTGAATTGACAGCTCGATTTATTGAAGAAAGTCTTGGTTCAGAAACAATTGTTTGTAAGTTTTCAGAAGTCGATGGCACAGTAAACGTACTGATTGAACCGAAAGCCGGAGCACCCCAAATGGGAAGGTTTGGACCAGTGTCAGTACCATTAAGAGGTACCCTTGTTAAGATATTGTAGCTCACATATAATTAGAATTAATTAAAATAAAAAAATGAAATCATCTAAAATTGTATTCCTTTTTATTCTTAGCGGTTTATTTATTTCCTGTAATTCACAATCACTGTCAAGCATAATTTTAACTGAAAGTGGAAAAGTAGAAGGAACGGTTGAAAATGGAATTAAGGTTTTCAAAGGGATCCCATTTGCCGCTCCTCCTGTTGGTGAATTACGCTGGAAAGATCCTCAACCTGTTAAACCATGGGAAGGAGTTTTAAAAGCCGATAAATTTGCGCCTGGTTGTTCGCAACCTCAAAAATTGGAACAATCGGAGGATTGCCTTTACCTGAATGTTTGGACAACTGCAAATTCAGATAAAGAGAAACTTCCGGTAATGGTCTGGATTCATGGAGGTGGTTTTTCTATGGGCGCTCCTTTAGAACCTACTTATTGGGGCCAGGAATTGACCAAAAAAGGAGTAATATTTGTAAGTATAGCTTATCGTTTAGGTGTGCTGGGCTTTTTTGCCCATCCCGATCTAAGTGCCGAATCACCAAATAAAGTATCGGGTAACTATGGCTTGCTCGACATGATAGAGGCATTAAAATGGGTTCGGAAAAATATTTCAGCTTTCGGTGGCGATCCCGATAAAGTAACCATCTTCGGCGAATCAGCAGGTGCAATAGCTATCAGCATGTTATGTGCATCTCCGCTCGCAAAAGGTCTGTTCAGGGGGGCAATAAGCGAAAGTGGCGGTAGTTTTGGACCGGTAGGAAATACTCGTCAGGATGGGATTATTTCTTTGAAAGGTGCTGAAAATTCGGGCGTTGATTTTATGAAACAATTTGGGGTAAACTCTATTGCGGAATTCAGAAAAATGGATCCTCAGGAATGGTTTAAGAACCCGTCTTCAAGAATGAGTTTCTGGCCGAATGCTGATGGTTATGTAATCCCCGATGACCAATACAAATTATACGAAGCCGGAAAATTTAACGATGTGAATGTTATTGTTGGTACGAATTCAGATGAAGGAGCAATGTTTGCAAGACCAATTGAGCCTGATGCATATAAAAAAGGAATTGAACAACGTTTTGGAGATTTTTCGGGGAGAGTACTTAAAGCATTCCCCGGAGATACAAAAGAACAAGCCCAATTATCAACAGCAGATATTTTCACGGCAACAGCATTTGCCTGGCCATCATGGGCCTGGGCACGATTGCAATCACGTACTGGAAAGTCGAAAGTATTTATGTATTATTTCAACCAGCAACAACCACAGGCACCATTTATGTCGGTTAAACCAAGAGGTGCACAACATGCTGCAGAAATTAAATATGTTTTAAAAAATTATGATGCAAAAACGACTGGTGAAGACGATGTGAAATTATCGGAAATAATGGCCACTTACTGGACCAATTTCGCAAAATACGGCGATCCGAATGGGAAAAATCTGCCCGCCTGGCCTGAATTCAGGGAAAAGAATTCTTCCGTTATGTATTTGAGCTACCCTCCAAAACAAGGCCCGGTTCCAAACCTCGATAAACTTGAACTGATGGAGCAATATTTTAAATACAGACGTGAATCAAAATAGTTAATATTAAATAATTTCAGTATTAATTCTAAATACTTAGTATTATGAAAACCACAATGAACAAATTATTTGTATTTGTATTCCTGACTTTATTTTTGACAAGCAATATATCAATATGCTTTGGCCAGGTAAATCAATCTGACGAAAAGAAAAGCGCTCCCAGAATGCCACGATTTACACCTGCTCAACTGGATTCCTTACGAAAGGTAATGGATGATAGATTACGTAAGGATTGGGCATTCTCAAAAAGATACGCTGACGAAAATAAAAATCTTCCGGCTGTTGCTCCCGGAGAAAAACGCGTAGTATTTATGGGCAATTCAATAACTGAATTTTGGAAAACCATTGATGGTGAGTTTTTTACAAAGAATAAATCTTTTATTGACAGAGGTATCAGTGCTCAGACAACTCCCCAAATGCTTGTTCGTTTCCGGAATGATGTTATTGATCTGAAGCCTTCTGTTGTTGTTATTCTGGCCGGCACTAACGACATTGCAGGTAATACAGGCCCAATAACAATCGAAAATATTTTTGGGAATATTGCTTCAATGGCAGAATTAGCAAAAGCAAACAATATTAAAGTCGTTTTATGTTCTGTTCTTCCTGTTTATGAATACTCATGGAGTCCTGGTTTGGAGCCGGCGGGAAAAATTATAAAGCTAAATGCTTTGCTGCAATCTTATGCTAATAAGAATAAGCATGTGTATGTTGACTTCCATTCTGCATTGGCAGATGAAAAAAAAGGAATGAAAGCTGAATATTCACCTGATGGCGTTCATCCAAATTTGAAGGGCTATAAAGTGATGGATGATCTGGTTGAAAAAGCGATTTCCAGGGCTTTAAAGATCAAATAGTATACAGGCTCCTGGTTTAAGGATTACATATCCATTCAGGTTTGGAAAATACTTTAATCCTGAATTCGGAAAACCGGAATACTATATATTAATAATCAGACATGTATATTATGAGAATAAAATCAATCTTAAAATTCAGTTATCTTCTTGTATTTGCATTATGGTGTAATATTTCATCCGCGCAGGAAGAAATAAAATTGTATGACGGGCCAGCACCGGGTTCCGAAAACTGGACACAAAAAGAGTACAGGTATGAATACCTGTCACCAATCTGGCATGAACAGAATATAGCTTTATTTAATGTTGTTGTACCGACCCTGACAGTTTTTTTGCCAAAAGCAGAAAATGCCACTGGTACAGCAATGATAGTTTGCCCAGGAGGTGGGTTTTCGGCATTATCATGGGACAATGAAGGCCCCAACGTTGCTAAAAAATTCGCTGAAAAAGGTATTACTGCCTTTGTCCTCAAATACAGGATAGCCTATTCAGGAGGAACACCTGAGGAAGTAAATTTGATTGCCCGGACTTCATATGGAGGAGAGAGGAAAACTCCTGAGGTGATGGAGCTAATAAAGAAGAATAATGAAATTTCCAGATCAATCTCATCTTCATATATCGGACAGATTGCTGCAAAAGTAGATTTAAACAGCAGCCTCGCCAGGGACATGGGTAATATTCAGATTATAGCTGGTGATGATGGGAGGCGTGCTATTGAGTATGTTCGCAAAAATGCTGAAAAATGGAAAGTGAACCCTGATAATATTGGGATGATCGGGTTTTCGGCAGGTGGTATGGTTACTCTTGATGTGGCTTTCAACCACACCAAAGAAAGCAAACCGAATGTAATTGGCGTGATATATGGTGCATTTGGAGCTAAAGGCGTTCCATCCGATCCGATGCCTATGTTTATGGCCTCAACACAATATGAAGCAACAGGTGGTGCTGCTGCCCTGTACGCATCCTGGTGTGATGCCAAACTACCGGCTGAAATACACTCTTTTACGCGTGCAAATCATGGCTTTGGTTACCGCGATAATGGTGACAGCGTAAATATTTGGGTAGAATTATTCTGCAATTTTTTGAAAAAGACCGGTTTTATAAAATAAAATGGATAGCAGTATAAAACATACTTAGATGAAAAGAACGATTTTTTTGTTTACAAGGAAAAACTATTTTTTAAACTTGTTGATTTTTAGCTTGTCTTTTAACTCGTCATACTCACAAGCTACTGTAAAAGAACTCTCCCATTATCTTTTTCCTGAATTCACCCCAGGTACTATTTTGATGAAAAATGGAATAAAGAATAATGTTTTGCTTAATTATAATTCGTTGACAGAAGAAATGATTTTCAAAGATAAAGGCAAAATGTTGGCAATAGGAAAGACGGAACTGGAACTTGTTGATACGGTTTTTATAAAGGACAGGAAGTTCTTTATGCTAAACGGTAAATTTGTTGAATTTATATACCATTCAAAATGTGAATTGTATGCCGAGCACAAGTGCAGTGCGATAGATAAAGGTAATACGACTGCGTATGGAGGGACATCTGAGACTTCAGCCGCTACTTCATATTCGTCGATTAGTTCGGATGGCAGGTATTATGAGTTGGAATTGCCGGATAATTTTAGAATAGAACCATACACTTATTATTGGCTTAAGAAAAATGGGGAATTGAACAAGTTTCTCAATATGAAGCAATTGATGAAATTATATGATAACAAGAAGGATTTATTTAAAGCTTATGTCAAAAAACATGATGTAAAATACGAAAACCAGGAAAGTATTGTTCAGTTGATCGACTATTTGGAAACAAATTGAATATAGACTGTATTGATGAATTCAGGATACTGATTTTTTGTCTTATTGTGGGATTATAAAGCTAAAGGTAGTTCCTTTGCTCACTTCACTCTCCACAAATATTTCACCACCATGTTTTTCAACAAATTCTTTAATTAGCAACAGCCCGAGTCCTGAACTTGATTCACCTTCTGTTCCGGCGCGGCTTGTCATTTCATTAAGAATAAATAGTTTGCTTTTCAATTCCGGGGGTATCCCAATTCCAGTATCGCTGATACTGACCTTGATAGATTGATTACTTTCGAGATTAGTTCTTATCGTTACTTTACCTCCCACAGGAGTAAATTTTATTGCATTGGATACCAGGTTGCGGATAATACTTTCAAACATATGTTTATCCGCAATCACTTCCATATCATCAGGGATACTAATTTCTATTTCTATTCTCTTTTTGCCCGAGTTTTCAGACAAAATACCGGTACATGTTTCAATTTTATTCTTAAGGTTAAATCTTTCAGGATTGAATTCCACCCGATTACGCTTCACTTTTGACCATTCAAGAAGATTTTCAAGGAGGCTGTAAATATTTGTTGCTGATAGTTTCAGGCTATTAATAATATCCATCGCTACATCCTTATCCATTGTCAGAAAATCATCATAAAGAACCTCGGTAAGCCCAACAAAAGTACTTAAGGGGCCCCGAAGATCATGTGCAAGGATTGAAAAGAATTTATCTTTTGCTGCATTGAGTTCCCTAAGCTCAATTTCAGCTTTTTTAATTGATGTAATATCCTGATTTACACCATATTTTAATCTTGAACCTCCATTATCATCTTTTTGAAAAACAAAGCGTGCCAAAATATTGTGGACCTCGCCATCGAATCGTAATGGTCCGGTGTTCTACCGACAAACTGGAGACTCCTGAATTTTGTGCTTTCCGGATTATTTCATTTGTTGCCTGACTGTCATCGGGATGTATAAACTTTTTACGGAATTCATCAATCGGCATAAATGGGCCCTGCTCTTTTGCTGAGGTACCTGAAAAGGAATAAAACCAATCATCCAGGATGAAACCATTCCTGGCTAGATCATATTCCCATATTCCAAGTTTGGCCAGATCCGTAGCGTGCTCCAGTCGTGACTCACTTTCGCTGAGAGCCTTTTCAGCAGCTTTAAGTTTTGTTATATCCTGGTTAATGCCCCGGAAACCCATTAAATCGCCTTCTGAATTATAATAAGGGACTCCATTTGTTTCAATATAAATAACGCTTCCGTTCTTATGGATGACCGTATTCTCAAACCTGATGAAAGGCTCATTGTTATAAACTATCTGTCCAAAAAGGGTCATTAATTTCTCTTTCTCTTCAGGAACAACGATCTCCGACAGTGTTTTCCCTAGAATCTCATCAGGAGAATAGCCCAGCATATTTGATACTGTCGGGCTGCAGAATGTGTAAATACCATCTGCATCAGTTTCCCAAAGCCAATAATTTTGTGTTTGACACAGCGATAAAAACCGGGAAGCGTTTTCATCAAAAGTTGGCGACCTTTCACTTTTAGTATGTTTATGATCTGTTTTCATAAGTAATGTTCAACAACGGAATCCCAAAACTTAAAAGTTTAATAGCGTGAAATTAATCAAAAACTTAATTCAAATGAATAAAAAGATGACTGATATTGACCATATTATCTGCCGGTCTTCCACTTTGGAAGTCTTACCATCTAGTCCATACCCTGATTTGCAGAATATTGAATTGTAACAGGAATATTTAATAAGCGACAAAAGACAAATATTTTCAAGACCGGTTTTTATAACCATTTTGATCTTTTTTTACCCCAGCAAAGAAATAGTATGTATTAATTTTGAGTTTAGAATAAAGTTCTGAAATCTGTTTTAATACAAGAATTGAATAAAACTCAAAATAATCTTGAACAAGTGTATTTTTTTAATTCTACGGTTAGTTTTTAATAATAAAGGTTAGGTTAATTGATTAGTTTATTTATGTCAGGTGATTAAACTAATTTAAGTTTGGTAAAATAGTGTTAGGTATGTCAGGAGCAATCCTGACATACTTATTTTTGGATTAATTCTCTTAATTATCTGGCTTGGCAGGGGTGTTCGCTTCGCTCACCGTCCCTTAGCTTCAGTCCTGCAAATAGAAAACAACCACCATGCTGCGCATGGTTTTTTTGTTTTTATAAATCCCTTTTGAAAGCAAGCTTTCAACGGTTTCCGTAAAAACAAAAACCCCTTTCGGGGTGGTTGTTTTCTGCTTGATCGTGGAGCTGGCGGGAGTCGAACCCGCGTCCAAACATGGAAATCATATGCTTTCTACATGCTTATTTCTGCTTGATTTTCGTGACCGGTCAGCTGCAGAACAACCTAACCTGCCCTTATTTCCTGTTTGTTTCGCCATCGGGTCGGAACAACCTTCAGACTAGCCCCGGATTGCGTGCGTCTCCGTATCGGGTTGGATCAGGGCATGACCGCCCGGGAAACGTCTCGTCCCGGCACATGTGCCGGGAGATTATGCCTTTCGGCGGGAAGTGCTTAAGCTACTGTTATTCGCTTATGCTGCGAGAGCGTAATTGTTTTCGCCTTTTATTGTTTTGTGACACTGTTTAAGTGACGCGCCACCACACACTGCATGCTTACATAACACCTCTCATGCTGTCAAAACCATGTCAGCCCCGGTGATATGTACTGCAAAGATACAAAAAAAAAGTTTGGAGTGCCTAAAGTGCCTGAAGTGAGCTAAAGTGCCTAAAGTCCTGAGTGCCTAAAACCAAATGCCTAAAGCCAGTCTAAGTACTTAGATTACTTTCTTCAGTTTTTAAAAACTCTAGGCACTTCAAACTTTAGGCACTCCAAACTTTAATTTTGTATCTTCACAGCTCTAACAGTAAGTAATGGTTCTAATGATATGGCAAAGACATTAAGAGTTGGAATACTCCGGGAAACAAAGAACCCTCCCGACAGAAGAGTGCCTCTTACACCACCGCAGATTGTAGCACTTGAGGAACTCTATCCAAATGTTGAATTCTTTGTTCAGCCAAGCGATTACCGGTGCTATTCAAATGAAGAATATGAATATCTCGATATTCCTCTGAAAGAAGACCTTCGGGATTGCGATATCCTGATGGGTGTAAAAGAGGTTGATAAACGAACTTTTATTCCCGGAAAAACCTATCTTTTCTTTGCTCATGTTGCAAAGAAACAACCTCATAACCTCGAGATGTTCAGAGCAATGGCTGAGAAGAATCTGAGCCTTATTGATTTTGAATATCTTACAACCGATAAAGGACAAAGAGTTGTGGCATTCGGACGTCATGCCGGCATCGTAGGAGCCTATAACGGATTGAGAGCCAGAGGTATCAAAACCAACAGATTTAAACTTAAACCGGCCTACCAGTGCCACGATCTTGATGAGATGTGGGCCGGACTCAAGCTTATTGAACTGAAACCCGGATTGAAAATTCTTGTTACAGGAGATGGACGTGTTTCTCATGGAGCAATGGAAACACTTAGCTGTTGCAAATGTTGAACAGGTTTCACCGGAAGATTATCTTACCCAGAGAATTTGATGTACCTGTCTTTTGTCAGATAGGACCGGAATATTATACAAGACATAAAAATGGTCTGAAATTCAATTTCAGCCATTTTACAAAATCTCCCCAGGAATATGAATCGACATTTCTGCCATATACCAAAGTAACTGATATCCTGATAACAGGTCATTTCTGGGATCCGAGATCACCTGTCTTTTTTACAAGGGAAGATATGAAAAAACCTGATTTCAGGATTTCAATAATTGCAGATATAAGCTGCGATATAAATGGTCCTATACCTTCAACGCTGAGAGCGACAACAATATCTGATCCATTCTATGCATTTAATCCATTCCTCGAAACAGAAGAACCTGCTTTCTCGAAGCAAACAAATATCACCGTAATGTCAATTGATAATCTTCCGGGCGAACTTCCCCGTGATGCTTCCCTGGATTTTGGTAAGATGTTAATGAGTAATGTATTGCATGATCTTGTTGACTGAGACTTTAAGTCCCATGATCGAAAGAGCAACCATTCTGAGAGACGGGAAACTCACCTCCAGGATATAATTACCTTAATGATTATCTGAATGGCAAATAAAGGAAATGTTGCAGGTTGCTGGTTGCAGGTTGCCGGATCACTTCTCCGTCGAACCCGAAACATATTTAAAGTCAAATGATTTTAGTATAGAAAGAATGAAGATAATTTCTATTGGTCCTGCTTATCCGTACAGGGGTGGATCTGGCATCATTCAATGACCGTCTTGCGCAACAGTTTACTAGCTGAGGGACATGATATTGAAATATTTACATTCACCTTACAGTATCCAAAATTGCTTTTTCCGGGAAAAACACAATTTACAGATGGTACTGAACCGGAGAATATTAAAATAGTCAGGCATCTTAATTCCATAAATCCTTTTAACTGGATTTCTACCGGTATGAAAATTAAAAAGGAAAGACCCGATATTCTTTTGATCACGGTTCTGGTTGCCTTTCATGGGACCTTGCTTCGGGACAATAGCACGGATAGCGAAGATCGAACAGACATACAAAGGTGATATGCATTTTCGACAATGTTGATACCTCACGAAAAACGTCCGGGAGATAAATCGCTTACAAGGTACTTTACAAACAGCATTGACGGTGCAATAGTAATGTCTCAGACAGTTATGGATGATCTTAAGTCCTTCCGGGAAAAATTACCTGTGAAACTATCTCCGCACCCTCTGTTCGATAATTATGGTTTGGCTGTTAACCGTGGAGAAGCTCTGGCATCATTAAAACTTAACCGAAGTTATTCATTTATCCTGTTCTTCGGATTTATAAGGGCATATAAGGGACTTGATCTTCTTATTGAAGCTTTCTCTGATAATAGATTGAGAAACAGGAAACTGAAACTGGTTATCGCCGGAGAATTTTATGAAGATGATATGTCCATACAGAGCACTTATTAAAAGGTATAATCTTGAAAACGACATAATCATTTTTGATCATTTTATAAAGGACAATGAGGTCCCGCTGTTCTTCAGTGCTGCAGATCTTGTTGTTCAGCCTTACAAAACGGCAACCCAGAGTGGCGTAACTCAAATTGCATATTATTTTGAAAAACCAATGCTGGTTACAGATGTCGGAGGTCTAAGAGAAATTGTTTCGGATGGGAAGTGTGGTTATGTAGTGAAACCTGAACCGGAATATATAGCAGATGCAATGGTTGATTTCTTCGTGAACAACCGCAAAGATGAGTTTACAGCAGGAGTAAAGAAGGAAAAGGAAAAATTTTCCTGGGAGAAGATGACGTCGGCAATAATTGAGGTTTTCAATAATATTTAGACCCCCTTTTTAATTTCCCCCATGCGCGGGGGAAAAAATCTCCATTAGATGTCATGAGCCGGGGTTTAGATATTCACCTTATTCTTAATAAGATAATTATTCCGTTCTGATGAATTCCTGTTTATCAGTTCTCCCAGGAAACCTGTGAGGAAGAGGAATGATCCGATTATCATTACTGTAAGGGCGATGAAAAAGAAAGGACTGTTAGTAACCAGGGGAGCCCTGAGATGATGGGAGATAAAGATTAATTTTCTGACTCCCAGATAACCGGCCATAATAAATCCAACCAAAAACATTAATGTACCGAGCGAACCAAACAGATGCATCGGGCTTTTACCGAACCTGGTAATAAATCCTATTGTCAGAAGATCGAGATATCCTTTTATAAATCTGTCAAACCCATATTTTGTGACTCCGTATTTTCTGGCTTTGTGTTCCACAATTTTTTCACCAATCTTTCTGAAGCCGGCTTCTGCAGCCAGAATTGGTATATACCTGTGCATCTCGCCAAATATCTCAATACTCTTTACAACTTCCTGCCTGTATGCTTTAATTCCGCAGTTAAAGTCATGAAGTTTAATTCCCGATGACCATCGTGCTGTCCGATTATAGAACCTGCTTGTGACACGTTTTATAAACGGATCATATCTTTTCTTTTTCCAGCCTGATACAAGATCATATCCTTCGAACCTGATCATCTTTATCAGTTCAGGAATTTCATCAGGACTATCCTGCAGGTCTGAATCCATTGTAATGACAATATCACCGGTTGCTGCACTAAATCCTGTGTGAAGGGCTGCCGCTTTACCATAGTTCCTTCTGAACCTGAATCCTTTTACAGACTGATTTTTTTCTGCAATTGATTCAATTTTGTCCCAGGATGAATCGGAACTTCCATCGTCAACATAAATAATTTCAAATGAAATCATACGTGAAGAACAAACCCTGACAATCCAATCAGTTAGTTCCTGAATGGAATCCTCTTCATTATAAACAGGGATTACAAGCGATAGATCCATCAGAATTGAATTCAGTCTAGTTTGCCGGAGTATCTATGAGCGGATTACCTTCTTTCTTGACAAATATACTTACAAGAAGAGTATAAATCACTCCAAAAAACATGGTACCAAAAATAGAGAAGACCGCCATAATTGCAGGTTTCATAACTTTTGCGGTAAAGGCCATACCTGCATCTATGGCAGACTGGGGCATCCCTCTTTTTTCCATTAATTCTTCAGACATAGCCATCGATTTTTTTATTAATCCCGGATCAATCACAGCATAGAGCAGGTATGTAAAAACAGCCATTATAATTGAATAATATACGAAGATAACTGCACCAGCGCCGACAGATTGACCAAAAGTAATCTGGCCATGCATATAATTATCGCGAAAAGACTTGAGAAGAAAGTAGAGAATCAATAACTGGATCGGAACGTTGATATATGCTACCGTTTTGTTGAGGGTGAGATCAAAAAAATACAAAAGCAGAGAAAATGCGATTCCTGCCAGTGCTAAAATCAAGCCATTTGTCAAATTAGCTTTCCAGATATTAACTTTTTCTTCCATGATGCAAATTATTTGATTTTTAAGTTAGTTTTGATTCAAATTAATGTAATCTGACAACAAATATAATGTAAACAAGGGGAGCGAAGAACCGAGCATGAAGTGCGACTCGACGCAGTCAAAATCAATTTACTCCCCTTGGGGCTGGGGTAAATAAATTGATTTTCATTTTGAATTATTCAAGCATGGAGCTCCATAATAATTTGAATTTGATGTGGTTAAATTGGATTAATTATTTTGCCGGCGTCATTTTTGTGCGGGGTAAGTCTTATACGACCAGCTCCTGCTGAACTCCCCCAGGATCGGAAGGTAGCAAGGGCAGGCAGTTGTAGCGGTGCGATATAAGGAGCTTACCCTTTTTTTTAGTACTTAAAGTTTGGAGTGCCTAAAGTACTTAGAGTTAAAAATACTCTAAGGACTCTAGGCACTTCGAACTTTAGGCACTTTTATTTATATTTGTCGGAATTTAGTAGAAAATGCTAATCCGTATATATAACGATAACCCTAACCCTAAGCAAATACGACAGGTAGTTGACCTTCTCGAAGATGGAGGAGTTATCATTTATCCTACTGATACTGTTTATGCTATGGGTTGCGATATACTGAAAACAAAGTCTATAGAGAAGATAGCGAAGTTCAAAGGATTGAATCCCAAAAACCCGGAGCTTTCACTCATATTTCATGATATGAGTCAGCTTTCGGAATATACAATAATAAGGGATAACACAATATTCAAACTTCTTAAGAGAAACCTGCCGGGTCCATTTACTTTCATCGTTCAGGCAAATAATCAGATACCAAAACTGTTCAAGAATAAAAAAAAGACGGTAGGTATCCGGATCCCTGATAATAATATTATACTTGAGCTGGTCAGAGAACTCGGACGACCAATTATTACAACGTCAATACACGACCCCGACGAAGTTGTTGAGTATACAACTGACCCGGAACTTATTTATGAGAAATATTGCGATTTTACCGACGCCGTAATTGATGGTGGTTATGGCAGGAACGAAGCATCCACAATAGTTGACTGTACAGGTGATGAAATTGAAATTGTCAGACAGGGACTCGGTGTTCTTGAATTTTGAAAATCAATGCTTGTAGAAAGTCCTGCTAAAGAGGATCATAACTGTAAGAAGCTCAAGCCGTCCCAGTAACATCAATGCTGACATAAACCATTTGCCTGCCATCGGAAGTGCAGAATAATTTGTGAACGGGCCGAAATTACCCAGACCGGGACCGATATTGCCCAGCATTGAGGCAGAGGTACTGAAGGAAGTAATAATGTCATACCCCATAAATGAAATCACCAAAGTCCCAAAACACATCACAAAAAAGTATAATGCTATGAATACTAATAGGTTATAAATTGTGTTTTGTGGGATTATTCTTTTATCGAGATGAACAGGAATGAAAGCATTTGGATGTATTAATCTTTTAAGTTCCTGACGGCTGTTTTTTGTTATAAGAAGTAACCTGACAATTTTAATTCCCCCACTGGTTGATCCGGCTGTTCCTCCGGTAAACATCAGAATAAATAAGATTAATACAATAACGTTTCCCCATAAGTTGTGGTCCTGAGTAAAGAAGCCTGTAGTTGTTATAATTGAAATAACATGAAAGGCCCCATCAAGTATTGCTTTACTGAAGGGGAAACCTGATTTAAAATAAAGGATCAGGGAAACAAGAACAACAAAAATGAAGCATATCAGGGAATAAAAAACAAATTCACTATTGCCAATTACTTTTCTAAAGTTCCCTTTCAGACCGAAATAGATCAAAGTCATGTTTGTACCCGCGATAAACATGAACACAGTCATTACAATCATTATATAAGGGGTGGAAAAAGCTGCAATTCCATTATTACGTGTCGAAAAACCTCCGGTCGACAATGTTGTAAATGAATGACAGACCGCATCAAAAACCGGCATTCCTCCTGTTATAAGTAATAAGACTTCGGAAAGAGTTAATACAAGATAAATTGCAACAAGTCGTTTTGCCGCATCTTTTGTTCTGGGATGGATTTTATCAGTGGAATGACCCGAAAACTCAATTGCAGCAAGCTGGATATTAAAAGTTTTAAATACCGGGATGACAGAAAGTGAGATAAATATTATACCTATTCCCCCAAGCCATTGGGTAAGACTTCTCCAGAACAGGATCCCATGAGGCATAGATTCGATATTGGTAAGTATTGTTGCGCCAGTAGTCGTAAAACCTGACATCGACTCAAAAAAAGCATCGCCAAATCTGCTGATTGAGCCACTGATAATAAATGGTAAGGTTCCAAAGAGACTGAAAATAATCCATATGCCGGTAACAATGATATAACCTTCCTTGTTTCCATAGATCCGCTCTTCATTGCGGAGAGGAGTAAACACTAAAACACCTGTTACGATTGCAATAAGAGCCGAATAGAAGAAAGAGGATGCTGCATGTTCATGGTATATCAGACATACTCCGGCAGAGATCAACATGAACAAACCTTCGACAATGAGCAGCAGGCTGAAAGCCCTGGCTATTATTCTGAAGTTGATCATAAATTATCAGGTAAAATATTTGGAAAGTGTCTCGTAGGCCGAGGGTAAGGTGAAGACGACGACCTTATCATTAGCTTTTATTATAGTGTCGCCTGTTGCAATAAAAGGTTCTCCATCTCTTGTCCCGCCTCCAACAATAGCATCCTTGGGGAAGTCCAAACTCCTGAGCGTACCCTTTGTTATTTTTGAGTTTGCCGGAACATTAAACTCTATAACTTCTGCATCTGTCCCGGTCATGTACTTAACCTGGGTTACATTAGGATTAGTTGTATGTCTGAAAATCCTGCTTGCCGCAGATATTTTTTTATTGATGATAGTGTCAATACCGGTATTCTCAGCAAGATTTATAAACTCCATGTTCTCAACTTCAGCTATCGTCTTTTTCACACCCATCCGTTTCGCAAGAAGACACGACAGGATATTTGTTTCTGAATTGCCGGTAACTGCTACGAAAGCATCCATCTTTGTTATTCCTTCCTGTTCAAGAAGGTTAACGTTTCTGCCATCACCATTAATAATCAATGTGTTATCGAGGATATCTGCAAGATCTTCACATTTTTCAATATTTGAATCTATAAGCTTGACTTCACATGTTTTCTGAAGATATAAGGCAACATGTTTCCCGATCCTGCTTCCGCCAAGGATCATAATATTTTTAGCTTCAAAATTTTCTTTTCCCGATGTCTTCATCATTTCGTCAATTCCTTCATGTGTCGAGATAACAAAGACCATATCTCCCAACTGAAAATGTTCATTTCCACGAGGGATGATGGTTACGGCATTCCTTTTGATTGCAACTGCCCGGTATTTATCAGTTTTGTGACTGACAGAAATTTCCTGAAGACTTTTGTTAATAATTGGTGCTTTCTCATCAAGCTTCTGAACATACATCGCAAGTTTACCTCCTGAAAATTCCATGAATTCGGACGACCCTGTCTCATGAAGAAGTCCCAGAACCTCACGCGCAGCAATAAGTTCAGGATAAATCAATGAGTCAATACCTATTGACTTAAAAAATTCAAGTGTGGCAGGTTCCAGGTAATCGAGGTTGTCAATTCGGGCTATCGTTTTCAGGGCTCCAAACCTTTTTGCTAGAATAGATGAAGTTATATTGGTATCCTCGGAATGAGTTACTGCAATAAAAAGGTCAGTTTTTTTACGCAGAGCATCTTGTAAGATCTTTACCGACGTTGCAGAACCCTCATATGTCAAAACCTCCAGAGAGCTATCAATCGGCTTCAGATGTGTCCCTTCCGAATCGATAAGAATAATCTCATGATTTTCATTTGATAGCATCTTTGCAAGATGCGTCCCAACTTCGCCTGCTCCGGCAATTATTATTCTCATTAAAAAATTTTTAAAAAAACATGACAAAATAAGAGATAAATCCCTTAATACTCAAGTTTTTTGCGACATTTATTTATAACCTTTTATAGCCTTTTGATAAATGCTCCCGATTTGCGTACAAAATGTATTGAATCAATTCCTGTAACGACAACCTGTTTTGGAATACGATATCCTGGAGATGCTTTGGCTGAAATAATTATTATTTCCGGAGTATGCACGAAAGCTGTATTATTTTCGATATCCGGTTTTGAACCAGTAAGAATTACAATATCGGGCAAGTATTTCTGTACCATGTTTCTGGTGAGGATATTCGTGATCAGAATCTTTTTCGTGCCCGCCCTTATGGAATAGCAGCTGTTCACCAGTCGGGTCGGATTAATCCTTAGTCCAAGTGATGCGCTATGTTTTATTACTTCTGGCTTGATCAGTGTCGTGTCGGAGTAGAGATTTAATATATTGCCTGTTTTAATTCCGATAGTCGCAGAACCTGGCGTATTATAAATTATTAAATCATTTGTTGTTCGTGAAGAAATATCCCTTACTGTACGGGCCAAAATAAAAAGGCTCATTATAAGAAAAAGATAAAAGACATGGAATGCTTTTTTCTTCAGTATCAGCCAACTAAAGAGGAATATTATTCCAGTTAGCAGAAAGCATTCAACCGTTGTCATTCCTATATTATCGATTGTTGCGTATGGAAGTGAAGCGGCTTGAGCAGTTAGCAATTCGGTTATTCCTGTTACCCTGTTTAGCAATAAAACAAGAAATTCTGAAAGAAGCCTGACAGGAAAAAACAGTGGGACAAGACACCCTATGATAATCAGCAGGTTAGATAGTGGAACAATAATTATATTAGTAAGAATGAAATATGTCGGGAACCTGTTAAAAAGCATTATTGTCAGAGGAAGTGTACCTGCCTGGGCAACTATTGTTACTGTAGCCGATTGCCAGATTTTATCTGTGAACCAGTTTTTAAATTGAAAAACATTATACAAATCCCTGTAAAAGCAGATTATATAAATAACAGCTGAATATGAAAGAAGAAATCCGGCATCGAATATTACTGATGGTCTCAGCAAGATAAGAACAAATGCAGATGCCAGTACTGAATTTACTCCGTTTACGGGCCTTTTCATCAGGTTCCCTGCCTGAAGGAATGTAAACATCAGTGTGGCTCTGAGTACGGATGGAGTGAGTCCCGTTACGAAGGCAAAGGCCCACAGAATAGCAATTGCGATTATTATCCTGAGAAAGTTAAATCTTCCTTTCAGAAAGAAGAGCAAGTTGAAAATAAACAAACTAAGTATTACTGCATGGAGGCCTGAAACAGCCATTATGTGCATTACGCCAGCCTTGATGAAGTTCTGTTTTTGTTCAGGGTCAAGCATATTTTTCTGACCAAGTGTAATAGCAGCTGCCAGCGCGAGTCTTTCCCCACTGAGTCCACGTTCTTTATACATATTGATCAATTTCTCCCTGATAATCAATGAGCTGTGAATTAGTTTTCTGCGGGCAGGAACAATGTGCGTGATAATATCGCGGTTACTGGTAAATGCATAATATCCGATACCCTGGTTCTCCATATAGAATTTGTAATCAAATTCATATGGATTAGCTCTGTTTGATATTTCGAGAGGTGTACATTTAATTACCATTATATCGCCTGGCAGGAATGAACCTGCCGTGAGATCTTTTTTATTGTACAGTATTATTGATCCTTTAACAGGAAGCGTTTTATTTCCTTTGATTATTCCGTTAAGTTTCACTTCTAACATAAGACTGTTTGTTTTTGCTTCAGGATAGTCAGATAATGTGCATGTAAAAAAGGTCTCTTTTGGTTCAAGTGTTGATATTCTGCATTTTTCATTTGTATAGAGAAGCAGACCACCGGTAAAAAGCGAAATTGTCAGAGTATAGCCATATATCTGATTAGTCAGATATTTATTAAAAATCAAGCTGAATGAAAACCCTGAAAAAATGATAATAGAAGCAATCACCAGGAAAGCAGTATCGGGATTGATATACAGACCTGAAATTATACCGGCACACAACGGCAGGCCAATACGAAGAAACGGAATTTCTTTGTGTAGCACAGTCCGCAGCAAATGAGACTGTATAAAGTTAAGAAAAAAGTTTGGAGCGAGCCAAAAATTAAGGTTAAGGTTAAGGTTAAGGTTAAGGTTAATCCACAGACCGGCGCAGAAAGCGGGGAGTGACAAAAGTTGCGAAGAAGTTTAAATTGTTATTTATTTATTTTGCCTGCTTTCGCAAGTAATATATCTATATAGTCCTGGGTAAAGTCATAGTAAATTATTGGAGCACTGGTCGAGTCATGCAATCCGGGAACATCAGATTTTTTAGTCGGGTTATCAGAGTAGGTTAAATTTTCCGGATACCCAAAATCAAAATATATTATAAAGTTTCCCTTCTCCCAATAATATATCTTATCCAACAGCCATCTTCCCTTTGGACCCGGGAGATACATATTTGATAATCTTTTTGCCAGCCACTCATATTTTTCTCCCTGAACAAGTACTTTGGGTTTCCCATATTTTTCTTTATAGGATTCAAAAAGTTTATTAAGTTCTGTCAGGCTGCAATTGTACGAAAACACAGGTTCTGCTAAATCCGACCTGGTGCACAGAGTTAATTGAATACTGGTAAGTCTTTCATCAACGATATAACTGCCTCTAAGATTAACTTTTGCACATAGAACAGGACTAATTTCTGAAAAATCATAGTATAAGTTCTTTTGTGTGGTCCCAACCACATCTGTAGTTTTAAAATAATGCAAAACATTGATGTCAAGTAACGAATCCAATCTGTTTTTTACTGTTGAATAGTCCATGTCAAGATAGAATTCCATAAAACCAATTGCCCCGTCTCTGTTTTTTGAACTGTATGAATTTGTATTACAGGAAGTTAATAAAAATAATTGCATTACAACCAGAACATAGATTAAGGAGCCGTGTTTGTAATGGATTAATTTCATTATGTAAGGTTTGTTAGTATTTATGTAGGGAACAGTCGCGACTGATCCCTACATTTTTATTTTATCTTCTGACCCGGAAGAATAGTCTTATAATCAGCCTCAAACTTACCTTTGCTGATCGCGGTGAGTTTGCCTTTAAGAAGTCTTCTTCTGAGTGGACTGACTTTATCTGTGAAACAGTATGCCGTCGAGATGATCATATTCATGCTGGATAATCCTTGCTTTATACCCGTCAAATACCTCATCATGATACTCCCAGTTTTCATCGTAATAATTGATCCGGATATGTGATTCGCGCATTACTTCTTCCCTTAGATTCGGAATGCTTAAACATCCTTCATTCATTGGTATGCAGTTCACCTGCATCTTTCAGTAATATGAGCATTTATAAATGCTTTTTTAAAGTCAGCAAGTGAAGGTTCATCTTCTGCTGCAGGTGTCCCGTCGATCACAAATATCCTGATTGATTTTCCAATCTGAGGTGCTGCAAGACCCAGTCCTTCAGAATGATACATTGTCTCAAAAAGATCGGAAATCAATTGATTGAGCGCCGGATAATCTTTCATCGATCTCTTCTGCGACTTTTCTCAGTATCGGATGTCCGTATACAACAATTGGATAAATCATTTCTATTTATAATTTTCTGTTTTGTGTGATCTGTTGTCAAGGAAAGACTGAAGAATAATAGAAGCGCTTATTTTGTCAACCATCGATTTATCCTGCCTGTCTTTCTTTTTCACTCCTCCATCGATCATTGTCCTGACAGCCATTTGTGATGTAAATCTTTCATCAGCAAGATAGATATGTGTATCTCAGGATATTCTTTTTTCAGTTTTTTAATAAACGGATTGATGTAAGTAACAGATTCGCTTGGCTGGTTGTTCATCTGTACAGGATATCCGATTACAAATGCATCAATTTCTTCGGTTTTAAGATAAGTTCATTAATAAAGATTGTCAAATTCCTGCGGGACTTACTGTAGTAAGAGGTGATGCAAATATCTGCAGAGGATCTGTTACTGCCAAGACCGATCCTTTTTTATCCGTAATCTATTCCGATTATCCTGCCCATATTTATTAACAAGGCACAAAAGTACAAATATTATTTAAAATTGCACAGAGCACGGAGCACAGGTTTGCTTTTCCTGCGCTTTGCTGGCGCCGATTTGCAATCGGTACCACAAATACTTTAAGCACGGATTGCAAATCCGCGCTATCCGTGGGCCCTGAGCCCTGCGTCAACAAAAAAGCCACCCCTGAGGATGGCTTTTTATATTTCAAACTTTATTATTCTGTTTTTGGTTCCGTGTTCAGCAGCTGCAAATTCCATTGCAGCCATTCGCTGATAGGATTTGTACCTCCATTTTGCATTCTCTTCGGCAGCTTTGAAAAGTACTATCAGCTTCACCGGGGAATGCTTTCATGAGCGAAGTATAACGTACTTCTGACTTCAGGAAATCCTGGAATTTTGTCCAGTCAGGTTCTTTTGAATCGAGTGTGAATGGATTCTTTCCTTCAGCTTCAAGAAGAGGATTAAACCTGTAAAGATGCCAGTAACCTGCTTCAACTGCATGTTTTGTTTCAAGCTGGGTTTTGCCCATACCGTCTCTCAGACCATGATTAATACATGGTGAATAAGCAATGATAAGTGATGGTCCAGGGTATGCTTCAGCTTCTTTTATAGCTTTGAAGTACTGTGCATTGTTTGATCCCATTGCAACCTGTGCAACATAAACATAACCATAGCTCATTGCCATCATACCAAGATCTTTCTTACGGATTTTTTTACCTGAAGCAGCAAATTTTGCAACAGCTCCTGCAGGAGTTGATTTTGATGCCTGACCTCCGGTATTTGAATATACTTCAGTATCAAGAACAAGAATATTTACATCTTCTCCTGAAGCAATAACATGATCGAGTCCTCCATAACCGATATCATAAGCCCATCCGTCACCACCAAAGATCCAATGAGATTTTTTGACCAGGTATTGTTTAAGACTTAAGATTTCTTTTGCAACCTCTGATTTATCTTTGCCGCATGCTTCAATAACTTTTGCAGATGCTGCTTCTTGAAGCTTCGGCATTATCCTTTCCTTTCAGCCATTCTTCAAATACGACTTTTGTTTCTGCGCTTACCGATCCATCTGTAAGTGCTGCATTCATGCGTAGTGCAATACGGTCTCTGAGTTTATTGGCACCAAGTGACAAACCCAAGTCCATATTCAGCATTATCTTCAAATAGTGAATTTGCCCATGCAGGTCCATGGCCATTTTTATTATGGGTATAAGGAGTTGAAGGAGCTGAACCGCCATAAATTGAAGAACATCCTGTTGCATTTGAAACAATCATCCTGTCACCAAAAAGCTGTGTTATTGATTTGATATATGGTGTTTCACCGCAACCTGCACATGCACCTGAGAATTCAAAAAGTGGTTGAGCAAACTGGCTGTTCTTAACATTAACAAATTTATCAACAACAGTATCTTTATAACCTACTTTTTCATGCATGTAAGTCCAGCGTGCAATCTCTTCAAGTTGTGTTTCAAGAGGTTTCATTATAAGTGCTTTGTTCTTTGAAGGACAAACATCAGCACAGTTGCCGCAACCGGTACAGTCGAGAACACTTACCTGTATCTTGAAATTGTATGCTTTAAGAGCTCCGGGAATTCCTTTGATAGTTTTTGTTCCTTCAGGAGCATTTTTCAATTCTTCATCTGTTAACAGGAAAGGACGGATTGATGCGTGAGGACAAACATACGAACACTGGTTACACTGGATACATTCTTTTGGCTGCCATTCAGGAACATTAACTGCAATACCACGTTTTTCATACTGTGAAGTACCTGATGGGAAAGTTCCATCTTCTCTGCCTGTGAATGCGCTTACCGGAAGATCATCACCTTTCATACAGTTAATTGGTTCCATTACCTCACGGATGAATTCCGGAATATCGCGTGTATCAACAGCTTTTGACTGACTTTTAGATTAGCCCATTCAGCCGGAATTTCAATTTTTTCAACATGCACCTCCTTTATCAACAGCAGCATTATTCATTTTTACAACATCTTCACCTTTTTTGCCATAACTTTTATAAATTGCCTTTTTCATTTCTGATTCAGCTTTTTCATAAGGAATCACGTTGGCAACTTTAAAGAAAGCAGCCTGCATAATAGTATTGGTACGGTGTCCCAAGTCCAAGTTCTTCTGCAATAAGAGTTGCATTGATAATGTAGAAGTTAATATGGTTTTCAGCCATATATTTCTTCATATGATCAGGAAGATCTTTTTTTGTTTCTTCTGCATCCCAGATGGAGTTCAGAAGGAATGTTCCGTCTTTCTTCAATCCTTTAAGCATATCATACTTATCGAGGTATGATGGAACATGACAGGCAACAAAGTCAGGAGTATTGACAAGGTAGGGTGAACGGATCGGTTTATCACCAAAACGAAGGTGTGATGTTGTTATACCGCCTGATTTTTTTGAGTCGTAAGCAAAATATGCCTGGCAATATTTATCAGTTGTATCACCAATGATTTTGATAGAGTTCTTATTTGCACCAACTGTACCATCTGATCCTAGTCCATAGAATTTGGCTGAATATGTACCTGGAAGGGCAACATGTATTTCAGGAAGTACCGGAAGTGATTTGAATGTAACATCATCGACAATACCAACTGTGAACTGGTTTTTAGGTTCTTTGAGTTTCATATTCTCGAAAACTGAAAGAATCATGCTCGGTGTGGTATCTTTTGAGCTCAGACCATAACGGCCACCAACAATCAGAGGTCTTTCCTGTCTGTCATAAAACATCTCTTTAATATCAAGATAAAGAGGTTCTCCATTTGCACCTGGTTCTTTTGTCCTGTCGAGAACGGTAATTTTCTTTACAGATTTTGGGAATACATTAAAGAAATATTTTGCAGAGAAGGGACGGTAAAGATGTACACGTTATCAGTCCAACTTTTTCACCTTTTGCCCGTAGATAATCGATTGTTTCCTTGGTAGTTTCGGTTACTGAACCCATTGCAATAATAATATTTTCAGCATCAGGTGCTCCATAATAGTTAAAAGGATTATATTCTCTTCCGGTTAATTTTGTTATTTCATCCATGTAGGAATTAACCATATCAGGAATAGGTTCATAGAACTTATTTATTGCCTCTTTTGCCTGGAAGAAAATATCGGGATTCTGTGCTGTTCCTCTGGTTACAGGATGTTCAGGATTCAGAGCATTCTGACGGAATTTTGTCAGAGCTTCAATATCAATAAGTTTTTTAAGGTCTTCCATTTCAAGATACTTCAATCTTCTGAACTTCATGCTGATGAACGGAAACCATCGAAGAAATGCAGGAAAGGAATCCTTGATTTGATTGCTGAAAGATGAGCAACACCTGCAAGGTCCATTATTTCCTGAACACTTCCGCTTGCCAGCATTGCAAAACCAGTCTGACGTGTAGCATAAATATCACTGTGATCACCAAAGATTGAAAGAGCATGTGCTGCAACAGCACGGGCACTAACATGGAAAACTCCCGGAAGAAGTTCTCCCGCTATCTTGTACATATTAGGGATCATAAGAAGCAAACCCTGTGAACATGTAAATGTTGAACACAGTGCTCCTGTCTGTAAAGCACCGTGCAATGCACCTGCAGCACCTGCTTCAGACTGCATTTCGACAACTTTTACCTGTTCCCCAAAAATGTTCTTTAACCGTTGGCAGACCATTCGTCAACAAATTCTGCCATTGTGGAAGATGGTGTTATAGGATATATGCAAGCTACTTCGCTAAACATATATGCAACATGCGCTGCGGCCTGATTGCCGTCGCATGTTATAAATTTTTTTGTTCCCATTGTATATTTATATTTGATTTAAAAGTATGTTAGAAATTCCGGTGCAAAAGTATAAAAATTTTCCTCATGTTATCCTCCGTTCATAGAAATCAGAAATTCCTCATTCGATTTAGCCTGAAGTAGCCTGTCGCGGAGAAATTCCATTGCTTCAACTGAATTCATATCAGTAAGGAAATTACGCAGAACCCATATCTTTTGAAGGATGTTCTTATTCAGAAGCAGATCCTCTCGCCGTGTGCTGGATGCAGGTATATCAATAGATGGGAATATTCTTCTGTTAGAAAGTTTGCGGTCGAGCTGCAATTCCATGTTGCCCGTTCCTTTAAACTCTTCAAAGATAACATCATCCATTTTTGATCCGGTTTCAGTAAGGGCAGTCGCAAGAATAGTAAGTGACCCTCCGTTTTCAATATTACGTGCAGCTCCAAAAAACCTCTTTGGTTTATGCAGAGCATTAGAATCCACACCTCCGGATAGTACTTTTCCGGATGCAGGAGCTGTTGTATTGAAAGCTCTCGCCAGCCTTGTTATCGAATCAAGAAGAATAACAACATCATGACCACATTCAACAAGTCTTTTTGCCTTTTCGAGCACGATATTGGCAACACGACAATGGCGTTCAGCAGGCTCATCAAAAGTTGATGCAATAACTTCTGCCTTCACATTTCTGGCCATATCGGTAACCTCTTCAGGCCTTTCATCAATAAGTAATATCATAAGGTAAACTTCCGGATGATATTTCGCAATTGCATTGGCAATTTCCTGAAGAAGAATTGTTTTACCGGTCTTAGGTTGAGCCACAATTAAACCCCGCTGTCCTTTTCCAATAGGAGTAAACATATCTATTACTCTCACTGACAGTGATCCCTCACCGGGCTGGCAGAGAGTGAATTTCTCATCAGGAAAAAGAGGAGTGAGAAAATCGAATGGAACTCTGTCCCTAATAAAATCGGGACTTCTTCCATTGATCTCATCGACTTTAATGAGAGGGAAATATTTTTCACCTTCCTTGGGCGGACGTATTGATCCTTTGATAGTATCTCCTGTTTTAAGACCGAATAGTTTTATCTGGGATTGTGATACATAAATATCATCGGGTGAGTTCAGATAGTTATAGTCAGGAGATCTCAGAAATCCGTAACCATCAGGCATAATCTCGAGAACGCCTGTGTTATATATTATGCCTTCAAAATCATAAGGTCTTTCTTTCTTCTCTTCCTTTTGAGGTATAATATCCTGAACAACCTCCTTTACCGGCATATCAACTATTATCTCATCGAAATAAGCGTCGTTAGCAGGTTTATTATCTTCCTGGGGAATATCCACATTCAGAGCCGGAATTGAATTATCTATAACAGGTTCTGGGACAGGTTCGGTACTGCTTTTCTCAAATTTAACCGGAGTTGGAATGTTATATCTTTCCTTTCTTTCATTCCTTTCTTCAAGTTTTTGATCAGTTCTCCATTTTGGGGCCTTTCTATTATCGCGTAACTGTTCCGGCTTTTTAAACTGATCAGCTTTTTCGTCAGGTTTTTCTGTTTTTTTCACCTGTTCCTGCCATTCTCCCTGACGGGGTTCCGGCCTCTTAACACCATCGGGTGAAACCGACATAACAGATTCGATTGTTCTGTTGACAACAGGTTTTAGAGTCCTGGGCCTTTTTCCTCTCCTGGCACCGGAATCAGAATCCAAATTATTAGCTTCAGTTGAAGCTTGAGAATCCTCCTTTTCCGTATCCGGCGGAATTTTGATTTCAATAACTTCAATTGCCTGCTGATCAAGGATTTTGTATATCAAATCCTGTTTTTTTAACGTTTCTGCTTTTTTAATATTAAGTTCTTTTGCAATATCCTTTAATTCAGGAAGCAGCTTCTTACTTAACTCAAGAATGTCGTACATATTTTAATGATAAATGGAATATAAGAGATCGTAATGATTTTTTTGGAAACACGGGCCAAGAAATGAAAATGAACCCGATGGATTATGCTTTAACAACTTCACATATCCTAAAACCGCTGCAATATTAAAAAAAATTGCTTAAATATTTCCTAATTAATGCTGTCAAAAATGCAACGGACTTTATCAAAACAATTAATAGTTTGATATTCAGTATGTAAAATAATTCTGCAATTTACTAAAAAACTATTATTCAACAAAAAATAATTAATATAATATATTGTATAGTAGCTTTTTTTTACTAAAATTGTAGTACCTATTGCCTGAATATTCTTTGAAGAACTAAAATCTGGCCTGTAAATGCGTCAGTTAAAGATAACTAAACAGGTTACTAACCGTGACACTCCATCGCTGGATAAATATCTCCAGGAGATTGGAAGGGTTGATCTTATTTCGCCTGAAGAGGAAGTTATCCTTGCCAGAAGAATAAAATCTGGTGAGACTGAAGCTTTGAGAAAACTTGTCAAAGCCAATCTGCGTTTCGTTGTTTCAGTAGCAAAACAGTATCAAAACCAGGGAATGAGTCTGCCTGACCTTATTAATGAGGGTAATCTTGGTTTGATGAAAGCTGCACAGCGTTTTGATGAAACAAGAGGTTTTAAATTCATCTCTTATGCCGTATGGTGGATTCGTCAGGCCATTCTTCAGGCTCTTGCCGAACAGGCCAGGATTGTAAGGCTCCCGGTCAATAAGATAGGATCGATAAACAGGATCAACAGAGCTTTCGCACGCCTTGAACAGGAATATGAAAGGGAACCTTCATCACAGGAGATTGCTGAGATACTCGAGATGATTCCTGAAGAAGTGAAAGATGCGTTGAAAACAAATGGACGGACCGTCAGCATGGATGCTCCCATTAGTGCAGAGGAGGATAACAATATGTATGACGTTCTGCAGAGTGCTGATACTCCGAGTCCTGATAAAAATCTTATAAACGAATCACTTGCATATGAAATAGAGAGGGCCCTGAGTACTCTCTCACCACGCGAATCCAAGGTTTTAAAATTATATTTCGGGTTAGGAATGAAGCATCCTTATACACTCGAGGAGATAGGTGAGGAGCTGAGTCTGACCCGCGAAAGGGTCAGACAAATAAAGGAAAAAGCCATTAAAAGGATCCAGTTTACAACCCGGTGCAGAATACTGAAGTCGTACCTTGGATAACAATTTGTTTCTATATTTGTCCAAAATATTCTTAAATGGACCACCTCGTATCTCTATCGCTATTAGCTGCCGATTTTAATAATCTCGAAAAAGATGTCACTGTTGTAAACAGAAGTGAAGCTGACTGGGTTCATCTCGATATTATGGATGGCGTTTTCGTACCGAATATTTCTTTCGGATTTCCTGTTATGGAAGCTGTGAAAAAAATTGCGTTAAAACCTCTCGATGTACACCTTATGATTGTCGACCCCGATCGCTACCTTGAGAGATTCTGTGCTGCCGGTGCCAATAGTCTGACAGTCCAGTATGAAGCATGCACTCATTTAAATCGTACTGTCACAGAAATACATAACCTTGGAATGAAAGCCTGTGTGGCTTTAAACCCCCATACTCCTGTTTTGCTACTGAAAAATATACTGCCTTTTCTCGATATGGTTTTGATAATGACAGTTAATCCTGGTTTCGGCGCACAATCGTTTATAATGGAGAGTTATAATAAAATCACAGAGCTCCGAAGAATGATTGATGAAGGTGGCTATAATGTTTTAATTGAAGTGGATGGAGGGATTGATACAAAAAACGCTTCAAAACTGGTTGAATCAGGTGTTAATGTGCTGGTTGCAGGCAATTCGGTTTTTAATTCGACCGATCCTGCAGGGACAATCAGGAAACTTAAAAGACTGATCTGAGGCATGTCCAGATATATGCTCTGTGCCGCTCTGTGCTACTCTGTGGTTCTCTGTGTAATAAAAAAAATGAACTTACACAGAGTTACACTGAGAAGCACAGAGTTACACAGAGAAGAAATTCTAGAGATCAATTAAGTTTTCAAGATAAATGATAATATCCTTAACAGGTTCCGGCTTAAACCATTTTATCTCCTTATCCTTTCCCCACCATGTCAGTTGCCGTTTTGCATACCTGCGACTGTTTCTTTTTATAAGTTCTATAGCTTTTTCTTTTGATGTTTTCCCATCAAAATAATCATAAAATTCTTTATAACCGACGCTGTTTAAAGCATTCAGGTTCCTGTGTCCAATAAGCCCTTTTACTTCATCTTCCAGGCCGTTTTTTATCATATCATCAACCCTGGAATTAATCCTGCTATAGAGATCATCGCGGTTTCTCTCAAGTCCGATTTTAATAATTCCGAAATCTCTTTCTCTTTTTTGTTTTTTAAGGAAAGAAGAATATGGTCTGCCTGAGGTTTCACAAATCTCCAGGGCCCTGATTATCCTTTTTTGATTATTCCTGTCAACAATTGCATAATGTTCAGGATCTAAAATTCTCAAGGTTTCTCTTAATCCTTCAATTCCTTCATTCTTGTATCTGGCTATGTATTTTTCTCTGATGGCCGGATCCACATCAGGGATGTCATCAATACCTTTACATACAGCATCAATATACATTCCGGAGCCGCCTGACATTATAACGATATTATTTTCAGAAAAGAGCTCCGGAAGAAGTTTCAGGACATCTCTTTCGAACTGACTTGAGCTGTAATAGTCTTTAACTGATAAGAAGCTGGTAAAATGATGTTTGACTTTCCTGAGCTGATGTTCATCCGGTACCGCAGTCCCTATCCTCATCTCACTGAAGAATTGTCTGGAATCGGCAGATATTATTTCACAGTTGAAATGAACAGCTATATCGATAGAAATATCAGTTTTACCAACTCCGGTCGGACCAAGCAAAACTATCAGGAAGTTTTTCATCGGAATATAATCCGGAAGAAGACTATTCTTCGTCCTCGTTCAGATTTTCTATATTTTCGAAATCGGGAAGAGTTTCTTCATCTTCTCCTCCAAGGAAGAGCTCATCAACTTCAGGTTCATCCTCATCTTCATCATCGGAAACAACAATATTGTTGTAAAGTTTGCGGGTAGTTCCACCGAAAACAACCTGTTTGGGAGGGATTCCCTTGGAATTTGTACAGGATGGATATTCACGTCCTTCAATCTCCTTTACCTCTCCGGTATATTCAACAAACAGTGATCTTTCATTAAAAAAATCGAAAACATAGAGTAATTTCTGATTTTTCCGGAAAATAATATCTTCCAGAACGCCAACTTCCATTGTAGAAGAACCTGTCCCCATATCGAAAAGAGTAAATTCTTCCTCCTTTTCCCAATTGTCTGTTGCCATAAAAAATGAAGCCATCTGAGATTTATCAAACTCTAATTCATCCTGAATCTGGTTATGAAAATCCATAAGTGTATGCGTGTCCAGAAATTCAAATTCCCTTACAAACGACTCATCTTCATCTGATAACACTACAAATTTGTATACCATAATATGTATTAATTCGATGGGTGCAATATAATATATTTTAGATTACAATATTCCTGCTATATTTTTTTTTAGAAGAAATTCAATTGTATCTATTCCGTCGGCATAATCCCACAGGTGCGGCGACTGTGCTTTGCCAAAGGGAATGTACTGTCTTCCAACTATACATTGTATTTTTTCTTTCAGGGATTCAGTCAGCTGTTTCAGAGAAGTCTGAGATTCATAATACTCATAGTAGAGCACTGAGACCGGGGATGATACTCTGGTGTCTTCTTTCAAAATAAAATGACCAGCATCGTAAAAATCTTCTTTGTTTACAATGAAAACAGCTTTATTGAAATCGTAATTATTTGAATATTTCTGATGTCTGATAACTTGCTCAAAATTTCCCCAGTGCTTTAGAATTGGTTTGAAGTCATATCCGGCCGGGAAAAATAACTTTGAAACATTTCTGCATCCAAGTCCGAAGTAAGAAAAGATATCCGTTCCCAGTCGTTCCATTTCGTCGTCAGTCTCATCTCCTTCAATTATCGCTATACTGTTTCTGTTCCTGCGTATTATGTTAGGATACCTGCCAAAATAATATTCAAAGTATCTTGAACTGTTTTCACTTCCGGTCGCAATCACAGCATCAAAGTTTGCTATGGTGCCTTCTGTAAATTCAATATAATCTTTGAATCCAGGGTTGATGGAGCAAAGGATATTGCTTATGTAAACTATTAGTTCATAATCTTTTGAACTTGTCTTTGCTATAAGTTTATTACCTGTTATCAATACGGAAAGAAAGTCGTGAAAGCCAACCAGGGGAATGTTTCCAGCCATTATTACACCGACCTTTGACGGTTTTCTTTGTTCTTTGATTTCCGGGTACATGCCTGTCCATCTGATAAGATTATCCTCAGTAAGTTCTTCGGCTATATTGTGTACAGCCTGTCTTACATTTTCAGGAGTGAACCAGGGGTTGTGGTTATGCTGATCGTCAATCAATCTATCCAGTAGGGAACGGTCGCGACCATTCCCTGTATGGTTACGACCGTTCCCTACATTTGTCGTCTGACTGCCATTCAGAGAATTCCGGAGGAGTTCCCCTAACAATGCAAATGATTTTATTCGTTCTTCAAGATTCATAATACTAAAATTGCAGCGCACAAATTTAGATAATTTGAATTACATTAAAATAAAAATGTAGTGACCGGTCCCGACCGGTCACTACAGACAGTTAATTCCATAAAACAGTAAGGGACCGGTCAGTACCGGTCCCTGTAACAGCAACAAATTAAATGTTTATTTAAGGGCGAACGTGATCGGCACCACATACCATACGGGTACATTTTTGCCATTCAGAATACCCGGAGTGAATTTCGGCAGTGTAGCCACTACCCTTGCAGCTTCATGGTCAAGCAAAGGATCCACTCCTTTTAATACAGTGACATCAGATACAGTTCCGTCAGCATTTACCTTAAACCGGGTGATTACTTTGCCCTGGATAGCCTTGATTTTGGCTTCTTTAGGATAGCGCGTACTGTCGCCAATATACCTGAGTAATGCCATATCGCCTCCAGGGAACATGGGTCTTACATCTACAGAAGCATAAACGGAGTCGACTGACGTTACGGGAGGTGGAGGTGGAGGAGGTGGTGCGATTGAAGGAATAGTAGTCTCTGAGGTCTTATTTCCACATGAGGAAAATGAAATTATTGCTAATGCAATTAACGGTATCATCATAAATATCTTAAGATCTACCGATATTCCAGATTTTGTTTTAGTTTTCATGGCTATTTGTTTTATGGTTTGGGAACTATTTATCTTAAGGTAAATGATACAGGAATCATATACCATACAGAAACTGGTTTCCCTCCCTGTTTCCCGGGTTTGAAGGCAGGAAGTGAACTGGCAACTCTTATGGCCTCTGCGTCAATCTCAGGATCAACTCCCCTGAGGACACTTACACGGTCGACAGTTCCCTTTGACGTTACGCAAAATCTTAAGATTACCTTTCCCTGAATATTATTCTTCTTTGCGGTTTCCGGATACCTGGTGTTCTGGCTTATATACGCCAGAAGAGTACTGTCACCGCCTGGGAACATTGGCATTTCTTCAACAACAACAAATGGCGTATCTGCAGCATCAGTCATATCTTCCTTTACCACCTTTCTCTCATCCTTTGTATAAGGTGGCGGTGGTGGGGGCGGTGGTGGAGGAGCAATTTCAGTCTGGACTTTGGCAGTTCTCTTTTTTGCTGCACATGAGTAGCACATAACAAGGACAAGAAAGATTACAGGTAAAACCAAAAATAGTTTCAGATTTACCATCAGTCGGGAATTGTTTTCAGTTTTCATAACTATTATTTATTTCGGTTTAAAAGATGTCAGGCATTTCTGTTATTAATATCAAAACAAATATACAACGAAATAATTAGTTATGCAACTAAAAAGTTAATTAAATAAAAAAATGATCCATTTTCGGACCATTTTTCTACTATTACTTATAAATACAGAATTATTTCAGGGTAAAAGTGATTGGCACCATATACCAGACCGGAACTGGTTTCCCTCCCTGTCTTCCGGGTTTAAATGCCGGAAGTGTCTTAACTACCCTGATCGCCTCATCATCAAGCTCGGGGTCAACACCCTTTAGGACGCTTATCCTGCTTATGCTCCCTGTTTCAGTTACGCAAAACCTTATAATAACTTTACCCTGGATGTTATTTTCCTTGGCAATCGCAGGATAATTTGTATTTGCCCCAATGTACTTCAGAAGTGCAGGATCTCCGCCAGGGAACATTGGCATCTGTTCTACGACGACATACGGAGAAGGCCCTGTATCGTCAACTGATTCTTCCGTTGCAATCTTTATATTTTCGTTTAACCCTGTTGATTGCGGAGGAGGCGGAGGTGGGGGAGGTGGGATCGATTCGGATTTTGATGCCGAAATAGCTAAAAACACGATTGCTAAAACCGGAATGACTATGAGCATCTTTATACTTGCCAGAGCTGATGTGCGTTTTTTTGTCATCATTATCATCCTCTTTCTGATAAGTGAAGGATTTGAAAAACTGTTTGTCAGATTGAATGCTCTTGATTTAAAAACCTGGTTCAACAACAGACTTTGATAGTTTACAACCGGCATACCTGAACTTAAACATTCCTGATCGGCCTGATACTCATGAATAGCCCTCAGCGATCTGTTGAACAGGTAGACAACCGGATTGAACCATTGAAATGATTTTACTAATTCAATAAAGATGATATCGATGAAATGATTCTGTTTCAAATGGTTCTGTTCGTGCCTCACAATCTCACCGGCTTCTTCCGGACTCAGCCTCGTATTGATAAAAATATATCCCATTGCTGAAAAACCGGAGGTGTTAAATCCATGAAATCTGATAATCCTGCTTCCTTTGTTCTTATGCCTGACAATCAGAACAATGAGATTTAGAAGGTCAATTGACAATTTGATTACAAAAACTATCACACCTATCTTATAAATTGAAAAGATTGTTTGAAGCAAGCTTCCGGTTGATGAACCTGATTTCAATACTTTTGTCGGATCCGAATTGGCTGTAATAAAGACTTCAGAGAGGAACTTACCAAATAACTGAATATTCAAAGGTTTGATCGTTTGTAATGTGATGAGAGGTAAAATCAGTGCTGATGCTAAGGAAAGAAGTATAAAGGCCCTGTTGCGTCCATATAATGTATCTCTGCTCAACATTATTGAATATACGAAGTAAAAGGCAATCATGTAAACAGCTACTTTTACAATATATATAAATACTGTGTTCATTATTTTGTTTTTTGTTTTTTAACTTCTCCCTCCATTATTTTCATTATCTCCTCCATCTCTTTTATGGAAATCCTTTTTTCTTTAGCAAAGAAACTAACCATCTTCTCAAAAGAATTGGAGAAATAGTCATTTACAAATGTACTGAGATGCGTTTTTGAATAATCGCTTTTAGTAACAACCGGAAAGTATTCGTGTGTCCTTCCGTAGGCTTTGTGAGAAACAAAGCCTTTATCCTGTAAGATTCTTACAATTGTACTTACAGTATTATATGCAGGTTTTGGTTCATCAAAATGTTCCAGTATTTCTTTGACAAATCCTTTTTTAATCTTCCATAAAACCTGCATAACTTCCTCTTCAGCTCTTGTTAATTCTCTCATATCCTGATTTTTAATTCACAATTCTTATTTCGTTTGTTCGATTGTTCAATTGTTCTTTTTTGTAGCAAAATAAACGTTGAATGCAATGTCTCTGAAAGGACCAAACCTTTTTCGAAAACATTAAACCTGAACAATACTACCAAAATTACAACGAATAGATTAGTTATGCAACTAAAAGAGTAATTATTTTTATATGAATATTAATAAACAGGAGTTAGTAAGTTATTAGTAATGAGTAGGAGATCCCTCCGCTGGCGCTAGGGATGACATTAAATGTGGGGGTCATAAGTGAAGAAGTGGCGATTCGCAAGTGATTAGCAAATTGACTCATCGGCGAATCGCCACTTCTTCACTCACTAGCCATCTATTTACGGTGTCATCCCGAGCGCCAGCGAGGGAGCTCCATTACAAGTATTCGGAATATTTTTTGATTTACTGTAGTCCTAAATCCTTGTGCGCAAATATGTACAGGGACTCGGAATTCGAAATCTCCGCTTTATTGTAAAATGTAAAAAAGGATAAAGGAATTTGCAGATATTTCTGAATTCTTCTCTTTTACGATTTCAGTTTTCTGTAAGATGGAAAAAAAGTGTAATTTTAGTTTTTTATTTTCAAGATGATTTGAGACGATACAGATGAAGAAGAGTATATTAAAAATAGCCATTTTCAAGGAAAATCTAAAAATTTCTTTCCGTGCAATAAAATCAAACAAGGTTAGGGCTATCCTCACTATTTGTATAATAGCTATTGGGATTATGGCACTGGTGGGTATTCTTACAGCGATTGATTCGATAAAATCGTCCCTTACAAATCAATTCACAATGATGGGAGCAAACTCATTCACAATTACTTCCCGTGGAATGAATATTCAGGTAGGCAATGATAGAAGCAGGACAAAAAACTTCTCAAGAATATCTTACAGGGAGGCAGAAGAGTTTAAAAGCCGGTATAAAGAAGCAGCTTTTGTGTCAGTTTCTTTCAATGCATCAGGCTTATCAACTGTTAAATACGGTATCAGAGAAAACTAATCCAAATGTTAGCCTTATGGGAGTGGATGAGAATCAGCTCACAGTTGCTGGTTACGAGATCGAGACAGGAAGAAATTTCAGCTCTGATGAAGTGCAAATGGCACGCCATTATGTGATTATCGGATCGGATATTGTGAAAGATCTTTTTGCCTCGGGTATTGATCCTTTAGGAAAAGAGATCACAGTTGCCGGAATGAAGCTACTGGTCACAGGAGTTCTTAAGGCAAAGGGATCTGGTTTCGGTAATCCCGACAGGGTTTGTTTTATGCCCATTACAACTGCCCGCCAGTACTTCTCTCGTCCGAATATGACATTCAATATTACAATCATGCCAATTAATCCTGTAAATCTTGATGTTATGGCTGGTGAAGCAGAAGCTGTTTTCAGGATTGTGCGTAATCTTAATCCGAAGGATGAATCGGATTTCAATATTTCGAAAAGCGATAATATTGTCAATATGCTTCTTAAGAACATCAGATATGTAACACTTGCTGCTACAATAATTGGTATTGTTACATTATTCGGAGCTGCCGTAGGTCTGATGAATATTATGCTTGTTTCGGTTACTGAACGTACACGTGAGATAGGGGTAAGGAAAGCTATCGGAGCAAAAACGCAGACAATCAAATACCAGTTTCTTTTTGAATCGATAATGATTGGACAGCTGGGCGGTATTTTTGGTATTATTCTCGGTATACTTATCGGAAATGCAGTTTCTTCAATGCTAAAGTCAAGTTTTGTTATTCCGTGGATATGGGTATTTACAGGAGTTTTTGTCTGTTTTATTGTTGGTGTTGTTTCAGGATATGCACCGGCAGTAAAAGCTGCTAATATTGATCCTATTGAAGCTTTAAGATATGAATAAATAGTCAGATTATGGAAAAATTAGTAATTCAGGAAGAGTTAAAAAATTGTCCGGGAATAGTATATTATCCTGATGCGAATAAACTTGAACTGGTCGGACGATCCATCCCTGAAAATCCCGAACTTATCTTCCGACGTCTTGAAGACTGGATTACATTGCATTTTGAAAAAAGTAATGGGCTCGATGTCAACATTCAGCTTGAATATATAAACAGCGGATCTTCAAAGTATCTGTATGAAATACTGAAAAGGCTAACCGGCTATGGACGGTCAGGAAAGCTGGTTAAGATGAAATGGCTTTATGAAGAAGATGATGAAGGGATGCTGGAGCTTGGCGAACATTACCGCGACACGGCAGGTATACCGCTGGAAATAAATATGATAGTTTAGAACAGGTAGGGACGTTGCATGCAACGTCCCTTCTGATAAAACATTTATGTAGGGACGTTGCATGCAACGTCCCTACAATATATACAACAGTTGAAATTATTATTTAACTGTGTTCATATGAGCAATGAGGTCAAGAAGTTTGCATGAATATCCCCATTCATTATCGTACCATGCAACAATCTTAACAAAGTTATCGTTAAGAGAAATACCTGCTCCGGCATCAAAGATAGATGTACGGGAATCACCTATAAAGTCGCTGGAAACAACAGCATCTTCGGTATATCCGAGAATTCCTTTAAGCGGACCATCAGCAGCAGCTTTCATTGCTGTTTTAATTGCATCATAGCTGGCTGGTTTTTCCAGACGGCATGTAAGGTCAACAACTGATACATTAAGAGTTGGAACTCTGAATGACATACCGGTTAATTTTCCTTTCAGTTCCGGGATTACTTTTGTTACAGCTTTTGCGGCACCTGTAGATGATGGAATAATGTTGCCGGCAGCTGCACGACCACCTCTCCAGTCCTTCTTAGAGGGACCGTCGACTGTTTTCTGTGTTGCTGTGGTTGAATGAACGGTTGTCATAAGACCTTCAATAATTCCAAAATTGTCATGTAGTACTTTTGTAACAGGAGCAAGACAGTTTGTTGTGCAGGAAGCATTTGATACAAATTGCATATCTGACTTGTATTTATTATGGTTAACACCCATTACAAACATAGGGGTATCATCTTTTGAAGGAGCTGACATTACAACACGTTTTGCACCTGCTGTGATATGACCCATTGCGCTTTCTTTTGTAAGAAAGAGACCGGTGGACTCAATTACATATTCAGCACCAACTTCATTCCATTTCAGTGTTGAAGGATCTTTCTCAGCTGTAATGCGAATACTCTGTCCGTTTACAACAAGTTTTCCGTCTTTAACTTCAACTTTACCATCGAACCTGCCATGAACTGTGTCGTATTTAAGCATATATGCAATATATTCCACTTCGAGGAGATCGTTGATTCCGACAATTTCTATATCGTTCCTCTTGATGGCAGCCCTGAAGGCCAGTCGGCCGATCCTGCCAAAACCGTTGATACCTACTTTAATTTTTGACATTTCTATATCGTTAAATAGTTAATAAATTTGATCACAAAAATAGCAATTTCATTGGAAATGTCAAGAGCTAAAACAGATCAATTAATCTTTTTTCTCCTGAAGATATTTGAGAGTTTATTGGATTCAGGATCAAGAGGGTCTAATATCATTCCGAACCTGTAACTCACAAAAAGCGAAAAAAACATTGATTTATTGTCAGAACCGGCCATAATTGGAATCTTTTTGGGAAATGCATTTAACTGCCCTCCGATCTCTATGGCGTGAATTATCTTGTCTTCTTTACTGTATTCGAAATTAAATCCCGCCTTGGCATATAAACCCGGCATTATTTTGGTTTCGTTTAGTCCTTTCAAAAAGGAGGCTCTGCCGTAAATATCCTGTGGAATTGCCATTGAAGCATCGAACTTTTCTTCTTTATAATAGGGAGTGAATTCGGTGGGACTTACCTGTTGAAAATATACTACTTTGTAATAAATAGGTTTATACAACGCGAAAACTGGTCCGGCCGAATAGAAATATCTTACAGCTATTCCACCAAGATCGGCTTTCTTGAAAAGTTCATGCTGATGTCCGATACCAGCCCTGAGGAAAAAAGTTGAATTAAGTTTGCCAAAAATGAAATTACCGCCCTGGCTCCATTGACTGGGTTGCTTATATTCCTTAAGGTTTCTAAGAGAACCGGCATCAAACTCAATCAGAGTTTTATTCCGGAAATCAATTCTTTTGGCTTCGCGGTAGCTGACACCTATTCCATCGGTATTAAGTAAGATACCAAATGATTTCTCATTACGAAAAAAAACCTTTTGTTGTTTATCTAATTCACCCTGTGCATGCAATGTTAGTGCACCAAATAAAACTATTACCCCAAGTATAAGCAGCCTCTTCATTATTGTGCTAACTTATAAAATCGGATGAATTAAAAAAATACAATCGGGCAAATCAGACATTCCTGCCTGTCTGCTCAGTGTTAGATCTGGAATGACCTTTGGAATATGCAGGACATTCCTTTTTATTACATGAACTTAAAACAAGCGCAGAAACAAATGCAACAAGAAGTACGACAGCAATTTTTTTCATATTGAATCAATAATAATTAGGTACAAAAATAAACTTTTCATTGTAAATACAATCTTTGTGCCAAAAATAATATTTTCAGGAACCCGATGAACTTATTTTGGAGTACTTTTTGACCAATAGATCAATTTCATAGGCTGGAAGCCGGAAGACTTAAGTTAAACCATCTTCTGACTTCGGACTTCCGACTTCGAACTACCGACTTCCGACTTTAAATTAATGAAATACAACATTTTTTATTTGAAATTGTTACTTTACTTAACGATATAAGCATAAATGTATGAAATTAAAATCAGGTATATTAATATTACTAATCTATTTTGCATGTATGGGCAATGAATCTTATTCACAGGAAAAGCTGCAATTCTATGATCTCACTAAAGCTGAATCATCTGTTATAAATAATAAAGGTACCGAATCTCCATTTACCGGAAAGTTTACTAGTTTTAAAGGGAAAGGCACTTATGTCTGCAAAAAGTGCGGAGCAGCCCTTTACTATTCATCCGATAAATTTGAATCAGACTGCGGATGGCCGAGCTTTGACAATGAAATTAAGGGTGCAGTGATCAGGATCCCTGATCCCGACGGTATCAGAACTGAAATCGAATGTGCAAACTGCGGAGCTCATCTTGGACATGTGTTTATCGGTGAGCACTTAACTGCTAAAGATGTTCGTCATTGTGTTAATTCCATCTCACTTGAATTCGTGCCGGCTCAACTTGCAGCAGGCAGATACGGTGCTGCGGTTTTTGCGGGTGGATGTTTCTGGGGAGTTGATTATTTCATGAAGAAAGCACCTGGTGTAATATCCGTTACTTCGGGATACACCGGAGGCACAGTGAAAAATCCGACTTATCAGGAAGTATGTACCGGTAATACAGGACATGCAGAGGCGGTTAAAATAGTATACGATCCGCAAAAAACTTCTTACGATAAACTATTAAAACTTTTCCTCGAGATACACGATCCGACTCAGGTGGGGGGGCAAGGTCCTGATATTGGAGATCAGTACCGGTCTGAAATATTTTATCTGAATGAAGATCAGAAAAAGATTGCAGAAGCTGACCTGAATATCCTGAGATCCAAAGGTTTCAAGATTGCCACAAAAGTTACGAAAGCATCAGAATTCTACCCGGCTGAAACTTATCACCAGGATTACTATTTCAAAAATGGCAAAATACCATATTGCCACGTTTACACCAAAAGGTTTTGAGGAAATCATTGAAATTTAGGTCTTTTAGTTGACAAAATTGAACATCTCCGTCCTTCGGGGTACTCCCCGCCTAAGCTGGACTAGCACTATTATTGATCAACTCACCCCCTCCTGGATGAGGGTATAGCCGTCTACCTAAGGAGTTAAATATAGTAAAATAGTGCGAGAGTTTAGTACAAAACCGAATGTAAAGTATTGAATATATGTTTGATACCTTTCCTCCCGCCTAAGCGGGAGGTGGCCGGACCACTTTTTAATTATGATACAAATGCTGATCCCGGCCGGGGTGGTTGATTCTTTATTCAAAAGCCGGATCTTTTCTTTTGAAGGTCTTTCTTATCTCATTTATACAAATTCAAGTTCCTTAAATACTAATCTGTTTCGAAGTAATAAATGAATCAACCACCCCGGTCGGGAAAGAAAATTATGTAAATATGAGATAATCAATCGTCCCGACCACCTCCCGCTTCGGCGGGGGGAAACTTTTTTATGCAGTTTCTCGTTCATCCTCAAAGCTTAAGTTGATGGCTATGCACTAAATGGGGAGTAATTCCTGTACATGAAAAAGTAATCTGAAAAATCGAGCATTTAACCCCCATTAGCACGAAGGAGGCAAAAACCTTTTGACCATTATGAAATCCCGATAGCTATCAGAACCAAGTACTCTCTGTGGTAAACGGATTTCGATAAAATTTGAAAAGTTATGTTGTTTTTTAAGACATTTTAACATATAAAAGTCTCTTTATCTTACTCAGAAGTCAGACAAACGATTAACTTTATCATGTTAAAAGAATCTCTTCCGGGAAAATGATGTTGAATACTTATCGAAATCATACTTTTGTTAAGCGTAGAACACGGGCAGGATTAATTATTATTGGTTTTATAATAGCGCTGATATTTCTGAAATCGGGTAAAGCTGTAATATCTTATACATCTTCCGATAAATATTGTGTTTCATGTCATATTCACCCCCTGGCTGATCAGAGCTGGAAGCTTTCAACCCATTATAATAATCCCTCGGGCAATGTCGTGCATTGTGTTGATTGTCATCTTCCTCCGGAAGGTCATGGATATCTGTTTGCAAAAGCAAAGCATGGTTTTAAAGATGTATATGGGTATTTATTCAAAGACAGTGCCACAATAAACTGGCAGGGAAAAAAGCTGCTGGAAAACGCAAAGGGATTTGTGTATGAAAAATCATGCCTTGAATGTCATCAGAATCTTTTTCCTGCAAAATTGTCTGTCGATGGAGGTAATGCCCATCTTTTTTATACTACCAGTAAAGAACCGCTAGCATGCATTAACTGTCATCTTAATGTTGGACATTTCGACAAATATGCACTTCACGCTCATAATACGGGATTTGGTATTACCATCACAAGCAATCAGCCTGACTACACTGAACCTGCCAGGGTTGAAAAATTTGAAAACTTCAATGAAAAGATACCGGGGACAAGTGTTTCATTTGATATGGTTGCTATACCAGGCGGAAATTTTTTAATGGGCAGCCCCGACAACGAACCCTTTCGCAAGCCGGACGAAGGTCCTTTGAGGAAAGTAGCGCTCTCAAAATTCTGGATTGCAAAATCTGAAGTGACATGGGATGAATATCTGGCTTTTTTCAGAGCAACAGGTTCCCAGGGAAGAACAGAAGGACAGGTTATCACAAAAAAGAATGTTGATGCTATCAGTGGAGCCACACCACCGTGGGGTGCTCCTGATCAGGGTTGGGGAAAGGGTTCCAGACCTGCAATTACTATGTCGTGGTATGCGGCAAATGTATATTGTCAATGGTTGTCTAAGATCACAGGCAAAAAGTACAGATTGCCCACTGAAGCTGAATGGGAATATGCATGCAGGGGCGGAACAGAAACCCCTTACTTCTTTGATGGTAGTCCGAAAGATTTTACATCTTCCGGGTTGTTAAAGAAAATTTTTGGTCCCGATACTGCCAGAATATCTTCCAGGATTGTTTATAAAGAAAACAGTTTTTCCAGGACCAAAGAACCTCAGTCTGTAAAAGAAAATCCATTTGGATTGAAGAACATGTCAGGTAATGTTGCTGAATTTTGTTCCGATTACTATTCTCCTGATTCATACAATGCCGATTCAACGATGGTTATTGATCCAAGGGGACCTGCAAGCGGCCGGGAACATGTTATCAGGGGAGGTTCATTTAAGAGTGATGCCCGGGATGTAAGGAGCGCCTCCCGCGACTTTACAAAAACTAAAGCGTGGCTTGTAACCGACCCTCAGATACCTAAAAGTATCTGGTGGTATTCCGATTGTATCGATGTAGGTTTCAGAGTTGTATGCGAATCTGACAGCTCTATGGGGAAATAAAAAGAGTTTTATATAAGGAATATATGCAAAATATTGACAGAAGAAAGTTCATTGGGAAAACAGCTCTCGCAGGTATTGGACTTGCCGGGGCCGGAGCTTTGATTAATGCCTGTAAAAGGAAATCCGTTGCAGAAACTAACGGTCTGCCTCCGATACTGAACGGTGCACCTAAAGGAAAGAAGCTCAGAGCTGGTCTGGTTGGTGCCGGAGCAAGGGGTACAGGGGCTGCAATTAATTTTATCAGTTCAGGACCTGATCTGGAGATTATTGCCCTGGCAGATGTTTTCCAGGATAAGATTGATGCATGTCGAGAAAGATTTGCATCCTTCAAGCTTCCAATACCAGCTGAAAACTGTTTTGTTGGATTTGATGGCTATAAAAAACTGATGGCTCTTCCGGATGTTGATGTCGTAATTCTGGCTACCCCGCCCAGGTTCCGTCCCGAGCACTTTCTTGAGGCTGTAGTAAATAACAAACATGCATTTCTGGAAAAACCTGTTGCCGTAGATCCTGTTGGTATACGGTCAGTAATTACTTCGGCGAAGAAAGCAGCCGCTATAGGTTTATGTGTTGTAACTGGTACCCAGCGTCGTCATCAGGAAGATTATATTGAAACCTTTAAACAGGTTGCTGGTGGTGCTATCGGAACAATAACTTCTGCCAAAGCATTCTGGAATCAGGATCATGTATGGTTCCGGGAGCGTGAAAAAGGATGGAACGATATGGAGTACATGATTCGTAACTGGAACAATTTTTGCTGGTTATGCGGTGATCATATTCTTGACACTCATGTGCATAATATCGATGTAATAAACTGGTTCATGGGTAAGCAGCCTGAAAAAGCAATCGGTTATGGTGGTCGTCACCGGAGAGTGACCGGCGATCAGTATGACTTCTTCAGCATAGATTTTGATTATGGTAACGGTGTCAGCTCACATAGTATGTGCAGGCAGATCGATAGTTGTGCAAATGGGACCGGAGAGCTTATTATGGGAACCGAAGGCTATACCAATTGTAATAACACGATATGGGATCTCAAAGGAAATATAAAATGGCAGTTTAATTATCCAAAGGATGAAAACGGGAACGCTATGAATGCTGTTAAGATCCCTCCTTACGTACAGGAACATATGCATCTTGTTCATGCGATACGTACAGGTAATTATGTTAATGAAGCAGAACAGACTGCTATCTCAACTTTAACGGCTATTATGGGAAGGACTGCTGCCTATACGGGTGGTCTGATTACCTGGGAGGAAATATTCAAATCAGACATGAGCCTGGGTCCGGCAAAAATTGAGTTTGGTCCGGTTGATATGGTATTCGAAACACCTGTCCCGGGTACACCTGTGGTAATTTAGTACATTAGTCAGTATTTTCTGATACAATTTTAAATAATTCATTATGGCAAATAAATCATCTAGAAGAGATTTCGTTAAACGATCGGCGACATTAGTGGCAGGTACTATAGCAATTCCTCAGATAATTCCTTCATCAGCGTTTGGTATGGGAAAAGGAATTGCACCAAGCGATCGCATAGTAATTGGTGCTATAGGAACAGGATCGCAGGGCATGAGCAATATGCGAGACTTTCTGAGTCTGAAAGATGCAGTACAATTCGTTGCAGTCTGCGACGTGGATACCAACCGGTTGGCAAAAGCTAAAGAAACTGTTGATCTCGCAAATAAAAATAAGGATTGCCGGACATATGGTGATTACCGCGAATTCCTTGAAAAGGAAAAGCTCGACGCAGTATCAATAGCTCTTCCGGATCATTGGCATGGGATAATATATTCAGCTGCAGCTGATAAAAAGATAAATATTTATGGAGAAAAACCAATTTGTCGTACAATAAAAGATGGTCAGGCTATTGTAAACGCCGTAAAAAGAAGCAATATTATATGGCAGACAGGCAGTTGGCAGCGTTCTCTTGCCAATTTTCATCGCGGAGCAGAACTTGCTATTAATGGAAGAGTAGGGAAGATTAAGTATATAGAAGTAGGTCTGCCTGACGGGAGGAAAGGGATAGGAACACCTCCTGTTATGCAGGTTCCGGCTGAACTGAACTGGGAAATGTGGCTTGGACCGGCTTTAAAAGTACCATACCGCGGAGTATCTCATTGGGACTGGCGCTGGATTCTTGACTATTCCGGAGGTCAACTGACCGACTGGGCAGGGCACCATGTTGACATTGCCAACTGGGGAGCCGGTCTGGAACATACGGGTCCTGCTGAGATTTCCGGAACTGGGGTATATCCGGTTGAAGGAATCTTTAATGTCCCTGTGGAATATGATTTTCTTTGCAGGTATGCTAATGGAATCGAGATGCGGGTAGCGAACGCATCAAGGCTTCCTCTTGGAATGGGTACAACATGGCATGGAGATCTCGGATGGGTTCATGTTGACAGGGGAGACAAAATATCTGCTTCTGATCCGAAAATTCTCGATGAGGTAATAGGTGAGAATGAAATTCATTTGTACAAAAGCGATAACCACCAGCAAAATTTCATTGATTGTATCCGCACGAAAAAACCGACCATAGCACCCGTTGAGGTCGCTTACAGGGCTATTTCTGTTGCCTTGCTGGGTGAAATTGCTATGACAACCGGCCAGACAATTAAATGGGATCCGGCTAAGGAAGAGATAATCGGCAACCCGATGGCCAGTCGCCTGCTTAGCCGTCCTTACAGACAACCATGGACATTACCAACAGTTTAATCAGAATTATTTATGAAAAAGCAATATATGTATTTATTATTAGCAGGTTTATTAACCTTATTTTCAAGCTGTAAAAATAAGATTGTCTACAAAACATTAATTGTTACAGGTCAGAATAATCATAACTGGAAGGCCAGTTCTCCCATATTGAAACAAATCCTTGACGAAACAGGTATGTTTTCGTCGGAAATAGTAATAACTCCCGAAAAAGGAGGTGATATGCAAAGTTTCGCACCGGATTTTTCAAAATATAAACTCGTTGTTCTTGACTACAATGGTGATTCATGGTCTGAAAAAACAAACGCATCATTTCTTAAATATGTAAAGAATGGAGGTGGTGTTGTGATTTATCATGCAGCAGATAATGCTTTTCCTGAGTGGAAAGAATATAACCAGATAATTGGCCTTGGAGGATGGGGAAACCGTAATGAGAAGTCGGGTCCCTATGTTTATTACCGGGGTAATGAAATTGTAAGAGATGATACTTCAAAAGGTATTGGTGGCACACATGGCGCCAGAAGTGAATTCCTTGTAAAAACCCGGACTTTTGATCATCCTATCACTAAAGGATTACCGGCAAACTGGTTGCATGGGAATGATGAGCTTTACAGCCTGCTTCGAGGTCCGGCTGAGAATATGGAAATTCTGGCAACTTCATTTTCAGCTACCAGACAACCTCGTCCGGCAGGAGGAACCACTCCGGCAACTGCAGCCGCAGCTTCTCCTGCAAGGGTAGTCGGAACGACTCCTGCAGCTGCAGCCGGAACTACTCCTGCCACTGCTCCCAGGAATTTTCGTCGGGAGGGTAGAGATGAACCTGTTTTAATGACTATAAGTTACGGAAAAGGAAGAATTTTTCATACGATCCTCGGTCATGCCGACGAAGGAGGTGGTCCGGCTATGCAATGTGCCGGATTTATTACTACATTGCAAAGAGGAGCCGAATGGGCTGTTACGGGTAATGTAACCCAGAAAATTCCATGGGATTTTCCAAGCGCGGCAGGAGTAGTACTTCGTCCCGACTTTAAGGAGATGACACTTGATGAAGCATTTGCCAATATTGGCAAATATGAAATAACAAAAAGCACCAGGTACCTGACCTGTATTCAGAGTAAAATAAGGGACCTTGCAGGTGATGAGGCAGGATTGCTAAGGATAGAGAAGATGATGGTAAAGGTTCTTGATAACAAGGATGCAACAGTAGAATCCAAGAAGTTATTACTTAGGGAATTAAGCCTTATTGGCACTGAATATTCAGTACCTTTTATCAAGGGACTAATTTCGAATTCTGATCTGCAGGGTGAAGCTGAATTTGCACTGGCAAGATTACAAATTAAATGATATAGCTCCGTGGCTCTCTGTGATACCTCAGTGGAACTCTGTGCAACTTAATTTAAAATTAAGAACTTACGCAGAGTTACACTGAGAAGCCACAGAGTTACACAGAGTTAAAGAAATATGCTATCACTGGTAATACCCATATTCAATGAAGAGAAGCTGGTTGATGAACTGGTTAATAGGACTATTTCATCAATAGAATCATTTACATCAGCGTATGAGGTAATCTTCGTCGATGACGGAAGTACTGATCAGAGTCTTGATAAAATCCTGTCGTGGCAGAAAAAATTCAGAAATATTAAAATACTTTCATTGTCAAAGAATTTTGGCCATCAGGCCGCATATACAGCAGGATTGGAATATGCTAAAGGTGAGCTGGTTGCAATGATGGATGGTGATCTTCAGGATCCACCTGAGTTGCTTTCGCAGATGTACAAAATGATAAATGATGAAGGTTATGATCTTGTAAGTGGAAAGAGGACCGGCAGAAAGGGTAAAAACAGCCGCGATCTTTACGCAATCCTGTTTCATCTATTGTTCAGGCATATTGGTGAGATAAAGGACATGGAGAATTCCGGAAACTACTCGATGATGAAAAGGGAAGTTGTTGATGCCTTACTTTCAATGAAAGAAAAAGTAAGATATCTGCCGGGTCTCAGAAGTTTTATTGGATTCAGACAGGGGTATGTGGAATTTGTCAGAGACTATCGCTTCAAAGGTGCTCCAAAGATGACCATTCGCAAGTTGTTTATTCTGGCCGCCGATGCCATTTTTTCATTTTCAAGGTTCCCGATACGGTTTTGCCTGATAGTCGGGTCAATAGGAGCGCTGGTATTTATGGGAGCCGGATTGTACGTATTGATTGCCAAGATTTACGGTTTTGCAGTAATAGGTTGGTCATCGACACTTCTGAGCATCTATTTCCTGGGTTCCATTCAGCTGGTTTTTTTGGGCATCCTTGGAGAATATGTCTATAGAAATTACAAAGAATCGCAGAACCGTCCGCTCTATTTTGTAAAAAAATTCTATGATGATGGTCCGGAGAAATGATGAAAAAGTTAAACTTCAAATACATTTTTTACCTGTCCTCCGTTCTTCTCCTTTTTCTTATGCTGCTTCTGAGCAGAAATGCAGGTATTACATGCGACGAAGTTTTGCACTATAATCATTCTCTTTCAGTTTATAAATATTTTGCCACCCATGGACAGGACCAGTCAGCTCTTAATACTCCTGTTACCAATCTGAAATACTATGGCCAGAGTACCGATAACCTGGTTACAATACTGATAAAATGGTTTAACATCAGGGATGTTTACGGCTTCAGGCACCTTATGAGTTCCATTGCCGGATGGCTTGTAATTTTGGTAACCGCTCTCTTTGCCATATGGCTGGTAGATTATAAGGCCGGTATTATAGTCCTGTTCCTGTTTGCAGTTACTCCTGCTTTTATTGGTCACACTCAGAATAATCTCAAGGATATACCATTTGCCCTTGGTTACATATCAGGAACTTTTTTCATGCTTAAGTTTTTGAGTTCAGGTAGAAAAAACTCCTTTGCCATTATAATATTACTTACTGCCAGCATCGCATTTTCAATAAGTATACGGGCAGGAGGAATATTATTGATTTGTTATCTGCTCTTTTTCATGTTCATTTTCTATCTGTATAAATATCTGCGGGGAGATAAAATTGATTTAATTGAAGTCAGGAGAAAGTTTTTTTGGATCTGCTGCATCACAACCGTTTCATGGTTTTTAAGCATATTACTCTGGCCATATGCTCTTCATGGTCCGGTCAAAAATGTCATCGAATCGTATCATGTAATGTCTCATTTCCCAAGCACTTTCCGACAGATATTTGAAGGGAATTATGAATGGTCTGATTTTATGCCATGGTACTATCTTCCTAAATCCATGCTGATCACTATTCCAATTGTAGTTCTGACCGGATTGGTGCTGTATATTATTTTTTTAAGATTTAAATTCAATAATGAAAGAGCAATACTCTATTGTTTTGTAATCTTTTCAGTTTTATTTCCACTGTTTTTTGTGGTCTGTCAGAAATCGAATGTATATTCTTCCTGGAGACAATTTCTATTTATTTATCCGGGAATAGTATTACTGGCCTCAACCGGATATTACCACTTTCTTGAATATCTGAAAAGAAGATATCTGAAATGGGGATTGGTGATCCTTCTGATTGTACTTTCAATTCATCCTCTGAAGTTCATGTTCAACAATCCTCAGTTTTACTATTTGTATTATAATCAGATCGTCGGAGGACTCAGAGGAGCCTATTCCAATTATGAAACAGACTATTATTATGTCAGTCAGACAGCTGCTTCAAAGTGGCTTCTTGACTATCTGAAAAAAGAGAATATAAGTGGTAAACTAAAGATCAGAGCAACATATGCTATAGACTGGCAGTTTCGAGAGCATCCGGAAATCTCTACATCATATTTCAGGTACGAGGAGAGAAGCGAGTATGACTGGGATTATGCTATTGTAACCAACAGATACATTTCTCCTTTCCAGTTGAGGTCCAAAATATGGCCTCCTGATAACACGATACATGTTATCTATGCCGATAAGGTTCCGGTTTGCGCAGTAATTGAAAGGAAAACCAAAGAAGATTATGCCGGTTATATTGCTCTCAATGAGGGCAGGAGCAAAGACGCAATAGCTTGCTTTGAAAAAGCTTTAAAAACAGATAACCGTGATGAAATGATTTTTTATAATTTTGCGGCTGCTTTGTATAAAGATGGACAGTACCTGAAGGCTGATTCTCTTTTAAAAAGAGGGCTGGAGTTAAATCCTGATTTCGAACCGATCGTAATGTATCTTGGAAATATTGCAAAATCACAAAATAAAACTGATGAAGCAATTAAGTATTATGAAAGAGTTATTGAGATTAACAGGAAGTATTTTGAAGCTTATGTCGGACTGTCTGAATTATTGATAAATAGGGATATTGGGAGGGCTCGTGATTTACTGAAAACATGTCTTACCATTAGTCCGAAATACAGACCTGCAATTATTGCACTGGCGGATACATACAGAAACTCAAATCCTGATATTGCAAAGAAGTATGATGATTTGGCAGAAACAATTAAGTAACACTTGTTTGATGACTCCTTTTTAATTATTAAACCCCTTCCCAACCTTCCCTCACGGGGGAAGGAGTTAGAACAGATCTTTTCCCCCTGGGGGAAATGAGAAAGGAGGTGAAGGCTATGGAATGAAATCGCAGTATTATATTAAACTAATTAAATCTGAATAATAATTATTTAAACAGTTTCATGATGAAAAAATCAATTTTAGTATTATCGTTGTCACTGCTCCTTTTACTTGGCGGATTGAGTGTTGCAGTTGCACAGGAGCAACCAAAACCAAAGAAGGATACAGTTAATATGGATACCGATGCCAAACCGACTTTTTATTATCCTGTTGAGGATGACAAGAGCAAAGCAAAAGGGAACGGTTCTGTTGCAACAATAGCAATTATTGCCGGTGCAGTAGTTGTAGTTGGTGCAGCAGGTTTTTTCCTGTTAAAAAAGAAAAAGTAGACTGTATTTGTCTCTGGGGGAACGACTGGTAATGGCAATAATCAGACCTTAATCCAGGTGTTCCCTTCATTATTCGATTTAACCACAGAGTGGATGAACCTCATTCCTCTTACGCCATCATGAACAGTAGGAAATTCACCACTGGTAAATTTTTCACCTCTTATGGATTTCGCAGTACCTTTATAAATGTTTGCCAGAGCTTCATATATTCCTTCAGGATGACCTGACGGCATCGTATGACTGTTCTCTGCAAACTGATCATTGTATCCATGAGCTGGTTTATAGATTCTGGTTGGTTCGGAATCGCTTAACATATATAGAAAATTAGGATTCTCCTGGCTCCATTTAAGGCTGGCTTTTGATCCGTATACTGCTATAGTAAGATTGTTTTCCTCTCCGCCACACACCTGGCTTGCTCTGATAACTCCTTTCAGGTTTTTGCTGAAACGCAACAGAACAGTTCCGTCAAGGTCAAGCCGTATATCCTCTTTAACAGGATTAAGATCGGAGAGTACCTCTTTCACCTCAATTCCTGTTGTATATTCAATGAGATTAAATGCATGTACCCCGATATCACCCATACAGCTGCTTACCCCGGCATGTTTGGGGTCGAGTCTCCATACACCTGTTATCCTGCTTCCGGTTCCGTGAATTATTGAATTGATCCAACCCTGATAGTACTGAGCATCAATACGTTGGATTGTGCCAAGGGTGCCTTTGGAAATAAGATCTCTCATCTGCCTGATCATCGGATATCCCGTATAAGTGTGCGTCAGGGCAAAAGTCAGTTTCTTTTCTGAAACCAGTTTCTCAAGTTCTTCAGCTTCCTTTACAGTCATTGTCATTGGTTTTTCACAAACCACATGAAATCCGGCATCCAGAAGGCTCTTTGCAAATGGGAAATGAAGTGCATTAGGAGTGACAATCGCCACAACCTCCATTCGTTTATCCGAAGACAAGGCCGTCTCAGTTTTAATTAGTTCTTCTACACTTTTATAACAGCGATCAGGTGCTATTCCTTCATTCTTTGCGAATAGTTTACTTTTTTCATAGTCAGCATCAAACACACCACCTGTTAATTCGAAATCGTTGCAGATCCTTGAAGCACGACGATGCGCGTCGCCTATGAAAGCGCCAATCCCACCGCCGATCATTCCCATTCTTATCTTCTTCATAGTTAATACTTTTAACTTTTATTTTTTATAAGCAGAATTTCACTTCCTCATTTTTTCACCCCCAAACCCCCCAAGGGGGGCTTTAAAATCTGATTCTATTCTTAGCCCCCCCTTGGGGGGATGGGGGGTAATCCCCTTATACATGTTTCCTCTTCCATACGTGAAGAAAAATGAATGCGATAATCAATACAGCAGGTACCAGCGCAACAAATCTTAAAGTGTGTTCACCACCGCTGAGCTGTGCCGAAGCCCATATTGATGCTTCTTTTGTACCTGCAAGGGCTGATTTTAGAACATCAGCTGTCATACCTGCCGGAACCGCAGATAATGTCTGAGCATCAAAAATGGCTCCCAATACCGGTTGAGCGATTGCACCGCCGAGAAAGCCGATACCTCCCATGATTGCAAGACCCAGGGCGCCACTTTGCGGAATATTCTCAGATACGAATCCTAACATAGAAGGCCAGAAAAATGCAACCCCTAACGCAAAAATACCTGCGGATGCAAAAACCATTGCTCCGCTGGTATACCCCATCAGGATGCATCCTATAAAAGCGAGTATTGAAGAAGTAAGTAAAACGACAGTTGATTTCAGATTATGGATCAATGTTCCTCCAAACTGACGTGCAAGAGCCATTATCCCCGATATCCAAACAAGAAGAAGAATTGGATTATTTGAAACATTTGCAAGCAAGGCTGCAATCCACTGGTTTGTTCCCAATTCTGTTCCTGCTGTAAGTATCATACAACATGCCATAAATATGAATAGAGGACTTACACATGCTTTTAACATGTCTTTATAGGAAAAACCTGCAACAACACGTTCTGTCTGGGGAAACTCCTTTTTAAGAAACATATATCCATAGGCAAAAGTCGGAAGCAGCATAACACCCATTGCATAACGCCAGTCGTTCAGACCGATTTTATTAAACAAATAGACTGCAAGTCCTCCGATAACGATGCCTGTTGGAAACCATGCATGAAAACGGTTTAAGCGGCGGGTTTTCTGGTCGGTGTACATGCTTGTAATAAGTGGATTGCATGCAGCCTCAACACTGCCGTTGGCTATCCCGATAAATAAAGTAGAGATAAACAATGACCAGAATCCTGTTGCAATTATAGTCAGGACAATTCCGATAACATGGCAGAAGAAAGCAATAGAAATTATCCTGCCAATACCAATTATATCAACAAGAGGTCCGCCGAAAACCATTGCCAGGGTAAAGCCCCAGAATGCGGTGCCGGCAATCCATCCGACTTCAGTGTTAGTAAGATTAAACTCGATTCCCCACGATTTTATGAATTCACCTCTCGTGGCAAAGGCCAGGGCAGTAACAACTAATGCAACACAGCTGGCATTAAAAAGTTGGGTTTTCTTGATAGTCTCCATATTGAGGTTAAGAGTTAAGATTAAGATTAAGGTTAAGGTTAAGGTTAAGGTTAAGGTTATGGTGGAAGTTTGTTTATTTCTTTTCAAAAGCTGCATCAAAGGCAATGTTTGAAGAAGGAAAGTCTACTTTACGGACAAAATCGCAAGCCTCTTTTGCACCGAATTCCCTGTCCATTCCGCCATCTTCCCATTCAACTGATAATGGACCTTTATAGTTGATACGGTTGAGTGCCCTGATAATCTCTTCAAAATTAATATCACCGTGACCAAGACTCCTGAAATCCCAGTAACGTCCGACTGTTCCGAATTCTGTGTGACCACCGAATACACCAATATCTGTTGGTACCTTTGACCAGCCGACATCCTTCATGTGAACATGGAAAATCTTTTCTGCGAATGTGTAAAGGAACTTTATGTAATCAACACCCTGATATCCAAAATGAGACGGGTCGAAATTAAATCCGAAGTTGGGATGGTTATTAAGAGCCTTGAGGGTTCTTTTTGCAGAAGCAATATCAAATGCAATCTCTGTCGGATGGGCTTCCAGTGCAAAATGAATACCAAGTTCATGGTATTTATCCAGAATTGGTATCCAGCGGGCAGTAAGGTCTGCATATCCCTTATCTATCATAGCCGGCGTAACAGGAGGAAAGGAGTATAGAAGATGCCAGATCGAACTTCCTGTAAATCCGGTGACAGTATCAACTCCCAGCCGTTTGGCTGCTTCAGCTGTGCTGACCATCTCATGGGCTGCCCTCTGACGAACACCCTCAGGATCTCCATCGCCCCATACATACGCAGGTAATACACCTTTGTGCCTTTCATCGATCTTATCACAAACAGCCTGACCAACAAGGTGATTAGCAATAGCAAATACTTTAAGTCCGTACCTGGCAAGGGTCTCTTTCTTTTTCCGGCAATAAGCATCATCAGCTTTATTTACCTCAAAATGATCACCCCAACAGGCGATTTCCAAGCCGTCAAAACCAAATGATTTGGCTTTCTGGCACAGTGTTTCAAAAGGCATATCTGCCCATTGGCCCGTAAATAGTGTAACTGGTCTGCTCATAGTTTTATATTTTTACTATTGTTGGTAATTGTTATGTATTTAAGTCAGAAGTCAGAAGTCAGAAGTTCAAATGCCATCTTCCGACTTCCGACTTCGGTCTTCCGACATCCAATTCTTTAACAAGTATAAAAAACATTCTTCTAAATAGCAATAGTTTTTTCATTGATTTTAAACCTGCAAAATTGATCTTCAGATATTTTGGCGAAAAATTTTGTATTGTTATCAATACTCATTCCATGCACATCATTTTCTTAAATTCATTCAGCTTTTTTTCAACCGGAATCTTATCATCCGCAACGAGGAATTCATTTACTTTGCAGAATACAAGAGAATATAACATGACTGAATTTTCAGATATTTTAAAAGATCGCAGGACCATAAGGAAATACTCTTCTGAAACTGTTGATGATAAACTTCTTAATGATATTCTCATGATGGGATGTCGTACTTCCACAACGGGGAACATGCAGGTTTATAGTATAATAGTAACCCGTGATAATCAGATTAAAAATGATCTTGCACCACTTCATTTTAATCAAAAAATGATTACTGAAGCGCCTGTGGTTCTTACATTTTGCGCAGATTTCAACAGATTCAACAAATGGTGTCTGTTAAGGAAGGCAGAACCAGGCTATGACAACTTTCTTTCTTTCTTTACTGCAGCTATTGATGCACTGTTGGTTGCACAGACGGTTTGTATAGCTGCTGAGGCAAAAGGTCTCGGGATCTGCTATCTTGGAACTACTACCTATACCGCAAACAAGATTATCGAACTTCTGAAGCTTCCAAAAGGAGTTGTTCCGGTTACTACCGTCACTCTGGGCTGGCCTTCAGAGAATCCTGAACAGGTGGACCGGTTGCCTCTTGACGCTGTTGTTCATAGAGAGAATTATGTTGATTATACTCCGGCAACCATTGAAAGATTCTATAAAGAAAAAGAGGCAAGAAATGATTCACAATTATTTGTGAAGGAGAATAATAAAGAGACTCTGGCACAAGTATTTACGGATGTCAGATATAAAAAGACAGATAATATTTATTTTTCAAATGTGCTGCTTCAGGTTCTAAAAGATCAGGGGTTTATGGAGCAGTAAATCTGAATTAAGAATGAAGAACAAACGAAATCAGAATTCAGAAGTGAATAAAAATTCTTAGTTCTGACTTCGTTTGTTCTATTGTTCATTTGTTCATTTGTTCATTCAGCGTATCTAAAGCCTCTACAGCCTTCTGTTTGTATGCATCACACTTGCCTGTTGTAACGGGGTTATTTCCAATTCATTGATACATACATGTTCAGGAAGAGTTGCACAATAGTATATTACTTCAGCAATATCTTCGGCGGAAAGCGCATCAATACCCTTATAAACGTTTTTAGCTTTTTGTTCCTCACCTTTAAACCTGACAAGGGAAAATTCAGTTTCTGCCATGCCCGGAGCAATAAGTGTTACCTTTATGTTGTTTTTCAACAGATCGATCCGCATCGATTTTGATAATGCTCCAACAGCAAATTTTGAGGCACAATATACATTGCCGTTTTCATAGATTTCTTTTCCGGCAATCGAACCTATGTTAAATATATGTCCTCTGTTACGAGCAACCATAAGAGGTGCTACCGCCCTGGTAATATAAAGCAATCCTTTTACATTTGTGTCGATCATCCTGTCCCAGTCATCTGTATCACCGTCCTGGATATGGCTGAGTCCAACTGCCAGGCCTGCATTATTTACCAGGATATCTATCTTTTTCCACTCTTCAGGAAGATTTTTAATAACCGATCCGACTTCCTCTTTTTGTCTGACATCAAAACAAAGAGAAAGTACTTTTATTTTTCCTGTTGAATGAAGATCTTTTTCCAGATTGTCCAGCAAATCCTTTCTCCTTCCCGTTATTATTACATTATATCCGTTATTGGCAAATTTTATTGCAATCGCTTTTCCGAATCCAGCCGTTGCTCCGGTGATCATTATTATTTTGTTCATCTTTATAATTTGTTTATAACATGCAAAAGTATAAATTAATTTATCTCCTTAATGAAATGCAAGTCAATAACTCCAGGTTTGGGATTATCTGAAAAGACATTATATGTCCGGTTTCTCCTTCGTGTTCCTTCGTGATTTACTTTGTGACCCTTTGTGGTTCAATTTTTTGATTTTTACCACAAAGCACACGAAGGTTTTCACAAAGGTTCACAAAGGACTTTTTGTAAACCCTCAGGCTATCAAATTAATTCTATCTTTGCACCTTTAAAATATTATGACAAATCAGACTGTGAATCTGAATGAGGGCAAGAAAGCTGGAGTTGAATCGATGTTCGACTCGATAGCCTGGAGATATGATTTTCTCAATCATTTTCTATCCTTTAATATAGACCGGCTCTGGAGGCAGAGGGCTATTAAAGTAATTTCAAAGTCATACAAATCACCAAATATTCTGGATGTTGCCACAGGCACTGCAGATCTCGCCATTTCAGCAATGAAGCTTGATCCTTCAGGAATCACGGGAATCGATATATCAAGCAAAATGCTGGAGATCGGAAGAGAAAAAATTAAGAGGAAAGGATATGCTCATAAGATTGAACTTATAATGGGGGATTCTGAAAAAATACCTTTTGATGACAATATTTTCGATGTTGCTATGGTGGCATTCGGAGTCAGAAATTTTGCAGATCCTTTGAAAGGGCTGATGGAAATGAACAGGGTAACGCGCCCGGGCGGTATGATAATGGTACTTGAATTCTCGAAACCATCTGCTTTCCCCTTTAAGCCGATCTACAATTTTTACTTCAGAAATATTCTCCCTTTTTTCGGGAAACTGTTTTCCAGGGATAATACAGCTTATAGATATCTACATGAGACAGTAATGAAATTTCCTGATAATGAGGAGTTTCTAGAATTTCTGATTCAGGCAGGCTGGTCTGAGACCCATCAGGTAAAACTCACCGGGGGTGTTGCAAGTATTTATACCGGAATCAAATTATCGATGCAATAATTGGAATTCAAACGAGTTTATTATCTTGTAGCTGAATCATTAAAAGCAGAACAGGTTGAAACGCAGAACTTATTATATAATATTATCCGCCATTATTCTTCTGGGCAATCTTAATTTATACGGACAGAAGCAGAAGCCTAAAAACGAATCATGGTATGATGATAAGCCTCTTCATTTTGGATTCAGCCTGGGCTTTAACACAATGGATTTCAATATAACTCCTTCTCAACAATATTACCAGGCTGATTCTCTCTACCCTGAAGTAAGTAAACTTAATCCGGGTATTAATATTCAGATTATCACCGATCTGAGAGCTATCAGACCATCTTGATTTAAGATTTCTTCCTGGTGTCTCCTTTGGTCAGAGGGTTGTCAGGTTTTACAAAAACAGGGTTCTCGTAAATGAACAGCAAAAACTCGAATCCTCATTTCTTGAATTTCCTCTTTTGCTTAAATATAAAGGTGACAGAATGAATAATGTCAGACCTTATGTTATCGGGGGCCTGAACTACAGATACGACCTTGCTGGCAAGAAAGAATTTGATGATGCAAAACCGATATATTTAAGAATAAAAAGGCCTGATCTCTATTATGAACTTGGTGCAGGCATTGATTTCTATCTTACGTACTTTAAACTTTCAGTTGAGTTGAAGATGTCGAACGGACTTGGAAATGTTCTTATCAAAGAAGCGGCTCCGGGCCATCCTCAATACTATAATGCGGTAGAAAAAATCAAATCACAGATTTGGGTTCTTGCGTTTCATTTTGAATAGAAATGGGGAAACTTGTTCAGATCAATCTTAACCCTGCATCTGCAGCCGATGAAGCTGTAGTCAAAAAAATAGCAGCATCACTTGCCGGTATTGATAAATCAGAAGTTTCTTCTGTAAGAGTCATCAAGAGATCGGTAGATGCCCGAAAGAAAAACATAAGAGTAAATCTTACTGTTGAAGTATTTTCCGGTGAAAATTTTGCTTTACCCAAAATCAATCCTTTTAAGCCTGTTGACGTTTCATTGAAGAAAGAGGTTATCATTGTTGGTGCCGGGCCGGCAGGTCTTTTTGCAGCACTGCGCTTAATAGAACTCGGATTGCGTCCACATATAATTGAGAGAGGCCGTGATATTTCATCGCGAAAAAAGGATATTGCAAGGATTAGCCGCGAGCAGATCGTTGATCCGGATAGTAATTATTGTTTTGGGGAAGGTGGTGCCGGAACCTATTCAGACGGGAAACTATATACAAGATCGAAAAAACGAGGCGATAATACGAGAGTCCTGGAATTGCTCTGCTATCATGGAGCTAATGAGAATATAATGTATGAAGCTCATCCTCATCTGGGAACAGATAAGTTGCCCGGAATTATCTCTGAAATCCGGAAATCTATTCTCGGTGCAGGAGGTCAGTTCACACTTGAAAAGAAGGTTACTGATTTTCTCATTGATGGTGATATTATAAAAGGAGTAGTTACATCAGATAATGAAACATTCAAAGCTCCTTATGTAATTCTAGCAACGGGCCATTCCGCACGTGACATTTATGATATCTGCATAAACCGGGCCATAGAACTTGAAATGAAACCATTCGCAATGGGAGTAAGAGTCGAGCATCCTCAGGAGTTAATAGACAGGATTCAATATCATGGAGTCTCAAGAGGCGAATTTTTACCAGCATCTTCCTATAATCTTGCAAAACAGATAGATGGTCGGGGGGTATTTTCTTTTTGTATGTGTCCGGGCGGATTTATTGTACCATCAGCTACCGCTCAGGAAGAGGTAGTGGTAAATGGCATGTCGCCTTCAGGAAGGAATTCACCATATGCCAATTCAGGGATTGTTGTTGAGATAAGGCCTGAAGATCTTATAAAGTACAGCAGCTTTGGTGAAATGGCCGGACTGGAATTTCAAAAAGAGCTTGAACGAGAAGCCTGGAAAAACGGGGGACACACCCAAAGAGCTCCGGCACAACGTCTTGCTGATTTTGTTGCAGGAGAAATTTCCGGTTCCCTGCCAAAAGTTTCTTATTTCCCTGGCGTAACATCATCAGCACTTCACAGCTGGCTACCTAAGGCAATTGGCCGACGGCTCAGGGATGGATTCAGGCTGTTCGGACAGGTGATGAATGGTTACCTCACAAACGATGCTGTAGTGTTGGGTGTAGAGTCGAGGACATCTTCCCCGGTAAGGATTCCAAGGGATCCTGACACATTACATCATATTCATATTGCCGGTCTGTACCCTTGCGGCGAAGGTTCAGGTTATGCCGGAGGTATTATATCATCTGCAGTAGATGGAATGAGAGCGGCGGAAGCAATTGCAAAAAAAATTATGTAGGGACTGGTCGCGACCGGTCCCTACTAATCTGATTTCCCTGAAAGAATTAATGATTCTTTCAGTCTGAACGAAATTAAGATACTCAATATCATAAGAACAATAAGAAAAACCAGAGACCGGGTCATAGATCCTGTTGATGAAGACTTCAGACTATCCATTCCAAAAATAAATGCTATACCTGAGATCTGTCCCATAAGTAACAGCATTCCGTTAGATGTCCCTTCCGAAGCCGGATATGTTATTTCGGCTCCATACTGAAACCCTATTGGTCCTGAACTAAGAAGAAAGAATCCGAGTACTGCAGCTGAAGTAAGCAGTAACCAGTAGGTAGTGGCAAAGGTAATACCTGCCAGACCAATAGTTGCCCCGGTAAGGGCAATAATAATGAATGGAGTTCTTTTTTTATAATGATCTGAAAGGAGAGGTATAAAGAGAGCTCCGATAATTCCTCCTACAATCATTAACCCTCCTGTAATTCCTGCCTGAGTAGGTGAGAAGCCCCTTGGTCGAAGGATATCCTCAATCCATGTGGTTACTGCATTGAAAACTCCAAGACCGATAAAAAATATTACCATAAGAAGAATAAAATCTCCGGTCCTTAGTGTCTGTTTAAAACCGTCAAATACAAGTGACCGTTCCTCCTGATCAGGACGACAGGGAGCAGTGGGTGGTCGCTCTTTAATTATTATAAGGAAAAAAGCAGCTGAAATAATAGAAATAATACCATAAATATAGAGCATTCCACCAATACCAGAACCAATAATCAGGTATGGTGTAAGTGTCATTCCTATTAAAATTCCAATATACATCGCAAGGGTACCGAGACCTGTTGCGGTGGCCCGTTCCTCAATGGGGAACCAACGGGCAGCAAGTTTCGTTATTGCATTCAGAATGAATGGTTGTCCTATGGCTATGCCAATCTGAGCAAAAAGCAAAAGATTGTAATCAGGGCCTGCTAATCCGCGAAGTAAACCAAATACTCCGGTAAAGACCGCACCGATGCCCACGCCTGTTCTGATTCCATATTTATCGATAATCCATGATGCCGGGATTGAAACAACAATATAAACGATCATAAAACACATGGAAAGTATCCCTATCCGAAGGTCAGAAACACCATAATATCTTGTTGCCTCACCCGTGATAGGAGCGAATGTGATCCATAAAAGCTGATTCATAGCAACAATGATCATATAGATTGTAAGCATAACCCAACGGATGCCGTATACCTTGAAATTTGATGCAGACATAATATTTTATATTTGAACAAATATAATTTTATTAATCAGTTTTGCTGCCAGATTTCCGTAGAAACTCAGAAAAAATAACTGATGCTGCCATACCAACATTCAATGAATCGATTCCCTCCCTGGCATCACTGAATTTTGGGATTTTTATTTTCTCAGTAATGAATGGAATTAGTTCATCAGAAATACCCTTAGATTCATTACCCAACACTATAATACCTTTATTATCAAGCTTATGATTATAAATAGAATTTCCTTCAAGCAAAGCGCCAAAGACCGGAATATTATTATTTATTGCAGCGATTAAAAGTTTCTTAAGATCGAGATAGAAGACATTTACATGCATCAGTGCACCCATGCTTGCCTGGATTACTTTAGGGTTATAAACATCCACACAATCCGGAGAACAAACTATGTTCTTTATATTAAACCAGCTTGCTGCCCTTATAATTGTTCCCATATTGCCCGGATCCTGAATACAATCGAGAACAGCACAAAACGTTTTAAGTACCTCAGATATATTTATCTTAATGTCAGGCATATTAACAATTGCCAAAGCATTATGTGGAGTTTTAAGTGTGCTTATCTGTTTAAGTGTTTCATAATTTACTTCGTCAATAATATCAGTATACCTAAGATGGTCAGGGTGGATACTTTTGATAAATTCAGGTCTGGCAACCAGCATTTTTATTGCCATTTTAGCGCTCAGGAACTCTTTAACAATCTTATCGCCTTCAATTACGTATAATCTTTCTTCATCTCTGATCTTCTTATTTTGAAGAGACTTTATGAATTTGATACTGGTTTTACTCAACATTGCATACTGGATTGAATTCAAACAAACTCCCTGCAAATTAAAGAAATTTTTAACAAACCCTTTTGAACCGCAAAGTACACAAAGAATACGCAAAGTTCGCAAAGTTAAAATCTTATGGTCCAGTTCTTTGCGATCTTTGCACCAAGCCATCCCTGCAGTCTGGCTACTGCGCTAAAATAGCCCACCGGGCTATTTCTTAACGCTTGTGCCCCTTTGCGGTTAACGGATTTCAACTTTTTCAACAGCCCCGGTTTGTTTGACATTTCCCCTTTGGGGGAAAATGAAAGGGGGTTCAAAAAAAGGAGTTTAACTAAGTTATAAATTGGTTTTATGATCTACATGCATAGGTAGATTTTATACTTTCAGTTAAGATTATTATTAATATATTTGAGTTTCAGTATTAAAGAAAATTTTGAAAAAATCCTTCTCATATATAAGTCTTTTTAATTCAGGATGCTGTTTTTTCCTAATTGTGCTTTTTCAGATTTTAACTTCATGTAATCCTACCAAGTATGTTCCTGAGGGGGAGAGCCTTCTGAACGAAAACAACATTACTGTAAATAAGGAGGGGATTAAGAAAAGTGACCTTATGCCCTATATTAAGCAAAATCCCAATAAACGGATTTTTGGCACGAGGTTTCATCTCGGACTATACAATCTTTCAAATATAAATAAGAATAAGTGGCCTCATAACTGGTTAAGAAACATTGGTGAAGAACCTGTTATTTACGATCCATATGCGACGATAAAATCAAAAGAACAGATTAAATCCTATGTGGCTTCGAAGGGTTATTTTGACGGAGATGTAACCGACTCAGTAAAAACTGCCAACAAGAAATCGGATGTTTTCTATAAAGTAGATTTACTCCGTCCATATACGATCCGTAAGCTTACTTATGAGATAGCTGACAGCAATATCAGAAAACTCTGTTTTTTTGATTCAGTGAACTGTGTTATTGTCAGAGGAAAACCATTTGATGTTGACGTGCTCCAGGCTGAACGGACGCGGTTTGAACGTTATATCAGGGACCATGGGTTTTTTGGATTTTCGAGTGATTATATCGGGTTTGAAATTGACAGGACAGTAGGGAACAGACAGGTCGATATTAAATACAATATAAAGCCATTTACGCGTATTGACGCTTATGGCAGAGCAAGCACTGGTCCTTTTGCTATTTATACGGTAAAGAATATATATATCTATCCTGATTTTGTGCCGAAGGAAGCACTGGCCGGGGGTGAGACGTATTTTAAAAGTCTGGATACCACCTTTTACAGAGGATATTACTTTATTACTTCAAAGAAAAAACCGGACGTTAAGTATGACCTTATAATACAGTCGCTCTATCTGAACGCCAAATCAGTTTATAATGTATCGAGTACTGAGGAAACCCAGGCACATCTCCTGGCATTAAAAATCTACCGTCTGGTAAATATTAATTATAACGATTCAAAGGAAAATGAAAGTCTCCAGGGCATGGAATTGATGCTGGATTGCAATATTCAACTCACTATTCTAAGTCAGCAGTCTTACAAAATCGAACTTGAAGGTACTAATTCGTCAGGCGATCCGGGGGGAGCGCTTAACCTGATATATCAGCATAAAAATCTCTTTCATGGAGCAGAGCAATTCAGTATGAAACTCAAAGGAGCCTATTCTGCCTATAAAATTAACGACACCTTAAGAAGTATTCAGGAGTACGGATTTGAAACAAGCTTAAAGCTTCCTAAATTCGTAGTTCCATTCCTGAAAACAGAAGCTTTTATCAAAAAATTTAATCCTTCAACAAGTTTGCTGGCATCATATAACTACCAGAATATGCCATTTTATACAAGATCAATTGCCAATATCAGCTACGGATATAACTGGAAAGCCGGCTTCTACCAGGAGCATATTGTTTTCCCGGTTCAGGTCAGCCTTGTAAATGTGCCGCATATAGATTCAGCTTATAAAGCAACTATTTATTCCTCCTCTTACCAGGCTCATAGTTACGATAACGTTTTGATTATTGGTGGAAATTATTCATATATATTTAATAACCAGAAGATAAAAAATTCAAGAGATTATGTGTTTCTCAGAATAAATACTGAAGTTTCGGGCAATATGCTGGCTTTAGCTGAAAAGATTCTTGGTGGGAAGAAAACTGATGGTGCATACCAGATACTTGGTCAACCATTTGCGCAATATGTCAGGACCGACTTTGATTTCAGATATAATTACAAATTTAACGATGTAAGTTCTATTGTTTATCGTGGATTTTTTGGTATCGGGATTCCTTATGGCAATTCAAAAGCTATACCCTTAGAAAAACAATATTTCGCCGGTGGTGCGAACGGAATAAGAGCCTGGCAGGTCAGGTCGTTTGGCCCCGGTTCGTATAATGACCCTACAAAGTTTTTAAATGAGACCGGAGATATTAAATTAGAAGCAAATGCGGAATACAGGTTTAAACTCTTCTGGATACTCGAAAGTGCAGTTTTCCTCGATGCAGGTAATATCTGGAGCTATAATTACGACCAGGCACGGCCTGGTTCTCAATTCACTTTTAAAAAGTTTTATAAAGACATAGCTGTTGGTACTGGAACCGGATTCAGATTCGATTTTAAATTCGTTATTGCCAGGGTTGATATTGGAATGAAGCTCCGTGACCCTCTCCTTACAGATGGGTCAAAATGGATATTTTTAAACCGACCATATAAACGAGATGATTTTGCTATAGTGCTTGGTATTGGATATCCGTTCTGATTAATAACCTTCAACACCTGCGTTCTCTCCTCGGTTTATTTTATCCACAACTCTAATATTCCGCTTAAAATTGTCTGATTTTCCACAGAATTTCTTAATTTGCATCTGTCTCATTGCATTTTTCTTACAATGAATTTAAACTTGGAGCCAATTAAGGAATGGTTTGGCTTTACCCGAAGGGAGAGAAGATCGACTTTTGTCTTGCTCATAATTGTAGCAGTGATAATCGGTTTGAGATATTCAATACCTGAGAGCAATATGACCATCGAGGACATCTCTTCGGTAATTTCACCAGACACGCTTATTGAAACAGGGCCGGCAGTAAAGAAGCCTGGAGCATTATCGGGTTACAGAATAGAAGAAGCAAGTGCCGGACGACATCAAACCAAACCGCAAAAATCAAGGATAGATATTAACACGTGTGATTCTGCAATGCTGATCAAACTACCGGGAATAGGACCCGTTTTATCAGTTAGGATCATAAAATACCGAAATTTACTTGGGGGCTTCGCCAGGGTTGAACAATTAAAAGAGGTTTATGGATTGCCGGCAGAGACCTACGAGAAAATTAAAGGACGGATATTCGCCGATTCGACCCGGATTATGAGGATCGATATAAATACAGCAACTTATAATAAAATAATACGTCTTCCGTATTTCGAAAAATATGAAGTATCGGCAATTCTGAAGTACAGGGAGCTAAAAGGAAAAATTAGTGGGATTCAGGATCTAATTGATAATAAGCTGATTACCATGGAAAAAGCCTGGAAGGTGAGACCTTATCTAAAGTATGGTGAATAAAATCTGTTTGATGTGAAAATTACCGGAATTCAACAGCATAATTCCCCCCTTGAAGGGGGGGCAGTTGCTATTCAGTTATCCCTTTGAAGGGGGCATAGCCGTCAACTTTAAGGAGTTGAAAATAGTAAAATATGGAAAGTTTAGTACAAAACAGAATGTAAAGTATTGAATATATGCTTGATACATTTCCTCCCGCCTAAGCGGGAGGTGGCCGGACCACTTTTTAATAATGAGACAAATGCTGATACCGGCCGGGGTGGTTGATTGTTGCGGATTTCCATCAAGTTCAATTACATGTTCCATAACTCAGCATCAGCTGAAGTAGACTTGGTCCAAAGTGATGATCTGAAGAATTTAAGGTTTTTCCTGTTAAAGAGGATTTGGTTTTTCATACCAATATTTAGGTAAGAAGAAATCAATGAATCAACCACCCCGGTCGGGAAATAAAATTCTGTATGTATATGATAATCAATCGTCCCGACCACCCCTCCTTCAAAAGGAGGGGAAACTTTTTTATGCAGTATCTCATTCACCCCAAAGCTTAAGTTGACAGCTATGCCCTGGCCCCCCTTCAAAGGGGGGAATTATTACAGAAGTAAATTGTATTTAGTCAAGATGCAATCAGTTTTCTTTTTAATTTGTATCCATCCTGAAAAATTCGTAATTTTATTGAAATATAATGCTTAGTATAAATTCAAACAAAAAGCTGCCAATGTCAGAAATCAGGTTGTCGGGATAATTTATTTCCTTAAATGTTTTGAAAAGACTTTTTCTATTTCTAACTTTGCGCCTCGTTTAAAAACTGAAATATAAATTATGATCATTGTACCATTAAAAGAAGGCGAAAACATTGAAAGAGCTTTAAAAAAGTTCAAAAGAAAATTTGAAAAGACAGGAGTGATTCGTGAATTACGTTCACGTCAGGCTTTTATTAAACCTTCAGTACGCCGGAGAGAAGAAATCAAGAAGGCAATGTATGTTCAGAAGATGCAGGAGAGCGAAGAGTAATTCGCTTTTATGGATCTTATTTTTTTACATAACAGATAAACAGGTTCCTTCATGAACCATAAGGAATCGTTCTTACAATATCTGCAAATCGAAAAGCGGTATTCACTGCATACTGTCAGGTCTTACTTAAATGATCTTGATCAGTTTTACCTGTTTTTATCATCACAAGGGCTTTCTGATGATCCTGTCATGGTAACTTCCCATGATATAAGAGCCTGGATTGTCAGTATGCTTGACAATAACTATTCAACAGTAAGTGTTCACAGAAAAATATCCTGTCTGAGAGTATTTTACCGCTATTTAAGAAAAGAAGGGATTGTTAAAAGTGATCCGCTTGAAAAGGTTGTTTTGCCAAAACGGAAAAAGACTCTTCCGGTTTTTGTTGAAGAGGAGGCAATTGCGAATCTTCTTGACAATTACAGTTTTGGCGATGGGTTTGCCGGCATAAGGAACCGGACAATCATTGAGATGCTTTATCTTACAGGGATAAGAAGATCGGAATTAATCGGATTAAGGGATCAGGATGTAGATCTTGCAGAAGGTTCATTAAAAGTAACAGGCAAAAGAAATAAGCAACGGATAATCCCTTTGGTTAAACCATTTATTAAGCGATTGGAAGAATATATAAAAGTAAGGAATGAAAATATTGGTACGTCTGATGAGCGATGGTTTTTTATTACTGACAAGGGGAACAAGTTGTACGATAAATATGTTTATAATACAGTAAGTAATTATCTTGCAATGGTAACCACAATTGAAAAGAAAAGTCCTCATATTTTGAGGCATACTTTTGCAACACATATGCTTAATCGCGGTGCTGATCTTAATTCAATAAAGGAGTTGCTTGGGCATGCAAATCTGTCAGCTACACAGGTTTATACGCACAATACTTTTGAAAAACTCAAGAAAGTATACAAACAGGCTCATCCAAGGGCTTAAATATTAATCAATAATCAGGAGGTACTACTATGAACATTCAGATTCATTCAGTGCGGTTTGATGCCGACAAAAAGCTAATCGACTTTGTTCATCAGAAACTGGAAAAGCTGACCCAGTTTGGTGAAGATATTGTTAATGCTGAAGTATATCTCAGGCTTGACAAAGATCAGGAACGTGAGAACAAAATTAGCGAAATTCAAGCTGGAGTTACCGGGTGGACCTTTATTTGCAAAGAAACAAAGTAAAACATTTGAAGAATCAACTGATGAGGCGATTGATGCGCTTAAAAAGCAGATTACCAAGCACAAGCAGAAGAAGAGAGGAGTCTGAAAATTCTATTTACAAAAATATATTGATTTATTTTGATTAATAAAATTTAAATTCATACATTTGCAAACCGTTTTTTAAGGGTGGATTATGCACTCGCGGGGCGTTCTTTAAATTGCCGATGTAGCTCAGTTGGTCAGAGCAGCTGATTTGTAATCTGCAGGTCGGGGGTTCGAATCCCTTCATCGGCTCTTGAAAGATTTGTAAATGTGTGTCTTAGGAGTAAGAACTCTGTTTAAAGGGGGAGATACCAAAGCGGCCAACTGGGGCAGACTGTAAATCTGCTGGCGAATGCCTTCGTAGGTTCGAATCCTGCTCTCCCCACTTCAAACGGATAAGGACCGTAAACCTGAAATATTTTGACAGTGAGTTTACGGATCTCTTTGGACGATATCAGGCGGGAGTAGCTCAGTTGGTAGAGCATTAGCCTTCCAAGCTAAGGGTCGCGGATTCGAGTTCCGTCTCCCGCTCACTTTTTGAGGCCAGAGTAGCTCAGGGGTAGAGCACTTCCTTGGTAAGGAAGGGGTCGGGGGTTCAATTCCCCCCTCCGGCTCAACAGGAAATTTGATTTATAATTGATTATAGATAAACTTAATTTAATACGCTTGGAGTTATGGCAAAAGAAAAATTTGACAGGTCGAAACCGCACGTAAATATTGGTACAATTGGTCACGTTGACCATGGTAAGACCACCTTGACGGCAGCGATCACTATGGTCCTTGCCAAAAAGGGTCTCTCTGAAATCAGGGATTTTGACTCAATTGATAATGCTCCTGAAGAAAAGGAAAGAGGTATTACCATTAACACTGCTCACGTTGAATATCAGACTGCTAAACGTCACTATGCACACGTTGACTGTCCCGGACACGCTGACTATATCAAGAATATGGTTACAGGTGCTGCACAGATGGACGGTGCTATTCTGGTTGTTGCTGCTGATGACGGTCCGATGCCTCAGACACGTGAACATATTCTTCTTGCACACCAGGTAAACGTACCTACTGTGCTTGTATTTATGAATAAAGTTGATATGGTTGACGATCTGGAACTTCTTGATCTGGTTGAAATGGAGGTTCGTGATCTTCTTAACTTCTATAAATTTGATGGAGACAATGCTCCTGTTATCCGTGGTTCTGCACTTGGTGCAATGCATGGTGAAGCAAAATGGGAAGAAAAAGTAATGGAACTGATGGATGCAGTGGATTCATTTATTCCAATACCTCCACGTGAAAATGAAAAACCATTCCTTATGCCGGTTGAAGACGTCTTTTCAATCACAGGTCGTGGTACTGTTGCAACAGGTCGTATTGAAACAGGTGTTGTCCTTACAGGTGATGAACTTGAACTGATCGGTCTTGGTGCAACAAAACGTAAATCAGTATGTACAGGTGTTGAAATGTTCCGTAAGATCCTCGACAGAGGTGAAGCTGGTGATAACGTAGGTCTGCTTCTTCGTGGTGTTGATAAAAAAGAGATCAAAAGAGGTATGGTTCTTGCTAAACCAGGTTCAATAACACCTCATACAAAAATCAAAGCTGAGGTTTATGTTCTTAAGAAAGAAGAAGGCGGACGTCACACTCCATTCCATAATAAATACCGTCCTCAGTTCTATGTAAGAACACTTGATATAACCGGTGAGATTACTCTTCCTGAAGGAACAGAAATGGTTATGCCTGGTGATAACGTTACAATTACTGTTGATCTTATCTATCCTGTTGCTATTAATGTAGGACTTCGTTTCGCTATCCGTGAAGGTGGCAGAACAGTAGGTGCAGGACAGGTAACTCAGATACTCGAATAAAAGGTTTTGGATATATGGTTTTTGTGTAAGGAACGGTCGCGACCGTTCCCTGCCACAAAATCAAATACGGGTGTAGCTCAGTTGGTAGAGCACTGGTCTCCAAAACCAGGTGTCGGGAGTTCGAGTCTCTCCTCCCGTGCAAAATATTTTAGTACTATGAATATAAAAGGATATTTTCAGGAATCATTTACAGAACTAGTTCACAAGGTAACCTGGCCAACCTGGAGCGAACTTCAGAACAGCGCTGTTTTAGTAATGGTGGCTTCATTGATATTTGCACTTATAGTTGCCGGTATGGATTTTATCTTTAGCAGGTCAATGGAATTCATTTACAGTTTGTTATACTAAACAGGAGAAGGTTCCAATGAGTGAGAATATAAAGAAGTGGTACGTACTTCGGGCTATCGGCGGAAAGGAAAAAAAGGTTAAAGAGTATATCGATAGTGAAGTTGCACGTCTTAAACTTGAGGATTATGTCTCACAGGTTCTTATCCCTACCGAAAAGGTTTATCAGATAAGAGCAGGCAAGAAAATCAGCAAGGAGAGAACATTCTTTCCTGGTTATGTTCTTGTAGAAGCTGTACTGGTAGGAGAAATACCTCATTTATTGAGGAATGTACCAAATGTTATCGGATTTCTTGGTTCTCAGGATGGTGAACCTGTACCACTCAGAAAATCTGAGATAAACCGGATTCTTGGAAAAGTCGATGAACTGAATGCAAGCGATGAGGAATTGAATGTTCCATTCTTTGTCGGAGAATCAGTAAAAGTGATTGATGGACCTTTCAATAGTTTCACAGGAATAATTGAAGAGGTGAATGATGAAAAGAAAAAGCTTAAAGTGATGGTTAAAATATTTGGCAGAAAAACCCCGCTTGAGCTTAGTTTTATGCAGGTAGAAAAAGAAAATTAACAGAAGATATTGATAGTTGTAATATTCATAATGCTTCCTGAATAACTATCAAGCTCTCGCAATAAATACGCAAATTTAAAATTATGGCAAAAGAAGTTGCTGGACTTATCAAGTTACAGATTCGTGGCGGAGGAGCTAATCCATCTCCACCTGTTGGACCTGCTTTAGGTTCCAAAGGTGTGAATATAATGGATTTCTGTAAGCAATTTAATGCGAGGACTCAGGACAAGGCTGGAAAAGTAATACCGGTAGTAATAACTGTATATGGTGATAAATCATTTGATTTTGTCACCAAAACACCACCGGTTGCTGTACAGCTTCTTGAAGTTTCTAAAGCAAAGAAAGGTTCTCAGGAACCTAACCGAGATAAAATAGCTTCAGTTTCCTGGGACCAGGTCAAAACAATTGCTTCGGATAAAATGGAGGACTTAAACTGTTTTACAGTTGAGTCCGCTATGCGAATGGTAGCTGGTACAGCCAGAAGTATGGGAATCACCGTTAAAGGAGAATTCCCGGTAAAATAATTAATTAGGAGAAAAAATGACTAAACTTACCAAGAACCAGAAGTTTGCTCTTGAAAAACTCGACAAGGACAAACTTTATACATTGAAAGAAGCTTCTTCTTTGGTTAAGGAAATGACCAAAACCAAGTTCGATGCTTCGATCGATTTAGATGTAAGGTTAGGTATAGATCCGAGGAAATCCAATCAGATGGTTCGCGGCGTAGTTTCCCTCCCTCACGGAACAGGTAAAGAGACACGTGTACTCGTGCTCTGCACCCCCGATAAGGAGGCTGAAGCAAAAGAAGCCGGAGCTGATTTTGTTGGTCTTGACGACTTTGTCGAAAAGATCAAAGGTGGTTGGACAGATATGGATGTTATTATAACCATGCCATCTGTAATGGGAAAGGTCGGTCAGTTAGGTAGAATCCTCGGTCCACGCGGACTGATGCCGAACCCAAAGAGTGGAACTGTTACTATGGAAATTGGTAAGGCTGTTAAAGAAGTGAAGCAGGGTAAGATTGATTTCAAAGTTGACAAAAGCGGAATCATTCATGCCTCAATCGGAAAAGTCTCATTCGAACCAAATAAGATCGTCGACAACGCAAGAGAGTTTATCTCAATTGTAAACAAACTTAAACCGGCTGCTGCTAAAGGTACCTACATACGTAGCGTATTTATATCAAGCACAATGAGCCCTGGTGTTAAGATCGATCCAAAAGGTCTTGATGATTAATTAGTTAAGTTAAAACTTGAAGAAATAATGAGACGGGAAGAAAAAAATGCTATCATAGACAGCCTTGCTGAGAGATTAAAAGAGTACAGCCACTTTTATCTGACTGATACTGCTCAGCTTAATGCCGCTGATACAAGTGACCTGAGAAGAAAGTGTTTTGAAAACGATATTAAACTTGTTGTTGTAAAAAACACACTCCTCAAAAGAGCACTTGAGCAGTCTAATGGAAACTTTGATGAACTTTATCCGGTTCTGAAAGGTACTACGTCCATCATGTTTACACAATCCGGAAATGTTCCTGCAAAACTTATTAAGGAATTCCGCAAAAAACATGATAAACCTGTGCTTAAAGGCGCATACGTTCAGGAATCAATTTATGTTGGAGAAAACCAGCTTGAAGCTCTTATCTCCGTTAAAACTAAATTCGAACTGATAGGCGATGTAATTATGCTTTTGCAGTCACCAGCCAAAAACGTTATCGGTGCACTCCAGTCAGGTGGAACTAAAATTCATGGTGTTCTTGAAACACTGTCAAAAAGAGAAGAATAATTAAAGTATAATCAAATTTAAAAATCAATAAATATGGCAGATCTTAAGAAATTTGCAGAAGAACTGGTTAACTTATCTGTAAAAGAAGTAAACGAACTCGCTAAAATACTTAAAGATGAGTATGGTATTGAACCAGCTGCAGCTGCAGTTGTAGCCGCCGGCCCGGCAACAAGTGATGTTGCTGCTGTTGAAGAGAAATCAACCTTTGACGTTATTCTCAAAGCAGCTGGTGGTCAGAAATTACAGATTGTTAAATTAGTTAAGGATATCACCGGTCTTGGACTGAAAGAAGCTAAAGCAGTAGTTGATGCTGCTCCTTCTCCAGTTAAAGAAGGTGTTTCCAAAGATGAAGCAGAAGCAATAAAAAGTCAATTAGTAGAAGCAGGAGCTGAAGTTGAACTTAAATAAGTTATACCTGTTTGATAGGTTATAGGTTTAGTCCCGATTTTTCGGGACTAGGCCTTTTTGTTCTTTTAATTATAAGTTCACTTAATCTTTTAATAAATGTCCTCAAAAAATACCGAAAGAATAAGTTTCGCATCCAGAAAAAATCAGCTTGAATATCCTGATTTTCTGGAGATTCAGTTGAAATCCTTCGGTGAGTTTTTTCAGCTTGGAACTACTCCCGAAAACAGGAAAAGAGAGGGACTTTTTAAGGTCTTTACGGAAAATTTCCCGATAACTGATACAAGGAACAATTTCGTTCTTGAATTTCTGGATTATTATATTGACCCTCCACGTTATACAATAGAAGAATGTATCGAACGCGGACTAACATTCAGTGTTCCGCTAAAAGCAAAACTGAAACTTTACTGTACCGATCCTGAACATGAGGATTTTGATACAGTTATCCAGGATGTTTATCTTGGAACTGTTCCATATATGACAGAACGTGCTACTTTCGTTATTAATGGAGCCGAAAGAGTTGTTGTTTCTCAGTTGCACAGATCCCCTGGAGTATTCTTTGGTCAAAGCGTACATGCTAACGGAACTAAACTCTATTCCGCCAGGATAATTCCTTTCAAAGGTTCCTGGATTGAATTTGCTACAGATATTAATAACGTGATGTATGCATATATCGACAGAAAGAAAAAACTGCCGGTAACCACACTTCTCAGAGCTATCGGTTTCGAAAGCGATAAGGACATACTCGAGATTTTTAACCTTGCTGAAGAACATAAAGTATCTAAAACAAATATCAAGAAACTCGTCGGACGTAAACTCGCAGCCAGGGTACTTAAGACCTGGGTGGAAGATTTTGTTGACGAAGATACCGGCGAAGTTGTATCAATTGAAAGAAACGAAGTAATCCTCGATAGAGAAACTGTCATCGAATCAGAACATGTCGATATGATAGTTGATTCTGGTGCAAAGGCAATTCTCCTGCATAAAGATGATACAACTCTCTCGGATTATGCAATAATATATAACACACTTCAGAAAGACCCGTGTAACTCTGAAAAAGAGGCAGTTATCTATATTTACCGTCAGCTCCGGAATGCTGAACCACCCGATGAAGCAACAGCACGCGATGTTATCGACAAACTGTTCTTCTCAGACAAAAGATATGACCTCGGTGAAGTAGGACGCTACAGGATAAATAAAAAACTTGGTCTTAACACTGAAATGAATGTTAAGATTCTTACCAGGGAAGATATTATCAAAATAATCGGTTATCTGATTGAACTTATTAATTCCAAGACAGATATAGACGATATCGATCATCTTAGCAACAGAAGGGTACGTACCGTAGGAGAGCAGTTATTTGCGCAGTTTGGTGTAGGTCTCGCCCGTATGGCACGAACAATACGTGAAAGAATGAATGTAAGAGATAACGAGGTATTTACACCTGTTGACCTTATTAATTCCAAAACGCTTTCTTCTGTAATTAATTCATTCTTCGGAACAAATCAGCTTTCGCAGTTCATGGACCAGACCAATCCGCTTGCCGAAATGACCCACAAGCGGCGTATGTCGGCGCTTGGGCCAGGCGGTCTTTCACGCGAAAGAGCAGGATTTGAGGTTCGCGACGTTCACTACACACATTATGGACGTCTCTGCCCGATTGAAACACCCGAAGGACCAAACATTGGTCTTATCTCATCACTTTGTGTGTATGCCAAGATCAATACTCTGGGCTTTATTGAGACTCCATATCTGAAAGTAAAAGATTCACAGGTGGATTTTAGTGAAGATGGTATTGTATGGCTGAGCGCTGAAGAAGAAGAAGAAAAAATGATTGCTCAGGCAAATGCTCCTTTACTTAAAGACGGACATTTTGAAAACCTGAGGGCAAAATGCAGGTATGAAGCTGATTATCCGTTTGAGGAAGTTTCTAAGGTCGATCTTATGGACGTTGCACCAAACCAGATCGCTTCAATTGCTGCTTCACTTATTCCATTCCTTGAACACGACGATGCCAACAGGGCACTCATGGGATCAAACATGATGCGTCAGGCTGTTCCTCTTATTAATCCGGAAGCTCCGATTGTGGGAACAGGTCTGGAGGCACAGGTGATCAGCGACAGTCGTATACTTTTTGCTGCTGAAGGTGATGGTGTGGTTGAATTTGTAGATTCAAACGAAATCGTTATCAGATATACACGTACCGATGAAGAGAAGTTTGTAAGTTTTGATGATGACATCAAACGATATACGCTTCCAAAATACAGGAAAACAAACCAGAATACCTGTATCAATCTAATACCGGTTGTCAGAAAAGGTGAAAAAGTAACAAAAGGTCAGGTGCTTACTGAAGGCTACGGAACCAAACATGGTGAACTTGCCCTGGGAAGAAACCTAAAAGTTGCTTTCATGCCATGGAAAGGTTACAACTTCGAAGATGCTATAGTAATTTCTGAGAAAGTTGTTCAGGAAGACTATTTCACATCAGTTCATATTGATGAATATCAGCTGGAAGTTCGTGATACTAAACGTGGTCTTGAAGAACTCACATCCGATATACCAAACGTAAGCGAGGAAGCTACTAAGAACCTCGATGAGAACGGTCTGATCAGGATTGGGGCACACATAAGACCCGGTGATATCCTTATCGGTAAGATAACTCCAAAAGGGGAGTCTGATCCTTCACCGGAAGAAAAACTGCTGCGCGCTATTTTTGGTGATAAAGCCGGTGACGTAAAAGATGCTTCGTTAAAAGCAGGACCTTCGCTTGATGGTGTGGTAATTGATAAAAAACTGTTTACCAGGGCTATAAAAGACAGAAAAGCAAAAGCTGTTGAAAAACCTCTGCTCGACAAGATCGAAACAGAATTCAACAAAAGCGCTGATGAACTGAAAGCACGGCTTGTCGACAAACTTTTCATTCTTGTTAATGGCAAAACATCACAGGGGGTCAAAGACTACCTTAATGTTGATGTTATTCCTAAAGGAAGCAAGTTTACTCTGAAACAGCTTCAGGAGGTTGATTTTCTGAATGCAAATCCTAACAAGTGGACAACCGACAAGAAGAAAAATGACAGTATAAAACAACTTCTCCATAACTATATAATTAAGTACAAGGAGATTGATGGTGTTTATAAACGCAAGAAATACAATATCACTATAGGCGATGAACTGCCTGCCGGTATAGTACGTCTTGCCAAAGTATATATTGCCAAGAAACGTAAGGTTAAAGTCGGAGATAAAATGGCTGGCCGCCATGGTAACAAAGGTATTGTTGCCAGGATAGTAAGGGCAGAAGATATGCCATTCCTTGAAGACGGCACTCCGGTAGATATTGTACTAAATCCGCTTGGTGTTCCTTCGAGAATGAACCTTGGACAGATTTACGAGACTGTTCTCGGGTGGGCAGGACTGAAACTCGGCCTTACGTTCTCTACACCAATTTTTGACGGTGCTACAATAACTCAGATCACTGATTACACCGAAGAGGCTAAGCTTCCGAAATTCGGAAAGACATACCTCTATGATGGTGGCACAGGCGAAAGATTCGATCAGCCTGCAACAGTAGGCGTTATATACATGCTAAAACTGGGCCATATGGTAGATGATAAGATGCACGCCCGTTCCATTGGGCCATACTCGCTTATCACTCAACAACCATTAGGTGGTAAAGCTCAGTTTGGAGGTCAGCGTTTTGGTGAAATGGAAGTATGGGCCCTCGAAGCATTCGGAGCAGCTCATATCCTTCAGGAAATACTTACAATTAAATCAGATGATGTCGTTGGCCGTGCCAAAGCATACGAAGCAATTGTTAAAGGCGAACCAATGCCATTACCCGGTATTCCTGAATCACTTAATGTTCTCCTTCATGAACTTAGAGGTCTCGGACTGAGCGTGATACTTGATTAATTCAGGTAAATCGCCAGGTTTTGAATTTTTAGTTTTAGAATAAATAATATTCAGCATATGTCATTCAGAAGAGATAACAAAACAAAGACCAGTTACTCAAAAATCTCAATAGGTCTGGCTTCACCTGAAGAAATACTTGATCGCTCAAGTGGTGAAGTACTGAAGCCCGAAACAATAAATTACCGTACCTATAAACCTGAACGCGATGGATTATTCTGCGAAAGGATCTTTGGACCGGTAAAGGATTACGAGTGCCATTGCGGAAAATACAAAAGAATCCGTTATAAAGGTATCGTTTGCGACCGTTGTGGAGTAGAGGTAACAGAAAAGAAAGTACGCAGGGAAAGGATGGGACATATTTCACTTGTTGTCCCGGTTGCTCATATCTGGTATTTCCGTTCATTACCAAATAAAATCGGATATCTTCTTGGCCTTCCTACCAAGAAGCTCGATTCTATTATATATTATGAACGTTATGTTGTTATTAATCCAGGCATAAAAGCCGTGGATGGCGTTAAGTACCTCGATTTTCTGACTGAAGAGGAATATCTTGAAATAACTGAATCACTTCCAAAAGAGAATCAGTATCTCGAAGATAATCACCCCGATAAGTTTGTCGCTGATATGGGTGCAGAAGCGCTCTATAAGCTTCTGAGCCGCATAGATCTTGACGAAATGTCCTACTCTCTTCGTCACAGGGCTAACACCGAAACTTCACAGCAACGTAAAAATGAGGCTCTTAAACGTCTTCAGGTAGTCGAAGCTTTCAGGGATTCCAAACAGGTCAACAAACCTGAATGGATGATAATTAAGGTTGTCCCGGTTATTCCACCTGAACTGAGACCTCTTGTTCCGTTGGATGGAGGCCGTTTTGCAACCAGCGACCTGAATGATCTGTATAGAAGGGTTATTATAAGAAACAACCGTCTGAAAAGACTTATCGAAATAAAGGCACCTGAAGTTATATTACGTAATGAAAAACGTATGCTCCAGGAAGCTGTAGACTCTCTGTTTGACAATTCAAGAAAAGCAAATGCTGTTAAAACAGATGCTAACCGTCCGCTTAAATCACTCAGCGACAGTCTTAAAGGAAAACAGGGAAGATTCCGTCAGAATCTGCTTGGTAAAAGGGTTGACTATTCCGCACGTTCGGTAATCGTCGTCGGTCCGGAACTCGGTTTGCACGAATGCGGTTTGCCGAAGGACATGGCTGCAGAACTATATAAGCCATTCATAATCCGTAAACTTATCGAGCGAGGCATAGTAAAAACAGTAAAATCGGCAAAAAAAATAGTTGACAGGAAAGATCCTGTTGTATGGGATATCCTTGAAAACGTTCTTAAAGGACACCCGGTTCTGCTAAACCGTGCTCCAACTCTTCACAGGCTTGGTATCCAGGCTTTTCAGCCAAAACTTATTGAAGGTAAGGCAATTCAGCTTCACCCGTTGGTATGTACTGCTTTTAACGCCGACTTCGACGGTGACCAGATGGCTGTTCATCTTCCTCTTGGTAATGGTGCAGTGCTTGAGGCTCAGATGCTTATGCTTGCTTCACATAATATCTTAAACCCTGCAAATGGTGCACCGATAACCGTTCCGTCACAGGACATGGTTCTTGGTCTTTACTACATTACAAAAGGCAGAAAGAGCACGGAAACAGAGAAAGTACGGGGAGAAGGGCTGATTTTCTATTCACCCCAGGAAGTTAACATAGCCTATAATGAAGGAGTAATAGATCTTCATGCTCATATTAAAGTAAAAGCTAACGACAGGAAAGATGGGGAGTTAATTAACCATTTGATTGAGACCACAGTAGGGAGGGTTATATTCAACCAGTTTGTACCTGCTGAAGTTGGTTACATAAATGAAATATTGACAAAGAAATCTCTCAGAGACATTATCGGTAGGGTTCTCAAACTTGCCGGAACAGCTAAAACAGCTGATTTCCTCGATGCAATTAAAAACCTTGGATTCTATTCTGCATTTAAAGGCGGTTTGTCGTTTAATCTTGATGATGTAATTATACCTGAAGAAAAAACGAAATTCGTTGCAGAAGGATATGAGCAGGTAGAGGAGGTGCTGAATAATTACAGCATGGGTTTCATAACCAACAACGAACGATACAATCAGATAATTGATATCTGGACACACGTTAATGCAAGGCTCACTCAGACCCTGATGAAACAGCTTTCAACTGATAAACAGGGATTCAACTCAGTTTATATGATGCTTGATTCCGGTGCAAGAGGGTCTAAAGAGCAGATCCGTCAGCTTTCCGGTATGAGGGGTCTGATGGCAAAACCACAGAAATCAGGGGCAACAGGTTCAGAGATTATCGAAAACCCTATCCTTTCCAACTTTAAAGAAGGACTGTCTGTCCTTGAGTATTTTATTTCAACTCACGGTGCAAGAAAAGGTCTTGCCGACACTGCTCTTAAGACTGCAGATGCCGGTTATCTTACCCGCCGGCTTGTTGATGTGTCACAGGATGTTATAATAAATGAAGAAGACTGCGGAACGCTTAGAGGATTAATTGCTACAGCAATAAAGAAGAATGAGGAGGTTGTGGAGTCCTTGTATGAAAGAATTCTGGGTCGTACAACTGTTCATAATGTGTATCATCCGCTTACAGGGGAACTGATCGTCGAATCAGGGCAGGAACTTACTGAAGATCTGGCAAAGAAAATTGATGATTCTCCTATTGAGCAGGTTGAGATCAGATCGGTTCTGACCTGTGAATCGAAAAAAGGAGTCTGTGCCAAGTGTTATGGACGTAACCTGGCAAACGGCCGGATGGTTCAGAAAGGTGAAGCTGTTGGCGTTATTGCAGCACAAAGTATCGGGGAACCCGGTACCCAGCTTACTCTCCGTACATTCCATGTTGGAGGTACAGCTTCGAACATTACTACAGAGTCGCGACTTGTTGCCCGGTACGGTGGTATTGCCGAGATAGAAGAGATGAGGACTGTTCCCAAAAAAGATGTTGAAAAGGGCGATATAGATATTGTTATCGGTCGTCTTGCCGAATTAAGAATAGTTGATAAAAAGACCGGCATCGCTCTTACAACTCATACAATTCCCTATGGTTCGAAGCTTTATATTAAGCCAGGACAGGAGATTGAAAAGGGGAAACTGATCTGCGAATGGGATCCGTTCAATGCCGTAATAATTTCTGAAATGGCCGGAAAGATCGGCTATGACTTTCTCATAGAAGGAATAACATTCCGCGAAGAGTCTGATGAACAGACCGGATTTAAGGAAAAAGTTATTATTGAGAGCAGGGATAAAACTAAGAACCCTGCAATTAAAATCTTAAATACAAAAGGTGACGAGCTAAGAGTATATAACCTTCCTGTCGGATCGCATCTGGTTGTAGATACCAACAAAATGGTTGAAGCAGGTGAAGTACTTGCAAAAATACCGCGTGCCGTAGGAAAATCGGGCGATATAACCGGTGGTCTGCCGCGTGTTACCGAACTATTTGAAGCACGTAACCCGTCGAATCCGGCTATTGTTTCGGAGATCGACGGTGAAGTTACATTTGGAAAGATAAAAAGAGGTAACAGGGAAATCTCCATCAAGTCGAAAACAGATGAGACAAAGAAATACCTGGTTCCGCTTTCAAAACAGATACTTGTCCAGGAAAACGATTATGTAAAAGCAGGTATTCCACTATCAGACGGAGCTATTACTCCTTCCGACATTCTTGCAATAAAGGGACCTACAAAAGTCCAGGAGTATATTGTCAATGAGATCCAGGAAGTTTATCGTTTACAGGGTGTTAAGATCAATGATAAGCATTTTGAGATAATTGTGCGGCAGATGATGCGCAAGGTTGAGATCGTCGATCCCGGCGACACAAAATTCCTTGAACGTCAGGTAGTTGATAAGCTGGAGTTTATGGATGAAAATGACTGGATATATGGCAAGAAAGTTATCATCAATGGTGGTGATTCTCAAACTCTCCGTCCGGGTATGATTATTTCTGCCCGTAAGTTACGCGACGATAATTCTGTTCTTAAACGTCGCGACCTGAAAGTTGTTGAAGCCAGAGATGCTATCCCGGCTACATCAAGTCAGGTGTTGCAGGGAATAACGAGAGCTTCTCTCCAGACAAAGAGCTTTTTCTCGGCCGCATCTTTCCAGGAGACAACAAAAGTGTTGAATGAGGCTGCAATATTGGGTAAGGTTGACAGGCTGGAAGGTCTTAAAGAAAATGTTATTGTCGGTCATCTGATTCCGGCTGGAACAGGTCAGCGTCAGTATAATGGTATCATCGTTGGCTCACTCGAGGAGTATGAAAACCTCGTGGGTACCGAACAGGAAACGGAAGTTGAACAAGGGAAATAGGATTAATAACAGACAGCTATGACAGATCCCAAGAATCCTACTCAGATCAGTATTGAACTGAACGAAGAAGTTGCTCAGGGAACGTACTCAAACCTGGCAGTAATAACTCATTCGGCATCTGAATTTGTAATAGATTTCGTCAGGATAATGCCTGGTATACCAAAGGCACAGGTCAAATCGAGAATAATACTTACCCCTGAGCATGCTAAAAGACTTGTTGCAGCACTCCAGGACAATATTTCAAAGTATGAATCTGTTCATGGAACTATTAAAGAGGTAAAAGGATCAGGTCCGGCAATACCATTAAGTTTTGGCGGTCCGACAGCTCAGGCATGAAATAAAGGTTCACTTTGTCCGTTATTTATTGATTACTGATAAGATTAATCTGAAATGAGAGGAAACACTTTAAGAAAAATGCTTGTTGCATTGATCATTATTGCGCCTGTTCTGACAAATACAGACTGCAAGAAACAGGCTAAATGCGGTTGTGGAAATGATGTCCTGTTCACACTCAACAGTATATCAGCTAATATATTGTTTACAGATCCTGGAGCTCCGATATATTGCATGACAGTTGGTGACCCGTATTCTACTTACGCTTTCTGCAATCCGACTGAGATGTATTCAAAACTTGCCGATGCTAAAACCGGAGATATATTATTGGTTTCAGGTACAGTTTACTGGAATTGTGCTTATGTATACCAATCGAGCAATTCTTCTTATCAACAGAGTATTTACAAAAGTTATGATATCCAGGTAACAGATCTCACACTGGATCTTTACGGCAAAAAATAGTCCTATTACCGAATTATATAAGTATAGATTATCTTCAAAATAATCCCTTTCCCGTCCCGCCAAAGGGGGAAAGGCTTTTATTACTCCTTCCCCCGTGGGGGAAGGCAGGGTAGGGGGTAAAAAAATGAGTTAAAATTTTAATATTTAACTCAATTAACTAACATATTATTTAAAACCTCTTTCATCTTGAGTTACTCAATTCTTCGGGTAATTTTGTATATTTCTGAAAAATTTGATAATGTACCAAAACAACATTTCTTTTGCCGGAGCCGGAAGAGTTGCTGATGCTCTGTGCAGAGAGTTGTATGATGTTGGTTTCAGGATCGATATGGTCACTTCGGAAACTGCGACAAGCGGTAAGCTGCTTGCTGAATCCTGTAAAGCAGAATGGTCATCTGACTTAACATTTCCTGATTCCTCAAGGGTAATAATAGTCGCTGTACCTGACCATAGTCTTGAAAGTGTTTTGGACAGACTTAAATGTCGGCCGGGTACCTTGGTAGTTCATACGGCAGGTAGTTTTGGACTCAATATTTTTCCTGAAAAAATCAAAAAGAAAGGTGTATTTTATCCTTTACAGACTTTTACCAAAGGCAGAAAGGTTAATTTTATTGACCTGCCGTTTTTACTTGAATCATCAGATGATGAATCTTCAGAAATTCTTAAAAGCATTACTGAATCTATTGGCGGAATAGTCCATTTTGTTGATTCTGAGCAAAGAAGGATGTTGCATCTTGCTGCTGTTTTTGTCTGTAATTTTACAAATCACATGCTGACAACGGGGAAAGAGGTTACCTTACGGACCGGTTTTCCTTTTGAAATACTCGTACCGTTAATAAAAGAGACCATTTCCAAAGCAATGGATCTGGGTCCTGAAAACTCACAGACAGGACCTGCCATAAGACATGATCAGAATACTATCGAAAAACATCTGGAATTACTATCGTTCTCAACTGATTTGAAGAAAATTTATAATGAGATGACAAAGTCAATAATTGAATATTATAAAGACAAAAGATAAAAGTCAAAAGACAAAAGTAAAAAGACAAAAGTCAAGAAAATTACTGGTTGCCGGGTGCCGGGTGCTGGTTAAATCCAACAATAACAAGCACCAAGCACCAAGCACCAAGCAACAATATAATAAGACATCAAACAATAAGTAATAACAGATGGCTAATTTTAAGGAAGATCTGGTAAGAGTAAAGGCATTCATTTTTGATATTGATGGAGTTCTGTCCCTTCAGACAATCAGCCTTAATACATTTGGAGTGCCAAACAGAACTGTTAACCTTCGGGATGGCTATGCGCTCCAGCTCGCTGCGAAAAAGGGTTATATCATTGGCATAATTTCAGGAAGCAAATCAAAAGAGTATCAAAAACGACTTAAAATGCTGGGCATAAATGATATCTACCTGAACAGCCATAATAAACTGGATAATTTTTATAATTTCCTTAAAAAACATAATCTGGACAAATCGGACGTTATGTTTATGGGTGATGACATTCCGGATTTTGAGGTAATGAAAGAAGCTGGAGTACCTGTATGCCCTTCTGATGCTGACAGTGAGATCAGACAGATTTCCTCTTATATTTCCGATAAAAAGGGTGGAGAAGGATGTGTAAGGGATGTCATTGAACAGGTATTGAGATTACATAACAATTGGATGGATTCCGATGCATTTAAATGGTAGACTATGAAAGCATTCCTTAATCTTATAAGATGGCAGAATCTTCTTACTGTTATACTTACAATGGTACTGATGAGATATGCTGTTATAGCACCGCTGATCAGCAAAATAGGTGTAATATTAATAAAGGGAAGTGGTGAAGAGATCCCAATGGCACTTCAATTCCCCTGGTATGACTTTGTTTTACTTGTCACTGCCACAGTCTTCATTACTGCCGGAGGTTATGTTATCAACGATTATTTTGACATTAAGACTGACCTTATAAACAAAGGGAAAGTAATTGTTGGCACTAAAATCCCCCGTCGCCAGGCCATGATGTGGCATAACATTTTTAATATTGCAGGAGTATCGCTTGGTTTCTATATCTCTTACAAAGCTGGTTATATTTGGCTGGGAGCCCTTTTTCTTGTTGTCTCGGGATTACTATATTTTTATTCTGCAAGCTATAAAAGACAGTTTCTGATTGGTAATATTGTTGTTGCACTTCTTACTGCAATGGTTCCGATGCTGGTTGTATTTTATGAATGGCCTGCATTGTATAAATATTACTCTGTAAATGCCACATCGCTTCCTAAAATTAATTTTATTGTATATTGGATCGGAGGATTTGCTCTTTTCGCTTTTCTGACAAATCTTATACGCGAGATAATTAAAGATATTGAAGACTTTGAAGGAGACATTGCTTATGGCAGAAATACAGTTCCTGTTGTGATCGGAGTACTTTCTGCAAAGATAGTTTCAATAAGTCTGATCATGATTACTATTTCGTTGCTCTACCTGATATGGTATTTCTTTGTGCACGATACAATAACAATAATTTACTTGTCAGCCGGAATAGTTTTGCCTCTGTTATATGTCATTTATAAACTTATTGTAAGCAGTAACAGAAAACAGCTTCATGGTGCGAGCAGTATAATGAAAATTGTGATGTTGACAGGCATACTTTACTCAGTTGTAGTGAAAGTAATACTCACCTGGAACCTATTCTGATGATACTTGACAACCTAAGCAATCATAAGATAATTCTTGCTTCACGATCACCGAGGAGACAACAGCTTCTCAGCGACCTGGGTCTTAAATTTGATGTTGTAATCAGGGAATACATCGAATCATATCCTGAAGGACTAAACGGAGAGGAGATTGCCAGGTATGTTGCGCATGAAAAAGCAGCTACCTTTAAAGATGAGATTTCGGATAACGAGATAGTTATTGCTGCTGACACAATTGTCTGGTGTAATAATAAGGTTCTTGGAAAACCTTTGGACAGGGAAGATGCAACTGCTATTCTGAAAGAAATATCAGGAAATACTCATGAAGTTATTACAGGTGTCTCGCTTCGTACAAAAACCAGGGAGATGACTTTTTCTGAATCCACAAAAGTAACTTTTGAGGCTTTTTCAGAAGAGGAGATCTCATACTACATAGATAACTTTAAACCCTATGATAAAGCAGGCGCTTATGGTATCCAGGAATGGATTGGGATAATTGCCTGCAGTCGTATCGACGGCTCTTATTTTAATGTTGTTGGATTACCGGTACAGAGACTGTATAAAGAACTTCAGAAGTTCATACTGAGTGTTTAGGACCTCGTAGGGACGTTGCATGCAACGTCCCTACATTAGAAAATGCTATAAACAATGAAAAAAAATATATGAGAAATAAACTACTGACAACCTGGTTATTACTGACCATTCTGTTGACTCCCTCATTAAGAGCCGATGAAGGTATGTGGATACCACTGCTGATTGAAAAATACAATATCAAACTGATGCAGGAAAAAGGCTTTAAACTTTCAGCTGAAGATATTTACAGTGTCAATAAAGCATGCATGAAGGATGCGGTAGTTCAGTTTGGAGGAGGATGTACCGGAGAAGTCATTTCATCCGATGGACTGCTGATAACGAATCATCATTGCGGCTACGGCCAGATCCAGAAGCACTCATCACTTGCGCATGATTATCTTACAAACGGATTCTGGGCAATGTCGAGGGAAGAAGAATTGCCTAATCCTGGTCTTTCGGTTACCTTTCTTAAAAGGATGGAAGATGTTACTGAGAAGGTGATGAAGGGTGTTACAGACAATATGGATGATGAGGAACGTGAAAAAGTAATAAGCTCGAATATAAGTGAAGTAGTAAAAGACGCCACTGAAGGACCCGGATACTCCGCTTCAGTCACATCGTTTTATATGGGGAAACAGTATTTTCTGTTTGTAAATGAATCATTCAGAGATATCCGGCTGGTTGGGGCACCTCCTTCAGCAATCGGAAAATTTGGCGGAGAAACCGATAACTGGATATGGCCACGTCACTACAGGTGACTTTTCGCTTTTCAGGATTTATGCTGACAAAAACAATAAACCTGCTGACTTCTCAAAAGATAATGTACCTTATAAGCCTCTCTATCATTTTCCCATTTCTCTGAAAGGTATGAAAGAAGGAGATTTTACAATGGTTTTCGGTTATCCCGGTACAACTTCAGAATATGTTCCTTCTTATTATATCGATATGGTAAAGAACTACGTCAATCCTAAGATGATAGATATCAGGACAAAAAAGATTGAAATAATGGATGCTGCAATTAATACAGATCCACTTATCAGAATCCAGTATTCTGCCAAAAAATCCGGAATTGCCAACTCCTGGAAAAAATGGATAGGAGAGAACCAGGGTCTGGAAAAGATGGGAACAATAGCGAAAAAGCAGGAATTTGAAAATAAACTCACTGAATGGATACATGCAGATAATAACCGTACAATAAAGTACGGAAACATACTTCCAGAATACAAAGAGCTGTATACACGACTGAAGGAATATAGTCTGGTTAACAGCTACACCAACGAGGTCTTTTTTTATAGTGGTGCAGATGTGATCAGTTTCTCACGGAATACTAAAGCTTTGGCCGGGCTGATAAAGAAACAGGGAGATCAGGATCAAATCAATGTTATGAAAATAAATCTGTTGGAGACGGGAAGGAACTTTTTTAATAACTATAATCAGCCAACTGACAAGAAACTCTTTGTTGCTTTGATGACAATGTATGGCGAAAACATTGACCTGAAATGGCAGGCTCCTGAATATATCAAACTTAAAAAGTCATGTAAGGGAGATTTTTCCACGATCGCAGATAAACTTTATGCAAAGAGTGTCTTCACTGACGAAGCCAGATTCAAAGCTTTTATTACAGGTTTTAATTCTTCAGATATTACAAGGTTGAATAATGATCCTTTTTACCGTCTGGCTATGGATGTCACCGATTTTCTGACCACAAATGTCAGAGAGGAACTGGGACGTATTAATATTGAAATACAGAAACTCAACAGGGGTTATATGTCAGCTCAGATGGAATATGATAGTGGCCGCATTTTTTATCCCGATGCAAATTCAACATTACGTGTCGCTTATGGAACAGTAAGCGGATATTATTCAAAAGACGCTGTGTATTATACATATTATACCACTCTTAAAGGTATTATGGAAAAAGATGATCCCAAAATATATGATTATAATGTGCCGGAAAAGCTGAGGCAATTGTACAAAACAAAAGACTATGGGCGATATGCAAAAGATGGTGAAGTGCCGGTCTGTTTTATAGCCAATAACCATACAACAGGAGGTAATTCAGGAAGCCCTGTAATAAATGCCGATGGTCAGCTGATCGGTGTGAACTTCGACAGGGCATGGGAAGGCGTCGCCAGCGACCTTTCTTTTAGTCCCGATCAAAGCCGGAATATCAGTCTTGATATCAGATATGCTCTTTTTATTATTGACAAATTTGCCGGAGCAGGTTATCTACTAAAGGAGATGACGATAGTGGAATGAAGTTGTAGGGACGTTGCATGCAACGTCCCTACAATAACATGCAACGTCCCTACAATAAAATGCAACGTCCCTACAATAAAATGCAACGTCCCTACAATAAAATGCAACGTCCCTACAATAACAGCAACATCCCTACAATAACATGCAACGCCCCTACGATTAATATGATTTAATAGTAATAATCTTATCGGCGAATTTCTGATAGACAGCCTGCTGTTTCTCAATTTTTTCGTTCACCTGTTCCTGCATTTTATCGTTCCTGGGAATTTCAGCGTTTGATTTATCTATTTCGCTATTGGCCTTATTAATCCTGTTTTCTGATGATTCGAGAGAACTCTGAACTTTCTTCTTCTTTTTTTCCAGGGTATTGATATAATCCGTTTTTGCTTTCTTTGTCTGATTGTCTGTAGTTGAACCAAGCTGTTTATTCTGTTCAATTATTTCAGCTGTTACTGCTGCCAGCTCATTGTTCTGCAATGCTATATTGTCTTTTTCTGTTACGATGGCTGTAGTCTCTGACTGGATTGTCTTCTGAAGGCGTGTTTTTTCTTTTTCGAGTGTGGAAAGGTCCCTTTGAAGATCACGCAGTTTTTTATCTTCAACATCTGCCTGTTCTTTAGCGACTTCAATATACTGATTCTTTGCAAATTCCTTTAAATAGTGTTTTGCATTAGTAAGCTCGGTCTCACCCGTGGCTTTTTCAATGTACACCTCCCTTTTCACTTCAAATGCAACAGAAAGCTTAATCGCCGTATCGATATTGGTAAGCTTGCTGTAAACATTCAGCGGATTTGGGCTGATTTCTTTGATTTTAGCACCAAATATTGTCATTTCATTGTTGTCAGTAACAATTTTCGATTTGGTACCTGATTGTAATTCCCTCGTCCATGTTTTCAGTGTTTTATCATAATTGACTTCAGGAATCAAAACTGTCAATGCGGGCAGGCGGCCTTTTCCAATATTTATGCTGTCTTCTGAGACTAAAATTGGCTTCTGGGCTTTTATTCCAATACAGGAAATCAGTACCAGAAATACGAGAGTAAAAATTGATTTCATAAGAATTCTGTTAGTTAATAATGGATGAAACGATCCTGTTAATTGTATAAACAAGAATGAACAGCAAATTGTTTAATAAGAGGCGGAATGTGTTTTCAGAAGTGAATTGTGCAGAAGGCCTTAAATATATATAATCAGGGAAGCCATTTCCTGAGAGGTATAGGTGTCTTACTTCCGACTTCCATTAAAAATTTGTAACTTACTCAAAATTTCATCTTAAATGAAGATTGTTGCCGACGATAAAATACCTTTTCTGAAAGGAGCGCTCGAGCCACATGCAGAAGTGGTCTATATTTCCGGGAAACAGATCAACAAAGAAATACTTAAAGATTCTGATGCTCTGCTGATACGTACAAGAACGAAATGTACCGAAAATCTCCTGGAAGGGACAAAAGTCAGGTTTATTGGAACAGCAACAATAGGATTTGATCATATAGATACTCATTATTGTACCAAAAAGAACATTACGTGGACAAATGCCCCAGGCTGTAATTCAAATTCAGTTAAGCAATACGTTGCTGCAGCATTGCTAAGGATTTCAGATGAATGCAACTTTAATCTGAAAGACAAAACATTAGGAATTATAGGTGTCGGCAATGTGGGATCAAAGGTCGAAAAATTTGCACGAACCATTGGGATGAATGTTTTGTTAAATGATCCACCACGGGCAAGAATGGAAGGCAAAAAGCATTTCCATACTTTGAATACGGTTTTATCTGAATCGGATATTGTCACTGTTCATGTGCCTCTTAATCTTGTCGGAGAAGATTGTACCTATCATCTTTTTGATGAAGAGAACTTTAAGAAGATCAGGAAAGGAGCATGGTTTTTAAATACTTCCCGCGGTGAAGTGGCAGATAGTTATGCACTTAAGAAGGTACTAGGCTCAGGCAGACTTAGCGGTGCTGTTTTAGATGTGTGGGAGAATGAACCGGATATCGATCGTGAACTGATGGGACTGGCTTTTATTGCCACTCCTCATATAGCAGGTTATTCGACAGACGGTAAAGCCAATGGAACCGCAATGGTTGTCAATGCTTTATGTAAATATTTTAATCTTCCTTTGGCAAACTGGTATCCTAAGGAAGTACCTCCTCCTCCTTTTCCTGATATGACAATTGAATGCAAAAGCAAATCAGCAGAAGAGATTGTAAGGGAAGCTGTATATTGTACATATAATATTGATGAAGATAATAGAAACCTTCGTCCTTCACCATCAGATTTTGAAAAACAAAGAGGTGACTATCCGAACAGAAGGGAGTTTACGTCCTATTTAGTTGATCTGAAAAATGGTTCTGACGGAATTAAAAAAACTCTTTCAGACCTTGGTTTTTGAACTAAAGTATGAATTTGAAATAGTCGTGCCCGACTTCTATTGAATCACATACTTACCGGAACTCTTTTCCTGGCCAATGCAAATTCCTTAACCTGATATACAAATGCCTGAAGCCTGGTATCAAGTGATACAGAATCCTGACCATCATAAGCGATGTTAATAAATGGAATATTATTATGGTCTTTTCTGAAGGTATCACTTACTGATGCTATAAGTGTTCCCGGCATACATGTAAAAGGTAAAATTGCAGCAATTCCGGAAACCCCTCTGTTCGTGAGTGCTACAGAAGTACCTATAGCAATAGGTGGATCGCCATCATAAAACTCATTTACATATTTATTGCACAGACTCAACATCTCGTGAAGAGATACATCTTTTTCATGATCTGTGAATTTTTCAATTCCTCTGAGCAGTGATGATGCAATTATATCCTGACCTAATCCCTGAATTTTTGATTTTAAAATACCTTTTTTATCATTTTTCCACCTGCTGTCACGTGTAAAACGGTAAGTTGAATATGATATCCATTCAGAAAATGGTGCAACAAACACTTCAACACCAAGATCTTCAAGCCTGTTAGATATATTTCCATTGCAGTGCAGCATTGTCTCGCATGAATATTTCACCTACAAGTGAAACCACCGGTTTTCTCTGGCTTTTATCGACCTTTATGGTCATAAAATCGGCTGCAATTCCCAGAAGTGTTTTATGAAGTCCTCCAGATCCATTTTCAATACATTTTTCAAGACGCGATAATGAATCCTCATAGAGACGGTCTGAATCACCTTTATTTATTTCGTATGGTCGTGTTTCCCTGTGTATTCTGTGCAGATAATCGGCAACTACAAATCCTTTCCATGCATTTATCCTGAATTTCTGGCCGTGTTCACCGGCCACATCTTCATATGAAGTATCATTTGAGGGAGTAATAAGTTCAGCATCCCGAAATCCCAGTCTGTCAAAAAGAATCCTGTGAAACTGGTTATACTGACCAAAACGGCATGGTCCGTTATGATCAGGCATAAAGAAGCTCATTTTTGAAGGATCTGCACCTGGTTCCATAAGTTTTTTAAGAAAACTTCCGGTTGTACAAATCATCGGAAAGCATTCCTTTGATGAGGTATATTTTCTTCCCAGTGCAAGATCCTCTTCTGTCTGTTTTGGAAGAACCTCGGAAGCTATACCGCAACTTCGCGCAGCAGCAGCTATCAAATATGCACCATCGTTCATATAGGGAAAATACATTACCCTGTCTTTTTGAGGTGAGGAAGGACTTGGTCGTGGTCGGAATATTGTAACTTCTTTCTTCTCATTTTTCTCTGCGCCTTTCAGACTATCGAGAAAAGCTTCAATACGTGTTATCATACCGGCATCTGCAGAATGTTCATCAATCTCAAGATGCAGAAATGGTTTGCCTTTCAGCTCTTCCGTAACGTAATGCCAGATAAATGAGTCAGGTCCGCACCGGAAATTGCTGATATAAACAGCATGGAACTTTTCATTTTTTGCAACCAGCTGTGCGGCAGCGATAAGTTTTTGTCCGTTTGGCCAGTACATATTGCGGTAATTCTCAAAAATATTATATGGCGACAGATCAAGCATATCCAGAGGAATTGGCATTACATTCTGGTTTATAAGCTTTTCAACAAGACCAAGGTTAAGGTGCTGATCTGTACTGTTATATGGTCTGCCGAGAAGAACAACCGGACGGCAATTTTCCGGAATAGAGTTAAGAACTTCTTTGCCGTAATCGATAAGTTGTTTTTCGAATGCTGTCTGTACCTTATCAGCTAGCATTACTGCTTTTCTGATGTCTGTTTTGTCAATTCCGAATTTTGATTGAAGTATTCAGTCATTTCCTTTATAAGGGCTCTTTCAAAAAACCTGAAATGAAGAGTTGGCATAAGAAGTTTTGATTCATCAACTTTTCCTCTGAGGGCAGCTTTGATCATAAATGGATAAGTCTGTATCCATGGGCAATTACAGTTTAATGTTTTATTTCCCTCTTTTTGTTTGCCATTGACAATGAAAGGAAGGAAAATAAAGTCAACACCTTTTTCTATAAGATCAATTACATGTCCATGCATCAGTTCAACAGGAAGACAGGTCTCGGTAGTGATTGTCTCGAATGATTTTGTTACAAGAGATTTATCTGATTCTTTTGAAATAACTACAGTAAATCCAAGTTGTTCAAAAAATGTTCTCCAGAATGGAAATTGCTGATAGAAAACCATAAGAGCTCTTGGAATTCCAATTGTTGTTGATTTCCAGGATTCTGCTTTCCACAAACCCATCCATAAGCATTTCAGTCCTTTTTTTAAAAAGATTGGGGATATTATTCGGTACTTTTTTCCTGTCGTCAGTTTCATATTTTTCGCAACGTCCGCCATAAAAAAGAGATTTCTTTTCTCCTTCAATTTTAACCCTGTCTGATCTCACAATGGTTGGTACATCCCTGGCATACAAACCTGCTGACCTTATAACGTGGCATTTCGTACACCAAAGCCTTTGAATCGGGTTTTCTGGCCTTCAGCCATTGATCTTTTGTGCAAGAATTGCAGCTCCGATAGCTCCTGTAACATCAAAATGAGGAGGAATTATAATCTTTTTACCAACAACCTGTTCGAATGCAGCAACAACAGCTTTATTATTGGTAACACCACCCTGGAAGAAAATCTTGTTTCCGATCTTTCCGGTCACCAACCACTTTTTGCAGATAATTATAAACTATTGAATAGGCCAGTCCACCGACAAGGTTTTCATTTCTGGCTCCTTTCTGCATAAAAGAGTTCAGGTCCGATTCCATAAATACAGTGCAGCGGTCACCCAGTTTAACAGGACATTCAGAACTAAGTGCCATACATCCGAATTCCTCAACAATATTGATATTAAGTTTTTCAGCCTGCTCCTCAAGAAAAGATCCTGTTCCTGCAGCACATACTTTATTCATTTCAAAATCAACGACAACACCATTTTCAATACTTATATATTTGGAATCCTGTCCTCCGATTTCAAATATTGTATCAACAGTCGGATCGTAATCAATAGCAGCAGTTGCCTGGGCCGTAATTTCATTAACTATATTGTCGGCACCAATAAAATCACCGGTAAGGTAACGTCCTGATCCTGTAGTGCCTGCACCAAGAACTATGACATCTTCACCAACTTCATCATATATCTCAGTCATTCCTTTCTGGATAGCTTCCAGCGGTTTTCCGGCAGTCGGAAGATAACGTCTTGCAACAACCCGGTGTTTTTCATCAATAAGAACCACATTTGTGCTCAGAGAACCAATATCAAGACCAAGGTAGACACCTAGTTTTTCTTTTCCGTTTTTTACGAAATGAACATCTTTATTATATTCTGCCTGAGATTCTTTAAGAGGGGGAAGACTCACAAATTCGGTTGCTTCTCCTGACAGATATTTCTCAAGTTTTGAATTCCCTGCAAAACTGGTTCATGTCAGAGATTATTTGCGCGGGCATAATATACAGCACCGATAGCTCCCATAGCTGCATGATGAATCGGGATAATAAGTTCATCTTCAGTTAGGTTCAAGTGTTTCCCTGAATGCTCTTATCATACCAGTATTTGCTGCAACTCCTCCGGAAAAGACAACAGGTTTTTTAATCTCTTTGCTTCTGGCAACATTACTTCTAAAGTTCCTTGCCAGTGCAAAACATAAGCCGGCTACAATATCATGTAAGGGAGTTGCAATCTGCTGGTGATGGATCATATCGCTTTTTGCAAATACACTGCATCGTCCGGCGATCCTTGGAGGATCAACCGATTTCAGTGCCATATTACCAAATTCATTTTCAATAGGTACGCCTATTCTTCTGGCCTGCTGATCGAGAAATGATCCTGTTCCTGCAGCACAAATGCTGTTCATTTCAAAATCAACCAGTCTGGAGTGTCCGTTTTCAGGATCTTTCTCCAGAATGATAAGTTTAGAATCTTCACCTCCGATCTCAATTACTGTTTTTGCTTCAGGATACAATATTCCTGTTGAAGTTGCCTGTGCAATAATTTCATTTACAAAAATTCCTCCTATAAGTTCAGTGGCAAGTTTTCCTCCTGTACCTGTAATTGCAATTCCTTTTATTGATATCGGGAGAATATTTTTCAAGAACAGAAGATAGTCTAGTCTTTCAGAACATTAAATGGTCTCCCGTGAACATAATCGTAATAATCCTCCAGGATATTATTATTCTCATCGATTATTGCCGTATTCAATGAGACAGAACCAATATCAAAACCTAAAAATAGAGTGTGATCAGACGACCCGTAAGCAGAAGATTCAGATGCCATAAACAGAAGATTTTGATCAGGTAAATACAAGCAAATCTCATTACTTTCAAATATATTAATTCCCTTTTAAGAATCAATCTAAATAAATGGTTGTATGATAAATATCATTTTCTAGTGTATCATAACATATTCATTATCAGATATTATAAAACAATAGTATTTTGTTTACAGAATATTCTGAACCTAAATTGATTGACTTTCAAATTTGTTTATTATACCCATTCTTCCTGAAGTACTTCCCCCTTGATTCCAACAATTATTTTCTTTAAAGGAACTTTTCTTGAAGAGTTAGCCAGTGCTGTTCTTACCATCTGTTGCAAACCACCGCAGCATGGTACTTCCATCATCATAACCGTTATAGTATTTACTTTGGCTATGTCAATCATTGCAGTAAGTTTTTCAACATATGAGTCTGTTCCCTGATCAAGTTTTGGACAGGCGATTGCCAGAGATTTGCCTTTCAAATGGTTACTATGAAAACCGCCCATTGAAAATGCTACGCAATCAGCTGCCAGCAAAAGATCGGCATTTCTGAAATATGGGGCATTTGGATTTACAAGATGCATCTGAACAGGCCATTGTCTGAGTTCTGATGGCTGTTCGGTAAGCAAATTGATATCAGTCGTTTGTGACGGTTTGTCAATAACCATTGTTCTCGATCCGGGGCAGCCGCCTCCATCATGATGAGGCTGAGGCTGAGGTTGAGGATTAGATTGAGATTGAGATTGAGATACTGTTTCTTTGGTATGATTATGAACTTCGCTCATCACTTCTTCAAGACTGAAATCCCAACTCAGTTCTGCGGTTCCTTAGATATGATACTCCCTCCTGAAGAAATCCTGTTTCTCCATGATCTTTCAGATGTTTGAGATGCGCAATAATTGTGTTCTTTCCCTTATCTTTCATCTGTTCCATAACTCTGGTTTCATTATATGGTTCTGCTTCCCTCGTTTCAATTGTAATTGCTCCTTCAGGGCAATGGCCAATACAGGCACCAAGCCCATCGCACATCAGTTCGCTGACCAGTCTTACTTTGCCATCAATTACCTGTAATGCACCTTCATGACAGTTTGGAACACACTGTCCACATCCATTGCAAAGATCCTCATCAATTTTTAGAATATCTCTTTTCATTTTCGAATGTTTCAATTATTTTCCTATGCAAAATTGAAGAAATATAATAAAATGAATTGTAACATATGTTACAAAATGATGTTTTGGTTATAAATACCATTTGAAATGCAGGGAACGGTCGCGTTAAAATGTAGGGAACGGTCGCGTTAAAATGTAGTGGAACGGTCGAATTAACCTTAATGTAGGGAACGGTCGAATTAAAATGTAGGGAACGGTCGCGACCGTTCCCTACATTCATTTGCCATATTGGTAAGTGCCACATAGATCATCTTTGCAACATCCTCCATAATATCGATTGTAACTGCATCCGGATCATCACCAGGCAGATGGTAAAATACCTTTTTATAAGCATCCGGTGGTACCGATCGACATAGTCCTGTAGCCGGCCATGCTGAAAACAACACCATCGCTTCTTGGTCTACCATAATATTCTCCGGGAACAGGTGCAGAAGTGTGCATTGTACGGTGAATATATTTTGAATTTGCCTCAGTAAAATAGTTCAGGAAATCCTTATAGGAACTTCCGGCACTAACTGCCAGGCCTGTCCCGTTTCCTACCATATCAAGATTTATAAAAGTGATAGTTTTCTCTTTTGCAAAAACAGGTTTTTCAGTATAAATTTTGCTTCCAAGAAGACCCATTTCCTCACCTCCTATAAAAAGAAACATTACTGATCTTTTCAGTATTGATACCTGATTGTGCCATATGCTTTGGCTGCTCCCATAATATCTACAACTCCGCTTGCATTATCGAGTGCTCCGTTTACAACTTTTCCTGCCTTCCCGACAGCATCAAGATGACCACCAATAATAATAACTTCTTTTTTAAGCACAGGGTCACTTCCTTCAATCATTCCTATCACGTTGCATGCCTTCCCTTCCGGATGTCTTGTAGTATTGGCTATTAATGGTAAACCTTTTACCGGTATTAAACGATGCTGGTTTAAAGGTTTTCATTATCCTTTTCAGGATATCCTTGTTTGTAGTTTTCAGTCCGGCAAAAATATCAGCAAGTGGCTGAGGTCCGATACCACAAACAATTATTGAAGGATCATATGATATATTTGGATTTGCCAATGCCCCATCGATATAGAGCATTCCGGCTGCGCCATGCCTTACTGCATTCTCAAGCTTGTACTGATGATAACAATATCCAACCCATTTTTTATATTCCGGATTTCGCGGGTCATGTATAAGGAACATCCCTGTTCATAAGAACAATTTTCCCTTTAACATCAATTCCCTTATAGTCATCATAATTAAGTTCAGGGGCAGTGACTCCATATCCGACAAAGACAACTTCAGCAGTTATTTCACCGTTTCCTGAATTCATGCCGGGGTAATATTCATCAGGATAACTATAACTTTTTCTTATAACTGAACCATCAGCCTGTGGTAAATTCAATGTGAGACTTCCGATATCATTTACAACGTATAGGGAAAATTGAACCACTGAAAATAATCTCCATTATCACCTGCAGGTTTAATGCCCCACTCTTTAAATTTTCCTGCAACCCATTCTGCACTAGCAATATACTCAGGTGTTCCGGTTAACCTGCCATTGAATTCCGGTGAACAAAGCTTTTCAATCCATGTCATCATCTCCTCTCTGTTTATCGTCGTGAAACTGTTTCAGGAGTTTTGTTTCGTAATCATCCTGGGAGAAAACAAGGCGGGAAGCCGATAAAAATAGTAATACAAGGAGAAGTGATATTTTTTTCATTAATATAGTTTTTTAAAGTTCTAAAAGTATAGGAAAAAATGATATGGTTCAAATGCTCACTGCTAAATCCCATTGATAAGGTTATAGACATCGGAAAACTTATAGTTACCGGAGTTATTTACTACTTTTGAAGATAAAAAAATGGATTACTCGCTTTTCTCAAATTCGCCTCTGTTCAATGGAATCTCTCCGGGAGAAATTGAAATAATTCTCGACAGGGTGCCTCATAGGGTTAAAAAATTTCAATCCGGTTCAATGATATCTCAAAGCGGAGAGCCGGTTAATTCACTAATGGTTGTTATAAAGGGAGTAGTGAAAGGCGAGATGGTGGATTATGCCGGCAAGGTCATAAAAATTGAGGATATTTCTGCTCCTGGAGCTCTTGCTTCTGCATTCATGTTCGGAAGCCGGAATACATTTCCTGTTAATGTAGTTGCTGTTTCAGAAGGGGAGCTGTTGTTGATTGAAAAACCAGATTTTCTTATCTTTGATGATGAAAAATAATATTATTCTGGTAAATTTTCTGGATATGATTTCAAATCGTTCCCAATTCCTTTCCGAGAAAATAAAATTCCTGACTTTTAAAACGATCAAGGAGCAAGCTTGCCCAGTATATCCTGCAGAAAGCTGGAAAGGATCAGAGTATAGTTAATCTGAATATGACTCAAAGTGACCTGGCTGATTTTTTTGGTGTTACTCGGCCTTCCGTGGCCAGGGCACTGGGTGAAATGGAAATAGAGGGATATATTGAAGCAAAAGGGAAAAACATTAAAATAGTTGATAAAAGGGGACTTGCCGGTCTTACAATTGATTGATATGTTACTTTTTCCGGTAACAAATCATACTTTTGGTCCAGGGAGTGTAATTATAAATGAGGTTCCTTCGCCAGGTTCACTTTCAATAGTGATACTGCCATTATTTATTTTTACTAACTCATTACAGAGCTTGAGCCCCAGTCCGGTTCCCTTTTCGTTCTCCGTACCAGGAGTACTTTCGATTTCCGATGAATTGAAAAGATGTTTTTGCTTAGCTTCAGGTATTCCGATACCATTATCGCAGATCTTCAGCAGTATACCTTCACCATTCATCGTTTTGTCCTTAAGCAGGATACTTATCCTGCCTCCCCGGGGTGTATACTTTACCGCATTTGACAAAAGATTTCTTATTATAATATCCAGCAGATCTTTATCAAAATAGCCTATGGAATTACCTACCTGTGTGAAATTCACTGTTATTTCCTTTTTGTCAGAAGTCTCTTTGAAAATGCTCAGGTTTGTAAGTATTATATCAGCCAGATCAAGTCTTTCGGGAGAGAACTTAATTTTATCCTCCTGATCACGGCCCCAGACCAGCATGTTTTCGAGTAAACTAATAACAAGTTGTGCATACTGTATGCTTGAGTTTGCGAAAGTATCATATTTCTCTTTGTACTCTTTTTCCTTAAGCAGATTTAACATGTACAGGATATTTACCACGGGGCTCCTTAAATCGTGCGCTATAACAGAAAAAATCCTGTTCTTCAGTTGAATAGTATCAGACAATTGCTTGTTTTGTACCGCAATCATACTATTCTGCTTCTCAATTTCTTCATTCCTGGTTTTTAATTCCTGAGTTCTTTCATTCACAATTAGTTCGAGGTTGCGATTTATAAAAGAAAGTTCATTCTGAAGTTTTTCTTTCTCATTATACCCTCTAACCCATTTATAAAGCAGTATTGCTGCCTGTATAAGAACAAAAATTACTATAACATATGTAATTGTATATCCAATGGAATTATTTGATTTTCCAAGTGATACCCTCAAATCATGCAATCCGCTCAACAAAATCAATACAAATGCTAAAAAATAAATTATATCAAGAGCATTTTTATTCAATGCGCCAATAAAACTTTTATACAGAGTGTATGAGATTATAAGTGCCAATGATGGATAGTATATTAGTGCTGAGTAACTGAAGACTTTCACGGGAAGGAACAATGTAGATATAAATGCAATGCAGAAAACCACAGTAACAATCCACACAATAATTCTGAAAAATACTGAAGGATAAAGATTAAAAACGTACCAGGCCCATCCGATAATGATTATAAAAAGTCCAAGATATTCACACCTGACTATCCATAACCATTCCATATTGAACAGATTGAGAATGAGATAATGGGAAGTAAAAAGTGGTCTTAAAGCCAGACCAATTGTCGCCATACTGAAGAAAACCATGATCTTTTCTTTTGGCGATATAATAAAAAAGAAAAGGAAGTATAGAGAGAATCCCAAAAGAAGGCTGATCACTGACCATTCTGCAGCCCAACTGTTTGCCATATACTTTTGAACATCCTGAAAGGTACCAAGTTTGGCAGGTAACCAGAACCCACCTCGTCGGTGATCATAATTAGACACATTTATTATTATTTTAAGGGAATCCGATTCAGGCAGTAACCTGTAAAAATTTCTTTTATACTCGGGTTTTGTTTCCTCAGCTGATGTTCCTGGAATCCCATTGCCTCCAAGATATTTACCGTTAATATATATATCGTACGAGGAATCAAATACAGGGAGGTCAATAGCTAATGGATTATCAAAACCTTTTGGAAATAAGACCGTTAACTTATAAGTAGCATATCCAAATCTTTCGGTTTTGACAGAATCCTGAGGATAATCTGTCCAATATGATGGTACAGCCCCATAATAATCGGGTTTATAAGTCCCTGCGTTAAAATCATAAGGGTGCAGCATTTTTTTCCAGTAAAACTCCCACTCTCCGTTTAGCTTAATGATAAAATGATCAGGATCACTCATTTCACGAAGATCAAGTATACCTTTAACCGCATTTGGAGATAGCTCTCTAGCATTCAGAGTGCATGTAAAAGAGATTAATAGAACGAATACCAAGAACAGATTTGTTCTCATATCAGGCTGGCAAAATGATTAGTTCACAAATATAAATCTTTTAATAGAACAACCAATCTGCCTGGTACCTGCCGGAAAAGCAAAAGGTAAGCTTTATAACCTATTTAAAAAAAGAAAGGAAAGATATCGGGAGATATCTTTCCTTGATTAACCTAAACCTGATCGTAGAATCTGCCGAATGGCAATTGTAGAGAAAATAAACTATCGTAAAAATTTATTCTATTTTAATAAGAGAATCACTAAATAAAGAACTGTTCTGAGTATTAATAATTGTATTTACTCATATTCACTACTATAGACGTTTATAAATTCAAAATGTTGCGTGTTTTTTTGTTAATGATTTGTTAATCATTTGTTAAAATTATGTATGTTATTGAAAACGAGGAGTATAAGCTAGGAAATACTTTCTTTGTTACTTTGTTCAAAAGTGACACTTGATAAATTGATTTAATAGCCGGTATTATATCCTTTCGAAAAAATATATAACTTGCAACCAATATTCATTAACGATGATAGCAAAACTTAGATATCGTTTTATGATGCAACGTCTTGGCAGAAGGCTTTATTGCTGCCTGATGTTCTACAATTTCTGATCATTCATTCCATTCGGGACTCTCAGTATTCTTAATTACTAATTATTTCTATTCATTTCTATTTATTTCTATTTATTTCTATTTATTTCTATTTATTTCCACTTATTTCCAAAGAATGAAAGGTCTCATTTTCAGCGTTAAAAGATATTCGATCCATGATGGTCCGGGAATCAGGGTAACTTTTTTCATGAAAGGATGCCCTCTGAACTGTAAGTGGTGTCATAATCCGGAAGGAATATCGTCTTTTCCTGAGACTGTGATGTTTACGAACAAGGTCGGTGAAAGAGAATTCTGCAATAAAAAAGACGTAGGGGAATATTATACTGTTGAAACCGTTCTGGAAATCCTTGACAGGGAGAAAGTTTTCATCAACCAGTCTAAAGGTGGAATCACCTTTTCCGGGGGAGAACCTATGCTTCAGTCCGGTTTTCTTCTTGAAGCATTAAAAGCCTGCAAAACAAATGGATATCATACGGCAATCGACACATCCGGATATGCTTCATCAGATGATTTTAAATCGATTATTCCTTTTACCGACCTTTTCCTTTTCGATATAAAACATCTTGAAGAGTTAAAGCATTTTGAGTCGACCGGAGTATCAAATACCGGAATACTTGAGAATTACAGGCTTTTACTTGAAAGTGACAAAGATATAATGATCAGATTTCCGGTTATTCCGGGTTTCAACGATGATCCCGATCATCTGCAGAGACTGAAGCAATTTTTAAAATTAACTAAGACAGGCTCCGTTAAAAGGATCAATCTGTTGCCTTTCCATAAAACGGGATCATCAAAATATAAAAGATTCAATATGCCTTACAGAATGGGGAATGTGGAATCACCTTCCGGAGAAAGAATGCAGGAGTTGAAAGAGTTCTTCCAGGATACCGGGATTAAAGTGAAAATTGGAGGATGAAGAAATGTGTAATGTGTAGGGACGTTGCATGCAACGTCCCTTGCTACATCCGCGAGCGAACCCCCCTTTAGGGGGGGAGGGGGGCAAAGAAGGACATGCGTAGGGACGTTGCATGCAACGTCCCTACACCTGGACAGCCAAATTGGGTTTTTAGAAAATCATATCAATTATTATGAATATTTCACCAAGAGTTAAAAAACTAAGAGATCAGAGCCTTAATGCCATTGAAAAGATCAGTGCTGAAAGAGCTATTCTTATTACTCAATTTTATAAAAGCAATGAAGCCCGGGAACTATCGGCCCCCATGAAACGGGCCAGGGCATTTGAATACCTCCTGAAAAACAAAAAGATATGTATCAACGAAGGTGAACTTATAGTGGGCGAGAGGGGACCGGCCCCGAAAGAGACGCCGACTTATCCCGAAATTAGTCTTCATTCATTAAACGACCTTGAATCTCTTATTTCCCGCGAGAAGGTCTCTTTTAAGGCAGATGATGAGGTGAAAAGAATATATGAAGAGGAGATTATCCCTTTCTGGAAAGGGATAAGTAATCGCGACAGGATAATGACACTTATGACTCCTGAATGGCTTAATGCCTATAGTGCCGGTATTTTTACTGAATTTCAGGAGCAACGTGCTCCCGGACATACTGTTTTGGGATTCAGGATGTTCAAAACTGGTTTTCTCTCAGTTAAGAAAGAGATAAAACAGGCAATTGAAGCCCTTGATTTTTATACAGATAAAAATGCATTTGAAAAGCTTGAAGAGCTAAACGCGATGGACATAGCATGTGGTGCGATAATAATGTATGCTAACCGTCATGCTGATCTTTTGGAAGAACTGGCTGCAAATGAGAAGAAATCCGGGAGGAGAAACGAGTTATTCAAGATGGCAGCAATATGCCGGAAGGTTCCGGCACATGCACCGGAAACGGTTCATGAAATGCTTCAACATTACTGGTTCATACATTTGGGTGTGATAACAGAACTGAATCCATGGGACTCTTTTAACCCGGGAAGGCTCGATCAGCATTTATATCCCTTGTATAAGAAGGAAACTGAGTCTGATACTCTTACACAGACCGAACTTGATGACCTGCTTGGTTGTTTCTGGGTGAAATTCAATAACCATCCCTCGCCTCCGAAAATGGGAGTGACAGCTAGTGAAAGCAATACTTATACCGACTTCTGCCTCATTAACCTTGGTGGAGTAAAACCCGACGGCACAGATGCCGTCAATGAGATGTCCTATATTCTCCTTGATGTTATCAGGGAGATGCGTTTGCTCCAGCCAGGTTCGATGGTACAGATCTCAGAAAAAAGCCCTGACAGGTTTATACATAAAGCTCTTGATATTATCAAAACAGGATTCGGGCAGCCTTCATGTTTCAATACTGAGGCTATAATCGAGGAGTTACTGAGGCAGGGGAAGGATTTAATTGATGCCAGGAACGGAGGTGCATCAGGTTGTGTTGAAACAGGAGCTTTCGGAACAGAGGCTTACTGGCTAACAGGATATTTTAATCTTTCAAAGATTCTGGAGGTGACTCTTAATAACGGATTAGATCGAAGGACAAATAAACTTATCGGTCTTGAGACAGGAAATGATAAAGACTTTAAAAATTTTGAAGATCTTATGGAGGCTTTTGAGCTTCAGGTAAAGCACTTTGCTGACATAAAAATCAGAGGGAATAATGTGATTGAGAAAACATTTGCCAATTATTTACCTGTCCCATTTTTATCATTGCTGGTGGAAGATTGTATTTCAAGCGGGAAAGATTATAATTGCGGAGGAGCACGCTATAATACTTCATACATCCAGGGAGTTGGTTTGGGAAGTATAACCGATATACTAACTTCTATCACGATATAATATTTTTGAAAAGAAGAAGATAAGCTGGGACGAATTGAGCTAATGCTCTGGAAGCTGATTTCAAAGGATACGAGCAGGTTCAGTATGATATGATCTATAATACACCTAAGTACGGCAATGACGATGATTATGCTGATCAGCAGGCTGTCAGGGTTTTTGAGATCTATTTTGATGCAATAAACGGACGTCCAAATACAAGAGGCGGAGTCCATCGGATAAACATGCTGCCAACGACTTCCCATGTCTATTTCGGAAGTGTAACTGGCGCTACTGCTGATGGACGGAATGCTTTTCTGCCTCTTTCTGAAGGCATTTCACCCTTCCAGGGTGCTGATCAAAACGGCCCCACTTCTGTTATTAAATCCGCCTCAAAAATTGACCATCTCCGTACCGGAGGTACTCTTTTAAATCAAAAGTTCTCTCCTTCATTTTTTGAAGATGAGGAGAGTTTTGAGAAGCTAACCGCATTAATCCGCAGCTATTTCAGTCTGAATGGTCATCATATACAATTCAATGTTGTTAACGCTGAGACTTTAAAAGATGCCCAGAGGCATCCCGAAAGATACAGAGATCTGATAGTGCGTGTGGCCGGTTACAGTGATTATTTTAACGATCTGGGAGAGGATCTTCAGAATGAGATAATCAGGAGGACGGAACATGGGGAAGTAGTGAACTCACCCCCTGACCCCCTCTCTACTGCGTAAAGAGGGGGCAAGTCACAGACATGCTGAACATTATGAGTGAATACTGAGGTACAAATCTAGATTTATATTTTATTATATTGTCAAAGCGAATGAAGCCAAAAAACCCTCTAAAAGGTAGTGACTTTATCATCATATATGAACCTTTATCACGTGATCTCCCCTCTTTACGAAGTAGAGAGGGGATGGGGGTGAGTATTTTTAGGTTATTTCTTCTTATCCTTTGTCTCATTAAACACAGAGGTTGCTGTTGCAACAATTCCTGCAATATCGGTCAAGTTGGAAGGCAATATCATAGTATTATTTGTTTTAGCCAGACCGGCAAAAGCATTAAGGTATTGTTCGGCAATTCTCAGATTAACAGCATTCAGACCATTCTCTTCAGATATTGCTAACGAAATGGCTCTTAGTCCATTAGCTGTTGCATTTGCAATCTGCTCAATTTCAGAAGCTCGTCCGGCAGCTTCGTTGATACGTCTTCTGTTTTTCACCTTCTGACTTCAGGATAAACTCCTGCTTATCACCATCAGCATTATTTATCTTAGCCTGTCTTGTTCCTTCTGATTCAGCAATTACAGCTCTTTTCTCCCTCTCGGCCCTCATCTGTTTTTCCATTGCATCTTTTATACTCTGCGGCGGAGAAATATTTTTAACTTCATAACGGGTTACTTTAACACCCCAGGGTTCGCTGGCTTTATCAACCGCATCGACAATAGAAACGTTTATCGTTTCACGTTCTTCAAATGTTCTGTCAAGTTCCAAGTTTACCGATCACACTTCTCATTGTTGTCTGAGCGATCTGTATGGATGCAAACCTGTAATTATCAATCCCATAAGATGCTTTCTGGGGATCCAGTACCTGAAGGTAGAGAATTCCGTCAACCTCAACGGCAATATTATCGCGTGTAATGCAAATCTGAGGAGCGACATCGATAGCCTGTTCTTTAAGAGTATGTCTGTATCTTACTTTATCGAAAAACGGGATAAGCAACTGGAATCCCGCTGTAAATGTTGCCCTGTATTTACCAAGACGTTCAACAATTATAGCTGTTCTCTGAGGAACAATCTTTGATCATTGATGCAATCAGAATAAATCCTAAAAAGATTACCCCAACCAGAATAAAAGTTGTGCTTGATCCTTCCATTTTAATTATTTTTTAGGTTCAACTATTAATTTAAAACTATCTTTTTCTATAATAATTACTCTTTGTCCTTCTTTAATCTCTGAAGTAGATTCAGATGTCCAGGTTGTTCCTTTGAACTCAACTTTTCCTTTATTTAAGCCTCCAAAATCATTTTTGGCAAGTGCTTCTTTTCCCGTAAATTCATCATCAACATCTTCAGACGGTGTGCCTTTACTATAAAAGAACTTCTTCTGAATAATTTTTCTTAATGCAATGAGAGATATAACAGAGATAACAGCAAAAATTATTATCTGCAGGTTGGTCCCGGGATGTCCGATAAGACAGACAAGAGCTGTGACCCAGGCGCCGAGCCCAAAGAAAAAAATAAAGAATCCCGGAATGACCAGTTCAAGAATAAACAGGCCCAGACCGAGAACGAACCAAAATATTTCAGGTCTGGAAAAAATGTTGGTAATCATAACGATTAATTTAAGATTGATAGCGAGATAATTGTTTTGTATGAAGTAAAGATATAATAAATAATACAGAAAACTTTATAAAATAAGGAGATTCCTCGTTGGCCCCAGGTATGACGCACTTATACTTTTCAGCCAAATACTAACCTTCTTTGAAAAGAAATTCAGGTTTTCGCAGGTAAAATCACCTTCCATTTTTATAAGACAGCTTTTATAGGTTCCGGATTTCTCAAAGAATTGATAACAGGTATACTGTATTGATCCGGCATCAGCTGCAACATTCTTTAATGCAGTAACTTTGCTCGACGAAATGTTTTTAATATGATGAGCATATTTTTGTAATTCTGCCTTCGGTATTTTAATACCGGAACTTGTACACTTGCTGATATTCTCTTTGATCTGGTTCTGGTTAATACTAAAATCTTTGTCTGGAAAATTCCAATCCTCAGGATTTTTGTATGTCAGAACATTTCCTTCACTGTCGATAATAAAGCCGGTGTGCAGATATCCCCAGGCATAATTGATATAATCAACCTGAAACAAAATAATCTGATTCTCGCTTATTACCATATTTTTTTTACATCCTGTAATAAACAGGATAGTGAAAAGACTGAAAAATATTTTTGCGAGAAAAGTTTTCATTTATAGTCGGTTCAACCCTCTTTCCTCAAAAAGCAGACAAGCCTGCATGGTTTTTATTCACCCGGTTTACAAATTTATTAATATAAGAACTATTGACATTAGAGTTGTAATAAAATTTTATCAATTCATTTATTTTTTGTAAATTATATCGTTTATAAATTCGGGAGAACTGATCTTAGTTCTGACAAGTCTCATCCGTCGGCATACGGGATAAGTAATTAAATCACAGATTAATACATACTCTGTATTTATGTAGCTTAAATAGATAATCATTTAAAGAGACTGTTAAGATGGAAAAATTTTTTGATTATTTTGATGATCGGTACAGAGAGTCGATACTTAAAAAAGCTCCTGCTGATGACGGTCCGGTAATTACTCTTTCCCGATTGACAGGTTGTGATGCCAGGCAGGTAGCAGCTACTCTGGCAGATGATCTTAACCGTAGATTTGGTACTACCAGATGGAAATGGGTCGATAAGGATATTATTTATGCTATTGCGAAAGAGTTGAATACAGATACTCAACGTGTTGAAAATTTCTATAAGGGAATTGAATTATCAAATATTTCTGAGATGATAATGGCTTTTTCAGGTGGTTTTGTTAGCGATCTCCGGGTAAAAAAAGCTATAAGAGATGTTGTACTCTCGATGTGTAAAGAGGGATTTATTATACTTGTTGGCAGGGGAGGTGTGTCAATAGCCCATGAAATCAACGATGCACTTCATATAAGGCTGGTCGCTCCATTTTACTGGAGGGTTGAAAATGTAATGAAAAAGAAAGAATATGAATATGGAAGCAGCAGAAACTTTCGTAGTTGATACAGATGAAAAACGATTTAACCTGATACATACTTTTCTCGAAAAGAATCCACTTAATATAGATTACCTGTTTGATGCAACAATTAACAGGAGTTCTTTCACGATCCAGGAGATATCGGATTTGATTCTTTCAATGTACGAAAAGAAAGTCTGCAGACAGATTGCCGACAGGAAAAAGGCGGGTAGAATTTGCTGAATTTTGTCCTACATACCGCTGCAGTCAGCTATTTTTCTTACGTGCTCACTTAGTCTTCTGTCAAGACTTTTCTTATATGCATCCCAATCTGTTATAGGGTATTTGGCGACTCCACTATCCATTGCAGCTTTGGCAACAGCCGGAGCCACAACTGATATTAACCTGGGATCTACAGGTTTTGGAATTATATATTCTTTTCCAAAGGAAAGCTTTTCAACATTATATGCTTTCAGCACAGAATCAGGGACAGGTTCTTTTGCCAGTGCAGCGAGAGCCTTAGAAGCCGCAAGTTTCATCTCTTCATTAATAGTTGATGCTCTCACATCCAGTGCACCGCGGAAGATGAACGGGAATCCGAGGACATTGTTAATCTGATTTGGATAATCTGATCTTCCGGTAGCAAAAATCATATCCTTACGAGTGGCCAGTTGCATCTTCATATGAGATTTCAGGATTTGGATTAGCCATAGCAAAGATGATAGGGTTCTTAGCCATTGATGACAGCATCTCTTTTGACATCATGCACGCAGCTGATAATCCCAGGAAAAGATCTGCACCTTTTACAGCCTCTTCCAGGGTATTCAGGTTCCGGCTGGTAATGAATTCCTGTTTATATTTATTCAGGTCTTTCCTTTTTGTATTGATGATTCCTTTTGAGTCAGCCATCACAATATTCTCTTTCCGCACACCCAGAGCGACATATAATCTGGAGCATGAGATAGCAGCGGCTCCTGCACCACAAACAACCATCTTTATATCGCCTATTTTTTTCCCGGTAATTTCAAGCGAATTAAGCAGACCGGCTGCTGAAATAATTGCAGTGCCATGCTGATCATCGTGAAATACAGGGATATCAAGAATCTTCTTCAGTTCTGTTTCCACCTCGAAACATTCCGGTGCTTTAATATCTTCGAGATTTATTCCTCCGAATGTGGGAGCAATTTGTCTGCAAAACTCAATTAATTTGACGGGATCTTTTTCATCTACTTCAATATCGAAAACGTCAATATCTGCAAATACTTTAAACAGAAGTCCTTTACCTTCCATTACAGGTTTGCCGGCCATGGTACCTATATCACCAAGCCCAAGAACCGCAGTACCGTTTGATATTACTGCAACAAGGTTCCCTTTTGCAGTATAATTATATACATCCTCAGGAGTCTTTTCTATTTCGAGACAGGGATAAGCTACACCAGGTGTATATGCCAGACTGAGGTCAAATTGTGTACTGTAAGGTTTTGTAGGAATAACCTCCACTTTACCATGACGTCCTCTGCTATGATAGAGAAGCGCGTCTTCTTTAGTTATTTTTGGCATGTTGATGACTTTAAATCGGTTTTCGGACAATATATAATAACTTATCTATAAAAGACATAGCAGAAATCAAAAATGATTATCCGAAGGTACGATTATTAAATCAATATTCGCATCAGAATAATCAGGGTAAATGGTCCCTGTGATAATTATGTGATGCCAGTTATAATCTTGCCGGTGTGCCTGCAAAAATAGTTGAGATCTGCAGGAAAATAGTTTCTGCAGATCTCACTATTTTAGCTCCTGGATAATCAGACAACGGTCAAAACTATCTTAGAAAGATCTTCATCACGTGATGAGTTTCCTATCATAATCTCGAATTCTCCCGGTTCAACCCATTGGTCCTTATTCTGCATTCGTGCCGATCTGATCCAATCATACATCAAAGCGGGCTATTCATACAATACCAGCTGAGTTTCATACAATCCTTTAATTTTTCCATTTACAAAACATTATATCGCGATATCTTAGTACTGGATTTGAAAGCCATTTTTGTTTCAGAATAAATAGCTCTGACGAATATTTATATCTAGTGTTTAAGTTATATCAGCTATTTAAGCTATTGTTTGCAGACATGTTAAAATACTAAGAAATTTAATTAAGTTACCTCAACAGAGATTTATTGTTGAAAAGTAATAAATGATAAAAAGTTTAGGTTGATTCTCTTCCATCCCGGAGTTTCTTTTCCCCATTTTCCCTATTTTTCATACGTCTCCGGGATGATCTCCCCCTTCAATACTGTAGTTTTTCTTACAGAGAACTACAGCTACTGAAGGGGTCCTGGTTTTAAAACCAGCCATTGTTTTAATTCTTCAGAATTTATAAAACATGGTTTTTGGAATGTTATTTCACTATATCAAATCTTCTTCCCATAATTCTTTACCCCCTTCCCAGCCCCCGCCGAAGCGGGGCAGGCTTTCCCCCACGGGGGAAGGGGTAGCTGTACATTTCCCCCTTGGGGGAAAATGAAAGGGGGTTCAAAATAAAAAAAGAAGCTAAAATTTGTTTCCAAAAATGTGAAGTATTACACATTGTACAGGTTTCTTCTCACACCTGAACAAATACCTGATTCCGGTTTTCAATAAAATAGAACTTTTCTGCTTGTTAATTGGTTATAAAACATGCAAATTGCATTATTATTTAATTTACTCTGAATATTAGCCTGTTTACTGTTGACTTGCTATTGATGCAATTATCCTTATAATACAATATAGGAATTCAAATAAAGTCAGATACCATGAAGAAGGACAATCTAAGCAGACGGGATTTCCTGAATAAAGCAGCCACTACCGCTTTTGCTCTTACAATTCTTCCAAGGCACGTACTTGGAGGAAAGGGGTACCTTGCTCCGAGTCATCAACTCACAAAAGGCATAATTGGAGTCGGGGGAATGGGGAGAAACCATTTTGAATATGAAGGTACCCGTCTCCTTGCAGTCTGTGATGTAGATAGTTCACACCTTGAACAAGCTGTAGCTGCAGGAGGAGGAAATATCACCGGTTATCACGATTTCCGTGAACTGATTTCCCGGCAGGATATAGATATTGTTCACATAGCCACTCCGCCTCACTGGCATGGAATTATTGCCAGGACCGCAGCTGAGGCTGGTAAAGATATCTGGTGTGAAAAACCGATGACCCGAACAATCGGAGAAGGAATAAAAGTTATAGAAGCAGTTCAGAAAAATGGCTGTATGTTCCGGCTGAATACCTGGTTCAGATTTAAGGACCAGTTTTATGGTCTGGGAACAACAATTAAACCTCTGAAGAAACTTGTCGATAGCGGTGCTCTTGGCTGGCCTCTTAAAGTTACTGTAAGCGGAGTAACCGGTTACGACTGGAAGTTCTATTGGAGCGGACTTCATAATCTGCAACCAATGCCCGTCCCGGCTGAGCTTGACTACGACTTCTGGCTTGGTCCTGCTCCATTCAAACCATATAATCCTGAAAGAGTACATGCTAAATTCCGTGGTTACTGGGATTACGATGGTGGCGGCCTTGGAGATATGGGTCAGCACTATCTCGATCCGGTTCAGTACTTACTCGGGAAGGATGATACCGGACCTGTGACTATTGAAATAGATGCACCTCAACAACATTATGATGCAGTTGGATCGTGGAGGAGAATAGCTTTTACATATGCTGATGGATGCCAGATAATCCTCGATGGTGAAAACCATGATAAAAAAGCAGCTTATATAGAAGGACCTCTGGGAAAAGTTTTTAAAGGTTTCAGATCTGATATTCCCGATATTCAAAAACTTATCGATTCACTTCCCGATCCAGCGCCACAAATAACTTCATTTACGGAATCGGTTATTACAAGAAATAAATTTGCACTTAATGAGACCAATGGCCACAGATCTTGTTCAATAGTGAATCTTGGAGTAATTGCGCTCAGGTTGGGACGTAACCTCAACTATGATCCGGTTAAACAACAGTTTATCAATGATGAAGGCGCGAACAAACTTATTAATCCACCAATGCGTGGGCCCTGGAGAATCTGATAAGTGCCTGTATGCTGATTTGTTGAAAAAGTTGAAAAAGTTGAAAAAGTTGAAAAAGTTGAAAATATGAAAATCCTAAAAATAATAGTTACCGGTTTTTGTCTTCTTATTCTTTCATCATCATCTTTAGCTCAGGATAAAAGAACGATTGAAACAAAAGTAGCTGACCTTCTTGGCCGTATTCCTTCGAACGACCGGCAATTTACCGACAAGCTTATGATAGAAATGCTGTCACTTGGAGAAGCCGGAATAAAAAAGATTTGTGATCAGGTCATACCTGACGGGACAGGTGATGATACCCGTCCAAGGTATGCAATAGAAAGTCTGTCACGCTTTCTTTCAGGTAATATTCGTGAGAATAGCAGAGTCCTGTGGGAAAAGATTTGTATAAATTATGCTATTGGACAATCCGACCCTGGGGTCAAAGATTTTTTTATGAAGCAACTTCAGCAAATTGGAGGGGATCAATCAGCAGAAGCGATGAAAAATTATCTCTTCAGCAAGGAGTTTTGTTCTCCGGCACTTGCAGTTATTTCAGCCGTCGGTGGAAAAACAGCAGAAACTATTTTGGCCGAATCGCTTGAGAATGATGAGCTGCCGTGTGCCGCAGCTGTGATGAATACGCTGGCATTAATGAAATCACAGGCAGGCGTAGATGAATATATTAAATGGGCTTCATCAACTGACAATAACATTAAATCATCTGCTTACAACGCACTCGCTATGAGTGGAAGTCAAAAAGCATTTCCTGTTTTGTCAATGGCAGCGAAAGCTGTTTCGTATAGATGGGATGTTACGGGTTCAACAGTTTCTTTGCTAAACTACGCCAGAACTATTGGTCAAAATGGTGATGTAAAAAATATGGACAAGATCTGTAAGCTTATCATAGCAAAATGTGACGATTACAATGCAATTCAGAATAAAACTTTTGCTTTGGAAATATATGTCAGCTCACATGGTATCAGTGCAATGGATTATCTCATCAAAGGTGCAGCCCATTCAAATAACCGATACAGGAATGATGCCATTAAATTGTCACTTGCAATACCAGGAACTGAAGTGGTAAAGAGATGGATTAAATATTTTCCCAAAGCGATACCTGATGCCAGACCCGAAATTATAAATATGCTTGGTATCAGGTCCGATCGTCTGGCGCTGCCATTGGTAACTGAATCATTATCAGATAATGATCTAAAGGTCAGGATTGAAGCCGCATCAGCTTTAGTCAGGATAGATGGCGATTCAGCAATCCCGGCTTTGATTAATTATATGATGAAATTCGACAGCGATCAGGATCAGGAGGCAGCAAAATCATCCCTGATGACTATTTGTGGCAGCAATAATATATCCCTTCTGTTACCGGTTCTTAAAGGCGGCACTTCTGCCGCCAGGAAAAGCACTATTGAGTTGTTAGCCTGGAATAAGGGGAACGAGTATTTTTCAGAGCTGTTTCCGTTGACATCATCGAAGGATGAACGAGTAAAAAATGCTGCGATAAAAGCCCTGGCCAATCTTGCCGGACCATCTGACCAGACAAAACTTATTGAACTTCTCTCAACTGTTGATAATAATGATAACATACGTGATATTCAGGAAGCCATTTCAGTTGCAGCAGGAAAAACCGGGGATCCTGAAAAGAGATCAGGATATATTATAAGTTTATTAGATTCAGATCTGTTGAGGCGCAATGCATCAAGCCTCTTCGATATTAAAATGAAACTTATTCCGGTACTGGCAAAAACTGGTGGAAGTCAAGCGCTCAAAACAGTTCTGAACGAATTTGAAAATGGGAATCCGGATCTACGGGATATCTGTTTCAAAGCACTAACAAACTGGAAGGATTATTCAGCCTCATCGGCATTATTCAGCATTTGTGCATCGGGAAATAAAACATATGAAGGACCGGCCTTTGAAGGATTTGTCAGGCAGATTGAATCCGCTGAATTAACGGATGAACGTAAACTGCTTTATTACAGAAAAATAATGCCGTATGCGTTTGGCTCTGATCGTAAAAACGAAATTCTGACCGGGATAGGGAAATTGAAAACCTATCAGGCGCTTTTTTTCGTTTCAGACTATCTCCGGGATTCTTCAGTATCGGCTACTGCTGCCAAAGCTGCAATTTACATCGCACTTCCGGCAGCAAACTCCAGTGTCGGTTTGTACGGCGATCTGGTAAAAACGATTCTTGTCAAAGCTGCAGGAAAACTAAAAGGTAAGGAGAGCGAGTACGGTAAAGAGATGGTAAACAAGTATTTAAACGGAATGCCTGCTGATGAAGGTTTTAAACCGATGTTTAACGGAAAAGATCTTTCAGGATGGCAGGGACTAGTTGAAGATCCTGTTGCACGTGCAAAAATGAAACCTGCCGAACTTGCAAAGAAGCAGATTGAAGCAGACAAAAAAGTGGCTGACAACTGGAGTGTAAAGGATGGGTGTATATGGTTTAATGGTTCCGGCGATAATCTTTGTTCCGTAAAGGAATATGGTGATTTTGAGATGCTGGTTGACTGGAAAATCTCTAAAGGCGGAGACAGCGGGATCTATCTCAGAGGTTCTCCCCAGGTTCAGATATGGGATACCTCCAGAGCAGAGGTGGGTGCACAGGTTGGTTCGGGAGGGCTGTATAATAACCAGATAAACAAGTCCAAACCTCTGAAGGTAGCTGATAATCCAGTTGGCGATTGGAATACTTTCAGAATTGAAATGATCGGCGAAAAAGTATCAGTCTGGCTTAATGGTGATCTTGTTGTCGATAATACCATTCTTGAGAACTACTGGGATCGTAAAATTCCAATATTCCCCAAAGGTGCAATTGAACTCCAGGCTCATGGTACAGATCTTGCATTCAGAGATATATTTGTAAGGGAGATCAGTGAAAAGGAATATAGCCTTACACCTGATGAGAAGTCAGAAGGATTTACTTCCCTTTTTAACGGAAGAAACCTTAACGGATGGCTGGGAGATACTATTGCTTACGGAGTGGAAGATGGATCGATCGTTACTTTTCCATCAAAGGGTAATATCGGTAACCTTTTTACAAATAAGCAATATAATGATTTCATAATCAGGTTTGAATTTCAGCTTACACCTGCTGCAAATAACGGTCTGGCAATCAGAGCTCCCCTCACCGGTGATGCTGCTTATGAGGGTATGGAACTCCAGATACTTGACGACACAGCTCCGGTTTATGCAAACCTGCAGCCTTACCAATACCACGGCTCAGTATATGGTGTGATTCCTTCCACAAGAGGATTTCTTAAACCTGTTGGTGAGTGGAATTATGAAGAGGTGATTGTTAAAGGTACATTTGTAAAGATTGTTCTTAACGGAACTACTATCGTTGATGGAGATATTGCCGGTCCGAGAGACAATGGAACAATGGACCACAATGACCACCCGGGTTTAAAAAACGAGACTGGTCATATAGGGTTTTTGGGTCATGGATCTCTGGTCAAATTCAGAAACATAAGGCTAAAAGAAACGAACTGACATAAAGTTCCAAAAGATGGTGGATTGAGCCGACTAATCAACATGAAACATTCTTGCTACTTTGACTGCAGCTGTAACTCTTTTTGTAAGACCTGACCAGTTTTTTTTAAGGATATGCTCTTTAGTTATAAGATTTGAACCAATACCCACGCACGTTACTCCCGCATTAAACCATTCAGTTAAGTTTTCAAGGGTTGGTTCAACTCCGCCAGTAGGCATAATGCTGGTCCACGGACATGGTCCTTTGATCGCTCTGACAAAATCAGGTCCGCCTACTGATGAGCCCGGAAATATTTTAACAATCTCGGCTCCCAACTCTTCCGCATAATTTATTTCTGAGAGCGTACCACATCCAGGTATCCACAGAACTTTTCTCCGGTTACAGACTTTTGCCATTTCAGGATTAAGAACAGGTGATACAATGAAATTTGCTCCGAGTTGTATATATAATGAAGCAGTCCCGCCATCAACTATTGACCCTGCACCCATAACTAAACCAGGAGTCTCTTTTTCAGCCCATTTATTAAGCTCACCGAATAATTCATGTGCATATTCGCCCCTGTTGGTGAATTCAAAGACTTTAATCCCCCCGTCAAAACAAGCTTTAATAACATTCTTGCATGTTAAAGGATCTTTATGGTAGAAAATAGGTACAATACCTGCTTCCCTCATATTAAGGATAACGTCAATTCTTGAATAACGTGCCATAGTCTTAATCGTTTATACAAATGTATCTAAAAAAAACAAAATTATTATCTCTCTGTAAGTATCTTATTAATCCCTTCACTTTTTACTTTTTACTTTTATCTTTTGTCTTTCCTATTAATTATCTTAGCATCCCAAACTTGAGGCATGGCATTAAATTATATCTGGATTGCATTCTTTATTATTGGATTCATTGTAGCTCTGGGTCAGTTGATATTTGCCGGCAATACCCAAATATTCAACGATCTGGTAAATTCTGTATTCTCAAATGCAAAAACCGGCTTCGAAGTTTCACTTGGATTGACTGGTGCGCTAACGTTATGGATGGGTCTGTTAAAAGTGGGAGAGAAGGGGGGAGTAGTTGCAATCCTTGGAAGACTTATCGGTCCTCTTTTTGAAAAACTATTTCCCGGACTCCCCAGGGGTCATCCGGCTTATGGATCCATAATGCTCAATATTTCCGCCAATATGCTTGGACTCGACAATGCTGCTACACCTGTCGGCTTAAAAGCAATGAAAGAGATGCAGGAGGTTAATCCCGATAAAGAGACTGCTTCGAATGCTCAGATCATGTTCCTTGTTCTGAATGCTGCCGGTCTCACAATTATCCCTGTGAGCATTATCGTTTACAGGACACAGCTCGGGGCTGTCAATCCTGCCGACATCTTTATTCCAATACTTATTTCGACTTTTGCCGCCTCTCTTACAGGAATGATAAGTGTTGCTATAATTCAGAAAATCAATCTTATCGATAAGGTTATTCTGGCTTACCTGGGTGGTCTTTCAGCAATAGTCGTCGGTATAATTATCTATTTCAGCAGTCTTCCCAAAGAGGAGATATCAACGATTTCGACCTTCGCAGCGAATTTTATTCTGATGTCGATTATTATACTTTTTATTGTATTGGCATTCATAAAGAAGGTGAATGTATATGATGCATTCATTGAAGGAGCTAAAGAGGGTTTTAATACTGCAATAAGGATTATCCCTTTCCTTGTTGCAATCCTTGTGGCTATTGGGATTTTCAGAGCTTCAGGGGCCATGGATTTCATTATTGCAGGCATATCCAAATTTTTTACATGGATTGGATTAGATACTCAGTTCACAGGAGCATTGCCTGTAGCACTGATGAAACCACTGTCTGGAAGTGGTTCACGCGGTCTGATGATTGATGCCATGAAAATAAACGGTGCAGATTCTTTCATTGGAAGATTATCCTGTATAATGCAGGGAACTACCGATACGACTTTTTATATTGTTGCAGTCTATTTTGGTTCTGTAGGAATAAAGAATACACGGTATTCTATCGGATGCGGATTACTTGCTGATCTTGCGGGGTTCACGACAGCGATATTGGTCGCATATCTTTTCTTCACATAAACAATATTTATGAGCATTGCATTAACCTCAACACTGGTCGGTATCAGCATTATCGCTATAATAGTTCTTACTTCAAAAACGAAACTGAATGCATTTATTGCCTTGTTTCTTGTATCTCTGTTTCTGGCATTTGCTACCCTGCCGGCGAATATAATCGTCAGTACAATTAAGGAAGGGTTTGGAAACACGATGGGATCTATCGGTTTCCTGATTATTCTGGGTGCAATTATCGGTATCACTCTCGACAAAACGGGAGGAATAATCAGTATAGCAAAATATATCCTTTCTAAAACAGGCGATCAAAATAGTGCCCCAGCACTTGCGATCACGGGGTTTATTACGGGATTACCAATTTTTTGCGATTCCGGATTCATTATCCTGAGTGGCCTGGCCAAATCATTCAGTTCAAAATCGAGGATAGCAATGCCATTTATGGCAACCGTACTGGCAACGGCACTTTATTCAGTACACTGTCTTATTCCTCCTCATCCGGGTGCCCTTGCTGCATCAGCAATAATTAAAGTAAATATCGGAAATCTGATCCTGATTGGAATTGTATTTGCCATACCAGGAACAATAGCTTCTTTTTTCTGGAGCCGTAGATTGTGTAAGGGTAAGGGGTATAAGCCAGCAGTAGTACCTGAGGCAGATTTGGCTATGTCGCAAGAGAAACTGCCTTCTACATTTTTATCATTTCTTCCGATCGTGGTTCCGCTATTACTGATAACAATTAAATCGTTACTTACTCTGGTCGACAAAGAGGGACAATCTTTTTTCTCGAGAATATTTTATTTTCCTGGCGAACCGATATTTGCTCTCTCAATAGGAGTTGTTCTGGCAATGTTCTTAATTAAGGACAAGACTATTGCATCCATAAATTCTGTTTTCAGGGAGGCGATTGAAAAAGCAGGCCCGATATTAATCATCACTGCAGCCGGGGGAATGTTCGGAATGGTAATCAAAGGAACAGGTGTAGGGGATGCTGTGGGGAAAATGCTGGCAGGTATAAACATCGGTATAATTGTCCCGTTTCTTATAGCTATTGTTATGAAAACTGCCCAGGGTTCATCTACCATTGCGATAATCACTACTGCATCATTCGTAGCTCCAATGTTGTCCATCCTGGGTCTGGACACGGAGTCGGGCAGACTTCTCACAATGCTATCGATGGGAGCTGGTTCAATGATTGTATCTCATGCAAATGACTCCTACTTCTGGGTTATCTCTAATTTTTCCGAAATCGATCCTGCTATTACACTTAAAGTATATTCTTCGTCCACTTTAATAATGGGCATAGTTGTATTCACCTGTGTCTGGATAGCATCATTAATAATTTTATAAGATATCCCGAATATTAATTGTCAGTTGCCAGATATGAAAAACGATGAGATCAATTTCAAAACAATAGCTGAGAAGATCTTCCTGGCCGGGGTTGAAAGTGTTATGCCTGACAGGTTGATTACTCCCGTGATGAGCCTGAAAGATAATATTTTGAATATCGGTGATCTGAGTTTTTCATTGGAAACATTTGAAAATATATATGTGATAGGTGCAGGTAAAGCCAGTGCAATGATGGGGGCAGAAGTAGAAAAGGTTCTTGGTGAGTCTATTACTGAAGGGCATATAGTGGTGAAATATGGTCATTCCTGTAAATTGAAATATATTAAAGTCTCAGAAGCTGATCATCCTGTGCCTGATGCAAACGGATTCAAGGCCACTGAGGCAATACTTAGAATTGCTGAAATGGCTGATAGCAGTGACCTGGTAATATGTCTTTTATCGGGTGGCGGCTCATCCCTTCTTCCTGATGTTTCAGGAGATCTGTCTCCGGGAGATGTAAAAAAAGTTATTGATCTTCTGATAAATAGTGGTGCAAGCATCAGTGAGATTAATGCAGTTCGTAAACATTTATCAGTTATAAAGGGAGGTCAGTTAGCGAGGATCGTTTATCCTGCTACTCTGGTTACGCTTATTTTGTCAGATGTTCCGGGGGATGCGCTGGATGTAATAGCTTCCGGACCAACTGTTCCGGATCCAACAACATTTCAGCAGGCCCTGATAGTTCTGGAAACCTTCGGATTAAAAGAATCTGCCCCCCGAAGGATAGTTGATTTTTTACAAGGAGGAGCTTTAGGAAAGAGGCCGGAAACTCCAAAACCCGGTGATCATGTTTTTGACAGAACATTCAATTTACTGGTGGGATCCAACAGAGTTGCTCTTGAATCGGCAAAGAGCAAAGCATTTGAATTCAATATAAATGCAATTATAGTTGACGATCAGTTGCAGGGTGATATTTCGACAGTTGCGGAGTATATAGTTGAAACTTCATTAAATTTTAAAAATGATAACGAAGAAATAAAACCAGTCTGCCTTCTGTTTGGTGGAGAAACTACGGTTAAAATGACAGGAAAAGGGGCCGGGGGAAGAAATCAGCATTTAGCGCTGTTATCAGCTATTCTTCTTCAAAAAAATCCCGGCATTACAATACTTTCAGCGGGAACAGATGGTAATGACGGATCAACGGATGTCGCAGGAGCCGTTGTAGATTCAGAAACTATACCTGAAGCGTATGCAAAAAACCTTGATCCCGAAAAGTATCTCACAGCATTCGACTCATTCCATTTCTTTAAAAAAGCAGGTGGTCATATAATTACAGGACCGACAATGACCAATGTTATGGACATTATTGTGGTGATTGTTGAATAATTTCAAGAGCGCAGCACACAAATCCGCAACCAGCAACAAGCAACCAGTAACCAGTAACCAGCAACCAGCAACCAGCAACCAGCAACATGAAACTAATTACATCTAATAATTATTTATGCTATGAAAAACTTGTTCCTCTTCCTTTTTATTTTCTTATGTTTGATTTCGTGTAACATATCACCAAAACAAACGCCGGATAACAGAAAAAAAATTGTAACACAATTTATCGATACATCCGATATGACAAATAATTTTTATGATAATGCTGAAACGTTTCCGCTGACTGTAAAAGAATTATTCATTGACGGTGAAGTGGCTAATCCGGGTAAGATTGATTTTGCAAACCTGCCGGTGCATTCTGTTATTGTTAAGGAGACATTGCTGGATAACTCTGGTAGTGATAGATTTACAGGCGCTTATAGATATGACGGGTATTCACTTTTTGACATTCTTGACAAAAGTATATTGAAAAAGGCAAACATAGATGAGTTCAAGCCTATAATAGATTTATATGTTGAAATTGAAAATGAGAAAGGTGAAAAAGTTGTTTTTAGCTGGGGTGAAATATATTATCCCAATAATCTTCATAAGATACTTATAGCCAGTGGAGTATCGAGAATAGTGCCCTCAAAGACAAAAGAACTCTGGCCACTTCCTGTTGAGAGCAAAATTGTAGCAGCGAACGATCTTGTGACTGAAAGAAACATATCGTCCCCGGTAAAGATCACAATTAAATCGTATCCGCACTCCTTTACTGTAAAACAAGGTTTGGCACCGATGTATTCATCACGGATAGATATTTTCAAATCTTCTGTCAGTGTTGGTCAGATTGAGGCTCTTCCAAAAAACCTTCAAAACCTGACTTTTAACTCAATATTTTACGGGAGAGGAAAAGGCATTCACAGTACAACACCCTTTACCGGTATCTTACTGAAAGATCTCCTCCTGAAGTATTATCCTGTAACCAGAGAGAATATAAAATCAGGAATTGTATGCATAGCAGGGACAGATGGTTACAGGTGTGCTATATCGTATTCTGAACTATTCAACCGGAATGATCAGCAGGAATTAATGCTGATCCAATCTGATCCTGAAGAAGACGGAGGTCTTTTCAGAGTATTCAGCGCGGCAGATTTTTTCTCTGACAGGGCAATCAAATCTGTAAGTGAAATACACATGGATATTAATAAATAGCCAGATTGGATATTTCCTTATCCCTTCCGGAGGATCTAAATTTCTGATCTGGCCACGCCATAGCTTGGCCCTGCAAATAATTCTTATACCCTTATTTTGAAAGATGACTGAAAGAATTTACAATATTTCGATTGCCGGATGCAGTAAGGTAGCCCATCTGCATGCTAAAGCAATTCAGAGTATTCCAAATGCCAGGCTTGCAGGGGTTTGGAACAGAACAAGCCAGAAAGCAAAAGAATTTGCGGATGTCTACAATACAAATGCCTGTTCATCTATATCAGAGATGGTAAATGAAAACAAATCTGACCTCGTAATTGTGTGTACTGCTCATCCATATCATAAACAACCTGCCATTGAGGCAGCTTTAGCTGGTGCTAATGTACTTGTTGAAAAACCACTTGCCCCGGGACTTCAGGAGTGCGATGATATAATCAAAAAATGTAAAGAATATAATGTCAGATTAGGTGTAATAAGTCAGCGCAGATGGTACGAACCGGCAATAAGAGTTAAAAAAGCAATTGAAAATGGAAAGTTAGGGAAACCAGTACTTGCAACTGTCACGTTGCTCGGCTGGCGCGATAAGGCTTACTACGATTCCGATGATTGGAGGGGAAAGTGGAAAACTGAAGGTGGGGGTGTACTTGTAAATCAGTCTCCCCACCAGCTTGATTTGCTTTTATGGTATATGGGGGAAATCGATGAGGTTTATGGTATCTGGAGGAACCTTAATCACCCGTATATTGAAGTTGATGATACAGCTTTAGCTATTTTGAAATTTAAAAGTGGTGCTATCGGAAATATACTTGTGAGTAACTCGCAGAAACCTGGTTTTTACGGAAATGTACATGTGCATGGCGAAAATGGTGCATCTGCAGGAGTGAAAACGGATGGCGGGGCAATGTTCATTGCCGGAAAGACTGGTGTTGCCGAACCTCCGGTTAATGATCTGTGGACAATCCCTGGCGAGGAAAATCTTTTACAGCAATGGATATTGAATGATACTGAGACTTTTAATAATTGCGATACTACAATAAGATATATACAATTTCAGATAGAGGATTTTCTAAGTTCAATCGCTAATGGGACTGAACCTGCTGTAACAGGTGAGGATGGTCGAAGGACAGTCGAGCTTTTCTCCGCTATATATCGTTCCTCCCGTGAAAACGTACCTGTTAAATTTCCGTTGACACCGGAACAAGATTTTGAAGGCTCCTGACTTCCGGCTTCCGACTTATTAGTTTTCAATTTTTTATTTTAATTTTAAACTTCAGAAAAGAGGCTGATTAAACTGAGGACCGATTAGGATGAGGAAGTTATTTTCACTGGGGTTTTTAATATTTATCTTTTATGCACTTGATGCTCAGGAAGGGGCACCTTTACTTACTAATTTTAAGGAAAGCGTTGAAATTGAAAACCAGAACTGGGCTATCTGTCAGGATGACAACAATGTAATGCTGTTTGCAAACAGACGTGGTATTCTTGCTTTTGACGGGCAAAGTTGGAATTTCATCCCCATTCCAACAATTCCTTATTCACTTAAATACAGTCCTGTTGAAAGAAAAGTGTATGTGGGAGGAGATAACAATTATGGGTATCTCGCCAGGGATGATAAGGGAATTTACAGATACCATTCGATCTCAGGAGATTCCTCATTAGTCGGACTTATATCCAGGATAATTCTAACAGACTCAACTGTTTATTTCTATAGTGAACAAAGTATAAGCAGGCATAATATTAAAACGGAAAAGCTTGAGTTACGACTCAGAGAAAAGGATAACATGCTTTTTACCGGGATGTTTATTACCCCGAAGAACACTTTCATTAATGTCTTCTCAAAAGGACTATACAGGCTTGAGAGCGATACATTGTTCCCTATTGTTACTGGTTATATGCTTGAAAATGAGGAGATATTATTCAGCCTTCCTTACAATAAAAACCTTGTGTTATTAGGAAAAAGCAATGGTGAACTAACTCTGTTTGATGGAATAAAATTCTATAATTATCCGATAAAAGATGATGGCTATCTCAGGCAAAGTATTCTTTCTGAAGGATTAGCAATATCAGATAGCCTGTATGCTTTTTCAACACTTGATGGTGGAGCACTGGTTGTTGAAAAAAAGAGTGGCAAACTAATATGTACGATCAATTATGTAAATGGATTACCCGATGATGAGATCTTTGCTCTTGGAGTTGATAATAATAACGGTCTCTGGCTTTCTCATCAATATGGGCTTACACGTGCTGATCTAAGGTTGCCAATCGGCAATTTTAGTATTTATCCCGGACTGAAGGGGAATCTTATTACTTCTCTCTGGCATAACAATGAATTATATGTGGCATCCAGCGAAGGGGTATTTTATCTTAAAGAAATCAAGAAATATTCAGAAGTTGAAGTGCTTGTTCAAAATGAAGCAGCTGCAGGAATGATTGACCAGCCTGTTGTCCGAAATGCACCTGTTCAGCAACTGATGAAGGAACCGCAGAAAACCCGGAAAAGTATATTTGCGAAGATTTTTGGCAAAAAAGCTGAACAACAGGTTACTCAGGAACAACAGCTGCACGTTATAACTCCTCCGGTTATGAAACTTCAGGAACCAAAATATGTTAAAAAGATAGCCGGCAGGCTCAAATCTATTAATTGGGTCTTTACCAAAGTTGACGGTCTGAATGAGAAGTGCAAGCAGATGATCTCTGCAGGAAATGAAATTTTGGCCACAACAAACAAAGGCCTGTATGTCATATCCGGGCATTATGCCAAAGTAATTGTGAATGACAGATATATTAATAGCTTGAGTTCCGGATCGAAGAATAATAAGTACTATGTCGGATCGGCTGAAGGCTACTTTTATGTTACACCAGATAAAAGCGGAAAATGGAAGGTTGTATATCCTGATAAATTATTCACTCACCCCATATATTCAATTATTTCGACAGATGAAAATAATATCTGGGCAGGCAGCGACGATATCGTGTACAAAATAAGTATTACAGATGTTAATTCTTCAGTCAATTTCCAGCAGTATAGTATTAAGAGTGATTTGCCTCAGAGATGTACTGTCAGATATGTTAACGATACCGTTTTTCTATTTACATTATCGGGTGTGAGTTATTTTGATAAAGGCTCTGATTCTTTTAAAGAATATAATAAGAAATATTCAAATATTGGTTCCAGGATAAAATATATATTATCTCAGCCGGAAATTTCCTGGGTAAAGACTGAAGATGAATGGAATAACATTGGTTCTTCAGGTGTCATTACCAATAATGATAAAGCTCTGCTTAAAATTTTTGATAATCTTAGTTCAATATATACCGATAGGGATAATATATGGATTGTAAGCGGGGACAATCTTCTTTACAGAATTATCAGAAACAAAATACCTTCAATAAAAACCGATATTGATCTGTTTATCAGAAGTATCTCCAATGCTAAGGGACTTTATATTAAACTTTCCGATATCGTGTTTGGCAGTGGAGATAATACTGTGTATTTTGATCTTGTGGCACCGGGATATATCAAGCAGAATTCAACTCAGTATCAATATATTGTCGACAATGAAATGACTGAATGGTCAAAGTGGTCAATCAACAATACTGTAAGCCTGATGATGAAGCCCGGTAAATATACGCTACAGGTTAGGGCAAAAGATATCTGGGGTAACGTAAGTGAACCTAAAATTGTTGGATTCACAATTGAAGCACCCTTCACCCAAAAAACAATTTTTTATATATTATTGTTGGGGGCTGCCCTGTTTACATTGATTGGAGTAGTAAGATTCAGGGAAAGACAGCTTAAAAAAGACAAACGAATCCTTGAAACAAAGGTAAAGGAGCGTACGGCCAAAATAGAAGCTCAAAAACTTGAGATCACGTCGAGTATCGAATATGCAAGCAGGATACAGATGGCCATGCTTCCTGAGGAAGTTCATTTCAGAGATTCATTTTCAGATTATTTTGTAATATTCAAACCCCGCGATATTGTAAGCGGAGATTTTTACTGGATTGGTGAAGATGAAGAGAAAATATTCTTTACAGTTGCAGACTGCACTGGTCACGGTGTCCCGGGTGCCTTTATGAGTGCTCTGGGAATCTCGACTTTAGACGAGATAATCACAAATAATTCCAATCTTAAGGCCAACACTGTACTAAGTCTGTTACGCGAGAAAATAAAAACATCGCTTCACCAGACTGGTAAACAGGGAGAAGCCACCGATGGCATGGATGTAGCTTTCTGTATACTTCATAAAAACCGGACGATACTTGAATTTTCAGGGGCTTATAATCCTCTCTGTATTTTCAGAGGGGACATATTTGAAGAATATCGGGCCGACAGGATGCCAATAGGCATTTACTATGGCGAGAAAGATTCATTCACAAATTACGAGATTAAGGTGCAAAAAGGAGATACAATCTACATCTTTACAGACGGGTTCGCTGATCAGTTTGGCGGACCGAGAGGATCAAGATATATGAAATATAATCTGAAAAAACTTTTATCGGAAATCTATACCAGGCCAATGGCCGAACAACGCAAAATCCTGGAGAAAGAGTTCGAGAAGTGGAAGGGGTCAACTGATCAGATCGACGATGTCACAATACTAGGTGTAAGGATATAGACCATTAATTCACTATCTTTAAACACTAAATTGATACTGAAATGATAATAAAATTTATAGGTGCAGCAAGGGAGGTGACCGGAAGCAAACATCTCATTATAGCAGATTCAGGAAAGAAAATACTTCTCGATTGTGGTATGTTCCAGGGAAAAGGACTGGAGACTGATGGAATGAACAGGGATCTTATGTTTGACCCGTCAGAAATAGATCATATTATTCTCACACATGCTCATATTGATCATGCCGGACTAATTCCTTATGCCTACAAACTGGGATTCAGGGGATCAGTGATCTGTTCAAATGCGACCAGGGATCTTTGTGCAATAATGCTGGCCGATTCAGCTTTTATTCAGGAGCACGATACATTAACATTTAATAAACGGAGAGTAAAAAAAGGACTGCCTCTTGTAGAACCTCTATATACACAGGCCGATGCAACAGCGTGTATGAAATTATTTATAGGTGTACCATATGGGATGAACTTCAGGATTGACGAAAACATAAAAGTTAAATTTACAAATACAGGACACATGCTTGGCAGCGGAGTCGCTAATATTCAGATAATCGAAAATGGACAGATTAAAAGGATAGCTTATACTGGCGATATTGGCAGGCTTGCTGACCAGATACTCGCCCCTCCAACATTATTCCCCCAGGCCGATATTCTGATTACTGAATCAACTTATGGAGACAGATTGCATAACGATACTATACAGGCTGAAGAAGAGTTGTTAAATGTGGTAGTTGATACCTGTGTTAAGAAAGGCGGCAAGTTGATAATCCCTGCTTTTAGTGTTGGACGCACCCAGGAAATTGTTTTTACCCTTAATAACTTTTTTAATCAGGGAAAGTTACCGAAGATTGATATTTTTGTAGATAGCCCTCTTGCAGTGAACGCAACAGCTGTATTCAGGATGCATCCTGAATGTTTTAATAAGAATTTTAGTGATGTTCTGGAAAAAGATCCGGATCCTTTCGGATTTGATAATCTGTTTTATATAAATAAGGTGGAGGATTCGAAAAAGCTCAATGATCATAATAAACCTTGTGTGATTATTTCTGCTTCAGGCATGATGGAGGCAGGACGCGTGAAACATCATCTGGCAAATAATATCTCCGATCCCAGGAACACCATTCTTATCGTCGGATACTGTGCACCATCAACTCTCGGGGCAAGAATTGGACGAGGAGACAAAGAAGTGTCAATATTCGGAACTATTTATCCTGTTAAAGCTGAGGTGAAGAAAATCGAATCATTCAGTGGTCATGGCGATTATAAGGAAATGATAAGCTTTCTGTCGTGCCAGGATAAAAAATCGATTGAGAAGATGTTTATTGTACATGGTGAATATGAAACTCAGAAGAAGTATGTTTCAACACTATTGAATGAAGGTTTTAATAACATTGAAATACCTGCCAAAGGCCAGGAATACAATTTATAGTGGTAACCCTAATGGAATAACAGGAGAAGGGGGTAGGTTTTTAAGGCTAGTCTAAATTATTTAAATTTTCCCCTCCTTTTGAAGGAGGGGTGGCCGCAGGCCGGGGTGGTTGATTATTTTAATATTTTTTGTCAACGTATTTCAGGACAAGACAATGAATCAACCACCCCGTCACTCCTGCGTCGTGACACCCCTCCTTCAAAAGGAGGGGAAATGTATCAGACATATATTCAATACTTTACATTCTGTTTTGGACTAAACTCTCTCCATATTTTACTATTTTCAACTTCTTAGGTTGACGGCTATGGGGTCTAGGGATGAGGTAAGAACACCCATCACTGGATATATTTTCTCAATTCTTTTCTCACAGTTTTCCATTCAGGGAAAACCTCAGACAGAAGTTTATAATATTGTGAACCATGATTATGGTGCCTGAGATGGCATAATTCATGAATGATAACATACTCAATGTACAGATCAGCAAGTTTTATGAGTTCAGTACTTAAAGTTATAATACCCTTGTTTGAACAGCTTCCCCATCTTCTCTTCATCGTTCTTATGATCAAACCTTCCGGCTTAAACATTTGATTTTCATGTTCCCTGAGAACCTTATTCATTAATTCCGGTAAAATTTTTAAAGCTTCATTTTTGTACCCTCTGTAAAGCAGACGTTTTACTGTAATCGGACTATCAGCCTTTTCTAAACCCAACACAATGATGCCATCATCAAACCGGATATAAGGTTTTACTGATTTTTCAATCGTGAGAATTGATTCATTTCCACGGAAAAGATGTACCTCGCCTGCAGTATACGACTTCTTGAGTAAACCGTTATTAAGTCTCCTGTAATTGTCGCGATGCTTTAAAATCCACCTGTATTTACCGGAAATAATCCTGCTGATCGTTTTTTGTGAAGTAAGATATGGAACTCTCACGACAACTGATGTATCAGGTAGTACACTGATCCCGATTGTTCTTCTTCCGGAATATATTACTCTGAATTCTATATCCTCTATTTTGTGAACTTTTTGATCCTGGAACATTTATCTCTGATGGTTTTCTCTGAAAATGGTATCTGAAAAGGATGTAATTTACTTAAACTGATTGAGATATAATTTTACCTTTTCTGCTATCCTTTTTAAACTTTTCAGGTGTTGGTTTGTTATATAGTTTATTAACGAAGATTAAAATGATATTTACCGGAATAATAAGTTGTTATTATTTGTCTAATGATTAAATAATTTATAAATATTACCCACACTGAAAATGGTCAGTAAATTATTCCAAATAATTTCTTAAGCCATATCTTATCAGGTTAGTAGGTTAGTAGGTTAGTAGATTAGTAGGTTAGTTAAATTCAGGGTAGGGTAATATCAACGGGCGGCAGATTCTCTGCTGCCCGTTTCTTTTCAGTTATATTAACGGGTTCTGTAGTTGGTTTTATCTATTCTCTTTTAAGTGTAAGAATCGTAATTTCGGGAGGCATCCATATCCTGAACGGGAAAGCCAGGATCCCTAGTCCTCTGTTGACATATTGGTACTGGTTGCCGGTCTCATAAAGACCATTCCAGTGAGGATAGAAATATTTAGCCGGGCTCCATTTGAATTTTTTTGTGATTATTCCCATCTGCATACCATGTGTATGTCCCGAAAGAGTAATTCCAATGTCAGTCTTCCCCGATACAGCTTCGGCCCAATGATTAGGATCGTGTGTGAGAAGTATCTTGAGATCAACACTGTCGAGTCCTGAAATTGCCTTTGTCAGATTACCATGAATCATATGCGGATGCCGACCTTTGGTGATAACACCAATAAGTGCAATTCTTGCCCTCCCTATTTTGACGATTTTAAATTCATCGTTTAGAACCTGATATCCTGAAGCCTCAATCAATTTATTCATTAGCAGTACATTATTTTCCTTATCCGCCTCAGTGAAAAAAGGATCGTAGGTTCCGATATCGTGGTTCCCTAAAATCGCATAATTGCCATACTTGCTCATGGCTTTATTGAGAATTGTGTCGTATCCTTCAAATTCCCTCCATCCAAAGCTTACAAAGTCTCCGGTGTTGACAATGAGGTCAGGCTTGATGGCATTGACTTCTTTCATGACCTTCTTTAATAAATTTTTGTGATGATAGAAGGTTGTGAGATGCATGTCGGATAACTGGATAATTTTCAAACCATTAAGATCTTCATTTAACCCTTTGATGTTTAGAGTTACCTCTTCAGTTTTGAAATTAAATCTCCCGTAGAGCGCACTAAAAGATAATATAGCTGGTATTACAAGCATTAAAATAAATCCGGTATTTGTCAGCCACCTTATATGACCTCCATTTCTTATTTTGATTATTTTGCCTGAGAAGTGCAGAATATTTAAAATTACTCTGGGAATAACTACAGCCATAACAATGCCTGTCAAATTCAACAACAGCCATACATGCTTTGGATTATCAAAAAAACTGTTATAATAAATTGTTTCGAAATACAGTATCCAGACCCATAAACTAAGGATAACATGAATAACTATTGAAATTGTATATTTTGATTTTGAACCGGAGTAGAAGTGCTGCCGCATAACCACCGGTGTGAAAATCTCGGTAATGATCAGAACAATCAACAATCCCATTTAGTTGAAATTTAGCAAGCAAAAGTAGTCAAATATTAATTATCCTGATTATTCTTACATTAGCAACACTAATTGTTGTCTCATGTATAACCTTAGAGCTTCTTTGTGTTTTACTTTGTGTCCCTTTGTGTTTAATTTTTTTTAACCACAAAGGTCAGCACAAAGTAACACAAAGGAATAAAACACTTTAGTTTGAAATAGTATAATGTGATAAATGACAGAAGTAAAATTTTTCGACCCGTATTATGTTCCGGATTCGGAGCTGACATATTCAGTTATATCTGCAAAGTTTGAAAATAAATGGATTTTTGTCAGGCACAATCTGCGACAAACATGGGAAATAGCCGGAGGTCATATTGAGAAAGGCGAAAGTTCATTTGTGGCTGCCGGACGCGAATTGATGGAAGAAACTGGTGCAATTGCCTTCAGTCTGCATTGTATTGCGACATATTCTGTTACAATTGACGGTGATACAGGCTGGGGGAGGCTATATTATGCTGAAGTTACAGAAATTGGTCCGATACCAGATATTTCGGAAATCGCTGAAATAATTTTATCTGATCATCTGCCTCAGAATCTTACTCATCCGGATATCCAGCCGCATTTGTTTAATAAGACGATTGAGTATTTAGAAAATCGGAACGTTTAAATTCCATTGTTTTTTGCTCCCCAGCCCCATAGCTGTCAACCAAAGCTTTGGGATGAATGAGATACTATATAAAAAAGTTTCCCCTCCTTTTGAAGGAGGGGTGGTCGGGACGATTGATTATCTTATATATACAGAATTTTCTTTCCCGACCGGGGTGGTTGATTCATTGATTTCTTCTTACCTTTATTGGTATGAAAAACCAAAACCTCTTTAACAGGAAAAACCTTAAATTCTTTAGATCATCTCTAAGGAACAAGTCCACTTCTGCTGAGGCTGAGTTATGGAACATTTTAAAATCAAAGAAACTTAATGCAAGAAAATTCAGAAGACAACACAGTATAGGTAACTACATAGTTGACTTTTTTTGTGCTTCAGAAAAACTTATAATTGAGCTTGATGGAAATCCACAACAATCAACCACCCCGGCCGGTATCAGAATTTGTATCATAGTTTAACAGTGGTCCGGCCACCCCTCCTTCATGTTCGGACCACGGACATAGTATACAAGGGGTCATAGACATGGTATACACTTTTTCAAAGTTATTTAATATCTCTTAAAGATATTCTTTCTTAAGTATTGATTACAATAAAACACTTCATATTCTCCATCCTCATTTGTAGGTTTAACACCAACATAATCACCCGTAAAAGCCGTACCAATCTTATATTTTATATTCTTAAGAGATATTTGTCCATGATCTTCTACTTTTCTAATTAAAACATTCTGTTCATATTCAACTGGTGGTAAAACAGCGGGATATGACCTAACACTAGGATGATAATGCTTTGCAGGCACATCCTGATTCAATGACTCATGAGGCCTTCGACAGTTATACTTATCTCTCCACCAATCAAAATAATTTTGACAATGATTAATATCCCGGAAAGCATTATATTTTAGTACTTCTTTTTTAAAAGTTTGATTAAATCTTTCTTCCTTTCCCTGAGTTTGGGGATGATATGGCCTGCCATGTATTAGCCTGATATTAAGTCTAATTAACCATTTTTCAAGTTCGGTGAATGACTCTTACTACATTCTTTGTTTCCTGGCAGCCAGATCCCCACGGAGCTCCGTTATCGGTAAGAATGCTCGCTGGTAAACCATACCTTTTAAATACATGTATAAGACTTTGCTGAACTGTATCCAGCTTCTGATCAGAGCATGCAAACAAGCCAATATTAAACCGGCTGTGATCATCTAAGATTGCCAAAGGGTGACAATATTTTCTATTAAGCATAGAAAAATAGCCTTTGAAGTCCATTTGCCATAGATCATTAGGATTATCATATTCAAAACGTGTAAAGGGTTTTGACTCAAGACTTCTTTCTGCAGTAATCATTCCATTACGCAAGAGGATCTTACCTATAGTGTTTTTAGCTGGTATGGTCGTAAATGTATACTTCCCTTCTTCTTTTTTATCCTGCATAATCCTTCGAAGTTTCTTTGGTCCCCACTCAGGTTCTTTCTTACGTAACCTGATTACATAATCTTCTACTTCTCCAGGACACTTTCGTGGTGAGACAAAAGGTCGTCTAGTTTTCTCCTGCAAACCAGGTAACCCTTTTTCTTTATAGCGGTTCAGCCATTTATATCCAGTCTTTCGACTGATATTAAACCTCTTACATAAAACACTAAACTTAAATCCATTTAACGTTTTAGCCAGGAAAACGAACTCAACTTTTTGTTCCATAACAGTTTTGTCAATGAAGGGCATAGCTTTATAAATTAAATCTATCCCTAGTTTAAAAAATTAATATTAAAAACTGTTACCGATGTATGTGACCCCTGTTACCGATGTCTATGGTCCGAACACTTCAAAAGGAGGGGAGAGTTTTAACTAAACTTTTGAGCCCATCACTTAACTGACACCTCTAATATATTACGGAATGAACCCCCCTTTAGGGGGCTGGGGGGCAAAAACACGGGCCGGGGGGCGAAAACCCGTAGGTTGGGGTCGGATACAGTTTTTATTTGTACTTTAGATTCTCTAATCTGATTTACGATGCAACCAAATATCCTGACTATGAAAGCGGCAAAACTTATTTCAATTTTCATCATCCTTCTTCTCGTATCCTCATGTGGGACAAAAGAAAAAAAACCTTTAAAACCGTTCGGAAATCAAGCTCCGGAAGCTGTCCCGGCAAATATTCCACTCGATAAAGGATTCACTGAATATATTTCAGGGTACTCTTCAGGTGTAATTCCCGCTAATTCATCAATTGAGATACGATTTACTCCTGAGTTTGCAGCTAAAGCTAATAAGTCAGCCACAGGGTTGTTTGTTTTTGAACCATCAATTAAGGGGAAAACAGAATGGAAAGATGAGACAACGCTGATCTTTACTCCTGCACGACTTCTTGATCCCGGGAAAACCTATACCGGCGGACTTAACCTTGGTAAACTTTCAGAAGTGAAAGAGAGACTGAGAATATTCCCATTAAGGATACAGACTCTTAAAAAAGATTTCCGCGTCACTTTCGGAACGCTGGAATGTTCCAATGCTGAAGGAAACAGCTATATCCTGCACGGGGAAATTGTTGCATCTGATTTTATTGAGCCGGCAGAAGCCGAGAATTACATAACCGTAAAACTTGGAAGAAAAAAGATGGAGTTAACATGGGACCATTCGGTTAACCTGATTCATAAATTCACAATAACCGGTATTGACCGTGCAGGTAAATCGCAGGAACTTACACTCTCGTGGGACGGCTCTTCTGCCGGAGTAAAACAGAAAGGATCATATACACTAAATATTCCGCCGTCAGGTGAATTCAGTGTTCTTGACGTAATTACCAGTTCAGGTGAAAGTCAGAAAATCGATATCATATTTTCCGATGGCATAGATGCAGCCCAGGAGACCGACGGACTTATTCATTTTACTCCTTCAACCGAAAGTACTATTAGTATAGCTTCGAATATTATAAGCGTCTTCCCGGCAAAAAGATTACAGGGTGCTGTTGAGTTGAATGTTGAAGCATCAGTTAAAAACATCAGGGGAGCAATTCTCTCATCAGCATTCACGAAACAACTTGACTTTACTTCCTGGATACCTCAAATAGTTCCCGAGGGGAAAGGAGTCATTCTTCCTTCTTCAAAGAATCTTATCTTTCCTTTCAGAGCTGTTAATCTAAAAGCTGTTGATCTTAAAATAATCAAAATATTTGATAACACTATTCCTTATTTTCTCCAGGAGAACGACATAAATGGCAGTAACTCTGTAAAACGGTTCGGCCGTCCTGTTTATTCAGGACGCGTTGACCTCGTTACAGGTTCTGCAATGAATGCCGGGACATGGAATCTTTATACAATCGACCTGGCTGACTATATTGATATTGAACCCGGTGTTCTTTATAAGGTAGAACTGGGTATGAGAAGATCTTATTCACTTTACCCGTGCAGTACAACCGGTGGAGAAAGTAAATACGAAGAAGCGCTTCAGCAGGCTCAGGAACAGAGCCGTGAGTTTTGGGACGATCCGGAGAATTATTATGAGGATAGCGAAGAAGAAATATATTATCGATCCGGATTCGATTGGAATGATCGTAACAATCCATGTACCGATGCTTATTATAGTCCCGACAAAAGAGTATCAAGGAATATACTGGCATCAAATTTAGGACTGATCGCCAAAAAGGGAGATGACAATATTCTGCATGTGATGGTAAACGATCTTCTTACTGCTCTGCCGTTAAATGAAGTTAAAATTGACGTTTTCGATCTACAGATGCAGCTTATTTCTTCAGGAACCACAAACCCGGATGGATCGGTTGCAATATTCTGCGAAAGAAAACCTTTCCTGATAATTGCAAGAAAGGACAAGGACAGGAACTATCTTAAAACCAACGACGGATCATCACTTTCATTAAGCTCTTTCGATGTTGCCGGGAATAAACCGGAAAAGGGGATAAAAGCATTTATATATGGAGACAGGGATGTATGGAGACCCGGCGATTCCATCTTTCTTTCAATTTTCATCAAAGATATGAAGAACGATCTTCCGGCAGGACATCCGGTGCAGTTCGAGCTTATTAATCCCCTGGAACAGAGGGTCGATAATCAGGTACAAAAACCCGATGGCAGAAACCTTCTGGTATTCACATCTAAAACGTCACAGGAAGCTGTCACCGGGAACTATAATGCAGTGTTCAGGATCGGTGGTGCAACTTTTACAAAACGGGTAAGAATTGAGACTGTCAAACCAAACAGACTGAAAATAAATCTGAATTTCCCCGGCGAGATACTTGGAGGCTCTAATCCTGTTACAAAAGGAACTCTCAATGTAAAATGGCTCAACGGGACCGTTGCAAAGAATTTAAATTCGTCAGTTGAGTATATTCTCAGACCTGCAAAAACAGAATTTGAAAAATACGGACAGTATGTTTTTGATGATCCTATAAGTGAATTCCGCTCTGAAACCGTTAATATATTCAAGGAAGCTGTTGATGCCAATGGAAATGCCTCTGTGATTTTTGATCCGGGAAAAGAGATCAATGCTCCCGGAATGCTGAATGCTGTTTTTACTGCCAAAGCAGCAGAACCGGGCGGTGATGAGAGCATTACTCAGAAATCTTTTAAATATGCTCCTTACCCGGTGTTCGTAGGGATTAACCTCCCGGGTCTGAAAGGCAAAAGCAGAATGCTATTTACTGATGCTGATAATGAAGTCAGACTGGTCACTGTTGATGAAAACGGAAAACCTGTGAGATCAGAGGTTGAAATAACCATTTATAAGATCAACTATAGATGGTGGTGGGAATCAGACGAGGAAAATCTGGCGTCATTTATTTCAAACAACAATTACAAACCTGTTTTAAAGAAAACTATTACCACTTCGGGAGGCGAGGGCTCTTTTTCTTTCAACATTGATAAAAAACAGTGGGGCCGGTACCTTATCAGGGCAACAACCCCTGCAGGACATTCCACCGGTAAAATCCTGCTTATCGACTGGCCATGGGAATATGGGATGAAAGGAAATACCGAAGGGGCCACACTACTTGTTATCAATACCGATAAGGATAAATATAATCCCGGTGACGAAATAAAACTCTCTTTCCCGGCTCCTGAAAATGCAAGGGCTATTGTGACGCTTGAAAATTCGACAGGTATAATGGATGAGATCAGGGTTAATGCTGAGAAAGGCAACACTGTTGTTACATTTAAAGCCAGGCCTGAAATGGCTCCGAACATCTATGCATATGTTACTGTTATACAGCCTCATGCCCAGACTGTCAATGATATGCCAGTGAGGTTATACGGAGTGGTACCGGTAATGGTGGAAGACCCGGGAACCAGGCTGACCCCTAAGATCGAAATGGCCGATGAAATAAGGTCACAAAAACCATTTGTGATAAAGGTAAGCGAAACCAATAGTAAAGCCATGACCTATACAGTAGCTGTGGTAGATGAAGGACTGCTGGATATTACCGGTTTCAAAACTCCCGATCCATGGACATATTTTTATGCCCGCGAAGCTCTCGGTGTTCAGACATGGGATCTCTACGATTTTGTTCTGGGTGCTTTTGGCGGAACTCTTGAAAGGATCTTTGCCATTGGAGGAGATGAAGCTGTGGCTGATAAATCTGCAAATAAAGCCCAGAGATTTGTTCCTGTCGTAAAGTTTCTCGGTCCCTTTAATCTTGAAGCCGGGAAAACGAATACTCACTCATTGACTCTTCCTCAATATACCGGTTCGGTAAGGACAATGATTGTTGCAGGAAGTGACAGGGCATTTGGGATGGCTGAAAAATCTGTCTTTGTAAAAGATCCCCTGATGTTACTGGTTACGGCTCCACGAGTTATCAGTCCGGGTGAAAAAGTGGCTCTTCCAATATCTCTTTTCATTCAGAAAGACGGGATTAAAGAGATCTCCATAAAAGCCGAAGGAAATGATCTTGTGAGCTTCGGAGAGAAAACAAAAAACATACTGGTGTCTGGTACCGGAGAAAAAGATTCGGAATTTTTATTTACTGCTGGTGAAAAAACAGGAGTTGCAAAAATAAGTGTTACAGCTACCGGAGGCGGAGAAAGTGCAACATACAATATGCAGATCGAAGTAAGAAGTCCCAATCCGCCTGAGATACGCGCCGAATTGAAAATGATACGACAGGGGGAAAAGTTTGAAACAAACTTCAAACCATTCGGTATTGAAGGGTCAAACTCGGCAGTCCTCGAAGTATCTTCCCTTCCTGCAATAAATCTTGAGAAGAGGATGGAATACCTGCTCGATTATCCCCATGGCTGCTCTGAACAGATCACTTCGGCTGCTTTTCCGCAGTTATGGCTCAAAGATCTTTCCGGAAACGATCCTTCGGTGATAAAATCTGCTTCTGAGAATATCACCGAAGCTATCAATAAACTTGTCTCCCGGCAGATGATCAGCGGAGGCATAGCTTTGTGGCCGGGTTCATCGCAACCCGATAACTGGGTTACTTCGTATGCGGGCCATTTTATTACTGAAGCGGAGAGGAAAGGATTTAGTCTTCCGCCCGGATTCAAACAGAAGTGGATGAATTATCAGAAGAGAACTGCACAGGACTGGCGTTTTGACACCAGGTATAAACAGTCGGCTAACGATCAGGCTTACAGGCTATTTACCCTTGCTCTTGCCGGCCAGCCTGAAAAAGGGGCTATGAACAGGCTCAGGGAATCATCAGCAATTCCTCAATTATCCCGCTGGTTACTGGCTGCTGCATATGCAACGACCGGTCGCCCGGAAGTGGCTGCAGGACTTTTGGATGTCAGAAACATAGTGACGGAACAGGAGTATTACAGCTATTACTATGGCAGTGAGATGCGCGATAAAGCAATTATATTATACACCCTTACCCTTCTGAAAAATGATGAACAGGCAGTGTCGCTGCTGAAAGTGATCTGTGATAATTTCAATAATGATAGCTGGTACAGCACTCAGGCGATAGCATGGGGTCTCTTTTCATATATGAAATGGATAGAGTCGACACCTGGCAATAATAACAGCCCGTCTAAAATTCAGATCATCATGAACGGTAAAAAGTCGGAACAGACAATCGGGTCAAAACAGGTTTGGTCTAAAGCTATAAACGAAGCCAATGGAAATAATTCGCTGATCGTCGAAAATAATTCAGACAAACCTTTGTATATCACGCTTACAAGGAAAGGAGTACCGCTCATTTCCGACATCACCCGTGAAGACAAAGGGTTATTTATGAAGATAGACTATATGGATATGGATCTGAAACCTGTGGATCAGAAGAACCTCAGGCAGGGATCTGATTTCATGATGGTTGTGAAGGTCACTAACAATACCTTTGGTTTGGTCGAAAACATCGCTCTTACAGAAATGGTCCCATCGGGATGGGAGATCCGGAATACTCGTTTGTTTGAAGCAGACTATGGTATTAAAGAGAGTACATCTGATTACCGCGACTTCAGGGATGACAGGGTTAATACCTATTTCAGTCTGACTCAGGGACAAACCAAAACTTTCGTTTTGATCGCGAATGCCGCATATAAAGGTGAGTTCTATCAGCCCTCTGTTTTCTGCGAAGCAATGTACGTCCCGAATTGTTATTCAAGGTATCCTGGTGGTCCTGTAAAAGTGACCGGACAAAAAATTGAATAGAAAACTTAAAATATTTATAATCGCCGGAGTAATTATTACTCCGGTTTTGCTTTCATCCTTACCACGGTTCAGGGCGCCTCTCTCAACTGTTGTGGAAGCCCGTGACGGAAGCCTCCTGGGTGCAAGGATTGCTGATGATGGACAATGGCGGTTTCCCGGTAGCGGACAGGTTCCTGAAAAATTTGAAAAATCGCTCCTGACATTTGAGGACAGCTGGTTCTATTATCACCCGGGTATAAATCCTGTTTCACTGCTACGCGCTTTCGTGAGCAACATTAAAGCAGGAGAAATAGTGAGCGGCGGTAGCACCATTACAATGCAGGTCGCCAGAATTTCCAGAGGTAATAAACCACGAACTTATACAGAGAAGTTTATCGAAATACTTTCGGCCCTCAAACTGGAGTTGTTCAGCTCAAAAAAAAGAATACTTCAGCTTTATTCCTCCAATGCTCCATTCGGTGGAAACACTGTTGGCCTTGAAGCTGCGGCATGGCGTTACACAGGGAAACCAGCTGCCGAAATGACCTGGGCCGAAGCCGCCGCCCTGGCAATTCTTCCAAACTCCCCGGCACTCGTTTATCCGGGAAGAAATCAGGAGATACTTAAAAACAGGCGCAACACTCTCCTTAAACGTCTCTGTGAAAAAAAATATATTGATTCGATCACTCTGGTCCTGTCCCTTGATGAGCCGCTGCCGGGAGAGCCAAAACCACTGCCTTCGAAGGCATCGCATCTTACAGATCACTTTTTCGTCACCAACCGGGGTGAGATGATAAAAACCACTATTGACCCTATTCTTCAGGAGAGAGCAACAGAAATCATAAATACCCATCAGAAAGATCTTACAGGAAATTACATTTTCAATTCTGCCTGCCTGATAGTTGAGGTTGCAACAGGCAATGTGCTTGTGTACATAGGGAACAGTACTCTTGCAGAAACTCAGCCGCATGGTGGAGACGTTGATATCATACGCTCTTTTCGCAGCACTGGTAGTATTCTCAAGCCCCTTCTTTATGCCGGGATGCAGCAGTCGGGTGATATATTGCCAAATACGCTCATTCCTGATATCCCAACGCGTTTCACAGGATTTTCACCAAAGAACTTCGACCAGAGCTTCAGCGGTGCCGTTACTGCCGGTTTTGCACTATCACAATCTCTGAATATACCGGCAGTCAAAATGCTCCAGAAATATAACCCGGAGAAATTCCTCGATCTCTTGCACAAAACTGGTTTCACAACTTTCAATAGACCTGTTGATTATTATGGTCTTTCTCTGATACTCGGCGGAGGGGAGACATCATTATGGGATCTCACCGGAGTATATGCTTCTCTTTCCAGGGTTTTAAACAGGTATCTCAATGAGAAAAAATATTATAAAGAGGATTATCATCCTCCGGTTCTTATAAGTAACCCGCATATAAAAGCTATGCTGACCGAGGATCCGGCTCCTCCCCTTTCTGCCTCATCCATCTGGCTTACTTATGAAGCGCTGCAGAGGGTAAACAGACCCGAAAGTGAAACAGGTTGGCAATATTTTTCATCTTCCCCGGATCTTGCATGGAAAACAGGTACAAGTTTCGGCTTCAGGGATGGCTGGGCTATCGGAACTACTCCTCAGTATGTTGTTGGAGTATGGGTAGGAAATGCCTCCGGTGAAGGAAGGCCCGGATTAACAGGCATTTCTGCAGCAGCTCCTTTAATGTTCGATCTTGTCAACCTGATTGGACACAGCTCATGGTTCGCCCGACCGAATGAAGATCTCACAATGATCAGAGTCTGCAGCAAGAGCGGCTTCCGGGCTTCTCCCGATTGTCCGGAAAGCATTGAAGTACCTGCTTGTCTGAATGGTTTAAGAAGTGAAGCCTGCCCCTATCACCAGATGATACATTTAAATAAATCTAAAACACAACAGGTAAATTCAGATTGTATTTCCCCGGGTGATATTATCAACGAATCGTGGTTCGTTCTGCCACCTGCTATGGAATATTTTTACAAACTTAAACACTCTGAATATAAGTCTCTTCCCCCCGTTGCCCCGGGTTGTACCACAAATAAAAATGTTTCCGTTATGGAGTTTATCTATCCAACTACAGGAATAAAAATTTTTATCCCACGCGATCAGACGGGGGCATTAACCAGAGTGATTGCCGAGGTGGCTCACAGGAGCCCTTCAAAGAAAATCTTCTGGCACCTCGATGAAATTTATACTGGCACAACACGTTTTATTCATCAGATTGAGTTTCAGGCAGGAGCAGGTGATCATGTTCTTACTGTTGTGGATGAGGACGGGAATACGATAAGGTGCTCGTTTGCAGTCACCGGAAAATGATTAAAACCCCCTTTTAATTCCCCCTGAAAGGAGGAAAAATCTTCAATAACACGAGATTTTCTCCCGCCTAAGCGGGATGCCGCGAAGCGGCAGAGGGGGTCTGATACCGAAAATGAATTATATTAAAAGAGATGCCGCGAAGCGGCAGAGGGGTTTTTGGTGTAGTGGTAATTTTTATAATTTTGTCTTATTATGAAAAACGCTACTCACGAAGAATGGTTTCCGGTTGTGGACGAGGATGGAAATACAACAGGCAAGGCTCTGCGGAGCGTATGTCACGATGGAAAGAGCATGCTTCTTCATCCTGTTGTTCATCTTCATATATTCAACTCCCGGGGTGAACTTTATTTGCAGAAGAGAGCTATGACCAAAGACGTCCAGCCCGGGAAATGGGATACCTCAGTGGGAGGACACGTCAGTCCGGGAGAAACAGTAGTTGAAGCACTTGAAAGGGAGGCAGAGGAAGAACTTGGCTTGAATAATTTTAAAGCTGTATTCCGGGTAAAATATGTGTGGAAATCTTCGCGGGAGAGAGAACTTGTCAATTCATTTACAACGATAACCGATGAGATACCTGTTATAAATAAAGACGAAATTGAAGAAGGAAGGTTCTGGAAGATAAACGAAATAAAAGAAAATTCAGGGAAAGGTATTTTCACCCCGAATTTCGAACATGAATTCGGGATACTAAAAATATGAACTTACACAGAGTTGCACGGAGTTGCCACAGAGGTACACAGAGAAAACCTGAGTACTTTTTATAAATTCACCTTAAAAAATAATCTTTTCATATTTTAGTATCTTTACAAATATTTAATTTGTCATCTTACCAGATCTTTATGAAACCCGATAAAATCTATTTATCCCTCGGATTGCTGATAATACTAACACTTTTTTCCTGGGTTACCTCCTGTACTCATGTAGCTAATATTGCCAATGTTCCTGAAGTTTGTTTTACTGCAGATGTTCTGCCATTATTTGTTAATAACTGTGCCATACCGGGTTGTCACGACGGGGGAGGGAGAGAATCGCGAATGGCACTTAACAATTACGTTGATATAAGCAGAACTGTAACAGCGGGCAATCCAAATGCAAGCAGTTCATACCAGGCAATAATTGCCAAAACGGGTGAAAACATGATGCCTCCCAGTCATCCCCTTTCACTTAATGACAGAACAATAATACGGGTATGGATAGAACAGGGAGCAATTGAGAGCTCAGTTGCTTGTCCTGCAACAATAAATGCAGGCATTACTCCTTTCATAACCCGTGCACATCCCTTAACCAGCTCTCAGTTAAATAATTAGTAATTTAATAAAGATGAAGCGATTAATTACGCCTTTTATCACCATAATCATATTTTTGTTTATTGTTGTCTCCTGCTATTATGATAATGAAGAAGCTTTATATCCTGCCCTGAATAATTCATGCGATACAACAAGTGTCACTTTTAGTGCAACAATTACTCCGATACTGAACAGCTACTGTACCACCTGCCATAACAGCGCCGCTCCTTCAGGGGGAATAACTCTTACCAGCTATGCAAGTGTTCAGGCCCAGGCTTCATCAGGAATACTTTTGAATGCGCTAAATGGGAAGGGAGTTCCGATTATGCCTTTTTCAGGATCCTTGTCTGCTTGCAAAATTGAACAGTTTAAGATCTGGATAAGAAATGGAATGCTTAATAATTGAATGAATATAAAAACATCATAAACATGAGACGATTATTCTTTATTCTTTTGTTAACTCTTATCTCTTTCAGGATATCAGCCCAGGATGACCTTATGAATCTTCTTGACAAGGAAGCTCCAAAGGAAATAAACTACACAACTGCCACATTTAAATCGACTCGGATAATGAATGGCCATTCGATAGAGAGAATGCCTCAGGGACAACTCGATATCAGGATAGAGCACCGCTTCGGTACACTCAACTCAGGCGCCTACGAGTTATTTGGCCTCGACCAGACGGCAAATATATATTTAGGAATTGAATATGGAATATTAAATTGGCTGATGGTGGGCATTGGCCGGGAAAGGAACGATAAGTTATATGATGGATTTGCAAAATTCACAGTACTGAGACAATCTTCCGGCGAAAGAGTAATGCCGGTCTCTGTTTCAGTTCTCACTTCAATTGCCCTTAAAACATTTAAGTTTCCGGATCAGACCAGGACAAATTATTTTACATCACGATTAGCTTACGTAGGGCAGATCCTTATAGCACGGAAATTTAATGAGGCACTGTCTGTTCAGTTAACTCCCTCTTATGTACACAGGAATCTTGTTGCCACGGAACTTGATCCCAATGATGTTTTTGCTGTAGGTGCGGGGGCGCGCGTTAAACTCACAAAAAGGATAAGTCTGAACGGGGAATATTACTACATCACGAATCCGAAAACATATTTGAGCCAGCAGATTTACGATCCTCTTTCATTGGGTTTTGATATTGAGACCGGGGGACATGTATTTACGCTTCTCTTCACTAACTCAGTTTCTATGTTAGAAAAGGGATTTATAGGTGAAACAACGGGTAGCTGGAAAAAAGGTGATATTCATTTCGGATTCAATATTTCAAGGGTTTTTACATTGAAGAAACACCAGAAACCGGCAAACTATTAGTCTCATTTTTTGTTATAGCATAAGACTTTAGAACTAAAACTTCAATAGAATCATTATGAGACGCGCATCGTTTTTGATCTTTTTTTTGAATATCGTTTTTGCAGCAAATGCACAGAAATATATGACCAAAAATGGTTATATCGGCTTCTTCTCCCATACTTCAATGGAGGATATAAAAGGAGATAATAACCAGGTAGTTGGAGCCATTGATGTTACAACCGGAGAGATGGTATTTCAGGCAGTTATTAAATCATTCCATTTCGACAGAGCTCTAATGGAAGAACATTTCAATGAAAACTATATGGAGTCGGATAAGATCCCAAAGTCGAGTTTTAAGGGAAAGATAACAAATCTGTCATCAATAGATTTTTCAAAGAACGGAACTTATGATGTTACCGTTGAAGGGGATCTCACCATACATGATGTAACCAACAAGATAAGTACAAAGGGAACTCTCGAAGTTGTAAGCGGAGGAATAAATGCAAACGCAAAATTTAATATTGTCCCTGAAGATTATAAGATAAGTATCCCGGGTGTTGTAAGAGATAAAATCAATAAAAACCTTGAGGTAACTGTTGCTATGAAATATACTCCTATAACAGCGAAGTAGAAATTCCGACAACTTGAAACCAATGCTTTCAAATAATGAAGAACTACGTTAAAATCGCAATTTTTATTGTCGCTTTTATCGCTTTATCAGCAATCCTGGCAGGTTTGTATATGTACAATCTGAAACATACCGATATGGCTAAAGCCAAACCTGAGTTTGTTATTTCCGCATCTGCACTACAGAAAGAATTTGAAGATAATGAGACAACCGCGTCTGCAAAGTATATTAATAAGGTTATTGAGGTTACGGGTAAAATAGCATCGGTGACACAGACCGATGGCAACAATCTGAATATTTCCCTTATAACAGGTAATGAAATTTCATCGGTGATTTGTACCTTACCTGTAATTGCCGATCTTTCAAAGATCAAAACCGGCGATATAATTTCGCTCCGTGGGGAATGTTCCGGTTTTACACAGTTATTCCCCGGACAGCCGCCATTAGATGTACTTCTCAATAATTGTGCTGTTATAGTTCATAAATGAAAAATGAATGAATAATCCTGTAAGAATACTGGTATTTAAAAACGAGATTGAAGCGATTCTTCTTGGTGAAATACTTACTGAAAAGCAAATCCCCTATTTAATCCGTACATATCACGACTCAGCTTATGACGGACTATGGCAGACACAATCAGCCTGGGGTCATATTGAAGCGCCGGAAGAATACAGGAAAGAAATACTTCTGACATATAGCGACATGTCGTCCTGACCGATATTCTTTCTATTGACGCAATTATCAACTTAAGTTTTTATCTTTGTTTTCATTTTTTATGTTACAATCTCATTGGCATAATAAAAACTAATGTATAGTTTAATGAGTAAAAATTATAAAATGATAAACAAACTGTCGCTGTATATTTCAGGGATTTTCCGTTCTCTCATTCCTATATTCAAAAGCAGGTATTTATATATCGGGATCCTTTCAGTTTTTGCCGGAGTAGCATTGAATATTGTTTCCCAGACTTATCTCCATAACTCTGTAACTGCAGGAAAAACACTGCCAATGCTTTCTGATTTCATCCTCGATAAGCTCCCTGTAATCAATGTAGCTGTTATCTATGACATCTTTGCACTCATCCCTATAATAGTTACTCTTATATATCTCTTCCATAAAAAAGATTTTAACAGGATCCCGTTTTTCTTATTATTGATTGGCCTTTTTTATATTGTGCGGGGAATTTTTATCGTTCTGACACCATTTGGAAATCCACCGCAGTTTAACGGATCGGACCCTCTGTTTCATGGATTTGCAAATTACGAACTAGGGGTTTATCCATCAGGGCATGTAGGAAATGTGTTTTTGTTGTTCCTTCTTGTGAATGACAGAGTTTACAAATGGATCATAGGTACCTGCCTGATCATTGTAATACTTGCTTTATTTCTTGCACACGGACATTACAGTATTGATATCCTCTCCGGCCTTTTCTTTTCATACGCGATCAGGTGCTACGGAATAAGACATTTTTCAATGTTCGATCTAAGCAACAGTGTGGAAATAAATAAGCTAAAGATTGCTGTTTAATTACTTACAATAAATTTTATTGAGATGAAATCTAAAATATTATTTTCTGCCATTATTCTCTTAATATCAGGAATCGCTTCAGGCCAGGAAAAGCCAGATCCTGCCGGAAAGATAATGGATGGAGCTTATAAGGTTGCAGCCCTCGAAGGGAAAAGTGTTATGATCGTTTTTCATGCTTCATGGTGTGGCTGGTGCAAGAAATTTGAAGCTTCCATCAATGATCCGTCGTGCAGGGATTTTTTCGATAAACATTTTGTAATCAAATATCTCGACATTCTTGAGAGGGCCGATAAAAAGAACCTCGAGAATCCTGATGCTATTGATGTATATAATAAATATGGCGGTCAGGGTGGCGGAATTCCTTACTTTCTGATTTTTGATAAAAACAGAACCCTTCTGGCTGATTCAAAAATCAGGGCTTCGTCTGAAAGTGCCGATAAACCAGCACAAAATATAGGATGCCCTGCCAGTGCTGAAGAGGTGACTGCTTTTATACAGATACTTGAAAAAGCCACAAAAGTCAGCGATGCAGAAAAAACAGCAATAGCCGAAAGATTCAAACAGAACCGCAATTAATTTTAATATTGCGGTGCTCTGCACCTTCGCAATACTTGGTAAACATTTTTCTACAAATATTATGGTGCTACGCACCTTAAAGATCGACTATTAAAATATACTTTCAGATGGGCTGAAGTTCCGCACTTTCTACTATATTCTTCAGCGGCAGAGCCGCGAAATATTTGTAGTTGTATGCATGCAGGAATTAATACAAAAGGTGCAGAGCACCGTAATATTATTTTGAATCATTCGTTTTTATTCTTTTTTTTCCAGCTTCCTGATGAAATAGTAATTAACCAATCCGATAATTACCATCGCCAAAAGAAACAGAGGATAGGTAAACTTCCAGTTATCAGGTCCGGTCATCATCGACCACTCCGACATACCGCCAATACTTGCAAGCAGGGTAAGGGGCATAAAAATGGTCGCAATCAGTGTCAGACGTCTCACAGATATATTAGTATCATTCGACATCTTTGGTCATAAGATTATTCAGACAGAGAAGTATACAGTTCCATGAAGACTTGTTTCAATCTCCCTGTATGTTTCAGTCAGCTCGAAAAATTTAGCCAGATGATCGTAAATATCCCGAAAATGGACAATTGCCTTTTCGCTGACAAAAGGACAATCAAGCCTGCAGATCTTCACCAGTATTTCCCTCTCGTGGTACAATGTTTTTCTGAGTCTCATCAGATTTTTTCTCATACGGATCAGCTGCACTGGCTGAAATTTTTCCACGTTCTCAAGTAATGATTCCTCAGCATTTTCAAGCTCCTCTTCCATATCGTCGAATGCCTTGTATTTCTCATCAACAAGCCAGTCAAGAACAATATGCAGCAAATAGTCCGGACCTGTTTTAGCGTTTGTACTTCCATTCTCAATTTTCTCGTCAAGATTATTCAATGGTTTTCTTCCTTCCGAATTATGGCCACTGACAGTAATGAGAAAATTCTTTCCTATAAATAGATTTACTTCATCTATAAACAATTCATTTTTGAAGTAACTGAATGAATTAAAAATAATGAAAGTATTATTCGTGAAATACTCAATCTTCGGAACCTGCTCATCATCAAAACAGTCTTCTACAGACAAGGGATGAATCCCGATTTTGTATACTAATCAGCGAAGCCATCACTTCCCTTGCGGGCTGATAAAAATCAAACCAGACAAAACCACCTTCTTCATAACTGCAACAGCTTCATCAAGAGTTCCAATACAAAATAGAGTCCGTTTTCAGAAAAATGATAAAACTTTGATTCTGACATAAATCTGATTATTAAACATGTTAAGCTCTTCTTCTGAAACAATTTGCAAATTACTATAAAAAACAATATCCCGGAATATTTGCTCTTAGTGCCGATAAACGAACTTTTATACAAAAGAGGTGTTTAGTAGAGTAATTGAGAAGATGAAACAGTAGATGTTTAAAAAGCCCTTTTTGACCGCGAGTATGCTAGTTGTAGCAAAGAGCGCAAAGTCAAGATGTTACAGTTCTTTTCTTTGCGTAACTTTGCGATCCGATAGCTCCCGATAGCTATCGGGACTGACTTGGCGACCTTTCCGGTTAATCGATTTCGGTGTTTCAACTTCCTGTGTAACAAAAATCAGTATAAAGATCCGATTTTGATCATATAAGATAAATGTCATTGAAATACGATTGAGAATTGATCACTTTTACAGAAAACATATTATATGAACAACGCGATATATAACTTCCGTGAACCAAAAAATGAACCGGTATTAATCTATAAACCCGGAAGCCCGGAAGGGAATTGCTTGAAAAAGAACTCTCCGTACAAAAAAATCAGGTGATTGACATTCCATTGATCATAGGAGGAAAAGAGATCCGTACCGGTAAAACCGGGAAGGTTGTGATGCCATCAGATCATGGTCATGTACTTGCGACTTATCATATGGCACTGAGAAAAGGAGGCCGCCCTTGCTATTGAAGCAGCGCTTGAGGCGAAATGTGAATGGATGACACTCTCGCCTGGATGGAAAGAGCAGCCATTATGGCTAAAGCAGCTGAGCTGATTTCTAAAAAATACCGGTACCGGATCAATGCAGCCACCATGCTCGGTCAGGGGAAGAATGTCATGCAGGCTGAGATTGACGCTGCCTGTGAAGTGATTGATTATCTTCGTTTTAATACCTATTTTGCCTCAGTTATCTACCAGGAACAACCAATTTCCGAAAGTGAAAATATTAACAGGCTCGAATACCGTCCGCTTGAAGGATTTGTTTATACTGTTACTCCTTTCAACTTCACTGCTATTGCCTCTAACCTGAACACGAGTGTTGCTCTGATGGGAAATACGACTGTCTGGAAACCGGCCACCACTTCTCTCCTTTCAAATTACTATCTTATGAAAGTATTTGAGGAAGCCGGAATGCCTGCAGGTGTTATTAATTTCGTCCCAGGTTCCGGCGCATTGATAAGCAGCATAGTATTAAAACACAAGGATCTGGCCGGCATTCATTTCACCGGTTCAAATTCTACTTTTAACTCGCTCTGGAAACAAGTCTCTGAAAATCTCTCCATATACCGGTCCTATCCGAAACTTGTCGGTGAAACAGGAGGTAAGGATTTCATTTTTGCTCATCAGTCGGCCAATCCTCTCGAACTTGCCACGGCAATAGTTCGTGGTTCATTTGAATACCAGGGACAGAAATGCTCAGCAGCATCAAGGTCATATATACCACAGTCGCTCTGGGAAGAGACAAAAAAAGAGATCATGAAAATGATCTCTGAAATTAAGATTGGAGATGTACTAGATTTTAAAAATCCTGTAAATGCAGTAATTGACGAGCCTTCTTTTGACAAAATAATGTCATATCTCAATAAAGTAAAATCTTCAGGTAATGCAAAAATAATCGCCGGAGGGACAGGAGATAAATCAAAGGGTTATTATATTGAACCGACAGTTATTGTAACCGAAGATCCACATTTTTTAACCATGGAGGAAGAGATCTTTGGTCCGGTTATGACAGTTTATGTATATAACGATGACCGTTTTGAAGAGACACTTAAGTTATGCGACGAAACATCTCCATATGCACTCACCGGTTCAATCTTCAGTAATGACAAGTATGCAATGATAAAAGCCTGCAGGTTACTTCGTTATGCAGCTGGAAATTTCTATATCAACGACAAGCCCACTGGAGCTATGGTTGGACAGCAACCTTTCGGCGGAGCCAGAGCCTCTGGGACAAACGATAAAGCCGGAAGCCACCTCAACCTCCTCCGCTGGGTCAGCCCGAGAACAATTAAAGAGACTCTTATTCCAGCCACAGGGTTTAAGTATCCTTTCATGGAATAAAATTGAATTCCAGGAGATTTCGTCCGAAACTTTCCCCTCCTTTTGAAGGAGGGGTGACACGACGAAGGAGTGACAGGGTCGTTTGATAATGATCTTTTGTTGTGTGCTATAGGCTGCAATAAAAGAAATAAAAGAAATGAATATCCATAAATTGGGGTTTAATTTAAAGTAAGCCAGTAATCAACCACCCCGGCCTTCGGCCACCCCTCCTTCAAAAGGAGGGGAAAGTTTTGGATAATTCAGGCTTAAAGTTTATTGAGTAAAAACAGGCTTAGAATCAACCCCTCTATCCCTCTTTGCTGGACATCCCGGCTTCGAAAAAAGGTCGCGAACTGACAATTATTCTACTTTCCGCGGAACAACTTCAATTTATATTATGTAACATTGAAAAAATCTTCCGTAAATTTGGGCATGAAAAGGTCAGTGACAGTTAATATTAATAAAGCGCTTTTTGTACTAAACCCAAGTTCAGGTGTACCTCCTATAAACTTCATTGTATCAAAGGACCTGGAACACCGTAAAAGCGAATTATCATGCTTCAAGACATTGACCAAAGAAGATACAGGACCTATTATAAGGAAACACTTCGACAAGCATGAAGTGTTTATCGCAGCGGAGGAGACGGAACGGTCCACACTGTTTACCGTATGGCGCCAGCCGGACCTTGCCCGCGGGGCCGCCGACCCATCCGTGCAGACTGCGGGCCGCACGGCAGGACCCCGGCTGGCGGACTACCTGGAGCTTCTCAAGGCCAAGAGCTATCTCTTGAAGTTGCTTGGCGATGACGGCCATGACGTTCGCCGTCGGGGGGCTGGCGGCGCTCGGTGCCAACGCATCTGGTGCGGATCCGGGGGATGGGCCTGGCGGAGGCGAATCTGATCTTCGGCCTGCTCACCCTGGTGAGCGGCCTCGGCGGGACCATCGCGGGAGGGTGGCTGGGCGACCGCCTGCTACCGCGACTGCCGACGGCCTACTTTCTGGTCTCCGGGGTAGGGCTGGCGCTCAGCGTGCCGTGTGCAGCGGCGGTGATCCTGCTGGATGATCGGACGTGGGTTCTGGCGGCGATCTTCCTGGCGGAGGTGTTCATCTTCCTCAACACGGGGCCGCTCAACGCGATCATCGCCAACGTCAGTCGGTCGCAGGTGCGCGCCACCGCCTATGCCGTGAATATCTTCGTCATCCACGCGCTGGGCGATGCCATCTCGCCCGCCCTCGTAGGTGTCGTCTCGGACCACGTAGGTCTGGCCGCCGCCTTCTGGATCGCGCCCGGCGCCCTGGCGCTCGGGGCGCTGTTCTGCTTCTGGGGGATGCGAACGTACGCCGCGGACGCGGAGCGCGTCAAAGAGAGGGCGGAGTAGGGGGAGCCGGCACCAGGCAGGCGAGCAGCTGGCAGACGACGACCAGACCGTCTGGAACTTCCCCCCGTTCGCTGCCTGCTGCTAGCTGCCCGCTGCCAGCTTCCCTTCACGGCACGAGCACGACCTTCCCGAACACCGCGCGATCTTCCAAGAGACGATGCCCTTCCGCGCAGTCCGCGAGGGGCAGGGTCCGGTCAATCACCGGGCGCAGGCTGCCCCGGGCGAGGTGGCCGACGACCGTCAGCATGTCCGCCTTCGTGCCCAGGAAAGCGCCCAGGATCGAGATGGACTTCGAGAAGAGGTAGCGGATGTCCACGCTCCCTTCGTAGCCGGCGCTAGCCCCGCACGTCACGAGTCGCCCGCCCGACGCGATGTTCGGGATGAGTTTCTGCCAGGTGGCGCCGCCCACGTGTTCGAACACCACGTCCACCCCACGTTTACCCGTGAGCCGGCGGATCTCCTGGGCGAGATCCTGGCGCGCGTAGTTGATGACCTCGTCCGCCCCCAGGGCCGTCGCCTTCGCTAGCTTCTCGTCCGTGCCTGCCACGGCGATCACCCGAGCCCCGAAGAGTTTCCCAATCTGCACCGCGGCCGTGCCGACGCCGCTCCCGGCGCCCATCACGAGGACGTCCTCGCCAGCCGCAAGCCGCGCCTGATGGACCAACATATTCCAGGCTGTGAGAAACGCCACCGGAACCGCGGCGGCACCGACGTAATCCAGGGGTTCGGGTAAAGGAATGCAGTTGACCTCGGGGACGCAGACGAGGTCGGCGCAACCACCATCCATGGCATAACCGCCGATGACCTTGAACTGGCGACACAAGTTGTCGTCGCCGCGCAGGCACGCAGCGCACTGTCCGCAGGAGATGCCGGGGGAGACGAGGATTCGCTGGCCGACAGCGATACGGGAGCAGAGTGCGCCAACGGAAACCACCTCGCCCGCGATGTCGCACCCTCCGATCTTGGGAAGGGGAATGGTCATCCCGGGCAGGCCCTTCCGCAACCAGACGTCGAGATGATTCAGGGCCACCGCCTTCACGCGAAGCAGGACCTCCGTCGGTCGCGGTGTCGGGTCGGGTACATCCTCGTACCGCAGCACCTCGGGCCCTCCGTGTTCATGAAATCGAACTGCCTTCATGGAACCTCCTTATATGTATGTGCGGTTGGTGGATTCGTGAACTGGTGGATTAATCAAGTGGCCACCTCGGCAAATGGGAAGTTCCGACCTCGACCTATCACGTTGCCAGATTGCCCGGTAACCCAATCGCCGACTTGACCAATTGACATCTCGACGAGTTGACCAATCGACGCCGTGCGTCAGCGCGGGGAATCGTAATCGCCTGGAAGGCAAGAGTCAAATCGATCGCCCATGCACGGCGGCACCGTCGCACCAGGGGAGGGCACCGCAGAGCCACTAGTCGGTGGGGGAATGCTCTTGACTTTCACCGGGCGAGAGAGGTACGAGTATCTGCCAGCGTCACCATCCGGGCTTTGCCGCAGGGGAGAACACGCTGTGGGAGTGGCCCAAGCCGGGACGCCGACACGTCCGTCCAGCCGAAGCGAAGCTGTGTGGCCAGCGGAACCGCAGAAGCCCAAGCTCCTCGATCGCCTGCGCGAGGCGCTGCGTTCGCGCCATTACAGCCGCCGCACCGAGCAAACCTATCTGCCACTGGGTGAAGCGATTCATCTTCTTCCACCATGTCCGGCATCCCGCCGAGATGGCCGAGCCGGAGATCAACGCCTTCCTGACACACCTCGCCGTCAAGGAGAAGGTCAGCGCCTCGACCCAGAACCAGGCGCTCGCCGGCCCTGCTGTTCCTCTATCGACACGTGATCGGCCGCGACGTGGGCGATCTGGGCAAGGTCATCCGCGCACGTAAGCCGACGCGCCTGCCCGTCGTCATGACCCGCGAGGAAGTGAAAGCCGTGCTGGCGAACATGACCGGCGATAAGAGGCTCATGGCCTCGCTCATGTACGGCGCAGGATTGCGCCTGATGGAATGCCTGCGACTGCGGGTGCAGGACATCGATTTCTCCCGCCACGAGATTCTCGTCCGCGACGGCAAGGGTGCGAAGGACCGGATCACCATGCTACCCGCGTCGCTCACGATCCCGCTTCAGGAGCACCTCAAGCAGGTCAAGGCGATCCACGAACGGGACGTGGCCGAGGGATGGGGCCGCGTGCAGATGCCGACGGCGCTGGATCGCAAGTATCCCAATGCGCCGAAGGACTGGCGCTGGCAGTGGGTCTTTCCCCAAGACCACCGGTGGATCAATCCCACGACCAAGGAGCAAGGCCGGCATCACGTCGACGAATCCCTGGTTCAGAAAGCCGTCCGAGATGCCGTTGCGAAAGCGGGTCTGACGAAGCGGGCCACCTGCCACACCTTCCGGCATTCCTTCGCCACGCACTTGCTCGAGGGCGGCTACGATATTCGAACGGTCCAAGAACTCTTGGGCCATAGCGACGTCAAGACCACGATGATCTATACCCATGTCCTCAATCGCGGACCGGCCGGTGTTCGCAGTCCGGTGGACGGACTGTGAGCCAATCGAGGTGTATTATGCCGATCCGCATAAGATGCCGTGATAAATCGCTGGACAGGCAGTATGCAATTGAAAACAAAGGGGTAAAGACGTCTTCGCCAACACATCCCATGGCGTCTTATACGGACAGGAACCCGGCCCTCCGCATCTTATGCGGATCGGTCTAATCATTGTTATCCCGCCTATGCGAAGCACAGTGAAGCCGCGCCGGAATGGTACGAATCTTGTCGTACATTGACGCGGAAATGTCGGCCGAGCCAATGCCCTTCGACTGCGAGCACATCGTTGACTCCGGCCTCGGGTGGCTCATCTCGATGGAGAAGTGACATGGTGAAGCCAGCAAAGAACACGATTTGCCTTTGGTACGATGGCGACGCCGAGGACGCGGCGCGGTTTTACGCCAAGACCTTTCCCGATTCGTCCGTCGGCGCGGTGCACCGCGCACCGGGAGACTTTCCGTCGGGGAAGAAAGGGGACGTGTTGACCGTCGAGTTTACCGTGATGGGCATTCCGTGCCTCGGGCTCAACGGCGGACCTGCGTTCAAGCACAACGAAGCGTTCTCGTTTCAGGTCGCAACCGCTGACCAAGCCGAAACGGATCGCTACTGGAACGCGATCGTCGGCAACGGCGGCCAGGAGAGCGCGTGCGGCTGGTGCAAGGACAAATGGGGATTGTCCTGGCAGATTACGCCGATCGCCCTGACGAAAGCGATCACCGATCCCGATCCCGCTGCCGCCAAGCGCGCGTTCGATGCGATGATGCAGATGAAAAAGATCGACATCGCTGCAATCGAGGCGGCGCGCCGCGGTTGAGGTTGCATCTTCGACAGCGTGCATCTCGGAAGCGCAAGGGGAACATGACGGGCGGACCCGAACCCGCTCGGTCCTGAGCCTGCGGTTTTCGACCGAGGGGAGAACATATTCGCGCCCGCACGAGAGGCGAGATAACCAGCCGTTGCAGCGGACCGGGCGGGCGTCGCGGTCCTTGTCATTCGAGAGTGGGTCGGTCGCCCGCCCTGCCGCTGAACGTCAGTCCGTTAGCCCTCAACCGAGCAACGTGAAGACTCCATGATTCGAATCGCCGTGCTCGTCTCGATACTGATGTTGCTTTCGGCGTGTGGGAAGATTTTTGGTCCCAAGACTTGGGAAGAGACCATGAAGGCCGTTGCCGAGGCGCAGACGAAGGGCGACTACGCGAAGGTGCTCGACCTTTGCGACCAGGCCTTCGAGATTTGGGACAAGGCCGGCAACGGCTCGCGCGCGTATTTGGCCCTCGAGTGCCTCTCGGACGCGTCGGTGAAAAACGGCAAACCGGCCGTTGCGTTGCCTCGCTACGCGTCCTTCTTCAAGAGCTATGCGGGCGAGCTCCGGAACGTGCCCGGACGCCTCCGGCTGCGCAACAACTACGCGATAGCGCTCGAGGGCGCGGGCCGACGCGCTGAAGCCATCGCGGCTCTCGAGGAGGCGCTCATGATGTACAAGGACCTGCCTACCTTTGGCGACACGTACTCGGAGCGGATGCGGGTGACGCGAAACCTGGCGAAGCTGTACACGAGGGCAGGGCCGGGGGAACGGGCCGCGAGCTTCGCCGCGGCGAGCGCCGCCGAGATCGAGGAGAAGGTGATTCTCAATCGAGGCAGCTTTCACCTCCACATGGGTGCGGCCGGCGCCCTGGAAGCGCTGGCGGACTTGCTTCTGCACAACGGCGCCGCGGCTCGGTCCGCGGAGATCGCCGACCTCGCGAGAGAGCACCGGGCCGGGGAGGATGAGGTCGCGCGAAGATCGCCCCGGCTTGCGCGGGCATGCTATTCGATGACGATCGGTCGCGAGGCCGAGTACTGCTTCGTCGATCTCCCATGAAGCGCGCCGGCTTAGTCGCGATCGTCGTGGTGGTCCTTGCGGTGGCAGCGGGGATCGCATACTTGCGGCGCGAGCCCGCCGACCCGCGCAAGCCCCACCAGATCCGCGACGAGGGGATCGCCGCGCTCAAGGCCGGGGACCTGGCCCGCGCGCAGTCGCTCCTCGAGCTGGCGATCGAGCGAGCTGACAGAGCCGAGATCCGACCCATCGACATCAACGCCTATGCCGTTCCGCTCTTTCAGGCATACGCGCTCCAGGACAAGGTAACCGAGGCCGTAAGGATCCATCCGCGCGTGCAGCAACCGCAGGACAAGTACTACTTCCCTTATCCCCGCGAGGCGAACAACTTCGTCACCCTGCTCGTGAGGTCCGGGCGGTTCGAGGAATCGCTCGATGTCGCGCAGAAGCTCGCGCACACGATGCGCGATCTCGGCTCGAACTTCAGCGAAACGATGAATCTCGCGGTGTGGAGCAACGTCGACCGGTTGCTGTTCCGGGCGGGCGACAAGGATGGCGCGCGGGCCGCCTTCGAAAAGGCGCGCGAGCAGTTGGAGGCACTTTCGCGTTTCCGCATGTCGCGGCACTGGCCGCTTGAACCGGGCGTGCGCACGTGGCTCTCGAGATACGAGTCCTACCTGACGGTGACGGACCGGCCGGAGGACGCGGCCGCGGTTGCGAAACTCGTTGCGACGATCGAGGCGAACAGCCCATCGGAGGCCGGGGAGCCGGCCTGCCTGAGCGTCCGCGATCCGCCGCCTCTGGGCTGCCTGCTTGAAGTGCCGGTGGCGGTAATTTTCCCGGGCAATTCAGGGCCGAAGACGCGTTGAAGCGATCACTGGCGGGGCATGAATTCCAAGCGGACATGACTCCTCGGCCGATTCCGGCGGCAAATCGGTCTGGGAACTACGACTCGGACGTAGCTCGATCTGGATAATCTCGCCGGGATGAGGCACTGCCATGCCCCGTCAACCGCGCCTGGATGCCCCGGAGACCCTCCACCACGTGATGGTGCGAGACCTGGAGCGTCGCGTCATCTTTAAGCATCTGAATCCGCTCCGCGCGCAGGTGCTGGTCGATCTCCGGCACCTCGACCGATACCCCTGGACGGGCCACAGCGCTCTCCTGGGCACCGTCGCGCGCCCCTGGCTGGTGTCGGTGAGTGAGGAGATTAGACAGATCGAGCTACGTCCCGGATTGCCGTCCCGGATTGCAGACGTCGAACGTTGGCTGTCCTCGAAAGGCAACGCCCCGTCACATGTGTATTGCGCGCCAGGGAACAAATTGAACCTCTGACCGCAGGGAGAAGACCGTGTCTATCATTGAATCTGAATTCATGGAACGGACAGCCCAGCTCGACGTTGAGGGGTTCTGGGCGGAGAACGCTGCCTGTGAAGCGTTCACAACCAACAAGCCGCGCTGCGCGCTGTCATTTTCGCCGGACGACCACTGGCTGTTCGAGTTCACGCAAGCGCCTTCGACGCTGCGCTATTACCAGGACAAGGCGTATCGAGATCAATTGCATCGCGAAGTCAACCAGGTGACATCCACATATGTGGGGCGGACGTTCTTTGAGGATGACACCTGGGTTCACAGCCCCAAGCGGATCGAGAACCTGTTTGGCTCCGAGTTTACCTACACCGAAGGCGCCACGCCCTGGCTGACGCACGTCACCAATGACCCGGACGAATTTGCGCACGTCCTCGACCGCGCCGAGGCAACGGATGTGAAAGAGTGGGCCTTACCGGACGAGTACCGGCGCGAGTGGGAAGCGCGTCGGGCGCAGGGGCTGCCACTGCCGCTGCTGGGCACGGGCAGCCGGGGGCCGGCCACGATCATGACCTCGGTCTTGCAGCCCGAGATCGTTTTCTTCTGGTGCTACGATCATCCGCAACTCATCCAGCGATTCTGCGATATTCTGGCCGCCAAGATGGTCGAACTGAACCGGGTCTTGCGCGAATTTTCCGGCAACACGCAGTCGGGCTGGTGGATCACGGACGACAACTGCACGCTATTCAATCGCACGCTCTACCGCGAATATTGCGTCCCGGTGCTCGCAAAGGTATTGGACGCAATGGCCCCGCGCGGCTCGTGGCGCTATCAACACTCGGACAGCGCCATGGGCCACCTGCTCGAGTATCAGCGCGAACTGGGCATCAAGAGTGTGAACTATGGGCCGGAAGTGGACGCGGCCCTCATCCGCGAGAACATGCCCGAGGCCGTCATCAATGGCCATACGCCACCGTTTCTGCTGCGCAACGGTTCGCCGGACGAGATCAAGGCGCGCGTGATGTCCGATTTCCAAAAGGCCGGCGCGACCGGCGGGCTGATCGTCACGACGGCGGGGTCGCTGGCGGCGGGCACCGGCGTGGGCCGAATGCGCTGGTACATGCAGTTGGTGCAAGAGCATTGCCGGTACGAGCGGTTTGTGGGTTGAGCGGCGCTCCGTTAGGCAGCGCGAAGAGGCCGAGAGCATGTCCGACGTTCGCGACAGATGGGCTGCCGGGTCAACCTACGAGGACTTCATGGGCCGGTGGAGCCGACAGCTCGCACCTCGGTTCGTGTCCTGGTTGCGGATCCCCGGCAGCGTTCACTGGCTGGATGTGGGGTGCGGCACGGGCGCTCTTACGAACGCGATCTGCAGTCACGCCGACTCCAGCCTCGGTACTGGGGTGCGATCCCGCTGAGCCCTTCATCGAGTACGCGCGAAGACATTCCCAGGACGTCCGGGCCTCCTTTGTCGTGGCTGGCGCGGGCGGCCTTCCGCGCCGAGCGGGCGGTTACGGCAGCGTGACCTCGTTACTCGCCCTGAATTTCTTTCCCGACCCCGAGGCTGCTGTCCATGAGATGCGGTCTCTCACTGCGACTCAGGGTGTGGTCTCCGCGTGCGTTTGGGACTACGGGGACAGGATGGAGTTCCTGCGCTATTTCTGGGATGCGGTCGTGGCAGTGGATTCGACGGCCCGGGAGCTGGACGAAGGCGAGCGTTTCCCACTCTGCCGCCCCGACGCACTCGCCGACGTGTTCCGCGCGGGCGGGCTTCGCGACGTGCGCTGCGAGCCAATCGAGATCCCAACGGAGTTCGCCAGCTTCGATGACTATTGGCGGCCCCTACTCGGAGGTACAGGCCCGGCCCCTTCCTACGTTGCATCGCTTGACGCTGATCGCTGCACAACGCTGGCTCGGACGCTTGAACAGGCTCTCCCGCGAGGGCCCGGTGGAACGATCACACTCACTGCGCGCGCCTGGGCGGTGCGAGGAACCGCGAACTGAGTGCCTAACAGCGGCATCAGCTGCCGACGCTCCGCGCCGCAGCTGAAGCCGAGGCCGCAGGACGGGCGAGCGATCCATTCAGGTGATCCGTGCCAGTATGGTCCAGAAGGAGATCGGTGTGGAACTATTGCTGAGAGATGCCGCGAACAGAGCTGCCAGATACCTGCAAGCCCTGCCCCAGAGGGGAGTCTCACCTGCTCCGTCCGCGGTTGAGGGTCTTGGCAGGTTCTCTACTCCACTTCAAGCTGACTCCCTGCCTCCAGCCGAAGTCCTTGAGGAACTCGATACTATCGGCTCGCCGGCCACCGTCGCTAGTGCTGGAGGAAGGTTCTTCGGGTTCGTTATCGGTGGCTCTCTTCCGGCCGCGCTCGCTGCCAACACCCTCGCCGCGGCCTGGGATCAGAATGCGGTCCTGGAGATCACGTCCCCTGTCGCTGCGTCTCTGGAGAAGGTCTGCCGCAGCTGGATCGCCGACGTATTCGGCCTACCGACCGAGGCGGAGGTCGGATTCGTCACGGGTGCCACCATGGCGAACTTCGCTGGACTTGCCGCTGCGCGCCATGCCCTCCTGCAAGCGCAAGGGTGGGACGTCGAGGCCAAAGGCCTCTTTGGCGCGCCTCCCATCACAGTAATTGTGGGCGACGAAGTGCATGTGAGTCTGTTGAAGGCTCTTGGAATGCTTGGCCTCGGGCGAGATCGCGTTGTAAGGGTGCCTGTCGACGGACAGGGCAGAATCATCCCTGCCGAGATCCCGCAGATCGAGGGCCCGACTATTGTTTGCCTCCAGGCCGGAAACGTGAACACCGGGGCGTTTGACCCCGCGGAGGAAATCATCTCCAGGCTCCAAGGGGCTGGTGCGTGGATCCATATCGACGGAGCGTTCGGCCTGTGGGCCGCGGCCTCCCCTTCCAGGCGACACCTGGCTCGTGGAGTCGAGAGAGCGGATTCCTTGGCGACCGATGCACACAAGTGGCTTAACGTCCCTTATGATAGCGGCCTCGTAGTCGTTCGCGAGAAGCGCCATCTGAACGCCGCCATGTCTTCGAGCGCGGCGTATCTCATCGAAGGCGAGACCCGGGACCCTCACCTATTCGTTCCAGAGATGTCCCGCCGAGCTCGTGCTATCGAAATCTGGGCAGCTTTACGTTCACTAGGCAGAACCGGCCTGGCAGATTTGGTCGATCGCTCTTGTGACCATGCAAGACACTTCGCTGATGCACTAGAGGGAGCTGGCCACGAAGTATTGAATGAGGTGGTGCTCAACCAAGTTCTCGTATCGTTCGGGACCGCTGAGGTCACTCGGCGGGTCATCGCCCGTGTCCAGGAAGATGGGACCTGTTGGTGTGGCGGGACGGTATGGCAAGGCAAGACTGCCATGAGGATCAGTGTGTCTTCGTGGGCGACCACTGATCATGACGTCGCCAGAAGCCTCGACGCTATACTGCGGATCGCGGCAGAAGCCCAATCGCCCGCCTAACTCGATGGAGCCGACCCGGCCAGCCGGGCGTGAATTCAGCGCGATACCGGCTTTGGCTGGCCGGGCGCTCATCTCGAGGCCGTTCGGTGGCTGTGCGTAGATTTCGGCCCTATCCGTGGCAGGGATCGCGGCCGTGCCGGAGCGGCGATGACCAACGATGACGTATATGCCGCGGGCCTCTTGAACAAGGCGCTCGATCCGGCGACGCAGCCGGAGGCGATCCGGGCGTTTCTACGTGCCGAAGAAGTGCTGGTGCGGGAACTCGTCCCACGGCGAGGGCGGGTCGTGGACTTCGGCTGCGGCATGGGCCGACACCTCATCGGATTGCTCGACGTCGTCGCCTTGGGCGTTGGGATCGACTACGAGTGGACGTATATCGCCGAGGCCAACCGACGGAAGCCTGGCGGGCCATTGCATTTCCTCGTGGCGGACGCGACGCGGGTGCCCTTGCGCGCCCGGTTCGACGCGGCGCTCTGCCTGACGAATACCTGGGGGACGATGAGCGACAAGCTCGCAGTCCTCGGCGAAATGAGACGATTGGCCCCCGAGACCGGCACCCGGTTGATCACGGTCTATGCGGCGACCTCGGTCGCACCGCGCCGGCAGTGGTACGCGAACCTCGGCCACGAGGTGGTCGAGAGTACCGCCGAACACCTCCGCACTAGCGGCGGCTTCGTGTCCGAGCACTTCACGGAGGACCGGCTGCGGAGCCTGATCGGCGACTGTGCGATCCGTGCCATCGGCGACGTCGCGTACCTGGTGCAGGCGTAGAAGCAGACATCGGCCATCGAACCCGCTATTGATGCTGGCGCCCGGCGTCTCAAGGGACGCAAGTTTCGCTTGCATTGGTGCAGAGCCGGGCGCAGCATATTCACAGACTCGTTCGGCGATTGGCGCCTAGCTGGCGAGAGGACAAAGCGCGATGTTCCGGATCGAGCACAAGTCTGAGCCGGTCCTTCCGTGGCCGCTCTTCGTTCGACGGCTGTGTCTTAGCCTCGGCGCGGGTGCCGGCCTCATCGCTGGGTCGTTGGTTGCTGGAATGGCGGGGTACCACTACCTCGAGAACTTGGCGTGGCTCGACGCCTTTCTGAACGCCGCGATGATTCTGTCGGGCATGGGCCCACTGGCCCAAACGCAGACGGTAGCGGGCAAACTCTTCGCTGGGTTGTATGCGCTGTACAGCGGGTTTGCGGTGCTCGTGATTGCCGGAATCGCGTTCGGTCCAGTGGTGCACCGGATGCTCCACGTGCTTCACGCCGATGAGCGTGACCTACCGGCCAAGCGAAACCAAGCGGGGTCAACTCGGTCTCGGCAAAAGGACTCGGCTGCATCGAAGTCGCTGAACTAGCGGTTGCACCGGAGCTGGCGCAGCGGAGGTGTTGTAGTTCAACCGCCGCCGTCGCGTCCGTCCGGTGAACCTGGGCGTCAAAGGGAGGAGGATCGACCATGGCCGTACGTGTTGTCAGGCTGGGCAGTCCTAGGACGGAGGGCGAGGGCACTCGAATTGGGACGGTGCGCCGTCCGCCGAGAGGGGTACCGAAGGCTGAGTTCGCGTCGCAAGACTGGTACGACGTGTGGTATCCGAACCTCTCCCCAAGCGTAGCGACCATGAAGCTAGGCCAAGCGGCTTCGACACCGGCGCAGTGGCAGGTGTTTGCCAAGAAATACCGAAGCGAGATGGGGGTGCCGGAGAACAGTCGTACGATTGAAGTGCTGGCTGCTCTTTCGCGCCACAGCAACTTCTCAGTTGGGTGCTACTGCGAAGAAGAGGCACGCTGCCATCGGTCCGTTCTGCGTGACTTGTTGGCGGCGGCGGGCGCAGATGTGGTCTAGAGGTGTGCCGCCGCGCATGACGCCCAACATTTCCATCAAGCGTGTGCTCGGGCAAGCCAAGCACCCGTGCGGGGCACAGCGGACCCACTGCGCCGTCAGAGATCGGCTGAGACAAACGGTGCTGCGAGCGAGAGCAGGCAGGACCCCGCGGTGAATGGAGAAGCGATATGATCGGCAGAATCGGGGCAATCGTTCTGATTGTGGTGGGAGCGGTATTTCTGTTGAACAATCTTGGGATGGCGCACCTATCAATTCGTGAAATCGCAAGGACATGGTGGCCGGCCCTCCTGGTCGTCGCCGGGCTTTCGTTGCTGATTCGGCGCAGGAGCCGATAGGGTGTCTTAGGTGAATACTCTGGTTCGAATACTGCAGGCGCGGATCTTTACCGTGGTCATCTGTGGAGTCATCACCAACAATACCGTGGAAGCGACGGCGCGAATGGCCGGCAATCTCTGCTATGAAACGTATGTCGTCTCGGATGCCACCGCCACCTTCGATAAGGTGGATTTCTTCGGCCAGCTTCGCTCGGCCGAGGAAGTCCACGCTCTCTCTCTGGCCAATCTTCAGGGGGAGTATGCTTCAGTCATCTCCACGGCCGAGGTGTTGGAGCGCGTGTGAGGCGAGGACCAACGGACCGCCGGCCGGTCGGCGCGTCTCGTGCGCAATGCGAAGAGACAGAGACAGCGAGGGGCGAGATGGAGAAAAACAGGAAGATCCGGAAGGTCATCAAGGGCAAACCCACTATCGAAGGTGCCGGTGTCCACCTGAAGCGGGTGTTTGGGTTCAGCGAGGTGCCTGCGTTCGATCCCTTCCTGTTGCTTGACGATTTTCGTTCCAATGATCCGCAGCATTACATCCAGGGCTTTCCGTGGCATCCCCATCGCGGGATCGAGACCATTACGTATGTACTGCGTGGCAATGTAGAACATGGGGACAATATGGGCAACAAGGGCGTGATCGGCGCCGGGGACGTGCAGTGGATGACCGCCGGTAGTGGGATCATCCATCAGGAGATGCCGAAGGGAGACGACGCAGGCCGAATGGGAGGGTTCCAACTGTGGGCCAATCTCCCGGCTTCACACAAGATGATGGACCCTCGGTATCGTGAGGTGAAGAAGCCATCAGATACCGGAAGTCTCCACAAGCGACGGCGTCACGATCAGGGTCATTTGCGGCGAAGCCAAGGGAACACAGGGGCCTGTTCGGGACATCGTCACTGATCCGACATATCTGGATGTGACGGTCCCCGCAAGAACGGAGTTCCTTCACCCGACCCGACCGGGGCATACGGTATTCGCCTACGTGATCGAGGGCAACGCATGTTTCTGCCAAGAAAAGAACCCGTTTACGTACGAGGTCGAAGCCGCGAACTATTTCGATATCCAGCGGACTCCCTTTGTAAGCAATGAGAGTCTTGTCCTGTTCGATGACGGCGAGCGCGTCGTCGTGTCTACCGACGGGGACCCTGTGCGTTTTCTCCTGATCTCCGGGAAACCCATCGGTGAGCCGATCGCATGGTACGGTCCCATCGTCATGAACACTCGCGCGGAATTGCAGATCGCGTTCGAGGAGTACGGCAAGGGCACCTTCATCAAGCACAAGAGCGCCTGATTCCTTTCAGGGCATGACGGGCTGAGCCTGCGATCTCAATTCGGCTTAAACAAGCGTCCAGCCGCTACCCCCGCCCGCCCCGCGTTCACGTTTACGCCCGCGGGCGCTCGGCCGACGCGATTTCTTCACGGATCTGACCTCACCTCCGTCGCCAATGGCTGTGACTTGCACGGCATGGGGCCGACCGGTATACTGCGCGAACGGAGGCAAGGCCATGCTCGTTCTCGGGATAGAGAGTTCCACCACGCAGGGCGGCGTCGCCATCGTCGGTGAGGATCGGGTGCTGTGCGAGGCCGATCCTGAACGTGGAGGTCACGCACTCGGAGCGGCTGCTGCCGGCGGTGGACCGCGCCCTCGGGGAGGCGCGGATCTCGCTGGAGGCCCTGGGCGGCATCGCGGTGAGTATCGGCCCGGGGTCGTTCACCGGGCTGCGTATCGGTCTCAGCACCGCCAAGGGGCTGGCGTATGCCACGGGACTCCCGCTTGTCGGCGTGCCGACGCTGGAGGCGATGGCCTGGACGCTCCCCGCGGCCCGATGGCAGATCTGCCCGGTGCTGGACGCCCGCAAGCAGGAGGTGTACGCGGCGCTCTTCCGGCACGAGCCCGACGGGCTGCGACGAATCACGGAAGACGCGGCGCTGGCGCCGGAGGACCTCTGCCGCCTGATCCGGAACCCTACGCTGTTTCTCGGTGACGGCCTGGCAACCTACGGCGCGCTGTTCCGGGAACGGCTGGGCGACAAGATGCTCCTTCCGCCCCTGGCCAGCCGCGGCGCGCGGCCGGCCTGCGTGGCGGAGTTGGGCCGCCGGCGCCTGCTGCGGGGCGAGCGGGATCTGCCCGAGGCCCTGGTTCCCTGCTACCTACGCGCCTCGGAGGCTGAACTGCGCCGGCGCCAGGGAGTGACCCGGTGACCGCGAGGGAACATCGTCGCGACCTGGATCGCGAGCCGCATCGTATGAACGAATCTCAGCCCAGCCCAGCCGTGGCCGATCTCCTCATCGAGCCGATGCGGAAAGCGGACCTGCCGGAGGTCCTGGGCATCGAGGTCGCCTCGTTCTCACTCCCCTGGACCGAGGAGATGTTCGATACCGAACTGTCGCAGGACGCGCTGGCCGCGGTCTTGGTGGCTCGCCTTCCCGCCGCGGGTACCCCGCCGCCCGTGGTCGGGTACATCTGTGTCTGGGTGGTCACCGACGAGTTGCACATCAACAACCTCGCGGTCCATCCGCGGTGGCGGAAGCGGGGAATCGCGCGGGAACTGCTCCACGCGGCCCTGCGGCATGGGCGGGAGCGGGGTGCGCGTGTGGCGTACCTGGAGGTGCGCGCGTCCAACCAGGCTGCCCAGGCCCTCTACCGGCAGGCCCGCTTCGAGACGGTCGGCGTGCGCGCGCGGTATTACACGCATCCCGTGGAGGACGCGGTCGTCATGCGACGGACGGGCCTCTGACGAGTGCTCCGGTCCAGTGCGCCTTGACAAGCGTTTGACGGCGCTGGTAGTGTCGGCCCGAGGCGCGAGACCGATCGGGCCGCGCCGACCACGCCTGGGTACGGTGAGGAGGAATCAGGATGATCGACAAGGAATTGCTGGAGATCCTGGCCTGTCCGAAATGCAAGACCGAGGTGCGGCTGGACGAGGCCGCGCAGCGCATCGTCTGCATCTCTCCGACCTGCGGGCTCCGGTACCCGATCCGGGACGGCATCCCGGTCATGCTGATCGACGAGGCGGAGAAGCCGGCGGCTGCCTGACGGGCCGACGGTGAGCCCAGAGGACACCACGCGGAGGATTCATGCGCGCCTTGATCACCGCCGGAGGCCGTGGCACCCGGCTGCGGCCGCTGACGCACACCAGCAATAAGCACCTGATCCCCATCGCCAACAAGCCCATGATCCATTACGCGCTGGAAGCGGTGGCGGCGGCGGGCATTCGGGAGGTGGGCATCGCCATCAACCCCGACACCGGCGACGATATCCGGAAGGGGCTGGGGGACGGCAGCCGGTTCGGTCTCGCGGTGACCTACGTCGTGCAGGAGGCGCCCCTCGGCCTGGCCCACGTGATCCAGGCGGCGGAGGCATTCCTCCGGCACGAGCCGTTCGTGTTTTTCCTCGGCGATAACGTGGTGGTCGGCGGCATCCGGCAGTTCGTGGAGCGGTTCCAGGCCCGGAAGGACCACTGCCACCTGGTCCTGGCGCGCGTTCGGGACCCCCAGCGGTTCGGCGTGGCGGAGGTCCGCGGGGATCGCATCGTCCGCGTGGTGGAGAAGCCGGCGCAGCCGCCAAGCGACTATGCCGTCACCGGGATCTACGTCTACGATACCCCGATCTTCGAGGCCGTGCATGCCATCCGTCCCAGCGCCCGCGGCGAACTGGAGATCTCGGACGCCCATCAATACCTCCTGGAGCACGGCTACCAGGTGGGGTTCTCGGAGATCACCGGCTGGTGGAAGGACACCGGGAAGCCCGAGGATCTGCTGGAGGCAAACCGGTTCGCCCTGGACCACCTGCTGGATGGGGTGGGGCCCGTGGTGCGAGGCTTCGTGGACGCGGAAAGCGACGTGCAGGGCAAGGTGGTGGTGGAGGCCGGGGCGCGCGTGATCGCCAGCCACATCCGGGGTCCGGCCATCATCGGTGCGGATTGCGTCGTGGAGCGAAGCTACGTCGGCCCCTTCACGGCGTTGGGGCCGCGCTGCGTCATCCGGGATTCGGAACTGGAGTACAGCATCCTCTTCGAGGATACCCAGATCCTGGACGCCGACGTACGGATCGAGCGGAGCCTGCTCGGGCGCGAGGTGCTCATCCGGCGTGCCGTGGGGCGGCCCAAGACCCAGCGGTTCGTCCTGGCCGATCAGAGCATCATCGAATTGTGCTGAGCCGTTGTCAAAGAATAACTTGACCGGAGAAATTCCGGAAACGGCATAAGGAGCCGTAACGAAATTGCAGAAATTGGCCAAGTTATTTCGTAACGGCTCCTAAGCGCCACCGAGGAAAGGGCCGTTTCATCATGCGCGTTGTGATCACGGGAGCCAATGGGCAGCTCGGCGTGGCGCTGTCGCAGGTCCTGGCCGGCCGCGCCGAGGTGATCGGGCGTGATCTACCCGCCTTCGATATCACCGCCGCGGATTGCGCCGCACAGGTGGCGGCGCTCACGCCCGATTGGGTCGTCCACGCCGCTGCCGCCACCGATGTGGACGGGTGTGAGAAGAATCCGACCATGGCCGCGGTGGTGAATGCCGACGGCACGCGCCGGATCGCGGAGGGGTGCCGGCGGGCGGGGGCGGGTCTGGTGTACATCTCCACGGACTTCGTGTTTGACGGCGGACAGGCGATTCCCTATGTCGAGACGGACACGCCCGGACCGCTCTCCGTGTACGGCCGCTCCAAGCTGGCTGGGGAGCAGGCAGTGCGCGAGATGGCTCCCCGGTGGGCGATTGCGCGGACGGCCTGGCTCTACGGGGTGCACGGGCGAAACTTCGTCAAGACGATCGTGACGCAAGGCAGCGGCGGGGGAGTCGCTCCGCGTGGTGGACGATCAGGTCGGGTCGCCGACGTACGCAGGGGATCTCGCAAGGGCGTTGGCGCAGTTGATGACGGAGGGGCTGACGGGGGTGTTTCACTTGACCAATGCCGGATCGTGCTCCTGGTACGAGTTCACACGGGAAATCCTGCGCCAGGCCGGGTTCGGCGAGACGCCGGTGGCACCCATCACGTCCCACGAGCTGAATCGGCCCGCCCGACGCCCTGCCTATTCCGTGCTGGCGAATACGGCCTGGCAAGCGGCCGGCCATCCGCCCCTGCGGCCCTGGTCGGACGCCCTGGCGGCGATGCTGGAGGCCTGGCGGGCGGCCGGGCCGTCCGCCGAGCCGCGCTTCCCGCAGTCCCCCCAATGATGCACGTTCGCGTCGCGGGCTGAAGCCGGGCGTCCCGTGATTCGGCGGATTCCGGATGACCCCATGACACTGACCGCCGATCTGCCAACGGCCGGCGGCGCCGCGCGCCGCGACGGCCTCCATCTGTCCGTGGTCGTTCCCGTGTACAACGAGGAGGCCACGCTGGAGGCGCTGTACGCGCGACTAGGCCCCGTCCTGGAGGGGATCGGCCGATCGTACGAAGTGATCTTCGTGAACGACGGCAGCCGGGATGCGTCGCTTGAGATTCTCCGCCGGCTGCACGCGCGGTACCCGGCCGTCCGGGTGATCGCGCTGAATCGCAACTACGGCCAGCACGCGGCGGTGTTTGCCGGGCTGGAGCATGCCCGGGGCGACGTCATCGTCACACTGGACGCCGATCTGCAGAATCCGCCCGAGGAGATTCCCCGCTTGATCGCGGCAGTCGATGCGGGACACGACGTGGTGGGGGGCTGGCGCCACGACCGGCAGGATCCGCTACTTGCGCCGCCTGCTCTCCCGCGGCATGAATCGACTGACCTCCCACATGGTCGGGGTCCGCATGCAAGACTATGGGTGCATGCTGCGCGCCTATCGCCGCGAGGTGGTGGAGGTCCTGCGCGGGTGCCGCGAGATCTCCAGCTTCGTGCCCGCCCTGGCCATCAGCTTCGCGCGCTCGCCGGTCGAGATCCCCGTCGAGCACGCGGGCCGTGCCGACGGCCGATCGCGCTATCACGTCTTTCGGCTCATCCGCCTGGCGTTCGATCTGATGACGGGTTTCTCGCTGATCCCCATCCAGGTAGTCAGCCTGGCCGGGATCGGGATCGCGCTGCTGGGGCTGGGTTTCGGCGGGTTCCTCCTCGTCCGTCGGCTCTTGGTCGGCCCCGAGGTGGAAGGCGTGTTCACCTTGTTCGCCATCCTCTTCGTCTTCATCGGGGTGCAGATCCTAGCCCTCGGACTCATCGGCGAGTACATCGGCCGCATCTACCTGGAGGTCCGCCGCCGGCCGCGCTACGTGATCCAGGACGTCTACGACCACGCCCCTGCGGCGGTGTCCGGGCAGCCGGCCGAGCGAGCCGATCCGCGCGGCGCATGACAGAGGTCGAGGCGTGATCCTGGGTTTGCGTATTGACGTGTGCACGTACGAAGGATTGCGGACCGGCGTGCCGAACCTGCTGGCCCTGCTGGCGCGGTTCGAGCAGCGGGCGAGCTTTTTCGTGGCACTGGGGCCGGATCGAAGCGGCCGCGCGGTCCTCCAGCTCCTCCGCCCCGGTTTCGCCGCCAAGATGCGCCGTACGCGGGCCCTTCGTGCCTACGGATGGCGTACGGTCCTGTCCGGGACGCTCCTGCCCGCCCGGCAGGCGGGCGACCTGGCGGAGGTCGTGCACGCCATCCCGGCGGCGGGGCACGAGGTGGCGGTGCACGGCTACGACCACCGGCGCTGGCAGGACCGTCTGTTTCGCATGACTGAGGCGGAGGTCCGCCGGGAGATGACCCAGGCCGTGGCGGTGTACGAACGGGTGATCGGGCGCCGACCGCAGGGCTTCGGCGCCCCCGGCTGGCAGTGCAATCCGGCCAGCCTCCGCGCGCTGGACGGCATGGGATTCGCCTACGCCAGCGACACGCGGGGGAGGCAGCCGTTCTTTCCGTCTCTGGACGGACGAAAGCTCCAGACGCTCCAGATTCCGACGACACTTCCCACGCTGGACGAGGTTCTGGGAGTGGATGAAATGGACGGCGAGGGATTTGTCAGCCTGGTGAATCAACGATTGAGGCAGGACCCCTGGCCGGTTCTCACGCTGCACGCCGAGATGGAAGGGCGGCGATTCCTGCACGTCGCGGAGAGGCTGCTCGCGTGCTGGGGGGCGCAGGGGGTGCGCTGTCTCCCGCTGATCGAGATCGCGACGGCGATCCGCGCCGCCGGCGAGGACCGGGTGCCGGTCGCGGGCATCGTGCCGCGTCCCATCAGGGGTCGGGCAGGATCTGTGGCCACCCCGCAGGGACTGGAGCCGGCGAGCGATCTCGCGGCCACAGACCGGCACCGCGGGGCACGCCTCCGGTGAAACGGCCTCGGACGTTGGCCGCTGTCTGGTAACGAACCCAAGCGCATTCGAATAGGGTCGCGACGCCGGGTGAGCGCGTCGGCGGATGTCACGCCAGGTCGCGGAGGGCCTGAGTGTATTCGTCAATCATCGGCTGGTGGCGATGGCGAGTGGCAGCGGCCAGGCCGTCCTGGTACGCTGTGCGGGTTCCCTCGACGTCCCCGACCTGCTCCAGAGACTGCGCCAGGAGTCGGTAGGCCGCCCCCTCGTCGTCAGAAAGCTGGAGATACCGGCGGAGTGTGCGGACCGCCTCCGGGTACTTTTGCGCCTTGAAGTATTCATAGCCGAGCATATAATAACTCGTTCCGTCGCGCGGATCCTGAGCCACCAGCGCGAGCAGCGCCTCTATTCGGGATGCCATCATGGCCGCACAGCCTCCTGAGGGACCCCCGGTCCCCCTTTTGAATCATACGGGCGGGCGGGTCGAAGATCAAGAGTTCGTCTCGGCCGCGCCAGGGATGGCGGGGCCTGGGGAAGGGCGGAAGGCTACCGCATCCCCGCGCAGTGGCGACCGGCGGGGTCGCACCAAGGCGGAATTGGCGGCGGCCCTGGAGGCGTTGCGGGCGTATCACGAAGACCTGCTCTCCAGTCTGCAGGACGGAGTACTGATCCTCGATCGGGACAGTCGCATCGTGTCGGTCAACCAGGCCGCCGAAGAACTGACCGGATTCTCGCGCTCGCAGATCGTGGGCCGACCGATCGGCGAGGTATTCGCGCCGCCGGCGCCGCTGTCCGCGCTGGCGGCCAAGACGATTGCCAGGGGTCGCAGCCACACCGACTTCGACGCCCACGTGGTCCGGGCCGACGGAAGCCCGCTCACGCTCAGCACGGTGGCCTCGCTGATGAGCGATCCGACCGGTGAGCACCGCGGGGTGGTCCTGGTCCTCCGCGACCTGTCCCGGGTCCACGACATGGAGGAGCAGCTCCGGCGGTCGGAGCGCCTGGCGGCGCTGGGGGTGCTGGCCGCCGGGGTGGCGCACGAAGTGCGGAATCCGCTGGTGGGCATCCGGGCGGCGGCGCAGCTGCTGGAGGGCGAGCCGAGTTTCGCGCCGTCCCTGCGGGAATTCACCGGGATCATCATCCGTCAGGTGGATCGGCTCAACCGGATCGTGGAGGAGTTGCTGGTCTTCGCCGGCCAGCGTCCACTGCAGCGCCGGCCCTGCAACGTCAACCAGATCCTGGAGGAGGCCTTGCGCCTGGAGGAGCCCGCGCTGCAGAGCGGCCGCGTGACGGTTCTCCGGCGGTATGACCCCGAGGTGCCCGCCGTGGCCGGCGATCCGGACCGGTTGCTGCAGGTGTTTCTCAACCTGGTCCGCAACGGCGTCGAGGCAATGGTGGCCGGCGGAGGAGAATTGGCGGTCCGCACCAGGTTCGAGCGGGTGACACCGCAATGCGGCGGGCGATCGGCCGCGGTGGTGGAGATCTCCGATCACGGGCCGGGGATTCCGCCGGACGCAGAGCGCCAGCTCTTCAATCCCTTCTTCACCACCAAGGACACGGGAACCGGTCTCGGCCTCCCGATCTCGGTTCGGATCGTGGAGGAGCACGGGGGAACGGTCGAGGTGCAGAGCCGCGTGGGAGAAGGGACGACGTTCCGCGTCCTCTTGCCGCTGGCAGGGGACGACAAGGGGGCTCGCACATGACGGGGAAGCGCATTCTGGTCGTGGACGACGAGGAAAGCGTTCGCTGGGCGCTCACCAAGGCCCTGGAACGTGCGGCGTACGCCGTCGATCTTGCCGCCGATGGCCCGAGCGGATTGGCGGCGGCGGAGAACCCCGTCGTCGACCTCGTGCTGTTGGATGTCCGGCTCCCCGGGCGGGACGGCCTGGCAGTGTTGCGCGATCTCCGAAAGCGCCGGCCGGACCTGCCGGTCATCATGATGACCGCCTACGGGACGCTGCAGGTGGCGGTGGAAGCCATGAAGCAAGGGGCCTACGACTACATCGGGAAGCCGTTCGATGTGGACGAGGTGCTCCTGGTGGTGGAGAAAGCCCTGGAAGCGCAAGCGCTGCTGCGAGAGGTATCCCAGCTTCGTCAGATGGCCCAAGAACGGTTCGACCTCGGCGGCATCGTCGGGGGAAGCCCGGCCATGCAGCACATCTTCAAGGCCGTCGGCAAGGTGGCGGGGACCGACCTCACCGTCCTGCTTTGCGGAGAAAGCGGCACGGGGAAGGAGCTGATCGCTCGAGCCGTCCACGAGAACAGCCGGCGCAAGGGCCGTCCCTTCGTGCCAGTCAACTGTGCCGCCATCCCGCGGGAGCTCCTGGAGAGCGAACTCTTCGGTCACGAGAAGGGCGCCTTCACAGGCGCCGTGGCGGCGCGGCGCGGCCGGTTCGAACAGGCGGAAGGCGGGACGGTGTTTCTGGACGAGGTCGGCGACATGGACCTCAGCCTCCAGACCAAGCTGCTGCGGGTCCTGCAGGAGCGGCGGATCGAGCGACTGGGGGGAGAGGGGTCCATCCCCGTGGACGTCCGGATCGTGGCGGCGACCAACCAGGACCTGGAAGCGGCCGTGGCCGCGCGCGCCTTTCGCGAGGACCTCTTCTACCGGCTCAACGTGATGTCGATCCACCTGCCGCCCCTGCGCGACCGGCGGGAAGACATTCCCGCCCTGGTGCACCACTTTCTGGCGGCGTTTGGACGCGAACAGCAGGCGCCGCCCAAGCTGTGTGCGGCGGAGGCGCTGGAATTGCTGTCGCTCTATGCGTGGCCCGGCAACGTCCGCGAGCTGGAGAACGTGGTGAAGCGCGCGGCCGCGCTGACCCCCACGGCGCTCATCCTGCCAGATCAGTTGCCCGATGCGGTCCGAAAGGGGGCGACTTCCGAGGCGGTGACGGCTGGTCCCGTGGACTTCCCGGTGGAGTGGATGCGCGGCGAGATGACCCGGCTCAAGGACACGGCGGACGGACGGCTGCATGCCCACTTTGTGGCCTGCGTGGAGCGGCCACTCCTGGCGTTGATTCTGCGCCGCACGGGCGGGAACCAGGTGAAAGCGGCCGAGATCCTGGGAATCAACCGCAATACGCTGCGAAAGCGGGTCAAGGATCTCGCCGTACCCTTGCCGGGGAAGGGCGCTGACGGGGCGACGAACGACGGAGCGCGGAAGTAAGCGACTGGCAGGTCGGGCGCTCGGCCTGCGCCCGACCTAGTCGGGTATGGGGGAAGGAGACTGGCCGATTTCGAATGGTGGGGCGGCTAACGACTAGTACTCGACCTTGACGCCGGCAACCGCCCAGACCTCGAAGCCTTTTCCACCGGTGACGTTCAGACCATTGAGAGCGCCGGCATTCGGCGGACCGGCCAACAGCTTGTTGTTGCTCCCCAGCCAGAGCAGGTGCGGGCCGCCGGAGAACGTCCATTTCCCGTACCGCGCGGGAACGAACTTCAAGGGAACGTCCACGACGAACCCTAGATCGGCGAAACCGAACGTCTTGTCTGCCAGCCCGGTTGCCGTGGCCACCTCGTAGTAATTATCGAGGCTGAGCCCCAAGGCGAAGGGTAGATGGAATCGGGCCGACCAGTTCTTGCCGAAGTCGACTGCGTACCCCGGGTCGATTCCGAACTCGAGGTAGATCCCACGCTTGCCGCCGTACGCGCTGGCTCCATCCGCGCCCCCGGAAGTCTCGCCGGCGACGAGCATATATGGAGAGAGGGCGAAATCCTGATCGCCCGGCAGCTTGAACGGCCAGACGCCGCTGTCGTCGAAGCCCACCTTCCCGAAGACCTCCTGCACCTGCGCGGCCGAGCCGATGCCGGGATACGCATAGAGGTTCCAGCCGCCTTCCAGCGTCAACCGTTTGAAGAAGATCAGACCGCCAGTCAGGTACACGTCCTGCTCGTAGTAATTGGTGCCGATGGGTGCCGCGACGGATTGGAAATGAGAGAAGCCGGCCGCTTTCAAATATCCTCCGGTGAGTACGTCCTTCTCGCCACCCTCGTAGAGATTGACCTTGAGTTCGAGGTACGGCTGAAACTGGAAACCCGCATTGCTTTGCGCGATGCCGCGGAAGTAGTACGCGGTTGGGACGTTGAGTGTGGCCGTGAACGAGAGTGCCCCGGTGTTCGGAGGCGGCGGTTCGTCTGCCGGCCACGCGGGAGCGCCCATCAGTGCGCAGAGTGCGACGATGAGGGCAACGGTGCAGCGCGACCACGTGGATGCCATGTCTCCTCCTTCTGTGTGAGGCGGCTGGGAAAAAGAACACGCCTGCGGGTCGGGAATCCGCAGGCGTCGTTGCCTTCGTGACGACCAACAATGGTCGTCGGGTTGGTTTTCAAGGACCAGAAGCGGCGTTCGTGACGACGCGTCGGATCAACCTCTCTTCATACTCACCTCAGCAGACAGGATAATAGCTCGCGCAATTTCGGTCATGGGGCGTTGGGTGTCCATGCTCTTCCGCCGGATGCGGGCATAGGCTTCCCGTTCCGAGAGTCGGCCAACCTCCATCAAGAGCCCCTTCGCCCGCTCGATTACCTTTCGGGCCTCGACGCTCTGTCGCAGAACCTCCACTTCCTGCCGGAGAGCCCGAAACTCCCGGAATCGACACACCGCAACCTCGAGTGTGCTGCGAAGCGTGGCTGCCGAAATCGGGTCCACCAGAAACCCCATGACGCCGGCCTGGGCGGCCAGGCCGAGCGGGAGCGGTTCCAGGCCACCCGCAGCGACGAGGACGATGGGCACCCCGTGTTCGCCGGAGAGTCGATCGGTCAGGTGCTGGCCGGATCCATTGCCGAGGATGGTCACGACCAAGGCTAGATCAGGTGCCGCGTCGGCGGCGATGCGCATCGCCTCATCGGGTCCGGCGGCAAGCCCGGCGATCCGGCAGTCCGTCCCCTCCAGGCTTTGGGTAATCCGCTTTCGCCGGTCGGCGTCCGGGTCCACCAGCAGAACTGAGAGTGTCATTGCCGCGTCTCCCCTTGAGGCTCTCTTGGCCGAGCGATCGCGGGGCAGGTTAGGATACGAGCATCGAACAGACACCTGCCCTGCGATCAAACAGCGCGGGCGGCTACGCGGTCTGCGGCTTCTTTTGTGCAGAAAACGCGGGCTCCATCTTCGTCGAAGACATCTGTGAGGACACCGCGCCGCCGGAATGGCTGGGAACCAAGCTGAAATCCGGATACGCGAGTGCGCCCATCTCGGGAATGTCCAGACCCTCGATCTCGACTTCGGGGGCCACCCGCAGTCCCATGACCATGTCGCAGACCTTGAAGAAGGCCCAGGAAGCTGCGAAGACGAAGACCAGGTTGGTCAGCGTCCCGATGGCCTGGGCGGCGAACTGACCGGCGTCGCCGTAGAACAGGCCCCGGACGGTACCCGGCACTCCGTTGAAGGCGTCGCCGTACGCGCCGTCGGCGAACAGGCCGAGGCTTAGGACGCCCCAGGCGCCGCAGGTTCCGTGGACAGAGACGGCGCCGACGGGGTCATCCACCTTCAGGGTACGCTCCACGAAGAAGACGCTCACGCAGACCAGCAGGCCGGCCACGGCGCCGATGAGGAACGCGGCGGTGCTGTTCACGAAGGCGCAAGGGGCCGTGATGGCCACCATACCCGCGAGCATACCGTTCATGCCCATGCTCGGATCCGGTTTGCCATACTTCATCCACATGTAGAGCATGGCCGCGATGGCGCCGGAGGCCGACGCCAGCATGGTGTTGACGGCGACCACCGAGATCCGGAGATCGGTTCCCGCCAGCGTGCTGCCCGCGTTGAAGCCGAACCAGCCAAAGGCCAGGATAAAGGCCCCGGTGAGCGCCATGGGGAGATTGTGACCGGGGATGGCGTTGGCACTCCCGTCCTTGTTGAACTTTCCCAGACGAGGGCCGAGTACCAGCGCTCCCGCCAGGGCCGTCACGCCACCGGTCATGTGCACGACCGAGGAGCCGGCAAAGTCAACATGACCATGCCCGAGACCGAAGTTCTTCCCGAGCGTGCTGAGCCAGCCACCGCCCCAGACCCAGTTGGCGTAAAGGGGGTAGCTGACCATGGAGATGAAGAACGCGAAGACGATAAACGAGGCGAATTTCCATCGCTCCGCCATGGCGCCGGTAGGGATAGTCGCGGCGGTGTCCATGAACACCATCTGGAACAAGAACACGGCGAAAATGGCCGCGTCGTAGGAGACCCCGCTGAGAAAGAATCCTGTCGTGCCGAAGAGTCCGAACTCCTTTCCGAACAGGGTGATGCTGAACTCGTTGGCCAGGTTGGCGGTCCCGCCCGAAAGGGCACCGATGGCGCCGACGCCGCCCATTTGCAGCGCGAAGCCGGCGATCCAGAAACCAGTCATTCCGAGGGCGTACACCATGAAGTTCATCGTCATCGTGTGGGCGGCGTTCTTGGCGCGGGTGAGGCCAGTCTCTGCTAGGGCAAATCCCGCCTGCATGAACATAACGAGAAAGCCGGCCACCAGGGTCCAGAGGAAGTTAATTGAGATCTTGTTATGGCCGGCCGTTTCGGCCACCTCCTCCAGAGTGGGCTTGCCCGCGACCTTGGCCGTGACGTCGCCGATACCGCCGGTGGTGGCTCCCGCCGGGTCCGGCGTGGGTGATGCGGGCGTGACGGAGGTCTGCGTCGCTACTGGCGGTGCATTCCCCGGCGCTGCGGCGTTTTTGGACGGCTCGTCGGCTGTAGCAACCAAGCCGGTTCCGGTCATCGCGAACACTACCAAGAGGGCGACAACGGATGCCCGCCGCATCATCGTCTTCCACCGTGCCATGATCGTTCTCCTTTCCCGCCTTCGGGTTGTCAGATGGCAGCGTCGCCAACCTCGCCGGTGCGGATGCGCATGACATTCACGACGTCGGTCACCATGATCTTCCCGTCTCCGATCTTCCCCGTGCGCGCGGCCTCGCTGGCGACCTGCATCACCTGCTCGAGCTTCGCGTCGCCGACCAGAATCTCCAACCGCACCTTGGGAAGAAAGGTGACCGTGTACTCGCTCCCTCGGTAGGTCTCCGTCTTGCCCTTCTGGCGACCGAAGCCCTTGACTTCCGTCACCGTCATCCCTTGGACGCCGATGTCCGTGAGCGCGTCCCGAACTTCGTCGAGCTTGTGGGGCCGGATAATGAGATCCAGCTTCTTCATGGCCACTCCTTGCGCGAACGCCGCGCTGTGATCGCCTGCAAACAAATGAGGGCAAGAGCCGTGCCGCGACGGGCAAGCAACACGCGAAAAGCGCCAACTCATTACGTTCACAGGTGTCCCGGATTCGCAGTGCCCGGTGGGCACTCGCTGTTTCGGGTCGTCGGTTTCGACGCAATAGGCGGAAACGACAAAATCGTCATCTCATACCGGGATGAGCTGGTGCGGCACCGCGGGCAATGACCGGTCGCGCCATCGCGAAGGATACGGGTTGGCCGGTGTCGCGGGATCACGGGGAACGATCAGGCGGGCTGGAACGACCTGACGATCTGGTGCCTGCGAAGTCGGTACGCGAGTTGACGGGGCGTGATGCCCAGCAGGGCGGCCGCCTTGATCTGGACGCCGTCCGCCCGGGTGAGGGCCTCCAGGATCTGCTGGCGCTCCGTGTCGCGTAGGTGCGAGAGAGGGGGGGCGGGAGTCGCCGCGGCGTTCTTCTGGGGCGGGCGCGCCGGCCGGGTCACTTCGTGGGCGCGGTTCCCTTCAACCGCGGGCGGCAGGAGCAGATCCTCCGGCAAGATGAGCCGGCGGCGGGACATGATGACCAACCGCTCGATGCTGTTTTCGAGTTCCCGCACGTTCCCCGGCCAGTCGTAATCAAGCATCTGCTGCAGGGCGCGGCCGGTGATGCGGACCTTTCGGTTGTTCTCCTGATTGTACTTGGCGAGAAAGTGCTCGGTGAGCAACGGAATGTCCTCACGGCGCTCGCGGAGTGCCGGGAGGAGCACGGGGACGACATTCAAGCGATAATAGAGATCTTCCCGGAACTTCCCGAGGGCGATGGCGGCCTCGAGGTCCTGATGGGTCGCCGCAATGATCCGGACGTCCACGGCCACGGTCTGGGTACCGCCCACGCGTTCAAAGGATCGTTCCTGGAGAACGCGCAGGAGTTTGGCTTGGAGGTCCAGGGGAAGATCGCCGATTTCGTCCAGGAACAGGCTGCCGCGGTTGGCCAACTCGAAACGCCCCTTTTTGGTCGCGGTCGCTCCGGTGAAGGCTCCCTTCTCGTGACCGAAGAGCTCGCTTTCCAGCAGCGTCTGCGGGAGGGCGGCACAATTGATCTTAATGAAGGGCCCGGCGGCGCGCGGCGAGTTGTAGTGGATAGCTCGGGCGAGCAATTCCTTGCCGGTCCCGCTCTCGCCACGCAGGAGCACCGTGGCACGGCTCTGGGAGACTTGGTGGATCGCCTCGTAGATTTCCCGCATCCGCTTGCTCTGGCCGACGACACTCTCCAGGCGGTAGCGGCCACGCAGGGCCTGTTGCAGACTCCGCGTTTGCTCCAGCAGCCCCTCGCGCTCGCGCGCAACGTGCTGCTGCAGCGTGACCCCTTGTCCGATCAGCGAGGCCACGATGCTCAGGACGCGAACGTCCTCTTCGAACGAGACCCGCTCGACGAAGAGGCGGTCCACGCTCAGGACCCCGATGGTCTCCCCCCCGACCTTGATGGGCACGGCGATGAAGCCGATCGTCTGCGCAAGGAGGTCGCCGCGGGAGCGTGTGCGATCCAGGAATTCGGGCTCCGCGCCAATGTCGGGGATGACCATGGGGAGTCCGTGCAGCATGACTTTCCCAAGGATCCCTTCGCCCTTGTGGTACTTGCCGCGGGCAATCTCTTCCGGCGTCATTCCGACCGCCACGCGGATGGACAGCTCGTCCTGCAGTGGATCGTACAAGAGGATCGTCCCTTTCCGCATTCCCATGAAAGAATTGAGGACCCGTAGGCTTGCGGCGAGGTTCTGCTCCAGGTCCAGGGACGATCCCAGGATCTTGCTGATCTCGTACAGCGTGCTGAGCTCGAGGACCCGTCGGTCGAGCTGGTCGCGTTCCGTTGGGCGTGTCGCCGTCACAGGCATCGATAGCCTCGAATCGGTGAAAGAGCCATCCCTCATACGTCAGGAGGCAGCTTCCATGCCAGGCCATCCCGTACAGTCGAGAGTGGGAATTCGTCTTGCGGTTTCAAGTGGTTATGGATGGGGGTGGATACACGGGACGGCTGATGAAGACGAGCGGTGCCCACCGGTTCGGCGGCACGTGATTACGGTGCCTCGTTTTCGGTCACCGGCGCCTCTGTGGCGACGCGGCGCGGGTGGGCGGCGGCCAGGACTTGACAGTGGAAGGCACGTGGGGATAGAGTCATTTCTGTTCAATTGCCTGGCAACGGGATTTCGCTGGGTAGTCATCGCGCTGTCACGCGGAGATGCCAGGCTTCGACGGTCCGGCGATGTTCGCGCCGCTCTCGACCGTCGGGCGGTCTTGGATGGTGGATCCGACGAACCCGGAGGGGAGAAGGAGGTCGCCCATGAGGCATGTGAAGTTGGGGTTGACTGTGCTTGGGCTCGGACTCACGCTGCTGGCGTGGGGTCTGTCGGGGCAAGCGGTGGCGGGTGAGAAGATCGTGCTTAACGTGGTGACCGCCGGCGACACGAACATGCACGAGTTGCAGAAGAGCATCTTCGGCCCGGCGTTCAGCAAGCAGTTCCCGAATGTGGAAATCAACGCGGTCGGCAGCGGTCCCGGCGACCCGGGAAGCCAGGTGATCTTTCAGAAGCTCAAGAGCCAAAAGGACGCCAACGTCGCCAAGTATGATATCGACGTGGCAATCATCCACCAGAGCATCATGCCGCAGATGATACAGAACGATCTGCTGGCGAAGTACGCCCCCGAGATCGACACCTACAAGATGATGAGCGCGGCGAACGGCAAGAACGCCCTGGGTTTCAATGTGGAAGGCTATGTGATGCCCATGTTTCAGAGCCAGGTGGTCCTGGCCTACAACCCGGACATGGTCAAGAACCCGCCCAACACTTTCGAGGAGCTGGTGGTCTGGATCAAAGCCAACCCCAAGAAGTTCGGCTACAACGGGGTCAAGGGTGGGATGAGCGGCACCGGCTTCACCACCGGCTGGGTGTACTGGAAGAGCGGGAAGTATGACCAGTATGCCAAGGGTGCCTATGACCAGGGCGCCGAGGCGAGCTGGCCGGCGGCCATCAAGGAGCTGAAGACCCTTCCCGTGACGATGACCACGGGGAACAACGACACCCTGGACAAGCTGAATCGGGGCGAGATCGCCATGGGGCCCGTCTGGGTGGACATGCTGATCAGCATGAAGAACGAGAATCGGATGGATCCCAAGATCAAGATGAAGTTGGTCGCCCCCGGCCTGCCCGGTCAGCCCATGTATCTGGTGGTGACCAAGAAGGCGGCCAACTACGAGATGGCCAAGAAGTTCGTGGAGTTCATCACGTCGCCGGAGCAGCAGGCCAAGGTGATCGTGGAGCGGATGGGATGGCTTCCGGGCATCGACGCCAAGTACGTGCTGTCCGTGGTGTCGCCGAAGGCGAAGGAGATGCTCTTCGCCGACGTGCCGCCGGATACGCTGGAGAAGAACGGGCTGATGTTCCCACAGGTGCAGTATTTCAAGGACCTGCTGACGGCGTACGAGGAGAACTGACCCCGAAAGCGACAAAGGAGACGGGGCGAGGGGCGTTGCCCCCTCGCCCTTTTCCATAATGCGACTCTCACTCCGTCTCGCCTGTCTCGTGATCGCGTTGCCCCCGCTGGCCATCGTCGGCTGGCTCTTCTTCCTCCCGTTTCTCTCCTCCGCCTATCTGAGCGTGCTGCGTGAGGATCAGTGGAGCCTGCGGAACTACTACCTGGTGTGGCGGCTGTACCGGTACGATATCCTCTACACGCTCTGGATCGCCTTCTTCAGTCTGGTCGCGGTGCTCGGTATCGCCGTCTTTCTGTGCGGGTATCTGCGGATTCATATCAACAAGTCGGTCGAGTTCCTGTTCAAGATTCCGCTCTTTATCCCCTTCGTGGTTGTGGGGCACGCCATGCGGGTGCTGCTGGCGCCCAAGGGGACCCTCAACGCGGTCCTGAGCCAGATCGGCCTCGTCAACATGAACGATCCGCCCTCCATCGCCTTTGGCTGGATCGGGATCTCCGTCTGCCTGATCTGGAAGAATCTGGCCCTGGCGGTGCTCCTGGTATTGGGCGCGTACCGGTCGGTGGACGAGACGTTTCTGGAGGCGGCGCGGAACTTCGGGGCCTCCACGTTCCGACAGATCAGGGACATCCTCCTCCCGATGTCGAAAGCCTCGTTGGCGGTGGCGGGGGCCTTCATGTTCACCTCGATGCTGGCGTCGTTTTCCGTCCCCCTGATGATCGGCAGCGGGGAGCCGCCACAGATGGTGATGATCGACGTCTTCTACCGGATCAACTACCAGATGGATTACGGCACGGCCAACGCCCTGGGTGTGGTGTCGTATCTCCTGGCGATGGGAGTGGCCGGGTATTACCTGCGGACGATCACGCAGAAGGGAACGTAACAGACAGGCTATCAGCGTTCAGCCGTCAGCAGTCAGCCACAACACCCGGCCGCCTGCTGAAAGCCGAATGCTGACCGCTGAGAGCTTCGACATGATTCAACGGACGCTCCGGATGGCGGGGGTGGTGCTGGCGGGGGCGGTGATCTTCTTGCCGCTCTCCAGTCTGGTGATCTGGTCCTTCGCCGAGAAGTGGTACTGGCCGCATCTCTTTCCGCAGCAGATAGGTTTCTTCTATTGGGCCAAGGTGCTGCAAGGGGATATGCTGCGCGCGCTCAAGGACGGCTTTCTCATCGCCATCGTGGTCACGGTGCTCACCCTGATGGTCACGATTCCCCTGGCGTATGTGCTGGCGCGCCTGCCGATCCCGTTCAAGCCGCTGATCCTCATGGTCTTCCTGCTGCCTCAGGCGTTTCCCCAGCTCCCGGTGTTCGTGAACTCCACGACGCTCCTCTATCGGGTGAATCTGGGCGGGAAGCTTGGAGGCGTGATCCTGATCCACATGGTGGGGGCACTGGTCTTTGCGGTCTGGACCATGACGGCGGTCTTCAAGTCGGTGCCCGAGACTTTGGAAGAGGCCGCCATCAACCTGGGCGCATCCCGGTTCAAGGCGTTCTACTCCGATCTCGCTTCCCCTGGCCACGCCCGGCATCATTGCCAGCACGCTGCTGGTCTTTCTGTACTCGCTGGACGAATTTACCGGAACGCTTCTGGTCGGAAGTCCGTTCGTGCTCACCCTGCCGGTGTACATGTACCGGACGTCGCGTGGGGTACGAGCTACAGGTGGCGTCGATCAGCGCGCTTGCATGCTGATGGTGCCCGGCATCGTGCTCCTGGTCCTCCTGGAGCGCTACATGAAGTCCGAGTACCTGTCGATGTTTGGACGGATCTGACTGCGGAGAGCTCAGAGCCACGAGTCGAGAGCCGAGACAGAGATTCCAAATCCGGGACTCGGCTCTGGGCTCTCAGGTCTCGGCTCTGAAAGGGGTGCCATGGTTGAGGTGCGCGTCGAGAACGTCCGCAAGACGTACGGGAAGGTCGAAGCGCTGAAGGGAGCCTCGCTCGACCTTCGCGAGCGGCGCGATGACGGCCATCCTGGGTCCGAGCGGCTGCGGGAAGACCACGCTGCTTGCGAAGCATTGCCGGCTTCATCCAGATCGACGAGGGCCGCGTCTTCCTCGGCGGCGACGAGGTGACGCAGCTCCCGCCCCAGCGGCGGGGGACCGCCATGGTCTTTCAGAACTACGCCCTCTGGCCCCACATGACCATCTTCGGGAATGTCGCCTACGGGTCTGCGCCTGCAGAAGGTCCCCGAGGCCGAGATTCGCCGGCGCGTCCTCAAGGTGCTGGAGCTGGTCGAGATCGGCAACCTGTCCGACGTGGAAACGCGCAAGCCCGCCGCCCTCTGCGCGGCGGCCAGCAGCAACGCGTGGCGCTGGCGCGGGCCCTGGTGGTGGAGCCCAAGGTGCTCCTGATGGACGAGCCCCTGTCCAACCTGGACGCCAAGGTGCGTCAGCGCTTGCGGGCCGAGCTGCGCCGACTGCAAAAGCAGGTAGGGATCACGGCCATCTATGTAACGCACGACCAGGAAGAGGCGCTGGCCCTGGCCGATACGGTGGTGCTCATGGATCAGGGGCGGATCGTCCAGACGGGGACGCCGCAGGACATCTATCTCAAGCCCGGACACGGCGTTCGCCGCGGAGTTCCTGGGTGTAAGCAATCAATTGGAGGGAGAAGCCGCCGAGGGCACACTGGCGATTGCCGGCCAGACCGTGCCATACGTTGGAAAGGTGCGGGGGAAAGCCGTCGTCATCGTCCGGGCCTCGGATATTCAGATCGAAGACCCGGCGACCGCGGCGCGGCACGGAACGATGGCGCTCACCGGGACGCTGGAGGAGAGCCTCTTTCTGGGCGCGCATTACCGGCACTACATCCGACTCGGCCACGTGATCGTGATGGCGGATAGCCCCGAACCTCGGCCTGGCGGCGCCGTCCGGCTCGTGGTCCCGTCGGACAGGGTGCAGGTGTATGGGAAGTAGGGAGAGCCAGAGCCGAGAGCGAGAGCCGAGAGGTATGAGCCCAGCACTGAAACGGAAGGCGATCATCCTGGACACGGACCCCGGCATCGGCACGCCGGGGTCCGACGTTGACGACGGCCTGGCGATTGCCCTGGGGCTGCTCCATCCGGCGTGCGACCTGCTGGGATTGACGATCGTTGCGGGCAACGTTACGCACGAGGAAGGCCTGCCGAATGCCCTCCGTTTGCTGGAGATCGCCGGCCGGGCGGATGTACCCGTGTTCCCGGGGGCGACGCGCCCGATCCTGCGCGACCCACGCCGAATTCGGGAGTTGATGGACGTGCGGCGGCGTCAGTCGGTGGAGCGATTCTGGGATCTGCCGCCCTTCGCGCCCCCGACGCACGGTGCGGCGCCGGGTCGCGCCGCGGAGTTCATCGCCGACACGATTCGGGCGCGGCCGGGAGAGGTCACGGTTGTGGCCATCGGTCCCTGCACCAACGTGGCCGCAGCGCTCCTCCTCGATCCGGTCGTGGCGGCCTCCGTGGCCGAGATCGTGGTGATGGGGGGCGCCGTCCGGGTCCCCGGCCTGGTGACGCCGGCGGTGGAGTTCAACGTCGGGTACGACCCCGAGTCGCTGGCCATCGTGCTCGCCTCGGGGGCACCGGTGACACTGGTCCCCCTGGACGTGACCACCCGGACACACATGACGTCCCGCGACCTTGAGCAGATCGCGGCGGGCGGGACGCCGCTGCACAGCTTCCTGGCGGCCACCAGCCGGCCCTGGCTGCGGTTCGCCACCGAGGTGCGGAGGTCTGCCGGGCTTCTGGCTGCACGATCCCCTGGCCCTAGCGTACGTTCTCGATCCGGCGATCCTCCAACTGACGCCGATGCACATCGCCGTGGATCTCGGCGGCGAGTTGACCGCCGGTCAACTGCTGGGCTATGCTGAATCCGCTCGGTTCTTACGACCGGCGCCGGGGCCGGTGAATGCTCGGGTGGCCCTGGATGTGGACGAGCCCCGCTTCATGGAGTTGTTCCTGACGACCCTCGGCTGAACCTTTCGCACAGAAGGAGAGCTGCCATGTCTCGCCGACACTTGCTGACGGTTCTGATCGCCGTCGCTCTTCTTGCGGGTCTCGTAGGCGTCCCGACCGGGCTATCGCTCGCTCCTACCCCGGCGTTCGCGGCGACCGAGCTGAACTTCCTCTCCGTGGCGCGCGGTGAACCCCGCCGACAGGCCATCCTGGCGGCCGTGGCCGACTTCGAGAAGGCCAACCCGGGCGTCAAGGTGGTCCTGTCGGAGATCCCCTTCGACCAGTACTTCCAGAAGGCGGCCATCGCGCTCTCGTCGGGAGCCGGCATCGACGTCTTCGACGTGGATAGCCCACTGGTCGCGTCGTACGGGCACCAAGGGGCGCTGCTCGGTCTGGACAAATACTTCACCAAGGAGAACCTGGACGACATCACCCCGGCCGAGCGAAGCATCACCACCTACAAGGGCAAGATGATCTCCGCGCCGATGGGCTCCACCAGCGTGGGGCTCTTCGTGAACGTGGACCTGTTCAAGCAGGCGGGCCTGAAGGTTCCGGGGACCGATCCGAAGGAGCGCTTGACCTGGGATCAGGTGGTGGATCTGGCAAAGAAGGTCCAGGTGGACAAGAGCGGCAACAAGATCCCGGACGTGTGGGGTTTCGCCATCCAACAGTACGATCGGCCCTACATGACACTGCCGCTGATCCTCTCCAATGGAGCCGGCGACCTCAGCCCCGACGGCTCGACGGTGGACGGCTTCCTGAACAGCCCGGCGGCCATCGAGGCCGCCCGCTGGTACGGGGATACCTTCAACAAACACAAGATCTCCCCGCGAGAGCAGGTGCCGAACCTGTTCTACACCGGGAAGCTGGCCATGTACCTGGCCCCCTCCTACGAGGCCAACACCCTGAAGAGTCAGTACCCCAACGTGAACTGGATCGTGGCGCCGCACCCGTACTTCAAGAAGCCGGTGACGCCGACGGGGGCGTGGCATGTGGGCGTCTTCTCGGGGACCAAGCACCCGGATCTGGCGGTCGCGCTGCTCAAGGCCTATACGGATCCCGAGCCGGCCAAGCGGAACTACAAGATCATGAACTACATGCCGGTGCGAGTGTCGACGTTCAAGGCGTTCCCCGAGACGTTCAACGTGGCGCCCAATAACCTGTTCTACGCGGAGATCCTCCAGACGGCGGTGCCGCGTCCGCGGACCCCGGGCTACCGGGAGTACGAGGACCTGCTGCGCCAGGCAGTTCGCCAACATCCGGCAGGGCGCCGACGCCGCCAAGGAGATGAACGCGGCGGTCGAGAAGATCAACGCTCAGCTCCGGCGGTACAAGTAAGCCGCACGCTGCCGTGACGCGTCGTCGCGCCTGGTCCATCGTCCCGTACCTCTTTATCGCGCCCGCCATGGTGGGGTTAGGGCTGTTCAAGCTCTACCCCATCATGGAAGGGTTGCGCCTGTCCTTCTACGACGTTCGGCCGATCGCCCGGACGCAAGAGTTCGTCGGCCTGGCCAACTTTCTCGAACTGGTCCGCGACCCGGTCATCCTCAGGGCCACCTGGAACACGCTACTCTTCAATCTGGTGGTCACGCCGACCCAGATCGTCTTGGCGCTGGGGTTGGCGGTGCTCGTCAACCGGAAGGGGAAAGCGGTCCAGGCGTTCCGATCGCTCTTCTTCATGCCCGCCGTCATCTCCCTGGTGGTGGCCTCCATCGTCTGGAAGCTGATGTACGCCCCCGACAGCGGCCTGATCAACGGTCTGCTGATCGCCGTGGGGATTCCCGCCCAGACGTTCCTCACTAGCCAGGCGCAGGCTATGGCCTCGGTGATGGGGATGGTGGTCTGGAAGGGGGTCGGCTACTGGATGGTGATCCTGCTGGCGGGGCTCAAGGACATTCCGGAGGGGATCCAGGAAGCCGCCATCGTGGACGGTGCGGGACCGAGCCGGCGTTTCTTTTCCATCACGCTGCCGCTCCTTTCTCCGACGCTGCTGTTCGTGGTGGTGGCCGACACCGTGATCAACTTCCTGCTGTTCGTTCCCGTCTATGTCATGACCCAGGGCGGACCCTCGGAGGCCACCACGCTCTTGATGTTCGAGGTGTATCGCAACGCCTTCGTGTACACCCGCTTCGGGTACGCGGCGGCCATCTCGACGGCGCTCCTCCTGGTGATCGCCGTGGCGGTGAGCGTCCAGATGCGCTTCCTGCGCGTCGAGTTCGAGTACTGAGCCATGCCCACGCCCGCCGGTCCTGCCCAGACGCGTCACGCGCCGCCTCCTCCGTCGCGGTCTGTTCTACGCGGCGCTGACGGCGATCGCGCTGGTGTCTGCGATTCCGCTGATCTGGGCGCTCACGTCATCGCTCCGACCGGACGACGAGATCTTCCGGTACACGACGCGCCTCTCCTGGAAAACCCTGTTGCCGATCGGCGGGACCTTCCGCAACTTTCGAGAGATTCTGTTCGAGGACCGATTCGCCCGCTTTTTCGGGAACAGCCTGTTTGTGGCCGGGAGCACGATTGCGCTCGGGCTTCTGGTCAACTCCCTGGCCGCATTCGGGTTCGCCCGCTTCACCTTCCGCGGCCAGAAGCTGCTCTTCGGCCTCGTGTTGATCACCTTCATGGTGCCCTTCGAGGTCATCGTCCTGCCGCTCTACCTGGTCGTCCGTTCCATGGGCTGGCTGGACACCTATCGGGCGCTGATCATCCCGGCGGTTCCCGATGCCTTCTCGATCTTCTTGATCCGCCAGTTCATGGCCAAGCTCCCCCAGGACATGTTCGAGGCCGGCCGGGTGGACGGGGCCACCTGGTGGGACCTCTACTGGCGGATTGCGCTCCCGAACGTGAAGCCCGCCCTCATCACCGCGAGCCTGCTGCTCTTTCTCCGCCAATGGGACGCCTTCTTCTGGCCCCTCGTCGCTACCTCGTCCCTGGAACTGACGGTCATCCAGGTGGCCCTGACGAAGTACATGACGGAGTTCATCACCTACTGGGGGCGCCTGCTGGCCGGCTCCATGCTGGCGACGATTCCCATCGTGGTGCTGTTCTTTGTGCTGCAGAAGTACTACGTCCAGAGCGTGACCTCGACCGGGATCAAGGGGTAGATGGGCCTCCCGCCCGGCATGGTCGGTGTCCGCTTCGCACTGCCGCTGGTTTCCGGGCACTTCATCCGACGCCTGAATCGGTTTGCGGCCCTCGTCCGGGTGAAGGGGCGGGACGAACGGGTCCACGTGCGGAACTCGGGACGGCTTCGGGAATTGCTGGTCCCCGGCCGGCCGGTTCTCCTGGAGCCGGCCCACCGCGAGGGACGGCGGACGCGGTTCACGCTGGCCCTCGTCCGCTTGGCGGGTGGCTACGTCTCCGTCGATGCCCACCTGCCGAACGCGCTGGTGGAGGCGGGGTTGCGGCGGGGCGGGGTGCCGGGATGTCGCGGCTACCGCTTTCTGCGCCGGGAACCGGCGATGGGCCGGAAGCGGGCGGACTTCCTGTTGGGGCGGGGCGACACGCGTTGCCTGGTCGAGGTCAAGTCGGTGACGCTGGTCGAGGGCGGCGTCGCCCTGTTTCCCGACGCCCCGACGGCACGCGGCCGTTCGCACCTGGAGCATCTGATCGCGGCGTGCGGTCAGGGCCTGGAGGCCGTGGTCCTCTTCGTGATCCAGCGCAGCGATGCGATCGCGCTGGCGCCCAACCGAAGAACCGACCCGGCATTCGCCGCCGCACTGACGCGGGCGAGGCAGGCCGGCGTGCGGATCCGGGCGATGACCTGCCGCATCACACGGGCCGGCGTGTGGCTCGCCGGGTCCGTTCCGGTGCGGCTTCGCGGCGGAGGGAGTTCGCCTGTCGGCAATCCCCGTCCGGCGCGTGAAAGAGGTTGACACTGGAGCGCTCCGCCGACTAGGGTAGGCGGGCGATGCGGGACAACGTGGCGGGACGGAAGGCGACGACGCGAGGCGGGACGGTGGTGCGGGTCCCGCGACTCTGGCCGATGGTCGGCATCCTGGCGACTCCGGTGGTCCTCGGTCTGGGGGTCTTCCTCCGCCGGTACCGGGGGGCGGATCGCACCGCCATGGCGCTGGGGGTTCTGGTCGGCGCCGGGATTTGCCTCATCGCGGGTCTGGCCTGGTTCCAGCGGAGGTTCGGCGGAACGGAAATGGACCGCCAGACGCTGCGCTGGACCGGATTCCAGTGTGGGGCGATCGCGGGCGGCTGCGCGGGCGGCATCGGGATCGTCCTCCTGGCGGTGCGATGGGCCATCGATCAACTGGGTGGTCCAGTCGGCGAGCAGTTCGGCCCGGCGTTTCTGCGTGCGCTGTTAGCGCTCTGGTGGAAGACCCTGTCGGGGCTGCCGGCATACCTGGCTGCCGGCATCGTGCTGGGAGGGGCACTGGGACTGGGAGTCGCCGAGGCGGTCGGGGCCTGCGCACGGCGAGTCCCGAGCGAGGCGCCCAGGGAAGAGTAGCGGTCCTCCGCATTCTGCATGGGTTGCCCGCGCGTCGGTGTTATGCCGGTTGCGCGCGCTCCTGCACGAGGGTTATTGACGTTGTCAACCGTCCGACTCCAGCGTCACGCGCCGTGTCCCTGCGGGAGTCTCCGCCCGCTTGCCGACTGCTGTCTGCCCTGGGAAGAGGCATTCCGACGTCTGGTCGCACGCCTGGCCGCTTTTGCCGCCACCCCCACGGCGCGCCGGCTTGAGGGGCGGGCCGCGGCCGTGTTCTGGAACACCGAGGTGCCCGACGACGCCCCCCACGGCCGCAGCGCCGGGAGCGACGCCTGCTTCGCCGAGTGGTTCCTGCACGACTACGTCGCACCCAAGCGGACGGGCCCGCTGCTGGGGGAGTTTGCAGATGTGGCGGAAGGCCCGAGCGCTCGCGAGGAGCAATTGCTCTTTGCCATGCTGCTCACGCCGATCCGGGCCTTCGAGATCGCGGAACCTCCGGGGCCGAGGGGAGTTGCGGTGAAGGATCTGCTGGCAGGATCCGAATGGGTGCTCGGGCCGCTCGGGGTACCGGAAGGGCTGATTCGGTCTGATGTGTGCATCGGCCGCCTGCTGCCGGTTGGGCGCCTCGGGCGGCCCGGGATCAGCCTTCTCAGGCTTCCGCCGGGCAGCCAGGGCGAACTGCTGGCCTATCTCCGCGCCACCTACCGATTGGCACAGGCCGGCCGGCACGTGTCGCTGGAGGACTACGCGGACGGCGCGGGACACCTGTATCACCATTTTTTTCTCGATCGTGGACGAGAGCTGGGTGGCCGCGCCCACCGCACCTGTCGATGGACCCCGTTCGTCGCCGGCCAACTCCGGTACCGCGGGGACGAGACCGCGCGTATCCGGGCGGCGTTGAATCGCCAGCCCGAACTCGAACGGGTCGAGGACTGGGAGGACGGAGCGCGCTACCTCTGGCTGGACCGATGGCAGGGGGTGACAGCGGGGACGGTTTGGTTTCGAGGGAACGAGATTCAGGCGTCTGCCGAGACCGAGGAGGACCTGGGGCGCCTGGGCGGGGTCCTCGAGTCGTGCTTGCGCGGACTCGTGCGGCGAGAGGCGGCGGAAGCCGCTCCATCCGCACCCGTCGCCCCGGCAAGTGCGGTGCGACACGGGGCGGGGCCGGCGGGAGCGGCATTCATCCGGGGGTTCTTGGAGCGGTGGCCGGAGATGCCGTCGCCGGCACTCTCCGACGAGACCCCGCGGGAGGCGTGCCGATCCGCGGCCGGCCGCGAGGCGGTGGTCCAGCTTCTTCTTGGGCTCGAGCGGGACATGGCGCGCCAGAAGCGGCTCGACCGGGCGTGGGGAGAGATCGGGCCGCTCTGGGAGCGACTGAGCCTGTCGCCCCCGTCTCTGCAGCACGAATCGGGGGGCGAGGAGCGCGTGCCGTCGGCCACGCCACGCCCGAGGTCGTCGAGCGCGAAGCGATGACGGCAGGACTCGGCGGTCGGGCGTCGAATCGGACGCGGATGGGAGTGTGTACTCATCGGAGGAGATGTCGCATGGATCCAGTTCGAGAAGGAGTCGGGGGCGACCCGACGGCGTTCCAGCAACAGGTCGAGGCCGCCTTGGCCAAGGTCCGCCCGGCACTGCAGGCGGATGGGGGCGACATCGTATTGGTGGCGGTGGATGGGCAGGACGCCCGGGTGCGCCTGAAGGGCGCCTGCCACGGGTGACCCGGCGCTCAGCGGACACTCCAGTTCGGAGTGCAGCGCTTTCTGCAGCACGAGGTGCCGGGCTTCGGGCGCGTGATCGACGACGCGGAGAACGACGAAGAGGACGAGTGGATCAAGCGGATGTGACTGGGACCGGCGGCATCCGCCGATCCGCGAGAACTGTCCGGGGACGAGACCTCGTGGGTGTGGCTGTGAGACACGCCGGGGTGGTCGTGCTCGTGCTCGTGCCAGAGGCCTTCGTGCGCGTGGCGGTGGCGATGGATCAGGTTGGCTGCCCGCAGGATGTGCCCGGTCCTGTAGGATCCGCTCGGGAGGGCCGGACGCGAGGATGCGCCGGTCCTCCCCGAACACCACCACCCGGCCGGCGATCTCGGGGACGATGTGCAGGTCGTTGGTGGAGGTGACGACCGTCTTCCCCTGCGTCTGCGCCTCCAGGATGAGGTCGACCAGGACCCGGCTGCTCCGGGGGTCGAGACCTGCGGTGGGCTCGTCGAGTAAGAGGACCTGCGGGTCCACCGCCAGCATCGCGGCCAAGGCGACCTTCTTCTTTTCGCCCCCCGAGAGGGCGAACGGGGGGCGCCCCGCCAGCCCACGCAGGCCGAACCGGTCCAAGCCGTCCTGCACCTTCCGGCGCACCGCGTCCGGCGGATCGTTGAACTGCAGGGGCCCGAAGGCGATCTCGTCCTCGACCGTCGGGTTGAAGAGTTGTGCGTCCACGTTCTGGAACAGGACGCCGACCTCCTTCCGGAAGATACATCCCGAAGGGATCGCGGGAGAGGAGGGGCTCGGTGATCTCCCGTCCGAACGCCCGATAGCTTCCCCGCTGGGCGAAGAGGAGTCCCGCCAGGAGTTTGAGCAGCGTCGTTTTTCCGCAGCCGTTCGCCCCCAGGACGACCACCCGCTCTCCGGCCCCGACCGTCAGGGAAATGCCCGCCAGCGCCGGGATGTCCGCCGCATACGCATAGCAGGCCGACTCCACCTCCAACAGCACGGACATCGGATCTCATCTCCCCGTCGTGGACCGGATCAGGCCAGGTGCGCTCCGACGCAGAGGGCGGCGACCAGCACCACGCATGCCCAGTCCGTCGGCGCCAAGGCGCGCCCGGCGGGAACGCGGAACTCGCCCGTGAAGCCGCGCGCCGTCATCGCATCGGTGACATCGGTCATCAAGTGGAGGCTCTTCTCCCAGGCAGCGGCGATGCGCGATCCCACCCACATCTGATCCGAGGCGAGGGGTCTCCGGCAGATCGTCCGGCTCTTCTTGCCGAGATGGACCTCCTCCGACTGACGGAGGAGCAGGTGCAGGTATCGGACGGTCATCCCGGCGGTGTGCAGGAACACGGCCGGAAGCCGGAACCATCGGAGGGAGGCGAGCAGGGCGGTCCAGCGCGTGGACAGGGTCAGGCACAGGACGGCGGTCACCGAGGCCAGCGTGCGGAGGAGGAACGTCGTCGCCGTGAGAAGCCCCTCGACGCTGACGCCGATCGACGCCGGGATGGCATAGGGACCCACCTGCCGGGCTGCGTCGAAACGGAGGATGGGCAGGAAGACGTGACCGCCGCTCGTCAGGTTGAGCGTGGCGGGGAGTGCCATCAAGGTCGAGAAGAGGAGGGCGATCAGAAGACCCGCCCCCAGGATCTCGCGGGGGCGGATTCGCGAGGCGACGACCGCCGCCGCGGCGAGCAGGGCGTGTGCGGCCAGGGCGGGGAGGGACGTCGCGAGGCTCGTGCTGACCAGGAAGAGCAGGGTGGCCAGCAGGCGGGCACGCGGGTCAATCCGCTGCGCCACGCCGGGGCGCCGGGCGATCTCCTCGCGGAGGTGCGCCTCGGCGAACACGGCGGCCAGTCGGCGCAGCGTCCGATCGAGGTAGCCGGTGCGCGGCGGGCGCAGCCTTCTGGCCTGCACGGTCTCGAAGAACTGGCGCTCGCGTGCCGGGATCGGGCTGGGGGTCGTCAACGGTTGCCCTTTGTCAGCCAGCGCGTCAGGACGTAGGTGCCCCCGCCGCAGAGGCCGACGCCGACGAAAGCGGACAGGATATAGGACAGGCTGCGATGAGACAGCGGCGCCTCCTCCTGGCCGGGGAGGGCGTAGTCCGGGATGGGAGCCTTCCAGAGGTCGCTCAGCCTCTCCATTCCTGCGGGGGAATACCCGACCATCTGCGCGATCTCGTCGAGGCCCCACTCGCCCCACGCGGCACCGGCGCGCAACCACTCCGGCAGGTACAGGCCGAGCGGGGACAGCAACGCCATCGCGAGCAACGCGAACCAGAGCGGGCGGTATTCTTTCATCGGGAGACCTCCGCTGGCGGGCTGAAGGACCCAGGCCGACCGGGAGCCGTAGAGGTGGTACACCACGAGGCCGGTGAGCAGGGCCTCGACCACCCCGAAGAGCAGGAGATGCTCCAGGACCATCGCGGGGACCGTCACGGACAGTGGATACGGGCGCATAGAGGGCCCGGCCGTCGCTGGCCGTGTGGAGCAGCGGCTGGATGCCGAACATGAGCGCGGTGGTGAAGGCAGCCACGGTGAGTCCCGCCCACCCGCGCGATCCCCGCGGCCACGGCTTGCCCCTTCCGGGACGGCAGCATCCGAGAGAGCCACCGGTACACCGCATAGCCGGTGAAGGGCATGACGAAGGCGATGTTCAGACAGTTGGCCCCGATGGCGGTGATGCCTCCGTCGCCGAACAGGAGGGCCTGGATGACCAGGGCGATGCTGATGGACAGGCTGGCGCCCCAGGGCCCGACGGCGATGGCGATCAGGACGCCACCGACCGCGTGGCCGGTGGTCGCGCCTGGCAACGGGATGTTGAACATCATGACCACGAACGTGAACGCCGCCGAGATGGCGAGCAGGGGCGCGCGCCGCGCCGCCAGCGCCGTCTTGACCTTCCGGGCGGCCAAACCCCACAGGGGAACGCAGGCGGCGTACGAGGCGAGATAGGTCGGGGGACCGAGGTACCCATCCGGGATGTGCATTGGGACTCCATGAGGTGCGGCGGTATGGCACCACTGGTGCAGTTCGTGCCACCGCCCGCACAAAAAAAAGCTACCCGAGCACATGGCCTTCCGCGGTGGCCGAGAAGGTGCCGTGCTTGACACCCCGCGTTCCGATGAGGCGATCGGCGATCATCTTCAATTCGTTGGCCTTGCCCCGTAACACCAGTACCTCCAGGCAGTGGTGCGGATCGAGGTGCACGTGCAGCGTGGAGACGATCGTGCGGTAGTGTTCGTGCTGGAGGTCGGTGAGCTTATCCGCCAGTTCGCGCACCTCGTGGTTATACACCAACGTCAGCGTTCCCACCGTCTCGGCGGTCCCGAGATCCCACTGTTCCCGCACGAGACTCTCCCGGATCAGATCCCGGAGGGCCTCCGACCGGTTGCTGTAACCCTTCCGGTGGATCAGTCGGTCGAACTGCTGCAGGAGTGGCTCTTCGAGCGACACGCCGAATCGGGTGACACCGGACATACGACCTCCACAAACAATATATTGCCAACTTCCCGGGCTGGATGCAAGGACGATGTGGGCGTTGTCCGTGGATGCGGTCCAGGCGGGTGGATCTGACGCGGTGCGGAGCCCTGCGCCAGGCCTCACGACGGGGGATCGCGGCTCGGAGCGATATACTTGACTAGAGCAATAAGATAGTTGATTATAACACGTATCGTGACCGTATGTGCCACACGGGGAAAGGAGGGATCGCCTATGGCAACCAGCGACATCGCGGCGCGCGTTGACGCCGTGCGGGGTTTCAACCGGTTCTATACCAAACAAATCGGCGTCTTGCACGAGGGGCTGCTGGGGAGCCGGTTTTCTCTCACCGAGGTGCGTGTGCTCTACGAACTCGCGCACCGGGAGCAACCGACGGCGGCGGATCTGATTCGGGAGCTGGGGTTGGACGCGGGCTACCTGAGTCGCATTCTGCGGGGTTTCGCGAAGCGCGGCCTGATCACCAAGACGCCGTCCACCGCCGACCGCCGGCAAACGCTCTTGTCACTGACCGCCCGCGGGCGGAGAGCCTTCGCCCCGCTCAACGCCCGTTCGCATGAGCGAAGTGGCCGCCATGTTGACCGGCCTCTCCGCCGCGCGGCAGGGCCGCTTGATCGAGGCGATGGGCACGATCCAGACGGTGCTCGGTGCCCATCCCGAACCGAAGGTCCCGTATGTGCTGCGACCCCATCAGCCGGGGGATATGGGGTGGATCATCCATCGTCATGGGGTACTGTATGCGCGAGAATACGGATGGGACGAGACGTTCGAGGCGCTGGTGGCGGAGATCGCGGCGAAGTTCATCCGGCATCTCGACCCCAAACGGGAGCGTTGCTGGATCGCGGAGCGGGAGGGGGGTATCGTCGGCTCGGTGTTCCTGGTCAGGAAATCCGAAACGGTGGCACAGCTGCGCCTGATGTACGTGGAGCCCGACGCGCGCGGGTTGGGCATCGGCAGCCGTCTGGCCGAGGAATGCATCCGCTTCGGGCGACAAGTGGGGTACCGAAAGATCGTGCTCTGGACCAACAGCGTCCTGGTGGCGGCCCGGCACATCTACCAGAAGGCGGGCTTTCGCCTGGTCCATTCAGAGCCGCATCATAGCTTCGGTCATGATCTGATCGGGGAGACCTGGGAGTTGCAACTGTAAGCGAATGCGGAGCGGGAAGCCGTTGTCGCGGAGGAGGCCGTGTCTTGGCGTCGTGGTGCGGATGTTTCCGGCGCGTCTGGTTGAGGCGGGCAGAAGAGCGCGCCCCGATGTGCGCAGACTCCTGCCTGTCGCTGCGGCTGCCGCCACCGGGATACTGGTCGGCGCGGCGATGGTGGCCACGCGGTTTGTCATCGGTCAGACGGCTCCCGCGTCGCTCGCGTTTCTGCGCTACCTCATCGGGTGCTGCTGCCTGGTCCCGCCGCTCCTGCTCTCCGACGGTTTGCATTTCGAGCGACGCGACCTGGTTCCCATCGGGCTGCTCGGCATCACCCAGTTCGGCATCCTGATCGCCCTGCTGAATTTCGCGCTGCAATACATTCCGTCGGGTCGCGCAGCCCTGATATTCGCCACCGTGCCCCTGCTGACGATGCTGCTTGCAACGTTCCTCGGACAAGAGCGACTCACGGTTGCGAAGGCGCTGGGTGTGCTCATCACGATCGTGGGGGTGGCCTTCACGCTCGGCGACAAGGTGGCGGAATCGGGTGGCGCGGCCCACCAGTGGGTCGGAGAACTTGCCGTGCTGGCGAGCGCGCTCTGCGGCGCCGTCTGTAGCGTCCTCTACCGACCGTACCTTCGCAAGTACCCACCGGTGGCCGTCAGCGCGCTGGCCATGTTGTCTTCGGTCGGATTCCTTGCACTGCTTGCCGCCGCGGAAGGGTTCTTCGACGCGTGGCCCGCCTTCACCCCCGGCGGGTGGCTCGCCATCGTCTTTATCGGCGCCAGCAGCGGTATCGGCTACTATCTCTGGCTGTGGGCGCTGAAACACACGACCCCGACGAAAGTCACCGTGTTTCTGGCGCTCAGCCCCGTCACGGCAGCCCTGCTGGGCGCGGTGCTGCTCGGGGAGCGAGCTGTCGACGATGTCGCTGGTGGGGCTGATCGGTGTCGCCCTCGGCCTGTGGCTTGCACACCGATAAGGCGCGGGGTGGGGTCCCCGACGGACCGAGGCGGTGAAGGAGGCTGGGGAGGATTCTCTCTGGATCGCGCGGCCCCTGCGCCGGTGAATCCCCCGCCACCGCGGCTGTCGCCCAACCGGGCGCGTTCCGAACGTCCCCACGGTATGCCCTCGCACGCCTGCCTTGTAGGACGCTCAGGTCGTTACCCACTGTTCGTTGGCAATCGGTGGCCCTGGTGTGCTAGGATTCGCCCTCACATGACCCCGGATGGGTGCGGGTCTCGGTGGTCGGGACGGGAGCATGTAGGAGTGTTATGCCGAGCCGGCTGGTCATAGCGCTGAGTGTCTTATACCCCGTGGTGGTGTACATTGGAGGCCGGTACGTTCCGCCGCAAGCGCTCGCGTTGGTCCTCGCGCTGGTCGTCCTGACGCGCAGGACGGGTGCCTTCGGCGTCCGGATCGGCCCCTGGTCCGTGGCGTGCGGTCTCCTCCTGGCCGTCCTGGCGTTCGGACTCAACGACGCGCTGCCCCTCAAGATGTACCCCGTCGCGGTGAACGCGTCCCTGCTGGCGATCTTCGCCTCCAGCCTGAGATACCCGCCCCCCATCGCCGAGCGCATCGCCCGCATCCGCGTTCCCGACCTCCCGCCGGAGGCCGTGGCATACACGCGCAAGGTGACGCAGGCTTGGTGCGTCTTCTTCGTGGCGAATGGGTTGGTCGCCCTGTGGACCGCCACCCGGTGGCCGGTCCAGGCGTGGTTCTACTACAACGGGATCATCGCCTATCTCCTGGTCGGGGTCATGTTCGGCGGCGAGTGGCTGGTGCGGCGACGCGTGCTGGCGGGATACCATTGGTGAACCGGAGGATGGCTGAAAGTCGCGATGGGGATGATGGCGGAAATATCGGAGCGACCACAACCCTTCCGGCATCTGCTGGCGGCGCCATGGTTCTACCGTCTGGGGTTTGTGGCGGCGCGGGCGGTGCCCGTACCCGTTCTGTACGCGATCGCCGATGGCCTGGGCGTGGCGACGTATCTGACCTGCGGCAGGCTGGTCACCGCCGTGGGTGCCAACCTGGCGCGCGCATTCCCCCAGGCATCCGCGCGGGAGCGATCCCGGCTGACGCAACGCATCTTTCGGAACTACGCGCGATATCTGGTCGACTACGGCCGGTTGCGATGGGCGCGGCGCGAAGGGTTCGAGGGGCTGATCCCCGCGCTCGAGGGCGAGGATCACCTGCGGCGGGTGTTTGCCGTCGGCCGGGGCGTGATCCTGGTTACGGGGCATGTGGGCAACTGGGAATTGGGGGGGACGTTCTTCGGCCAATCCGGCGTCAAGGTCCATGTGGTCACCCTGCCGGACGGGCACCGGCAGATCGACGCCATTCGGGAGCGATATCGGGGGCGCCACGCGATCAGCACGATCGTCCTCGACGGCTCGCCGTTTGCCTCGCTGGAGATGATGGCGGCGCTGAAGCGCGGCGAGACTGGTGGCCATGCTGGTGGACCGGTGGGGGGAAGCGGATGGGATCGCGTCGCCCTTCTTCGGGGGGACGCACCACCTTCCCCGCGGCCCCTTTGTGTTGAGCCGGACGACCGGGGCGCCGATCCTGCCTGCCTTCGTGGTGCGCGACGGCGTCTCCTACCGGGGAATCGTGGAGCCCCCCTTCGTCGTCGAGGGGGAAGATCTGGGACCCTATGCGGCGCGCGTCAGCGGCGCGCTGGAGCGCGTCATCCGACGCTACCCCGATCAGTGGTATAATTTCGTTCCTCTGTGAGCGATGAATCGACGGGAGAAGGATCATGGCATGCACCTGACGACGCTGGCGGGACGGCGGGTTCCCGGCATCACGTCGGTCGCTGCCCCGGGCGGTGCGCTCGCTCTGCCCGGAGTGCCTCCAGACGATCCCGGCGGAGGAAGTGGCCGAGGATGGGCGCGTCGTCATGCGGAAGTCCTGCCCGACGCACGGGCCGTTCAGCGGACGTCGTGTTCTCGGACGCCGAGATGTTCCTCCGCATGGAGGCGTGGCATTTCGGGGATGGTCGGGGATTCGCGAATCCCCAGGGGGACGCGGAAGGGGAGTGTCCGCAGCGGTGCGGCATCTGCGGCTGGCACACCAGCCACACCTCGCTGGCCAACGTGGACCTGACGTCCCGGTGCAATCTGTCCTGCCAGGTCTGCTTTGCCGACGCCAACGGGCGGGCCTACGAACTGTCCTTTGAGCAGGCCATGGACACCCTGCGCCGGCTCCGGGCCCAGTGCCCGGCGCCGGCCTTTGCGGTGCAGTTCACCGGAGGGGAACCGACGCTGCACCCGCGCTTTCTCGAGATCGTCGCCGGAGCGAAGGCGCTGGGGTTCTCCCATCTCCAGGTGGCCAGCAACGGGCTGAAGCTGGCCGATCCGGATTTCGCGTGCCGGGCCCGGGACGCGGGCCTGCAGTACGTGTACCTCCAGATGGACGGGACGACCGACGAGGTGTTCCTCGCGCTCCGCGGCGCGGCGCTCCTGGACCGGAAGCTTGCCGTGCTGGAGTCGGCCCGGAAGGCCGGCCTTCGAATCATCTTCGTTCCCACCATTGTCAAGGAGGTGAACGACCACCAGATCGGCGACCTGTTTCGACTGGCGTTCGAGCACCTCGATGTGCTCTCCGGCATCGCCTTCCAGCCGATGACCTTCACCGGCCGCGTGCCGGAAGGGGACCGACTGCGCCTGCGCTTCACGCTCTCGGACCTGGCGCGCGAGTTTGGTGAGCAAACGGGACTCACGCGGCTGGACGCGGACTGGTTCCCGCTCAGCGCCGCCGTGCCCCTCATCCGGTACGCCGGGGCCCTCACGGGCGCCGCGCTGGTCAACCACACCTGCCACCCCCATTGCGGCCTGATGACCCTGCTGTTCGTCGATCAGAACCGACGGGCGGTCCCGATCACGCGGTTCCTGGACCTCTATTCCCTCCTCACGGATCTCGAGGCGCTGGCGGCGAAGACGCACCCGACGAGCATCAAGGTGCTGTCGAAGGCCCGAGCGCTCCAGGCGCTCAACCGGCATTTCCATTCCGGCCGCGCCCCGGAGGGGTTGACGTTCTTGCGGTTCCTCCAGACGCTGGACGGATTCGGCGACAAGCGGTACTCCTGGAGCGAGGCGTACACAGGGTACACGTACAAGACCTTCTACGTGCTCGGGATGCATTTCATGGACGCCTACAATTACGATCTGGAGCGTGTGTCGCGATGCGGGGTCCATTATTCCGCCCCCGACGGGAAGATCTACCCGTTCTGCTCGTACAATTCTGGGCCGACGTTCCGGACGCGGGTGGAAGCGGGAGTCGGATGGACGCGCTGACGCGGTCCTCGCTGTGGCCGAGATGAGGCTCCGCTTCGCCGCGATCGCGGCGCTGGTGTTGTCCTGGTGGACCGCGGGGGGACTGGAGGCGGCGCCTGCCCATGCCCCGATTGAGGGCAAGGAGCGCGTCGAGGTCATCGAGCGCCTCCAGGCGCAGCAGCGACAGATCGCGAGCCTTCGGGCCACGGTCGTGCAGAGGAAGCGGCACCCGCTCCTGGCAGCCGAGGCGGTGAGCGAGGGCACGTTTCTCTTCCAGAAACCCAACCGGGTTCGGTGGGAGGTGGACAAACCGGATCGGGCCGTCATGGTGATCGACGGGCGCTCGCTGATGACCTATCGCCCCGACAGGCAGGAGGCCGAACGAAGGGATCTGGGGGCCGATTTCGGCGCCCGCGCGGCCGTGGAGTTTCTCACCTCGGGAATGAGTCTCGCGGTGCCCGAGCTCGAGAAGCGGTTCCAGGTGGACATGCACCGGGAGGACGGGCTCTTGGTCCTCCTGCTGACTCCCCGATCCCGGTGGGCGGCGAAGGCGGTCGCGTCGGTGGCGCTCTATCGGCAAGACCGGGACGCGGTGCCCAGCCGGATCGTGATCTCCGGCCAGCGCGGCGACCGGACGGAGATCACGCTGACCGATATCGTCATCAATCCCCCGGTTGCCGAGGACGCCTTCGCCCTCCGTCTTGGGCCGGGGGTCCGGGTGACGGACCTCAGCAGACCGGGAGGAGAGAAGGGCAGTGACCGTTAGGCCGTCCGCCACCTGCGGGGTGATCGAGCTTCCGGTGCGCCGACTCCACCTGGAGCTGACGAACCGGTGCAACTTCGCCTGCGAGTTCTGCCCGGACGATCGCATGGTTCGGCCTCGTGGCACCATGCCGCTCTCCCTGGTCGAGCGTCTGCTGGCGCAAGCCGGCCGGGACCGTGTCGCGCGGGAGGTGCACTTCCACGTCATGGGGGAACCGCTGCTCTATCCCTCGCTGACCGAAGCGGTCCGCCTTGCCCGCGGCAGCGGGCTGGAGGCGTGGATGACCACGAACGGGAGCCTGTTGACCCCGGATCTGCTGACGGACCTCCGGGACGCCGGCCTCTCCCACCTCACCATCTCGCTGCAGACGCCCGATGCGCCCCACCTTCGCCCTGCGTGGGTCCCGTCGCCTCTCCTTTGCGGAGTACCGGGAGCGGATCGTCGGCGCGGTGCGCAGGTTTCTGGCGGACGAGTCGGGGATGCACCTCTCGATCTGCTTTCTGTCCAATCCGCTGCGCCGGTTCCACGCCCCGGGCGCGGCCCCGATGCGCGTGGCCGAGTCCGGGAAGGAGCTGCGCGCGCACATGGGGCGTTGGGTGGACGAGATCTTCGGCGGCACGGCGTTCGAGCGGCAGGTGCCCGACCTCCTCGCTCGGACCCGGAAGGCCGGCATCTTGAAGGAAGGCTGCATCCCCCTGACGGCACACCTGGACTTCCGGGTCCGCGTCCTGGGGAACTGGGCGGGGCACTTCGCAGGCCCTATCGTGCCCGCCCGATTCGGCTACTGCCCGGGTCTGGCGGAGCAGTTCGGGGTCCTGTGGAACGGGGACTACGTGATCTGCTGCGCGGACTACGACGGACGGACGGTGCTGGCGAACGCCTCGGAGACGTCGCTGGTGCAGTATCTGTCGCTCCCCGCGGTGCAGGAGATCGCCGGGGGCTTCCGACGGCATCGCGTCATCCACCCGCATTGCCGGCAGTGCCTCGGGGATCGGCACCCGGTGAGCGCCTTCCTGCGGCAGGTCGGATCGATCGTCTATTTCAGGGTCTATCGGAAGTTCATGAAGGACGGAATCGCGGGACGAGGCGTGGCATGAACCTGCTGCTCATATCGCCGCTGACATCCAAGAGCCTGCTGGGGGCCGATTTCTATTTCCGGATGCCGACGCTGGGGCTGCTGCGGGTCGCCGGCGCGACGCCGCCCGAGTGGACCGTGACCATCCTCGACGAGAAGGCGGAACCCATCGACTTCTCGCGTCCGGCGGACCTGGTGGGGATCACGGGCATGACCCCGGCCATCAATCGTGCGTACGAGATCGCCGATAAGTTTCGGGCCGCGGCGTGCCCGTGGTCATGGGGGGGATCCACGTCAGCATGATGCCGGACGAGGCGCTGGCGCATTGCGATGCGGTCGTCATCGGCGAAGCGGAAGGGCTGTGGGCGCGACTGCTGGCGGACTTCCGGGCGGGGCGGTTGCAGCGCCGCTACCAGCACGAGGCCTTTCCGCCCTTGTCGCAGCTCGGCAGCCCGCCCTGGCCCCTCTACGACGGGAAACGGTACCTGCCGTTTCACTGCGTGGAAACCAGCCGGGGATGTCCGCACGGGTGCGACTTCTGCTCCGTGACGAATTACTTCGGCGGATGCTACCGCACGCGCCCGCCCGCCGAGGTCGAGGCGGAGATCCGCGGACTGCGTCCCTTCGCGGGGCGATTCACCCTGAAGAACGTGGTCTTCTTCGTGGACGACAACATCGCGGGGGACCGCACCCATGCGCGGGACCTGCTCGCCCGTCTGATCCCCTATCGGCTGAAGTGGCTTGGCCAGGCGTCGACCGACATCGCGCGAGACGACGAGGTGCTGGATCTGTGTCGGAAGAGCGGCTGCATGGGCCTCCTGATCGGATTCGAGACGCTGTCCAAGGAGCGGCTCAAGGCGGTGCGCAAGGGCTTCAACCGCCCCGACGACTACCTGGACGCGATCCGGAAGATCCACGACTACGGGATCGGCATCAGCGGCGCGTTCGTCTTCGGCCTGGATGGCGACGACGAGGGGGTGTTCGACCGGACCTACGAGTTCGTGCAGAAGGCGAAGCTGGAGAGCCCGTACTTCTCCATCCTCACCCCGTATCCCGGGACGCGACTGTACCGGAAACTGGCGGACGCAGGGCGCATCGTCGATTCCGACTGGTCCAACTACAACACCAACAACGTGGTGTACCGGCCCCAGGGGATGACGGCAGAGCGGCTGTTCGACGGGTATTTCCAGTTGCAGAAGGCGGTCCACACGGTGCCCGCCATCGTGCAGCGGTTCTGGGGGACCACCTCGCGGGCCAACTTCTGGTTGCCCATGAATTACGGGTTCCGGCGCTCGGTCCAGAAGCTGGCGGCCCGGTCGCGGGAGTTTCGCCCGGTCGGGCCGGGCTTCAGGGACACGACGCACGCGGCGTGACCCCCATGCGATGCGCGCACGCTCCCCGGGTCCTGATCCTGGACGGCTTCTGGAACAAGGCGCTGGCAGGGGTGCGCTCCCTGGGGCGGCGCGGCTTCTTCGTCGGTGTGGGGGAAGGAACGCGGCTCGCCCCCGCGATGTTCTCGCGCTACTGCCGGCGCCGATTTGTGCACCCGTCCGTCGTGGGGCGGCCGGAGGCGTTCCTGGCGGCGCTGGAGCGGGAGCTCGAGATCGGCGGCTACGATGTGCTCCTGCCCATGGAGCTCTCCACGCAGCTTCTGGTCACGGCGCATCGCGAGCGTCTGGCACCGTTGGTGCGGATCCCCTTCGCGGATGCCGACGGCGACCCGCCGCGTCCATGACAAGGGATCCCTCGCCGCGTTCGCGACGGAGCGCGGGATCGCGTGCCCGGCCACGTTCTTCCCACGGGGGCCGGCGGATGCCGCCGCCATGGCGCGCGAGCTTCCCTATCCGGTCCTCGTCAAGCCGCGCCACTCCTCGGGGGGGCGGGGGATCGTGCGGGTGGAGTGCGCCGCGGACTTCGCGGCGGCCTATGCCCGGGTCCATGCCCGATCTGCCGCGCCGATCGTGCAGGAATGTCTTCCCCCGGGCGGGGAGGCCCTGGGCGTGGCCGTGCTGATGAACTTCGCTTCGGAACCGAAGGCGTCCTTCGCCTACCGGCGCCTCCGGGAGTATCCGATCGCGGGTGGTCCCAGCACGCTCCGAGAGAGCATCTGGAATCCGGAGCTTCAGGCGCGCGCGGAGCGGCTGCTCGCGTCGCTGGGCTGGACCGGGGTGGCGATGGTGGAATTCAAGGTGGATCCCCGGGACGGCGACCCCAAGCTGCTGGAGGTGAATCCTCGCTTCTGGGGGTCGCTCCATCACGCGATCGTCTGCGGCGTGGATTTCCCGTTCCTGGTGTACCGGTTGGCCATGGACGGGGATGTGGATCGGGTGCTTCGATATCGGATCGGCGTCAGGAGCCGCTCGCTGCTCCACGGCGAACTGATGCATTTCCTCGCGAGCCCCAATCGGTTTCACCTGACGCCCGGGCTCCACGATTTCTCCATCCCCGATGACGTGCTGTCGGCGGACGATCCCCTGCCGACTCTCGGGCGCATCGCGTCCCTCGTCGCGCTGGTGAGCGACAAGGAGCGCCGTGCGTCGGCGAGGGGTTGAGATGGGGCGTGACCGACGACCTGGTTGCAGACCGGCCGCGCGGCGGCCCGGCGTGCAGCACGCCGGGCACAAGCGGCGGGCCCCAGCTGTACTCGGAGCCGCGACACGAGATCGACCGGTTCGTGCAGGCGTAGGGATTCCCCCTCCATGGAGGAGCAGGCGGATGTGAGGGCCGAGGCGATCGTCGCCCTCGGCGTGGCGGGGACGAGGGTCGTCGGCGCGTCCTACGGCGGCGCGGTGGCGTTGAATCTCGCCGCCGCCGGTGCGGCCGGGGGAAATCGGCCCGGGGTCATGCGGCCGTGAGCCGCCGAAGGAGGGGTTTGGCGTGACACCGTCGGATCATTGGCGAAACCGTCCGTTTCGCATCCTCCTCGTCTCCCCGGTGGACAAGGCCATGCTGGGGCAGGACTTCTACTTCAAGTTTCCCCATCTCAGCCTGCCCACGCTGGCCGCCTACACCCCGGCGGAGGCCTCGGTGGAGATCGTGGACGAAAAGTTCCATCCCCTGCCGGAGGGGCAGGGATACGACCTAGTCGGCATTACCGCCATGACCCCGCTGGCGCCCAAGGCGTATCGCATCGCGGATTCGTTCCGACGGCGAGGAATCCCCGTGGTCATGGGCGGGTATCACCCGACCGTCCTGCCGGACGAGGCGCTCGAACACGCGGACAGTGTCTGTATCGGGGAAGCGGAGACGCTCTGGTCCACCATCGTGACGGACGCCATGGCTGGCAGACTCAAAGACCGATACCGCTCCGACTCTTTTCCGTGCCTCGAGAATCTGCCGGCACCCCGCCGGGGGCTGCTCCAGGTGCCGCGCTCCCAGCGGTTCGAAAACATCAACGTGCACTTCGTGCAGACGACCCGGGGCTGCCCGTTCCGCTGCTCGTTCTGCGCCGTGACGAGTGTGCTTGGCGGCAAGCTGCGACACCGCCCCGTCGCGGAGATCGAGGCCGAGATCGAGGCGCTGGGCATTCGCCGCTTGGAGCGGGGTCAGAAGCGAGATCTCTTTCACAACATCATTTTTTTCACCGACGATAACATCGTGGGTCACCGGGGGTATTCGCGAGATCTCTTGCGCATGGTCTCCACCTTCAATCTGAAATGGGTCGGACAAGCCTCGACCAACGTGGCCGACCACGACGAGATCCTCGGCCTCCTCCGGGATTCGGGCTGCATGGGGCTGGCCGTGGGATTCGAGACGCTCTCGCAGAAGAACATCCGGGACGTCGGCAAAGGGGTGAACCGGACGCAGGAGTATCTGGACCGGATACGCAAGATCCATTCCTACGGGATCGGACTCGCCGGCAACTTCATCTTCGGGTTCGACCACGACGACCACACGACCTTCGCCGAGGTAGTGCGTTTCGTGGATGCGGCGCGGCTCGACGGTTTCTACTACTCGCTCCTGACCCCTTACCCGGGGACCCCGTTCTTCGACCAGATGAAGGCCGAGGGCCGCCTGCTGGAAACGGACTGGTCCCTCTATGACACCGACCACGTGGTGTTCCGTCCCCGGCTGATGGATGCCGACACCCTGATGAAGGGCTACCGCTGGGCGTGGCGGCGTAGCCTTGGGTACCGGAGCATCCTCACCAGACTCCTGGGTTCGCGCAACCAGCTTGTCTTTTTCGGTCCCATGAACTACGGGATGCGGCAGACGATGCTGGCGCACCGGTGACGGGGAAGACAGGTCATTGGACAGGAGGGGCATACCATGCGGCGCACTGCGGGAGTTCTCTGTCTCTGCATCATTCTTTCGTGCTGTGGCTCGCGCGCGGTGGCCGCCGAAGTGCTCACCAACGACGGGGTCGTCACGATGGTCAAGGCCGGGCTTGGAGACGACGTGATCGTCGGCAAGATCCGGCTCTCGCAGGGGCATATGATCTGACCACCAACGGCCTCCTGCGCCTCAAGGCCGACGGGGTGAGCGAGGCGGTCATCAAGGCCATGATCGAGGCGTCGGCAGGAGGTGAGGCTCCCGGGCCGAAGCCGGCCCAGGGGGGTGCCGTTCCAACGGATGCGGCGCGGAGCGAAGAGGCGGCGATCGCCTTGTACAAACAAGGGAGGTCCGCGGAGGCTGCGGCGGCATTCGACCGGCTGATCGCCGAGAAGCCGAACGACGACGGACTGAGAGTCTGGAAGGCCCTGACGCTTCTGGAGCAGGCGCGAGAGATCAAGGATGCCAACGCGATCGGGGTTCAAGCCGCTGGTCACGAACGCCTATGCGATCCTGCAGCCGCTCGGGCGGAGACTGGCGACCAACGCGGATTGGAATTTCGCGATGGCCAAGGCCTTCTGGTTGAACGACCGGCCCACCTGGGCGAGTCGGGCCGCGGGGAACGCCCTCCGCCTGCGGCGAATTATCCGGAAGCGCAGCTGCTCTTGGGCGACCTGGCCTACGACAGCGAGGTGAGCTCGCTGGCCCAGCCTCCCGGGAGTCCGGCGCGGGAGAGCGCGCTGCGGTGGGCGGGCGCGTCGTGCCTCGGAAGGAATTCAACAAGGTGCTGACCATGCCGGACCTGCCCCCACCACTCCGCGCGGAGGCGCTCTATAAGCTCGGCGTGATCTCGGCGGAGCTTGAGAGGAAGCCAGAGACCGCTCGTGAGTACTGGGACCGCGCGGTGGCGGCCGATCCCGCCTGCCGGTACGGCCGCATGGCCCAGCGCCGGCTCCAGGCAGCACCCGGGAAGTGACGCGCGTGACGGCAGGAGAGGTCCGGACGGCCGGTTCCTGCGGCCCGGGGCGGGCGGTCCGGCGATCCGTCGGCGGTTCTCCCGTTCCGGTGGCGAGTGTGCGAGGCCTGAATGCCCTGACGGTGGACCTGGAAGACTGGTACCACGTGTGCGGGGTGAGATCGGTGACGAAGGCCCTCCGCAGTGGGGCGCCTACGAGAGCCGCGTCGGTCCGGAGCACCGATCGCCTTCTTTCTCTCCTGCGGTCGCACGGCGTCCGGGCCACCTTCTTCGTCCTGGGGTATATCGCCGAGCGGGAGCCCGGCCTCGTCCGCGCCATCGCCCGGGAAGGGCACGAGGTGGGGCTGCACGGGCACCTCCACCGCAGGATCTTCGAGATGTCCCCCGCGGAGTTCGACGAGGATCTGGTTCGCTCCCAGGCGGCCGTCTCGGCGGCCGCCGGCACCGACGTGGTCGGCTACCGGGCGCCGGAGTGGTCCATGCGCCCGCACACCCTGTGGGCGCTGTCGGTTCTGAGAAAGCGAGGGATTCTCTACGATTCCAGCATGGTGCCTCTCACCCGGATGGGGGACCGATCCTTTCCCCGTGGTCCCTGCCGGTTCAGCACGCCGCATGGAGAGATCGTGGAGTTTCCGTTGACAACGGTTCGATGTTTCGGCGAAAGTATCCCGTTCTCGGGGGGCTTACCCCTGAGGTTGACTCCCTACTTCTACATCGTGTCGCAGATCCGTCGCCTGAACGCAGGCCGGGAAACCCGCCCTGGTCTATGTCCATCCCTGGGAGTTCGACCTCGAACAGCCGCGGATCGCGCTGCCGTGGAGCCGCAGGTTCATGCACTATTTCAACCTGCCGGCGACCCCACGGAAACTCGCGGGGCTTCTGACACATCTCCGGTTCGCTCCGATCCGGGAGGTGCTGGTCGCTTAATTGTGGGATCGACAGTACGTCTCATCGCTCGGGATCTTCGCTGCCGTCGCCGTCCTCACCCTCATCGGGATCGTATCCCTGCTGCTCTGGCTCGGCTGGGCCGGGGTCGCGGGACTCTTGGCGATGGCCGGCGGATTCCTGGTCTGGTTCTACTGGGGCCCTCGTCCGGACCTGATTCCGCGAGGCGATGGCCCCGAACGGGATGGTCCGCGGCATGACTAGGCGCGTTGCCGTCACCGGGATGGGGATCGTGACGTGCTACGGCATCGGCACGGCCGTCACCTGGGGAAAGATTCTCGCCGGGGAGCCCGGCATCCGCCCCATCACGCTCTTCGACACCACCGACTATCGCACCACGCGGGCGGGGGAGTTCACCGACTCTGCCGGTCGCGCCCTGGAGGCGATTTCGCGCCACGCGGATGGACCGCGCCTCGAACCTGCTGTATCACGCGCTCGCCGGCGCGCTCGAGGAGTCGGGCCTGCCGGCGACCGCCTCGTCGCGCGTTCCGCCGATCGTGGCCCTTGGCACCACCCTCGGGGGCATGACCTCGGGGGAGCGATACCATGGGACGTACGTCCGGCAGGGGCCCGTCGCGGGCGCGACCGTCTCTGGTGGTGGGACACCTCGCCCAAGCGCAGGTCCTCCAACTCATGGAGGAGTTCGCCATTCCCGGAGTGCCGCGCATCTTTTTGAACGCTTGCACGTCGAGCGCCAACGCCATCGGCCATGCATTTCGCGCGATTCGCGGCGGGCGGGCCGAGGTGGCGCTGTGCGGGGGGTATGACGCGCTGTGCGCGTTCGGGTTCACGGGGTTCCACTCGCTCCAGGCGCTGACGACCGATGTGTGCCGGCCGTTCGATCGGAACCGGGACGGACTCTCGATCGGCGAAGGGGCCGGGATCCTCGTCCTCGAATCCTGGGACCGCGCCCGGGCCCGGGGGGTGCCGATCGTCGGGGAGATCGTCGGCTACGGGGAATCCACCGATGCGTTCCACATGACGCGCCCGGAACCCGAAGGGCGAACGGCGGCGCGGGCGATTCACGCCGCGATCCGGGACGCCGGGATTGACGCCGAAGACGTGGACTACGTGAACGCGCACGGCACCGGGACGCCGTTCAACGACCGGTCGGAAACGGCCGCCCTCGTGGCCGCCTTGGGGGAGCGCCGCCTATACGATTCCGGTGAGTTCCACGAAGGCGATGATCGGGCATCTCCTGGGTGGGGCCGGTGCGGCGGAGGCGATTCTCACCGTGCTGGCCCTCAAAGAGGCGTGGCTTCCGCCGAACGTGAACTATCAGACGCCCGATCCCGACTGCGGCCTGCGGATCGTGCGACAGGCGGAACGGCCGACACGCATGCGGTATGCGCTCTCCAATTCCTTCGGTTTCGGCGGGGCCAACGCGACCCTGGCATTCCGACGCGTGGAGGCGAACTCCTAATGGATCGGATCGCGATTTCGGGCATCGGCATCGTGAGTCCCAGGGCGTTCGGTCGGGCGGCGTTTCTCCGGACGCTCTCGCCGGACCCCGGGAAGGATCCGGCCTTGCGGGTTCCCGAGTTCGCCCTCGAGCAGTACCTGGAGAACGCGCGATCGTTCCGCCGGGTCGCCGACGCGACCAAGTTCGCCCTGGCCAGCATGGCGCTGGCGATCGGCGACGCGGGGTTCCGCCCCGCAGACTTCGGGGGCGAGCGAGCGGGGCTCGTCGTCGGGATCAGCCACGGCGCGGTGACCTACGCGGTGGAGTTTCATCGGACCCTCTTGCTGGAAGGGCCCCTGCCGGCGTCGCCCTTGCATTTTTCCGAATCGGTTCCGAACGCACCGGCAGGAAACGGCGCCATCGCGTTCCGGATCCGCGGCCCGGTGCACACACTGATCGGGGAGGAACCGGTCGGCACTCAGGCCGTCGATCTTGCCGCCAGCCTGCTCTACGACGGGTTCGTGGATCGCTGCCTGGTGGCCGGAACCGAGGAATGGAACGAGGTGGTGGCGCACGCGTACGCCCAGATGGACCACGCCCGCCGGGACGGACCAGGACGCCGGAGACCCCCCCGCGTTGAGTGACGGGGCCGCGGCGTTGGTGCTCGAACTGGAGAGCGCCGTCGCCGGGCGGGGGGCGACGCCCCACGCCGTGATCGGCGGGTGGCACGTTGGGCGGTGCCTGGCGGATTCGATCGCGGATGCGACCGCCGACGCCATCCGCGCGGCGTGCGGACCGACCGGGCACCGCGCGGCGGAGGCGGATCATGTCGTATCCCCCACGGGTCGGCACCGTCGTGCCGCGTGCCGCGGCGTCGTCGCGGCGCGCGGGGGCGCGGCGAGGCCGCCGAAGTGGATCGACCTGCTTCCCGTCCTGGGTAATCCCATGGGGGCCTCCAACCTGTTCCAGGTCGCCGCCTCGGCGGCCCTGATCTCGGACGGGGCGCTGGAAGGCCCGGGCCTGGTGGTGTCCACGGGGATCCAGCGTACCCTGGCGGCGGCCGTGCTGTCTGCAGCGGAACGGGCGTGACCGGGATGAACGATCTGCGATGCGCGCTGCGCGAGATCCACGGTGGGGCGGTCGCGAAGCGTCTCCTCGCAGATATTCTGCGCTGGGCGGAGCGGGACGGGGTGTTGGAGCGCATGCGCAGGCTGTCCCGCTTTACGGAGGCGGACCTCTGCGATGCCCTGCAGTCCGATCTCGGCTACGCGCTCGGCACGGGGAATCGGCAACGAATGATCTGGCTCCTGCTCCGTCTTCTCGGCGAGTGCGGGTGGGTGCGGGAAGCGGAGGGGACGTGGGTCTGGAGTCCCGAGGAATCGGGCCGAGTCCCGGGGTGCAACGACGACACGACAGCCGCACATGAGTTCTCGGCAACGGAGGAGCAATACGGCTTTTTCCTGCGGTGTCTGGAATCCGTCCCAGCCTACCTGCGAGGAGGAGGCTCGTCCGTCCTCTTTGACCAGACCCACGCGGCGGCCTGGGACACCTTCCTGGGTTGCCCGGAATTCCGGACCTGTCGCTCGCTCCTTCTCGAGCTGATGGGAATCGAGCGCCATCCCTCGTGTCGTTTCCTGGATCTGTGCCACGGTCCTGGATGGGGTCTGGAGGCGGCGATCTCCCGGTTTCCGGCGATCCGGGTCACCGCCGTGGACTTCACGGATGGCTTCCGCGATACGGCGAGAGCCCGGGCGGAGAGCGCGCAGGCCGCCAACCGAGAACGAGGGCACACGGCTGTCCCCATCGCCTGGGTGGGACCGGATCGGTGGAACGGGTTCGGGGATCCCCTCCCGTTTCCCGACGGCGCGTTCGACGCGGTCTTCTTCACCTGCGGGGATCCGTATATTCCGCGCCGCTTGCGGGGGGCGGTGTATCGCGAGCTCGGCCGGCTTCTCGCGCCGGGCGGAAGGCTGGGAGTCCTGACCCGGTCTCATCCGGATGAAGGCGCCCGACACGTCCCGTCGTTCTGGCTCCGCGTCTCCGCCCTGGCGCACGATTTCGCCGAGAGCGTGTGCGCGGGGTGGGAGGGTTTTGCCGAGGCTGAGGAGACGATCCGAGCGTTGGTTGGCGCCGGCTTCCAAGGGAGCGTCAACGCGTCAGGGGGTATGAGCCTGCTGGATTCCTCGCTGTGGGTCGTCAAGAAGCGGTGCGGCGATGACTGAGGCCGTGGTCGTCACGGGGCTCGGCGTGGTCTCTCCGCTCAATCCTGAGGGCGATCTGGAGCGATTCTGGGCGTCGCTGTGCGCGGGGGAGACGGGGATCGGCGAAGTCCGCTCCTTCGACACCTCGCGGTACGCCTACCACGTTGCGGCAGAAATCTGTCGGGCGCATCTGGGACTCTCGGGTGCGACGGAGGAGCCGGCGCGACGCATGGCCGAGGTGGCCTGCGCGCGGGCCCTCACGCATGCCGACATCGCGCCGTTCACGTTCGATCCTCGGCGCGCCGGCATCGTCGTCGGGACCGTGCTCGGCGGAACCAGCGCGGGGGAACAGTACATCCGTGCGGAGCGCCGAGATCGCGAACGCGACGCCACGGCGCTGACGCAGTATCCTCTCCGCGCCGTGGCCGCCCTCCTGGCCCGGCAGACGGGGTGTGCCGGCTGCGCCCTGACCGTGTCCACCGCCTGTGCGTCGGGGACGGATGCCATCGGACTGGCCTACCGCCGGATCGCGTCCGGTGGGGCGGATCTGATGGTGGCAGGCGGCGTGGACGCCATCTGCGAGCTGTCGTTTTCCGGTTTCGCTGCTTTGAAGGCTCTGACGACGGACAGGGTGCGTCCCTTTTCGCGGAACCGGACGGGCTTGGCGCTCGGAGAGGGGGCGGCGTTCCTGGTCCTGGAATCGGCGCAGGCGGCGGCGCGCCGTGGGGCGTCGGTGCTTGGCGAGATCGCCGGGTACGCTTCCCGCGCCGACGCGGTCCATCTGACCGCGCCCCACCGTGAGGGGCGGGGGCTGGCGGCCGCCGCCACGGCCGCACTCCGCGACGGAGGGTGCCGCCCGGATGCGATCGACTACGTGAGCGCCCACGGGACGGGGACCCCGTATAACGATGCGATGGAAACGATCGCCCTCAAGGCCGTCCTGGGGGATCATGCGCGCCGGGTCGCGATCAGCTCGATCAAGGGCGCCCTCGGCCACGCGTTCGGAGCCGCCGGGGCGATCGAGGCGGCGACGTGTCTCCTGGCCATGCGCGACGGCATCGTCCCTCCCACCATCAATCTGGAGGAGCCCGACCCGGCGTGCGACCTGGATTTCGTGCCCAACCGGGCCCGGCAGGCGACGGTGCGCGTGGCCCTGTCGCTCTCCGCGGGGTTCGGCGGGCAGAATGCCGCGCTGGCGATGCGGGCACCCGCAGCATGAGTCCCCCCATTCGGGTATCCGGCATCGGGATCGCCCGCACCGACGGGGCCGGGGCGGAGGAGACCGCCGGGGTCGCCAGCCGGCTCTCGGCGGTCCTGGCGGCGCTGTCGCGGCACGGTGCACAGGGTCGTCTGGTGCATCCCATCGAGGAGGTGGCGCTGCTTGCGGCCCACGACGCCCTGCGGCTCGCCGGGGTGCGCACGCCGCTGGGAGGAGAAGACATCGGAGTCGCGCTGGGCCTGGAGGAGGGGATCGACGGCATCAAGGCGCAATACTACCGGGACATCCTGAAAGACGGCCCGCTGGGCGCAAGCCCCATCGTCTTTCCCTTGACGACCCCCAACACCATCGCCGCGCGGATCTCCATCGCCCTCGACCTGCGCGGAGAGAATGTGACCGTGTGCGGCGGGACCTTGTCGGGGGCGCATGCCCTCGGGCTTGCGGTGGAGGCGCTGCGCGACGGGCGGTCGCCGGCGATGCTCGCCGGCGGTGCGACGTCCGTGGAGCGGGAGTTCCTCGACGCGCTCTCACTCGCCGGCGGGCCCGAGGGCGGGTCGCCTGGCTGCGGCGCCTGCCTGTTCCTGCTCCGATCCCAGGCGTCGGCCGGCGCCGACGGCGGTGCGGGACGGCTTCTCGGGTATGCCGAAGCGGTCGGCAGGAACGACGTCCGGGAGGCGGTCCAGGCGTGCCTGCAGGACGCGGAATTGGCGCCGGCGCAGGTGGGATCGGTGCGCGTGGCGTCGGCGCTACGAGTCCGCGCTCGTTGGTCGAGTCGCTCCGCGGGGTGGGTGTCGTCGCGCCGGTGCTCCGCTCTCCGTCCGCGGGGCTGCATTCCGCCTCGTTCCCTCTGGCCGTTGCGGAGGCCCTCGGGCAGGCTGCGGACGGACCGCGCGGCCCGGCGCTGGTGGTGGGATCGGACTGCCTGGTCGGCGCCGCGGCTGCCGTCGTGCAAGGGGGAGGGTGATGGCGTTTCAACCGGATATCTATCATCTGCCTCCCTCCGACATCGCGCGTATCCAGGACGCGCTCCTGCAGGAGACGATCGTGCGGGCCGCGCGCACCTCTCCCTTTTATCGCGAGCGGTTTTCCGGGGGTGGCACCGGCGGCGGCGATCCGGTCGCGGGACGATTTGACGCGCCTTCCCTTCACGTCCAAGGAGGATATCCAGGCGCGCAATCGGGACTTCTGGGCGGCACCGCGCGAGGCCCTGACGGAGGTGGTGGCCACGACCGGGACGACCGGGGAGCCCATCTACGTCGCGATGACGCGCCAAGACCTGGACCGTCTGGGAGAGAACGAGCGGCGCGGGTTCTCCTGGCTCGGCGCGAAGCCCGGCGACCGCTTCCACGTCGCCATCACCCTCGACAACCTCTTCGTGGCGGGATTGGCGTACCACCTCGGATTGCACAGGGTCGGCGCCGCCGCGCTGCGTGTCGGTGCCCAGCCGGTCCGGCGCCATCTCGATCTCATGAAACAGTTGCGGCCCGACGGGATCGTGGCCGTCCCCTCGTTGCTGCTCGCCCTGGCCAGCCAGGCGCGCAGGGACGGCGACGATCTCGCCGCCTTCGCCCCCCGGAAAGCGATGCTGATCGGCGACGCCATCCGGACCCGACGCCTCGGCCCGAACACGCTCGGCCGCGCGCTGGAGACAGGCATGGGGAGGGGAGCTGTTCTCGACCTACGGCCTCACCGAGGCGGGGCTGGCGTTTCACGAGTGCCCGGCGCACCAGGGCCTTCACTCCCACCCGGACCTGGTGGTGGTGGAGATCGTGGACGACGCCGGCCGCCCGGTCCCGGACGGCGAGATCGGAGAACTGGTCATCACGTCCCTCCAGATGGAGGGGATGCCGCTCATCCGGTATCGTACGGGGGATGTCACCTTCCAGGTTCCCGGCGCCTGCCCCTGCGGGAGGGGAGGCGACCGCATCGGCCCGATCCTGGGTCGGAAGCAGCACCGGCTGAAGGTGAAGGGGACCACGCTGTATCCGAAGACCATCGAGGACGCGCTTGTGGCGGTGGAGGGAGTCGAGAACTTCGTCATCGAAGCGCACACGGGGGACGACGAGACGGACCGGCTCCTCGTTCGGGTGGGTACCCTCCGCGACGACCCTGGCTTTCGCCGGACGATCGGTGATACGCTCTACGCCAAGGCCCGGGTCACGCCGGAGATCGTGCTCGCCTCCCCCGACGCGATCGAGCGTCTGCTGTTCGAGGGCGGGCGGCGGAAGCCGCGGGTGTTTGTGGACCGACGAAAGACCGCGGGCGAATCGCGATGAGCCACGAGCTGGACATCGGACCTGGGATTCTCGCGGGAAGAGATCGCCGAGTGCTTGGCCCGGGAGGGGCTGCTCTCCCTCGAGTTGGAGTTCACCAAGAAGTGCAACCTCCGCTGCGTGTACTGCTACTCCTCCGCCGGGGAGGCCCTGGAGGGGGAGCTGACGCCGGAGGAGATCGTCTCCGTCATCGAGCAGGCGCGAGGACTGGGAGCGCGAAAGGTCGTTCTGCTGGGTGGCGGGGAACCGTTCCTCTTCCCCCACGTCGCGGAGATCGTCCGCCATATCCATTCCGTCGGTCTCTCCCAAGCCGTGTTCACGAACGGGATGCTGCTCGACGAGGCGCTCTGCCGATTGCTCTTCGATTGCGGCGTGACGGTCGCGATCAAGCACAACAGCTTCCGCCCCGAGGTTCAGGACGATCTCGCCGGGGTGCCCGGCGCCCACCGATTGATCCAGCGCGGGTTGCGCCTTCTGATGGAGGCGGGATACCCTGCCGAAGGACGCTCGCTCTGCGTGCAGTCGATCATCTGCCCCCAAAACCGGGACGAGATCGAGGCGCTGTGGGTCTGGGCCCGGGAGCGCGGGATCACCCCGTATGTCGAAGTGCTGACCAATCAGGGGCGGGCGCGACAGCATCCGGATCTCCACCTGTCCCCCGAGGAGCTCCAGTCCATCTTCCGCAGGCTCGCGGAGATCGACCGCGAACGATTCGGCGCGCGATGGGTCCCACGGCCGCCCATCGCCGGATTCACCTGCCGGCGTCATCTGTATAGCTGCCTGGTCAATTCGCAGGGCTGCGTGCAGCCGTGCATCGGCGTGGATCTGCCCGTCGGAAACATCCGCGAGAAACCGTTGGCCGATATTCTGCGAAGCAGTGCAGCGATCCGCGAGCTGCGCGGGATCTATCGGCGAATCGATCCTGCCTGCCGGGTGTGCGAGTTCGCCGGGGAATGCTACGGGTGCCGGGGGAGTGCCTTCCAGGCCACCGGCGACTACCTCGCCGCGGATCCGGATTGCTGGGTCAAGCCCTGCCATGGAACGGATACCTGTGCCTGACCTCATCGCGTGAGGGGACACCAGTGCGGATCCTTCTCGTCTCGGTGAATCGAGCATCGGCGCCGTACGCCGTGGCGCCGCTGGGGATCTCGTATATCGCCGGAGCGGCCAGAGCGGACGGGCACGACGTGGCGTTACTCGACCTCTGCTTCTCGCAGGATGTCGCGGCGGACATCGCGCGAGCGGTTCGCCGATCCGCTCCGGAGCTGATCGGCGTGTCGATCCGGAACGTGGATAATCTGACCTACCCCGCCTCGGTCTCCTATCTCGACGAGATCCGGGCGGCCGTTGCCGCCCTGCGAGCGCAGTCCAGCGCCCCGATGGTCCTCGGGGGGCCCGGGTTCTCCATCTTCCCTGAGCGGATGCTGTCCCTGCTCGGGGTAGAGTTCGGCGTCATCGGGGAAGGGGAAGAGACCTTCTGCTTGCTGGCGCGGCATCTTGCCGGAGGAGGGGAGGTCCCCGACCTTCCGAACCTCGTGCGGCGGGGCGGGAGACGCGCGCCGGATTACCAGAAGGGCGGCCCCCTTTGCCGGCAACGGGAGACCGGCCCGCGACCTGCTCGACAACCCGCGATATCTCGCGCTCGGCGGGATGGCGAACCTGCAAACCAAGCGCGGTTGCCCGTTCCGGTGCACCTATTGCACCTATCCCCACATCGATGGCGAGTCCCTTCGGCTGCGTCCGCCGCGCGGACGTGGTGGAGGAGCTGGCGTCGATGGTCGAGGAATCCGGCCTCGACGAGGTGTTCTTCGTGGACGACATCTTCACCTGGCCCCCTGACCATGCCCTGGGGATCTGTGAAGAGATCGAGCGTCGGAAGCTCCGGGTGGGGTGGACATGCTTCGCCACGCCCCTCGGGATGACCCCGGATCTGGCCCGGGCGATGAAGCGCGCCGGATGCCGGGGTGTGGAGTTCGGCACGGATACCGCGTCCCCGCGCCTGCTGCGGGCCCTCGGCAAGCCGTTTCCCCAGGACCAGATCGGGGCGGCCACCCGGGCGTGCCGGGAGGCCGACTTGCCCGATGCCCACTACCTGATCTTCGGGGGCCCCGGGGAGACCGCTGGACACGATGGCGGAGACGTTTGCCTTCTTCGACGAAGTCGCGCCGCGAGCGGTCCTCGCGTTCCTCGGCATCCGGGTTTATCCACACACCCGTCTTCACGAGATGGCGGTGTCCGACGGCGTCGTCGGCGCGAGCGACGATCTGCTTGCTCCCCGGTTCTACATCTCTCCGAAGATCGGCGCGGAGGCGTTGCGGGCCGCAGTCGGTTTGCATGCCGCGGACCGCCCGAACTGGGTCGTGCCCGGGCTGGGCGTCCGGTCGGACCCGGCACTCCTCTCGGCGCTGCGGCGGATGGGATGTCGCGGTCCGCTGTGGGATCGGTTGTAACGCACGCCGATCGGGAGGATGGCCATGCGAACAGCCGTGGGGTCCTGCGTCGCGCTGTGGGGGTTCTGGCCCCCTGCGTGCCGCCCTGAGGGGATCTGGGGGAAGGATACGCGCGCGGAGGTCACGTGAGCTCGAAATGCGAACGGATGGTGCGATGGGCACAGTCGTTCTCGTCACCGGCGGAAGCCGCGGGATCGGGCGCAGCATTGCGGTGGCGTTCGCCGATCCCGGCGCGTTCGTCGGTATCAATTACCGGAGCGAGGCGGGCGCCGCCGCGGAGGTCCTGGCAGAGGTCCGGCGTCGGGGCGCCGACGGGATGCTGCTGCAGGCAGACGTCACCGACCTGGCCCAGGTCCGTTCGATGGTCAGCACCTTGGCTGCCCGCTGCGGCGAGCTCGACGTCCTGGTGAACAACGCAGGGGCCACCCGGGATGGTTTTCTTGCCATGATGGATCCCCAGGATTGGGACGCGGTCATCGATCTCAACTTGAAAGGGGTGTTCCACTGTTGCAAGGTCGCCGCCCGCCTCATGCTGACACAGCGGCGCGGCGCGATCGTGAACGTGTCGTCGTTGAGCGGGATCGTGGGATTACCCGGGCAAACGAACTACGCCGCCGCCAAGGGGGGCGTGAACGCCTTGACGCGGGCCCTGGCCCAGGAAGTCGGGCGGTTCGGGATCCGCGTGAATGCCGTCGCGCCCGGTCTGGTAGAGGGAGAGATGGCCACGAGGATTCCGGCTGCTCAGCGTGCGCGGTTGATGGCCGGCATTCCGATGGGTCGAATGGCGACCCCGGAGCGAGGTTGCCGGTGTGGTCAAATTCCTGGCCTCGGACGCGGCATCCTACATCACGGGCCAGATCCTCCAGGTGACCGGAGGCGTCTAGCCCGGTCGAGACCCCTTCCGCCGCGAACGGCTGCGCACCCGTGGGCGCGGTGCGACGGACTCCTCCCGCGTCACTTCCGGCCCACAAAACGACTTTGACGGTCCGCCTGGGTCTTGATATTCTCACGTGGCGTGCGCCGCCGCCCAGGCGGGCACAGGCGAGAAGAGTGGCTCGAGAGCCGAGCGTGCGACTGCGCCTCGCACGATCGCGCGTCAACTTACACCGCGTTGCCCCATCGGAGTGTCTCGCGTATGAGTGAGATTGCGCAGCGGATCCGGACATTGCTGTCGACGCGACTCAAATTGGCCACGGCGGTCGACGAGATCACCGACGACACGCCGCTTTTCGGGCCGACCGGTCTGGGGCTCGATTCGATCGATGCGCTGGAGCTGGTCCTGGGCCTGGAGAAGGAATTCGGGGTCGTCGTCGAGGATCGGGCCACGGCCGTCAAGGTCCTGGCCTCGATCCGGACGATTGCCGAGCACATTCAGTCGCAGGGAAAGGGCTGAGCGCATGGCCGGAGACCCTGTCTCGCATCTTCCACATGGCATCTCGTTCCGGTTCGTGGACCGGGTCCTGGAGATCGTCCCGGGAGACCGGGTCGTCGCGTTGAAGAATGTGACGGTCAACGATCCGTACCTGCAGGATCATTTTCCGGGGAATCCCCTCATGCCCGGCGTGCTCCTGGTGGAGTCCATGGCGCAGACTGCCGGGCTGCTCCTGCCGGAAGGTTCGTCGGCCGTTCTGGCGCAGATCAAAGAGGCTCGCTTCCGCAGCCCGGTGATTCCCGGCGATCAGATCCGCATTGAAGCCGTCCGCCGCGGCGGCCTGGGCGCGCTGCACCGCTTCGAGGTCGCGGCCTTGGTCAATGGCATACCGGCCGCAGAGGCGGAGATCGTGCTGGCGGTCGTGATGCCGAACGCGGAGGACTCAACCGTGACCATTCCCGAGACGCCAGGGGTGTCCTTGCTCTCGGACGCGCGGTGACGCCTCGCGGTCGGCTGACGTGGCCGCCACCCTTCCCGGCGAAACCGTGGCCTGCAATCTGTGCGGGATACACGGACGCCGACCCTGTGGCGGCGGGCGGGGCCTTCCCGATGGTTCGGTGTCGCGGGTGCGGGCTGGTCTATCTGAATCCGCGGCCGACGGCCGACGCTTTGCTCTCCCTGTACGTGGACTACCACGCCCGTCACGGGCAGGACGGAGCGGCCTGGGATCGGTTGATGAATCGCGTGTTTCGCGAGGCGGCGGAGCTGCTCTGCAAGGCGGCACACGGGCCGGGTCCGAGGCGGCTCCTGGATGTGGGGTGCGGGTTTGGCGGGTTCGTCGCGGTGATGCAGCGCCGGGGATGGGAGGTCGAGGGGCTGGATCCTTCGCCAACGGCGGTGGCGGCAGCGGAAGCGATGGGGCGCCCGGTCCGCCTGGGAACCCTGGACGCACTTCGGGACGAGCACAGGGATTACGACGCCGTCACCATGTTCTATGTGCTCGAGCACCTTCCCGATCCCATGGGGGCGCTCAGACAGGTCTGGAGCCTGCTCGGACCCGGGAAGACCTTGCTGCTTCGGGTTCCGCACACCACGCCCATCGTCCGCCTCCTGGCGCCACTCGGCGTGGGCGGGTCGCTCTACGATCCGCCGTTTCACCTGTACGACTTTTCTCCGGCGGTTCTCCGGCAGATGCTTCAGCGCGTGGGGTTCGAGGATATCCGAACGTTTCCTGGGCAGCCCACCGTGCCCTCCAGTCCGGGTGCGCGGGTCGTGTCGGCCTTCTTCGGCGCTCTGGCCACCAGGATCCACGCGCTGACCGGGGGAGCGGTGCTCCTACCGGGGGTGAGCAAGACCACGATCGCTCGGAAACCCTCAGACTGATGCTGGAATCCTCGCTCCGCCGGTTGGCCCGAACGATAGACGCCTACCCGCGTCGCATCGCCATCGCCTGTCTGATCGCGGCCGTGCTGGCCGCCGCCGCCGTCGCGCGGATCCCCGTCACGACCGACCTGCTGGATGTCATGCCCGACCAGGCCCCCGCGATCGTAGCGTTCACGGATTTCCTGCGGGACTTCGGGATTCTGGGCGGCCTGGTGATCGTGGTGGAAACCGGGAGCGACTCGCCCGATTCTCTCCTGGCAGTCGTGCAGACCATCGGCGAGCAGTTGTCCGCTTCTCCGCTGGTAGAGTCGGTGGACTACAACCTGCTTCGCTCGGGTTTCCGTCTCGTCGCGGAGCATTTCCCGGTATATCTCGACGCCAGCGGGATCACGCGGCTCGCGGAACGCCTGACACCTGAGGGGGTTCGAAATCAGATCCGGAAGAACAAGGAAGTCCTCCTTTCGCCCTTGGCCTCGCCCTTCGACGCCGAAGCAATCCGGCGGGATCCCCTAAACATCAGAGAGCTGGTCCAAGACGGCGCTGATGAGTCGTCTTCCCGTACAGGGCCTCGATCTCTCCACCGGGTATTACCTGGATAAATCCCACAGGCTCGCCCTCCTCATGGTCCGCCCCCGCGGCTCCACGCGGGACATGTCCTTCGTGCGCGCACTGCACAGGGAGGTGAGCCGGATCGCAACGCAGGCGGTCGAGCTGGAGGGAAATCCGGGGGATATGCGGATCGGTCTGGCGGGGGGATACGCCCGGGGCGCCGAAGCGGTATCCGTCATCTGGCACGACATGGTCTTCTCCTTTGCCACCTCGTTGCTTCTGATAGTGCTCCTTCTGTATTACGCGTTCCGTCCATCCATCGTTGTGCTCTGCATCTTCGTGGTCACGCTATTCGCGGCCCTGGCATGGACCCTCCTGCTCGCCTACGTATTGTACGGAACCCTCAACATCGTCACCAGCATCGTGGCCGCGATGCTGATCGGCCTGTTTGTGGACTACATGATCCAGGTCTACAGGCGGTTCGAGGAGTGCTACCGACTGGACGCAAGCCCCCTGCGGGCCCTGGAGAGAACCCTGGTGGGAACGGGCAAGGCGATTTGCAGCAGTGCCCTCACGACCGCCGTCTCGTTCTTTTCCGTGGTCATCACCAGCTTTCGTGGCATGCACCAATTGGGCGTCGTGGCGGGGTTCGGAATCCTTTTCTGCCTTTTTGCCACGCTTGTGCTCATGGCAGCGCTCCTCTCCTGGCTTGCCAAGCGCCGGCCGACGCTTCTCCCGGCCGGCCGGCCCGTGGACCTCGGAGCAAGCTGGGCGGCACGCCTCGTCGAACGGAACAGGCGGGCACTCCTTACGTGCTTCGCCGTGCTGCTTGCTCTCGGATTCGCGGGCGCTGCGCAGGTCCGGTTCGATGCAACGCTGGATTCCCTGGGACTCAGGGAGAGCGCCGTTCAGGCCGTGGAAGAGAAGATCCAGCGAGTGCTCGGAAGGCGAGGGGAACCCCTTTTCGTCGTCGCGCGGGCTTCGGGAGACGAGCAGCTTGCCCTACACTTCGATGCCCTGGAAAGACAAGGCGAACGATGGCGGGCCAGTGCCAGCGTGGGCAGTTTCTCTTCTGCGGGGATGCTCCTTCCTCCGCCGTATCGGCAGCGGGAAATCCTGGCGCGCCTTTCTGCCGAGGGCCTCGCGGGAACCTTCACCGGTCCAGACCTCGCATCCCTCATTGGGAAAGAGACGAGCCGTCAGGGATTGGTCGCGGACACTTCCCTGGACGGCTACGCGGCGGGGATTGCCCGGGCCCTAGCCTCGCGCGAGGTCGTCGGCCTTCGGGAGCTTTCCCGCGCGCAGGATGCACGGGGGTCCTATTATTACAATCCCGACCGGAGAGGTATCGCGGCGCACCTGACGTCGCCGGGACCGGGCTGGGACCGGGCCACATTGTCGGCCCTCGAGGCAGATGTTCGCCGCCTGGGAGCAGATTTCCGTCTTGTCGGACCGGCCATCTTCCTGGACGAGATCCGGGCGACGATCCTGTGGGAGGCGGGGATTGCCGTGTTTCTCTCCTTCGCTGCGAACCTTCTCATCGTCCGGTTTCATTTTCGGAGCTGGCAGCGCGTCTGGCAGGTCATGCTTCCCGTCACCGTCGGAACCATCCTCACCGTGGGGACCATGGGGATAGTGGGGCTACGGTTTAACTTCTTTAATGTCGCGGGAATCGCTCTCATCTTCGGATTCGGTGTGGACTACGGGATCTACCTTGTGCAGGCGCACCTCGAGGAGGGTTCCCGGCTGGGCTCCAACGCCGTGCGTTCCGTTGGCGGAAGCATTGTGCTCTGTGCCCTCACGACCCTTGTGAGTTGCGGCAGTCTTATCACCACCCATTACCGCGGCCTTGCCTCCATCGGAGCTGTCCTGTGCCTTGGCGCCGTCTTCTGTCTAGCCTCCACGATCCTCCTCTTGCCGGCACTGGTGACAACCAACTGGAAAGCGGGAAACGCGTCGTGAAATGGGACGCCGTCGTCATCGGCAGCGGAATTGGCGGCCTCGCTTGCGCCGGCATGTTGGCGGCCAAAGGCGCGAAAGTCGTTGTGCTCGAACAAGCGGCGGCCCCGGGGGGGTATTTGACCTCGTTTCGTCGGGACAACTTTATTTTCGATTCCGCGGTGGACTGCGTGGCCGGCCTCGATCCGGACGGCTTGCTGACGTGGCTCCTGCGCGCTTTGGGCGTGGACGGTCGGTTGACCCCGATCCGTCTGGACCCGATCCGCGTGAGTCGGTTTCCCGGGGTGACCATTCAGGTGGACGCGAGTCTGCCGGCGTACATCGATCGGTTGTCCCAGCGCTTTCCCTCCGAGCGACGCGGCATTGCCGCCTTTTTCCAACGCGCCGGGGCGATCTATGACGCGATAGAAGCTATGATGGACGAGGTCAAAACCGGGAAGACGCACACCGGCGTCTTTCCCCCCGCTCTGCTGCGGTGCGGTCACCTGACCTACGCCGATCTGCTTCAGCAGGATATCCGGGACGCGCAGTTGTCCGCCATCCTGTCCGATCGCTGCCCGTTTCTGGGGTCGCCCCCGGCGAAGGTCGCCGCGACCCGCATGGTCGCGCTGGTGATGAGTTACTTCCGGTCCGGCGCCTACCGGCCGGCCGGCGGACATCAGCGGCTTCCCGATCTTCTGGTGGAGGGTATCCGGCTCGCGCGGGGCGAGGTGTGGCTTGGCCGGCCCGCCACACGGATCCTCCTCGAAGGAGGGCGGTGCGCCCGAGTTCTGGCCGACGACGGCGCGGAGTTCCCAGCGCGCCATGTGGTGTCAAACGCGGATTTCCGGGAGACCTTCGGACGGCTGATCGGGGGGGACACGGGCGGGGCGGTCTTGGCGGAGGCCCGCGAGCGACCACTCTCGCCGTCGTTCTTTATCGCGTATGCGGGCGTCCGCAAGGACACCGGGCGATATGACGCCTCGAGCATCGGATCCTTCGGGGGGTTCGATCTCGATACGCTTCTGGACCGATATGTGCCGTTTTCCGAGGCGGATGCGCTTGGCGTGACGATCCCGACGGTCGAGGACTCCAGCCTGGCCCCTCCGGGCCATGACGTGCTGATAGTCCACGAACTCATTCCTCACGGCTACCCGTGCGATTGGGCGTGGGAGAAGGGGGCTTGTCTCGACCACCTGCTTCGGAAAGCCGAGCGGGTCTTACCGGGGTTGATGGGCCGGGTGGTCTATAGCGAGGCCGCCGCGCCCCCGACGCTGGAACGGTACACCCGGAACGCAGGGGGCGCAGCGTACGGCTGGGACCAAACCCCTGACCAGCCCCGAATCCGGCACGGGATTGACAACCTGCATCTGGCGGGACACTGGGCGGAGGCCGGTGGTGGGGTGCTGGCAGCCGCCTACTCTGGGATGCGGGTCGCCGCCCGGATCGTCGAGGCCAGCGCATGACTCGACACGCGTCGGTCGCCGCGATCATCGCCGCCTACAATGCGCGAGAGATGATTGCGGCAGCCATCAGGGGAGCCCTTCGCCACGTTCAGACCGTGATCGTCGCGGACGATGGCTCGACCGACGGGACCGCGCAGGTTGCGCGGGATGCCGGGGCCTCGGTGATCGTGCTTCCGGAGAATCGCGGGAAGGGCAACGCCCTGCGTGTCCTCTTTGCCGAGGCCCGGAGACGCGGACTCTCGGCGGTGATCGCGCTCGACGCCGATGGGCAGCACGATCCGGATGACATCCCGGTATTTCTGGAGGTCCACCGCGATCACCCCCACGCGATCCTGACGGGTTCGCGGATGGGGGCTCCGGACCACATCCCACGCCACCGGCACAACTCGATGGTGGTGGCGCGCTTCTTCATCTCCCTAGCCGCCAATCAGTTCATCGAGGATACGCAATGCGGGTTCCGCCTGTATCCGCTGGCGGCGATCGAGTCCCTCTCCCTCCGCCGGGAGCGGTATGTGACCGAGACCGAGATCTTGCTCAAGGCGGGGGACTCGGGGAGGGCGATCCGATCCCTCCCCATCAAGGCGCTGTATCCACCGGGACACCCGACCCACTTCCGGTCCGTCCCGGACGTTGCCGCCATCTCCGTCTACGTGATCTCCTATCTGATGGTGAAATGGGGGATCGAAGGGCTGCGACCCGGTGTCGTCCATACGTACCGGGGGGCGGGCACCGCGCGGGATCGGTTTTCTCTCTCTCCTGGGTGGGATCGCGCCTTTGAGGTGATGACGCTCTGCACATGCCTTCCGTTGACCATGGTGTATGGCGCATGGTACTACCTGGCCCGCTGGTGCGGCGTTCCGGTCCTCCAGAGCCTGGCGCGGAGCGAAATCCCCGTGGGGAGCCTGCTGTTCTCCGTCCTGGTGCTCCCGGGGCTGCTGGCGGTGTCGATAGTGGATCTGGTCGGGAACCGGTTACGGATGCATCCGGACCTCACGACCGGTTTCGTCCGTCGGTACTATCTGAACCCCTGGACGTGGCGGTAGGCGATTCGGCTCCCGACGCGCCCTGGCACTCCAGGCGTCCGGGACGCGGTCCAGGCCGCGGGGCGCACCGACGACGCGCGAGGGGCGCAGCGCTTCATTCGGTCGGCGTCCGAGCAGCACAGGCGTTCGACGACCTCGTAAGTTCATCTGGTATTCGATAGGGGAGGGCGGCCATGGATCCCAGCAACATCGCGAACCTCGTGGTGGATCTTTCGATCCGGTACAGCTTCCAAGTGCTCGCCGCGCTGGCGATTCTTGCCACCGGATTTGTCTGCGCGCGGATCGTGGGGCGATTCGTAGAACGCTCCCTCCGTAAGACCTCACTCGAAAAGCATCTACAGCATCTGCTGGTGCGGGCGGCCAAGATCGTGGTCCTGCTCTTCACCGCTATCCTGGCTCTCGACAAGTTCGGTGTGCAGATCACGGCGCTGGTGGCGGGCCTCAGCGTCGCGGGATTGGCCGGCGGCCTCGCGCTGCAAGGAGTCCTCGGAAACATCGCCGCCGGGTTGAGCATCATGTTTTCCCGCGTGTTCCGAATCGGCGATTACATCGAGATCGGCACCGTGCGGGGGCAGGTGCAGGCCATCAACCTAACGACGACCATTCTCCGGACGTTGGAGGACGCGCGTGTGATCGTGCCGAACCGCAGGATCGTCGGTGAGATCATCTACAATTACACCGAGGAGCGCCGAGTGCCGCTGACGGTGGAGGTGGGATACGCGGAGGACCAGGAGAGGGTGCTGGGAACTATCCGCGAGATTCTGATGCAGAACGGGCGAATTCTCAAGACACCGGAGCCGGAGGTGGGCATCGTGAGCCTGGCGGACGCCGGGGTCCGGATCGCCCTGCGGCCATGGTGCAAGGCGGAAGACTACTGGCAGGTGCAGTACGAAGTTTATCGGGCGCTCTTGGAGCGTTTTCGCGAGCGGGATATCCAGATCGCCTACCCGGTACGGGAGATCCGGATGCGGCCGGCAAAGGCGTGAGCCGGGGCGAGACACCGACGACTCGCGATATTGTTCGAAAGAACACGCCTTTCCGGACGTGGGGCCGGTGACGGCGTTTTTCCCTTTCCGGCCACCACATATTTGCCTATAGTAACGGCAGTGGCTCGCGGTTTCCACTAACCCCGCGCGGCAAGACGCGCGAAGCAGGAGGAGAGCATCCATGGCGTTGATGATCAATGATGAGTGCAGCAGCTGCGGTGCCTGTGAGGCGGAGTGCCCGAATACGGCCATCAGCGAGGGGGCGGATCATTACATGATCAACCCCGACCTGTGCACGGAATGCATCGGCTTCTTCGCCGAACCGCAGTGCACCAGCGTCTGCCCGACCGACAGCATCGTCCCCGATCCAACTCGGAAAGAGGACAAGGACGCCCTGCTGGCTAAGTTCAAGAAGATCAATCCGAATAAGGAGCCGGTGTTGAGCTAGATCGCATCCGCGGTTTCTCCTTGACGGGGCCAGGGATGCCCGGGCATTCTTAGCTCCGTCGTTTTTTTTGAAGCCGTGCGGGTGGAGCAGGGA